>NZ_VLKR01000004.1:0-117593 GCF_007830445.1 Sphingobacterium siyangense | reverse complement strand
GCAAGCAAGCAAGCAAGCAAGCAAGCAAGCAAGCAAGCAAGTGCTGAAATAACAGAATATCATGACGGTATAAGTTTTATTTTGTATTTTAACTGTAAGAAAAAAACCCATAGAGTTTTAAATGGATGTTATGATGAAAAATATTTTTTTTACTGTTGTTCAGCTTTTGGTTGCATCATTTGTTTTCGCACAAATGCCTCAGGTAAAAGTTGAAGAGGGGATATTAGAAGGAATTACTTTGTCAAGCGGGGTAGAGTCCTTTCGAGGGATTCCTTTTGCAAAACCGCCAGTAGGTGACCTGAGGTGGAAAGAACCGCAAGCTGCTGAACATTGGTCTGGCATTCGTAAAGCAGATCATTTTGGTTATTCTCCGATGCAGAAACCGATCTATGGGGACATGCGATTTCGGTCACCAGGCATCAGTGAAGACTGTCTCTACCTGAATGTATGGCGTCCAAAGAATCTTGGTTCAGGTAAACTTCCTGTTTTAGTTTATTTTTACGGCGGAGGTTTCAATGCTGGTGATGGATCGGAAAATCGCTATGATGGTGAAAGTTTTGCCAAAGAAGGTCTTATTGTTGTTACTGTCAACTATCGCCTTGGTATCTTTGGCTTTTTTGCGCATCCAGCATTAACCGAGGAATCGCCGAAACATGCTTCCGGAAATTATGGACTGCTGGATCAGCATGCAGCTTTGGTTTGGGTCAAGAAAAATATTGCTGCATTTGGTGGGGATCCCGATGCCGTCACCATCGGTGGTGAGTCGGCAGGGAGTATGTCTGTTTCTGCCCAGATGACGAGTCCGTTGTGCAAAGGATTATTTAAACGTGCTATCGGTCAGAGCGGAAGTGTTTTTAACTTGCGGTATGGCACGGCCTCTATTACTGAGCAAGAGCAACAGGGGACTGCGTTTGCAACGCGCATAAATGCCGAGGGGCTTGATCAACTGCGTAAAATTCCTGCGGGCGAACTCCTTGATAAAGCCAGCGAACCGGGGGCCTTTGCGACCCGTTTGATTGTTGACGGCTATTTTCTGCCTAAAACTCCTTTGGCTATTTTTGAGGCCGGGGAACAGTCTAAAGTCCCGCTACTTGCAGGCTGGACGTCTACGGAAGCTCCATATACCGCCTACATGGGTAAATTGTATCCATCTCCGGAGAATTATGAAAAGTTGGTAAGAGCGCAATATGGCGTTCAGGCTGACGAAGTGCTCACGCTTTATCCTGGAAAGACAGAGGCGGAAGTCATTCGGTCAGCAACTGCCTTAGGTAGCGATAATTTTATCGTTTATAGTACTTGGAAATGGCTTGATTTGCAACGAAGAAATAGCGGTCAGCCAGTCTTCGTTTATATATTCGGTAAACCGCGGCCACCCATGCAACCGGCATACCGCGATGCACAAACCGGGCTTGCCGGGGGAATTACCAAGAAATCTGCGCAGGAAGCTAAGGAAAAAAGCCCACAGCCCCTACCGGGTGCTTTCCATGCGAGTGATATTGAATATTTATTGGGAAATCTGCAGAGCAATGATGTCTTTGCATGGACGGAAGACGATTACAAGGTATCAAAACTTGGTCAGCAGTACTTTATTAATTTTATCAAGACGGGCGATCCAAATGGAAAAGGGCTCGCAACCTGGCCGAAAACAACAGCAAAAGATAAACGTATGAATATTCTGAATTTGAATATTGAGGTGAAGGCGTCTGCTGAGGAATTTCGGAACAGATATCTTTTTCTGGATAAATTGTTTGTCGACCGTGAAGATAAATTCAGGTAGACGCCTCCTTTACTCAACTTACCGTAGTGGTTAAGCCGGTTGTCTATCAGGTAAATTAAAGTGCTTTTTATTTTACACCCAAATAAAAACTATTTATTGCAAAGGGCTGTTATCAGATAGACTTTTGATAAAAGCGTATGGACGATATTGCCCTATGCAGGGAGATGTTAGACCGAGGACAGGTTTATTAAGAATCGTTTATTGAATAGTGGGGCAACCAATTTAGGAGGCTGAAGCACAATGTATAGCGTTGATCTTTTGTAGATGATACTCATATAGAGCAAACTTGGATATATGGCAATAAATCCTGATGTGATTATTATAGGTGGTGGTTTGGCTGGACTTACAAGTGCATTGCATCTGTCTAAACAAGGATTAAATGTGACGTTAATCGAAAAACATGATTTTCCTCGTCATAAGGTTTGCGGCGAATATGTTTCGAACGAAATTTTGGCCTACCTCCATTGGCTACAAGTGGATGTTGAATCGCTAGGTCCAACACATATTCAGGAGCTTCAGTTCACGACAGAAGATGGACAGGTGAATAGGGTCAGGCTGCCCTTGGGTGGGATTGGTGTCAGTCGTTATGCGTTGGATAATCTGTTGTATCAGCAAGCAAAAGGTAAAGGTTGTACAATTGTGATTGCGACTGTAACTGGTATTTCCTTTAGCGCTGATACATTTACTGTTTCGTTTCAAGATCAGGTATTAAGATCAAAAGTTGTATTGGGCGCGTATGGAAAACGCAGTAATATGGATCAGCTCTTATCTCGTGATTTTATAACGAAAACCTCTCCCTGGATGGCCGTTAAGGCACACTATTCGGGCGATTTTCCGAATGACCTAATTGCCTTGCATCATTTTGAAGGAGGCTATTGTGGGATTTCCAAGGTCGAAGATGAGCAGATAAATTTATGTTATCTGGCCGATGTAAAAACGTTCAAGAGGTACAAAAACATCGGTGATTATCAGCAGTATGTTTTGTCCAAAAACAGACATCTTAAGTATTTTTTTGAACATAATAGGCTATTTTTTGAAAAACCGCTCACGATCAGTCAATTTTCATTTGATAAGAAATCAACAGTAGAAAACCATATTCTTATGATTGGTGATACAGCCGGTCTTGTTCATCCATTCTGTGGAAATGGGATGGCCATGGCGATACACAGTGCAAAAATAGCTTCTGCGCTTGTCCTAGAATATTACCGGGGCCGTATTCATTCACGAAAGCAATTGGAAAAGGCTTATGTCAAGCAATGGAATCGAACGTTTAAAAGACGCCTTTTATTCGGGCGCCTGCTGTCGAGCCTGTTAAGCTGTAAAATCGGGACCACAGTTTTAATGAAGACTGCCTCATTTTTTCCGAAAATGCTCAGCTGGATTATTAAACAAACTCATGGAAATGCAAGGTCAATAAAATGGGAATAAACACAAAACAGAGAACATCGGAGCATGAGATCATGGACGATTTTCTGCTCGAAGGAGAAGAACTTCGGACTACGTTGGATAAGATCGCAAAGATTAATCGTTTTTTAGGCGGAAATAACATTACGCTGAATGGTGTGAAAAAATTGCTTTCAACCAGCGACAAGAATGAAACAATAACGATTGTGGATATGGGTTGTGGGAATGGAGACATGCTTCGCATGTTGAGCGACTATGGCAATAGACATCATATTAAGCTTTCAATGCTCGGTATAGATGCCAACCCTTATACAATAAATTATGCGGGAGATTTGTCTAAAGATTATACCAATATATCCTATTTGTGTGCGGATATCTTTGAAGAGAATTTTGAAGATGTCAAGTATGACATTGTGCTGTGTACGCTTACCATACATCATTTTGGCGATGAAGAAATCCTTCGTTTGTTAGGTAGTCTGGTCAACGTATCAAAATTGGGGGTCGTCATTAATGATTTACAAAGGAGTAAAATGGCTTACCGGCTTTTTCAAACCATTGCTGTTCTTTTTAGGTTAAATAGAATGACAAAAGTGGATGGGCTTGTTTCTATACTGCGTGGGTTTAAAAAGGAGGAACTTACACAATTCTCCAATAAACTGAAATTAGAAAATTATAGCATCCAATGGAAATGGGCCTTTCGTTACCAGTGGATAATTTCCAAGATATGAATGTTAAAATAATAACTGTTGCGAAGCAACTCCCTAAATATTCTTGTGCTACGGCAGAGATCCTTCCGCTATTGGATATCTGGCTCCATGGACAAGAGCCTCGTTTTATTAAGAAGATTAAGAAACTTTTCGAAGGCTCTGCTGTGGAAAGACGATATGCTATTATGGATCCGAAAGAGGTCTTCACAGCGACTTCTTTTGAAGAAAAAAATAATGTGTACTGTCGGGAGGCAACGGTCCTAGGGGAGCAAGCACTTCGTAAGGCCCTTGAACAGACAGGATGGGATCCGCAGTGCCTGGATTATATTATTACAGTGAGTTGTACCGGAATTATGATCCCTTCGCTAGACGCGTATCTCATCAATACGATGAAACTCCGACAGGACATTGTGCGGTTACCAGTTACCGAAATGGGTTGTGTTGCTGGTGTTTCAGGTATTATTTATGCTAAAAATTTTCTTCAGGCCAACCCAGGCAAACGTGCTGCGGTCATTGCCGTCGAAGCGCCAACAGCAACTTTTCAGCTGGAAGATTTCTCCATGTCGAACATGGTCAGTGCCGCAATATTTGGAGATGGTGCAGCTTGCTGTCTGCTTTCCT
Organism: Sphingobacterium siyangense; assembly: GCF_007830445.1. Taxonomy (GTDB): domain Bacteria; phylum Bacteroidota; class Bacteroidia; order Sphingobacteriales; family Sphingobacteriaceae; genus Sphingobacterium; species Sphingobacterium siyangense. The sequence goes on along the minus strand of NZ_VLKR01000004.1, from coordinate 113,084 downwards.
CCGACGAGTCAGACAATGGTCCGGTGATTCTTGATCAGGAGATGTACCATTTTTACGATGCGGAAGATATTATGGGATTTAAGCTGACAAACAGCGGTATGCAGATGATACTGGATGTTGAAGTGCCGAATGTGATCGCGTCTCATTTTGACGCCGTTATACATCCATTTTTGAAGAAGAACCAGCTTAAAATTAAAGATATTGATTACATGATTTTTCATCCAGGTGGAAAAAAAATAGTCGCTACAATCGAGGATATTTTTGCCGAATTTGATAAGGATATTGAGGATACTAAGACTGTGCTGGCACAGTATGGTAATATGTCGAGCGCTACGGTGTTATATGTCCTCGAACGTATTATGAAACGTAGTCCTCGGGTCGGTGAATTGGGGCTAATGCTGAGTTTTGGTCCTGGATTTTCGGCACAGCGCGTTTTATTACAGTGGTAACCTACTAAATTTGAATGATGGATCTGAATTCTATATTAGCCAAATTGCCTTACAGTGCCCCGTTTTTATTTGTCGACGCATTGATTCACGTCGATGCGGAAGGTGTTGTAGGTACCTATACCTTTGATGAAAATCTGGATTTTTATAGGGGTCATTTTAATGAAAAAGCGATCACTCCAGGAGTTATTCTGATCGAAACAATGGCCCAAATAGGTTTAGCTTGTTTGGGAATTTTTCTGCTCAATAAAGACTTTATACAGGGCTCTTCTATTGCATTGACTTCTACTGAAATACAATTTTTAAAACCCGTGTATCCAAAGGAAAAAGTGACGGTAATTTCAAAAAAAATATATTTTAGGTTTGGAAAGTTAAAGTGTGCGGTTGCGATGAAAAATGAAGCTGGACAGGAGGTTTGTAAAGGAATATTGGCAGGTATGATTACCGAGGAGCTATGAAGAGAGTTGTTATTACAGGATTAGGGGTTGTTGCACCCAATGGAGTGGGCGTACCGGCCTTTACACAGGCGCTAAAAGAGGGTGTCTCCGGTGTTAGACATGATGTGCAGTTGGAAAAATTGCAGTTTTCCTGTCAGATTGCTGGAATGCCACAAGTATCGGATGATCTCAAAAGACAATATTTCACGGAACTTGAGCTTAGAGGTTTTAACAGTACAGGCATATTATACGGTGTCATAGCTGGAATGGAGGCTTGGATAAATGCAGGTTTTCCTATTGCCTTAAATTCGCTTCCCGATTGGGATAGTGGAACAGTCTTTGGTTCAGGCACCTCAGGTATCGATAAGTTTCGGGAGAGTATTTATAAAATTGATGAGCTGCAAACACGTAGGCTAGGCAGTACAGTCGTTGCCCAAACGATGAACAGTGGTGTCAGTGCATATTTAGGTGGGAAATTAGGGCTCGGAAATCAGGTGACCACCAATTCCTCTGCCTGTGCTACCGGGACCGAAGCAATTCTAATGGCCTATGACCGGATTAGGTCCGGAAGAGCAAAGCGCATGCTAGCAGGTAGTACTGGAGATAGTGGGCCTTATATTTGGGGCGGTTTTGATGCACTGCGTGTCTGTAGTTCGCAATATAATGACCGCCCTGCGGAAGGTTCTCGCCCAATGAGTGCAACAGCCGCAGGATTCGTCCCGGGGAGCGGAGCTGGAGCCCTGCTATTGGAGGATTTGGAAAGTGCCTTAGAACGAAAGGCCATGATATATGGCGAGTTATTGGGTGGTCAAGTAAATTCTGGAGGGCAACGGGGAACGGGCAGTATGACAGCTCCAAATGCTGATGCTGTACGCCGATGTATTGCGGAAGCCCTAAAAAATTCGGGTGTCTCCGGATGGGATGTCGATGCCATAAACGGTCATTTAACGGCAACGGCCAAAGATGCTTTTGAAATAGAAAACTGGACTGAGGCCCTTGGGCGTAAAGGGAAAGATTTTCCATTGATAAACTCGCTAAAAGGAATGACTGGGCATTGTCTCAGTGCGGCAGGTAGCATCGAATGCGTGGCCACAGTTTTGCAATTATATCATGGATTTGTATTTGGAAACAGTAATTGTACTGATTTACATCCTGAGATTGCAGCAATGATAGATCCATCAAGAATACCATTACATCAAGTTGATGTCAAACCTTATATTATAGCCAAAGCGAGTTTCGGATTTGGGGATGTAAATGCCTGCTTAATATTTAAAAAATTTGATAACTAAACCTATGAACAGAGAAGAATTGATCGGTGCTTTAAAGCGAATTATAGCACCTTACACAACAAACGAAGAAGCATTTGGACAGCTTACAGAAAAGACTGATTTTATGCGTGATCTACAAATCAATTCAGCAAATTTGGTTGATATTGTCCTGGATATCGAAGATCAATTTGGGATCGTTATTGAAAATTCCGATATGGAGCGTATGCTTTATGTCGGAGCTGCAGTCGAAATAATCGAAAGCAAGTTACAAGAAAAATGATTGGTAATGACGTTATCGACCTGGTTCAGTCCAGAAAAGATAGTAATTGGAGACGTAGAGGCTTTGTTTCAAAGCTATTTAATGAGCATGAACAACTGTTGATTGTGAACAGTCCTGATCCCGAAATTGTTGTTTGGCTCTTATGGAGCATGAAAGAGGCTGCCTATAAAATATGGAATAGACAGACAGGAATTCGGAAATATATGCCTAAAAGATTGCTATGTTCAGTTATTGAACGGTCTTCTTGCAACGCAACGGGAGAAGTCATCTGCGAAGGGAAGAGGTATTACACTAAGACTATTGTTTGCCCTGATTTTATACATACCATCGCAGTTGGCGAATTAGTTCATTTAGGCAATATTGTAGAAATCGAAAAAGGTGAAATTGTTAAAGATGCTCAGGGGATACCAAGCATCATTGTGAAAGATAGCGGCACACACTTACCCGTTTCTGTAAGTAACCATGGCCGTTTTGAGAGAATAGTTTCGATTCATAGCTTGTTGACTTAATTAGCGAGTAAACATCTTATCGCACTTGGATTGATTCTTCCCGAAGCATCTGTTTGAATTTGGGATCTCGGATATAACGACTAAAATCATGGCTTGACATTCCTGTGAAATCAGTCATAGAAAAGATGCTGTAATTTTTCTTAAGGGCGTTATAACTTTCCTCTTTGTATCCAAGATCAGTTGGATTAAGTTTGTTCGATAAGAATCCAAAAAACTTCTTCAACATCTTGTCCGTTCCGTTGATAGTGATGTGTATTTTCTTGACTTGTGAGCTGAGATTTACAAATTTTTTTGTATTACTTACCGTATCCGTATATTGAAACTCGGAAAGTCCTATCGCTGGAGCCAGCATAATGCAGGTAATTCTATTTTTGTTTTCTAACAATGGCTTTGCCCGCTCGATATCAACATTGTGAACGTCTTTTGCTTGTGCTGAAAATGAGCTATTGTATTCAGGATTTGAAATAGCGCTCATAACCACAGATGCTCCACGACTATGTGATATGATGAAGACATCCTTATCGGCCATATTGTTCAGTATACGTCTTAATCCAAATTCACCAGCCATCTGGCTAAAAGAGGCCGCTGAAAACCAGTTTTTGGCGGAACGAAAAGGGGAGGTAGATCGTAGACCATCCCAATAAAATCGAATGATTTCATCGTTTTTAGGGTTTGTAACGATATGATCGGAAATATATTTATATTGTTTTACAACAGATTCTTCATCAGCATTGAAGCCATGGACTAAAATGAACACACGTTTTTTTGGAGCAATACGTTTTGACAGACGCAGCATGTTACTGCGTTCAAAAGCGAGTAATTGTTCACGGTCACCTCTGTCGGTGGCAATTTTCATAAGCGAATAGGGATCTCGAGCCGCTTTATTGGAAGGAATGCCATAGTTTTTCTTCCAATTGTCGGGGTAGAAATTACCATTTTGATCCACAAATGAGTACCACAGGTTAGGATCTACGCCGGTATTGGGGGAAGCCGAATCGGGAAGATTATGGATAAGGCCACACGAAGTGAACAAGCTGATAACGATGATAATATAGAAAAAATACCTTTTGTTCATATGATTTATTTCCTACTATTCCAGAATTTAATTTTTAACTAGGATCCAATGGCTGCTAAATTGGATATATTTTCACAAAAAAGCGATTTGTTCTAATATAGTCATTATTTTGGACAGCGAAAAGTAGGTTTGTATTTTGAACACTTCATGTTTGCCGAAATTTAGCGGCACCAAGCTACAAATCACTTCTTTGTGATTAAATAAAGTTTATTGCGTTGGTTGGTGAAAAGTTGATAATTTAAAGCTGGATTTGCATAAAAGCCATATGCATTAAATTGGTCGGTATTCTCAAAGGTTAGTGTGCCGATGTTTTTATTGTTGATGTCTACTTGAGACCAATGCCATTTTTCGTCCAGGTATAAGCTGTCTTTAAATCTTAAGGTGTCATTTTCGACAATAAGCTGTGAGAATAGGCAGCCTTGCCAAAGGTCTCCTTTTTCATATTTCCCCGTTTTGAGGTCATGTCTATTGCGAACACGTTTGATTTTCTGATAATAAACTGATCTAATGTTAGGGGGAGTAGTATTCGTTACCCATTCATTCTTATCCCAGTGACCGAAAAGATCATTTACGGTACGGCCCTTAGATGAGCTTTGTGGGACTAAATTATTATCATCCGATATGTTTTCGTAGAATACATACCAGTTATCGTCTATAAAATAAGTTCGCTTCGTATAGCTTTTCGAATTGCTTTGATCGGAATGATAGATTTTCTCTGACAGCAGATAAATGGCTTTACTTTCAATATCATTTAGTTTTTGGCCTTGTTGATCTGCGGGCCAGTTGAGATTTGCGTTGAATACTTCAATTGTTTTTTTTGTAGTATCTCCGTTCAATGGCCAGCTGCGAAAGTAATGTTTGGAAACGTTGATCAAATACCCTTCAAATAAAACTTCTGAATCCTCATCCTTATCCTGCTTAAAGGAGTATTCATCAATCTGATCGCCATCTTTATCCAGTTTATAGAATGTATGAATAACTGTTGATGGACTGTCAGTGTGGGGTGCATCGGTTAAACAATGAATGATTAATTCATTGTTTTTAGTCAAGAACTGATCTATAGGGCGGTCACTTGCCTTGAAGAGTATGATTTCATGTTTCCCAAACTGGTTTTTTAGCTTGTTAATGTCATCATATTTGCTGTATTCATTTGGCAGTTTTGAGGAGTGGAAAAAGTTTTGAAGCCTAATATCGATATCAAAAATACCATTTGTATAAATAATAGTGCATGCGATCAGGGCACATCCCAGTAAGTAGTACTTCAAATTGCGTGTATCCTTTACCAGCAAAAAGAAATGGAAAAATATCCAGCTCAGTACGCAAACAAAAGGTGAAAAAATAATATAACTCAACTTTTCACTGCTGCTTAGATCAAAAACGAAAAAACTGATGAGATATGCCGTCATAAAGATTAGGCATAATATAAAAGACTTCGATAACAGTTTCTTTTTGGCTTTCTTCGGTTCCTGATCTATCTGTTGCAATATCTTATAATTTAGTTTACGCTATATCCGATCTAACGCTGGACCGATATAGGTGTAATTTAACTTTTTTCTTTAAGGTTTCAAATAATAGATTAAAATCGTTATTCCAGCAGCATGCATAGCGTTTCATTCATTTCTATTGGATCGTGGGAAAACTTCCTTAACTCCACCTTTTGTTAAAATAATGGAATTGTAGCCATCTGTTTTGTCTTCAACAAATTCGATCGTCCTGTCGTTGTCGTCTGCTCTGAAAAATTTTGTTTTAGACTCGGGAATGAGTTCAATATCCGCATCATTATAATAGAGTTTGCCACCAATTTTTAATATCCGTATTTTTCCATACTCACCCACATAGTTATTGTATATGGTTGTATCTATTTTGGCGCGATGATGTTTGTAGGGGATTTCCACTTCTTTACCAAAGGCAATTGCTGAAAGGCCGTAACCTATGATATGGGAGGCTGAGCCGTTATTAGAAAGGACAGTGACAAAGAGTTTGTCGTCAGTAAATCGATTAAAAGAAGTCATTGTGCCAAAGAATCCGCCGTCATGTGCAATCAAATAATGTCCGTGATTATAAAATGGATTGATGATGAATCCATAGCCCCAATTTTCGGAGTTATATGGTGTGAACATTTTTTTCTTCATTGTGGCTGATAGAATCGTTGTTCCATAAAGTGCTTGGTCCCAAATGGCTAGATCTTCCACGGTTGAATAAATACCGTCGTGACCTAGGTTGATCTCCCAGTTGATATAGGGGTTATGGATAAAACCTTCGTCATTATGATAATATACTTTTGCTTTTTTCGGCACGATGGATTCATTGTTACTAACTCCGGTGTTCTTCATCCCAGCTTTATCAAATATATTTTTCTTTAAAAAAGTAGCGTAATGCTCACCGGAGACTTTTTCAATAATCTTTGCTAACAAATAATAACCGATATTACTATAGGCGCTCTTTGCTCCCGGTGAGAATTCGAAAGGAATTTTCTTGATGGCGGCATAAGCAGAATCGCGACTTATGCTGCTTAACGCGATTTCTTTGAAGCCCATAGCAAGTCCGGAGCTGTGTGACAGCAACATGTGGATGCTGATACTATCGGCTTTTGGATAATCGGGGAAAAATTTACTGAGTTTATCATATAGGGATAACCGCCCACTGTCGACGAGCTGTAAAATAGCGGCTGCGGTAAATTGTTTTGTGACCGATGCCAACTGGAATTTAGTGTCTAACGTGTTTTTTATATTCCATTCATAATCTGCCAAACCGTAGGCTTTTTTTAATAAAATAGCGCCATTTTTCATGACAAGAACTGTTCCACTAAAATTATTTACATCAGCTTGTGCCTGCATATAGGCTGCAAGTTTGGCTGATGTTTTTTCTTGGGCCACAAGAAAAACTGGACAAAGCATAAGTAGGATTAAAAGCTTCATAACGTATTGCATAAATAATTATGGAGCAATGTTACTGTTTAATAAAATAGTGTGATTGTATTTTTGTAAACCCGCTAAATAAAAATCCATTTTATCTGGCTCCGTTCGAGATTAGCTATTTTGGAAAAGAAAATTTTTGGTGTAAATCCTGTTAATTTTTTAAAATCTCTAATCATGTGGGACTGATCGAAATAATCCAGGTTATAAGACAGACCTATTTTGTTTCTATCTTCGAGGTGGCTTTGAATTGCAGCTCGAAATCTGATGATTTTTTTGAATTGGGAGGGGGTTTTACAGATATGTTGATCAAATTGCTTATTTATGGTTGTTCTCGATCTTCTTGTTTTTAGCGAAAATTCTGACATCGATTGATTGACGTTGCTTGTATCTAACATTTCGGTAATTATGTTTTCGAGCAACGCATTTTTAAATGGCCAAAATTTTGATATCCAATAGTGTTCTAATGCCTTGATTCGCCCGTCCTGGTCATCTATGGACAGGATGGATCTCATAGCATCTTTATAATCCAGGTGTGGGTTAAAATCGGGAAATGTTCCGCTGTTATAATCGCTTAAATCATTGGGTATAAAAGCATTTATCCCAAGAGGTTTGAAGTAAGTGGTAATTTCATTTATTTTCCCCTCGTAACACACTAAAACAGGTTCATTAAAATTGCATACAAGGTTTGTTTCTATCGAATTGGATGGAAAATGCTTCGTAATCACTTTATTTGGGCTTACCATCGTTTGGGTCTGCTCACTTATCGTCACAATGGTGTAAATACTCGGAAACGTAAAATATGCCGTCGCTTTTTCTTCGTCAGTTTTCTCAAGTATATAGAAGCATTCAATATATTTTTTTAGGAGTAAGCTCTCTGGTCTATATATTTTTATCGTCATCTCTTTTCTTCATGTAAATAGGCGTTGTTCTTGCCTCATCCTTTTAAACTTGGAAGTATTTGATAATCGATTTAAATATAGAGAACCTTTATGATAATTTTCACCAAGCTTTATTTCTTAAAACATTTATTTTTAGATTGAGGAAACGATGAATCCGATAGAGATTAATTTTTATTGTAATTTAGTAGCTAATTAACCATTTAATTAAAAAACAAAATGAACGATTTGAACCCGGAAGAGAATTACATCGCAATAAACAAACACTCGTGGAATAACAGAACGGATACGCATTTAAAATCAGATTTTTACAATCTAACAGGATTTTTAAAAGGGGAGACTTCATTAAATTCAATTGAATTAGCATTATTGGGTGATATCAGTGGGAAAAAAATATTACACCTACAATGTCATTTCGGACAGGATACAATTTCTTTGAGTAGACTTGGCGCAAAAGTTACTGGTGTTGACCTATCTGACAAGGCTATAGAAAGCGCCCGCGAAATTGCGAAAGATATGCATGCTGATGTGCAGTTTATCTGTTGTGATCTGTATGAGCTTGAAAATCATCTTGATGAACAATTTGATCTAGTCTTTACAAGTTACGGAACGATTACTTGGTTACCTGATTTAGATAAATGGGCGAAAATAATTTCACGTTTCTTGAAACCGAAAGGGAAGTTTATTTTTGTCGAGTTTCATCCAGTTGTTTGGATGTTCGACGACAATTTTGATAAAATTGGCTATAACTATTTTAATATTGCTCCAATTGTTGAAACAGAGCAGGGAACCTATGCCGATAAAGATGCCGCTATTTCGCAGTCCTATGTCACCTGGAATCATAGTATGAGTGAGGTCGTTGGTGCTTTACTTCATAATGGGCTGAACATTCAAGACCTGAACGAATTTGACTATTCACCTTATCCCATTTTTAAAAACATGACAGAGCTAGATCCTAAAAAATTCAGAATAGCCCATTTGGGAAATAAGATTCCGATGGTCTATGCTATTGTTGCGCGTAAAAGTGAATAAATAAAATTCTGGGAATCGACCTGGTACTTATTTCTTTTTCAAATAACGATTTATCATGGGGCTAAAATCTATTTTGGATGAAACCTGAATATGTTCTGCCAATACTGAGGCGGGAAATTCATCCAAAGTTTTGAAATTAATACAGCCTTTTTGAAACTTGGCTTTCGGTATTTTTAATTTTAGTTCTTCCATTAATTCGGGGTTAGTATAGATGACCAAGGAATGGAATGAAATATAATTCTTCGAGACTGTTAACCCGTATTTAAATACACCTTGTTCATTAAAGCTGATTGCATTAGGGTTTGACATGAATTTTCCAAAGCTTTCCGAAACGGTATTGTCATTTTCTGATATTGCTTTCCGAAATTGACGAATTATTTGTTGCTCAGTGTCTGAAAGTGTATCAATATATTGATCTATTTCCATTAATTTTTTATTGTCCATAAAGGCTGTAGTTGTTCGCTAAAAATATTAAATTTTCTTTTATATCGATGTAGGCCAGCAGAAAAAGATTCGATAATTTATCTTCGATATATTTTGACCTGTCTTTAAAATTTTACCCCTCTTTATTTGTGATTTTACCCCTTGTGGTTGATAAGTTATTTATAATTTAATGTTATTAATCAAATTATAAAATTCGTATTCGTCGGAATAAGAATACTTCTGTAAAAATTATAACAAATTATAAAACTAAAAACAACATGATGAGAAAATTTATGATGGTGATTTCTATTGGAGTCATTGGGCTACTGAGCTGCCAAAAGTCTGTTCAACTAGATTCTCCGACACCCTTAAAAACAAAAGCGAAGGCGAATCTGGCAAGTGTGGGCAATACTTACTACATAGATCCCAGCGGAAACGATGATAGCACAGGAATGAGCACAACTACAGCATGGAGAACATTGGCCAAAATTAATGCCTCCGTTTTTGGCCCCGGCGACCGTATCTTATTCAAGAGCGGTGGCGTATGGAATGACACTTTGCATATGAAAAATTCGGGAACGGCTGAAGCTCCCATTATCATAGATAAATATGGCGGTGATGTTCGTCCGATTATCAACGGCGGTGGAAAGAGGAATGGATCAAATGCGCTATACCTTAATAAAGTATCTTATTTTGAAGTAAATAACCTCGAACTGACGAATACAATCCCAAGCGGGACAAGTTATGCTGCCACGGGGATCCGCGTGATTGGAGGCAGTTCTGCAGGAACAGCAATCAGCAATGTCTCCATTAGAAATTGTTATGTCCATGACGTCAATGGTGCTATCGATGGACAGACCAATTATAACAAAAGTTCTGGCGGGATTATCTTAGACGGTAAAATATACGGGGCTTTGGTACAAAGTTGTCATGTCGCCAATTGTTCCGTTGAAGGGATAAGGACCACTGGCGATAGGGCTATGGCAGCAAGATCAAAAGATATTATTATCGATAACAATTTGATTGAATATATCTATGGCGACGGTATCGTTATGTCAGGTGTGACGGGAGGAAGTAAAATTACACACAATACGGTCTATAAGGCATGTATGAACACAGGCTCTGAAAATTATGCCGGTATTTGGACAATTGGCAGCTTGAATACGCTGGTGGCTTATAATGAGGTTTATGGTATGACAGGCGGAGGGGCCAACGACGGAGTCGCGTTCGATGCCGATGGCTATGATACCAATTCAGTGACCGATGGAGATATCTTCGAATACAATTATTCGCATGATAATAACGGCGGATTTATGCTTTTTATGAACCAGTCTAAGAATATTAAAGTCCGCTACAACGTTTCTGTCAACGATATCGGTACAACAAGGTTAAAGAAGCTCTTTTTGATCGAAAAAACAACATACGATTCCCGTGAGATTTATAATAATGTATTCTTTATCAAAAATCCGACCGCCAGCCTGTTTAACGTCATGAATGGCGTGAGTTCAGGAAAGCCTTATGCAACATTTTCAAATAATATTTTTTACACGACCTCGACCATTAGCAGTCTGTCTACCCAGGCCGATAACGGATTGAAGTTTAACAATAATTGTTTATTTCCGTCAAGTACATTTACATCATTGAACTGGGGAACTATCGTGCGGAACAACAATTTTTATGAAGATCCGGTATTTGTCAATCCAATTGGTGGAAACGGCCTTGACGCTGCAAAAGGTTATGATGTCGGTTCCGGTTCGGCTGCCCTTAATGCTGGTGTATTTATAAGTAACAATGGGGGCGAGGATTTTGCTGGAAATGCGCTGCCATTGGGTAATCCAGATGTTGGAGCGTTTCAGCATACTGTTGTCGCCAATGCTGGAAGTTCTCTTGCCGATGCCTATGTCCGTAACGGTACCTATGCGAGTACAAATTATGGAACTACAGCTGATCTTGTCATCAAATCCGACGCTACATCCTACGCGCGTAAAGCATACGCTAAATTTGATATTGCGATGATTACTAAACCTAAAGTGAGTTCGGCAAAATTAAAAATGTATGTTGCAGGAGTGAATACAGCACTACAACGGACTATTAATATTTATACGACCTCCACGACATCTTGGTTGGAAAATAGCATTAATTGGAACAATGCACCAATGGATACTGTACTTGTCGGTAAGATTTCTGTTTCAGGGATAGGTTTACAGACCATCGACGTCACCTCGGCCATTAACAGATTGCTTACCGGTACTGATCGTAAAGTATCCTTTCTATTTTTAAATACAGCTGCGGCTTCTTCTACAAATGATATGTCTTTTAGTAGCAGGGAAGCAACCACCAATAAGCCAACGTTGGAACTGCTTTATTAATCGGTACTTATTTCAGGGTAATTCTCTTGTATTTAGAATAACCGAATCAAAAAGCCGCAAGGAATACCAATTCTTTGCGGCTTTTGACTGGGAGAGCGTAAAGGCCTGAAACTAATTCCTCAGTAGAAGTTGTCGCTCGTGCGTCATACTATAGCCAGTTTTTAAAGTTAAATGGACATAAGGTGCTCACAAAAATTATTATTTCGTAAATTCATACTATGAAGCATCCGATACACTATTTGGATAGCTTCCTCATACTAATAAAAGGAATGCATGAAAAGCCCGAAACGAAGTAAAGGTTTTCTCTTCAAGCAATATGAAGAGCCGTTTCAAACGCCTTTTGATAAATTATTTGACATTTTCAAAGAACTGATTACCCATACCTCAGGTGATTTTGATGAAGCCATTGACTGGCTTAGGCAATTGGATAAAGAGTTCAAACTGACGACTCCAGCCTATACGATAGATGATTTTATTGCGGATCTGAAAGATAAAGGTTATATCCGAGAAAAAGTGGAGTTTGGTGGTGAAGGTGGAGTAGATATTACCTCAAAGCTGGAGAAAGCCTTGCGTCAGCATGCCTTGGACCAGATTTTTGGGAAAATGAGGAAAGGGAAATCAGGCAATCATAAAACCAATCACCAGGGACGGAGTGACGAAAATATGGGCGATTTCAGAAATTATCAGTACGGAGATGGCCTGGAGAAAATAGTTTTGACAGAGAGCTTGAAAAACGCACAGATCAATCATGGGATAGGCGAGTTTGCCTTATCAGAAAATGATCTCGTCGTAGAAGATACACAGTTTAAGTCGCAGATGAGTACAGTGTTGATGATCGATATCAGCCATAGTATGATTTTATACGGCGAGGATCGGATCACCCCTGCAAAAAAAGTAGCGATGGCTTTATCGGAACTTATTTTGACCCGATATCCGAAAGACTCACTTGACGTTATTGTTTTCGGAAACGATGCATGGCCTATTGCGATAAAAGACCTGCCTTATTTGCAAGTTGGACCATTTCATACCAATACGGTCGCAGGCTTAAAGCTAGCGATGGACTTACTAAGGCGAAAACGGCATGCGAATAAGCAAATATTTATGATAACCGATGGGAAACCGAGCTGTTTAAATATGCCGGACGGTACTTATTATAAAAATCCTATGGGCTTGGATCCTTTTATCACTAGCAAGTGCTATAGTATGGCTGCGCAAGCCCGGAAGCTGGGAATACCAATTACAACCTTTATGATTGCTTCGGATCCTTATCTACAGCAATTTGTCGACGAGTTTACAGCTTCAAATCAAGGGAAGGCTTATTACACGGGACTTGGGGATCTGGGCGAAATGATTTTTGAGGATTACGAAGAAAATCGAAAAAAAAGAATACGATAAGAATATATGGATTACACGAAGATTACAACATTTGGTGCATTAAAAACTTCGGGTTATAAACCTAAAACAATAAAAGAAGAATTGCGTCAGAATCTGATTACAAAAATAAAGGCGGGCGAAACCGTGTTCAATGGAGTACATGGTTATGAAGATACCGTTATTCCAGAACTTGAAAGAGCAATTCTTTCCAAACACAACATTAATTTCTTGGGCCTTCGCGGTCAGGCGAAAACACGTTTGGCTAGGCTCATGGTCAACTTATTGGATGAATATGTGCCAGTGGTTCAGGGTTCAGAGATTAATGATGATCCGTTTAACCCCATATCGCGTTATGCGCTAGAACTTCTGCAGGAGAAAGGCGACGATACACCGATAAGCTGGCTTGGTCGAGGTGATCGTTTTGCGGAGAAGCTGGCCACACCAGATGTGACGGTCGCTGATTTGATCGGTGATGTAGATCCCATCAAAGCCGCAAATTTAAAACTGAGTTATGCAGACGATCGTGTGATTCATTTTGGTATGATTCCAAGGGCCAACCGTTCCATATTTGTCATTAACGAGCTGCCTGATCTTCAAGCTAGAATCCAAGTAGCTCTCTTCAATATATTGCAAGAGGGCGATATTCAGATCCGTGGTTTTAAGTTACGCTTACCGTTAGATGTACAATTTATATTTACTGCGAATCCGGAGGATTATACCAATAGAGGAAGTATTGTGACGCCGCTGAAAGATCGCATAGGATCGCAGATACTGACACATTACCCAGCATCGGTTGAGATAGCAAAGGCAATTACAGCGCAGGAAGCGAACTTGGAAGCGGCCCATAAGGAGCAGATATACGTCCCTGAACTGGCTAGGGAATTGATTGAGCAGATAAGCTTTGAAGCACGAAATAGTGAATATGTTGATGAAAAGAGTGGCGTGAGTGCGCGTATGAGCATTACGGCATTTCAAAACTTATTAAGCACCGCTGAATTGCGCATGCTCAGAAGTGGTGCGCAAGCAACTGCAGTACGGCTGAGTGATTTTATGGGTATTGTGCCTGCGATAACAGGTAAAGTTGAGCTCGTTTATGAAGGCGAGCAGGAAGGGGCGGGTATCGTCGCACTGCAGCTGATAGAAAACGCGATTAAAAACCTTTTTCCGATTTTATTTCCAAAAATTGAGAAACTGGAAAGAGATAACGAACGTTATCCTTACGACGACATTGTTCGTTGGTTTTCAGAATCAGAGGGGATCGAATTATCTGATGAACTCAACGATTCAACGTATAAGCAGGTTTTGGATCAAGTGAAGCCTATACATGCTTTAATTCAGCAATATCAGCCAGAAACGAAACCCGAAGATCTCCATTTTCTGACCGAATTTGTATTATGGGGACTTACGCTCAACAATAAATTAAGTAAATATAGGCTGGGGACCGGCCTTCAGTTTCAAGACAACTTCCAGGGATATCTGAGAAATAATCTGTAACAGGCAACTAGTAACATGATGGGTAAGTGTACAGCGTAAACTTACCCATCTGGTTTTAATTAGGTCTCACAAGGAAAAAGACCGTATAACTATCTTTTCATTAAAATTAAGTCTATCGATAGGCCAATAATAACGATGACGACAGTAAATGACAGATACCCTAAAATATAAACTGCGAGCGCTTTTAAATAACTGGGTATTTTGTAGGGATCGAAAAATTGTCCGATAGCCCAGACGCTATATAACATAGCGACGATGCTAGCTTGCACCATAACGCTTGTATGTGTTACACCTTCTACTAATGCAAAAACAGTATAGATCAACATCGTCATTCCTAAAATAAAACATAGCAGGATGACAATTTCAAAAAGATTAAAACCGTATTTATTAAAAAATAGTTTAGCCCAGAAAGCGATAAACAATCCTATCATGATATTGGCGTAACCATAGTGGTCCTGGATCCAGAGATATATCGAACCCGTGGTAGAATGCTGGGATTCGTAATAACTCACATATTTGTCGTTTACATGAAAAAAATGGCTTACTATAGAGTATATCAGTGAGGTGATGATGATAAAAATAATGGGTTTTACCAGACGGCTTCGGTTCTCGGCAATATATTTTTTTACATTTTTTCCAGGTGTGGTAATAAGTTCACGAATCGTGTACAAGATTCCACGCTCGAAATGAAGGACATGTTCAATTTCGTGGACGATATAATGCGCATCAATTCTTTTAAGGACTGCTGGCTGTCCACATTTTGGACAGAAATTCAATGTTATATCAGTCCCACAGTTTTTGCAATTTGTCATGTTTATACTATGCTATAGGTAATAAATTTGTTAATATTCGAGGATTCTACCCTTATCATGTTATGTAGATTGTTGGCTCTTGCTTCTTATCGATTAGAATTTGTCCAAAAATATTATAGATTATGTCAATCAATGCTACACCTAAGTGTAGTTTTATACAAACCTCCTTCTCCCGCGAAGAAAATAGAATTAATGCGCTTTAGTGTAACCACCCCGTTCGCAGAATCTTTTGTTTATTTTGTTCAACCATTTAAATAAAACTATTATATTTGCAAAATACTTGAGTAGTCAAGTATTTTGCAAATAATAATATGAAAGCAATTAATACGATTTTGAACATTATAAAAGTTCAATCTGTCATCACCAAAAAGTTTGATGGGTTGAGCTTGCATGGACTAAGTCTGACAGACTTTATGATCCTACATATTTTAAGTCAGGCTTCCGGGAACCGGTTACGGCGAATTGATCTGGCTGAAAGTACCGGTTTAACGGCCTCAGGGATTACAAGGATTATTTCACCTATGGAAAAGATGGGGCTTGTTGTAAAAGAACACAATGATAGAGATGCCCGGGTCAGCTATGTGAAGCTTACCGCGGCTGGTGATCGAATTTTTAAAGAGGCTACTGTTACAGCTGAGCACATCGCCAATAAGCTATTGGACGGAATGGCCGTAACAGATCTCCTTATTTTTGCTGCGCAATTGAAATCATTGGGTGGTGATTTATAATTTTAATTTAAAAGCACATGAACAAAGTAGATAAAAAACAATTGAAATCCGAATTCCTGGAAAGTAAACCATTGATGGGAGTTTTAACAATTTACAATAGGGCCGAAAATAAAATACATATCGCAGATAGCCTGAATTTAACCGCTCTTTCCAACAGAATCAGATTTATGTTAAACATGGGGCAATTTGACAACAAAAACTTGCAGGCGGATTGGAACCGATTGGGTGAGGGAAATTTCCTGTTTGAAAATGCAGTTATTATTCCATTTGAAAACGACAAAATCACTGCTTATAAAAAAGTCGTACTTCACGCCGCAACTGAGTTGAAAAGTAAAGTGAGTGAAACAACAAGTATCTATTGATATGACAAGAAAGACGTATTTGTATCCCGGTTATGAAGCCGGAAGGAATCTGGCATTGAAAAATATCCAAGGTCCTATTGTAAATCTCAATTTAATTCAGTTGAGGAAAATCGCGGACTATACTAATTTTCCGGAGATTGCACCAATCAAAGAAATTTCGGGATACGATGCTTTTATGAATTATATAAAGCTAGCCAAACCTTTTGTGGAAGAAAGCGGCGGTGAGCTACTTTTTGTTGGGCATGGTGACCGGTTTCTGATAGGGCCCGATCAGGAACAGTGGGATATCTGTATGCTGATTAAACAGAAAAGTGTGTCCGATTTTTTTTCATTTGAACAAAATCCAGCTTATATGAAGATTATAGGGCATCGGATTGCAGCTATCTCGGATTCAAGACTTTTACCCTTGGAAAATGTCCCGTTTTAAACGATACTTATCATAAAAAATACCGCCTATTTGAATAATAAGTGTATATTTAACATTAATAAAAAGTAAGCCTCGTATCGTATTCTACTAAAGCATCGTGGAAAAGTGTTTTTGAGCAAATTTAAATTCGTGTTGAATATCCTTTCGAGATCAAGATAATTTGGAATTTGTGCATTAAAAATCCATGGTTAAGTTTTAATAAAGAAGGTTTGCTTGACAAATTAACATTTAGAAAAACCTAAAAATTGATCCGACATGAAACTAAAACAAATGGGGGTATTGAGTATTGCATTAATGAGTTTTACTAATGTCATAGCGCAAAAAATATACGATGCAGATAAGGCGGCGGGTTATCTTTTTGCTTATTTTGAGGGTTCGGGGGATAAAAATACACAAGAGCAATTGCGATTTGCAGTCAGTCAGGATGCGCAAAACTGGGTTGCATTAAATAACAATAAACCTATTTTGTCATCCGCGGATATATCCCAAACGGG
Organism: Sphingobacterium siyangense; assembly: GCF_007830445.1. GTDB lineage: Bacteria > Bacteroidota > Bacteroidia > Sphingobacteriales > Sphingobacteriaceae > Sphingobacterium > Sphingobacterium siyangense. The sequence continues at coordinate 95,740 of NZ_VLKR01000004.1, read as the reverse complement.
AGGGATTCGTGATCCGCACATCCTTAGGGGAGAGGACAAAAAGTCATTTTATATGGTCGCAACTGATATGTTTACCGCCAAGAATGGTTGGGGAAGTAATCCTGGTATTATTCTGATGCGATCTGATAACCTGACGGATTGGAAACACAATACTGTTGATCTGGCAAAATTATACCCTAAAAAATTTAAAAACGTAAAATGGGTATGGGCACCGCAGACGATCTATGATCCAGTTGCGAAAAAATACCTTGTATATTTTACGGTGAAATCATATGAGAACGATAAACTTGATTTTTATGCAGCCTATGCGAATAAAGATTTTAGCGGATTTGAAAGGGAACCTACCTTATTGTTCAGTCCAAAATTTGGCGGTATTGATGGCGATATCGTCTATAAAGATGGGGTATACCATTTTTTCTTTAAGGGCAATACAAAAGATGGTGCAGGCAAAGAAGTGAAAAATGGGATTCAGCAGGCGACAAGTAAATCCCTAAAAGGACCATGGAAAGAAGACTTCCGGTATCTCGATGCCTATGCAGACACTTCTGTTGTCGTCGAAGGATCGAGTCTTTTTAAGTTGAACGGAACAGACGATTATATCTTGATGTATGATCTGTATGCGAATGGAAGATATGAATTTCAGCGCACAGATGATCTTTTTAATTTCTCCTCGAAACCTGAGGCTTTGCGTAAAAATTTTAACCCGCGACATGGAAGTGTGATTTCAATTAGCAAGGAAGAGTCTCGTCTTCTGAATAGTAAATGGGGTGGTGTACCCGGTGAATTACTATCTCCAGAGGATGTGGATGACAGGTATCGTTTTACCGCAAAGGGAAATCCGATTATTAAGCATCATTTTACGGCTGATCCAGCAGCAATGGTCAAGGGGGATACACTTTGGTTGTATGCAGGCCATGATTTTGCAGGTGGTCAGCAAGGCTATAAGATGAAAGACTGGATTGTTTATTCTACAACGGATTTAAAAAATTGGACGGAATATCCAGTGTCTTTGAGAATAAGTGATTTTACCTGGGCAAAAAGCGGCGATGCATTTGCGGGACACGTTACCGAACGTAATGGAAAATATTACTGGTACATAAGCTCTAATTGGTCGGGAATAGGTGTTGCTGTCGCAGATAGACCCGAAGGTCCCTTTAGAGATGCATTGGGGAAACCGTTATTGACCAATAAGGACTGTTTTGCTTCTTCCCATTCTTGGGCCTGTATCGACCCGGCTGTTTTTATTGATGATGATGGCCAAGCCTGGATTTTCTGGGGTAACCGTGAGTGCTACTACGCAAAGCTCAAGGAAAATATGGTTGAGATTGATGGCGAAGTAAAGCAATTGAATTTTGAAGGACTGGCTTTTACGGAAGCACCGTGGGTTCACAAGCACAATGGAAAATATTATTTGAGTTATGCCACGGAATTTCCGGAGAAGATCGCTTATGCCATGGCCGATAAGATCGAAGGTCCCTATGTGTATAAAGGGATTCTGAATGAAATAGCAGGCAATAGCAATACGAACCATCAAGCAATTGTCCCTTTTAAAAACCAATGGTATTTCGTTTACCATAATGGGGGGATTAACCCAGATGGAGGCAGTTTTAGCCGTTCAATATGCATAGATACCCTAAATTACCGTGCAGACGGTACAATCCATAAAATTGAAATGACAACGGAAGGAACTACCGGGGACTAAAGTATGAAAAAGACGGCGAGCAAGCTAAAGTTGCTGCCGTAGAAGGTTGGGTGGAGACCGATTTAATAGATTAAAAATGTGGAACGACAGCATCGTTCCACAAAATGTTTTTCAGTGTAGTATTGTAGGATTCTTTTTACAGTATTCTTATCGAATCAATTCAGAAATTTAAAATGATGAGATAGGCATCTCCATTCATTTCAGCAATTACTTCTTTTGAGTCAAGTTTACTTATGAGGCAAATGTAACTTAGAATAGCAGTAGAAAGAATATGAAAAAGATACTTTTTTATGTGAAAATGGGAATATTTGGTTTTTTGCAAAGAAAATACCGCCCTCTTTCATAATATTTTAGGCTCAAGCCCGGAATATCGAAAAATTTATCCAGGAAAAAATTTACCATTGTCGAATTAATAGATCTGAGTATGGCCAAAAACAATGAACTTCAGATCGCGATAAAGCGTATTGTTATCTATTTTGAACGATAAAGTATGAGCTCAAATTGGTACAATATGATACATTGTATCAATTTTACGCCGATTTGTTCCACCATGCTGAATTGTCATAAAAATTCTGTTGATTAGTCCTTTGTTTGTTATTGCTTTGGATTAGATCTTGTGTTTAACTTCATCAAGAATTGCCCTGTAGAAAATTACTGCGATGAAAGCCGATCAATCTCCTGTTGATTCCTTCGGATGGACGTTAATACTAATTTTTAAGTTATAGCAGATCAACTATAAATTCGTTCTATTCCATATAGCCACATGAAAAGACAACATCGCTCCGTTTTTCTAAAATCTATTGTTTTAAGCAGCACAGCCTTTTTGGTTCTAGGTGTTCTTTTTTTCTGTTCGAGTAATCGAGGATTTTCGGGTAAGCAGGAATCGATATATCGCCATGAACTTGATCGTTTAAAGGAAGTGGCAAAAAATAACCTAACAGACAATATAAAGGAGTTCAATGCTTACGAGCACCGGCCAAAATCGGACGGTGCTTTTGACGAATCCAACAACAAAGAATTCTTGGTCAATAACATTCCGTATTTTGAGAGTTCCAACGATACCCTAAGTCGCGTGTATAATTATCGTTGGTGGATGATCAGCAAGCATCTTCGGGATTATTACGATCCACATGATTCAAAGAAATATTGGGTTATAACAGAATTTTTCGGGTATCCCGCCTGGGGATCCTTGAGTGGAGCGATTACCTGCCCAACAGCGCATCAGTTTTACGATGTACGTTGGCTTCGTGATCCAAAATACCTTCGATCTTATGCCGAATATTTTATGCTTGGATCAGCTTCCAAAATAAATCAACGGGAAAACGGTAATTTTTTGACCCATTTGAGCAGGCCCGAAAGTGTTCATTTTTCCAGCTGGATGGTCGATGGTATTGAATCATTTTTAAAAATTCATCCCGATCAGGCCTGGACGCAAAAGATGCTACCCGCAATGGAGACCCATCAGCACCTTTTGGATAGCCTATTCACTGTAAAAAATCCAAATGCGAAGACCGACGGCATGTACAAAATTCTGGATCTGTACGATGGTATGGAATTCAGCCTTTCGGCGGTACTTGGCTTAATTGAAAGTAAAGGATCTTATGCTATTTATACCGATAGTACATGGAGAGATCTATATTTAGGTTGGGGGACGACAGACAAGGCGGCAAATACGACTGCAGCGAGGGACTTTCCATTAGCCTTTACCAAAGGTTATCCCGATTTTTATTTGGTGCGCCCATCCGTTGCAAGTTATTCCTTTGGAAATAACAACGCATTGTACAATCTCTATAGACTGGAACAGCAACAACATCCTTCGATTAAGAATAAGGCGAAAGCAGATTACTATAAGGTCAGAAGCCAGGAAATACAGCAGAAATTTCTTCGGACACTTTGGAATTCAGATGATGGTTTTTTTAATACCTTAACAGCTGGTGACAACGCCTATGGTGTACGGGATTACGAAGCGCGGGTGCGGGAATCCGTTGGTTATACCCCCTGGTATTTCAATATGATACTGCCTGAGGACAATAAAAAGTATGAAGTAGCTTGGGCGATGTTTACTTCTGAAAAAGGTTTCAATAACCACAAAGGAATGACCACGGCCGAAAGGCAACACCCCTATTACAATGAGCAGGCTTATGCCTGGAACGGCAGAGGATGGCCTTTTCAAAACTCGGTCGTCTATAAAGCATACAGCAACTATTTAAGAAATTATAAGAATCAAATCACTGCGCAGGACAAAGAGACCCTTTACGAACAAATTATGAAGCTTACCCGACTTCACGGTTATACCCACCCAAATATCGGTGAATGGTATATACCAAGTGATGGCGAGCAATTTGGTGGACAGAATGATTATTTTCATTCAACCTATCCTGACATGATCATAGCAGATCTCATTGGCTTTAAGGCTACCCATCACAACAGCTTTCAGCTTCAGCCACTGATACCTGCGGGCAAAATGGATTATTTTTACCTCGGAAACTTAGACTATCACGGGAAAACTATCGACATTGTCTGGAAAGAAGACTGGGATCAAAACAAACCAGGAAAACAGCCTATGTTATGCATTTGGGTAGATCATGTTTTAAAGGCAAGCTGCAAGAATCTTGGTGTCAAAATAGACGTAAATTTAGACTAATATCAACAGGTGTTTAACCAATTTAAAATGCATCGATTGGATGAATCTATTTTAACGGAAATTTAGAAAATAAGACTCTATTGCACAACCATCATTTTAATTATACGGAACTCAATCGTTAAATTTGAGAAATTGAGCGGCACAATGGTAAATGATTACAAAAAGTATGAGCTATTTGGAAGACCGATGATGCAAAAAATTGCTTTGAAGGCACCATTTACATTTGAATTTCCAGTAGCGGAACAGGCTTGCTTCCTCTATGTGCTGGAAGGGGAGATGCAATACCAAGCAAATGACGAAGAGCTAACTATTGTGAAGCATTATTCCTTATTGCTGAATTGTATTAATTCTGGAAAGCGAATCCAAGATGTGAATCCAACGCAAGATTGTCAGCTGTTAATCGTCACTTTTTATCCAGATACCTTGAAGAAAGTTTACGATAGAGAGTTACCCTCGTTGCTGCTTGAACCCGAAAATATCATTTCAAACCAATCAAAAGAAAAAATTGACAATGATTTCCTGATCCAGAAATATGTGGAAGGCTTGCTGTTCTATTTTGAAAATCCTTCATTGATCAATGAAGATATACTGGTGCTCAAATTAAAAGAAATTATATTGCTCCTGTCCCAAACGAGAAACGCGTCGGTCATACGGGTGATATTATCACAGCTTTTTTCTTCAAGTACCTATTCGTTTAAACAGATCATTGAAGCCAATCTCTTTTCTCAATTGACCATTGAGCAGCTTGCGGAACAGAATAATCTGAGTGTTTCTTCATTTAAAAGAGAGTTTGCCAAATTATATCATGATACACCTGCCAGCTACATCAAAAATAAGAAGCTCGAAAAGGCGGCAGAGCTCCTTTTGGTTTCCAATCAGCGTGTTTCCGAAATTGCCTTTAACTGTGGATTTAACGACCTCGCAACATTTACAAAGAGTTTTAGTGACAAATACCACATATCGCCAACAAATTATCGTCGACAGCTTAAAAGCAACTAAAAACCAATGGTCATTTGTATATGGTATTCCATTTTTATCGAGGGGACCAAGTTTTCTCCAATAAGATTGTAGTCCTGTTATTTGAACTAAAATATCAAATCTTTGAACGAAATCAAAAAACCATTTTTCTTATTCTATTGCAACTTTGTAGTGTTCCATTAAAGGGTTGTTATTCCATGGATTGTGCCGTGAAAGCCTGACAACGACCTTACATTACAGGAACATTTTTTTGAAATTATCAACATTAAAAATAGAAAAAATGAATTTATCAGGTTTAGGAGTTTTCCACACAGTTATTGGTCTTACAGCACTTTTAGGCGCTGTATTAGGTTTTATCAGCTATGGCAAGATCAATCTTAAAGTATTATCGGGGAAGTTATATTTTTATGCGACAGCCATCACTTCTCTTACGGCATTAGGAATTTCGAAACAGGGTGGCTTCAATGCCGGGCATGTTTTTTCACTCTTCATCTTGGTTCTTGTCACGGTGGCCTATTGGCTGCACGCAACAAAGAAAAGTAGTACGAAGGCCCGGTATTTTGAGAATTTTCTATGGTCATTCAGTTTTTTCTTGTCGCTGGTGCCTGCTGTTAATGAGACCTTTACCAGAGTTCCAGTCGGACGTCCCTTGGCAACGGATATAAATGATCCAATTATTGGACAGACCCTTCTTTTCCTTTTTGTGCTTTTTATTATTGCAGTCATTTTTCAATACTTCAAACAAAAGAAAATCAACACTGAATTGGGGGCAGAACCAAAAAGTCGAATCCAGTAGATCTATTTGATCCAAGCCGTTCTCGCACGCTCATCTTTAGCGCCTTTCGATTCATGTGATGCTGTAATCTAGTTTGTTGTACATTATTTAAAATATGACAAACTAATCTTTTGCTTTTATTGTTAGAATTTGTAAGAGTTTTAACAACATAATCATTTTGAAATATATGCTTAATTACGATTGTTTAAAGAAATTAAAGATGTGCGGCGGAAAAAATAATTCAACGGGATTACTTCTGGCAATGGTGGCGGGAGCGGCACTTGGTACATTGGTAGGTGTATTGGTGGCACCGAATAGTGGAAGAAAAACGCGAAAGAAAATCAAGGCAAAAACAAGGGATCTCAAAGAGCAGGCAAAACATAAATATGAAGAAGTAGCCGATAAAGTGAAAGAAGAGTATGATCATGTGTCATCCTCAATTAGCGAGACAGCAGGCCATGTGGCTGATAAGGTCTCTGATGAATTTGATAGGTATAAAGATCAAATAAGTGCTAAGACTGCCGAAGAGACAAAAGCGATTAAGGATGCAGTTAAAGATCAAAAAGAAAAATAACTTTTGATTCAAACAGCAGAACTGGCAATAGACATTGTGCGGTCTGCTGTTTTTTTTTGATCTTCACCTCTTAAATTATAATGTCCATGCCCAGATGGGTCATTTCTCCCATATCCAATGGTTATTCGATGGTTTTCGTTAGCTTTCAGTAGCGTAGTGAAATCCGGCTCTAAATTCCAGGGGCGAAAGTTTGGTTTTTGTTTTAAACAATTTGCTGAATGACTGTGCATGTTCAAAGCCTAATTCATAGGCGATTTGACTAACAGAAAGTGTCGTTGTTGACAATTTCTCCTTTGCTTTTTCAATCAGTTTTTCGTGAATATGCTGTTGGGTACTTTGCCCCGTTAGTACTTTAAGCAAACTGCTGAGATACTTAGAGGAAATATTTAAGCTATCTGCGATATATTGAACGGATGGAAGACCCTTTGAGATCAAACCATCTGTAGAAAAATAAGCATTCAGCAGTTCTTCCAGGCGATTTAAAACCTGATGATTGGCTTTCTCTCGCGTCAGGAATTGTCGGTTGTAAAAACGCTCCGAATAATTCAGTAATGTTTGGAGGTTTGATACAATAATGTTCTTGCTGAATTTGTCCATATTTGCTCGATATTCCCGTTGGATATTTCCAATAATATCGTTTAGTGTTTTCTCTTCACTTTCTGAAAGAAATAAAGCTTCATTTGCCGAATAATCGAAGAATTCATGCTCTTTAATGGTTTTCGCCAATGTGGTATTCCATAAAAAGTCTGGATGAATAAGCAACATCCACCCGCTTCGGTTTACGTTGGTAACAGCGTCATTTTCTTCCAGTTTCAGCAATTGATTGGGCGACATAAAGCCGAGTACACCGTTGTCAAAATCAAAGAGCTGCTGCCCATAGCGCATTTTGCCTGTGATGCCTCTTTTATTGGAAATGACATAAAAATCAAACAATAAGGCCGAAGCATCATCCAAAGGAGAACGTTTCATCTTTGAATAGTCCACAACACTGAGCAATGGATGCTCAGGCTGTGGTAAACCTCTTAATTGATGAAATTCACTGATCGTTTTTATACGCTGTGTTCGACTTTGTGGCATATAACAAATTTATAAATAATTCTGATGAACATCTTCCAATAAACCGATATGCGTAGGCGACCAATCTAATTGCTGCTGTGTCTCAAAACTTGTCGCCGGGCTATCGAAGGTGATGAAATGGCTCAGCCATTGGAAATGTTTGACAATATCTTCACCCCGTAATGAAGTAACAGGCAAATGTAATTTCGTGCCGATCAGTTCAGCAATTTCACTGATTTTAATGCCAATTTCACCAATAGCGTTGTACAATGCCCCAATTTCGGCTTTCTCGGCCGCCTTGCAGAAAACTTTTGCAGCGTCTAAACGATGAACTGCTGGCCAACGATTGTCCCCATTTAAGGGATAGGTCGAAACACCATGATCGCGTGCAAATTGGATCAGACTTGATGTGAAGCCTGCCATAAAGCCAAGATCACTGCTGCCGTGAACAGAGGGTGGTAAGCGAACCACTGAAGCATGGACACCTTTTGCTGCCAGGGCCATTGCCGCAGGTTCTGAACCTCTCGGTGAATTTAGGAGTGTACTTTCCTCTGTGACGAACCCGTTGATAAGTGGTAGACCCAAGGTTCCAGCTGTAACGACAAGCGGTTTTTGTGTACCGAGCAGCACTTCGCCCATGGCATTGATCGCATTGATATCAATTTCGGCAGCTTTTGCATATTCATTTGCAAACATCAGATGGTGGGAAAACCCCGTATGGATGACGGCGTCAGCGTTTGAAGCGGCTTGTTTTAATATATCCAAGTGCTGAAGATCGCCACGGATTACCTTAGCACCCAAATTGGCGATTATCTCTGCTGATTTTTCTGAGCGTGCTAAACCAGTTACTTGATGTCCCGCATCGATCATTTCTTGAACGACTGCTGAACCTATAAAGCCCGAAGCTCCAGTTATAAATACTTTCATAATCTTTTTTTTCTTGAGACAAAGTTCTGTGTAAAGTTGCCCGCAGATGTATCCAAATGTCAGAATGTTGTAGCCATCTTTCAGAAAATCGATGAACTTGTATTTCGTAAGCTGCAGTATTTTTCAAAACAAGGCTTCTGTCATGAAAGGAGTATCGTATTAAAACCTCGAAATGATCAGTCAAACTGTCCCATATACAAACGATAATATTTACCTTTTTGCTTTAAGAGTTCTACATGCGAACCGAACTCGGCGATTCTCCCTTTTTCGATCAGACAGATTACGTCGGCATTCCTTATGGTCGAGAGTCTATGGGCAATGACGAAGCTTGTTTTGTCTTGCATTAACCGGTCAATACCTTCCTGAATAGCAATTTCAGTGCGTGTATCGATTGAGCTGGTCGCCTCATCCAATATTAAGATTGGCGTATTGGCCACAGTTGCCCGGGCGATGTTAATTAACTGCCGCTGTCCCTGACTCAGATTGGCCCCGTCATTGGTCAATTCGGTTTTATACCCTTGTGGCAGTTGCATGATAAAGCTATCTGCGGCAGCAAGCTTTGCTGCCGCTATCACTTCATCATCCGTTGCGGTGAGCCTGCCATAACGGATGTTTTCCATGACCGTATCGGTAAACAAATGGGTGTCCTGAAATACGATAGACAGTTTTTTACGCAGTTCATTGCGATCCAACTTAAAAATAGATGTCTTGTCTAAAAGAATATCCCCGGATAGCAAAGGGTAGAAGCGAGGTAGCAAATTGATAATTGTCGACTTGCCGGCGCCGGTCTCACCCACGAAAGCGATCTTTTGTCCAGGTTTTACGTCGATGTCAATATCAAATAAAACCTGTTTTTCGGGTACATAGCCAAAATTTACATGCGATAGTGTCACTTGGCCCTGAATCGGGGCCGGCATTGGCAATGGATCTATCGTTTCACTTTCAGGAGCAGTGTCAATAACGGCAAAAATACGTTCTGCGCCCGCAAGAGCTGCCTGTAAGCTGTTGTATTGGCTGGAAATCTCGTTTACAGGCCGTCCAAATTGCCGTGCATACTGTAAAAATGCAGTTAACCCCCCTAAATCAAATCCACGTGTGATCACTAGAATACCACCTGCGATGGTAGTCAGCGCGTAATTAATGGTGCTCATATTCGCCATCAAAGGCATCATCATTCCAGAATAAAACTGGGCCTTTGTTGCTTTTTCCCGCAGTACCTGATTAAGCTGCTCAAATTGTTCGATGGCAGCGTTTTCGTGGCCAAAAACCTTCACTACCTTTTGTCCGCTGATCATTTCCTCTACATAGCCATTGGCATTGCCGAGCGCAGCTTGGTTGGCGGCAAAAAAACTCTTGCTCTTGTTGATGATCAGTTTCGCCAGATATAACATCAGCGGAATCATGATCAATGCAATAATCGATAGGATAGGGCTGATATACAGCATGAGGGCGAGTGTCCCCAACAAAGTAATTGAGCTGATTAAAAGCTGTGTGATACTATTATTTAGGGCATCGCTTACTGTATCCATGTCATTGGTGAAGCGACTCATCAGATCACCATGCTGATGGGTATCGTAAAATTGCAAAGGGAGGTACTGCATGCGGTCGAACAGATCATTTCGGAGGTTAGAAATCGTTTTCTGTGCCACTTTTATGGTCAGTCGGTATTGCAACATGTTGAAAATTCCTGTAGCGATATAAATTCCGATCATGACCAGGGCAATATGTCCTAGACCAACAATATCTTTTTTGAGGACATAATTGTTGATCGCAGGCCGTAAAAGGTAGTTGCCTGCCAGTGTCCCTGCAGTTCCCAGCAAAAGTGAAATTAAAATCAGCAGGAGCATCAGCCGTTGCGAAGAAAGGTAGCGCATCAATCGCCATAAAGCTTTAAATCCCTGTTGAGGCTTTTCATTTTTAATGCGTCTTGAACTACCGGGGCCAGGTAAACTCACGGGAATGGATTTGTTTGAGGTACTCATTAGGCTTCTTCTTTTTGCAGGTGTTGTGACTGATAAATTTCCTGATAGCTGGTATTTGTTTGCAGAAGTACATCGTGTGATCCAGAACCGACAATGCGGCCTTCTTCCATGACCAATATTTGGTCGGCATGCATGACGCTCGAAATACGCTGCGCGATAATCAATAGTGTGGTGTTCTGCAGATAATTTTTTAAACCTTCACGTATTTTTCGATCGGTATCGATGTCCACAGCACTTGTACTGTCGTCCATAATCAAGATTTTAGGTTTCTTCAATAAAGCCCTGGCAATACATATGCGTTGTTTTTGTCCTCCTGAAACATTGACGCCTCCTTGTCCCAGTAGTGTCTGATAGCCGCTGGGAAAGGAGCGTATAAAATCGTCTGCACAAGCAATCCTAGCAGCGGCGTAAATATCCTCTTCTGTTGCCTGCTCATTTCCCCATTTGAGATTTTCTAAAATCGTTCCTGAAAAAAGTTGGTTCTGCTGCAACACAATCGCAATCTGGCTGCGCAGTTCCTGTAGTTGGTAATTTCTGACATCGATGGCATCTACTAAAACGGCACCTTCAGACACATCATATAGTCGGGGAATTAATTGTACCAAAGTGCTCTTTCCCGAACCTGTGCCACCTATGATTGCTAGGGTAGTCGCAGGCTTTACTTCGAAGCTAATATTGTCAAGGTTGGGTTTTTCACTTTGTAAGTTATAACGGAAAGTGACTTGCTTAAATGCGATCCGTCCCGCTGTGATGGCATATCTATTTTGGAGGCCTTCCGCAGTATCCGTTAAGGAGGGTTGTTTCTCTAAAACTTCTTCAATTCTATCGCCAGAAGCGATTGCCCTTGAAATCATCATGAAAGTCAATGAAAGCAGCATCAAAGAAATAAGGATTTGCGTGATATAACTTAGAAATGACATCAATCCACCCAGCGCAAGCGTTCCGGTCATTACTTTCTGTCCGCCAAACCAGGTCACGGCAACAAGCGACAAACCCATCACCAATTGCATGACAGGCATGATAAGGACAACGATGCTCGAAGCTTTGGTGGCAACATCCATCAGATCGAAATTCACTTTGTCGAATTTCTTTTTCTCAAAATCCTGTCGTACAAAAGCTTTTACTACCCGCACATTGAGTAGATTTTCCTGCACAACACTATTGACACGGTCAACTGCCTGCTGCATCTTGATAAAAAAGGGGAGTCCTTTGCGTAATAAAATAAAAATACTTAAGGCCAATATAGGCAATGCAATGGCCATCACGATGGACAGATCCTTATTAATAGAAACTGCAAAGATGATAGCAAAAACCATCATAAGGGGTGCTCTTAGAAGCATACGCAAGCACATCATCATGACTTGCTGCATCATATTGGTATCGTTGGTGAGCCGTGTTGTAAGCGAGGCCGAACTGAAATAATCGGTATCCGCAAAAGCAAAGGATTGTATTTTTCGAAACAAGGCCGTCCGGAGATTCGTCGCAAAACCCACCGACGCGTGTGCAGAGTAATAGATGTTGCATAAATTGGCAACGATAGCAACGATCGCTAATCCGATCATGGCCAATCCAATTTTCAAAATGTAGTTGATATCTTTATGCAAGATTCCGTCGTCGACAATGATAGACATCAGACGGGGTTGTACAATCTCGCAAAATACATCGATCACAACGAAAAAAGGAATAATCAAAAAAGCCTTTCTAAATGACTTGGTATAAGGGGTAAACGTGGAAAGCTTCATCTGCCTGTATATCCATTAAATCATCTAGTCCAGTTTGTAAGCCTGAACGCTGTTACTCCTAACGGTAGGCACATACAGCATACCTGAAGATTTGTCGTATCCGATATCGGCAGCGTTTATCTTTTTGTCACGTGTGTCAAGTAATATAGCATTGGAGCCGTCAGGTTTGACATGGTAGATCAGTCCTTGCCAGCCAGAAACTACAAATTCGTTGGGTTTAATTTGTACGACACCGTCCAATCCGCCTTCCATACCTTTCGATATTACGGTAGTTTTTTTATCCTGATCTATTTTAACAAGCGCGCCATCCGATAGCACATACAAGTCTTTGCCGACAGCCAGCAACCCATTTGCACCTTTTAGGTTTTCAGCATACAGCATAGGAGAGTCGTTTTCAATGCGATAGATTTTTCCAAGTCGCGTATCACTTACATAAACGATACCCTTTGAGTCAACAGTAATGTCATTGAGCAGCTCAGCACCATCGATGGTAATTCTTTTGACGATGCTTGCTTTATCTATATCGATGACGGCAATGGATTTAGAGAATGCTTCAGCCGCGTAGAGCCGGTTTTTGTGGATTCCTATACCCAAAACAGCATTGAGTCCTGTAACCCAATCTCTTTTGATAAATTTTCCGTCCATATCCAGTTTACTGATGAATGCCGTAGTATTAGGTTCGAAGGCGATCGTATTTGAAACATAGAGTACTTTGTTTTTTGCATCTACCCAAACGGACTCTGGAGATCTTAGGGTAGTGTCCGATTGCCATTGAGGCGTTAAAGACTTCTGTCCAAATAGGACTTGTACAAACATGATAAGGGTTAATGTTAACGTAATTTTCATAGAAAATCGGATTGAGATTTATATTAGTTTAATTTATTCGAATTAAATAACGATTACCCAAGGGAACTTTGGTCTTCCGCTAAAGAAGAAATAGTTGTAGTCAAGAAAAAAATCGACCATTGAGTTCATTTAATATACAGAATTTAGAACGTATTGTTTTCTTTTTTCGAAAGAAAACCTCATCGGATCGCTCAGATCAATTACTTCTTTATAAATAAACTGGTGCAGCATTTGTTTTCAATACACAGCAAAATTACTGTACGCACATTAAACGTATTTATAAATAATTTTTCATTTTATACAGATTTATGGAAGCTATTAATTTCTTGTTAATAGTTCATTAATGGTACATAATAACTTTGATTTCAAGAATAACCCCAGTAAAAATTTAGCCTTCCGGAACAGCGAGGCAGTATGGGAACTAGCATTGAAATAAACCAATATGTATAAACCAGTCTTCAACCATTTATAAAAAAATCACTTAATTATGAGTATTAAACAGCAGAAAAAAGTATGTATAATCTTCTTGTTGATCGCTTTGATGATGTCCTGTTCAAAGAGCGAAAAGAAGATTGAAGAATCTATCCCGAAAGAGGAGGCCAAAAAAGCGAATGGCAACAATGGGCTTTCCGCGACAGGCGATGTCGTTGGGCAGATTACCGTGGGATACCAGGGCTGGTTTTCCTGTGCGGGTGACAATTCACCCATGGGAACACATTGGTGGCACTGGACTGAGGCTTGGCAACAGACGCCGAGCCAGGGTAATTTCCATATTCCTTCTTGGCCTGACAACAGCGAATACAAAAAAAAATACAATACCAATTTACCGGCATTGGGCAATGGTTCGCCTGCATCTCTGTTTTCTTCATTTGACGATCAGACAGTCAATGTCCAATTTAAATGGATGAAGGATTACGGTATCCACACGGCGGCATTGCAGCGATTTAATCCCACAGGGATAGAAGGTCCTATTCGTAATGCGATTACGGCTAAAGTTAAAACTGCCGCCGAGCAACATGGTATCAAATTCTATATCATGTATGATGTGTCTGCCTGGGTTAATATGCAGGCTGAGATAAAAAATGATTGGCTAAATCTGATGAAACAATATACCCAGTCTACTGCCTATGCCAAACAGAACGGCAAGCCTGTGGTCGGTATTTGGGGATTCGGTTTTAATGACAACAACCATCCCTGGTCAGCAGCCGTTTGTCTGGAGGTTATTCAGTGGTTTCGCGATCAAGGCTGCTATGTCATGGGCGGTACGCCAACACACTGGAGGTTGGCACAAACAGGAGGAGATTCGAGACAAGGCTATATCGATGTCTACAAATCATTTGATATGTTGTCACCTTGGATGGTAGGCCGCATCGGAACCATTGCAGACGTGGACCATTATGCGCAGCATATCCAAAATGCTGATCTACAGTTTTGCAATTTAAATAACATAGACTATCAGCCCTGTGTATTGCCGGGGTCACTGCAGGAGGGGCAACGAAAACATGGTGATTTTATGTGGCGACAACTCTATAATTTGACCGCGCTTGGTGTCAAGAGCATTTATGTGTCCATGTTTGATGAGTACAACGAATCCAATCAGATAGCGAAGACAGCTGCAACTCAACATGATGTTCCTGTTGGGCTGGGGATTAAATCTATGGATGAAGATGGGACTGTTTGCTCTTCAGATTATTATCTCCGGATCACAATGGATGGTGGAAAGATGCTAAAGGGACAGATAGGGCTAAGCCCAAATAGACCAACATCCCCTCAATAAGTCAACTTTAACGTACACAATTGGTTTATATAGTTTAATAGTGTAGCCGAATCTTTGTCATGAAGATTCGGTTTTTTATACTGTTTATTATCCGATCAGAAAAGCATTTTTCATTTCCAATTCAGACTTTCTTTAGTAACTTTAATCCATTGTAAACGCTGAACTCATCGTTTATAAGACTTTGCAGAATACGTTTTGCCTTGTACAACGTTGATCGGCAAGGTTGTTATGTATCGTCCTTGGTCGCAAGTCCAAGGGTGTTCATCGACCTAAGTAAAGACGATTCTGGGATGGTTTCGTGCATATATCGATTGTCATGTTTCAAAAAAAAATAAAAAAAATGCTCTTTATAATTTTATTCATTGTTGCGGTAGTCGCCGCAGGTGTGGCCTATTATTTATTCACCAATGGTAACGTTAAAGTAGATATGGCTTTGAAATCAGCTACGCTATATGGATTTAAAGTTAAGGGGTTGGACGGCTCGTCCATCGATTTCGCGCAATTTAAAGGTAAAAAGATACTCATTGTAAACACCGCTTCTAAATGCGGGTTTACACCTCAGTACGAGGGGCTTGAACGCTTATATAAAAGATTCAGTGATAAGTTGGTTATTATAGGTTTTCCTTCAAATGATTTTTTAGACCAAGAACCTGGTAAGGATGCCGAAATAGCTGCTTTTTGTCAACGGAATTACGGCGTAACTTTTCCGATGGCAGCAAAAATTGATGTTAAAGGAAAACGGCAGGCGCCTATTTATCAGTGGTTGACCAACAAAAGCTTGAACGGCGTAGAAAGTTCTGCTGTCTTGTGGAATTTTCAGAAATATCTAATCGATGAAAATGGCAGGCTTATGAAGCATTTTCCTCCAAAAATAGATCCCGAGGATCCTGCAATTGTGGCGTTGCTCGATTAGTTAGATAGCGCTCATTCAACTTTCTTTAAACATTTGAAAGTCCGCGGTAGTGGATGGCTGCAGAATGGGAGAAATTCTTTAATAGAACCGCCAGTCAAATTACTAATGAGTTCATCGATTGATTTGCCAGCTTTTCTAAATCCTGTACCCTTAAAATCTGTTATATAAATATCCAGTTCGCCTGCTACATCAATTTCATAGTCCCAAAAGAGATAGTAGCCATTGTCGCTGGAAGCGAAGGGAAACAATCGCTTTACGATTGGCAGCGAGCAGTCAGGACCTATTTCAAACCAAATATCATCATTTTTAACATCATCAATATAGGTACTTCTAATTTCATCGGATCTAACAGTTAATGAATCTCCATAGTTGCCCATCGGAATATAAATATGAAATTCACCTAATGCTAACCCGTATCCATAGTTTTTTACAAAGGATTTGTATGATTTAGGAAAAGCTTTTCCATTTGGGAATCTAAAATTCTCGAGAATTGACTGATCCCCAAATTCAGAAGGTGTACCTTCTATTTGCAGATCAAAGGTATTATTTAGCATAACGTTTTTATAAAAATTCGCATATTACGATTCAAAATTTCCTGCCTGTTGTTGATTTTTTTTTAACTTATTTCTTTACCGCCACTTACTTACCTGCAGTACGTTTTCATCCAGTTGTGCCGCTAATGATTTCGCCCGTGCTTTTAAGATCAATTTTCTGCCAGTAATTGTTCGGGTAAAGATTAAATCACAATTCCCAACGTGTGCTTCCCACTGATTGCTAAAATATTCGGCGAACTCTTTTTTGCGTGCCAACAGTTCCGGAACAGCATGATAATCTTCCTGCTTGACAAAAAAAGCAAATTTGTTTTTCCTGACAATCACATAACGCGGATTATAGATCGGCGCAATAATCTCCTGTAGTGCATTGATGAATATTGATTTGTCGTATGTTGTGCCTCCTTCTAAATGGCAGTAAACGGAACCCGAGCGATCAACTTGCGTTTCTATTCTTACTTCGTTTCGATCAGTCCGTATGATATGAGCTTTTAGCAAGCCATTTAAGAGTGCATAACTCACTTGGTTGAGATCTTTGGAAATATCTCGATATTTCAAATATAGTCTGAGTGACCTGACTGTATTTCTACCGAAAAGTAGCATTCCGACTGCACTCAAGCTGGCCATGTAAATATAAAAATCTTTTAGGCTTTGCATATTTTTTAATGCTCTAAAAAATCCCTGTACATTGTCAAGTCCAAAACTAAGCCAGGCAGCGCCCACTGTCGCGAGTAAGTTTCTAATTGTTTTGTTGAGATACAACGATTTTACACGTTGATAATCTTGTTCTTCCGCAAAAGGTATCTTGATCTCCTCGACGAGATTCACTCCTTTGCTAAGCGCATCATTCCACCGCTGTCTGAGGTTCTCTCGGTCGGCAGCAAATAACAACATTTCCGCATTTTTCCGTGAAATTTCCCCAACGTTGTTTATGTTTTCGGGTAGATCAAAACGGCCTATACCATTTTCAATTTCAGGTTCTTGTCGCAGCGAGACGCCGACAAAACTTTTGAACCGTCGCTTTAATAATTTAAGGTCATCACCGCCCGTTGCGGAAGTGGAGTCGGCACATACCAAATGCCAGATATTTGCCGTTTTGTCCTTATTGCCCTGTTGCGCTCTGATAGCCCGACCCCGCATCTGATTGGAAAGTACAAATGAGCCGACAAAGCTCGCTAAAATCAGGGCATTGATTGCCGGAGCGTCCCAGCCTTCACCTAACAATGACTTGGTCCCCAGTAGGACTTCAATTTCTCCAGTCTGGAATAGCTGTGTGACGATGTGAACGATATCGTGTTTAAGTCCCTCTGTCTGGTTTATTAAAAGGTAATTTGTATCAAAAGGAACAGGGCTCGCAGCGTTGTCATAAATATCATACTTAGCAGCAGTGGTTTGAAATGCAGCGTAAGTGCTAGCCGGAATAATGATCATGGATCCTGTAAGTACAGCGATTTTCTTATTATTCTTATTTTCCCGTCTCAATTTTTCGAAAATAGGGATAACACCTATTTTGTTCAATTCAAGCGTATTATGGTCGGTGCTTACATAGAATTCTTTTCGGATAAAATCCGAAAGGACTACCAGCCGTAGGTTTCTACCCAATCTTTCATATTCAAAATCCACAATCGCTGTAATAGCGTCCATTTTACTGATACTGGATGTCAAATATTGTCGGACACGGCTATTTTGGGAAAAGTTAACCCGTTTTCTTTCCGTGGCACCATGCCTTTGTAATCTATTTTCTAGCATGTTGCGGTGTTCTTCAAACGCATTGAAATGTACCTTTTCCTGGTACAGATAAAATTCAAGTAGAATTTCGAGCCATTCATAATCCAGGCGAGGTATTTTAAAATCTTTGCCACCGATGATCTCCATATGGAGCTCGGGAATTGGAATTTGGTTGGCATGGAGAAAAATTAAGCATGCTGAGTAATATTTCAGGTTATTATAGACCCAGTCGAGATCATCCATCGGGTTTAACCATATCGGATGATTTTGGACCGCCTGAAGTACGATTTTGTCGCTGCTTACCTCCTTAAACAGTTTAAGCATGCCATCCCTATAATCGGCAATAAACTGTCTTTCCTTTTGGCTAGGATTGGTGAAATAGATATAATCCTGATGTGGACATAGATCACCCTCAATGACAAGTTCGGGGACGGAAATTTCTGCATCTATGGGGCCATTGAGGTCCATGTAGCGCTGCCATTCTGTTGGAGTGACATCGTAAGGTGGAGTTGCTGTTAGACCAACAACCGTCGGCTTCAGCTTTTTCTTTATATGGGTTAATGTATGCCACCATTCATTTTTAAGATGGTGTGCTTCGTCGACGACAATCGTACCGATTTTTTGCGATTTCAATCCCTTTAGGATAAGCTCAAGGTTTGACCCGAGCTCCGGTGCATCCTGATCATTGCAGGCAGCATGCAGCCCCTGATAGGTTACTACGGTGAAAAATTTCGGATTCCGGATATCCCTGGAGATCCAGTCCGGCACGGTGTCCGTTTGAAGAAAAAGTTCACAGAACCGTTGTATCCATTGGTTACGGATTGCACGTGTCGGTGCGAGAATTAGTGTTGGTTTATTGATGCGTATAGCGACTTCAAGCCCCAAAACTGTCTTACCTGAACCAGGTGGTGCCACCACATGTAAATGACCATCTTTAAGATGCTCTTGTAATTCTTCAAGTACCCGAAGTTGGTACTTGCGCCATGAATATTTGAATTTAATTGCTTTAGGGTATTCAGTCAATAGATCCGGATAATTTAAAATTTACACTATATTGTAGTGCAATATACCAATTTTGGTTGCAAATACGATTTGCCGTAGAAGACTTGTGTAATTCCTTCTATTGACCTCGAATATAAGTGGTATATTAAAATTATATTTCTTTTAAGTTAAATATTATAGATGCTTACCGAAGGGAAAAAAATAGCCGTTTTATCCAACATGGAGGTGCCTCCTAAGTACGTTTAAAGCATTTTCAAAGCACTAGTCCCTTGTGCCTGATCAGTGTTATATCCGTGCTTGATCTGTGCTTGATCCGTACACCCTCCAAAAACGGGCTAGTTTCAAGCGATTAATTTTAGCAGTTGGTTAATTTTTGATTAATTCTGGGCGAGCGGGATTTGGCATCGTTTCATCCTCCGTTAGGCTTATTGGACAGCGGAACAATTATTATTCGCGGAGACAGAATTTATATTCGTACATCACTCCCGGAAAATAACTTGATATCTTTGTAAGCGTACTTGAAAGTGTTATTGATGAATAGACAACAGTAATTATAAAAATACGGGTAATATGGGAAAAATTATATTCAGATTTTGGTTGGTTAATGTACTGATAAGTATCGCGCTATTTATCCTATACCGACTTGTTATTGCAGAGACGAATACGGTTGCTACAGGATTTCTGGAGACGATTATAGTTATACTGGACATTGTTGTCAATTTAGGTTTTTCAACAATTTATCTTTTCGTAGTGATTTTATGTTCTTTATTATTTTTTCTAAATCACATCGAAAAAATTCGCCGAAATAAAGTATTATCGTTTCTGACATTTTCGGGAATACCTGCTGTTTGTCTGGTCTTACTGATTATTTATATTTTGGTTGGAGTTTATAAATATAATATGGTTCTTGACCCGTTAAAAATGCTGCTCCTGTTTTCTGTTGTTTATCTAGCCAGCACTGTCTTAGAATTTGTCCTGTTCAGAAAAATGATTGAAAAACAGCATGCTACTCCGAAAGTTAAGCAATAAAACTGCATCATTGTCGTCTGTCTGACTATTTCTTTAATCAAATTAATCAAAATTGGCTGAGTTCAGATATCCCGATGATCTTAATGTTTCTAAGATGTAATTCGCTTCAGCTTGATCCATATCATTCGCAAATTTTATTGTTTTAAAACCATATTCAAATCGAATGGTCCCTCTATTTTTAAACAACGACAAATCATTCCTGCGGCCCCAAAAAACGAATTCAAAGGGCTCCTCTTCGATATGAAAATTCTTTGCTTCCCGTAGATCAAATATCTTATTTCTGAAGAATATATCATTTTTTCTGGCGATGCTGATCTGCTCACGATCTATCACGATGATTTCTTTTCCAATTAAGTACCACGATAATGTTTTAATCACAAATAAGCCCCCCAGAGTCCAGCCAATCAACCAGATTACTTGAAACAACCGATCAAATTCTAATCCGCTATTTCCGTTATTAAAAAAGTCCATTACGAACGAGCCTCCAACAAAATTTAATCCAATAAACCAAGCGATCAGCCACAAACTAAGGAATGCTATGACAGGCATATGTTTTTTTGCTGGGATGGTAATTTGGTATCCATTTGACGTTTGGTCAATATTTGCAATACCATCATAAGGTCTTTCCATGGTGATAATTTGTTACTCGTTCAAAATTGGTTAATTTAACAGGGACTAATATGCGAAAAGTAAAAGAATAAAAAACTATTTTTTATCATTAAATTATATTAATTTTTTCAGGATAAGCCATTTGATTTATGCATAATTAGCAGATCAAATTTTTTTATTGCTGTTCTCGATGAATTCTAATGCTTCCTCTAACTGATTTTCATCAAAATATCGCTCTTCTAAAGCCGAGTTAAATAAATGGAGCATCTTGTTTTCAATATTGACTATTGACTTCATGAAATCAGAATGGGATACAACCGCACAGCGTCCGATTTTTCCGAAATGTTTAATTCCCCATAATTCCCCTTCAAAAAATGCTTTTAATTTCATGTCTTTCATCATAGACATGTCTTTAACCTTAATCAATATGTTGACATGCGCATAACCTTCATTCAATTTTTCTTCGAAAAGTTGTTCTATCAAAAACGCATCAATTTCTGTAAATGATCCTATTAATTCCAACGCAAGTGCATTGCCTTTAAATTTTTTTATTTGATTGATCATGATGGTTTCTTGGTTTTATTGTTTTGCATGTCATCTATATCGTGAAGTTAAAAAATATGGAACGTAATTGAAATTCAGTTATTCACATGAATTAAAACTCAATTGCGGGGGCTGACGAATGAATGGTCACTTTCTGGCATATTTACTTTCCTTTACAAAAAAACGTAGGGGTAGAGCCGCGTGTTCCTGAGCATAAGCGATACCGATTCGTGCTGCTTTTCCGATTTGTGCGGGATTGTATTTTAATCCCTGATCTTCAATCCAAATGCGGTCGTCGGTCAATAGCGCATCATTAAATGACGCGTCAATTCCCAAAGCTTTGGCCGCAGAACCCGGTCCGTTGGAAAATGAGGGTTTTTCTGGCAACACGTGTCTCCGTAAAGCCATCACGTCAATGCCAACGAGCGGTTCAATACTCCTGATTAAAACGCATTGAGGATCCGCTGCACCAGAGGTAACAATATTCAACAGATGGTGAATCCCATAACATAGATATACATAGGCCACACCACCTTCACGATACATCGGCTCAGTCCTGGAGGTTCTCTTTCCGTTAAATGCATGAGATGCTTTATCCATAACGCCAAAGTAAGCTTCAGTTTCGACAATTCTACCCCCTGTTAGCAGGCCGTCTTTTTGCGTATAGAGTACCTTTCCTAACAGATCTTCTGCCAGGAATAAAGTATCGGTATTGTTATAATAAGATTTAGGCAGTTTACTCATCCTTTATACAAAAAATTGACTTATTTATCATTCGTATGGTACTCGTATCAGTAGAGGTATTCAATCCTTCTCTAAGCACAGTTTTGTTTATCCCTATTTCCCAGTTCTTTTTCTCCTAGGTTACATCGTATGTGTTCTCCAAGATTAGCCAATCCAAATCTGAAAGCAATACCATGCCATAACTGGCAACATCAATAACCTTACCCATCATCATCTATGAATCAAATTGTCAACGATTATGTCCGTCGTCTAACGTTGATTAAATATAGGGAAAATCACCATTTTATCGCTAACGAAGAGTAGTTAAGCAAATGATTTTCAAACTCACCTGATAGGGCCGATAAAAAGTCTACTTATGTTAATTTTCGTGAGGCCTAAGTAGCTGACTTTATTTTAAAAATCCATTCAGGAAACCTAAAATGATACTTGTTTGGCTCATCAGGCTGACAAATAGTTAGCAATGTATACGTATGGTCTGCAAAAAAAATATGATGACGGCAATTTTTCAGGTATCCATACCAATATTGCTTTAACGTGGCACGCAGCAAATAAGGTCGTTACACTGGTCAGCAAGGGGATGCCAGATGTCCTTTTTGATCGGGAGGTGGACAACAGTGTGGCGTTGAGCACTGAGCTGACGGAAGCAGAAATACAAAAGGTATTTACACATTACCTTGCCCTGATTGACCGAGCCAAGGTTCGGTTTTTTGTGATGTCAAAAAATTTTGATGAGCTGCTGAACCGCAAAGAAAATAGAAGTGAGATCAAATTGCCAGGCCAGCTCTGGAATATGTAAGCTTCTGGAAATACCTTTACGAACTGGATGAATAGGGGGCGTCGTTTTTTTATTTTATAAGATATGGGTTGCACCACATTGACCAGGCATTAAAGTTGTTGCCGCTTTGATCTTGCGTAAGGAGTTCAAGATCATCGACACCTGTTATATCTAGATCAAAAAGATGCTGTTCATTGGGCTTGACATTATGGGAAGAAAGGATTTTCCCATTACCACGGATGATAAATTGAATGCCCTCTGGTTTTTGAGCGCCGTCACGTAAAGCTGCGATGATTTTTAATTGCCGCCACTTTTTTGCAAGCTTGTACTTATATAGGGATGGTGCATGGGCATATAATCCTTTGCGATATACCTTAGCGCTGTTTTCTAGAAAAAATAAAGCATTAGATTCTGCTGTGTAATAATTTCTCGCTGGGTTTTCCCAACCTACGTAAGCTTCTTCCCATGCTGCGTCAGAAAGAAAGATACTATCCTTTTTTATGGTTTTAAGGTTGATGGGTTGGTCGTCCTGCAACAATTGATTTAAGACACTCAACTTGGCCTGTTTTTGATTATCCAGGCTGTCATTTTCTACTACTCTAATCAGGTCATTGACGGTAGCCTGACCAAAATTATTAATGGTTAGGAAATCTCCTTCGTTACTATGGCTAACCATTTTTCGGTATTCTTTAACTGATCCGTTGTGAAATAAAAACAGCATTCTAATTTCATAGGGTATATTGCCTTCAAAAGGAGCAATATCAATTTCTACAGAATTGCTCTGGTTGACTACAGCGGTAAAGCTGTTGCTCAAATACTCGGAGGTATTATAAGGGTGGATCAACGCTACAACGCCATATGGTACTGTACCTGCACGGTACTGGAGCTTTAATTTTGTCGTATTTTCAGCTTGAAATAGCTTAAATGATTGTAATAGGAATTCGTTTTTTTGTTGGATAGGTTTTGGTCGCTGTGTAAATATGGGATGACTACTTAGTTGAAATACTGAGGCTTTGGAAAATTTAGCTGATTTTAAACCACCCCATTTTTCGTCTTTGTAGTGCCTGCTGCCATATTCTCCCATTAAGGAGATCGTTTTTGAATTGAACTCATTTGGAAAACCATGATCGTGTGGTAATCCAAAAAGGTGGCCCATTTCATGTGCGATCCCACCAAGGTACCAACTGTTGAACTCTCCTACAGTACATGCTTTATTTGTGGCAAACATCTCAGTAAAAGTTATTTTGGTGCTTGCATCCGTGAGTAGTGCCGGATCTAGGAGGTCGCAGTCTGCAACCATGCACAAGCCCGAGGAAGCAGAGCCCTTGCCATAGTATGGCGAATGAAAGATGTAGGTACCATTTTCATCTTTATGGCTTAAAGCATTAATAACAAGGATATGTTCGGTGTTTGGATTGATAGCAGGTGCCAGTTTTTCGAAGATTTCATTTTCTATTTCACGCCCTGAATTTATTGTATAATCATTTGAGGATTTCGCCCCTTGAACCAAGTGGTACCGATAACCCGAATCGTCTGTCTCAAAAGAGATACCATCACTCTTAAATCCCGAATTTCCAAGCTCAGTTTTGTAATAGGAGGAGATATCTTTCAGTGTTCGGTCGAGACGATTTTTCCAATCGGAAGATAGCTTTTTGTCAGCAGGATAAAAATAAACAACCTTAACAGTATGAAGCAGTTTATTTTTATTTTTTGAAATTGCTCCTTGAGCGAATTGGTTGAGTGTTAATAGTAAAATAGACAGCATTATCCAGAGGAAGTTTGGCTGACGTTTCATCCATGGTAATATACAATCGCTATTGATTTCAATTAGGTTTAATCTAGGTTTCATATTATCTAGACACTAAGTTAAATAAAATCAGCATGATTTTCATTAATAATATGCATAAGTTCTTCTTCTATATAGTTTTATATCCTATTTGGCTTGAAACGCTGGTGAAGGGGAAATCAATTTATTCTTCCTTACGATAACCCAAGAGATCAAGTCCAGCTTGATTGGCCCAAATAATAACTCCTCCGTTTTTGGTCTTTTGTGGTTTCTATTTTCATATTTTATTTGGGTGGAGTGCTGTCCATCTATCAAGGTGTTATGCATATGCGGAGACCGAATTGATGAAAGATCCTTTGTGGAGTTATATCGTCTTAATACTCTCACGTATTTGTTATAGCAGTTGCTTTCGTTTTATAAATGGGAGTATCAGCGGAGGTAGCTTTATGCCAGGATTGCAGAGGTAAAGCGTTGATTATGCCTAGTACGATCAGATGAACCATGGTGATATTTGGGGATGATAACTTAGCGATTGATATTTACCGAAAAATAAGAGAATTGATATAAGAATGACAATGTAAAGATGTAAGTTTGTATATCACCAATATTAAATTTAAGGTTATGCTATATTTAGGAATTCTAGTCTTTTTTGGACTTATTACATTATTTGCTTCATTTTATACGGTAAAACAAGAATCTGCTGCTGTGATAGAAAGGCTGGGTAAATTTTTAAAAGTAAGTCATGCTGGTTTGCATTTAAAAATTCCGTTTTTGGATCAAATATCTAAACGTCTGAATCTTAGAATAAAGCAATTGGATGTCATAATTGATACCAAAACACTGGATAATGTTTTCATCAAGATGAAAGTTTCTGTCCAGTATCAGGTAATCAGAGACAACGTAAAAGATGCTTATTATCGTTTGGAGAATCCCGAAAATCAGATCACATCGTATGTTTTTGATGTTGTGCGTGCTGAAGTTCCAAAAACAAAATTAGATGACGTTTTCGTAAGAAAAGATGATATTGCCATTGCCGTAAAAAGTGAATTGCAGGATGCGATGCAAAGCTACGGTTACGATATTATTAAAGCATTAGTGACAGATATTGATCCTGATGAACAGGTCAAACATGCCATGAACAGAATCAACGCTGCTGAACGCGAAAAAACAGCCGCAGAATATGAGTCTGAGGCTCAAAGAATACGAATTGTTGCTGTAGCAAAAGCTGAGGCAGAATCTAAAAAACTACAGGGACAGGGTATCGCAGATCAGCGAAGAGAGATTGCGAAGGGACTGGAAGAATCTGTAAAAATGCTGAATGCTGCCAATATCAATGCACAGGAAGCCTCTGCGTTAATCGTGGTTACGCAACATTATGATACGCTGAATGCTATCGGCGCCAATAGCAGAAGTAATTTGGTTTTGCTTCCTAACTCGCCGACAGCAGCAAGCTCTATGCTGAATGATTTGGTTGTTTCAATTGCAGCGGCACAGAAGATTGATGGACATAATAGTGCGCAATTGCCTGATCTTCCTAAAGATGGCGGTCTTTAGGGATAGAAATCCAAAGAAGCTCTTCCATAGACGTATTATCTAAATGTTGATGTAACTGAATTCCTCAAAAGCAGGATATGGGATAAGATTACCAAGGGTACCACCAGGTTGGGCAATAAAGCATATGGAAATTGTAACATAGCAATATTTGGCTGATCGTAAGCGATCAATTGTATAGGAATTGGGGATGACAGTATTCCTAGAAGAACAACAATGAGAACTGAGCAAATACCGAATATGTTCCATAATCTGAAAATCTGGAAATTGAAAATTTTACGAAAGAATATGCCCGTTATCAAAAATATTAAGGCAGTAATTCCGAAAACTATATCATAATTGCAGCCAATAAAAGTCATTTCTCGCGGCAGCATTTTAGCTTTGAATAAAGCATAGAGAATAAATTCTACAGGAATACGCGAGATATGGATCGCCAAAAGCAAATACATATTTATTTTTGTATTAACCAATAGTATCGAACAACAGACGATTGTTATAACTGTACCCAATAGCGTTAAGGCGAAAGATGGGGGAAATTGTATAAAGAACCCTGCAACAGCGGCAAATGATATGAAGAGCGACCAAATGATATAAACTCGCATAGAAAGTTTGTGGCGTACAGCGAACCAAAATAATACAAAACAACTTATTGTAATAGCTATAAATAGATTCTGCATGATTAAAAAGCATATATCTTATAAAACTAAAGCATAAAAGGCCTAAAATACTTGCCTTAAGGCAAGTATTTTAGTGACAGGAATTCCTCGCTATATGCTTTTGACCAAAATGAGAATATTATAACGACAGATGCTCCAAGCATTGGTTATTATCGAGAAAATTTTATTTAGCTTCCCTCAACAGGTATTTAGGAGAGCTTTTTACTTCGTTACCTCAAAACGATTTGCTCCATAATTCGAGTTATTCAGTGATAAGCCCATTGCGAATAGTAACTAATAAGCTACGAATTCTAAGTGACCATTTACAGATATTTAATCATCATTTAAATAATTAAATGTGTCTTTATTTTTACTGCCATATACAAGGGTATGTCTTCAAAACATACCATGGTTTAACAAGTAAATTTAAAGACAATGAAAAGATTAATGATGAGTTTGGTAGCAATGGTGATGCTATCATCTGTTGCTTCGGCCAAGACAGCCGCAACAACAGTCAACGGAAATGCATCTGTGAAAACAACTTCCCAGCGCCTGGCCAACAATACGGTTAGGGTTACCGAGGCAAATACGGAAACGAATGCGGCATTCGTACGCTGTAATTTTAAAGTAAGTATTTATAGCTGTGATGGTGTTTTATTAGGCAGCGCTGTCTACACAGATTATGCTTCTTCAGCTGGCGGCTGTGCTAATTTCTTTGCAGCAATGCATGACTGGGTTGCAAACAACTAAACTTTTATTCATTCTTACACAAAAACAAAAGCGGGGCTTTGACCCCGTCTTTCTAAACTAAATTATCATGCGTAAATATTATATATTCTTTTTATTTCTATTCCTTTCTAGATTATCTTTTGCACAGCGGCTTCATGCGATATATGAATACATCCCATCAGCCATGGCTACTTTTAAAGAAGATGTTTATTATGATGGAACAGTGAAGATTGCAGTTCGTGATTCGATGCCAATACGCAAGCAGGAGCTCAACAAAGATGGCGATGATGAAGTAGCTTCCTCATTTTCGATAACAATCGGATCTGGCAAGAGGTATAACAGGGTCGTGATCCATCAAAATAAGGCTGACCAACAGCTAGAAACCCGTTCCATTCAAGGTGTTAACTATTTGGTGACGGACAAATTTCCGGCATTGGTCTGGAATACCGATTACACCGATGTGGATACGTTAGGCAAACATGTATGCCACAAAGCAACGGCCTCTTATCGTGGAACTACTTTGGTCGCTTATTATACCAATGATATTCCCGTACCTGTGGGACCATCGAAATTTGGTGGCTTGCCGGGCCTTATTGTGATGCTGTATAACGAAAGCGCCAATCCGAACTATTGGTACCTGAAGGAGGTAAATTATCCCTATGCGGGAAATATTCCCGTAAATGATAAATATATCCAGTCTTTACCCAAATTGAGCCTGGAAGAATTTGTCAAGAAAGACGACCAAATCAATGAAGAACAAATGCGTATTATGTACAGCAAAATGCCAATGATGGAAGGTGTAAGCGTTGATAAGCAAAAAGTTAGAGGCAGTGTAGAGCAAGTGTATGAATGGGAACATCAATAAGCGGATAGCGGCCTTATTCAGCTTTTGTCTGTTGTTTATGGTCGTACATGGACAGGTTGCTATCCATGGAAGCGTTAGTACTGAGGGAAAAGCGTTAGGAGGGGTACGTATTGATTTACGGCGTGATAGCGATAACAAAATGTTGGCTTATACGTTTAGCGACGGCCAAGGCAAATATCATGTGCAAACGGCCCAAAGTGGACCATTTACGTTGCTATTCAAGGCGCTTAGCTTTAAGCCAGTTTCCCTTTCGATTACACCTACGCAGGCCGACACGCTAATTGATGTACAGTTGTCAGCTGGAGGGGTGGAGCAATTGCAGGAAGTGATTGTCCATTCCAAAGGCCCCTACCGCCGGGGCAGAGATACCATTGAGCTTGCTGTGAAATCCTTTTTGCAGGGTGACGAGCGTACGGTAGAGGATCTTCTTCGAAAGATTCCCGGCATTCAGGTGGGGACCGATGGGAGTATCAAAATAGGCAATAAAGAAGTAGAAAAAGTGATGGTGGAAGGGGACGATTTTTTTGAAAAGGGCTATCGCCTGCTGACACAAAGTATGTCCGTTCGTCCCTTGGAAAAAATTCAGATATTGCAGCGGTATTCTAATAATAAACAGCTGAAAGGTATCGAAAATTCGGACAAAATTGCACTAAATCTGCAACTTAAGGAGGAAAGCAGGGCACAGTGGCTTGGCTCGGTGGATGCGCAGGTGGTTCCCATAGGTCCAAAATATTATCAGGCCAATGCGAACTTGATGAATTTTGGAAAAAAGAACAAATATTACCTATTAGGTGCTGCTAACAATAATGGAGTCGATGCCGTAAGCAGTATTAACCACCTGATCCAGTCTGGTTCTCCTGATGAACCAGGTCAGATTGGTGTCGGAATAACAACACCTACTTTGATAGATAATACGCCAAATTTGCCCAGTTTTGATTATAGAAGAACGAATTTCAATAACGATAAGCTGGTGTCCTTGAATACCATTTTAAATCCGACTCCACAGTTAAAGATCAAATGGCTGGGTTTTGCAAATCCTACTAAAAAATCATTTTATCGAAATACCGTGCAGAACTATCATTTGGAGGATATTCAATTTACCAATACCGAAGATTATCAGTTTACCAGAAACATCGATAACTACTTCACGAAACTGGAACTGCAGTTGGAGCCCAATAAGCGTACACTGTTGAGCTATTCAGGTACACTAGGTTCTCTGAGAAAAAATGATTTGGGTGCATTACTGTTTAATGGTGTTCAAAGTGAGGAACTGACCAAAAGTAAAGGATATTTGACCAACCATAGTCTGAGTTATAGCTACAAATTTTCGGAGCGGGATGTACTGGTCAGCTCACTACGTTGGATAAAGCAGCAGTCACCATTGGACTACAGTATCAATCAATACTATTATGAAGACTTATTTGGAGGTAAAGATATCCATGCGGTAAAACAACATATCGAAAATAATCTGCAGTACCTGGGCGCCACTACACACTATGTAAGCCGAAAGAAAAATGGTGATTTTTTTGAGTTGGCCTTCAATATGGCCTACCAGCAGCAACAGCTCAACACCGAATTGAAGTTGTTATCAAATCCAGACGAGTTGGGTGGGACAGCAGTATCTCCTTCGGAATTTTCCAATGCGATGGACTTAAACGTGTTTCAGACGAACCTTATTTCCAAGTATACCTTTAAACGAAATAAATGGGAATTGACACCTCGCTTGCAGGCAGGTCTTGTACAGAACAGGTTGACAGATTTTGGGAAACCCAAACATAAAAATAACCTGTTGCTTTTTCCAGGACTATCGGGGAAATGGGTTATCCACCCAAAAGGGCGACTGGAAACAGATCTCTATTTTCAACAACAGAATACCTCACTCACCGAGCTAATTCCCCATTATTATACGACAGGGGTTCGAAACTTTATTCGAGGAACGGATAATCTAGCGACCTTAAGTAGTTCCGGTGGCACGCTGATGTACACCTATGGCAGTATGACAGATCGTTTTTTTGCGAACCTTTCGGCCGGACATCAGATTTTGTTTGATTATGTGGGTACGGAAAGCAGTTTGGACCCCAATTTTAGCCTTGTGCAACAAGTATTGCTTAAAAACAAAAAGAGCAGCAATTACAAGGCAGATCTCAATTATTACCTGAAAGTTGTAGGTGGAAATTTCCGTCTGGATTTAGGTGCAAACACGGCAGATTACGAAACATTGGTGGTGGGCGTGGGCAATCGTCAAATTCATACAGAGACATATGATTATGGACTATCGTTTAGAAGTGCATGGAAATCCAGGTTGAATATTTACACAGGTTATGCCCTGCAGTCGGTTACTTATCGCTCAGATAGCAAAACTACACTCAATAATAGCCGCGGATTTCTGAATGTATTTTTGAATATGGGAAAAAATATACAGTGTAATCTAAAGAATGAATCCTATCGCTTTGGCAGTTTCCTTGGGCAGGATTCCAAGACCTATTATTTTTCGGATTTCTCCCTATCTTATGAATTGCGGCAACATAGGACAAGATTTACCATGACAGCAAAAAATATTTTTAATACTCGCTTTTTCAGAAATGCTGAATTGACAGACCTTTATAATACCAGCACCGAATATAAACTTTTGCCGGGTTATATCAGTTTTGGGGTAGATTATAGCTTTTAAGTTTTTATCTTGAAACCAGGACAGAACATATCCTCGAAGATGAAAAATTCTTTCAGGATAGGCCTGCAACCGTTGTTTTTTATTACAAGTTGATTTCATCCGAAATTAGATTGTCAATAAAAACGCTTTGATCAATTCGGCGGTTTCAATAGGTTTTTCCGCAAGAATAAAATGGCCACAGTTTTCAATTTTTTTAAGTGTTAGATTACGGGTGATTTCCGGTAAAGAATGAAGCAGTAGGTTATAGCCACTTGCACCAATCGCCAGGACTGGCATTTCTAATTTACTGTAGCTCGCGTAATCTTTAATATCCTGTGGAAAGGCTTGATACCATGCATTGGAACAACGAATAGCATCTTTATTGTCATAAGCTTCACTATAAACAGATTTATCAAATTGGCTTATGCTATCTTTATTAATCAGCAGGTTGTCAAATAACCAAGAGATGACGATTGACATGCGTCCCTCAAGTAACCTTTCCGGTAATTCTTTTACTTGGTTAAAAGCTAGCCACCATGGATATAGATAAGTTCCCCCCAAAACAGGTAACATAGGAAGCTGATACATGCTTGGGTCTGGATGTGGTGTATCCAGCAGTATCAATTTACTAGTTGCTTGAGGATAATTACAAGCAAAACTAAAAGCAACATGTGCACCGATATCGTGACCTGCAATAAAAATGCTGTCCAAGCCTAAATGCTTTACTAATTTGTAGATATCCTTGGCGATGTTCTTTTTGTCATAACCATTTTCCGGTTTATCCGAGCTACCCATTCCTCTAATTTCAACTACAAATACTTGGTTGCTTTCTGCTAATATAGGCATTACATGATGATACGCCCACCATGTTTCTGGATAACCCGGAATAAGAATTATGGGGTCTCCTTTGCCTCCGTGAACATAATGGATTGAAATGTCATTTATTACGATAAAATTGCTTGTGAAGCCAGGTACAAGTTTAATAAGTTCTTTGTCGGAATATGCTGTTTTCATGATAAAAAGATATTTATAGCGACCATTGATTTTCTATAGACAAATTTAAACTGTATTTTTACAACCAACAAGTATGAAGTATACTTTATACTTGTGATATTTTTTTAAACTATTGATTATCAAGTGAAATTAATTAGTCAGCTAGCGAGGGAAGCGAACATTCCTATTGGAACTATACGTTTTTATGAAAAGAGTGGACTCATTTCTGGCAAGACAAAAAAGGATATAACTTCCAATAACTACGTTTATTACGATGATGAAGTAATCGAAAAACTGAGGTTCATAAAGATGGCAAAAGCTGTAGGTTTTACGTTAGCTGAAATTAAGCAGGTTATTGATGCATGGTATCAAAAAGAGCTAACTCAGACAAGTAAAATGGAAGTGCTCGATCTTAAATTGGAACAGATAGATGCTAAGATAAGGGAACTTAAAGTAATGAAAAAGCAAATCGAACAATGTAAAAGCAATATCCAAAATGGTTTAAGTCGATAACCTATGTTTCCGGCTTTACCTACTCCTAGCTCATTGAAATGAAAAAGATGAAAGAATACAAAATTGCTATTGGATTGTCAACCGTATTGTGTCTAATTGCCTTTTTTATTAGAGATCGGTTTTTAATGTTTTTTACAACCGAAATTATAGGTGAAAGCCCCTTGTTTAAGAATAGCTGGCGTCTACCTGGCCAGGTTTTACCAACACTGATTTTTATTTTCTCTTTTGGAATTCTCCCTTTTCTGTATCTGTCAGTCAAAAATTATTGTAAAGTATCTTCGTTAAGAAATCAACGGCTTTCCCTTCTAATTATCAGTACTTCGGGACTTATATTGTGTTGGGTGCGCTTGGTTTATTTAAAATTTAAAGTTGCTCAGATACGAGACCTGTTAAGAAGGGCCGAGTTTACTTCGGATGGTGATATACCCAGCGTTCGGTTTCAAGATATGCATCTAGAGTCTTATCTCTTAGTAGGCTTACTTGTTGGCTGGCTACTAAGTATTATTATTTTTAGAAAATCTACAAATCCTAAACTTTAATTTCCCCCCCTGAATGCTTAACGAGAGGGGGGGCTCGTACTATGAACTGCATGAGAGTGTAGAACATCCTGCGGTGTTGTCATAGCTAGAAGGACGTTTGACGGAAAATTCCGGAAATAATTCTTGGTATGGATTTTCTAATGCTTGCGTTAGTTTCATTAACATTGCTGTTTTTCCAGCATTAATTTCTTCAATGCATTGGTAAAGCAGATAGTTCCGCAGTATAAATTTGGGGTTTGTTTTTTTCATTAAATCCAGAGACTCAGCTTTTGAAATTGAATTTGAATGCAAGCGGGATTGATAATGTTCCATGAAGTCTTTAAGTCGGCTAAGCTTTTCTTCATTTAACACAGCGTAAGCTACTGGGCTAAAATGTTCATGTAAATCAGTTTCTGGAGTTATTTTTTCCAATTGATTGAAGAATAGGGTATGATCCAATGTGAGTTCTTGCATTAAACCCTGCCAGTTGTTAAAAAACACCTCATCTTCCTTTTTTAGCCCATCAAATCCGAATTTTTTGCAAAGCATTTTGTCATGAGCTTCCCAAAAATAAACGCCAAAATTATTTAGGGTGTTTTCAAGGAATTTTTCATCGTTGATGATAGGTTGGAGGGCATTCGCAAGTTTCCATAAATTCCAGTTTGCAATCTGTGCCTGCTTTCCAAATGCATATCTTCTTCCTGGTAGATCCGTCGTATTGGGCGTGAAATTTAAATTATATTCATCCACCATTGAATAGGGACCATAATCGATCGTTAGGCCTAAGATCGACATATTGTCTGTGTTCATTACCCCATGCACAAAACCTACTCTAAACCACTCTGCCATTAAGTCTGCCGTGCGGTTACATACATTTTCAAAAAAATCTTTATATTTCTGCTGATCGGATGAAACAATTTCAGGGAAGTAATTTTCAATCGTAAAATCAAGCAGATCCTGTAATAAGCTATGCTCGCCCTGAGCAAACATCAGTTCAAAATGTCCAAAGCGAATGAAGCTTTCGGCGGTTCTGATTACCACGGCTCCTTTTTCGTATTGTGGGTTGCCGTTGTACATGATATCCCGAAGAACATCTTCTCCCGTAAAGGCCAGGCTTAAGGCTCTGGTAGTAGGTATGCCCAAGTGATACATGGCTTCACTCATCAGGTATTCACGTACAGAAGACCGCAATACGGCTCTTCCGTCTGCACGTCTTGAATAGGGCGTTGCACCAGCTCCTTTCCATTGAATTTCGGTCTTCTTACCTGCGGCATTGGTAATTTCTCCTGCAAGAATAGCCCTACCATCGCCCAGTTGTCCGGCCCAGTTACCAAATTGATGTCCCGCATACGCTGTAGCGTAGGTCTGAATATTGTCGGGTAGGTGAGATCCTACCAAAAAGTTAAGGTCCTTTTCTTCAAATTTACCCAGCCCTATTTCCTCAGAAAGAGCCTCATTGAAAGCAATCAGTTGAGGCTGTTCAAACCCCGTAGGTTCGATCGTAGCAAATAACACTTTTGGCGTGCCTCGCTGTGTAGGATTATTGGAAAAATCTCCAGGGAATTTTTTGAGGAAAGGTTGTTTGATCTGTTCAATATTCATACGGCAAAGATATTAATTATAAAAGATATAGACTTTCCAAATTATGGAAAGGTCCTGCATATGGTCAAAGCGTTTTCAGAATGACCATGTTGAGAGAAAAATCAGTTGCTGTCGGACTAGGCTCGCTAATTATTGCAGTGACTGAACGATCAAAGCCTGTCTAACAGAATTCTGTTTTTCTCTAGCACGGTCGTAAGCCTTTTTCAAGAGGTAACAGGCATAGGCAACATCTTGCTTATTGTGAAGGTAAAAACTGATCCATCCTGAATTTTTAAATAGATGATGGTCCTTGATTTTTCCGTCCATCATTAATGATTTTTTTAGCTCTTTATTTAATAAAATATCCACTAAACCATTGCTATGTACATGTGCGAATTCCTTTCCCGAATAATTGAACGCAGTCCCGCCATATTTATGTATCCCAACCGTCGTCCCGGGCATACGTTCGACATTTTCTTCCAGGTCATCGATCCAATGTAGTAGTTCGGGCTTCACAATGAACATCCAAAGTCTCATAAGACTATCAAATAGGATGGCTAATAAAGGGATATCCTTTAAAAAGCCAAGTTTTCTTACCACAAAAGAAAACATAGGTTATCGCTCGCTTAATAGTTTAATATGCTCCATTACTCGGAAATGCACATTCCTAGTGATACTTTCTGCCCAAAGGTCATAATACCAAGTAGGGAAGACATGGAGATTATACCAACTGTTCCCGATAAGGGTAGTGGTACCATTTCCATTGTCTTTCAACATAAATTGACCTCTTTTGATATCTATATGCCCCATAATTTCAGGGTCTTTGGGTTGATCAATGATATCAAAAACTAAGTTTTCATTGACGTCAAATTTTACAATCTTCTCATCGAAAATATATCCGTTGCTGAAAATGCATTTTCGGTTTGCGCCCAGTTTATGCTCACTTACCGTTGTGGCCATTGGGCTCGGCATTCCTATATTAAAGAGCCAATAGCTTTCCTTCTGAGATATCGGATCGAAGGCGACCACGTGCTGCCATACTTGTGCTGGACTCGCATGAATCAAGATCTCATCGGAGACCATATTTTCGTGATGATGATCACTCAGGGAGTCAACAATAAAAATTCCAAGTAACAGGCTAACAATGCTTATATTCAATTTTTGATTGCTCTTTTTAAACATTGACCTTCCAATAAAGGCGCCTGCGATAACAAAACCAAAAATAAGAGGGGAAACAATTAAGAGGCAAATAATGCCTTCACCTAAGAATATAAAGCTCAGTAAGATAGCCATGAGACTACCCAAGATAGAGCATGCCGTTATTTGTGTTCCTCTCATGTTGGTATCTTTCCAACACCAAGCCATAATAATACCCATCAACAGTGGAATAATCACAAACTCGGAAAAGACAAGTACACCCACATCCTTGGGCAGCAATGAAGATTGCATACCAATAATTAGAAATGCAAAAATGTTGGCTATTAGAATGCCCTGAACTATTTTAGAACTTCGTACTTTATAAAACGTTTGTTTCAAACTCATCGTATTTGATTGTTAGGCTTCCCGACTCAGGCTGATCTGATGTTAGCCTCATATTCACACACTGCTTAAAGGCGTTTAAGTGAAAGGGCGATATCGAAGCTAATGCTTTTTTAATTGTTAATGACCAGTGGTGTCTGAATATTTATTTCGGTATTTTGTGCCTTTACCCAGGGACCAGCATAATAGTTCCATTCATCATCCGGATGACAATTTATGAATATGCCACCCACTTTTGGCTTGCCATCCGTTATGCTAAAACTTTGTATGGCTAAGATATTAAATAATTCGCTATTTAATAAATTTTGGAATGTTGCTAAATATAATGCTATTCAATTGAAGCTGACCAAAATGTTACAAATACGGAAATGCCTTTGCGTTGGATGTATCCTACTTCTGAATTCGATACAAATCGCGAAAAAGTTGATGAAGCAAGTCTACGACAATGTGGTGGAGTTGCTAATGTGGATAAAATTATTTGGTTATTACAGAAATAAGTAAGAAACTCGCTTATAAGATAATGGTAGAAACCGTATTTCGATAAGAACGTTGTGGTAATGCTTGTTCATAGAAATAGACAACTCCAATGAAATTAAGGAAAATTATATTGCTTTTGGTGATAACCCTTTTAGGGCATACGCTCTTCGCTCAGGCAAAAAATGAGGTAAAGGTACTGCAAATCAATATCTGGCAGGAGGGGACTGTCGTGCCGAATGGGTTTCCTGCGATTGCAGACGAAATTATTGCCAAGCATGCAGATGTGGTTCTCTTTAGTGAAGTCCGCAATTACAAGGGAACAGACTTTATTCAGCGTATACTAACGGAACTCAAAGCTAAGGGGGCTATATATTTTGGCCAGTCCAGTGACGCAAAACTGGATGTCGGTTTTAT
This sequence comes from Sphingobacterium siyangense, assembly GCF_007830445.1. Lineage (GTDB taxonomy): Bacteria > Bacteroidota > Bacteroidia > Sphingobacteriales > Sphingobacteriaceae > Sphingobacterium > Sphingobacterium siyangense. The sequence goes on along the minus strand of NZ_VLKR01000004.1, from coordinate 58,571 downwards.
TTCCAAATATCCGATTGAATCACAGCATGCGCTTTATGAAAAAGACAGTACTATGGGCGGGGTTTTAAAAAGTAAGATCAAGATTGGAAAGCGTTCTTTTGTATGTTATTCTTTACACTTGGACTACACGAATTATGCCTGCTATTTGCCACGTGGTTATGATGGTGTGACCTGGAAGAAGTTAGATCGCCCTGTTTCAGACGTAGGTACCATTATTGAGGCTAATCGGAAAAGCAAACGTGATGAAGCTATCCAGGATATCCTGAGCGATGTAGAAAAAGAGGATCAATCACAATCGTTTATTATTGCAGGTGATTTTAATGAGCCTTCGCATTTGGATTGGACATTGGCAACAAAAGATCTTTTTGACCATCGTGGGGCAGTGGTTCCCTGGGACTGTTCGGTTTTATTAGAAAAAGCCGGATTTATAGATAGCTTCCGTCAATTATATCCCAATCCGGTCAGTCATCCTGGTTTTACTTACCCTGCTTTTAACAAGGATGTTCCCATTGAGAAATTGGCATGGGCACCCACAGCGGATGATCGGGATCGGATCGATTACGTTTATTACCGCAGCAAAAAGCCGTTGAAGCCAGTAAAAGCTAACATTGTCGGTCCTGTGGAAACCGTAAAGTATGGGCAGAAGCAGGAAAAAGATAGTGAAGATAACTTCCTGCTGCCCGAAGGCGTGTGGCCAACCGATCATAAAGCGATGTTGGTTATGTTTAAATTCTAGTGCATTAATAGCCATATGAAATATACCGAAAAGCCCGTAAGTGCCTACGAATGATAATTTATCTTCAGCGAATTATAATTGGTTCGATTTTTAATAGGTTGTACTGTTAAATTTGTGTTTAAAATGATAAGTTTATGATGAACAAATTAAGCTAATGAAGAAGATTAAAAGGTTCTTTTTAGTGGTTGTCGTTCTCTGTGTAGTAGCCCTGGTTGTTGTGGTGATAACCAATAACAATGTAAGGGCTAAAACAGATTCGGCGATTTTCACGGAACTTAAAGATGTGCCAAGAACCAAGGTCGCCATAATTTTTGGCGCTGGTATTAATGGTGATCAGCCAAGTAGGTATTTGAAAGATAGACTCGATGCCGGGATTTCGTTGTACAAAAACCACAAAGTGGATAAAATATTGTTGTCGGGAGACAACGGAAGAGACGAGTACGATGAGCTTAGCGTAATGAAGTTGTACTGTCAGAAAAATGGCATCGATACCGCAAAAATTTATATTGACTATGCTGGGTTCGATAGCTACTCGACCATGTACCGGGCAAAATATATATTTAATGTTGATACGGCAATCTTGGTATCTCAGAAATATCATCTAAATAGATGTGTTTATCTGGGCGATAAATTGGGCATAAAATCATTCGGCTATAGTGCAGATCGGGGCGCTTACCCGGGGTATAAATATTATGCATTTAGAGAAAAACTATCAGTTACGAAAGCTGTTTTGGATATAATGAGAAATAGAAAACCAAAGTATTTAGGTAAACAGGTGGATGTAAACGGAAAGTCGAATTATACGAAAGAATAGGTTAGATTTTATAGACCGATAGACTATTTATTATCGTAAAATTGTTTGAGAAACCAGGTATTAATTTAATATTAGATAACAGACAAATGAAAGTTATTCTAAAAATACTCCTAGTTATATGTGGGATAGGGATCGCAATTTTCGTGGGTTTTATCGTTATGATTCAGGCCGCTTTTGGTGGTTTTGACAAAGATTATTCCGTAACGGAACTTAAAGAAAACTTTGAGAAAAAAAGAGCCGAGATTTATGAAGTCAAAAATTATATAAACAAAATAATTCCACCAGATAAATCTGTTGAAATAGAATTTAGCAAAAACAATACTTTAGGTATTTTTCATTTGAAAGTGGGCGGCAAGTTTGAAAGTAACTGGGATGTGAAAATTAATTCGAATAAAGCAGACTCTTTATTGCAAAAACTTGGTTGGACAACAGGGACTTTAAAAACACTTAAAGAAAAGTTAGATAATGCAAATTGTATCGGTATCACAAGCGGAGAACCGTGTAATATTAGCTTTCAACGAAGCGGAATGGGAATGTATTCCTTTAATGTGTTTGATAAACCAATTGCTGATAGCTTAAAAACGGCTTATAATGACGGTTGTACTTACATTATGGTAAATGACAGGCTTGTGCTGGAATATGGTGGTGGCGCGATTGGAAGTCAATGCTTTTATAATAGGTAGAAAGCTTAGTCGCTAAAAAGAACAGGCCGTATGAAATTGACTATTAAAACCTTACTATTTGTCATGCTTTCTCATTTTGCTTTTGGGCAAGCCAAAATGAGAGAATTAAAAGAACTTATTAATAAGGATGAAGACGCCATAAAGTTAATCATGGCTTGGAAAAATGCTGCAAAAAATAGGATTCAAATTTTAGCGAATGACTCATTAAGGTCCAATGAAGCATTATTTAATACCCAAATATCAACACGTTCACCAATGGGTGCAATAGTTTTTCATACGGGTGGTATTTTGATTGATAATGGATGGATCAGGATTTACGGTTCTGGAAGCGAGAAATTAAATCGAAATCTACCAAATTGGAATAAAGGGAAAACTTTTCAGAATTTTGGCGACAAACCCGGTTATTTAATTATTGCAGATGATGCTGTAGGTGGATTTTTCTTATTAAATGGAGGTGATTTAGGAAATGATTTAGGCAAAATATACTATCTGTCTCCGGATAATAATGAATATGAACAACTCGATCTAACTTATACAGAATTTATTAATTTCTGCTTTAGTGGAAATATTGATGTGTTTTATAGGGATTTACGTTGGAAAAATTGGGGAGATGACTTCAAGAAACTAAGTGCCAATGAAGCTTTTATCTTTTATCCCTATTTATGGACTAAAGAAGGAAGGGACATCAATAAAGTGGAAAAAAATAAAGCAAGTATGGAAGAAATCTATACATTGAGAACACAGCAACTATAATATAAATACTACAAAGATTGTATCCTCCGCTTAAGATATCCAAACTACTTTTTCAAGCAGAAATAAGTCACCTTTTTCATATAAACCATTGCATATTAGTTAGCAGTAATCGAGTTCAAGCTCTTTTGAAATAACTCATACGATGGAATAGTTGATTACTCCATCTTATCTTCAACCGAAGAGTTGTTCTTTGGTACCTTAACTATTCATAATTCCTTCAATAAACAAAAATCGTCATTCAGAAGTTTAAAATCATTTTAAAACTTCTGAATTGTTTGACTTGTAAGATCGCGGGATAAGAGTGAACGCTAGAATTAACGAAGTTTAATCTTCTGTAGCGCCAGTATTCTTCTTTCTTTTACTAGGAGCATTCGGGGATAAAATAGCTAAAGCTAATGTCTTCAGGAGTTTGCGGGAATCAAGTTGAATAAGTATTTTCGTATAAATTCCAACTTGATATGAAATTCCTTTTAACCTTTATTTTTTGTTCCTGCTTTTCTTTTTCACTATTTTCTCAGGTTGGGAAAGTAGGCAGGCAGAAAGATCAATTTGAAGTAATTGATTCTGTTCTCGGCCAAGTTTTAAAAGATCATCATGTGGCGGGTTTTGCCGTTGCGGTTGTGAAAGGCGATAAAATAATTTATAATAAGGGATTTGGTTATCGTGATTTCGCGAATAAAAAACCCGTCACACCCAATACGCTTTTTGCAATTGGTTCAAGCTCCAAAGCTTTTACTGCTTCATTGTTAGGTTTGTTGAGAGCAGATGGCAAACTAACATTTGAGGACAGAGCGGTATCTTTACTGCCAACGTTGCGGTTTTACAATGATGAGATGGATAATCAAATCGTTGTTAAAGACCTAATGGCTCATAGGACAGGCTTGTCCCGCTATGATTTATCTTGGTTTCTGTTCAATAGCAAAAATAGAGATAGTCTGATTTCGCGGGTCAGATTTATGAAACCCAGCTCAGGCCTGCGAATGAAATGGTTCTATAATAACTTCATGTACCTTGCTCAAGGAATGATTGTGGAGCGATTGAGTGGTAAGACATGGGAACAAAATATACAAGAAAAGTTTTTTGCCCCCCTACAAATGACCCGTTCTAATACCGATCTCTTAGCATTTCAACGAGACAGCGATGCTTCTTTGCCCTATACACTTTCCAAAGATAACACGATAAAACTGATTGATTATTATAATATTAGTGGTATGGGCCCAGCAGGAAGTATAAATAGCAGTGCTAATGACATGTCTAATTGGGTCAAGGTTTGGCTCAACCGAGGTTATTTCAATGGGAAAGAAATACTTCCTGCAAATTATATAAATGAGGCCGCGAGCTCCCAAATGGTGATGGATGCAGCTTTACCAGACAAACATAAAGATGTCTTCCTTTCCAATTATGGTTTAGGCTGGATGATTGGCTCCTATAGAGGACATTATCAAGTAGAACATGGTGGAAATATTAACGGATTTTCTGCGAATGTGGCATTTTTTCCAACAGATACACTCGGAATTGTCGTATTAACCAATCAAAACGTATCTAAAGTTCCTACGGTGGTCAGAAATTCTATAGCGGATATACTTCTTGGTTTGAATCCAATCGACTGGAATGGTGAAAAAAAGGCTGAAATCGACTCACTGCGTCATATTAAAAAAGAAGACGAAGAAAAGTTGCCCGTTACAGCGACGAAACCTTCCCATTCCTTAAAACAGTATACTGGTTCTTTTGAAAATCCTGCATATGGAATTATTGAGGTAAGGCTGAAGGATAACAAGTTATACAGTGAACTCGGTTATGAGAGGGTTGTTCTCATCCACCGACATTATGATGTTTTTGACCCGCGGTCTGTCGATAAAAATGGGGTAGCGGATACTGAACCAAGTAATCTTCTCTTTAACTTCTCTAGCGATGTGGACGGTCAGATTCAAGGTATAGGAATTCTATTGGACGGTAGTGAAAAACCAGTTATGTTTGATCGTAAACCCAGTTCCGTTGCTGCATCGCGATAACAGAACAATCGTATGGACCAATAAGATGAAAAGGAAGGTGCCGATGACACGCTTAAGCCAGTTGCCACAGAAAGGATGAGGTGTCAAACTGTAATTGAATATACGAAAGCAGAAGATTGGATGGATTTTAGAATTGGCAACTTTCGAATGACTTCTTTACCAAAATTCTTATTAATTGGGATATTCTTCTTATGGAGCGGAGCCCTTTATGGGCAGGCTACGGAAAATATCGTGCAGGGTAAGGTCGTCAATCCTGATCACGTACCTGTTTTCCTGGCTACAATAAGCTTATATAGTATTGATAGCAAACTGATAGCTAGTTCAATGACAGATAGCACGGGCTGTTTTCGGATTGCGCATAGACTAACGGGTAACTATTATTTGTTGATTAAGCACCTTGGTTATAAAGAGTTGAGGAGCAGTTCGTTTAACCCGTCCAATGGCAACGTTGGGACACTACATCTTCTCCGACAGGAGAATACACTGGAAGCGGCAGAAGTCGAAGGTAAAAAGAAGTTGTTTTCTGTAGATGGAGGTACAGTCGTCTATCATGTAGAGAATAGCATAGGCTCACAGGATATATCAGCTCTCGATGCTTTGAAGAGATCCCCTGGTGTGCAGATAGAAAACGATACAGACATTACACTCAATGGGAAAAGTGGGGTACAGATCCTTCTGGACGGAAAACAAACTTTTCTTTCAGGAAAAGAACTTAGTGATATATTGAAATCGATGTCATCCAATAACCTAAAATCCATCGAAATTATCAATAATCCAAGTGCCAGATATGATGCCACTGGAGCTGCAGGTATAATCAATATCAAAACCAAAAAAAATCAGACAAAAGGATTAAATGGAAACATTTCCACGGCCTTTGCCTATGGTGTCAGTCCCAAAAAATTGGAAAACCTTGCATTTAACTATCGGGTTAATAGGATTAATGTCTATGGAACTTACAATCATACATTGGGGTATTACAATTACCTCTATGGTACGGATCGCCAGCAAAATGGAAAGTCGTATGACAGCCATACGATCGACGTGGACAAACGTCAGAAAATGGCGGCTCAAGTCGGGGTCGACTATTTTATTGACGAAAAGAATACGGTCGGTTTTTTGGCAAATGGCAATTTTATCTTTGGAGGAGGTCTCACCAATACCGCTACAGCCATTACAACACCGCCTTCCAGCACGGTTGAGGAAACGCTGGATGCCATTAACGATTATTACGGGCAGAATACGAAACGCTACAATTTTAACCTGAACTACAAATACGAAGATACAATAGGGCATAGTCTAAATATTGATGCCGATTACGGTCTCTTCGGTAAATGGAACAAAAACCTGCAGTCAAATATTTACCGTGACAATCAGTATGTCGTTACTGACGAAAATCTTTACCGTACTCTTAATGATATCGATATTGATCTAAAAGGATTAAAGATGGACTATGCAACACGGTTGTGGGGTGGGAAGTTGGAAACAGGTGCCAAATACTCCGCAGTAGGCTCGAAAAATAATGCAAACTTTTACCATGTCAGACAATCGGAAGATAGCCTAGACAATAGACGTTCAAATGATTTCCACTTCGATGAGCATATCAGCAGTGCGTATGTTGACTACAAACGGTCCATTGGTGCCTGGTCTCTACAGGGCGGGCTGCGACTAGAATATGCTAGCTCCAATGGTACCCTACTTTATCAGGAGTATGGGACAGGTCTCAACGAGCATATCAATAGAAAGTTTACTAACTTTTTCCCCTTTTTTTCCATTGCCACACAATTGACTGCTAAACAGATGCTGTCTTTGTCTTATGCCAAACGTATAGAAAGGCCAGCATATCAGGATCTTAATCCTTTTGTATATATGCTTGACGAGCTTTCATTCTGGAAAGGGAACCCCTTCCTGGTACCTTCATTGACCCAAAGGTTTTCGTTACTTTATTCCGTGAAAAATTCGACAATAATAGGCATAAACTATGCCTATACAGACCAATTGAATGCAAAAGTAACCGATACACTGGAACAGGATAAAATCATGATGATCAGTAAAAATGTGGGGACACAGCAACATTGGTCCCTGTCCCTGACGCAGACTTATTCGCCTAGGCCCTGGTGGGACATGACTTTCAATGGCTTGTTGTATTATATCCATAATGACGTTTCCTTTGACCAGTACCAAAATCTCAACTTGAGGCAGACTGCGGGACGAGCCGGTCTCCTTCAGACCTTCAAACTCCCTTTTCAGATGCGGGCAGAAGTTTCGGTGGTCTACAATTCAAAACGACTCGGTGGGGCCAATACCATCAGTAGACCGGTTAGTCAAGCGGACATCGCGTTCCAAAAATCTGTATTAAAAGACAAAGCAACAATACGACTGGCTATCACCGATATCTATAAAGGTAACCAAGTTAAATACACGCAAAATTTACCAGGACTGCTTTCGTCAAGTTATGGCTACTACGAATCCAGACAGGTACGTCTGAGTTTCAACTATAGGTTCAGCAGTGGAGCGACTAAGGATCAACGTAATCGCAAATCGGCTCTCGAAAGCGAAAGGGGCCGGATACAATAAGATATCGGCACCGTTTGTACATATTTATTTTTTAATATTGGCCCTGCAATACATTGATGAATCTTCTAAATTTGAAATCTATAAATTAATAAAGACACGACATGAAGTTTACTATTTTCTTTTTAACATTAACATTTCTTTGCTTTAACTGCGAAGCCCAAAAGCAAGCTGAAATCTTCAAGGTGATGTCATGGAATATATTGCACGGAGCAAATGATAGTGAGGATGGCAAAGCCCATGCGGTACAGATTATAAGAGAAATAAATCCGGACATCATATTGATGGTGGAAACTTACGGTTCCGGAAAAGAAATAGCTGATTCCTTAGGGTACAATTTTCATTTAATTGCTCCCGAAGGAACAGCTTTAAATGATAAGAGTGTTAATTTGTCCATCATATCTAGGTGTCCTTTTGGTGAACGGATTGACACTGAATTTCCATTTTATCTAGGTGGAAGAGAAGTTATCATCCACAAGCAGAAAATCAGATTATTCTCGAATTGGTTTCATTATTTACCATGGGAAAACGAGCCCGAAAATTTGGGTAAAACAGCTGCCGAACTTCTTATTTGGGAAAGATCGGGAGCTAAATATGAAATGATACAAAAGGTATTGCCCTATCTAAAAAAATATGCTGCACAAGCGGATTCAATTCCTATGATTCTTGGTGGAGACCTCAATACGCCGTCTCATTTGGATTGGGGCAAGGATGCTAAGAAAATACATAATAATCTGGTGGTTCCCTGGTATTCAACAAAAGTATTGGCCGATATCGGACTGGTGGATACTTATAGAACCTTGAACCCCAATCCCATCACACATCCAGGTATTACATGGCATACGAAAGGGGAAAATGATGACCATCGGATAGATTATATATTTTACAAAAGCCCAAAGTTAAAAGCGTTAAAATCTGAGTCTTATAAGGTGTTCTTTAATGAGCCAATCAAACTGAACGGTAAAGAAATTTTATACCCTTCTGATCATGGTTTTGTAGTGACAACATTTAAGATAAGGTAAAAACGATCTTAAATATATCATACAAGTATTGCTGCGCTTATCTATTTTTATCATTTTTATATCGATTCCTAAATAATGTGATAGAAATATTTTCTTAACTGCTATAAATTTAAAATGTAAAAGGTTGAAAAAAACAGATTATGAACAGTTTGCTGGTAAAAAATGTCAGGAACTTATACAGATCCAGGAAAGATTTAGAGCGCAGTTTGAGCTAAGCAACTATCAGCAATGGTATTATGACGCTGAACTTGCGCTTCTGAGGTTATACAATAACGATGAATATCAGATTTATCTAAAATATATTCCGATAGGTACTTTTTCGTTTACATCAGAAACATGGATGTGGAGCTGGTTCAATGAGCATAGTGTCGAACCCAATAAGGGGAATATACTTGCTGTTAAAGATTTTGGAATCAAAAACAATTATACCAAATTGACAGAAGGAACTTTCCCTGCAGATGAATTCGATTGTTGGGAGTTTGCGGCGATTTCTTTGGATATGTTGGATGGCATGGGGCTTTATAGGGTAAGCACAGAAAAGCTCCAAAGTTATTTCCTGATCACTGCTGTTCTGGATGAAAATTCTCGGGAAGTTGTCCATTTCAACCAGGCAAAAGTAACATGCAAAATCCATGGCTTGTCGAGACCAGCATTTATATGCCAGCATCTTGATCTGAAAAATCCTAAAGGTTTTGAAGAAAGTTTCGATACCTATAAAGGGATGGAACTTGATGAAGAAGATGATTTTGCAGCTTGGTGCGATGAATGTGAAAGGGTCAGAATGAAATATAATGGTTGGAACGAAGACTCAGAAGAATTTGCGAAGATCAAACTTGTTTGTGAAGATTGTTACTTTGAGTTGAAAGACTTTAATAAGGCCGAGTAATTATATTATCCGTCTTTGAATTGCATATGTCGTTACCGATCCGGGGGAAGAAACTGCCTCAACTTGGAAGATAACAGATTTGCAACTTTCCATATCCAATGGGACAAACCAACAAAACGTTTAAAATATCGACTAAAAAAAGATTGAATCCTGACCCTAGAGTATAGTTTACCAAGTGAGCGGAGCGCAATACTGTTTTTGCATTTTTTTTAATTTAATAATTAGGGAGTTTTGTAAGTGTAAACTAAAAATCATGAAAAAAAACACGTTTTTACTAATCGCTATATTCTTTTGGATACCAATTTTTGCTCAGGTCAGCAGCAAGGACGAGCAGTATCCTATAGATAAAAAGGTAGAATATTATTTAGGAAGTATCGATATTGGAGGAATAAGCGTCGGAGCCTCCTTCGATACCTGGAGTAAAATTAGGAGCTATGCAAACAGTTTTCCCAATGTCAGTAACAAAGCGCTGACTTATGTCAACAATGGAAATAGGGTACAATTTAAAATTCGAACTAAACTACTTACAGGCATAAAGAACTATCGTTTTGCTATTGTCGATGATTTAAAAAATACGTTGTTATCCGGACGCTTAGAAGATCTGACCTTCAAAAAGCATGGCATATTTGGATATATAGCAGAATTGCCAATAACGGAGATTCGAAATAAGAACATTTCTGTAACCTTATATAACGAAAAAAATCCTTCACAACAGGGAACCGCTATTATCTATAACACGTTGATCCCAAAAACTGAAATTATCTTTCTTGGAAGAGAGGTAATTGATAGATCAAATAGATCAGCGGTCGAAATGAAAACAGATGCGTCGAAAATTATCTTCGACAAGGATGTTAAGGGTTTGATGGTTGCTGTTAAAAAAAATGATTACAGTTCCATTTACTCATTATTGGTAAAAGAAAAGAAAACTGGTAAGGTTGTATTTAAGAGTAACTCCTGGAATTACAGTTTTTACACTGTAGATGGAATAGAGCAACCGAATATTTCAATTGGCCGGGAGAATTTCAAAAATTCGGGAGAGTATGAAATCATTATTCGACCAGAATTAGAGAAGATGACGGAGAAAGAGATGGAATCGTCTAGTTTCAGACAAAATGTCAAAATACAAATTGATAGAATTTTCTCTATGAAAGATATGATCATGTGGTCTCTTTCATTAATTATTATCTTTAGCATTATAAGCTTTCTTCTAATTTATGTACTGCGTAGAAGAAATAGAAAAAAAATCCGAGAACAGAGTTTAAATAAAAAAATATCGGAAACAAAACTGATCTCGATTCAGGCGCAACTCAATCCTCATTTTCTTTTTAATTCACTTGCTAGTATTCAGAGTTTTATAAATAACAATGATGTGGACAATGCAAATAGGTATTTAAGCAAATTTGCCCGTCTCACCCGAAATGTGCTGGACAGTGAATTGGTGAATATACTCGCGGACGAGCGAGATCTCTTAACTGATTATCTTCAGATGGAACAGCTACGATTTGGCTTCGAATATGGGATAAATGTTAACGATCTTGATCCCAATAATATCGAAATACCGACAATGCTCCTACAGCCGCTGGTTGAAAATGCCATAAAACATGGAATATCAGAATTGAAGGGAGGAGGAAAGATCGGCTTATATTTTGAGAGGAGGGAGAGTGATATGATGATAGCTATAATAGATAATGGTCGGGGCTATGATGTCGCACATGCACCATTCGGATTAGGAATCAAGTTGACGAATGAGCGTATACAGCTTTGGAATGAATTGCATCCGGAGACAAATATTTTCATAAATACAGAATCTAAGAATACTGGAACATGCGTATCTTTAATTTTTAAAAATTGGTTATGATGATACGTGCTATTTTAGTGGATGATGAAATTTCAAACACCAAAAATTTAAAGGCATTATTGGCTAAGTATTGCCCCGATGTTGAAGTTGTGGCAATCGCAAATACGATTAATGAAGCAGCGAGCTCAATTAAAAATAATAGACCCAATTTGGTATTTCTTGATATAGAAATGGGACGTCAAACAAGTTTTGACCTGCTTAAGAATTTTGAAACGATAGACTTTCAGGTGATTTTTGTTACAGCATATAATCACTATGGTATACAGGCCATAAAACATGCAGCATTGGATTATCTTCTAAAGCCTATTGATATCGACGAACTCAAATTGGCCGTTGAAAAGGCTCGCAAAAACGTAAGTACAATAGCACAAAATTTACAGGTAGAATTTTTGGTTCAACAGCTGACATCAAAACAAAGGTTGCCTAAGAAGATAGCACTTGCTTTTCAAAACGAAACTCGATACTTACTCATTAGCGATATTGTACGTTGTGAAGCAGACGATACCTATACCGTTTTCCACTTACTAAATGAAGAGACAATAACTTCTTCAAAATCACTAAGAGAATACAGCGATATATTAATCCCGCATAGCTTTATTCGGACACACCAAAGTCACCTTATCAATCCCAGGTATATTCAAAGTTGGCTTAAGGAAGATGGCGGGACTTTACTATTGACAAACCGTGAGAAAATACCAGTATCTAAACCAAACCGTGAGCGTGTAAAGAATACTTTGGCTCAGTTGTGAAAACACTTGGCTCTGCAATACATTGATGAATCTTCTAAATTTAAAATCTATAAATTAGGAATGACTCAAGACAATATTTAAAATACCTCATACCAATTGATGACTAAAAGCACCCGGATTATTATTATCATTTTCTGTCTCGTTAAACTGACACTTCACATTATAGCCGATTTCCATTCAGGTTTTCAGGGCGACGAACTGCTACATATAGAAACTGGAAACATCTGGCCTTTGGCTATATGGAATTTCCGCCTGTCATAGGAGTTTTGGCATTTATCCAAAATTTGTTTCACGCTCAATCGGTCTTCATTCATCATCTTTTTCCACATATCGCGACAATACTCATCGTCATCCACCTTGGTAAGACCGTATTTGAACTTGGAGGGGGGAGTATAGCCACCGCTATCGCATTATCCTGCCTATTGATATCGCCGGGCTTCGGAGGGTCACAGCAGTCGTTTCAGCCGGTTGTATTTAGCCAATGTTTTTGGCTGATCTCATTTTATCAGTTGGTGAGGTTTGTAAAATATGAAGACAGAAAATACCTCTGGTATTTAACGGTCTTTATTTCCCTTGCTTTTCTTACGAAATATGATGCACTGTTTTTTTTGGTGGGCATTGCCGCGCTACTGTTCTTTCGGAGAATTCGAAAGGCTTTAGTAGCTGCCAGGTACTGGCAATGTATGGTCGTTGCTCTTCTTATTTTATTGCCAAATATTGCATGGCAATATGCGAACAATTTTCCAGCGTTGCAGATGTTTGCTAGGCTTTATGAGACGCAATTGGATGAACTAACTTTCAGCAAAATTGTTTTTGGACTTTTTTTAGATGTCAATCCTATTACAGCCATTATGCTTATCCCTACATTGATTTTTATCTGGGGTGGTCAAAAAACAAAGCACTATTATAGGCCTATAGCGAGTTCAATTCTACTGTCTATTGTATTTTTGGCCTATTCAAAGGGTAAAGCTTATTACTTTTTCCCGATTGTTCTTACGTTATTGCCCTTTTGTGGTATTTTGTTTGAACATATCATTCTGCCAAAGAGAAAATGGTTGTTAATTCCACTGAGTGTCATTTTATTACTTGGAACTGTTTTGATACCATTTGGTCTACCTATATATTCTTATGCACATTATATGGATCGGATTCATAAATATTTTCCTAAAAATGTAAAAAATGGTAAGGAAATTCTTCCTATGCAAGAGTATATTACCAAGCAAAAATGGGAAACGAGCATGCATGAACTACACTCAGTATACGACAGTTTACCCCTTAATGAAAAAACAAGTTGTCTTATTTGGGGCAAACATTACTCGCAGGCCGGTGCGGTTGAACTGATGAAGAGTACATTTGGGCTCCCGAATGCTTTTTGTTATCATGGTAGTTTCTATAGCTGGTCACCATTGGGGCAAATGCCCCAAACGGTGATTGCCATTTGTTATAACGATACCAGTGATGACTTCTTTTATCCTTTTTTTGAAGAAGTTGTTCCTGTACGAAAGTTGTATAGCCCCTATGCAAGTAGCGAAGGTTGGGTGCTGCAGACGATTTATATCTGTAAAAAGCCTAAATAGGACTTTAACAAAATGAAAGATTTGTTTAAAAGCAGAATATTTGAATAAACATACTACTTACTTTATTTGACTGGGGCGCATTCCAAATTGTTTTTGAAAAGCCGTTGAAAAAGCTTGCGTACTACCATATCCGTATTTTAACGCAATATTGCTGATCGAATCGACATCATTTTGTTGCAGTTCTTCAAAGGCTTTCGTCAGAACCGATTGATGGTAAAATTAAATAGTGGGAAAGCTTCATTATTTATTGGCTAAACTGAATTCTTCTTCTGTTACGGGATTTAGCCAAGTAACCTGAACATCTTCTTTAAAATTAGTGATGGCAACATGCACCATTTTAGTAGCAGTAGTTGCGCCGTGCCAGTGTTCTATATTCTCAGAAATATTGACAACATCACCTTTTTTGATTGCTTGTGCCGGCTTCCCTTTCTCCTGATAGAGTCCATTTCCTTCGATTACCAGTAAAACCTGGCCTTTAGGATGTGTATGCCAGTTTGTTCTCGCACCGGGTGCAAAAGTTACGCTACCTGCGGAGAAATCATTGTTTTTATCCTTTGCTACCAAAGGGGTTAAAAATGCATCTCCAGTAAACCATTCCTTAGGCAATGGTTCCCCTTTGGGGAATATTTCTGCTGTGTTCATTGTATGATCTGTTTTAGTGTTGCAGGCGAATAAACTTATCGCCATAATTGGGATAACGAATAACCCGTTCATATAGTTTGCAATTTGGTCTTTATAAAGACGATCCGATATAAAGATGATCCGAATTCTTTATTATATGTTTTTAATAATTTTTGCCGGAATTCCACCAACAACTGTATTATCCGGTACGTCCTTGCTGACTACGGAACCAGCTGCTACCACCGCATTTTCTCCAATCGTAACGCCGGGCAGGATTGTTGCATTTGCCCCAATCCAAGCATTCTTTTTTATATGGATCGGAGCCACAGTTAACGATTGTCTCTTTTCAGCCTCAATTGGATGGCCTTCTGTTAATAAACTCACTTTGGGAGCTATTAACACATCATCTTCTATAATTATACCACCTAAATCCAAAAAAACACAGTCGAAGTTGATGAAGACATTTTTTCCTATCGTTGTATTCTTGCCATAGTTGATATATAATGGTGTAAATACAGTCGTACTTTCATCTATAGCTGAACCGGTAATCTGACTTAATAGATTTCTTATCTCTTTGGGATCAGCCGAATTGTTCATAGGCACCAATAATGCTTTTGTAGCAAAAGAAGCTTGCTGTAAACGGTATCCCTGGGGATCATCGGAAGAAATACTTTTATTCTTTTTCAATCGTTCAAAAATATCTTCCTGATAACTATTATCTGATGTTTTCATAGAATGGCTAGTTAAATCTCATATGTAATTTAATGAAATAAGTACGTTATTTTAAATTAGCAATAAAGAATGCTGTCAGTTTATCGAATGGAATTTTGTCGAATTGATCATATAAGTCAACATGAACTGCATTGGGGATAATCATTAGCTCCTTTGGTTCGGTAGCAGCTTTATAAGCGTCTTCACTGAAATATCTTGAATGAGCATTTTCACCTGCAATGATTAACATGGGGCGAGGTGCAATTTCCTTGATATAAGAGAGAATCGGCATATTCATAAACGACAAGGGGGAAGTTGCCGTCCATGAAGCATTTGAATTGATAGAACGAGGATGAAATCCACGAGCCGTTTTATAATAATCAAAATATTCCTTGACAAACTGAGACTCACTGCCAGTCAATTTTTTCGGTAAATTGTTTGTTGAAGATGCGTAATATCCGCTTTCGGCATCTTTCCAGCGCTGCAGGCCTAATTGTTCCAATGTTTGTGTACGTTGCGCAGCAGTTATCATATCGTTATAGCCTTTTGACATGACACGCGTCATATCATACATACTGGTCGTTGCTACTGCTTTTATACGTTTGTCTACTGCCGTTGCATTTAATGCAAAACCAGCAAATCCACAGATGCCAATGATTCCGATTTTGCTCCTGTCAATGTTTTTCTGCAGCCCTAGAAAGTCTACAGCTGCGCTGAAATCTTCGGTGTTGATATCTGGCGATGCTACGTTACGAGGTGAACCGCTGCTTTCACCTGTGTAGGAAGGGTCGAACGCCAAGGCAATAAATCCTCTTTCCGCCATTTGGTTGGCATACAATCCAGAAGATTGCTCTTTCACTGCACCAAAAGGGCCACTGATGGCAAGTGCCGGTAGCACTGTGTTGTCTGTGTTTTTAGGGATGTATAAATCACCAGAAAGTGTGACACCATAACGGTTTTTAAAACTTACTTTTTTGCGGGTTACCTTATCGCTTAATTGAAAAGTATAATGATCTGACGAACTATTCATCGGTTTTAAATTTTGGTTTGATTGTACATGCTGCGCGGAAGTCCTATCAGAAAACAGGAAAGACAAGACCAATAATGTTAATGCTATTTTCATATCTGTATTACATTAATTATTACAGATACAAAGGTAGATCAGTATAAAGGGGAGGTGTTAACGATTATCAAACTAAAACTTAAGAATTTCAAACCTCAGATTCCCGGAGCGATTTCGGGTTTGTTCCCGTCAGTTTTTTAAAGAAGTTATTGAAATAAGTAGGATATTCAAATCCCAGCGCGCTGGCTATCTCTGAAATATTCCAGTCTGTATGTTGCAGTAGGGCTTTTGCTTCTGTCAAGATTCTTTCTGAAATCAGCGTCGTTGTAGATTTGCCCGTAATTTCTTTTACAGCACGATTCAGATAGTTGACATGGATGTTGAGGTTTTGCGCATAATCTTGCGCTGTTCTCATTTTGAGCGGACTTGCAGGTGTTTCGATTGGAAATTGACGTTCTAATAGTTCCAAAAACACCGATGCGATACGTGCTGTACCATTCTTGGTTGGGGTATACACTTCTGACGGTTGAAGTTTAAGGGCTTCGTGAATGATCAAGTTGATGTAATTGCGTATGAGTTCATCTTTAAACGTATAATCACTTTCTTGCTCTTCGATCATCTTCTCGAAAAGTGTGTTAAGGAACAAGCGTTGATCCTCAGTGATTTTTAAGACAGGTGTACCTCCGATTTTAAAGAACGGCGATTGCTGCAAGCTTTCCGCGCGGTCGGCCTGTTTTAAAAAGTCTTCCGAAAACAAGCATGTATAACCTGCATAGGTCGTAGAAATGGTTTCCCAGGAATATGGGATATGCGGGTTCCCAAAAAATAGTATCGTGCCTTCTTGTTCAAAGCTTTTATCTGCGTAATGAATCTTGCTTTTACCAGTTGTAAGGCATATTTTAAAGAAATCTTTACGACTATAAACACGTGTAGCATTACTGTCATCCTCAATCTGAAATGCTTTAAAACCCTGCAATCTCAGTTCACTATTGAATTCAGAGACACTTCGGGCTATTTTTGTTTCCATCGGGCAAAGTTAAGAAATTCAAATATAACATTGGATTTAGTACAAAAATAATCTAAATAAAACGGCTGTATTATCTCAACGGCTGTATTATCACAGTGCTAAACTCGACCTTTTTTTATTTTTATCAAACCAATCACTTCAAGCATTTGTCTATTTATTGACGATCGATTCAATTTAGGAAGTTTAGTTTCGGTTGATTTAATTGTATGGTCAGGTTTAATGCCTGGCCATTTTTAAGCTTAGGTTTAGGGACTGGGCTTTTAGAAAGTATACTCCGATCCATAAAGGATTCGTTTATAATTTAGTTAAGGGGCTAGTCGAAAGATTAGTCCTTTTTTTTTAAAATTAAGGAACGATTCTCACTGGATAACGTTCATTGAAGAGCTTCGGATGTTCTGATGTGAAGGAGAAAATAGGCTTTCTATTCACGCTCGCTTGACGAAAAAGTAAATTTGACGAATTCAGAATAAATGCTTATCATGGCCTCTATGATAGTTTATCATCTAAAAGATATACAATATAAAGCTGAAAGGGCAATCACCCCTTTTCATATTTTTGATTTGGACAGGGAAGCTCTCGCAGCTTATAGAGAACCTCATACAAAAGACCATTTTTGCCTTTTGTTTGTTAAAAAAGGTCGGCTCAATCTGCAGGTGGAAGACCGCCGTTATACCGTCAATGCACCTCATATATGTGTCATCTTTCCCGGTCAGCTCTCCGCCAAAGAGTTGCTAAGCGACGACTTTGAAGGCAAATTGATCCTGTTTGACGAAGTACTATTCTGTTCGGATATCCTGAAAAACGAATTGAGTATTTACAACTACAATATCTCCGTAAAGCTCAATCATATTGAATTGCCCGAGGCAGAAACCTCAGAAATAGAGATGTTGCTGGAGCAGGTCGAAAAATCATATCAGGATTTAACATCGATCAAGAAGGAGCAAGCGCGTTTCTACATCAAAATCATCTTACTCAAATTGGTGGAATTTGTCCATACTAAATGGGGAAACAGCCAGCTCAGCAATGAAAACGCAAAGATCTATGGTAAATTTCTGGAATTGTTGGAAAGGCATTATAAAACGGAGCGTACCGTGAGCTGGTATGCAGAAAAATTACAGCTGTCTCCAAAAAAGTTAAATGAAATTACCCGCAAGATTGCAGGACTGACCTCCATAGAAACCATTCATGCGCGGATTATGAATGAAATCAAACAACTGCTGCTGTTATCCAACTATTCGCATAAAGAGATTGCCTTTGAACTCGGATTCAATTCACCTGCGGCACTGAACAAGTTTGTGCGCGCCAAACTGGATGAAACGCCAACCAATCTGCAGCAGCAATTGGCGCAAATGTATAAGACTTAAGTCTATTATGTGATTTGATATGGTTTTATCCTGTTGTTGTATTGGATCAAATGTATATCATATCGTAAGTAAAGTATAACATTTGGCTTCTTGGGCATAGTAACTTTGCATCAGAAATTTAATGTAAAATATATGAGCAAGTTATTTGTTGCCAGCGAAGTATTCCACGGGACTGGTACATTGTCGGAATTGAAAAATCTAACTGGAAAAAAAGCCATCATCGTAACTGGTGGTCAATCCATGAAAAAAAGCGGAACTTTGGACCGTGCCATAAGTTATTTGACCGAAGCAGGATTGGAAACTGCTGTTTTTGACGGTGTCGAAGAAGATCCATCATCAGCGACAAGCCTTCGAGGTGCTGCAGTGATGACTGATTTTCAGCCTGATTGGGTCATCGGTCTAGGAGGTTGCTCGGCAATTGATGCGGCAAAGATGATGTGGGTGTTTTATGAATATCCCGATGCAAATTTTGAAGCGATGACCCAACCTTTTAACGTTCCAACATTGCGTCAAAAGGCTAAATTCATTGCCATTCCATCAACAAGCGGTACAGGTACGGAAACCACAGGATTGGCTGTGATCACTGATCGGGAAAAAGGGGTGAAGTATCCAATCGTATCGTATGAATTGACGCCGGATATCGCTATTGTCGATGGAGAAATTTGTGCCACGATGCCTGCACATATTACCTCCAATACTGGTCTAGATGCTCTTACACACTGTGTGGAAGCCTATGTGTCCAACATCGAAAATAACTATGCCGATGCCTTGTCGAAAGGGGGACTGGAAATTGTTTTCGAAAATCTGGAAGAGGCGGTCAATAACCCGACAAACATTAAAGCACGCCAAAATATGCACGATGCATCTTTTATGGGCGGACTGGCTTTCAACAATGCCTGGTTGGGTATTGTCCACTCTCTCTCGCATCAGGTTGGTGCACTCTACGGCGTCCCTCACGGAGCTTCCAATGCGATATTCTTGCCTAATGTGATCCGTTTTAATCAAACATCTACAACAAGATATCCTGATTTGGCTAAACTTGTCGGTAGAGATTCGGCCGAAGGATTGGCACAGGAAATTGAAAAACTAAGAGCTGCGGTCAACAATATTGGCTCCCTTAAGGCATTTGGCATTTCCAAGGAAGACTGGGAAAAAAATCTGGATTATATGGCCCAAAATGCTTTGCAAGATCCATGTACTGGCTTTAACCCGCGTAAGCCTAGCCTACAGGACTTAAAAGACCTTTATAGCGCTTGCTACGAAGGTGTGATTTACGAGAATTAATCGAACAGACCACAGAAAGCGGTTGTAGCGAAAGTGCGCAATCGCTTTCTTCTGAATAAAAAGCACTGCTCCAGCTGAAACCGCAACCAATGTCTTATAAACGAAACTAAGTTTCAATCGTTTAAAATAAAAGATGCTGTATCGATAAAGATGCTATCGATTGAGGGTGATCGCCATTTTGTCTTCTTCGGGCATGGACATGACCAGTACTTGGGGAATAAAGCAATACGCTATTCCATCAATCTTCGAGATATCCATATCGACATAGTTAATCATGGATTCAATTTTAACCCCGTATTTTATAAGAGAAGAATAAAGTTCTTTGGTCACCTTTGTTGCTTGCTCAATGCCGCCCATGCTTTCAATTATACGGGGCGATGTTTGACTTAGAATACCTTCGATATCTCCGGAAATAGACGCTTTTGTCATGGTTGAAAGTGCTTCCCTAAGCTGCGGATCTTTTTGAGCAGAGCTTATATGGTGAAAAATAGTAAATAATGTAATTAACAAAAATGTTCTTTTTCGCTGAATGTTTTTAAACTTGTTGAACCAATTGTTGCTTTGCATAATGGAAAGAGGCTATTTCGTTTTAAATTCCGTAGGTCTCATATTGGTGAGCAGATAAAAGTTATTGCTAAAAGCCGCTATATTTGAATAGCCAATCTCGTAGGCAATCTCAGTCATATTGAAATCTGTATCGTTGATTAATTCCATTGCCTTAATAATTCGTAGCATTTTTAAGTACTGAACAAATGTAATGTGCAATTTATGCTGGAATAATCTGGTGAGACTGCGAACACTCATTCCAGATTGCTGAGCAATCATCGCTAAACTTAGATTTTCATTTAACCGATTTCTAAAACTGTCGATTATGGTATTGAGCCTTTGATCGTCTGTTGTAGGAAGTTGTATGGAGAATTTTTTGAGATTTTCTTTTGATAATACGCCTTTCAGCGTATTTAAAAATTCATACTCCCACGAACCTTTGTAATAATCACCTTGCCACTTCTCACTAAATGAGAGCATTTCTGCCAGGAGCTTACTCACTGGATAAATGCCCAATTCCTCATAAAAATTACCAGCACTTTCTTCCGGAAAATAGATATTGATAATAAACAGGTCCTGAGTATTGAACATCAGGTTGTGCCGATAATTTTTTGGTATCCAAATATAATGATTTGAGGGAATATAGAAGTCCTTTTCGTCAGTCTGCAAGTAAGCAATTCCGCCATAAACTAATAACAACTGAGCTTTATTGTGCTGGTGAGCAGGCAAACGCTGCTCCGTTTGCTGTCGCATAACGAGGATTGAATCAGGGTTTTGATCAACAATATGTATTATTTGATTAAGAATTTCCATGTGGCCAAATTTAATAAATATTAGGCTAATTATATGAAATCATACTTCGTCATGCTGGATAATTTTGCAGTATAAATAAGAGTAAAGTCATTATGAAACATAAAATCATAACATTTCACACAGATTTTAAATTTGAAAAACAAGCTCAAAAGTCTGATAATAAATCACATCATTCAGATGAAGAAATTGACAGTGCAAATATCTTCTGGTTTGCTTATGGGTATAACTATGCTTTTATGCCAATGGTAGATTTAACTTTTGCCTTTGATGAATTGAAAGAGATCGTAAAACCATGGCTAGCAAAAGGAAAGAAAAATATAAAGAAAACTGATGAAACAAAATAGAACAGTCCCGATTTTGGGCATATTGTTAGCCCTATTTGTACAATCACTCTATGCCCAGCATATAGAAAATGCGCGGGTATTGAGTTTGGAAGAAATTTGGAAAGTAGCAGAAACAAATAACCGTCAACTGAAACTATCCGACCTAAATCTCCAGCAGAGCAATTTAGAAATATTGGAAGCGAAAGACCGTTTGTTGCCGGAGCTTTCGGTTGGTGGAGATGCAAAACTCAATTCCAAATTCCTGATCTATGACAATGGATTATTTTCTTCTCCACAGGATGTGCCCGTAAAAGGTTATGGTTACGGCGTGGGTTACAATCTGAACGTCAATCTCTACAATGGTGGTAAAGACAAAAGAAACATTGTCATGAAAAAGGAAGAAGCGGTACGCATACAATATGAAGTTGATCTGCAAAAGCACAGTGTAAAATACAATGTTGCAGCTGCTTACTTTGATCTATACAAGTTTCTGCATTTCCATGATTTTCTTGATGCAGAAATTGGTGCAGAAAAAAAACAACTGGCACTCGTAGAAAGCCTGCATAAAAACGGCACTGTGCTAAAGAGCGATGTACTGAGAACCTCCGTAAAATTAGCGCAACTGGAGCTCAGCCTTTCTGATGTTACGAAGAAGATTGAAATCGCTAAACAACGGCTCAATATTCTGATGGGGCGTGAAAATGATGCTGAGCTGGCAATAAAATACCAAGATACAATCGAGTTAAGCGCTATCACTGAAGGTGACTATGAGGATTATGTAGACATCGCTTTTAACAAATCGCCGGAATACAAGATAGCCTATAGCGCTGTCAAATTGAGCAAAATGAACATCAAGCAGGTAAAAGCGACGCTGTTACCTAAAGTCTCCTTGTATTCAACTTACAATTACACCTATCCGCAGATTTCATTCTATCCGTATTCCAATGATTTATGGGGATTTGGTCAGACAGGGGTTAAAGTCCAGTTTTCTATAGATAATCTATACAAAAGCAAGCATTCCATCGCTCATGCCCAAGTGGTCAGTAATGAGGCAAGAGAAAAAGCGAACATTAAAAAAGATGAAATCTATCTTCAGGTAAAAGATGCCTATTTGCAGCGGCAACAGGCTTTGGAGAGCATGGAAACAGCGGAGCAAAATATCATTAAAACCGCCGAAACTGTTCGTGTTATCAGAAGTAGCTACATAAACCAGGAATCACTTCTTACCGATCTTCTAGAAGCCGAAAATGCTTTACTGGAAGCTAAGTTTAATCTGACAACGGCACAAACAAACGTCAAACTTACGCATATCAGGCTATTGGCAATTATCGGAATTCTTTAATACAAATATCATGAACGAAAATAAAACAGATAAAATTGTTGTAAACCTAACCAAATGGTTTGGTATCACATTATTCGTAGGAATCATTATTTGGGCAGCAGCTTATTTCTTCGAGGAATATCGCTATGAACAGACCAACGACGCTCAGATTGATGCCTATCTTTCCCCGATAAACGCAAAAGTAGGGGGCTATATCCGTAAAATATATTATAAGGACAATCAGCAGATTAAAAAGGGCGATACCCTTGTGGTGATTGAATTGGATGAGTACTGGCTGAAAAGAGATGCTGCGTCTGCAGAACTCATGAGCTCACAGGCAAAATTACCGATCTTGGCGGCAAGCGAAGGAACGCAGGTTAAAAGTATTGCAGTCATCAAAGCCCAATTGGGAGGTGCTAAAGCGCGATTGAACCAGCAGCAAAAAGAATTTGACCGGTATAAAAATTTACTGGCGGACGAATCGACCACACAACAAAAATTCGACAACATCAGTGCTACTTTATCCATCACCCAATCAGATTATGACCAGACAAAAGCTTCTTTACAGGTCGCCGAATCTAAACTAAACGATTTCAGGGTGCAGCGCAATGCCATAGAGGCAGAGATAAAGATAAAAGAAGCACTTCTCGAAAGACAGGAATTGGATATTAGATATACCGTTATCACAGCACCTTTTAATGGACAAATCGGGAAGAAGACCATTCAGGCGGGACAACTGATACAGCCCGGACAGACATTGGCATTCTTGGTGAACAGAGCCGAGGAAAAGTGGGTAATAGCAAATTTTAAGGAAACACAGATTGGGAAGTTCAAAATCGGTCAAGCGGTATCTGTTGAAGTCGATGCTTTTCCAAATGAAAAATTCACCGGTACAATCGAGTCCCTTTCGCCAACCACAGGATCCCGTTATTCGCTGCTTCCGCCAGATAATGCTACCGGTAATTTTGTTAAAATCATCCAACGTATTCCTGTTCGGATTAAACTGACCGATATGTCCGAAAAATTAACTAAGCTTTCTGCCGGAATGAATGCGAATGTTTACGTTTTAAAAAACTAACGATGCAAGCACATAAAATACCAATTTTTAAATCCTGGGTATCAGAATGGATGGCAAGGTCCGTCATATTTGCTATTCTCATGAGCAGTCTGTTTAGTTTTGCCTTTTACGGAAGTCCGGTTGCTGCGATGGGCTTTTACGGAATACAAGCTACCGATGTACAATATGGTATGGTCGTTATTTATGGTTCTACCGTAGCTTTTCTGGCTCTGGATTTTAGAATCGTAAAATATTTCGCACCAAGGGAATATCTACTGTTGGCACTTGCGGTAAATGCACTATGTGCTGTGGTCTGTTTTTATTTAAGAGATTGGACATTATTTGTTTTCTGTCAATTTTTGCAGGGTATTACCTGTGCATTGATGTCGGGAATTGTGTTACAGCTTATTTTTCCACGGTTACAGTCTGTACGTGCCCGTGTGATTGCTTATAGTCTCCTTTATGGCAGTATACAAATAGCTGTACCATTTTACTCTATCTATATCAGTGTCATCATTCATTTCTTTGATTTCAACTGGATATTCTACGGATTTATTATTGTAGTCATTATGCTGACAAGTGTTGTTTTACTTACCATGAACAGTAAGGCCCGGTTTACCAGAAAAATACCACTGTATCAAGTGGATTGGATAGGCTATTTGTTTTATGTGTCTTTTATCTTGATCGTTGGATACATCCTTGTGTACGGACGACAATTGGGATGGTTTGATAGTTCATTAATCAGCACACTTTGTTTAGTTAATTTAATTATTCTTTCTCTTTTTATTAGCAGAGAATTGAAACTTAAGCGACCATTAATCAATTTACAGATCTTTAGAACAAAGAATTTCGTTATTGGACTTTTGCTTCTTTTTACCTTTTATATCTTTAAAGGAAGTACTGGGCTTGCCTATGGTTACCTTGAAACGATTTTAGGAAACCATCCACTGAGTACCATTCCGATATGGATTGCTGTAATTGCTGGAACTGTTTTGAGTATGTTTATCATTTCCCGATTTGTCTTGATGGGTTATAACCTGATCCGGATGATTATTGTTGGTTTTGGGTTGATGGCAGTATATTATGCCTATATGATACTATTTGTTTCTGTACAGGGCGAAACAGCCGATTTCCTTCTGCCCATGTTTATTTATGGTGTGGCAACAGGTATATTGTTTGTTCCAATTGTTTCATTTGCGGCATCGTCAGCGCCTTCCAAAATCGCCGTCAATGCCTCTCTGATTGGTATATTTTCAAGGTTCATAGGCTTTGCAGCTAGTCTAGCACTTAATAACGAGCTTCAATTATTTACAAAATCATCCGTAAGGGAAAAGGTGCGGGAATCGCTCACCGAAACCAGCGCTCAATTGCCTGTTACCTTACTGGATATTCAAAACCAGTACATAAATGCAGGCAGCGATATGTACACGTCAAAAACAGTATCTTCCGGCTATTTTAATCAAATGATCGGTCAGCAGATATTGGCTCGCGCTATCAGGGATTATTATGATCTGATGTTGACAGGTTTGATTTTTGTCATGATTATTCTGCTGCTCTTGCCTCAAATTCAACATGTTGTTTTGAGATTAAGAAAAGGAAATGTTCCTTATTAAGATCTTGTAATTTCAGAAATTATCAAAGCAAAGTATTATCCAATTCCAAGGTCGGGATCGAACACTTGGCGCATGAGCCTATGGGCTACAAGATTACGCAACCGATTTCGTTTGAAAGAAATTTTCTGATCCCAAATTTTATAAATAATTTGTTTTAATGACGCGTTTTTAGCAGTCAAACGTGTTAATGCAATTATTCTTAATTTTGTATGCCGGATTTGGTATAGGCTCCAAATTTTTTAAGATCAGCAATAGAGGACAAAATAAGATGATATGACGGATGTGCTCGAAAAATATCTATTCTCGATAGGGATGTTGTCGGCTGACGAGATAAATTTTTCTGTTCAGTTCTTCGAACCACTTGGTTTGAAGAAGGGTGATTTTTTTATTCGTGTGGACGAACCCTGTCGTCATGTTGGATTCATATCCTGTGGTGCGGTAAAAGCATATGCTATTGACAGGGAAGGTAAAGAAAATATAACCTGCTTTAAATTTGAAAATGAATTTGTAACCTCTCTCCCTGAGTTTGTCGCTCAGGAGAAATCCAGAAGGAGCATGAGGGCTGTGGAAGATAGTATGATCCATAGGATAAGCTATACTGATTATCAATACCTGCTTGGTCAAGTGACTTCTTGGCACAAGGTTATACAAGCTGTGATGGAACGGGAATATAGCCAAAAGGAACAATATCTCCTGAATTACAATAATAAGTCAGCTCTGGATAAATATCACCATGTTCTTTCGAATGAACCCAAGCTCGTTCAGCGCATAGCGACACAGGACCTGGCATCCTATTTGGGTATTACACAGAGATCTCTTACACGGGCGAAGGGACAAATACACAGCCCCAAAGTATTATAGGACAAATGTCCTTATGTATTTCTGTTCAGTGATATAGATTTGCACAAAAAAGCTATGTTACATCAAATTGCCCAAGAAGTGTTCCATGTTCCATTGATGCCACGAAACAGTATCAACTGCTATATCGTAGAGGGTGTATTAGTTGATTGTGGGATACGAAGTTCATACAATGTGCTGAAGGATGCCCTTCAGAAAATACCTGTGCACCAACATGTACTTACGCATGCGCATGCAGACCATCAGGGCTGTAGTGATCAGCTCTGTGATGAGTTTGGAATACCTTTACGTTGCCATGGAAATGAAGTATCTAGGACGGAAACAGCTATGGTAACCAATGACTATCCAAATCCCAAACATTGGATTGCAAAACTTCAACAAAAATATTGGGCAGGACAGGGCCACAAAGTCGACGGTACACTCGTTGAAAATGATAGCATCGGAAACTTTCGGGTCATAGAAACGCCAGGTCATTCAAGCGGTCATATTTCTTTATTTCGTGAGCGAGATGGTGTATTGATAATCGGGGATGCCGCTACAAATATGAACCTGCTCACAACAGTGACTGGCCTAGGGCCCCCTCCAAAAATATTCACGTCGGATCAACAGCACAATATTAGATCGCTTCAGAAGTTGGCAGGACTGAGTCCCTCCATCATATGTTTCGGTCATGGCCCGGTGATGCGAAATACGGACCGAAAGTTTGAGCAATTTGTAGCGGAATGTGTATCGTCGTTTAATTCGCGAACCACGGCCCCTGTATGAAAGTA
Source organism: Sphingobacterium siyangense (assembly GCF_007830445.1). Classification (GTDB taxonomy): domain Bacteria; phylum Bacteroidota; class Bacteroidia; order Sphingobacteriales; family Sphingobacteriaceae; genus Sphingobacterium; species Sphingobacterium siyangense. Next base: position 31,539 of record NZ_VLKR01000004.1, on the reverse strand, counting down.
AAAAACAAAATAAGAAGTTCCTTATTTCTTGCGATGCTCTAGTGAATTTTTCAAATTCAGGACTTTTATGAAAACTGGGAACATCTTATTGCCTAAGAAGTTTTAAGTAAGTTAATATTATTCCGCTGTGCTCGGCTTCGTGAAAGTTAGCCGCTTGAAGTGCTTGGATGTGATTATTAATGGAGAAGCCAATTGGTAAGCTGAATGGTTGGTATTCAACAAATATACCCGATGCTAAATCTTTACTAAGTTGGTTTACTGTATAAAGCAATAGATGTTTCATTTCATCAAGGTCTGGCGTATTTTTCCATGTATGCGGTGCAGTTCCAATTTTGAACGTTTCCATAAAATCCTGTGATATATGCATTGGAAGTCCACTACGCATATACATATGTCGCTGTTGGGAAGTGATACAGTGACCAATTTGCCAAACGATATTATTGTTAAAGCTTTCTGGAATCTTAAATAGTATGTTATTATCAACTGTTTCCATTAATTGTAATAACCTGGTTCTGCTGGCTTTTAAAATTTCAAATTCAAATAATTCATTCGTCATAGTATTGGTTAATATTTTAAATTAATTTAATAAACTCATTGTGAATTTCATCTGATATACATATATTAACGAGTAAATATTCAAAGTCCAGTTAATAAATATTCTAAACCAAAATCTTGTAATTATGATCTATCTCAAGCTAAATATACACTATAAGATTTTGGTATTTATTTTTTTTCTTTCTAGCTGTACAACTGTAAATAGACCAATAGCTAAATTAAATAAGTTTACTCAAGGGCTAATGAATCAATTGACAAATGATTCATTAGGATTAAAGATTGATTTCTATGGGAACGCAAACCTCGGATCTAAGTATATAGATTTAAAAGATGTCATGTCTGTTTTTCGAAAGAGAAAAATAAAGTTTCCATCAAAGAATATTGTTTTGTGGGGTACATATGATGTGACAAGAAACCCGATGTATTTTGTGGGTAGCTTGGAAACTTTTTTAGATGTCTCAAAGTTCACTGCAGATACTTCTATGTATCATTGCATTTATTATCGAAGTATTCAGAAAAATAGAGATAATATAATAAGTAGTGTAGCGATCCCGTATAAAAAAGATTCATTTCTTTTGATTAGCGAGGTTAGGACGGAGATCACCGATATGCAAGAAAGTGTTAAGGATGTTTTAAACAGCATAAAAACTTCCTACAATTCTTTGGCTTACGGAGCAAAATTTGCCGAACAAAAACCAGATGAAGAACCCGATTATTTTAGTATAGCTGAATCAGCTTTTAAAGACAGGGGATATGTTAACTATGTATATCCAAGAGATACCTTAGAAAAGCTTGTTCTGCAAAACGAAAACAGCCAATTTGCGAACGAGTTATTTAAATCATATAGTTCGTTTCTTGGTGAAAGTGTTCAATATGATAGCGCGACTAAACAAGAACAACAAGCAGTCGAAAAAGCGGCTATTACAATCGACGAGATAGTCGAAAAAATTAAGGCACATCGAGTGCTTATGTTTAACGAGAATCATTTACAACCACGCTGCCGTTTGTTAATCAATCTTTTGCTACCAAAACTTTCCAAAGAAGGTTTTAATGTTCTTGCTTTAGAAAGTCTATCTGAAGATGAAGACCGGATTAATAGATTGGGATTCCCAAATGTTGAGAGTGGATTTTACACTAGGGACCCAAATATGGCGAATCTCATTAGAACGGCAAGAATTTATGGCTTAAAAGTGATTGGCTATGAAGATTTTGGCAATGCAAGTCAAAGAGATCTCCAACAAGCTAAGAATCTTATTCAAAAAAGTGAAATCGCTACAAAAAATCAAGTTAAAGTTATTGTATTAGCCGGGGGAGGACATATTCACGAGGGGGATACTGGAGAAAATAAAAGTATGGCTCAGTATTTTAAGAAACTGACTAAAATTGATCCCTATACGATTAATCAAGTTAAATTTTTAGCTATGCAAGAAATTAACGATTCAATATACTTTATGGATAACAAGGTGTTGAATGGTAATGACTTGTATTTATCAAATAATCTGAATAGCGATAAAATAGTGATTGGATCAAATGATTTAAATCGAAGATATCGTCTATCGAGTACTGATTCGACCAAATCAGGCAAATCTGCCATTTACATCTATCATGAAAAGGAATATCAATTGGATAAAACAGCGATTCCAGTTTACTTGTCACTTTCCAAAAAGGATTCGGTACAGATAGAGCTTCCAAAGGGAATGTATAGATATCTTAAGAGAGATCACTATGGGGCTATAATTCATCAAGAAATTATTGAAGTGGAATGATAAACTGATATGAGTTTTGGTCAGAAGAACTGGAAGCGCAACTTGACAATACTTCTTCATTTAAATCATATCAATCTTGAAGGGTAATTCGAATAGATAACCAATAGTTAAACTTAGGAGTCCGCTTTTAAATTTAGGTATTAAAATTAAATTACTCAGCGATCATCACCTTTTCCTCCTTGATATTATTTAGAAAATCCGTGTATTTTATGGGTAGCTTTTTTCTATGGTAATAAAAATAGAAGTCAAATGAGCCCCCGATGATTCCCTTATCCGGAGCATATACAAATCGATCAATTCCTCGCTCAAAATCATAATTATACTCATGTTGTGTCCAATCTACATAGGTCCAAAACTGATATCCCGTTGCATGCTGTGCTAAGGTAATTTTTTTGGATAGATATTCTCTTCTGTCCCGGGACCAATCTAAAAAGGAGAGCGGGGCTTCACCTATCCGATATAAAGGGAATTGTAAACTAGGATAAGCGCCTTTAAATATTTTTTCGAATAGAAGTACACTATAGGCCGAATCTTGTGTATTGATAGTCCCTAAGACATTCGTAAAAGCTTGCGGACGATTGCGGACTGCATAAAACTGTAACAAACAATACTTTGGTGCATAATAAGTATCTCCTTTTTTTATAATTAGCTTATACGCATTAAAATACTTTGTTGTTTGCTTCACAGTGGTGTTGAAGTACGATAACGTATTTTTTTTATGAAGCTCTTCCAGATCTTTAAAGTTAATCATCGAAGAACGTACAGTATCAGGGTTGATTTCATACCAATCTTCTGAACCATCTAAATCAGGTAGAATGGAAAATAGCATGATATTATAATCATGTTGTCCATTATATATACCCTTAATTACCGATAAACGTCTGTACCCTACTCATTACATTAAAAAGATGCACTTCACGCTTGATCTTATATAACGGATAGGTGTTTAACCTAAAGGATGACGTTACGAACTCCTTGCTATCTTCTTCAAAAAGGAAATATTTGGTCTGACTAAATCCTTCAGTATAGAATAATAGGTAGATAATGATCAACCAAATTTTAAGGCACTTTGTTCTAAGCTTAACAATGTTCATTTTTGACTTTTATTTGAATTCACCATCCCATTTTAAAGTGATTCTGTTCCCCGCATTGGTCTCGAATTCTAAAATTTCTCTATTCCCATATTTTTTGGTTACCAATGTTCCCTTGGTTACGTTGATTCTGTCGGTTTGTCCGTAATCTTCCTCTAATTTATAGGATACATCTATAGCATTATTTTTCACAATCATTGAGACAGAATTGATAAAATAGATGCCAGAAGAAAGTTGATTGTTACGGGTAAAGAACAGTAATTTTATGCTATTTTTACCAGTCGCAGAGCTAAAAGTGTACAGATGATTTATTCCGTCTACTAGCTTACCATCAACAATTAGATTTCCGATCGATGTTTGTTTAGATCCCTTATCAAAGGCATAAATAGCCTTGTCTATTGTAATTGTACCTATGCCGTTTTCTTTTTCTTCGTTTTTTTTACATCCGATAAAAAAAGAGACTATAAAGATGACTGGAAATAAAAATTTCATATATGGTTTTATTGGGAAACTCAAATCTATATATTATGGAGTATTAATGCAAGTCGGTGTTTTAGGTTTGACGAATGGAAGAGTTGCTACCTTATGCTACGCAATCTATCTGCGTACTTTTATATTCCTATGTAAGGCTCGATTTTTTTAAGAAAACTATCTGACTGATATAGAGTGATCTCCTGTTGTTTTTATACTCTTTTTTTACTGCGCAAAAAGGCTTCAGTATCGCAATCGATCTTTGTGTTAATGAAAAATTAAAAAACACCAAGAAATGAAAGCACAGATCATCAAAAAGCTAATGGAAATAGAAGCGAGCGAAGGAATGCGTATACTTTTCGCCTGTGAATCAGGAAGTCGGGGTTGGGGTTTCCCCTCTATCGACAGTGATTACGACGTACGTTTTTTTTATGTGCGAAAAACGGAGTACTACACCCGCTTGTTTCCGCTGGCTACCGAAATGCGATTTCCAATAATCGATGACCTCGATATGGTAGGCTGGGATCTCTTTAAAGTACTCACATTACTGTATAAGAGTAATGTGAGTCCATTTGAATGGATACAGTCGCCAGTCGTCTATTACGAGTTTAACGGATTCAAAACAAGTTTTATGACAATGATCGGAAATTATTTTGACGCACGTAGGCACGCCCATCATTATTTAGGGATTGTCCGTAGCAAAATTGAAGATCTCCAACGAGAAACGATGAAGCTCAAGAGCTTATTTTATATCCTAAGATCTTTACTTGCAGCAGACTGGAATATCACCTATCGCAGTTATGCGCCTATGACATTGGCAGAACTATCCGTATTATTGCCTGATGTTGTAAAAATCGAAGTGTTGGAAATGCAGCTGTTGAAGAGTCAAGTAGATGAGGGGTTTATATACAACTGTTCAGCGACCATAAGGAATTATATTGAAACAAGATTAATAGATTTAGCGCATCAAGTAAAACAGGTTCCCGTATCCGTATCGGATAAGGAAGGACTGGAGAATTACTTTAAAACCGTATTAAGATGACTATAGACGAACTTCGAGATAGCGGGCTGATCCTGTTTGAGAGCGTTGTCGGTAGCCGGGCATATGGATTGGCCACAGCATCTTCCGATACCGATATCAGGGGGGTGTTTTATCTGCCCCTGGAATATTACTTGGGCGGTCAATATATTGCGCAGGTTGCAAATGCAAGCAATGATGAAGTTTACTATGAGCTTGGGCGCTTTGTGGAGCTTCTTTCAAAGAGTAATCCTAATGTATTGGAGCTTTTGGCTAGTCCTACCGATTGCATACTATACAAAGATCCTCTGTTTGATCAATTTAAAATGCAGGATTTTATCACCCGAGAGGCCGCAATGACCTTTGCGCAATACGCTATGGTACAGGTGCGGAAGGCAAAAGGATTGAACAAGAAAATCAACAATCCGATGGATCGAGAACGTAAAAGTTTGCTGGATTTCTGCTTTATCATAGCTGGTAGTGGTAGTTTATCGTTAAGAGCTTGGTTAAGCAAGCAGTTGTGGAAACAGGAAAACTGTGGTTTGGCGAAGATCGAACATGCAAAGGGGATGTATGCCCTGTATTATGATGAGACCCAGACTTTGGGTTACAAAGGCATCGTTGCTACACCAGAGAGTACTGAGGTTTCCTGCAGTTCTATCCGTAAGGAAGAAACACTTTGTGCGTACCTCTTTGTTAATCACGAAGCTTACTCTTCGTATTGTAAGTCCTATAATGAATATTTTAGTTGGGTTTCAGAACGCAATGAAGCGCGCTTTCGAGGGACAATGAATCACGGGCAGGGCTATGATGCCAAAAATATGATGCATACAATACGTCTATTGCAACAGGCAAAAGAGATTTTGTCTAAAAGTGAACTACAGGTACAACGTTTCAATAGGGAAGAGCTCCTGCGCATCAAAAATGGTGCTTATAGCTATGATGACCTTTTTGTCAGGTCGCAAACGCTCTTTCAGGAAGTGCAGGAACTCTGCTTGCACAGTTTACTTCCGGTAGTGCCAGATCAGGATAAGCTAAGGCAGCAATTGGTTGACATGCGTAAGCAGCTTTATCAGATCAAGCTTTAATTCCTAATGCAAGGATCTAATCAGTTATTCCAAATGATCTTACGAACTTTAAATTAGATCGAAGACCAAAACCGGTTAACTTTTAAGTGGACATATTCGAGCATAAAGCGGACATTTGTATCTTAACGATCTTCTAGCCAACTGAGGAACTGGGCGGTCTTTTCTTTGCCTATAAGCAGCTTATCGTCTGTGGGGACAGTCAATTTGACATATAGCTTCCTGGCAAAATAATGTTCAACCTCTTTAACGGCCGAAAAACTGATTAAATACTGTCTGTTCAGTCGAAAAAAATCTTTGCCAGATAATTGGGAGGCTAGTTGATCCAAGGATTGACTGAGATCAAAATGCTCACCCTTAAAAGTCACCATGGTCGGAGAGGTGTAGTTGATATAGATAAAAGCAATATCTTCTGTCTTCACCGTCATGTACTTATTGTTTTTGAAGACGAGAAAGCTCTTCTTTTTATTGTCTTCGCCACTGATCTTCTGGATCAGTTCAACAAGATTATTTTCGGTGGTTTTCTGAAAGAAATTCTTGAAATTATCTACCTTTTCAAAAGCGTTTCTTAGGTCTGTTTCTGAAAAGGGTTTAAGCAGATAATCAATTCCGTTCTCTTTTATTGCCTCCATTGCGTATTCACCAAATGCTGTGCAAAAGATGACAGGACATACAACCTTTACCGACTTGAATATATCAAAACTGATCCCGTCAGAAAGTTGTATATCCATAAAGATAAGATCCGGCGTGGCACTGTCAGAGAGGTAATCTATAGCTCCTTCAACGCTCTGGATCTTTGCCATAATCTTAGACTCTGGACGAAGTTTCGATATCAGGTTCTCGAGGGAACGGGCAGCTTTAATCTCGTCCTCAATTATTAGTATGTTCATATATAATGGGAAGTTTTATAGTAAAAGTTTCAGTATTCATTATGATACTGATCTCCTTTTCGGATAGATGAAGATAACGCTGGTTGATATTTTCAAGTCCTAAACCGGTAGAAGATTCCGATATTTTCCTGGGCTGCATATTATTGCTGACAATAAGGTAATCATCTTCCTGCCCAATGGATATATGTAGGGGTTTCTCAAGTGAAACTATATTATGTTTAATGCAGTTCTCTACCAAGAGCTGCAATGTAAAAGGAGGAATAAAACTTCCATAAATTTCACGTCTTAGATTCAGTGAAACAACTAAACCTTCCTCAAAACGTGCTTTTAATAGGTAAATATAGGAGTCCATGATCTGTAGCTCCTCTCCGAGTGGAAGTAGGTTCAGTTTGAGGCTGCCCAAAGTAAACCTGTAAAAATCAGCAAGCTTGATGATAAATTCCGCTGACTGAGTGTCATTGCTTTCCACCATGTATTTTAACGTGTTGAGACTGTTGAACAGAAAATGCGGATTTACCTGCTGTTTTAAAAGCTCATACTGTGCTGCGAGGTTCGCGGACATCGAACGCTCAAGTTCCCGTACCACCTGCTGGTTGAGATAAGTCTGGTATAGGAGATGTATAAACATATAGAAAGTCAGGTTGATGAGTACACCTCTGACCTCATACATCAGCATTTTAGGTCCAAAATTGAGATGTGAAAGGATGTAATACTGTATTGAGGAAAGTACGAACATCAATACCAAACCAACTCCTAAACCTATGAAAAGTTGAGGTGATATCACATTTTTGCTGCCCGTTTTCTTTGTATAGGCTGGTATCGAATAGATATTGTAGTACCAGATCAAAAGGGCAAAACCCGTGGTTACACCAAAGTCGGCAATACCCTCAGAAAGAATAAAATTATGGTCCACAATCTTTGGGATAGATGTTAGTATACCCAATGATATTGAACTGATCCAGATTAGTTTATGGGATATATAAAAAGGTGTCTTCATACTTTGCTCACCGTTGTTAAGCTGATAATGTTTTAAATAATTTGCTGGTATTTCGGGCTGTTTGAAATGCCAGCAAATTAGCGAAAAATGTTTTATATCTAAATACCTGATACTTGTAATTTAAGTATTTAGATCTTTTGCTGTATAAATGACATGATTTATCCTATTAAATGAAAAATAGGTAACTGAAAGTATAGTAATGGCAACGCATGTATCGATTACGGAAGAAGGTTCAAGAACAGCAATTTTTGAGAAGAACGCAAAAATAATGTCAAAATACATACCCGCGAAAACCCATTCCTTAAGCCTTTTAAATCTATTCGGGATCAGTAATATGGTAACACCTAAAATTTTGAATACGCCGAGAATGTATATAAAATGCGCTGGATAGCCTAATTTTTGTGTGATGTCCCATACTGCAGGGTTATTTGTCAGTTCAAAAAAGCCGCTGAGCCCAAACCATATTGATATCAGGATACTTCCTGTAAAATAAATCTTTTTGTATGTTGAATTTTTCATAATATTTTTTGTGATTAATTTCTTTATTATTTAGAAAGCGAGTCGGCCTCAATAATGGCATCCGCAAATTCTTTGGGAGCTTCCTGTGGCAGGTTGTGTCCGATCCCACCCGTCAGGTTATGGTGTTTGTACTTTCCTTTATATTTGGAAGCATAGTTTTCAGGGAGTGGAAACGCCGCACCGTTGGCATCACCTTCCAGGGTCACGGTCGGTACGGTGATATCCGGTGATTTGGCGAGCTTTGCTTCAAGTTCGTCGTACTGTTTCTCTCCGGGAGCCAGCCCCAACCGCCAGCGGTAATTATGGATCACGATAGCAACATGGTCAGGATTTTCAAACGATCTGGCCGAGCGCTGATAGGTTTCCTCATCAAAAGACCATTTCGGGGAGGCTGTTTTCCAAATTAGTTTGTTAAAATCCGCTGTATGTGCTTTGTAACCTTTGTAACCCCGCTCCGTTGAGAAATAGTACTGGTACCACCACAAGAATTCAGCAGCCGGTGGAAGTGGGATCTCATTTGTTTTGGGGCTCCCGATCAGATACCCGCTTACGGCTACGAGTGCAGAAACACGTTCCGGCCAGAGGGCAGCCATGATATCGGCAGTCCTGGCGCCCCAGTCAAAGCCCCCAACAACAGCTTTATCTATTTTCAGGGCATCCATGAAGGCGATGATATCGAGCGCCACAGCTGACTGCTGTCCGTTACGTACAGCCTTTGGCGAAATAAAGGTTGTTGTTCCATAACCCCGGAGATAGGGCACAAGTACCCAGTATCCTTTTGCTACAAGCAATTCAGCGGATTTTTCAAAACTATGGATATCGTATGGCCATCCATGGAGCAGTATAACGGGCTTTCCAGTTTTTGAACCGACCTCTGCGTAGCCTATATCAAGCAGTCCTGCCCTTATTTTTTTTGTATGCTGGAATGCGGAGTCTACGGTGTTGTCAGCCTGTGCATGTTTATCCTGAGAAAGCTGTTGGGCGTGGACTAATGATGCACCTGCTGTGGCAATCAGGGATAACGAGAGGGTGAAAATCACCTTTTTGCCAAAATTTGCTATTGTATTCATTGGATCTGTTTTTTGTCGATTTTAAATTATTGAGTTGAAGCTATCATTGTGGAAAATTTACGGGATCAGTATCCATTATGTCGGCAATACGCTGCTCTCTAGATTCCCCGGAGGGTATTTCACCATATTCTGTGGTATAGTCCAGTTTGCCATCGCCGCCGGCTTTTACCGTTTCTACACGCAAGAGTTCACCGTTTACTTTACTCCCAAAATATTGCGGATCTTCCATCATTTTATAGGTAACAAGCTTGAGGGAAACGCGGTCGTGACTATGTCGGGCTCCTTCCAGGAGGGACAGGGCTTCCTTATTCCCGTATAATGCCGACATCGTCTGCCTGTCCGTATTAAAAGATGATGAGATAAATTTCAGTTCGCCGGGTTCAAACATGAACCGTATTTTTCCATTCTCTTTATCTGATATGTTCTTGCTGCATGAGCCGAAGATTAAACTACATAGAAATAGTACGGATAAGATCTTTTTCATTTTTGGACAGTTTTTAAATATTGCTGGATCATTCTTTTGGAGCTCACTTTCGGCGGAACATTGAACAGGTAACCCGTCGATTCTGCGAGCTGCCTATGACAGCTGATACAGGACTGTTGGGCAAACAGTGCGGTCTTTCCGGTAGGTTTTAAATCTTGACCATTGAATTTCGCAAAGCCCCAGCCTTCGGTTTCCTTAAATGTTTTTCCGTCTTTTACCATGTACTGCATGTTTACGAAATCTCCGGGCACGATATCTCCATTGGATTTTCGGGTCTGTTTAAAAACCGCCTTGGCCACTGCACTGCCATCGGGCCAGGGGTGGAAGTTTTCCTCTTCGATAGCGCGGACAGCGATGTCATTTCCGTAAATCACGCGTATTGTATTGTCGATAAGCGTGCTCATGCCGATCACTTTCCAGTTCTTAAAATCGGCATTGTACGGGATTCCGTTCGGTGATACCGGGGCAAGGGCAGCTGTTGTTTCTATTACGTTCGCAATACCTTGACGTGCAGGTAGCAAACCATCTTTTGCGGATAGCGAAAGGGCATACAGTTTTATGGTCGCTACTTCAACAGCAGATAGTTTTGAGTCCGGATGTGTGAGCGCATAGGAAGGCAGGGGCATCTTACCCGCGTTTACCATATTGTAAATGGCATAAAATTTACTTTTCTGTTCCGCATCGGAGAGCTTATCCCACTCGGAAAAATTCATCACTTCCCGTGCACGGTTAATATCCCTGTTTACGATCCACGATACCGGGGCAATTTTATCAAAGAAAGATAGCCGCTGCTCATTGGAATGGCAGTTGAAACAGGAACGTTCTAGGATAAGCTGGACCTGTTTAGGCACATTTCTGATATGTCCGGTTACGGCTTTTTGTTCAATGGTTCTATTGAAAAATTGAAGGGCGATAAGACCGACCACAATGCAGATGAATATGGTGGGTATCAGTTGGATTCGCTTTAGGAGTTTCATGATCTTGCTCTTTTGTTATGTTAAAATTAAGGTAAAGTACTGCCCTAGGGAAGCTCAAAATAGTTGGACCGGACATATTGCAGGTTGAATTCTTCTTTTGGATCCCCGAAGTGGACAATCTATTTCCTAAAGGTTTATGCTTGTGGCAGCTAGTATTTCTCCGGATTTCTTGTCCTGCTCGAAAGCGATGATTTCCCATGCATGACCGGTTTCCGGAAGTTTAAAAGAGAAACTGTCCTGGGCTTTAGTGCCCATGCTCTTCAGCTCGCGTACAACCTGCACATGGGAGAGGGCTTTTCCGGCGTTCTCTCCCGCAGATACCTGAGAGGAAGCGTGTTTCTGGACAAGAGCGACCAGGATGTCCGAATTTTTGGAGCTAGAGGATGATACATAAGCGATCTGGATATTTTTGCCTTCGGCTTTCAATACTTTTAAAGCAAGGGTTTCAGTATGTTGTTCCAGCATCGCGGACTGGATGCTGCTGATGACTTTGCCTGTTTCCGATCCGACCATTTCCTGTTTGCCATTGATGACCATCTGGGGGGTATATAAGGTACTTAGATTCATCCATGTGGCGTACTGTTTCTGTCTTTCGGTAAAACTGCTTTTGCTGAAGTGATCTTTCCATCCCTGATGATCCCAGTAATCGACATGAAAGGCCATGATATAAAGTTTTTTATTCAGGTTATCCTTCTCAAGTTTTGCAATAAGCTCATCTGCGGGAGGGCAACTCCAGCAACCTTCTGAAGTAAAGAGCTCGACCACCGCGAAGCTTTTGTCGGAGTTGCTGCTTTTGATCTTTTGCAGGTTTTTATCATCATTGATACCCTTGAAGGCCATGATCAGGGCAATGATCAAAGGCAGGCTCAAAACGTATAGTATTTCTTTTATTGATTTCATGATCTAAATTTTTAAGCTGTTTATAGTTTGTTTTTAGTTGAAGATTTTTAGGGAGAAGCCGAAATCCTGTGGCGGAACACATACCTGATCGCTGCACTGCATAAACTGAATGGTTCCCCGGATTGTTCCATTTTTGCCCTTTAATCTGATCTTCTGACCGAACTCGACCTCATTTTCAAAATAGGTAACTGGCATGCCCAGAAGTTTATCAAACTTCAACAGTGGGCTGGGCTGGCTCACATTTCCCACCAATTGGTAAGTTCTGTCAGGCTCGAATTTAAAATTCATCTTGATCGGGCTCAGGGGGCTGTTGCCCAGTGCATACATATGCCATCCGGGGGCGATCCTGGCCTTCATCCGTATTTCGCCTTCTTCGGGGGATTTCCTTTTAAGCGTGCATTCCCATGTCACCTGACCAGATAAGGTCTGTCCTTTTGAGTGTGAGCAGAACATCATCAAAACTGTCACTACTAAAATTGCTAATCTGTTCATTTCTATATTTTTAATAATTAAACCTTAAATTCTTTGTGCAAATAGACTGGAATTATGCTTTTGCTGCCACTGTAAACTGCTTGAAATAGACGTTTTAAGCCCTGAATGGACAGTTTGGATCATAAAGGAAGATCATCACAGTTGATCCCGTAGCGTTTTAAAAGCGTTCCTCATTTCCTGCGTGAAGAGCTCCGGCTGTTCCCATGCCGCAAAGTGCCCACCTTTTGGTGCGATATGATAATAGTATAAAGAAGGATAAGCCGCTCTCGACCAGCTTTCTGGTGCTTGATAGATTTCATGCGGAAATACTGAAATAGCTACAGGAATTTTTATGCGCTTTGTTTGCTGATGTTCGGAACTGAAATTGTTGTTATTATTTTCCCAGTAAAAGCGGGACGAGGATGCTCCGGTATTGGTTAGCCAATACAATGTTATATCATCAAGGATCGCATCGCGGCTAATTACTTTTTCTGGCCGGAGATTACTTTCTGACCACTCAGCGATCTTTTCGTATAAAAACGCTGCTAGTGCAGTTGGAGAATCAGAAAGCAAATAGCCTGTAGTTTGTGGCCTAGTCACCATCATCCCGCCATACGCTGCGTTTCTGCCAAAGAAAGTGCGCATTGAATTATAAGCCTTTGTTTCTTCTGGAGAAAGGCTTGTCGGAGCGGGATCACCGGTGTTGATTGGTTTTACCAGGTCTGCAGGAATTGTGGCCGGCATAGTCAGGTGGATACCCAATAGCCCCGAAGGAGCCTGTCTGGCAAGCGCGTCGGAGATTACAGACCCATGGTCTCCACCTTGAGAAACATATTTTGTATAGCCCAGACGTTTTACCAAAATATCCCAGGCTTTGGCAACACGCTCTGGGTTCCAGCCAAGTTCTTTAGGGATTTCGGAAAATCCATATCCTGGAATTGCGGGAATGATAACATCAAAGGCATCTTCAGCTTTACCACCGTATTTGACGGGATCTGTCAGTGGGCCTATAGCATCGATAAATTCCATGGGTGACCCTGGCCACCCATGTGTAAGGATAAGGGGTAAGGCACCTTTTTCCTTTGAACGCACGTGGATAAACTGTATGTCAAGTCCATCAATCTTGGTGACAAACTGTGGCAGCGCGTTCAGTTTGTTTTCAAGCTTACGCCAGTCATAGCCATTTCCCCAATAATTGATCAGTTCTTTTAACTGGGCTAGTTGTATGCCCTGTGATTCATCGTTTACCGTTTCGCTATCTGGAAACCGGGTCTCCGAAATACGTCTTTTCAGTTCATCAAGTTTAACTTGTGGAATATTGATCTTATAAGGTCTGATACCGGTTTCTGAGTTTACGCTTTCCGTTTTTGCTATGGTGTGCTGTGCACTTGTAATTGTAGGAATACATAGTGCGCATGTCGCTACCATAAGGATTGTTGTTATTTTTGTCTTCATTTCTTTTTTGTTTTAGATTTTACGATCTGATTTCTTTTGTTGCAACAAATGTATGTTGGTCGGCGTGGGTGTTAAACGGAGAATAGGTTCAAGTGGACATATTCACAGGTGAGCTGGGAGTTTTAAAGCTCGAACAGGAAGTTCCATTTTTATAAATCGGATTGAAAGTAAGATATCGGTAGATAAAAGAACCGGCTATGTAGGTTTTTGATAGAAAGCATTGTCCTTTAATGAACGTAGAGGTACTTTTCTATGAAACTATATGAGCCGCGGAATTGACTAATTCACTTACAAAATTGTCCGGTTCAACTGTTTTGGGTATGTACTGCTTTGGGGATCGTTTTAAGTTTGCTTCATAATCATTAAAACAATAATAAAATGAAGACATTCAGAAAATTTACTATCGCAGGCGCACTATGTTTAAGCCTTTTTTCCGCAGTATCGTTTTCGTGTATCAACGATAATGATTTACCAATAGGGCAGGAGACAACCATTGTAAATCACAAAAATGCGAAGACCAGCTTCATCAATGTGAAAGGAACAGATTTCGCTTACCGAAGTTGGGGTAAAGATGGAGGAATTCCGCTAGTATTACTACCTGGAACAGGTGGTTCTATGGATGATTGGGATCCTGCCGTGACCGACGGTCTCGCGAAAGAATACAAATTGATCATATTTGATAATAAAGGAGTGGCATCTTCCAAAGGAGCTACCCCCAATACTATTCAGGCAATGGCTAACGATGCCATTGATTTTATCAGAGCATTGAATTTAGGGAAGGTCAATATTATGGGATTTTCAATGGGCGGATTTGTGGCTCAAAGAATTGTTTTGACGGATCCCGGATTAATTAATAAAATAATTTTAGCTGATAGTGGGCCTAAAGGAGCTATTGGTCTTTCCAATCTTCCAAATATAATTGCTGGAAGTGCTGGACTTAGCCCCGAAGATTCCTACTTAAAATTCGGATTTACCGATTCACAGTCAAGTATTGCGTCTGGAAAATCATCTTATGCTAGAGTTCATCAACGGATAATTGATAGAGATCCAGTGCTTAGCGATGCCAGTTCGTCTGCTCAGTTTACAGCTGTACTAACCTGGGCACAGCCAGACCCCGGAGCACTGAATGAAATTAAGGCTATCAAAAAACCTGTTTTAATCGTACATGGTGATCAGGACCTTCCAATTTCCATTCAAAATGCCTACAATATGAAACAAAATTTAGAAAACGCTATTCTTTTGGAATTTTCAGATTCGGGGCACGCCGCATTTTATCAAAATTATGAGACTTTTTTAACGAAGGCTGTTGCATTTCTTGCTCAATAGGTTATCTGAAACAAAAAATGATAAATAGCTAACACCCAACAATTGCTTGGACTTTCTGCCAATATAATTTTGAACTTCTCACGAATTAATTTCATCGCTAATTAGTCCAATTTTGCTGTATAACTTTTAAATACAGAAAATATGAGCAAGAGAATTTTAATCACAGGAGCTGCAAGTGGATTTGGAAAAATTGCCGCTTTTGATTTAGCAAAAAAAGGACATAAGGTGATTGCAACAGTGCAAGTTTATCCGCAAATGAGCGACTTGATAAGAGATGCCAAAGAGCAAGGCGTAGAAATGACTGTGGATAAATTGGATGTAACCAATGCTACAGATATCGCTTATATCACTAAAAAATACGATATCGATATTTTGATCAGTAATGCCGGAATTATGGAAGGTGGTCCCATTGCGGAGCAGCCTGTAAACCTAATCCGTTCGATGTTTGATGTCAATGTTTTTGGTGGATTGCAACTGGCGCAAGGTTTTATCAAAAAATTTATTGACGAAAAAAGACCTGGTAAAATTGTTTTCACAACTTCTATGGGAGAATTATGGACCGTTCCTTATGTGGCCGCTTATTGTGCATCCAAGCACGCAATGGGATCAATCGCTGAGGGGTTGAAAACAGAATTGGCGCCATTCAATATCAAGATTGCAACCTGTAATCCGGGTATTTTTGGAACCGGTTTTAATGATCGAGGTGTTGATACAATTTCCCGTTGGTACAATCCCGAAACCAATTTTACACCTCCATCTGCATTCGATGGTACTGCCGAAGCTTTGGCCAACCAGTTAGATCCTCAATCGATGGCGGAGTGTATCGTTGATGTGGCGTTGGATGAAAATTCGAACTTCAGAAATGTACATCCAAAAGAAACAGAAGATTTTGTAAAACAATTGCAGGCAGAAGCTTGGACGGCTAAAAGCTAAATAGAAGTCCATAAAGCACGGATCATAAAAACTTGAAAAATGAACATAACTTATAACGAAGCAACGAAAGCCTTAAATGCTTCCATAGAAAAAGCGAAAGCTTTAAACATTCCCGTAAGCATTGCAGTGGTTGACGCTGGGGGGCATCTGCTTGCTTTTGCAAGATTAGACAGTGTCTTTGGAGTAATAGAATTTGCCGTAAAAAAAGCCAGAACCGCCGTAATGTTCGGTGTAGATAGTGACATAATGGGCACAATCGTTTCCGGAGCAGATATTCACGGATATGGAATGCTGAATTCAAATGACGGACTATTGACCATTGCTGGAGGTGTCGTGCTGAAGGATAAAAACGGGAATATCATTGGGGCTATAGCTTCTTCGGGGGGCTCTCCAGAACAGGATAAAGAAATCGCGGGTGCAGGAGCTGTCGGGTTGAATTAAAATTTAAGATATTTGTGGTATGGAAGCAAAGCGTGAAATTATTTTTGATAAGTTGGTCTATTCCTGTGTATTTGAAAAGCATAGAGGAAATGAAGAGTTTATTCCCGAGCATTTCTTAGGATTTCAATTATCGGGAGAAACACACGCTTTTCACGCTGACGGAAATAGCGTAATTCCTGAAAACGTCGTCGTATTGGTTCGTAAAAATCAATTAATAAGAACGATAAAATATCCTGCAAAATCGGGGAAATACCAATTTGTATCCATTACGTTGGACAAGGAAACATTGCAACAGTATGCCTTGGAAAACAAAATTGTGGTGGACAAAAAATACACCGGCAAACAGAAATTGTTATTTGAACCGGATGATTTTCTGCAAAATTATTTCGTTTCACTGGCTCCGTATATCAATAAGAAAAAAGAAGCAACGCCACGATTGGCAGATTTAAAAATCAGGGAAGCCATCGAGTTATTAATACAGTGCAACCCTGATTTTAAACAAATTCTGTTCGATTTTTCCGAACCCTACAAAATAGATTTGGAAGAATTTATGAACCAGAATTTTATGTTCAATGTATCAGTAACATCTTTTGCAAAACTGACCGGAAGAAGTCTTTCCGGCTTTAAGCGAGATTTTGCTAGAGCATTTGGTACAACGCCAAAAAAATGGTTATTGGCAAAGCGTTTGGACGAAGCCCATTATTTAATCAGGCACAAAAAACAAAAGCCATCCGATTTTTATCTGGATCTAGGGTTTGAGAACTTATCCCATTTTTATGCTTCGTTTAAAGAAAAATTTGGAACAACCACAACTGGGCTCTAATAGAACAATGGAATTTTTAGGACAATTGGGCGTATTGTTCAAGCAATATCGCGACAACAACGACTCAGTCGCCCGGCACCGCGATCAAGGGAACGAATTGGACAACAGACCCGTGATCGGGTCGGTGAGTTTTTTATAAAAGATCAAACGAAAAGGAATCAACCATTGTTATAAGAATACTTTTCATAAATTAGGTTAATAACAGGTAGTAAAAACCTTGAGATCCCTCTCCTCAAGGTTTTTTTATTTTTTTAGGAACCGACCATTCCTTTATGATAAGGTTTGTTATGCATACTTATTGAAGGAGGAAGAATAGTTGGAGAGGGATCCTGCCAGGCTGGTCTAGTCTCTTCACTAAAGATGTACCTTTGGCTCTGAAAATGGCGGATTGTCAGGATTAAACCGTAATTTCATCGATCAAATACGTTGAACATGACATTTCTATACCAATATTTTCGTTTTTATGGGGTGCTAGTGGCATTCATATTTTCCTTCAATGTTTCTGCGCAAAAGCAATCAGGGGTGGACAGCAATGCGTTGGCAATTAACTTCGTTGACGGACAACTTCCTGAAGGCAACTATACGGCAGCGGTGTTGGGAATTCCCCGACCGAATGCATCGCAGCTTGCAATTGTTGGGAAGATGAAACAAGCCATGAAAACCAATGAAGATTGGTTTTTCAAAACCATGAAGGAGTTAAAACCGGGAGAGCCTATACCATATCACAAAAATCTAGGTATTAGTGAAGAGGAGTATGCTGCTTTTATGGAGTTCTCGCAATCTATCAAATTAGACAAAATAGGGGCTATGGAGCTCAAGATCATTCGCAAGGACAATAGTATCCATTTCGAGCCTAAAGACTTCGGCGATTATTTGAAATATCTAGTCATCGATTTAAAAGACCAGCGGGTCAGGGTTGATAGTCTGGGCTTGGAATATAAAGGACAGATCAGTTTGGATGCCAAACAGACAACATTGGTCGCAGGACCTTGGACAGGTTACTCTTGGCAACTCGAAGAATTTAAGAAAGATGGAAAATTAATTTCAGATCCGAATAAAGTCGTTCCTGCGGAAATGGGAGAACTGGATATAAAGTCTATAAAAGTGTTAATAGGCAAACTCGATCGTATCGATCAATGTTTCCTTTATCTCAAGAGTAATATTGTCCATAAAGGCCATGTGCTTGCAAAACAGGATATAGCCCTTTTATTAACGAAAGAATAAGCCGAAATCCAAAAATATACCTAATTTTAAATTAGATCAAAGCCCAAAGTCGGTTAACATTTAGCTAAAGCGTACATATAGCCAAAAAAGGTTCCCTTATCGGTTAAGAAGGGAGCCTTTTATTTGAGAAAAGTAGCCTAAGATGTTGTGTAGGTACGATTGAATTCAAAGAATATATCGAAAGCTTAGACTCAACACTCCTAAACCATGTCCTTTAAATCGGCGGAAAATAAAGTTTTATTAGCGAAAATGCCTAACGGGGATCCAATGGAAATGGAAGGAGTAAGAGTTATAAACTCTGATCTCCTAATATTAATTAAAGATTTTTGTTAGATCCACTAATTCAAACTTTTTATCAACCTCAAAAAATGTTCTAAATATTGAAGCATGTCCGGTTCCAACCAAAATAAAGATGGTTTTTGTACCAGGCTTAATTTGATTTTGGATATTGGCATACATAATTAAATTTCTTTTATACCAGTCAGTAACGAGTCTAGCACCAAAATAATCTTTCCCGATCATAATTTTGTTTGCGAATGAAAAATAAAAGCCAATATTGTTGTCTAGTTTCGATTTTTCATTCATGCATAAAAAGATTTGACTCAAATTCTTTTCTTCCAGACACTTATCCGACATTGACAATTTTATTTCTTCAAGTTCTTTTTTTAAGGTAGGATTGGAATTAGCCTCTTTCATCAAAATATCAAATCTCATTTCGATCAGTGTATCAATTGGATACAATTCCTGATGTTTCAATTTTTTTGCCAATCGAAATCCCAGTTGAACCGTTTCACCTTCCTTAAAAAATCTTCTCATCCGTTCGCTTTTTATTGTATCGGTGAACGCGTTATATTGATTCTTTAGATAAGACTTGTAATTTGCATCTAACTGTTTCTTTTCATTAAAATTGCTTTCAACAAATATTTGTTCAGGTTTATAATCAGATGAATAGATTTTTTCCACGACATTATCCAGGTCCTTTTGATTTTCTGGGGATAGGATATTTCTATCCTGTACTTTAATCATATCGTTTCCTGGATTATTGAAATGATAGGTTCCGAGTAAAATAACCTTTATTTTCTCCTGAGCCGATAGCGCTGAAAATTGAAAAAGTATCAGAAAAAGGACCGTGAAAATTTTAGTGAAATAAGAATTTTGCATACAATAGTGTTAAAAATAAATAATTCACGAAACTAATAAATAGGGATTGCTTATCTGCTACGAATAATAAATGAACAGTCACGAATAATAAATCATTATAAGATTAATCATGGTTGTTTTTACTGTTCCAAGTCTATACTTCTCATTAACTTTTCATCCAACTCTGTGAATACTTTAAGAATAAACGTCTTTAGATCATAACATCGTTTAATATCTCGCCGATATAACATGAATCTTGAATTATTTATCGATCAATTTCAGTTGATGCTGGAATTCACTTAACGAGATTTTCCCGGATGCAAAGTTGACATCTAAAATAAACTTCTTTTCGTTGGAGGACAGTTCACGTCCATAAATTTTCCCTAGTAGTTCATCTTCATCAGGTAAAGCTTCGGTCACATCTGCTGCATTTAAAAATGCCTGATAGTATCGTAGTCCGAATTTTCTAAGCGACGACGCGTTGAAATGAATTTGGTCTTCGTTTGCAGTTAATCCTTTTGCCGAAACGAAGTGACAATTGTTGTGCGATGCTGCATATTTTTTTAAGGCGCTGTTGACCAAATGGTAATCATTGAAATGCGCTCCAAATAGACCATAAGGCAAAAAATCGCCGATCGCGCCGATAATCAGGGGTACTTCAGGAGCCCCTAATTGCTTCCGTAGCTCATTGACTATACTATCAAACTTTTCACCATATTTTGCGGCCAGTTCGGCGGAAGAGTCATTTTCTCCCTGATGCCACAATATTCCTGTCAACTGGCTGCTACGTTGAGCAAGTTTAGCCTGAAAAATAGCGTGGTCAAAGAGCGCGCCACCAACCTGCCAGTCATTTAAGCTGGTACCGCCATCAGCACAAGGGATAAGGCCGATCTCCTCGCCAATGTGATCCGCATGCCAGGAGGCAGCAAATGATGATGCGAGCCCCACACCAGCCATAAGCCTGTCATTGTGTATGGGTTCGGCCATTATCTGCCAGCGTCCATTGCGAAGCATCTTTATTGATTCGTTGATGATAGGCGGCACTGAATCCGGAATTCCGCGGCCGGCCATATTTGATTGCCCTATTAGCAAAAAAGATTGTATCATAGTTTATTATATATTTAAGACTCCACGATTCCTATACTACGGCTAAATGATAGCCAGGCAAATTTTTTAAGATCATTTGGAGCGACGTCACCAGAATTTAATGCCTTCACACTTGCTCTTGCCACACTGGCAAAGAGATGTCTGATCCAGGCTGAGGACAAGCGATTGTCTATAATATGTTTCGCCTGCAGCTGGGGAACTATAGCAAACCACTTTTCTTTTGCTTGTTGATAGGCAATAACTTTTTCTTTGTCCATCGCTGCCACATCAACCTGCCTCTCCTCAAGGGCGTGTAGGAAAATATATTTTACACCGCTGTCGATAGCTGCGTATAGCATTGCTTCCAGTTGTTTGACCGGATTAGTATCGCTGTTAAATGCAGAAACCATAGCGATATACCAGGTTTCAAGCATATCGACATAGCAGGCAGTTATAAGTGCATCTCTATCCTTAAAATATCGATACAAAGTTCGCTTACTGATTTTTGCAACCTCGGCTACTCGCTCTAAAGGAGCGTGAAAGTCTTCATTTAAAACTTTTACTGCACTATAAATTAGCTTTTCTCTATTCATTTGGCACAAATGTATGACAAATGTCTTATATATGTGTTAGTTTATTCCAACTGATCTTACGACCTTTTGGGTTAGAACGAAGCCCAAAGCCGGTTAACATTTTAGTAAGCAAATTAATCATACCTTCTCAATCTTAAATAATATCCCAGTAATTATTGCAGCGATCGAATAATATATGGCCCTCTCCATTGATCCCATTGTTAGTGCCATTGTCATTGCAATGCCAGCCAATGTAATCAGTATTAAAGTCATTTTGATCCAATTGACATTGAGCGTATTGTTCTTGAACCAATAGAATGCCAGTGTACAACATATCAACGTAGGAATAGAATATATTGTGCTATAGCAAAGCCAAAGTAGCGAAAAGAGGATCGTTTGACCAATACCCGGAAAATTTAATGGGTTAAATCCTGGGGATATAGTCACTAGTAGTACCCAATAGTAAGGTACCTATCCAGTGCTTAAAAATATAAGACCATCTTAGACTGTGTAACATAATCGGTGTCATTAGATCGAAAACTCAAAAACCACGTCAAGTTTGTGGTAGTTATTAAAACTGGTAAAGTTCATTCTAAATTATCTAAATATCCTGTTAAAGCTATTCCATAGGCCTCTGTTCGACTGAATGACTTTCTAAAGATGAATTAGCTATGTTTTCTCTCAAGAACTTCTGTGCTCGGACTTGCTCCAATTTAATTAATTGATTTAAGATCTCGATGGCTTTTTCGGTCTGACCCGTTTCGTTATAAATGGCTACCATGTTGTATAATGCGTCAACATTTATCTTTGAAAGGTCAAAGCACTTTTTAAATAAAAATAATTGTAAGGCCGAACAGACGAACTCAACTTTTTTATAAAAAGATCAAACGAAAGCGAACTAACCATTGTTATACCAATACTTTCATAAATTAGGTTAATAACAGGTAGTAAAAACCTTGAGATCCCCCTCCTCAAGGTTTTTTTATTTTTTTAAAACCGACTATCCCATTATTGGGATCATAACTATATATCAGGGCTGGATTATTTCGGCCTTTTTTGTGCCGACACGATCAGCATCATAGGCCTTCTGAGTTCGTCTGCCATTCCGGCGACACTGTTAATCATTTCCATGTTTGGCTGTGGTTCAGTAACTAAATCGATCGCAAAGTTATTGGCAAGCAGGATTGTAAGATAAGTGGTAAGTGTCCTATGGTATTTTATTACATTGTTTTGTAAGAAATGTGTTTCCCGCTTTCCTTCTTCAAAGTAATGGTCCACGGGCCAGTATAACTTGTTTCCGGCTGCATCGTAAATCCAGTCTTGGTCGGGTCTTGCAGTAAATATCGGATGCTCAACAGAAAACACAAAACTGCCGCCCGGTTTTAGCCAACGGTTTATATGCATGCAAAGCGGATCAAAGTCTTTGATGTAATGGAATGTAAGGGAACTGATGACGCAGTCGAACTCCTGCTCATCAAACCTGATATCCTCCAATGCGCTTCTGATATAAGTGATGCCAGGGAGGTCATTGATTTCTTTCGCCTTATTGAGCATCCTTTCGGAAAGGTCGACACCTGTTACCGTTTTAGCTCCGTTTTCAATAGCATAGCGACAATGCCAGCCAAAGCCGCAGCCCAGGTCCAGTACATTTTTGCCATCAAAGCTCGGAAGGATATTTTTTAACGCATGCCATTCTCCGGCACCTTCAAGACCTTTAATAGATCTGTCCATATTTTTATATTGATCGAAGAATGTTTGCTCGTCATATTTGTTCTGCTTCATAATCGGATAATAAATTTTAATAGGTTAAGATACATCTTTTTATCAGGGGACAGTATCACAGCCCCCATGTATTAAACCATTTCCTATTTTTGCTTTTCTTTCATAGGGTCTAACTCGGTAGTATGCTGAAACTGGTAATTTTCCATCCACGATTCAATATGAAGCAGCAATTGCTCTAGGCTTTTACCCGTTTCAGATAAGCCATAATATACTTCCGGAGGAAAGGTGTTCACTTGTTTTCGAACCACAATTCCATCGTTTTCCATTTCTTTTAGTTGTTCTAATAATACTTTTTTGGAAACCTTGGGCATTTTACGCCACAATTCAATGAAGCGTTCATCACCCGTATAAAAAAAATGATGGAGGATCAGGGGTTTCCATTTCCCGGAAAATATTCTGAAAAAAAGATTTACGGAACAGTTTTCAAATTCCTTATAATTCATTAGGTAACAATTTTGTAACCGGGAAACCTCTGGGTAAATATCTTTCGTTAGCCGAAGGTTGTACCGAAATTTACCAGCTAATTTAGGAATTTAAATACGTTATCACTATGACAATACATCAAATACGTAATGCCACTATTATTATCGAATCGGACGACAACTTTATATTGGTTGATCCTTTATTGGGAAAGTCAAAGACATTTGTTCCGCTAACCCTTTTCCGTTTCAAACCCCGTCGCAACCCTTTGGTTGATTTACCCATTGAAAGCGAAAAACTGTTGCAGAAAATCGATTATTGCCTGATTACACACCTGCATCCCGACCATATCGATGCGGTAGGAATCGAGTTTTTGCGTAGCCGTAAAATTCCCGTCCTGTGCGGTGAAAACCACGCCCGCCAATTAAAAAAATGGGGATTAAATGTCCTGCAAGCGATTGATTATTGGGAGACAATCTCGTTTCTGAAAGGCAAACTTACTGCGACACCTGCAGTTCATGGCTATGGCTGGGTAAGAAAACCAATGGGGCATGTGTATGGATTCGTATGGCAGTCATCCGATGATGAATCGGTATATATAAGTGCAGATACCATTTATACCGATGACGTAAAAAAGGTGTTGGCTACCTACAAGCCCGACGTATCTGTGCTAGCTTGCGGTTCGGCACAATTCGATTTCGGCAGACCACTATTGATGACAATGGACGATATTGTAAAGTTTATCCGTGATGCGCCAGGAAAAGTATTGGCAAATCACATGGAAGCCATCAACCATTGTCCTACCACACGCCTTGAGTTAAAGCAAAGATTGGAGAAAGAGGGATTGCTGCACAAGACATTTATTCCGGCCGATGGAGAGCGTATTGAAGTTGTAAAACCATTGCATGAATCCAAGATATAATTTTAAGCATAGTTTTTCCATGGAACACAATTGCCTGGTTTAGTGTTTAAAATAGGATAAGATCTTTATCAGGGCTGGCTCCATCCAGCCTTTTTTCTGATATAAATGTTATCTTAGCGCTATGCTGAACAATCTCTTTGAACAAGTCAAGGTTATGAAGCTTTCGATATGGGAGGGATTGCCGCCATTGCGGAGTGATACGGCACAGACTTCGTTGTTTTAAATTAGCTATTTTATGGGAAGTTTAACAAAATATGTATCAAACGATCATCCAGAATTCGCCGTACTTATCGAAGATGACGATAAGGTTTGTTATGCATACTTATTGAATGAGGAAAGAATAGTTGGAGATATTTGGTTATACAATAGCGTTCCTACTCCCAGAGAATCTGAATGGCATAAAAGGGAGAATCTACCGTTTTTAAATCCTGCGGAGTTTGTCAAAGAAAACCTTGAAGCATTTGATGCGATTTCACCTGTCGAGGTAACCTGGGATTTGGTGGAAGAAACGGTGGCCAATATATTTCTAGCGTCCAGATTGATCGCAAAGCTAACCGTAGGGTCTTTTCCCGGTTGGTCTAGTCTGGTCACTAAAGATGGGCCTTTGGCGCAGAAGATGTAGAGCTTTTAAACTATGATTGTCAGTAAAGATTCCTACGTTTTTTTATTTCTTCGATCCTTTTATAATAAAGTTTTCTTTGTTTTTGTTTACGAAATGGGTCAACAGACAAATAAATAAACAACAATATAATAATTCCAGAAAAAAAAGCAGCGACATACATTAACCAAGTAAAAAACTTTTTCATTTTTTTCGGGACTGTCCCGCGAAATGTGTAAATAAAAACTAGGGATTCCAGTTATGTTCCTTATAACGGGGCTCTTTTTTCAAGTAAAGTTAGGAATTGATTTAGGACCTAGCGTGTCAATTCTTTTACTTATTTTTAGCGTATGAATGATAATCAAGCATCGGGCTTGTTTCTAGCCATTTTTAGCATTATTGTTGGACTTATTATGAAAAGGTTCGGACAACCTTCATATTGGTATACCCGACCAATTGCTCTAGGAATATTCGTTATCATTCTTGTTCTTTTTGATGTTTTTATTAATAGATCATGAGTTTTATCTGCCCTTCTTTATCTGGTATTTTTTCCTTCTTTTTTCAATCAACTCTTTCGCGATAAACAACTGTGATAAGATCCATAGTTATTGAGATTTTATTATCGTTAACTCGCCATCATCAAATCCCACTGCTATTTCCTTTGCTTGTGCAAAAATTGAAGTTTTGAAATTTTCGGATTTTACATATGACTGAACTGGACATCCAGCATAAAAGAAAAATAAGCATCCCACTTTGTGCCCCAAACCGGATTAGAGATCAGCATGGGACTATGAATCGGGGTCTAATGTTAGAATGTATGGTATTTTAGATGATAAGTTAGTAACTTATCATGCCAATGGTTCCGTTACAGCATTGACAATAGGACACAGGATTGAAATCAAATCAGCTGGTGGGTTCAGTATTTTTCTTCGAAATTCAGGGGAACTTTTTTAACAAGGAAATAGAAATGGAGAATTACTTAATGATGTTCAACAATACGATTGAGTTCTTGAAAAAGAATAATTTAAAGTATGAATATATGAAGTTTTCATCTGGTTCAATAATGCTTGATGTTTGGTTTAATAAAAAATTCTACGTTTTTCAATTTGAACCTAATCAAATAGGATTCTCAGAAGTTGATGAAAATGTGGGCTTTGATGCGATACCTGATAAAATAATTTTGAATTCGGATATGTTAAGACTTGTATTGACTAGCCTTGTTTAAGGCGCTCTTCTTTTATATTGGAAGCTCGTAACCAAATAACTAATGATATTTTCCAGTTGATGATAACTAAGTCAGAATTGAAAGAAAATTTTAGATAATTTTTTTGCTGGCATGCATTTCAGTAAATTTGATGCATAAACTAAACTTTAAGTAAGAATGGAAAAGTATAATTACGGGGTCATTGGTCTGGGTGTAATGGGAAGAAATCTGCTTTACAATATTGCAGATAATGGTTTTTCTGTCGTAGGATTCGATTTAGATGAAGAAAAGGTAATTGAACTTCGTAAAGGAGTTGCTTCAGGTACAAAGGTTGTTGGAACTGTTTCTCTAGATGAATTTGTGTTGAGTTTAGACAGTCCGCGAAAAGTTATTTTGATGGTTCCTGCAGGTAAACCGGTTGATGCTGTTCTTGAAAGCATAACACCGCTTCTGAGTCCAAATGATATTGTCGTTGATGCGGGAAATTCTTATTTCAAAGATACCGAGAGACGTATAGCTGATTTAGCTTCTAAAAACCTTCATTTTATGGGAATGGGTGTTTCTGGAGGAGAGCAGGGCGCAAGAAGAGGACCGAGTATTATGCCGGGTGGAGATTTGGAAGTTTTCAATTTAGTGAAGCCTATGCTGGAAGTTATTTCAGCAAAAGTAAAGGGGGAGCCCTGCACCGCTTATATGGGAAAAGGAGCTGCAGGGAATTACGTTAAAATGGTTCACAACGGTATAGAATATGCCATCATGCAATTAATCAGTGAAGCATACGATTTACTGAGAAAAGGAGCTAATCTTAACAATAACCAATTGCATGAAGTTTTCAAAAGATGGAATGAAGGCGAGATGAATTCTTTCCTTATTGAAATAACAAGAGATATTTTCCAGCAAAAAGATGATGTAACCGACGGTTTTCTTGTCGACAAGATTTTAGATAAAGCAGGAGCAAAAGGAACCGGAAAATGGACCTCCCAGGAGGCTATGGAAGTTGGGGTGTCTATTCCAACCATCGATATTGCGGTCACATCAAGAATTTTATCCGCTTACAAAGATGAGCGCGTGAAAGCTTCGCAATTATATGCTAAAGAAGAAGTAAAAACTCTTGAAAGCACAGAATTGTTCATCAAAGAGGTGGGGGATGCTTTGTATTTATCTACTTTAATCAGTTATGCGCAAGGATTGGCATTATTGGTAAAAGCTTCGGAAGAATATCAGTTTGAAATTCCGTTAAAAGATGTTGTTAAAATATGGAGAGGTGGATGTATCATTCGTTCGGTTTTATTGGAGAAATTTTATCTGGCTTATTCAAAATACGAGAACTTATCTAATATTTTATTGGATCAGGAAATTTCAGAAATTGTAAAAGATAAAATTTCTTCATTAAGAAAAACAGCGGCTTTTGCTGTATCAAACGGAATTCCAAGCTTAGGAATTCAGTCGGCTCTAGGGTATTTCGAAGCTTATACCACAGCATCTTTACCTGTAAACCTGCTTCAGGCTCAGCGTGATTATTTTGGTGCACACACTTACCAAAGAACTGACAGAGAAGGAGTCTTTCATACGTCATGGCAAAACCCAAATAACTGAATTCAACAATGAGTGACAATACAATCCTGCATCCAACAACGATCGTTATTTTTGGTGCAACAGGGGATTTGGCAAAAAGAAAGCTTTTTCCTGCCTTCTACAATTTATATATCGATGGCAGAATGCCAAAGGGGTTTAATATCTTAGCTTTAGGAAGAGCCGAAAATACGGATGAAAAATTCAGGGCTTATATTAAAGAAAACATAGAGAGTTTTTCCCGGAAGGCTGTAATCAAGGAAGATTGGGCTGGTTTTCAGGCTCACATCTGCTATTTTCAGCATCAGCTTGATGAAGAAAGCTCTTATCGGAATTTATATCAGAAACTGGAAAATTTTGATAAGGTGTACGGAATGAGAGGCAACAGACTTTTCTATTTGTCCATTGCACCAAACTTTGTATCTGTAATTTCAAATCATCTTAAAAATACGTCAATAGCATCTGATCCTGCAACAGATCGAATTATTATCGAAAAACCTTTTGGTCACAATAAAGAATCTGCCATTGAGCTAAATAACCTTCTTTCACAAACGTTCCAGGAAGAACAGATTTATCGTATCGATCATTATTTAGGTAAAGAAACCGTTCAGAATATTTTGGCGTTCAGGTTCGGAAATTCAATTTTTGAACCTCTTTGGAATCACAGACATATAGAATCGGTACAGATTACGGTCGCCGAAGAAGTAGGTGTGGAAACAAGAGCCAGTTTTTATGAGCAGACAGGAGCTTTGCGCGATATGATTCAGAACCATCTTTTGCAAATTCTTTGTATGGTTGCTATGGAACCTCCGGCTTCACTTGAATCGGGTGAGATCAGGGATCGTAAAGTTGATGTTTTAAAATCCATCCGTAGGATTTCTCCCGAAAAAGTAGATCATTATGCGGTAAGAGGACAGTACGGACGAGGCAAAGTAAATGGGGTAAAAGTAAATGGCTATCGCCAGGAAGAGGGAATTGCTCATGATTCCAATACGGAAACATTTGTCGCTATTAAGTTTTATCTGGATAATGAAAGATGGGAGGATGTTCCTTTTTATGTTCGTACCGGTAAGAAGATGAAAGAAAAGCATTCTTATATAACGATTCAGTTTAAGCCACTTCCAAATTCTACGTTTTCAGAAAGCACCTCGCTTCTGTCGGCAAACCGATTGGTTATTAATATCCAGCCACAAATGGACATCAGATTGCAGTTTATGTCTAAAAAACCAGGCTTGTCTTTAGAGCTTAAACCTGTGGAGATGATTTTCGATAATTTTGCCTGTCAGACCGATACTCCCGAAGCTTATGAAACTCTTTTATTGGAAGCCCTTGTGGGAGACCTTACACTGTTTATGCGCTCTGATCAGGTAGAAGAAGCTTGGGATGTGATAAAAACGATTCAGGAAACCTGGGAAAAAACCAAAGACCCATCTTTCCCAAATTATGCTTCAGGAAACTGGGGCCCTGATGACAGTGATGCACTGGTAGAGCGGCAGGGACATCAGTGGGTTTAAAATCTAATGAAAAGAGAATGAATATTACGATATTTAATAATCTGGATGCTTTATATAAAGAAGCAGCAGATACATTTGTTGAGCTTTCGAAAAAAGCGATTCAGAAGCATGATAAATTTGTGGTCGCGTTGAGTGGTGGCTCTTCACCGAAAGCTATTTTTAGTTTATTAGCTACTCCTGAATATGCAGATAAAATAATTTGGAACAAAATCCATTTTTTTTGGGTAGATGAAAGATGGGTTTCTCTTGAAGATGAGAAAAGTAATTTTAAGATGACTTTGGAAGTACTTTTGAATAAGGTTCCGGTCAATAAAAATCAGATTTTCCCCATGTATAAAGAGGGAATTGAGCCTGAAAATTACGCTAAAGCATACGAAGCCCAAATCAGAAATGTTTTGGGAGCTGAAGGTATTTTTGATTTCATCCTTTTAGGAATGGGTGATGATGGCCACACAGCTTCTCTGTTTCCAGGAGAAAAGATCTTACAAGAAAAAGAAAAATGGGTTGACGCCTACTATCTAAAGCCACAGGCAATGTTCAGAATTACTTTGACTGAACCTATTATCAATAAAGCTGAAAATATTCTGATTGTTACCTTTGGTAAATCCAAGAGAAGCGCTTTGAATGAAGTTCTTAATGGTGTATATAATCCTGAACTATATCCGCTACAGTTAATTGAAAAGAAAGCAGGAGTCCAGATTTTTACCGATAAAGAAGCTGGAATTTAATATCATTTAACTATAGGGACGCCTAGCCAAAAAGGCTCCCTTAACGATTGACAAGGGTGCTTAAATACTCTTGTCAATACAGTTATAGCCCCTTATGGAAATATTGGATCTTTTTTATCCTATGTCTCGGGCGATCCGCCGTGCCAAGACGCCTTTAATGTGATACCCAGGGAATGTGTAGGGAAACTTAAATATAGTTAATTGGTCTATTCGATTTGAAAATAACAGTTAAGCAAAAATACCAGGATAAGCGTATATACGAACAACTTATTTTGGTAAATTCATCTACCAATTATCAATATTGGCGGATTTTTCAAGAATGGATTTGATCAGCCCATTAAAGTACGCGTTTACGAATTGATGGCTTTTCTCCCTTTTGGGATTACCGTTACCTTTGAAATAAAATTTTTTCACGTCCATTTTATTCCAAGTGCCGTTGTAGTTCATAATTTGAGCATTAAAAGTTGGACTATTAATTCTTATTTTTCCATCTTTAAACAAAAAAGACAAGGTGTAATCGACATCATAGTAAGCAATAGCGGATGTTTTAAGTCCTCTATGTTTGTAAGCCGCTAAAGTGATCGCCTGCCCAGGAACCAAAGTTAGGCCTTCTTTGGGATTGGAATATAAGCTATTGATCGACTTTAGTACATTATCGTAAAGTTCTTGGAAAAGCAATTGCTGTGGGCAGCTCACCTGATGATGAGCAAGCATAAGCCTGTCGCAGCAGGTATGGCGCTCTTTGAGACCGAGAGTCGCAAGCCTATACTGCCCCCATTGGAAGAAGATATCTTGGAAGACTATTACGACGAGATGGAGCTGATTGGATTTTGCGTTACTGGGACGCTTTTCGACCTTACCAAAAGCGATTATCGGGGCGATATGCCCGCTCGGGAACTCCATCTGCACGAAGGGAAAATAATCCGTGTGGTGGGGGATTTTGTCTGTGAGAAATTTGTGAAGACCAAGCGTGGCGACCTGATGAAATTTGGTACTTTCCTCGATGCCGAGGGACGCTTTTTTGATACCGTCCATTTCCCGCAGAGCCTAGCCAAATATCCACTCCGTGGGGCCGGAGTCTATTTGGTTGAAGGCAAAGTTGTTCTGGAATACGGTTGC
Source organism: Sphingobacterium siyangense (assembly GCF_007830445.1). GTDB lineage: Bacteria > Bacteroidota > Bacteroidia > Sphingobacteriales > Sphingobacteriaceae > Sphingobacterium > Sphingobacterium siyangense. The sequence goes on along the minus strand of NZ_VLKR01000004.1, from coordinate 386 downwards.
CCTTCCGTTGAGGTGATCCGCTGTGGCAAGATGCCGCTAAAACCCGATCCGAGGAGTGAATAGGACGGAAATGATCTTCATCGGGGAACTTGTTTTAATTCATATACATACTAATATTTTTACGCTAAAAATATTAGTATTAAAATGTTTTTTTACTTATATTTGCATTGTTAACCAATTTAAAAACAATGTATTATGAGTGAGTTGAGACAGTCGAAATATATCGATATTACAACAGATTATGGATTTAAAAAAGTTTTCGGATCAGATACCAATAAAGATCTTCTGATCGCTTTCTTAAACGAACTGTTTAGAGGACGCAAGATTATTGCTGACCTGTATTATAACAAAAATGAGCATGTCGGGGATACAGAGGATATCGGTAC
>NZ_VLKR01000003.1 GCF_007830445.1 Sphingobacterium siyangense | reverse complement strand
ATAGGTGTAAAGGTTGAGAGACCAAAGCCAAGTGGTACTAATAGCCCGAAGCTTTCTCAAGCAGATAACACTGTTGTCTTCCTCTTTAATTTTTAAGAAACAAACAGGAAACGAACCTCTTTCAATACATATGTCATTTGGCATGAATCACATGATATTAATATCATAGATCATCCAATAAAGATTTTTAGGTGCCTATATCGGCGGTGTCTACCTCTTCCCATTCCGAACAGAGCAGTCAAGCCCGCCAGAGCCGATGGTATTGCCGTAACAGGTGGGAGAGTAGGTCGGTGCCTTTTTTTACACGGAAGCCCTTGCTGGAAACAGCCAAGGGCTTCTTCGTTTTAGCTACTTCCGTAATTCCATGTACAAGCTATTGCCTATCCTCCGCCTATTGGTTATCACAGCACAGGGGCATCGGTGAGCCCCATTAATCGGCAGCTGTTTCACAACTGTCACTGTCCCGCAGTGGTAATGGTACATTTCCATAGCAGGCGGTCATGCAGCCATCACTGTGTTCTAGCGGTATGGCGTTTCCTCTCTTCGAGAATTCCAGTATCTAGGTTTTGTATCTTGCTAGAAGTATTATTGCTCACTTTTGGTATAGAGCATCGCCTGTTCCAAAACTTTCGTATCTGAGGTTTTTGTATATTGCTAGGAGCATTATTGGTCACATTTGGCATGCTGTAGTGCCATAGTCACGGGGCATTGTAAACCAAGTGACCGCCATTATTGTTATTATGGATAATGATAGTTAGCATGCAAAGTGGTACAAGGCGGTTGAAAAAGATGAAATTGGCATTTGGAACCATGTTTTACGTGGGGCAAAATTCGATGGGACAAATTTTGATCGTAGCAAAGATGTAACGCAGGGGTATGGCGTCAGTTCGTTACCGACAAAAGTGTTAATAGATCCACAAGGCGTTATTATCGGACGTTATGGTGGCGGCAATGGCGAGTCAGACGAGCAATTGGATGCTAAGCTTGCTGATTTATTACGCTGCTTATTTTACGAAATTCTTGCTATAAGCTGAGCACTTTGTGGATGGTAAGAATTTTCTGGAGATTGATGCTGTACAATTACTGCAGGACGGGCGTGTCATCGCAGAAGATGGACATCACGCACTTGCGGATAAATTTAGAGGAACCAACAAGGTCAAACCTTTTTATTACAATTTTACAGTAACAAATTATAACCCGCAATCGAAGTATGAGATCAAAGCCCGTGTCAAAGGTGCTGGTGGTGTGGATTCAAAAGGGAACTTTACATTTAATTTGTCCCCTAATACAGCGTTTGATAAGATAGAAAGGAAATAAGAGAAGAGCTAGGGCTATCCTACCGTTGGATAACCCTAGCTCTTTATAAGGTATAGAAGCTTTATTTATTTGAGCTCAATCATCTTTTGATTAGCAGGCTCTTCCTTTACTTCTTGAAGGATTGCAATTTCAATAGGTGCAATCAGGCTAAGAATAATCAGTGCAATGAAAGCTACAGGGAAAATAATTCCGATGATTACAGCCAATAACAAGGAGATATTTAAGTATTCTTGTCCATTCTTGGATGAAACTTTTAAACGTGAGCTTTTGAAGGAATCAAAAAGATCTTGAAAAGCTTTAGTAATTGTTTTACTGTTGATGCTGAATGTTGTTTTAGTTGCCATGATGTTTATTTTTAATGTTTTTATTTCTTATTTGATGACTCAAAGATAGGGCGGAAATAAGAGGGATACGATGCCCATTAGGCCAGTCTCGAGACAATCTCGGTAAACGACCAGCTTTTATCGGTTAATACTTTTCTGAAATTAAGGAGAGTGATATGATTATCACTATAACTGACAGTAGATATATCCTTAAACAAAATACAGGGGTAGCCAAAAAGCTACCCCCGTTTTTTGTCTCTTATTTTGCTAATGTGATTATAAACCTACATGCTCTGTTTTCGATTTTGTTGGTCCAGATGGTCCTTGCTTAAATGTGGGGGCATAGTTCCATTCAATTGTGTCGGTTAATACCTTACCGTCTTTTTGGATTACTTTTGCTTCAACAGTATTCTTCCCCCGTTTTAGCTTCACGTTTTCGAAGATGTAATGTACATTGGTCTGGCCAATTTTGGCCCCTTTGATCGTTTGTCCATTGATGTTCAATGTTGGCTCTCCTCTGTTCGAATAAACGGTGATAGGGGTGATTTCATTACCCCTGTTGATCATACGTCGCTGCGTGATATATAACACCGGTTCTTTGCTCCAGTTGGCTTTATACCAATAAAAACCATCTTTCTTCAATTTACGGTCAAAGGCAATCAGACCTTTATAATTTCTGGGATTGACATTAAGACCGGTAATTGGTATTGCGAAATCAAAGATGTTCCATACATAGGAACCTAAGAAAATCGGATTTTTAGCGATTACCCCCCAGTGGATCTCATGAAATTTTGTGGCATACTCTTCGGGGAAGAACGAAGGAAATACACAGATTATACCATTAAGAAAAGCCCATATAAAAAAGATATTGTCAAACAGGTTGTAGACGCTTACACAGCCGAAGGTATAGATGTATTTTTGTATTTTTCGATCTTGGAATGGAATAATTCAAACTATATGGGAAAGGCGCCCTCTACACCGGAAGAAAAGGCAAAATTCAACAAGTTTTTAGAGTATACCCGTAATCAATTATTGGAGCTTCTTCAAAATTACTCCCAGATAAAAGGTTTTTGGTTTGATGGTACCTGGGATCAGTCCTGGATTCAGTCCTATGACTTTACCTATAAACTGGAAAAGGAACTCCGCGAGAAGCATCCGGGGTTAATCATCGGTAGCCGTTTTCGAAACGATGAATTTGGAAAACGACATTTCGATTCGAATGGCGATATGCTGGGGGATTATGAGCAAGGATGGGAACGCAAAATGCCGAAAGAATTTGAATGGTTGGAAGGACGTGATTGGGATTGCGTCATGACGATACCTCCCAATGGTTGGGGCTACATGAAAGATTGGTCGGGTATTTATACAAAGACATCCGACGATTTGATCGATATGTTGATGAACTGTGTATCAATGAACGGTAATTTCGTATTGAATTTTGGTCCGGACGGAAATGGTCGGATGCATTCGGGAGAGGATAAACTGGCGAAAGAGATCGGTGACTGGATCAAAGTTAATGGTGAAGCTGTTTATGGGGTTAGGCATGCGGGGCTTGCGCCATCTAAATTGGGTTATTTTACAAAAAAAGAGGACAATCTCTATCTTACGGTCTTTAATCGACCCGTCAACAATATTGTGCGTATTGCTGTACCGAAGAATGCAACAACGGTTCCGGTAACGGCAGCATTACTTCAAAATGGTCAAACCTGGTTTTAAAGCAAGCTGAAATCGGCATAGACCTGGATAAGAATATGTACTATGATATTGTACTTCCAGACACATTTGTTGCCAATAAGGCTTTTGTTATAAAAATGAAGCTTGGTCATCCAAAAGGACAGCGTGAGCAACTAATGGATGCAAAAATGTAGGCTCAGGACATTATAGGAAATTTCCCTGATTTCATCGGATCGCCAATAGCAATGGTACCGAATCAACGACATTAGGATGGATCAATAAAAACGGCACTTAAATCGCTATCGGTTAAAGTGCCATTTTTCTGTTATATCTGCGTTGTTGCTGTAATATTGAGGAGCTCGCTTGGGGTATGGATAATGTATTTTGCCCCATGTTGTCTCAATTCGTCTTCATCGCGAAAGCCCCAGGTAACACCGATTGCTGTTACCCCGGCATTATTGGCCGTATCCATATCGACCGATGAATCACCGACATACAGGCAATTTTGTTTGTTGACACCTAATGTCTCGAGGCTATCTAGGACGATTGCGGGATCGGGTTTGGCTGGATGACCAGCGCGATGGCCGAGGACAAGGTCAAATGGAATATCGGGGAAGTATTGTTGCATCAGTGGGATGACTGCCTCGTGGTATTTATTGGACGCCACGGAGATGAGGTAACCTAAAGACTTCAATTCTTGAAGCTGCGATACAATTCCCGGGTAAGGCCGTGTATGCGATACAGGTTTTTGTTCATAATAGCTTTTAAAAGCTCCAAGTAAGACTGTAATCGTCTCTGGCGTTCGTGCTTCTTCGGGCAATGCCCTTTCGATGAGTTTCTGTACGCCATTGCCTACAAATTTCTTATAAGCAACGAGTGGATGCGTTGGATATCCATGCTGTTCAAGAATAGCATTGCAGCTGTCCCCCAGGTCTTGTAATGTATCTAGCAGTGTTCCGTCCAGATCAAATATGATAAGTTTCATTTGATAAATCTAGTAAAAATTGCGGTTGAACCATGGTAGAATAGTGAGATTAAATGGAGTTTAATTATTTCCAAATGGAGGTATTTATATTTCCTTTCTGTGTATCATTTAGATCGGGGAAAAAAGTGAATCCAGTTATTTTTTCCAGTTCGCTTACGGTTAACCTATAATTTTCGAACGTGCTTCCTGAAGGTGGAATGACATTGTCAATCTTATAACCAATGGTATAATATTCGTTTCCTTTTTTCATTGCCAAGGCTTTGAAATAGTATTTTGGTTTGGCAATATCTTTTCCATCGTTGTCCTGCGCAAAATCGAGGCTGTTTTCAGTGCTGGTCTTAGGTATTGCGCCAGTTACGACATACATTGTGTCACACTGTGCAGTCCAGGTTCTGACTTTCGTTTCGAGGTTTGCCCAAATACCTTGGTTAAGTCGTGAAACCTGTGCTGTCATGTTGGTAAAATAAAATGTTGTTTTATTTTGAGCAATATTGAGATTTCTGTCTGCACTTGGCAATTGGTGCCCTCTGTCGTACCCTGTTGGCTGAAATCCCTTAAATAGATTGGGTTGAAATGCTGTTGATACGGCAGGATCGTAACCCCAGGCATCCGTACGGTTGCCTGACCCTAGCATACTGTTGTATAAGGGGTATGCAACCCAATATGCCATTTTTAGCTTTTTGTCATATAGCATCGCATAATTTCTGCTGTCGCTTGCGTCGGGCATAAAATGTTGTATAAATACCTCATCACTGCTGAGATTGCTCATTTTGGGTATTTCCAGATAAGCTTGTGATTCACCAATCCCGCCACTTAGTTTTCCATTGTCAATGTTGATATCAAAGCTATATTGGCTTCCGGCTGGTAGATTTTTTAAATCCCGATTTTGGGGTATTGCCCAGGTATAGGTATCGCCATTAGTGGCAATAAACTTAATGGCCTTTCCTGTGATATCTTCGCCAGGAAGTAGCATAAATTCTATACGGGCGGTTTTATTGGTATTTAGTGATACCTTTTTTTGCACATCCTTTTTTTCGGTTGAATTAACAGTCAATTTTCCTGTTGTCAAATCGAATCCTCCTTGGATGCTTATAGCTGGCATTTTTACGATGATCTGATTGGCTTCCAATGCGGCTGTATTGGTTATGGATAGCTTAATGTTGACTTTGCTCAGTTGTCGTACAAAAATAAGTGGTACTGTATTGTTGTTTTTACCGATGTTTTTGGCATTGTTTGCATACATCAGGTCTAAGGCTGCCGGGTTGGACTGGTCACTTATATTGATGGGATATTGAAAGTCTGCCAGTGATTTGTAAGGATAATAGGCGATAAAGTCCACGTTTTCATTCGGTAGGAAAACCGGGCTGTTACTTTGAAAAACCGAACCGTTAAAAGTGAAGGGGTAATTTTTGACCTGGTCGATAAGCGAAATTGCTGCCAAAGGTTGGTCGGCTTTGTACATATATACACCGATTTGGTCATTTTTATTCCAGGAAATCTCTGTCGTTTGTGTGTTGATTTGACCAACAATAGTAGGGGTAAATTGCACCGCCGCTCGGTCAATTCTAGTTTCCGTTTTCTGACAGGAGTTAAAAGTAAGCAATGCAATTATAATGTAGGCTATCCGGAATATATTTTGATCCGGTATCGCTTTGGTCGTGTTCGTCATATGAATAGCTAGTGTATATTGATAAAGTGATGGCAAAAATAGTTAAGTTCACTAGAAGTTACAGCGATCTTTTTAGTAATCCCGGTTATAAGGTTTGTATTGGATTGATCTTTAGATAGATATTTTAGGCACTATTTCGGTTTTATAGTATCTCACTTGTAGTATATTTAAAGATCTCAAACAGTTGTTAAGACAATAATATAGGTAATTGATAAAATATTTAACAGTATGTGTTCCATACTGGTTTAAAAATCATTTGTTTTAGGTTGCTGTTGTGCTATTATGTGTAGTACTAGGGTAACGCTTTTAATTCCTTTTGGAAAAAATTAATACGAAGGTGTTGATTTTCTTCATTTTTCCCTGAAATCAGGTAGTAAAATATATTCTCGTTTCTAATAAATTTGTCAATAGGAAAAAAATAGCACAATGTTTGCTGTTCATGTCAAAACATATATTGATTTGACAAATTATTAATCGTTACGAGGTTGTAATGGAAGAAGTATTTAAAGTAAAAGGAAAATTGAATAGATTTTATGTGATTATCTGTGCTGTTGTCATGGTATTGACGGCATCGAGCTGCTTTGATTTTGTTGAGCAGATCGACTTAAAATCAGACGGTTCCGGACATATTGCCGCCACATTAAATTTGAGTAAAAGTAAAACCAAGGTGTCTTCTTTAATGAAAATGAAAAGTATTAAAGGCATCCGTATACCTTCTCAAGCGGACATGGAGAAAGAGATTCGATCTGCTGTTCAATTACTAAAACAAACTAAAGGAATTTCTAATGTACAGTACAGCACAGATTTTACCAATTATATCGTTAATATCTCCTGTGATTTCAGCCAGATAGAATCCTTGAACGCCTTTTCGGATATATTGGCAAATCGGTTTAAAACGAAGATATCGAATTCAAACCGCTATTATTATAACGCACAAAGCCATGTATTTGAACGCAAATTTGTGACTTCTGCTGACTGGAAAGCAAAATTTAATCAACTGGGAAACGATAATACAACTCAGTTTGCGGACGCATTCTATACGCAGATTGTACGTTTTGAAAAACCGGTTGTATCTCAGGCAAACAGTCTTGCAAAGGTTGCCGGGAATAAGAAAGGGGTCTTGCTAAAACTACCATTTATGGATTTGGTCTATGGTAAATCGAGCTTGGCAAATAAAATCACATTAACAAAATAACCTATAACATTGGTGAAACCGGGACTTCATTTAGTTGCTGAAAGCGTTTCTATAGAGTAGGTTCGGTGTAGCTGAAAAATTATTATACGATGAAATCAAAATTTATACTGCTAGGATTAGCCTGTTTGTCTTTTGGGACAACTGTAAAGGCGCAGGACTTGATCAAACAAATCCCCGAGGATGCAGAAATGATTGCAGCTTTCCATATGAAAGACATTGTGCAGAAAGCAAATGCAAATAAACTGAACGAGTTACTCCAGAAGACTGGTTTTTTTGAGAAATCGGGAATTTCAGCGAACAATGATATTAAAAATTTGGGGGTAGACCTATCCCAGACAGCCTATTTTTATACCAGGAAAACCGATAGTATCAGTTTTACGGAATTTATATTTTCCTTGAATAACAAGGGGCAATTTGAGAAACTGCTTCATGAGGCGGGTGAACCCAAGGCATTTGCAAATGGCTATACGAGCATAGGCCTCAAGGCGGGGAGTATGTTGGTATACAACGATCGGATCGCTCGATTTGTTTCGGCAACGACAAATACCACCTTTTTGGACAATGATTCAATTGCTAGTCGTTATGGAATCAAAAAGGTAGACTACGTCGCGCGTCCAGCTGATGACGAAGATGCTTGGGCAGATACGACTGTATCGGCAATGGACTCTGCTGCCGTAGTCTGGGATGCAGATGAAAGATTGGCGCCACCGGTTGCTATAGCTGCGGAACCTGATACGATAGTAGGTGCTACAGAAGTACTGCCACCTGTTGTTGATATTGCTGCGGCTGCGGCTGCAGCGGTTGACGCGGCAGAAATGCATGATCCAAGTTACTACGATTCGCTTTATACGGCCTATGAAGATCAAAATCGGAAAAACGATTCGATTCGTAACGGCTTACGTGATAAATGGTTATTGAATGAAGTTACCCGTTTGGTTTCAGGGAGTTATAAGTCTTTGTCAATTGCAGATCAGGAGAAGGTTTTAAAGAATCTCAGGCTTATTCGATTGTATGTTCCTCATGTAGAGGATCTGTACCGTGGTCTTATGCCTTATACCACCTCTCTTCCTTATTATTACATGGGGATTAAACTGGATAAGTTCAAGACTGGTTATCAAGATGGTCTATTGGATTTAGTGCAAGAGGGAAATGTGCTGAAATTAAAGGGATCTGTGGGTTTAGATAAGGCTCTTGCTGAGATGACCAAAAGAATGTATGCGCGAAAACCTAATTCGAAGTTCAGTAAATATTTAACGGATAAAACACTAGGGTTTTTTAATGTGAATATTAATTCGGAGGCTTATCTGAGAGAGATGCCTGCCTATATGGCAAAATATTATAGCGGTTTATTGGGGCCTCAACAGGACCTTGTCGAATGGGGACTGATGGCGCTTGAAATAGCACTAGATGAAAAGGCAATTGCTCAGGTGATGCCTGGAGACCATCTTGTTGTTGTTAACGGTCTGCGTAAGTTTAAGAAAGACTATATCGATTATACCTACGACGATGATTACAATGCAACCGAAGTGAAGAAGACGAAGGAAGAAACACTTCCAGTATTTATTTGGATGTTCACATCAAAGGATCAACGTCTGATAAAAAAAGGCTTGGACATGGCTGTTTCAAAGCAAGTTGGGCAGGTCTATGACGACATTTATGCGTTTTCAAAACAGAAAGCCAAGGATTTTCCAATGTATGTTCTTTTGAAAGAAGATTTGGTAATGGTCAGTAATGACTCATTGTCTCTAAATGATATCCGTCAGAATAAGATGAATGCTCCCGCAAATAAAGACTTTGTAAAACTGATGAAGCAAAATAAGATGTCTGCGGCTATTGACCTACAAAAGTTACCGACAATGTTAAAGGAAATGGGGGTTACGCCGGGTAAACAATGGGAAGCAACGCTGGAGCAACTCAATCAATATGGCAGTACCGCAATTACTTCCAAAGGTGTGGTTGGTAACCGTGCTGAGGTTGAAATGTCGACAAGATTGCCGCAGACCAGTGATGGTGCGATCAGTTATTTGCTCGATCAAATTTTGGCGGAATTAAATAAAAAGTAACTAAAGGAGGGCGCTGAACAATTTTATTGCACTATTGTTTGGTTTTCTTTTGTAATATTATGGTTATATTTTTATAATGTTAAAATAATATTAAGATCGTATACTGTGTTTGTCGTACTTTTGGTGTTTAATTATTCGCAGGGAAAACAAAATAACTAAACGATATATATATATCACGATATGGGGATATTTTCAAAACTGTTTGGAAACAAAACTCAGGATTCAAAAGTAAAGGTTGTCGGTAAATTGGCCTTCTTGGAGGTGGATATGCATAACCATATCCTTCCTGGAATAGATGATGGAAGTCAATCAATTGAACAATCATTAGTGTTGTTGAAAGGGCTTGGCCGAATGGGCTTCGAGAAATTTATCTGTACACCACATATTATGGATGGTGTACATCCAAATTCTATTCGTACGATTGATGCTGCTAAGGACAAATTACTAGCTGGTATGGTTGGGCTGCCTAATATGCCGGAAATTCATGCTGCGGCTGAACATATGATTGATGACGGGATCGTGAATCTCATCGGATCAAATGAACTCTGTGTTATGCCCGGTGGATATGTACTTATAGAGATGTCCTATTTACAAGAATCCAAAGCGTTATTTCAAACGATATTGGATATACAAAATCTCGGTTATCAACCTATTTTAGCGCATCCAGAACGTTATAATTATTACCATTATAACTTTAATATGTATAAACAGATTAAGGATGCCGGTTGCATGCTGCAGCTTAACTTGTTGTCTATCAGTCGGTATTATGGTGTTGAGGTGAAGTCGGCGGCTTTGACGATGATTAAATCTGGGATGTATGATTTTGTGGGGTCAGACGCACATCATGAACGCCATTTGGCCGCTTTGGAAGATGTGGTGGCTAAATATCCTGTACGTGATTTACTCAAAACATGTACCATATTGAATCCGACATTGCAAAACCATTTGGGAAGTAGTAAGAATGTGATTGCGACTGGCTAGCATCAAAATATATTCATTGGAAAAAGAGATACTTTTTTAGGTATCTCTTTTTTTGTGACAATTTTATCTTTCCTGGCAGATACCGCCTGCTTTTAGTCCAGTTAGTCTGCTTTGCAGTAAGGACGTATTTTAAAATTTCACGGGGGGGGGCTTGAGTGTTATTTGCTGTTTGCGGTTGCTTTAACTCATGTAGATTATTTTCGTCCGCGTTTGTGTTTTGCCCGTATGGATATTTCGAAAATTTGGCTACTTTTGGTTTTAGCATTTTTCATATGAGAGGAAACAGAATTTTTATTCAAGACTGGATAGCACACCATACTTATCAAAAAACAAACGAAATAGATAGTTATTACTTACGCGTTGCAAATGAAATCAATGATAGTTTATCTACACTATGGTTTGAGGAGCAAGAGACAAATGATCTCATCCATACCAATGCTTTAAAGACATTGAGTATCTATCTAACGTGTTATTTAGAAGACGTTATTGCGAAAACAGGAATTTTTGCTGCTTTTAGAACGATTCATACAGAACTATACAATCAACTTTTGCCTTTTTATAATGATAATGACCTAACGGATTATTATGCTGAGGATATTAATAGTGAAGATATTGCTGTATTGACCTGGTTGTTTTTCAGTGAACGCAACCCACATTTATTTATTGATCCCCGTGGTCGTTTGATCCAATTGGTTACAGATTTGGCCTATTCGATCTTGGAAGAACATTATGAAGTTGCTCCTGAAAATGAAAAGTTAAAACTAGAATATGTTCTGGACGAAGGGGCGAACTATTTTGAAGTCCGTAATTTTATTGAAAAGCTTGTTGCCACAAATTACCTGACAGCGGGTGAATATAACACCAATCTCAATCATTTGATGCAAGTTGCGGAGATAGGGCGATATCAGCACGATCAGAATCAGTTACAACAGATGATCTATCGCGTTCGAGATAACCATTTCAATAATTACAGACTGCATCTGTTTGCATTGAAGGCATCTGAATTTGTAGCTGAGGTGGTTGGCAAAGAACATGCGCTATATGGTATTGTCAAAACTTTAGGTAATCGTATTAATAGTTTTTTTGAATATGTAAAAGCGGACGAGCTTTATGTGCATGTAAAACATATCGGTACAAAGACAGCATTTAAAATCTTTAAGGACTCTATACAGCAATTTGTTGAACCTACCGAAACCTTATCTTTCTATATGGAAATTGTGCCATGGAAAGATGCTTGGAATCTCTCTGGAATCATGACCGTTGTGAATACCGATGAGGTAAATTTTGATTTACCGGAGCAGTATGAGATGACTTATCGCATTGAGGCCTTGAATGGTAAGGATAAGAGCTTGAAGAAAACGGAAAAGCAGCTGAAAGATATGGGCAAATTGTTCCAGTCAGAACATAAGGCGGCTGTTGCGTTTATGGAAGGAAAAGAAGTGAAGGAGTTTGCAACAGATTTCTTTAAGAAGTATCAACAAAAATACCCGAGCAAAGAAGAATCTCCACTTCCAGAATCAAATTTGGATCTTACGGAAGATGCCCAAGTTACGGTATTCTTTAATCCAAAAACGGGTTTGGAAGTTTTTGGCGGTATAGCGGAATTTTTTCCATTAAAGAATAACAACTTTGTACAGAAAGATGATCAAAGTGAGGTACCTTATGCACGGTATTTTTTGAATCTTTTGGTTGAAGATTTCTTCCCAAGTGAGTTGCCGAAGTACTATGTTAATCTATTTAAGGCGGAGGTGGATAAGCAGTTCTTCTTTCCAGTGAACGATGCGGTGCTTGATTTCTTTCTCCGTTTCTATAAGCGAGGAACTTATTTTTTGGGACCATTTCCGTTGTTAAAATAACTTGTGTAGTCGACTAAAGAACTATAGGAATACATAAAAAGTTCCATTGTCTACCTGCAATGGAACTTTTTTATGTATTTAAGTCAGGCTATTCTTTGTTGTATAAGATTGCGCGGTCTTCTGGCTATTATTTTGTTGATCGAAAACCCCATGATACTAGTGTTAATTTAATATAAATTCATTATAATTAAATTGTTACCACTTATATTGCTTGAGCTTACATGCCACACATCCTACGTATTTCATGGGCATATTTTAAAAAATTCTCACTAAACTTGTATGATCAATTATATGTGATGAAGAATGCCTATTGAAAATAATAATGCCCTGGATTTTAAAACTTTCTTTTTGTTGTATAAGGACAAAGTGTATAAATATGCTTATTTACATCTGAAAGAAGAGCCAGCTGCCGCAGATTTAGTCCAGGAAACATTCTCCCGAATTTGGAAAAAATGGGCAGAATTAGATGGGAATAAAAATCCGCAGTCTTACCTCTATACGATTGCCCGAAATCTTGTTTTTGACGAATTGCGAAAACAAAAGGTCAGATTCCAATTTCAGGCGACAGACATCGATCAGACCAAATTGGTAGACAATTCGAATGAGGAAGCTATTCGGTTTAAAGATTTGGAGCGCGTTTATCGTGAGGCCATTTCAAAACTCCCGAAAGCGCGACTCGAGATTTTTCTTTTGAGTAAAGAAGAGTTTTTGGATAATCAGGAAATTGCAGATAGGCTTGGGATTTCCGTTAATACCGTCCGTGATCAATTGGTTAAAGGCAACAAGTTTGTTCGGCAATATATTATTGATCATTTTGAGATTTCAATAGCCCTATTGATTTTTTTAAATATTTTTTAGAGCCGCATCGTCTTCTGGTCATCGAGGTACGTATATGTATTTAAAGATGGGCATAGATGATGAATTCCAAAATAGCTGCTTTATATAGAAAATTCCTTAAGGGAGAACTTAGTCCCGAGGAAAACGCCATATTTCTTGATTTACTGACTTCTTGTGACAGGGATGAACTTCCAGATGTGGAGGAGGTTGTTGCGCTAGATGATCGTGATTGTGAACTGAACAAAACAACTTCTGAAGATATCTTCTTTACGATTACAGGTACGCCATTGACGACGCGTGTAGTACCTAATTGGAAAAGACGTTGGTCTGTCATTTCCGCCGCTGCCTGTTTACTGTTGATCGGTCTTGCTTTCTTATTTCAATTTAAGTTTGGGGAGCAGCATAAGAACGCAGCCTACGCAACTGTCCATTATTCTAATCCGACAAAATTTGTGAAGAGGCTGGTACTGCCAGATGGTACACATGTTTCTCTGCGACAGGGAGCACAGATTGAATTGTTGTCAGATTTTGATACAGACAGTTTACGTCGGATCAAACTTTCAGGCGAAGCCTTTTTTGAAGTCGCCAAAAATCCTGAGCAACCTTTTGTGATAGCCAGTTCGGGCGACTTTGATGTTCGTGTGCTGGGCACAGCCTTTAACTTAAACTGTTCGCAGGGGCACAGCCGTTTGGTATTAAATCATGGCCGCGTATGTGTATCTCGCGGGAAGGAATATTCCATTGTGAAACCTGGGCAGCAAGTTGCCTATGATGAGCGACAAAAGCAATTTGATGTATCCAAAGCAGATACGACCAGTGCAACAAATTGGAAGAGTGATCTTTTATCGTTTAATCAAGTTCCTCTTACCCAGATCGTCGCCGATCTCAATAACCTTTATCCGGATAGTAACCTCGAATTGATAGACTCTTTCCGGACGGAAAGTTATACAGGTTATCTACCAGCAAGTGATCTAGAAAAATCACTTACGATGCTTAATACCGCATTTAATCAAATAATTATCCATAAAAAGTAATTTATGAAAAGAACCAATTACTATTTAAAACTTATGGGGAGTGCTTTGCTCTTTCAGTCGCTTGCACTTCAGACCATGGCATCACAATTTTCTACCAGTGAAGGAATTGGGAAAATCCTCACACGAATGGAACAAAAATTTAATGTCAAATTTGGCTATGACGCTTCGATATCAAATCAAAAAGTCAATGACTTAGCTGATTTGAGTACATTGAAAAAGGAGCAGATTGTTCAATTTATTCAGACCATTTCGGACGGAAATCTGGAGGTCAAGAAAATTGATGAGAAGCTTTATGTGGTCTCGAAGAGAACCAATAATGATGTTAGAAGTAAGAATGATAAGCCGATTTCCGCTGTTTCCAACGAGATTAGGGGTAAGGTTGTCGATCAGGAAACAGGTCAGCCTATCGCTGGTGTCACAGTACGTGTGAAAGGGACTGCTGTTGCTGTTACTACGGATGGCAATGGTGTTTTCAAATTGCCAAATACCGCTGACGATGCGATCCTTCAAATTTCCTATATAGGGTATGAAAGTATTGAAATTTTGGCGGCACAAGCAGGGACTATTAAACTAGCCAAATCCTCCGAAGCATTGGAAGAGGTTGTTGTGACAGCGTTGGGTATAAAAAGAGAGCAAAGGGCTTTGGGCTATTCAACTCAAAGTGTGAAGGGAGAAGATTTGACGCGTGTGAAAGGAGTAGATGTCGGGACGACTTTGACCGGACGTATTTCTGGTGTACGCGTTATGAATAGTACAGAATTTAACAAAACACCACAAATCGAAGTACGTGGACTGACACCTATTTTGGTCATTGATGGCGTGGCTTACGAAAATATGGACCTAAGGGATGTCCCTGTTGACAATATCCAGGATATGACCGTTTTGAAAGGAGCTACCGCTACCGCCCTTTATGGAAGTAAGGGACAAGGAGGAGCTATCATGATCACGACCAAAAAAGGTTTAGCAGAGAAAGGAACAGAGATTACGGTGAATACCAATAATATGTTCTTTTCAGGCTATCTTGCGTTGCCTGAGGTGCAGCATAGCTATTCTTCGGGAGAGTCCGGAAAATTTAACAATGATGATTATGTCTGGGGGGATAAATTGGATATTGGCCGAACTGCCGAACAATGGAATCCAATTAGCAAACAGTATGAAGTAAGTGAGCTTACGTCAAGGGGTAAGGACAATTTTAAAAACTTTTTGGAACCAGGGTTTATCACCAATAATACTGTCAGCTTTACTAATCAAGGGGACCATGGAAGCATAAGAACATCCATTAATCATATTTATAATAAAGGACAGTATCCCAATCAAAAGTTGAACCTGACAAATATTTCGGTGACAGGAACAACAAAGATCAGTGAGAAATTTGACTTAGAGACTAGGCTTGGGTATAACCGAAGTTCTTCCTCTAATAATTTTGGTTCCGGCTATAATGATCAAGGATACATCTATAATATCTTAGTGTGGACCGGCCCCGAATATAATTTGAAAGATTACAAAGACTATTGGATAGTGAAAGACCAGTCTCAAAACTGGATGTATAAAGGGTGGTATGATAATCCGTACTTGATCGCGCACGAAAAAACTACTCCCGAATTGATCAATAAGGTGAATGCCGCTGTTACGTTGAATTATAAGGTTAACGATTGGGCGAAATTCATGGTGCGATCGGGTTATGATTATTATGGCAAGTCAAGAACACAGCAAAATCCGATCGGAATATATGGAACACGGGGCGGATTTGAAGATTTCGGTGGTTTTGATAGTAAAGGGAAGTATATGAAAGCCGATTATGATGGCTTTGCGACTACGAACGATGCGATTTTTACTGCCAAGAAAAATTTTGGCGACTGGGGAGTTGATGGATTATTAGGGGGGTCTATTTTCTACAGCAAGGATAATAATTTGATCGCGAATACAGTTAACGGTTTGTCAATTCCAGGATTTTATTCATTACGGAATTCAATCGATCCGGCGAAAGCGGTTGAGTCCCGTATTAAAGAAATGCGAAATGGGCTTTATGGACGTCTTTCTTTGTCTTGGCGAAATGCGATCTTTTTGGAAGCTACTGGACGTAATGATTGGGTTTCAACGTTAACAAAGGATCATCGTTCTTATTTTTATCCTTCAGTTTCGGGAAGTGTTGTTGTTACGGACCTGCTTCCATCAAAACCTCTTTGGTTGGATATGTTCAAGGTAAGGGGATCTTGGGCGATTACAAAATCCGTACTGAATCCATATGAGATAAATTCAACTTTTACGGTAACAAGCAATGTTTGGAATGGCCTGCCAACAGCCTCCTATCCGAATATTATCAAAGACTATTCGATTTCACCTACGCAACGTGATTTGACGGAGTTCGGGTTTGATTTTGCGGTATTGAACAATCGGTTGTATGGTAATTATACCCGCTACTATCGCTTATTACACAATCAGATTGTCAAAGCTAAGATTTCAAAAACTACCGGATTTGAGGAGCGTTTGATCAATACAAAGGAAGAGGAGATGACTAAAGGGCATGAAATCACATTGGGAGGTACACCGATTAAGCGTGAAAATTTCCAGTGGGATATTACGATGAACCTTTCTCAGAACATGCGCTATTTCCACAAGTTGGATCCTCAATATTCAAAAGATGCATTATATGTTAAGGAAGGATTGCGGGCCGATTATATCGAATATAAGGACTGGGAGCGTTCTCCGGATGGACAGATGATACTAAATAGTTCTGGGATGCCAATTTCAGCTCAGTATGCCAATCAATTAATAGGATATACTGCGCCAAAATGGTTTTGGGGTTTTTCAAATCAGTTTCGTTATAGAGACTTCTCATTTGGTTTTAGCCTAGATGGTCGAATTAAAGGGATGTCCTACTCAACAATGAATGGTCGTTTATGGCAGACAGGTTCTCATCCTGATTCAGATACACCATACCGTTATGAGGAAGTGGTTAATGGCAATAAAACCTTTATCGCTCCGGGTGTGAAAATTGTTTCCGGTAGTGTGACCTATGATAAATACGGTCAGATTACAGAGGATACGCGTGTATTTGCTCCAAATGATAAAGTGGTTTCATATGAGGGGTATTACAAACGAGCCTATTCAGGCCGATGGAATTATTGGGACGAAACATTCATTAAACTTCGTGAATTGTCGCTTAGTTACCGAATGCCCGATAAGATCGCTTCGAAGTTTAAAGCGAAACGTGCAAGTGTTGGCGTGACTGGGCAAAACTTATTGTTGTGGACGAAAGAGTTTCGTTTCTCTGATCCAGATGTGGGGTCTGAGGATTTAAGTTCACCATCGATGCGATACATTGGTTTTAATATTAACCTAACTTTTTAAAAACTACAAAACAAATATGAACATGAAAAGATTATTGACGTATATCGCCCTTGGTACTTTGGCGGTGTCGACAAGTTGTTCCAAGTTTGATGAGATCAATACTAATCCTGAGACACCATCCGTGGTTAAACCTTCCATGTTGGCTACTCGTATAATATTAAATTTGGCACGCCAGTCCTCAACTAAAGGTTTTATGCAGCCTTATATGCTTACCAAAGAGATTGCTTGGACAGAATTAACAGAGGGGTATCAATACAATAGCCTCGGCGAATGGGATATCTCGATGACTTCGATCAACGATGCTCATTTTATGGGAGAGTTTGCAACAAGTGAAAAACTCAAGAACTCATATAATGGTCTGATGTATTTTGCTCGTGCCATGAAGTTTTACGAGGGGACAATGAGTGTTGGAGATATTCCCTATAAAGATGCATTAAAAGGGGAAACGGATAAAGTTTATTTCCCTAAATATGATACTCAAAAAGATGTTTTTCTGGGTATTTTGAACGAGTTGGAGCTTGCAGATAAGCTCTTTTCGGAAGGTGAAAAATTTGATGGTGATCCATTGTTCGCTGGAGATATCACGAAATGGCGCAAATTGGTAAACAGCTTTGCATTAAATGTTCTTATTCAATTAAGCAAAAAAGAAAGTGATGCCGATCTAAAGATAAAAGATCGTTTTAAATCAATCTTGACCAGTAAACCGATCTTTGGTAGTAATGCAGATAATTTTCAGGTCGTTCATGAGGACAAAGCCAGCCAAACTTATCCTTTCTATAAGATTAGTAATAGCTTTGTTATTTATCCTATTGTTTCGACAGAGGTTATTGACCGATTGAAACAATATCAAGATAGAAGATTGTTTTATTATGCGAATCCTTCCGCATTACAGATCACAAACGGCAAACAGTCTAATGATTTTAGCGCGTACATAGGGACAGATCCTTCTCTTTCCTTTAGTGAAATTGCTGAGTTAAAGAAGAAAAATGATTATTCTAAATTGAATGACCGTTATACGGAACTAGTTAGTGGTGAACCAACACAACAATACAGTTATGCACATCTATGTTTTGTGATAGCTGAAGCTGCCGCACGGGGCTGGGTTGCCGAATCGTCCGTTAATTGGTATAAGAAAGGAATTGAAGCCGCAATGAAATTTATAGCGGATAATACGCCGAATACGGCTCAATATACCCATAATATGCCATTGGATGCCAACTACATCAATACAGCAGTAGCAACTTATGGAAATCAATTTCCGGTCGTACTTGAAGCACAACTGGAGGCTATTATGACACAAAAATATTTAGCCAGTTACTTGCAGGGGCGTATGACTCCATATTATGATTACAGAAGAACGGGCTATCCTAAATGGAAAATCAATCCAACATCAAGTTTGAATTCAGTCGCACCGGATAAAATACCGATGCGGTGGCGTTACCCATCATTAGAGTACAATTATAATTCTGCAAATTTGGACGAGGCAATGCAGCGCCAATATAAAGGCAATGATGAGATCAACCAATTGATGTGGCTTTTGAAATAAGTCCTTCGAAAAAAACAATCCCCGTAGATGAGATCAATCGTTTGCGGGGATTTTTGTTAAAAACGTTACATTAAAAACGACAGCGAATGGATATATTCGCTTTAGACCATTGAATTTAGTAGAGAGATAACAAATTTATTTATGGATAGCAGAAGAGATTTTATTAAGAAGGCTTCCTTGTTAGCTGGTGTTTTTGGCTTACAGAGTGCTATGCCAGATGCCATACAACGTGCATTGGCTATTGAACCGATCATTGGAAGTACCTTTTTAGATGCCGAGCATATTGTATTATTAATGCAAGAGAATCGTTCTTTTGATCATAGTTTTGGAACACTTCGTGGGGTTCGAGGGTTTAATGATCCACGGGCGATTAAATTGCCTAGTGGTAACCCTGTATGGTTGCAATCGTCGGCTGCAGGTAAGACCTATTCGCCGTTCCGACTGGATATCAAAAATTCAAATGCTGCCTGGACCGGAAATTTACCACATTCCTGGGAAAATCAGATGGCAGCCCGTAATCAGGGAAAACACGATAACTGGATTGAAGCGAAGCGTCCAGGAGGAAAGGTCTTGAAAGAAATTCCGCTAACAATGGGTTATTATACACGGGAGGATATTCCTTTCTATTATGCGTTAGCTGATGCCTTTACCATTTGTGACCAGCACTTCTGTTCGTCCATTACAGGTACAACAACCAATCGCCATTTTTTCTGGACAGGAACCTGCGTACCACACAAAGGAGCAAAGCCATTGGTGCGGAATTCAGATATCTATTTTAACCGTTGGGCACATTGGAAGACTTTTCCGGAACGACTGGAAGAAGCAGGGATCTCCTGGAAAGTCTACCAAAATGAAGTCAGTATAGAAAGTGGCTTAGACGGTGAGGATCTGTTGGGAAATTTTACAGACAATAATTTGGAATGGTTTGCGCAATATCATATTGAATTCAAGAAAAGCCATCTTGATTTTATGCGTAAACGTGTGGCAGAAATACCCGCTGAAATTCAAGAACTTGAAAAGGCATTAGCGAATAATAGCTCTGAGAGTGTCCAAAAAACACAGAATAAACTTAAGCAGAAGCAGGAGCAGCTGAATAGCTACCAAAAACATTTGGCACGTCTTACGGATCATGCTTTTCAGCAGCTTCCTAAAGAACAGCGTACCTTGCATGAACGTGCTTTTCAAACGAATGAGGGTGATTCTTTCTATCGTGAGACAAGCGTGGTGGCACAGGAGGGTGAAAAGATTAGAGTTCCTAAGGGGGATGTTTTGCACCAATTTAGACATGATGT
Source organism: Sphingobacterium siyangense (assembly GCF_007830445.1). GTDB lineage: Bacteria > Bacteroidota > Bacteroidia > Sphingobacteriales > Sphingobacteriaceae > Sphingobacterium > Sphingobacterium siyangense. The sequence continues at coordinate 293,170 of NZ_VLKR01000003.1, read as the reverse complement.
GAAATCTGGGAAGTTACCTGCAGTATCTTGGCTTGTCGCACCACAAAGCTTCTCAGATCATCCGAGTGCACCTATGTATGGTGCTTGGTATGTATCGGAGCTTTTAAATATTCTGACAGAAAATCCCGAAATCTGGAAGAAGACTATTTTTATTCTGAACTATGATGAGAATGATGGTTATTTTGACCATATCCCTCCGTTTGTAGCACCTAACCCAGCAGATCATCGTTCTGGAAAAACTTCACCGGAATTGGATTATAGTGGCGAATATGTGAGTTTAGCCCAGGAGCTTGCCGATGGTGAAGAAAAAAGTAATGCAACGGAAGGTCCGGTGGGGCTGGGCTACCGGGTGCCTTTAATTGTAGCGTCACCTTGGTCAAAAGGCGGTTGGGTCAATTCGGAGATTTGCGATATCACATCGACGATTCAGTTTATGGAGCATTTCTTTGAAAAAAAGTTGGGCAAGCATGTGAAAGAGGAGAATATCAGTTCGTGGCGCCGGGCCATCACAGGTGATTTGACATCGGTATTTCGGAAAGCTGAAGGATCGAATGCTGTTAATTTGCCTTTCCTTGATCGGAATCAGCAGATCTATGCGATTGATCAGGCGAAAGCGAAACCATTGCCCAATAATTTTCATGTTTGGTCGAAAGAGGATGTAGCAGGATTGCGGTCTAAAGGTCATTCGAAGCTGTTGGCAAGACAGGAGAAAGGTCAGAAAAACTCCAACGCTCTGGCGTACGAGCTTTATGTTAAGGACTCTTTTGCTAAGGAACACAATCAGATTCATCTGACACTAGAGGCGGGCAATAAGGTATTTGGTAGTAAATCGCTAAACAGCCCATTTAATGTCTATAGTGGACCCAGCTATAAGGAAGGTGTGAGATTTTGGCCATTTGCAGTTGTCGCTGGGCAGGAACTAAGCTTTGACTGGAACTTGGCAGACTTTAAAGATCACCATTACGATTTAACAGTGTACGGACCTAATGGTTTTATGCGCGGATTTAAAGGACAGGAGGAACCCTTATCTGTTGGAGCGACCTATGAAATCGGGAAGAAAGGTCTTTTGACGGGTAATCTTGTACTGGAGGTTCATAATCACGGGGAAAAATCATTCCGTGTACATGTAGAAGATAATGCTTATAGTACATGGAAGAAATCGATTGTACTTGCGGCAGGGAAATCTACGAAGTGGATTGTGGAATCTCATAAAACCCATGGTTGGTATGATGTGACGCTGCATGTTGAGGGAACCAAATTTATACGTCAGTTCGCTGGTCGCGTAGAAACGGGTAACCATTCGAAAACTGATCCTCAGTTGGGATAATAAGCTAACGATTCATTGATAAATGGTATCTGTTGGCGGTACTTCTTTATCTATACGATCCTAGTTCTACAGTGGGCTAGGATCTTTTTTTGTGCCTGTATAGGAAGTCAATCATTTCTATTTCTTGGTATCTTTTTCCTGTTGCTATACTTTCCGGAATTTTAATGTTTTTTGGGGAAAATAACGCTCAGTTTGCTACTCCCCAAACCTTATTTTATGTGCATATTTACACTTGTTAATGGGAAAATATCACTTTCGATATGCGCTTTTTCAATCAGCTGACGTAATTCTTTTACTTTCGTTGGGTTTTCCTGGGCAATATTGTGTTGTTCTTTTGGGTCTTGTTTGAGATTATATAGTTCGGCTGTAGGTTGGCTACTTGTCACTTTTTGTAAGATAAGTTTCCAATCTCCTTGGCGCAGGGCTTGACGACCCCCATCTTCATGAAATTCCCAGTACAGGTATTGGTGCTGTTTTTGTTGCTTGTTTTTACCTAGCAGTGTTGGTAAAAATGAAATTCCGTCTGTATAATGCGGTTTTTTTGTCCCGGCAAGCTCGACTATCGTAGGCATAATATCCCAAAAAGCGCCCAGGTAGTTTGAGGTTTTTCCTTCCGCAACTTTATCATGCCAATAAACAATGAAAGGGGTCTTGATGCCACCTTCATAGAGGTCGCGTTTGTTGCCGCGTAACCCGCCAGAGCTATTGAAAAAATTGGGATCGGCTCCGCCTTCTTTGTGCGATCCGTTGTCGCTTGTAAAAATGATAATTGTATTATCCAATAGCTTGTTTTCGCGTAACCGATCAACAATTTGACCGACATAAGCATCCATACGGCTTACCATACTCGCATACATGGCATGAGGTTTTTTTACCGAAGCGTAACCGGAAACAGTCGCTTGTGGGCCATAGTCATTTCCTTTATGTGGTTTTTCATCAAACCTGTCTGCATATAATTGATAATATTTGTCATCCGGACCCGATAATTCGGCGTGAGGAAGAACTGTAGGTACATAAAGGAAAAAAGGTTTTTCTTTATTTTCATCAATAAATTTCAAGGTCTTTTCTTGAATTAATGCTGGAGCATACTGTCCTTGGGCCATTAAACCATTGCCGTGGAGTTCTATCCTTTCGTTATTATGCCAGAGGTGAGTTGGGTAGTAGCGATGGGATTGACGTTGGCAGTTATAGCCATAGAATTCATCGAATCCTTTTTGATCAGGAGCACCTGTTGTATGGACCATGCCAAGTCCCCATTTTCCAAACGCACCGGTTGTATATCCTGCTTGTTGTAGAAGCATAGCGAAAGTTTGTACAGAGTCGGCTAGCGGTTGTTGTCCTTCGGGCTCAATTTCTTTGTTACCGCGTACGTAGGTATGGCCGGTGTGCTGTCCTGTCATTAACGATGACCGCGACGGAGCGCATACAGATGTACCAGCGTAGAAGTTATCAAATTTCATTCCCTTGGCAGCCAATGAATCAATATGCCTCGTTTCAATTTTTTGCTGACCATATACCCCAAGGTCTCCATAACCAAGATCATCCGCCATAATAAGTATGATATTGGGTCTTTTGTCTTTCTCTTGCGCTACGGCCATGGCTGTTAACATCATCAGAAAAGATAACATAAAAGGTGTTTTCATTTGCATCTAGTTCATTCGTCAAATCAAATCTCTTTGTTGGTTAGGATAGGCCACTAATTTAGATAATGGTCATCTTAATCTTTTAAGAAATTCTGATGGTTATCAATAATGGTTTGTATTCCTTTTTTATACATCTATTTGTAATAGACATTTGCTATTCATGAAAAATGAAGTTTAAATCTAAGCAAAAATACCTTTTAGGCCATATCGGTCGTTATTTATCGAGGCATAAAAGTATTAGTTAAACAGTCTTCATTGTCAATCTAAGCCTTTTTTGACTCTCGCGCATACGATTGTGTAATAATTTAGTGTGTGCTATCAATTGTAATCTCCGATATGTTCATATTTATTTTCTAATTTCACCCTAATTTTATGAAAATGCTCTTATGGCCAAATCAATTAAAGAAATAGCACAGGAACTCAATGTGTCTAAATCAACTGTTTCGTTAGTCATCAATCACAAAGCCGAGCGAGCACGCATTAGCAAGGAATTGGAAAGCCGCGTACTTGCATACGTTGAAAAAGTTGGCTATAAACCCAATGCACTCGCTAAGAGTTTAGCAACAGGACGGTCAAATACTATTGGTCTAATTGTAGAGAATATTGGGGATTCTTTTTTTGGTCCATTTGCATTGTATGTAGAGGAATTGTTCCGAAAGAAAAATTATCATGTCCTCTACAGTAGTACGCTTGGAGATCCGCAAAATGCACGCGATATCATCGATTCGATGTTGGAAAAGAAAGTGGAGGGTATTATTTTGGCTCCGACAGTAGATCTGGAAGAATATCAGCGCAAAATATTGGAACATAAGGTTCCGCTGGTAGTTTTTGATAGAAATTCTCCAACAGTGGAAACCCATTATGTACATATTGACAATGAAGTTAGTGGGAAGAATGCATGTGACTATTTGAAATCTATTGGTTGTAGAAATTTTGGGCTGGTAACCATCGATTCGGATCAACCACAAATGCTGGCACGTAAGCGTGCTTATTTGGCGTTTTGTGACACATATGGAATGGAACCTCGTATACTGCAATTACCTTATCAGCACCTGAAGCAGAAAGGTTCACGTATGTTGAAAAATTGGGCTGCTAAGCAGGTAGGCTTAGATGGTCTATTTTTTACCACAAATTATCTTTGTATTCTCGGATTGAAGGTATTACGGTCGGCACCTGAGAATAGCTATAATTTTCCGATGTTTTCTTTTGATGACCATGAATTATTTGATATTTTGATTCCTAAAATTTCCTGTATTCAGCAACCATTGGAACCTCTGGCTAAAACTTGTGTGAAAGTTTTGTTAAAGGAAATAGATCAGGGGATATCCATACCAAAAGAATATGTCATTTCGACCAAATTGATCAAGCGATAAAAAGGGACAACAAATGGATATATAGAAATTGAATTGTAAAAATCATAAGACGTGTTTGTCCAATTCCAGGTCTTTATTTTGATTTAATATTCTTTTTTATATCTTTACTAATACGTTTTAGTAGAAATATTTTTATATATCCTAAATAATGAAGAAATCTTTAAGTGTTTTTCTAGGGTCGTTATTGTCTTTGGGTTTGTTTTACGCAAAACCGGTTTTGGCTCAGAAATTTAGAGGACAGCAGCTAGAAGCTGTCGATCTTGTTAATCCATTAATGGGTACCGAATCCAAATTTGAGTTGTCCAATGGTAACACCTATCCCTCGATTGCGAGACCTTGGGGAATGAATATGTGGACACCACAAACAGGGAAAAATGGCGACGGATGGCAGTATCAATATACTGCTGATAAGATTCGTGGATTAAAACAGACTCACCAGCCATCACCCTGGATGAATGATTACGGTGTTTTTTCTATCATGCCTGTAACTGGAAAGCCTGTATTTGATCAAGATGAACGTGCGAGCTGGTTTTCACATAAAGCGGAGATTGTAAAACCGTATTATTATTCGGTTTATCTAGCAGATCACGATGTGACTGCAGAGATGACACCAACAGAACGCGCAGCCATGTTTAGGATCTCGTTTAATAAAACAGACGATGCTTATATTGTTTTGGATGCTTATGAAAAGGGATCTGAAGTTCAGATTATTCCAGAAAAAAATATGATAATTGGCTATTCTTCGAAATATGCACGCGGCCCACTACCTGCTAATTTCAAGAATTATTTTGTTTTGGTTTTTGATCAACCTTTTGCAAGTGTCGCTACTTGGGAAGGCAAAGAGAAGAAGGATGGGCAACTTCAGATCAAAGGTGATCACACTGGTGCAATCGTCGGGTTTAAGGTAAAAGACAAAACGAAACCAGTGCAGGTGAAAGTGGCGTCTTCCTTTATCAGTGCCGAGCAAGCCTTATTAAACTTAAATGAGTTAGGTAACAAATCTTTCGATCAAATAAAAGAAGACGGACGTCAGATCTGGAATTCGACTTTAGGAAAAATTAAAGTAGAAGGTGATGATATTGATCAACTGCGTACATTCTATTCGACGATGTATCGGACCTTATTTTTCCCGAACAAATTATATGAAATTGATGCGCAAGGAAAGGCTGTACATTACAGCCCATATAATGGAAAAACACTTCCCGGTTATTTATTTGGAGGAACAGGTTTTTGGGACACTTTTAGAGCGTTGTACCCATTCTTAAACTTTATGTATCCTTCCATTAATAAGGAGATGCAGGAAGGTTTACTTAACGCGTATCTAGAAGGAGGCTTCCTTCCTGAATGGAGCAGTCCGGGATATGCCGATATCATGGTGGGAAATAACTCTGCATCGGTCGTTTCGGATGCATATATGAAGGGATTGCGCGGTTATGATATCAATAAGTTATACGAAGCCTTACAACACGGTGCTAATAACGAAGGACCAATGAGTGCTGTTGGAAGAAAAGGCGTTGAATATTACAATAGTTTGGGTTATGTGCCATATGATGTTAAAATCAATGAAAATGCAGCACGTACATTGGAATATGCCTATGACGATTTCACGATCTACCAATTGGCAAAAGCGTTGAACCGCCCGAAGGCTGAGATTGATTTGTATGCTAAGCGTGCACAGAATTACAAGAATTTATTTGATCCATCGACCAATCTTATGCGTGGAAAGAATAAAGATGGAAAATTCCAGGCCCCTTTTAATCCATTGAAATGGGGTGACGCATTCACCGAAGGAAATAGCTGGCATTATTCGTGGAGCGTATTTCACGATGTTCAGGGGCTGATCGATCTGATGGGAGGAGAGAAGACTTTTGTGGGCATGTTGGATTCGGTGTTTGTTCAGTCCCCAGATTTCGACGATAGCTATTATGGTGGTATTATCCATGAAATACGTGAAATGCAAGTTGCGAATATGGGGCAATATGCACATGGTAATCAGCCAATTCAGCATATGCCATATTTGTACAATTATGCTGGCCAACCTTGGAAAACACAATATTGGGTGCGTCAAGTGATAGACCGAATGTATAAGCCTACACCTGATGGCTATTGTGGTGATGAAGATAATGGTCAAACCTCTGCATGGTATGTTTTTTCAGCGCTGGGATTCTATCCGGTTTGTCCGGCGACGGATGAATATGTGCTCGGAGCCCCATTATTTAAAAAAGCGACATTAACATTTGAAAATGGTAAGACATTGACCATTGATGCACCAAAGAACTCAGCTGAAAATGTATATGTAAACACATTGCAAATGAATGGTAAGGATTATGGTAAAAACTGGTTAAGTCACAAAGCATTGCATGAAGGTGGCACACTTAATTTTGACATGGCGGCAAAACCCAATTATACGAGGGGATCGTCCAAAAATTCAGCGCCTTATTCAATGATAACGGATTTGCAAACAAATATCAAGTTGAAATCGAACAAAAAGAAATAATCATTGGATTATGATAAACTTTAAAAACTTAAAAGTAGTTGTTACCTTATTTGGTTTGGCATACTCTTGTTCACTTTTCGCGCAGGACAACTGGAAACATACAGAAAACGACCGCAAGGTGGCTGTGGATGTTGATAGTATCAGTAAAGGTGGGTACACCCTGATTTGGATAAATAAAGACAAAGATTTTAGTGCTCCTTTAAAAGAAAGGTTGGTGGCGGCATATTTTACAAACTATCCTAAACTAGCCAAGAAATATAATAAAAAGACCATAAAAAAGGTGTCTTTCGTTATTGATCCGGACTATAAAGGTGTGGCAGCGACAGCGGGCGGGATTGTCCGTTACAGTCCAGCTTGGTTTGCCAAAAATCCGGGCGATATTGATGTGGTTACCCATGAAGTCATGCATATTGTCCAAGCATACCCTGACGGGGCGGGCCCTTGGTGGATTACCGAGGGGATAGCCGATTTTGTGCGATTTGACGATGGAATAGATAATGCGGGAGCAAATTGGAAGCTGCCAGAATATAACGAAAAGCAGAAATACACCGATTCTTATCGTATTACAGCGCGCTTTTTGTATTGGATCAATCTACATATAAAGAAGGATTTTGTCAAAAAATTGGATGCAGCGATGCGTAGCAAAAGCTATAGTGATGCTTTTTGGAAAGTGGAGACGGGTAAAACTATTGATGAGCTATGGGCCGATTATAGCCAAAATCCCACACTATAATTCATAAGCGATGAATATCAGAAGTTTAGTCTTTTTGGGATTAATTAGTGTCCCATATCTATTAAAGGCACAAGAAACGAAATTAGTTCAGTATGTCAAACCACTCATCGGAACGGCGAAGATGGGACATACTTTTCCGGGGGCGACAGTTCCATTCGGTGCTGTACAATTAAGTCCTGATACGGATACATTATCTTATGCTGTCAATGGACGGTACAACGGTGATGTTTATAAATATTGTGCTGGTTATCAGTATGATGATCCGACGATTGTCGGGTTTAGTCATACACATTTTAGTGGCACTGGTCACTCCGATCTTGGTGATATACAGATCATGCCGACACAAGGAAAAGTTCAATTGAATCCGGGTACAGCTGATCGACCGCAAGACGGTTATCGATCATCCTACTCACATGCCAATGAGCGAGCTGAGGCCAATTATTACAGTGTTCTACTGGATAAACATCAGATTAAGGCTGAATTAACGACTACAACACGTGTAGGGCTCCACCGTTATACATTCAAAGAGTCTGACGCTTCACATCTTATCGTAGATCTAACTGCTGGGATTTATAATTATGATGGCAAGAATGTTTGGACCGTTGTCAAGGTATTGAACGATTCAACACTGGTAGGCTACCGTCAAACAAACGGTTGGTCGAGAACGCGCACCGTATACTTTGCAATAAAGACCTCAAAAGCTTTTAAGAATTATGGCGCCAAGTATGAAGATGGAAAATCTGTGTATAATGGTTTCTGGCGTAAGTTTGATCAACAAAATAATTTCCCCGACCTTGCAGCGCACAATATTAAGCTACACTTGGATTTTGATACAAAAGCACAAGAATCCATCCTTCTGAAAGTAGCTTTAAGTCCAGTAAGCATGAAGAATGCATTGGCCAATATGGAGGCTGAGGCTCCGGACTGGAATTTTGATGGCTACGTTAAGAAAGGCCAAGAAGCTTGGGAAAAGGAGCTGCATAAGATAGAAGCTGAAATGTTGAACAAGGAAGACCTGGTCAATTTTTATACAGCCATGTACCATGCAAGCTTAATGCCGACAGTCTATATGGATACGAATGGTGAATATAAAGGCTTGGATCAGGAGGTGCACCGCGCCAAAGGTTTTACGAATTATACTTCATTTTCGCTGTGGGATACTTATCGGGCTTTTCATCCGCTGTTGAATTTAATTAATCCTTCTCGGAATGCAGATATTGTGGCATCCATGATGGCTCATTATAACCAGAGTGTATTGAAGATGTTGCCGATCTGGTCGCATTATGCAAATGATAATTGGTGCATGAGTGGCTATCATTCCGTATCGGTTATTGTTGATGCTATCCTCAAGGGTGTTTACAAAGGTGATGCGGATGCTGCTTTAGCAGCTTGTGTACAAACAGCAAATACACGTCAGTACGAGGGGATTGGGGCTTACATAGATAAGGGATATGTTCCTGCAGATGTATCGGGAACATCTGTTTCTAATACATTGGAATATGCGTATGACGATTGGTGTATCGCGCAATTAGCGAAAAAATTGGGAAAAGAGGATATTTACACGACCTTTTCCAAAAGGGCTGAAAGTTGGAAATCACTCTATGATTCCGCTATTGGATTTATGCGTCCGAAGAATTCAGCGGGTAAATTTCAGGAGAAATTCGATGTTTTGGATACACATGGGCAAGGATTTATTGAAGGTAATTCATGGAATTACAGCCTGTATGTACCGCATCAACCTACTGAAATGATGGTATTAATGGGAGGTAAAAAACGTTTAGCGTCTTATTTGGATTCACTGTTTACCATGGAATTACCGGATAAATATTTTGAACATACGGAGGATATTACCCGAGATGGCATTATCGGAAATTACGTGCACGGAAATGAACCTTCCCATCATGTGGCATACTTGTACAATATAACCAAGAGTCCCTGGAAAACTCAGGCGCGTGTAAGACAAATCATACGGAATCAGTATCATAATGGTCATGCGGGTTTAGGGGGAAATGATGACTGTGGACAAATGTCTGCTTGGTATTTATTTACTGCATTAGGCTTCTATCCGGTGGCACCTGGGGAAGATAACTATTGGATTGGCAGTCCTTTGGTAAAATCGGCAAAGGTTAATCTTGAAAACGGACGCAGTCTTTCTATAGTTGCCCGTAACCAGTCTGAGAAGAATGTTTACGTTAAATCCGTTTCTTTAAATGGGCAGAAATTGGCTGATTTTCTATTGCCCTATAGCAGCATTATAAATGGCGGTGAATTAATCTTCGAGATGAGCAATAAACCGAACAAATAATAGTCTGTTTGCAAAAATGAGACGGTCAGGTGTATATAAATGGATAGCTATCTGTTGCTTAGTTTTGTTTTTGATATTACAATATCTCATGATTGCAAGATCATATGAGATCAAAAGAGGCGAACTATTTCAAAAAGAAAAAAAGGAAATTAAGGTTGTTTACGATAAGCATATTTCCAACGATAAGATATTCCCGGGCGGACAGAAACTTGTCGATTCAACCTTAATGCCTCATTTAGTTCGTCTGAGAGCTTATTATCAAGACGATAGAAATGCTTTCAATAGTCTGAAAGATAGTATCGCGAAGACCTTGATAATGCGGCTTCGAAATCATCCTGCGATGGATAGCCTATTCCAGGTCATCAGATCCGAAGTCAATTTGGGTGAAGGCTTTGGTTATGCCATTGTGTTGAGAGATGTTTCGGTGACTTTTGATGCGAAGACCTTTATACCAATCCTGGACTTTGGCAAAGATCAGCATATTCCTATTGGAGGGGAATTTCGGTTTATTGACAAAGACAATCTAGTATCGTCGATTGCAATAACTGCAAATAGTAAGATGTCAAATCGTGTGGCTTTTACGTTGTACGTTGGAAATATTGATACAAATTTTTCTGTATTAAGATCCATTTTCCCATTATTATTGCTGTCGGGCTGCTGTATAATTGGTATTGTTTGGTTGTATTTGATGACCTATAGTAGCTGGATAAAGCAAAAAAGAATGGCAGAAATGGCTTCTGACTTTATTAACAATGTCACACATGAGTTCAATACACCATTGACAACCATACGAATTGGTTTAACCAATTTGGCGGTAAAAGTTTCGAAAGATGATAAGTTAAAAATGTCAACAACTTTGGACACCTTGATGCGTCAGATAAACCGTTTGGATCGATTAGTTAACAAAGCGATTGATTTGAGTGTGTTTAATCAAGAAGAGGTGAGTCTAGAGGAACACTTTTTGGCAGAACTTATGGATCAATTAGAACAAGATCTTGCGATTTTAGTATCAGAAAGTGCGACGATTCAAATCTTAGTGGATCAAAACGTTAAAGAGGCTAGGGTGCTTGTCAACCCATTTATGTTTGTTACCGCGGTAAACAATTTGGTCGATAATGGCCTGAAGTATAATAAAGAGCGAATAAAGCATATTCATATTCGTTTGAGTATTGGCGCTAGAGATACGGTGGTGATGACTGTACAAGACAATGGAATAGGTATTTCACATAACCAATTGCCGTATATTTTCACGAAGGGATATCGGGGTAAACAAGAAGCTTCTTTAAATGGGCTGGGCCTGGGGCTTTTTTTCGTAAAGGAAGTCATGCGGATTCATAGATGGAAAATTGACGTTAAATCAGATAGCCAACCTGGAACAACATTTTCTATTTCAATACCAATAATAAAATAGATGATACCAAAATATGGACATATATTGCTGATTGAAGATGATCTTGATTTAGCGACAATGCTCATAGATTATCTGTCAAATTTCGGATTTGATGTTAGTCATGCAATGTCTGCTGAAGAGGGAATATCTTATTATAAGATTGATAAATATGATATCCTTGTAGTAGATATACAACTTCCCAACTGGGATGGGTTTCAATTCGTTGAATATATTTCTCAGCTAAATAAAAACCAGTTTGTGCTTTTTCTTACAGCAAGACTGTCTAAACCAGATCGATTAAAGGGCCTCCGTCTAGGGGGCAATGATTATATAACAAAACCGTTTGATGTTGAAGAATTGTCTCTGAAACTTCAAAATTATATGGTTAAGCAACATGTTGTTTGTCAATTACAACTCAATATTGGTGACATTAAACTTAACCGTAATTTACTCGCAATAGAATTTAATGATAGATCTCGGCAGGTAGTATCACCACGTGAATTCGAACTTTGGACATTCTTAGCAAATAAACCGAATGTTGTTTTGAAAAGAGAGGAGATCTTACTCGCTCTTTGGGGAGATAACGATTATTTTTTGGGACGAAGTCTCGATGTTTTTATATGCAAGATTAGAAAAATGCTGAAAAGATCGCGGTATGTTGCTATTAAAACTGTTTACAAAGTGGGATTTATTTTAGAGGTCGATTTCAATAATTGTCATTAACAATCGATTAACAACTTTCTCTTTTCTTTCTTTTTAATTTTACTAAAACGAATTAGTTTATCAGCTTAAGGTTGTTTTCTTTGGAGGGCTGTTCATTTCAAAGAAGTAACTGATTGACGACCAATTGTTGTATTAGTAAACCAATCATTAATTATTATTTATGAAAAGAAAGGTAATTCCATTATTTTTTACGCTTTCGGTGTGTAGCACGTTCAATTTGTGGACCGAATTGAAAGCTGCGTCTAGCCACTTCAGTTTCCAACAAGAGGGTATTATTGTAGAGGGAACAGTTTTAAACAGTTCGACAGGGAAAGTTTTGCAAGGTGTCACCATTGTGGTTAAGGCGAGTGGCAAATCAACGAAAACAGATGCATCAGGTCGATATCGAATAGAAATTCCCTATAAGGATGCGGTATTGACCTTCTCGTATATTGGTTTTCAGCCTCAACAAATTGTGGCGGGCGGAAGGTCAACGTTACAGGTTAGCCTAGTAGAAGATGTAAAAGCACTAGAGGATGTTGTGGTTGTTGGATACACAACACAGAAGAAAAGAAATGTTGTGGGCGCCGTCGCAACGATTACGACTAAGGATCTTGTACAGAGTCCTGCAGCCAATATTAATAACATGCTTGCAGGAAGATTACCAGGACTGGTTGTCAACCAATATGCTGGAGGTGAGCCAGGAGTAGATCGTTCAGAATTGTTTATTCGTGGTAAGTCAACTTATGGTAATCAATCCCCCATTGTAATTGTGGATGGAATTGAACGCGATATGAGCTATTTGGCTCCAGACGAAATTGAGACTGTTTCCATTTTGAAGGATGCAGCAGCTACGGCACCCTACGGAATTCGTGGAGCGAATGGGGTTATCGTTGTTACCACAAAACGAGGACAATCCGCCGATAAAGCAACCGTAGACTTCAAAGCGTCTTATGGACTAAATACACCTGCACAATTGCCGAAGCTTTTAGGATCTGCAGATTACGCGACTCTCTACAATGAAGCGTTAATGAATGATGCGAAGCTGTCTGGTGGAAATATCGATAACTTGAAATTATTTAGTCAGGATGCTATAGACAATTTTCGAAGGGCAAAGGGTGATAATTCGGACGGGTTAGGTTATAACTGGGACTATTTCGATTATATTTTTAGAACTGCACCTCAGCACGAATATAATCTATCAATACGGGGTGGTAATGATATTGCGAAATATTTTGTGATGGGCGGTTACATGGGACAAGATAATAATTATGACCATGTTGATTTATCTAAATATAATGTTTCTCCTAAATTTCAGCGCTATAATTTTAGGTCCAATATTGATGTCAACATTACTAAAAACTTGTGGGTAAAACTCAATTTAGGTGCTCGTATTACCAATCGAACTTCACCTGGAACTTCCGCAAGTAGATTGATGACTCTGGCAATGACACAGCCCCCGTATTTACCCATCATTCTTGAACCCAATAGCCAACCTTCTACGCAGGGGTATCTGCTGAATAATCCCTCGGGCTTGTTGTTTGGTAATCAAATTTACCGATTTAATGTTCTTGGGGAGTTGACTAGATCAGGATATCATACAGAAAAAAATACCTATTTGGAAGGCAGTTTTGCTGCCGGCTGGAATATGGATTTTATTACCAAGGGACTTTCTGTTGACGGAATATTTTCCTATGATGCTAGAGAGCAACAATGGGTCCGACGCGAGTTGGGTACCTATAGTGAAGGATATAGGGTATATCCCAATTATGCAACTTTTCAGCCTACAGATGGTATCGATCTTTTTATGAATCCGCAATACTATGAGGGTACTTATAAAAATGGGAACAAATATAGGGTAGATCAAACTGTTGGAAATTCATTTACACAAAGTAGTCCTTTTAATAGAACTTTCATTCAAGGAAAAATAAACTATAACCGTCTATTTAAAGATAAACACAATGTTACTGGAATGTTGCTTTTCAATCGCTCGAGCCAGTCTGTCTATGATGCGGCGAATTCAAGAGCCAGTGTTGATATCCGTTATCAAGGTATGACAGGACAGTTTACCTATAATTATCTAGAAAAATATTTGGCGGAATTTAACTTTGGTTACAATGGATCCGAAAATTTTATAGAGGGAAAACGTTATGGATTTTTCCCGGCTGGAGCATTGGGTTGGGTGGTTAGCAAGGAGAAATTTATGTCGAATACCAAAGACTGGCTTAGCTTTTTAAAGCTGAGGGCCTCGATGGGGCTTGTGGGTAATGATAAAATGCCAGGTGACGCTCGATTCGGATATCTCGCATTTTTTCAGGGAGGAGATGGTTATAGTTTTGGGGAACAGAATTTTAACAATGGACTAAGTGGCCTTCGTGAAGGACGCCTGGCAAACGAAAATATAACATGGGAGAAATCTAGAAAAACCAATATCGGTCTTGATATGGGCTTTTTAAAGAATAAGATGAACTTTAGTATTGATGTTTTTGAAGATTATCGTTATGATATTATTACTGAACTGGGGGCGGATGACATTGGTTTTCCTGGCGTAGTTGGTAAAGGCTCTCCGCTGATCAATATTGGAAAGGTCCGCAACCGTGGTATTGATATTGAGATGAGTTATTCAGATATGATTGGGGATAATTTCAGATTTTCTCTAAAACCTAATTTCACCTTTTCTAGAAATAAGTTGATCTACCGACAAGAGGTGCCACGACAATATGAATACAGACAAGCAACGGGCAAACGACTTTATGAAAATTTTGTCTATGTTTTCGATCACTTCGTTAGAGATCAGGCCGAGGCGGACAAATTAAATCAGAGTAATTTTCAACCTTGGGGAACAGTAGGACCTGGCGACGTCGTATATAAGGATTTGAATGGTGATGGTAAAATTACAGATTTAGGGGATCGCACAGTGATGGGAAATCCTAGGAGCCCGGAGATTCAATTTGGTTTACCAATATCGCTGCAATACAAGGGTTTTGATTTTAGTCTTTTGTTTCAAGGAGCGTTAAATTCTTCAATTTTATTGAAAGATGCGGCTGTGTGGGATTTCCCGACTTTTGATCAAGATAAACTCGGCTCCGTTCGACCAATTCATATGGGACGTTGGACACCGGAAACGGCCGAAACTGCTACTTACCCCGCTCTACATATTGGCAATTCCGAGAATAATAAAAATAGTAACAGTAGTTTGTTTTTATATGATGCTAAATATTTAAGGCTCAAAAATATAGAGATTGGTTATAATTTACCGAAAGATCTTATTAAAAAAATTGGTTTGAACCAATTACGCGTTTATGCGCAAGGGATGAACCTATTTACCTGGTCAGGTTTAAAGGATTTAAGTATAGATCCTGAAATGGGAAATACGAGCGGTTATTGGTACCCGATTCTAAAAGTCTACAACTTTGGAATAAATCTTAATTTCTAACCTTATGAATGTATTGAAGATGAAAAAAATACTTTTTTTTATGGCAGGTGTGGTTGCTTTTATGATCGCAAGTTGCAACAAATATTTGGACAAATTACCCGACGATCAGATCCGGGAAGATGAGGTTTTTACTCGTTATGAAAAAGTAAATCAGCTCGTTACGGATGTGTATGCTAAAGCGAAGGGTGTCAATCAGCCTATCTCGTGGTTCTATCATTTTTCGAGTGCCGCGATAACCGATGAGGCTGAAGGCTCTACAGTAGAGGGAAATATTACAAATAGATATAATACAGGTGATTGGAATATCAATGAACTACCCGGAGACAATGGGCAATTCTGGAATAGTATGTTTGACGGGATCCGCAGAACAAACGTTATTTTGGAAGGAATTAAAAAATATAGTACACCAGATGATATCCTAGAACCAGGTTCACTGCCTATGCGCGTGGGTGAGGTCTACTTTTTAAGAGCTTACTTTCATTTAATGGCTGTTCGTATATATGGTGAGATACCTTACATAGATCATGTTGTTACGGCAACAGAGAACATGAATTTCGAGCGTGAGTCAGTTCATAAAGTTATTGACAAAATTGTAGCTGATGCAACAACAGCATATAATGCTGTCCCGGAAAAATGGGAGGGGCAGAATTTTGGACGTATCGATAAAGGGGCATGTCTTGGGCTGATAGCAGAAGCACGGTGGATGGCCGCTACACCACTTTGGAATGGAGCTGCCGCAAAAGGTTATAATGGGACACGTAAGTTTGAGTCCGAATACGCTACATATGATCCTCAGCGTTGGGTGAAAGCTAAAGAGGCTGCTAAGGCAGTTCTTGAAAGTAAGGTTGCAGGTGGAAAACGTTATAGTCTTTACCAGAAATACTCAAATACCGATTTTGGAGATAGTGGTGGTCAAAACACGAGTAACTCAACAGTTTATACACGCTTATGGCAGATGTTTTATGATATGGAGGCGTTCAAAAATGAGTATGTTTTGTTTTTTACGCGCTATAAGGGTGAAGGGTGGTTTGGTGATGTATATCCGCCAAGCCGCGGTGGTGGAGCTCGTCAGATGCCCGTTCAAGAACAAGTAGATGAGTATGAGTACTTGTCGCCAGATGGCTTTGGTTACCCGATTTATAGTACCAAGGCTAAACAGGACGGGTATGATGACGCAAATCCTTATACTTCAGTAAAAAGGGATCCACGTTTTTATCGCGACATTATATTTCATGGTGCAGCATTCCGCGGCGGTAACAATAATCCATCCCAGACAAATATTGCGAGTGGTGCCGATCAGATCGGAGCGAATAATGCAACGCGCACGGGATATTATCTGAGGAAATTTTTGCAGGAAGCCTGGAATAAGAATGGCAGTGTTATCATTAGTGCGCCTCCAGTTTGGCGTTTGCCAGACTTTATTTACATTTATGCTGAGGCGGTTAACGAAGTTGATGGACCAACACAAGAGATCTATGATTTAATTAATCAGGTAAGATCTAGATCCTTTATGGCACCAATGCCTATGACAACGCTTGCTGATAAAAATTTGATGCGTGAGTACATTTACCGTGAAAGAAGGGTCGAATTCTTCTATGAGAATAAGAGAGCTTTTGATAGTCGCCTATATCTAGAGCCCAGTAGCTCGGTGGAGAAAACTAAATACCAGACCTTTACTGCATCAGGTAGTACAAATAATGAACGAAGTATAAACTACTGGAAGAATAATAATACAGCTTATCCGAAACTTCAAAATATGATTAATGGTATGAGAGCTGTTGAAGATGTAAATGGTAAAATCCAAATCGGTGATAAACGTTATAAAATGGAACGTTTCTTTGTTGAAAGTAGAGTTTTTACTGCTCCAACTCATTACTTATTTCCTATTTTAAACTCAGAGATCCAAAAATCGCCCTCATTAGGGCAGAACCCTGGGTGGTAGTATTAGTGTGATATAAAAACCGCAATCATTTGATTGCGGTTTTTTTTGTAACCATCTTGTGAAAAAGACCTGGGTAATCTGCTATATTTAAATTTCTTACCTATATTTACTAATACGTTTTAGCTTTTTTGCTAATAATTTTAAGCTTAACCAAACGCTTCATTTATGTTTAATATTAAAAAACTAACAGGTAGTATTCTTTTTCTATTCGCGACGCATGCTGGAATGGCGCAACAAACCTCACCTGTTGATTTCGTTAACCCGTTGATCGGTACAGAATCGAAGTATGAATTGTCTAATGGCAATACTTATCCTGCGATCGCTCGGCCTTGGGGTATGAATTTTTGGACCCCGCAGACTGGAAATATGGGCGATGGTTGGGTATATACTTACACGGCTGATAAAATTAAAGGATTTAAGCAAACGCACCAGCCAAGCCCTTGGAACAATGATTATGGTCAGTTTTCAATCATGCCAATAACAGGCACACCGCTATTTGATCAGGAAAAGCGGGCAAGCTGGTTTTCACATAAAGCGGAAATTGCAAAACCTTATTATTATAGCGTCTACCTTGCGGATCACGATGTGACAACAGAATTGTCTCCATCACAACGGGCAGCAATCTTTCAGTTCACCTTCCCCAAAACAGACAGTGCTTATGTTATTATTGATGCATTTGATAAGGGGTCTTATATTAAAGTAATTCCGCAGGAAAATAAGATTATCGGGTATTCAACAAAAAATAGCGGTGGTGTTCCGGAGAATTTCAAGAATTACTTCGTCATTACTTTCGATAGACCATTCTCCTACAAAGCTGCTGTTAAAAGCGGAGCGATAAGTAAAGATGAATTGGAAATTCAGGACAATCACGCCGGAGCAGTTGTGGGCTTCTCTTCCTTGAAAAGAGGGGAGAAGGTCACAGCCCGTATTGCTTCTTCCTTTATAAGTTTTGAGCAGGCAGAACTTAATTTAAAAGAAGTGAAGTCCAAAACATTTCAACAGGTTGTTGACGAAGGTAAAGCACAGTGGAACGAAATCCTCGGACGTGTACAGGTTGAAGACCATAATATTGACCGGTTACGTACATTTTATTCCAGCCTCTATCGTTCAACACTTTTTCCAAGGGATTTTTCTGAATTTGATGGAACAGGCAAGCGTATGCATTATAGCCCCTACAATGGGCAGGTCCTGCCTGGCGAAATGTTTACAGATACAGGTTTTTGGGACACATTCAGAAGTTTGTTTCCGCTGTTGAATTTATTATATCCATCCATGAACGATCGCATGCAAGAAGGTTTGGTCAATGCTTATAAGGAGAGTGGTTACCTTCCGGAGTGGGCTTCGCCAGGACATCGTGCATCGATGATTGGAAACAATTCCGCTTCTATTGTCGCAGATGCCTTGATCACTGATCGGAAAGGCTATGATAAAGACCTATTATGGGAAGCGCTCAAGCATGGGGCCAATAGTGCCTATCCGAAACACTCTTCGACGGGACGCTTCGGTTATGAATATTACAATAAATTGGGCTATATACCTGCTGATGTAAAAGTAGACCAAAATGTAGCACGTTCATTGGAATATGCATACAATGACTGGTGTATTTATGAATTTGGCAAAGCATTGGGCAAACCGGAAGCTGAAACAGCTATTTATGCAACACGCGCGATGAACTATAAAAATCTGTTTGACCCAAGTACAAAACTTATGCGTGGGAAAAAAGCAGACGGATCGTTCGTCTCAGATTTTGATCCAAGTGCCTGGTCAAGAGAATATACGGAGGGAAATGCTTGGCATTGGAGTTTTTGTGTGTTCCATGACCCTCAAGGTTTAATTAATTTGATGGGTGGTAATAAATCATTTGTGTCCATGTTGGATACGGTGTTTGTTATTCCGAGTTATGAGGGTATGAAAAGTCGCGGAATGATCCACGAAATGCGTGAAATGCAGGTGATGAATATGGGACAGTATGCGCATGGAAATCAGCCTATCCAACATATGCCTTATCTGTATAATTATGCTGCAGAGCCCTGGAAAGCACAATATTGGGTACGCAAAATAATGGATAAACTTTATTTGCCTACACCAGATGGCTATTGTGGTGATGAAGATAACGGGCAGACTTCAGCCTGGTATGTCTTCTCTTCGCTGGGATTTTATCCAGTTTCTCCTGCCTCGGGCGAATATGTGATTGGTTCACCACAATTCGATAAGGTGACACTAAATTTCGAAAATGGGAAAAAAGTGAATATCCAAGCTAAACAACAGGGAGCAAATCAGGTCTACGTAGATCAACTAACTTGGAATGGAAAGCCTTATAATCATAATTATATCCGTTATAAAGATTTATTGCAGGGTGCCAAACTTGATTTCAAAATGAGCGAAGAACCGAATAAAAATAGAGGTACAAAAAAAGAAGATGCTCCATATTCCTTTAGTAACGAAAAAATAAAATAATATATTATGAAGCAATTACGTATTATATCGCTAAGTCTTATTTTTGTAATCAATTTATTTGTTTTAAATGCCTTTTCACAAAATTCAATAGGTCTTACAATAGGAAGCTACAACATCCGTTATGACAATGACGGAGATCGTAAAAATGGTAACGGTTGGGATCAGCGATTTCCAGTAATCACTTCTTTAATTGATTTTGTGGATTACGATGTTTTTGGAGCACAGGAGGTATTGGTAAATCAATTGGTAGATTTGAAAAAACGTCTTACTGATTATGATTATGTTGGTGTTGGTCGGGATGACGGTAAAGTTGCGGGAGAGTTTGCGCCTATATTTTTCAAAAAGAAGAAATTTAAGAAATTAAAAAGTGGCGTCTTCTGGCTTTCTGAGACGTCAGATCGCCCTTCAAAAGGTTGGGATGCTGCCTTACCTCGTATTTGTACTTGGGTGCAGTTGCAGGAAATTAATTCTGGGAAGAAATTTTGGTACTTTAATTTGCATATGGATCATGTTGGTGTCAAAGCCCGGGAAAAAAGTAGTCGGTTGGTTGTCAAAAAAATGAAAGAGTTTGTAAAAGGGGAACTAGCTATATTGACCGGTGATTTCAATGTCGATCAAAATAATGAAATTTATAACATCCTACAAGAATCCGATTTTATAGAAGATAGTTTTGAGCTTGCTCCGACTAAATTTACATGGAACGGTACATTTAATGCTTTCGATAATAATCTTTGGACAGACAGCCGTATAGATCATGTATTCGTAACTCCTCGGATTAAAGTAAAGCATTATGCTGTTTTAACAGAATCTTATCGTAGTGCTAAAGAAAATAGTGAAGAGGTTAAAAAGGGGGATTTCCCTAAAGAACTTTCTTTTAAACAGTACGAGACAAGATTACCATCGGATCATTTTCCATTAGTGGTGAAAATCAAATTGTAACATTTGAAATTTATCGACTTTAATCTAATAAACTAGAGATATTTAAGGACATGACAGCTAATTTTTTAGGCTGTCATGGTTTTTTTACATGAATAAAATAATCTTAGCTATTTAAAGTCATACCTTTGTGATTCGAAATTTCGATATGTTAGGCAAAATATTTCATTTTTTAACACTCTTTGCATACCTTAATCTGTTGACCTATGAGTCTTTCTCCTCGGCAACTGGACAGGTGTTGCATGCAGGTGAGACCATTGTGGAGTATTTTTTGGATGACGTATTGGATTTGGAACCCATTCATTCTTCCCAAGAAGAAAAAGTACTATTGCAAGATGATTATCGTATATTTTCGCTCAATAGTCAAGTACTACCAATTTTTATTTTTGTTTTTGGAATCGTCTTTACGGCATTATGTTTTGCAAAAGATGATGAACATCCTTTTTACCGATCTAAAACCCTATGCTTACCAGGGTATTATCGCTTCCTATCCCGTTTTAGGCCATTCTAGTTACGCTCCTCTAATTTTCTAGCGGAGGCTGCAACAATTTAGTTTTATTTCTATATATGGTATGGAAGGCTTTGGGCCGCTCTTTACGCTATAGAATTGCTGTAGCTCCCATCTAACACATTCTCCTAACGACTGATTTTAAAATACCGTAGGAGGGTTTAACATTTTACATTTTTTATCGTTTATGAAGAAATTACTTTTACTGTGCCTTTTCGTGGGTATGGTTGGGATGCTGGCTTCATGCCATTCATCCAACGCTAACGCTGATTCGAAAGAAGAACTCAAAAATATACCAGTAGTACCTTTAATGGTAATGGATACGACTGTTTATCAGGAGTATATTGCGGATGTTCAAGCCTTAAAAAACGTCGAAATTCGTTCCAAATTGAATGGCTTTTTGGATAAAATTTATGTAGACGAGGGGGCTTGGGTAAAGAAAGGCCAAATGCTGTTTAAGTATAATAATGAGGAATATCGTTCGGAATTAGCCAAGGCCAAAGCACAGTATGATAATGCCATTGCGGAGGCACAAAAGATCAAGCTGGAAATGGAACGAACTCAAAAATTGGTTGACAAGAATATTGTGAGCTCTTCCGAATATAATTTATTGAAAATTCAATTAAAAGCGGCCAATTCTAAAATCGAAGAAGCCCGAGCTTTGGTAAATCAGGCACAGACAAGATTGGACTATACTGTTATACAGGCTCCTTTTGACGGTCGTATAGACCGTATCTTATTGAGAGAAGGCTCTTTATTGACCGAGGGTAGCTTAATTACGACGATCTCCGATTTAAGTAAAGTGAACGTTTATTTTGATATTTCTGAAAGGGAGTATCTGACACTTATGCGTGATAAGTTGGACGGTAAGGAGACGCAAAAATCGGTCAAGTTAATTTTGGCTAATGGTGAACTGTATCCACACGAGGGAATTGCCCATTTGGTAGAAAGTGAATTTGAAGCCAATACTGGATCCATTGCCCTTCGGGTTCAATTTCCCAATGCCGAGCATATCCTAAAGCATGGTGCAACAGGTAAGATTGCAGTGCCAATGCAGACAGGGCAACATACCTTTGTACACCAAAAATCAGTATTTGAAATTCAGGACAAAACATACGTTTATACTGTACAGGCAGATAGTACCGTAAAAATGACACCTTTTACAGCGGGCCCACGTGTGGGGCATTATTACATTGTGGATGGAGGTTTAGATCCCAACGCCAAGATTGTCTATGAGGGAGTACAGGGACTGCGGAGTGGAATGAAGATTAATCCAAAAATGAGGAAACTGTAGGGGAGGATAAATTATGTTTGAAACATTTATAAAACGACCCATATTGTCGTTGGTTATTTCGGTGTTTATTACACTTTTAGGGTTGTTGGCCTTATTTACATTGCCCATCACGCAATTTCCGGACATTGTACCACCTTCGGTCGTCGTCAATGCCAATTATACAGGTGCCAATGCTGAGGTGAGTACAAATGCTGTCGCTATTCCTTTGGAAAAAGCAATCAACGGTGTAGCTGGGATGACTTACATGAATTCAGTGTCTACCAATAACGGCAGCACGGTTATTCAAATCTTTTTTGAAGTTGGTACAGATCCAGATATTGCGGCTGTAAACGTACAGAATAGGGTAACAACGGTATTGGATGAACTCCCTGAAGAGGTCATCAAAGCAGGGGTAACCACCGAAAAAGAGGTCAACTCCATGCTGATGTATCTGAATGTTTTTACCGATGATGAAACTGCGGATGAAAGATTCATTTACAATTTCGCAGATATCAACATTCTAAAGGAACTGAAACGGATCGAAGGCGTCGGTCTCGCTCAGATTATGGGAATGCGGGATTACGCTATGCGTGTTTGGGTTAAACCTGATCGTATGGCAGCGTATAATATTTCCACCGAAGATGTGGTGGCAGCATTGCGAAAGCAGAATATTGAGGCTGCACCGGGGCAAACAGGGATTAGCTCGGATAAGATGCGCAATATGCAACAATATGTGTTACGTTATCCTGGTAAATTCACCGAAATAGAGGAATATGCTAATATTCCTATTCGGGCGAATTCCAATGGTTCCATTATCCGTATTAAAGACGTTGCAGATGTCGAATTTGGCTCGTTGGACTATGAAATGGTTTCCAAAACCGATGGTCGGCCTTCAGCTTCCATTATGTTGAAGCAATTACCAGGGTCAAATGCACAGGAGGTTATTCAACGTGTGAAAGATCGCATGGCAGAATTGAAACAGACACAATTTCCAAGCGGAATGACCTATACAATGGGCTATGACGTATCACGTTTCTTAGATGCTTCGATTTCTTCCGTTATCAAGACCTTACTGGAAGCCTTTCTTTTGGTTTTTATTGTTGTATTTATCTTTTTACAGGATTTTAGGGCGACTATTATTCCTATTTTGGCTGTACCAGTATGTTTGATTGGGGCATTATTTTTTATGCAGATGTTAGGTTTCTCAATCAACCTACTGACCTTGTTTGCCTTGGTACTGGCCATAGGTATTGTGGTAGACAATGGAATTGTCGTCGTCGAGGCTGTATATGCAAAGATGGAAGAAGAACATCTTCAACCTATGGAAGCGACATTGGAGGCAATGAAAGAAGTCGGGGGTGCTGTTGTGGCCATTACGTTGGTGATGTCTGCCGTGTTTGTTCCAGTTGCCTTTCTTTCAGGGCCGGTGGGGATTTTTTATCGTCAATTTTCATTGACGCTCGCGGCTGCCATTGTTATTTCAGGTATCAACGCGTTGACATTGACGCCCGCTTTATGTGCGCTTTTCCTAAAATCGCCCCATGACCGTAAGCCTTCGAATAACTGGTTGGACCGTTTCTTTAAAAAATTCAATGCCATTTATGACAAGACTGCCTTCGGCTATAAGGGAATTTTGGTAAAAACCAGTGCGCGACGTGGACTGACTCTCCTTCTACTTGGAGGATTCTTTCTAGCGACGTGGGGAAGTAGTGCCATCTTACCCTCAGGTTTTATTCCAACCGAGGATCAAGGAATGATCTATGTCGCTGTAACAACCCCACCCGGAGCAACCGTAGACCGTACAGAACGCGTTTTGGATAAAATTGACTCCGTATCACGGAAACTCGATGTTGTTGAAACAGTCTCTACGTTGTCCGGTTATAGTATCATTACAGAAGTATCCGGTGCTTCCTATGGCATGGGAATGATTAACCTTAAGCCTTGGAAAGAACGTGATCAGACCGTAGCAGATGTCATTAAAGAATTACGTGATAAGACTAAGGATTTTGCGGATGCAGAGATTGATTTTTTTCCACCGCCAACGGTGCCGGGCTTCGGTAACTCATCAGGTTTTGAGTTGCGGCTTTTGGATCGCAGTGGTAACGAAGATCTCAATAAGACGGCTGAGGTATTGCAGAAGTTTATGGACGATATGGAGAAAAGCGAAGTCCTTCAGGATATCGGTTCCAGTTTTGATGTGAACTTTCCACAGTATATGCTGAAGGTGGACTACGATATGGCTGCAAAAAAAGGAATATCGGTGGAGAATGCCATGAATACGCTGCAGACCTTAATGGGAAGTCTTTACGCGACAAATTTCATCCGTTACGGACAGATGTATAAGGTCATGGTACAGGCTGGTCCCGAATATCGCCAAAGACCAGAAGATGTATTACGTTTATATGTGAAGAATGAGACGGGTGAGATGGTACCATACAATGCCTTTATTTCGATGGAAAGAATTTATGGTCCTGAACAAATTACCCGTTACAATATGTTTAGTTCGGCCATGATTACAGGACAATCCTCAGCAGGCTTTAGTTCTGGACAAGCGATCGAAGAAGTGGAAAAAATAGCGTCATCTCTTCCTCAAGGTTATAGTATCGAATGGTCGGGGATGACTCGGGAACAGAAAATCTCTGGAAATCAGGCTTTGTATATTTTCGCACTTTGTCTTCTGTTTGTTTATCTGTTGTTATGTGCACAGTACGAAAGCTTCTTATTGCCGTTACCAGTTCTGCTCTGTCTTCCGGCGGGGATCTTTGGTGCTTTCATTTTCTTGAAGGTCTTTGGATTGGAAAACAATATCTATGCGCAGGTCGCATTGGTCATGCTGATTGGTTTGTTAGGTAAGAATGCGATTCTGATTGTGGAATATGCCAATTTGAAATATAAGCAGGGAATGGATATCGTGACCGCTTCAATCGAAGGAGCTGTTGCCCGTTTGCGTCCGATATTAATGACTTCCTTTGCATTTATTGCAGGTCTAATTCCCTTGATGATGGCCAGTGGAGCAGGAGCATTGGGTAACCGAAGTATCGGTACCGCTGCGGTGGGAGGAATGCTTATCGGAACCATACTCGGGGTAATTGTCATCCCGGGATTAGTGATCTTATTTTCAAAAAAAGACAACAAGAAACAGGTCGTTAAAAAAGCGTCTTTAGTCATAGCTGCACTTATTTTATTTGGTAGTTGCTCGGTTCCCAAAAAAACGCTTCAACCGGAGAAATTAAATGTACCGACTTCATTTTCCAAACATCTTTCGCCAGATAGTTTAAATGTGGGAAGCCGGCCTTGGAAGGAAATTTTTAAAGATTCGCAGTTGGTTTCCTTAATTGATTCGGCGTTGCAGAACAATTTGGATATTCGTCAATCCATCCTACGTTTGGAATCTGCGCAAGCTTATTTTAAGCAACGGAAAGCCGCTTTAGGTCCTAGGGTCGAGGCCACAGTAGAAGGAGGAATACGGAAGTATGGCCACTATACTGAGTCAGGGATCGGTAATTACGATTCAAATTTCTCGGAGAATTTGAAAAATGATGAAAAATTACCCGAACCATTTATCCCAGATTATTTTATCGGACTTCGTTCATCTTGGGAGATTGATCTTTGGGGAAAGTTAAAGAGCCAAAAACAAGCTGCTTATTTTAGCTTCCTAGCAGAGCAGGAGGGAAAGCGTCTCTTGGAAACGGAATTAGTCTCTAATATTGCAACAGCTTATTATGAACTAATTGCTTTGGATCAAAAGATAAAAGTATATAATCGGAATATTGAATTGCATAAGAATGCACTGGAAGTTGTTGAAGTAAAAAAAGATGCTGGTTATGCGACTGAGCTTTCTGTACAACAGTTTAAAGCGCTTTTGGCCAATTCTAAAGCTGCTAAAGAACAATTGATCCAAGAGATAGCACTTTGGGAACACCATATAAACGGTTTATTAGGACGTTTTTATCAACCTATTGTACGAAGTACATATGCTGAAAATGCGGATTTATATCATGCAATGCATTTTGGTACACCGGATGATCTTGTCAACCAACGTCCCGATATCAAGGCTGCTTATTTGAAAGTGATTGCCTCTTCGAATAATCAGGAAGCATCACGTTTGGCTTTTCTGCCTTCTGTAGCAATAAGTCCATTTATCGGATTGCAGAGCTTTAGCTTTAACAAGTTATTTAATTTGGATAAATCTATTGCGTATAATTTATTTGGCGGTATTACACTGCCGATATTTAATCAAAGACAGCTTAAAACGCAGTATGAGATCGCGAAAGCAGATTATGGAATTGCGTTTGTAGACTATGAAAAAGCAGTTGTAAACGCTTATAACGAAGTTTCCAATGTTGTCATGACGCAAGAGGCGATCGTCAAACGACGTAGCTTTGTTGATGAACATGTTCAAGCGTTAAACCTCTCTATTGAAGCGGCACAGGAACTATTTATTGCTGGGCGGGTGACTTCTCTCGATGTCGTTACAGCACAGAAGGAGTCTCTGGAAGCCCAAATCGGAAAAGTAGAATTGGAGAAAGAGAATACTTTAAATCAGATTCTACTTTACAAAGCCTTGGGAGGAGGTTGGAAATAGGTGGTTATAGATTAAAAAGAAAACTATTTTTCATGCGATAAAGAATTAACTTGTTAATTCTTGGACCCTTAACTGGGTCAGGGGAAGAGGCCGTCGTGAGACGTCCTCTTTTTTGTTGTTATTTTTATGTAGTTTAGTCTACACTATCTTGAACCGATTTTATTATGTTGCAGCGCATTTTTCTTTTTATTCTTTTCGCACATTTTAGTCTTTACCTATCTGCACAAGTGGCTTCCGATAGCACCCGGGTTTTGCAACGATTGGAATATCTGATGGAAAATCAGAAAATTTACATCAAGAACCGTGAAGATAAATTGGAGAAATTAAAACAGGAGGCAAAAGCATTAGAAGGCAATCCTGCTCAATTTTTGAAGAAGAACTACGAAATCTTTGAAAATTATAAGAAGTTTGATTCTGACGCAGCGCTTACTTATATTTTACTGTGTCAAAAGCTCGCTCCACCGCATAATGACTCCTTGCAGGCAGTGATTCATCTCGATTTGGCCTGGGTGTATTCCACCATCGGACGATATATAGAAGCTTCACAATTGTTGAAGCAAGTCGAATCTGCTCATCTTGGCCGGGATCTCCTGGCAAAATATTACGATACCTACAGCTCCTTTTATAGTCATTACGGTCAGAGCAATAATCGGTCAGAATATTACCAGGCAAGTGAAAAGTATCGTGATTCGTTGTTAACGGTACTACCAAAGTCTTCCTTGGAGTATCGTACTACCATTGCGATAAAAACACTTTTTAACGGTAATCGTGAGGACGCTAAAAAGCAATTACTGGTTCTTTGGAATGAGAATAAAAAGGATATTGAGCAACGCGCGCTGATCGCCTATTTTATGGGGCTCATTTATAAATATGAAAAGGATACGAAAAGCCAAATTTACTACCTTTCAATATCGGCCAGTGCAGATATTGAAATGGCAAATCGTGATAACGCATCTTTTCATGATCTGGCGTTAACGTATTACGACCAACAGGATTTTGATCGGGCTTTTCAGTTTATTGAAAAAGCAATCGACGATGCGATGTTATGTAAAGTACGGTATCGCATTATTGAGGGGACCTCTTCTTATCCCATTATCAATGCCGCCTATCAGCAGAAAATCAGTAGTCAAAATCGACAATTGGTTGGACTGGTCATTATCGTTAGTATTTTATTGATCGGTGTCATTATTGGACTTGTCATTATCTATAGACAGGTGCAACATTTGAGAAGGATACGGTCGGAATTATCGGCTACAAACCAACAACTTCGATCATTGAATAACGAAATCAACCAGACTAACCTTAAATTGTCGGAATCCAACCATATTAAAGAAGAATATATCGCCCAATTTTTTGACATGTGTTCGAGTTACATCGATAAAATGGAAGATATCAGAAAGGCATTACTGAAAAAAGCGACGAATCAGCAATGGGATGCGCTGCGGGAACAGTTAAAGTCAACGCAAATGGAGGAAAGGGAAGTGCAGCAACTTTATGTTAATTTTGATCGTATCTTCTTAAATCTATATCCAACCTTTGTTGATGAATTCAATGCACTCCTTCAGGAAGAGGAGAAGATCTATCCCAAAAAGACAGAGTTGTTAAATACCGAACTTCGGATTTTCGCATTGATTCGATTAGGGATCGATGATTCCGTGAAGATTGCAAGTTTCCTGCGATACTCGCTTCGGACGGTTTATAATTACAGAACAAAAGTACGGAATAAAGCCGCGGGAAATCGTGATGCTTTCGAGGCGGCTGTATGTCAGATTGCGGTGATCGACCGGGCATAAAATGTGCTATAATACCCGAAAATTAGCTATGTTAAAGACAATTTTACGCTCCTTTAGGTACTTTTTAAGGGTGTGTGTTTTTTATAGTGATCTTGTTTTTAGTTATTTATGTTTTTTCTTCAGTACTTTTTAAGTACTAGCTCTTTTTTCTCCGTCTTGGTGATCTTAGTTTTGTTTTGAGCAATGAAGCAGGGGAAACTCATTGCCATTTTGGAATAACCAAAAGATTAAACAATAACCAATTTTTTTATTTCATATGATTTACTTTACACGAAAAGTTGCCTTTTCAATGGGGTTAGCTTTCTTGTTTACTTTGGTGAATTTGGTGTTTGCCCAAGACCGGATTCAAGTTAGTGGACGTGTCTTGGATGCCCAAGATCAGAAACCACTCTCAGGAGTAACCATTACACAAAAAGGAAGTAATAACGCAGTCTCCAGTAACGGAGATGGACGTTTTCAAATTTCAGCTAGCACGGGCAGTATACTCCAATTTACTTTTGTTGGCTACGACAGTAAAGAACTACCTGCCAACAGTACCATGATTGTCCAATTAAATTCCTCAACCAATTTGCTGGAGGATGTTATTGTAATCGGTTATGGTAGCGTGAAAAGAAAAGATGTCACGACTGCAATCTCTTCAGTTTCCACCAAAGACTTAGAAAAGAGACCCGTTACTAATTTTGGGCAAGCCATTCAGGGTAAAGCTGCCGGGGTCACTGTTATTCAGCCGAGTGGTCAGCCAGGTGCAGCACCTCAGATACAAATTCGCGGAATAACGTCTTTTAATAGTAATACCACTCCTTTGTATGTTGTTGATGGAGTTCCTGTGGAAGATATTAAGTTCTTGTCTCCTAATGATATCACGGATATTCAAATTCTAAAGGACGCGTCATCGGCAGCGATTTACGGCTCGCGTGGTTCGAACGGTGTTATCTTGGTTACGACAAAATCAGGAAAAGCCGGGGAAGCAAAAATTACACTGGGAACACAATGGACAGCCAATGTTGTCAATAACACGGTTAAAGTTTTAAATACCAGTCAATACAAAGATTTACAGGATGAAATAGGCATGATAAATCTGCCAGAGGGATTGTTGGATCAAACAGATTGGTTTAAAGAAACCTATAAGACGGGGATCCAACAAAATCATCAAATATCCGTTTCGGATGGCAATGAGAAGCTCCGTTATTATTTAGGAGGGGGATATTTGAACGAAAAAGGAACACTACAGGGATCCTTCTTTAGACGATATAATTTTCGTGCTAATATTGATAATCAAGTCCGAAAATGGCTAAAGGTAAATGCGAATATCAATTATTCCGATAACAATGATAATGGAATTACCTCAGGATTGGGTTCTAATCGTGGGGGCGTAGTTACATCGGTGATTACAACACCAACCTACGCGCCTGTATGGGATCCAACCAATCCGGATCGATTCTATAATAATTTCTATGGGATCAACAACATCACCAGTCCTTTGGAAAACCTAGCCCGGACAAGAAATAATAATAACCGCGAAAACCGACTTGTTGCCACAGGAAGTGCACTGATTTCTTTTATGCCTAATTTAACTTGGAAGACTGCGTTTTCATTGGATAGAAGATCAGGTGTGATGACCACCTTTTTGGACCCTTGGACAACAGCTTGGGGAAGAAACCAATTCGGGGAGGCTTCAGATATTCGTAATACAAATACCGTGTTGACTTGGGACAATTTCTTGACGTACACGAAGAGCTTTGGAAAGCATAATTTGGAAGTAATGGGCGGTTCGTCATGGACAGATTCCAAGTACTCCAGAAGCTATATCTATGGTTCAAACTATGCAAATGGAATCATTGAGACACTTAATGCGGCAAACAAAATCTCTTGGGATAGAACAGGATCTACAGCATCCAACTGGGGGATTATGTCCTATTTCGCCCGCGCAATGTATAACTACGATGGCAAGTATTTATTGACCGCAAATATGCGTGCCGATGGTTCTTCGAAGCTGAGTCCGGAACGTCGCTGGGGGTATTTCCCATCGGTTTCAGCTGCATGGAGAATCTCTTCTGAAGACTTTATGAAAGATGTAACCTGGATAAACGACTTTAAAATCCGTGGCGGATGGGGACAGACAGGTAATCAATATGGATTAGGTGATTATGCGTACCTGCAATTGAGTGGGATCCAACGTCAACAGTGGTTCGTTGAGGGAAAAGACAATTCATTGCCAAATATCAATAAGCCAACAATCTTAAGGGCGAAAGACTTGACTTGGGAAACGACAAGTACAACCAGTATTGGTTTTGATATCACGATGTTGAATAATCGACTCAGCATCAGTGCAGATTATTACAACAAGGATACGAAAGATCTTTTAATGAATGCAAGTTTGCCCGCAGGACAGCAAGCAACCACAATCCAAAGAAATGGTGGCAGGTTGAATAACCATGGTTTTGAATTTGCGGTAAATTCAAAAAATCTGACCGGAAACTTGACTTGGAATACCGATTTTAATATTTCTTTTAACAGAAATAAACTGAAACAACTGGATCTACAACAAGTGTACTACGATGTAAAGACAAACGATTATGTCAATGATTTTGTCGTGAAGAATGAGCCAGGAAGATCACTTGCAGGATTCTTCGGTTATATCTCTGATGGTGTAAACCCTGAAACCGGCGAGCTCATTTACCGCGACTTGAATGGCGATGGAAAGATTTCATCGAGCGACCGTACATATATCGGTAATCCTCTTCCAAAGTTTGTCTATGGTATGACAAACAGCTTCTCCTGGAAAAATTTCGACCTCAGTATATTTATTCAGGGAACTTACGGAAACGATATCTTCAATGCGAGCCGCATGGAAACAGAGGGGATGTATGATGGCCGAAATCAAACTACTGTTGTATTGGATCGTTGGCGTGTACCGGGACAGATTACCAACGTTCCGAAAGCTGGGTTTGACATGAAAAATTCAACTTATTTTGTTGAAGATGGTAGTTATTTGCGGATGAAAAATGTTTCCCTAGGCTATTCCATTTCTCCCGAGAGACTGAAACGTATTGGTATCCATAAAATTCAGCCTTATCTATCTGTAAGTAATCTATTTACCTTGACTAAATATTCCGGTATGGATCCCGAAGTAAACCAATATTCCGGCGGATCTGATTCCAGAATCCAGGGTATTGATTGGGGAACCTATCCACAGAATCGTTCATTTGTTTTAGGTCTTAATATTGAGTTTTAATTGTCTGTATCATGAAAAAATATATAAGTAACGCTCTTTCTTTGCTAACCGGCTCTTTGTTTTTATTTTCTTGCTCTTTGAACCGTGATCCACTTTCAGATTA
Source organism: Sphingobacterium siyangense (assembly GCF_007830445.1). Classification (GTDB taxonomy): domain Bacteria; phylum Bacteroidota; class Bacteroidia; order Sphingobacteriales; family Sphingobacteriaceae; genus Sphingobacterium; species Sphingobacterium siyangense. The sequence goes on along the minus strand of NZ_VLKR01000003.1, from coordinate 260,932 downwards.
TTCGGATGTCAGTCAAGGAAAGACAGAGACAGGAACGCAGATTGTTTTCAAGAATAAAGCCGAAGTTGAAACTTATTTGGCCGGAATTTACCAGCAGATGAAAGATCGGCAAGAACATTGGTACCTCGACCTCCTCTTGATTGGCGATTCGCACGCCGATAATTCCTATGCTGGAACAACAGGCGCGGAAGTTGTACCTTTTGAAAATAATTCTATTGAAGGGTCTAATTCTGTGGTTGACCGGGATTGGGGAAGATATCTGGAAGATGTTGGACGTGCAAATCGATTGATCATTTATGTGGATAGTGTCGCCGATAAATCGGTGAGCGATACAGAAATTAGGACTTATAAAGCACAAGCTAAACTATTCAGAGCATTGGCGATGTTTGATATGGTCCGTATATTTGGATCTATCCCTATCATCACAACGATCGCACCCGATATTACCGGTGATAATGTCAATGAAGTTTATCCGCAATATTTTCCGAAACAAGCTACTGAAGAAGAAGCCTACAAACAGATCGAAAAAGACCTGATGGATGGATTGGCAGATGCACCTGCCAACAATAATGGGAATAAAACTTTATTTACCAAATCCGTAGCGCGAGCTATGCTGGCAAAGATCTATGCCGAAAAACCGATTCGCGATTATGCTAAAGTCATTCAATTTGTTGACGCATTGACAGCTGATGGCTTTGATCTGAATACCAATTACTCGGATTTATATGCGATGAATGCAAGCAATACAGATCTTGCACAACGGAATACGAAAGAATCGATTTTGGAAGCACAGTTTACTTCAGGAGGAGGCAATTGGGCGACTTGGATGTTTGGAAGGGATTTGTCCAATTATGATAATAACTTCACATGGGCAAAATGGGTAACCCCCTCACGGAATTTGATACAAGCATATACGAATGAAGGGGATCAGATTCGTTTGGGGCAATCCGTTGTCTATTACACCACCACTTGGAGCAACTATTATCCCGCCAATCATTATCCATTCATGTTTAAACTGCGGTCTGCATTTAATAGTATTGTCAAGCTTCGTTATGCAGATCTTTTATTGCTCAAGGCAGAAGCTTTAATTCAACAGGGATCAGATTTATCCGGCGCAGCAGACATTATTGACAAAATTCGCACACGTGTTAAATTACCAAAATTGTCAACTGCGATACGTTCAAATAAGGATGCTTTATTAGATGCTTATTTGAAAGAACGTCGTCTGGAATTAGCCTTCGAAGGACAACGCTGGTTTGATCTCGTGCGCTTAGATAAGGTGGAATCTGTCATGAATGCGGTCTATGCAAAAGACGCTGGAAGAAAGGCACAGGTGTATCCCTTCACGAAGAACTCTTACCGTTTACCGATTCCGCAACCAAAAATTGATCAGAATCCTAATCTAGTTCAGAATCCAGGGTATTAATTGATTTAACAAGTGGAATCCCCCATCTGATGGATGGAGACAAATATATTAACAGATGAAACGTACTAATAAAAAAACTATGATATATACATTCTTGTTGTCCTGTCTAGTGACGGCAACATCTTGTAACCGTGACAGCTATACACCTTCGCAAGGTGATGAAATTAAAAAAAGTGGTGATGTTACAATTTATACGACGACAGGCAGTCGGTCTTTGGATTTTGGAAAGCGCTTTGTTGATTTCAGCTCCAAATTTAATATGTCACCCAATACAATTACGCTAGATCCTACTAAGAAATTCCAGACGATGGACGGTTTTGGTGCAGCCATCACAGGCTCAACATGTTATAATTTAATGAAAATGAGTAAGGAAGATCGGACAAAATTCCTTACAGAGACCTTTTCAGATAAAGATGGAATGGGAATGAGCTATATCCGTATTGCTATTGGATGTTCCGACTTCTCTTTGAGCGAATATACCTGTTGGGACAAAGAAGGAAAGGAAAATTTTGGATTGCAGTCTGAAGAGACCCAATATATCATTCCGGTGCTTAAAGAAATACTTGCTATCAATCCATCCATAAAAATCATGGGCTCCCCATGGACTCCACCGAAATGGATGAAAGTTAACAACCTAACTGATTTAAAGCCCTTTGATTCATGGACCAGTGGTCAGTTAAATCCAAAATATTACCAGGATTATGGTTGGTATTTCGTTCAATGGATCCAGGCAATGAAGAAAGAAGGCATTAATATTTATTCGATTACTGTTCAAAATGAACCATTGAATAGAAAAAATTCCGCTTCGCTCTATATGTCATGGCAGGAACAACAGGCTTTTGTCAAACAAGCGCTAGGCCCGCAATTAAAAGCGGCTAACTTATCAACAAAGATTTATGCATTTGATCATAATTATAATTATGATAATATCGCTGATCAGACGGATTACCCAGTAAAGATTTATAACGATGCCGGAGCAGCGTCATTCTTCGCCGGAGCGGCGTACCATAATTATGGTGGGGATAAAGCTGAACTTATCGATATTCATAATCAACGCCCAGACAAGGAATTGGTATTTACGGAAACATCCATTGGAGAATGGAATGATGGACGCAATCTTGAAAAACGTTTGATGGAGGATATGCGTGAAGTGGCTCTCGGTACAGTGAACAATTGGAGTAAGGGTGTCATAGTATGGAACCTGATGCTTGATACTGACAAAGGGCCAAATCGCGAAGGTGGCTGCCAGACATGTTATGGCGCCGTGGACATTAGTAAGGCAAATTATAAAAATATAACACGTAATTCACACTACTATATTGTTGGTCATCTTTCCTCGGTGGTCAAATCAGGGGCTACTAGGATTGGTACTTCTGGGTATTCAGCAGAAGGGCTAGTTTATACAGCCTTTCAAAATACAGATGGGACCTATGCTGTTGTTCTGTTAAACGAATCAGGCGATAGTCGTAAAATCACTGTCGCAGACGGTAAACATCATTTCAGCTATGATGTACCAGCTAAGTCGGTTGTTTCTTACCGTTGGACCTATTAACTGGAGGATGATAAACCCTAAGCGCTATCGCGTTGATAGCGCATAAATTATGAACAAATGAAAAGATATCTCATCAATATACTATTGGGAACTGCTGCTATTACTGCAGTTAGTTCCTGTAAAAAGGATGAAAAATATACCTATCAAATAGGGGATCCTAAAATCGAATTGAAATCGCCTATCTCGGCTGCAAATTTTGGGGATAGTCTCGAGTTTCAGGTCCATGTGTCGGATAGTGAAGTTGCGCTGTCTACTGTTAAAGCACAATTGTATTTTACAGACGACAAGGTAACAGAAACCGTTATCCGTACCAAACAAAATGGAGACTATGCTGGAAAGATTTATGTTCCGTTTCTGAAAGATATTCCCGATGGAAAAGCAACCCTTAAGTTTGTCGTACAGAATATTAGCCAAAAAATGACCGAACAATCTTTTGATATTAATCTGAGCAGACCCGACTTTCCATATTTAACTTTAGTCACAGAATCCAAATCCTATCGCATGGAAAAGGTAGGGCGAAACCAATATGCGGCAAAAGAAAATTTTGCAGCTGAGGTAAAAGGCTATATTCAAGCGCCAAAAGTAGGTACACAAGGTAATGCGATGAATTTTGGTTGGGTCAATAATGTTATTAACTTGGGGTCTACCGCTGAAATTCCTTTTTCAAATTCGACTTCTGGTGTATACCCGATTCAATTTAATACATTAACATTTCAGGCATCTCCATTTATTGTTGTACTGCTAAATGGATCGCAGTTCAGTCGACTGGATGATAAACATGCTAAAGTTGAACTCGAACTGGCCCAAGGGAAAACGACGACTTTTGAAGGGATTGCGGATCTGCAAGATTGGTGGATCGATCCAGATTTCTTTACCAAAGCGGCCGATGGAACCCTATCGTTTAAAGGATCAACTGGAAAATACCGTGTTACCGCAGACTTTAACTTAAAATACTTTGTAGTTGAGGCGATGACAGGCAATGATTTGGCAAAACTCCAAGATGATGGATCTGGGGCTGTCTGGATTATTGGTGAGGGAATTGGAAAGCCTAAAGTATCCAGTAACCAAGTGGGCTGGAATACGGATAAAGCACTTTGTTTGGTGCCGCTAGGTAACAAGAAATACCAGATAACTGTTAAGGCAGGAGAGTCCATAAATTCTGATAACATCAACTTCAAATTTTTCCATCAAAAAGGATGGGGCGGTGAATTTGGGGGTACAGATGTGACAACCTCAAATGATATCGTCTTTGTGGGGGATGGCAAGAATGGTCGTGATTCAGGCAATCTGGGTATCAAAACGGGCAAAGTTTTAGAGGCAGGTAAAACCTATGTTTTTACATTTGATTTAACTGCCGGCAATAAGAAAGCTGTTTTGACAATTGCATCAAAATAATTAAAATTGAGTTTTATAAGTCCTAGGTAGTAGTCTGCCTAGGACTTTTTCTTTTAAATAGCATTTGTTTATTCCAAGATTCATTTGTTATATTTGCCCAAACTCAAAACGAATTAGCATGAGCTCGATTTGGTAAGTTTACAAGATAAAGAAGTAATCTTAAGGATGTAAGCTGCTATTGAGAATAAAATATTCGAATGAAAATCAGACTGTTTATATGGATTCTATTACCCTTGATGCTCCTGCAGAGCTTCTCAACGGTATGGCTATGGACCGTCTTCGAGTTGAATCGAGATTATATCGCACGTTACGAATGTATCAATCGTTTTAACGATAATGCGCTTGCCTGTCGAGGCCAGTGTATTTTGATGAAGAAAATGCGCGAGCATGAGGAAAAGGAACAAAAAAATCTTGAATTACGTATTATTGATGTTGTTTTTATAAATAATACGCAAGATTTTACTTTTAAAAACACGGCTCTTTATGAAGACACTGTGGAGCGCCTGCTTCCAGTATATAAAGAAGATTATTCCTATAATCCCATCTTTACAATATTTCACCCCCCTTTGGTTTAAATCCAGTTAATATTTTATTTGATTAAGTAGTCGATCACTTAAGATGGATTACAAGGTATGCTAAGATTTCCTTCGCGTTATAATTTCGCTGTGAAACTGCTTTTAGTGATGCTTTGTCCATAAAATCGATCTTTCGGTTAAGCTATTTATTCAATAACGATTTATTTCAATGAAACCTTCTTAATTATTTGGGCTACATCGCGGTGTGGATCCGAATCATTTGAATATTGATAATAGCTAATAATCTGTTTAATATCAGTATGATGGTTTCATTTCGCTAGAAGTTGAATGGAGCGCATCTATTACGATGAAATATATCCGTTCGTCACAATAGGATATCATTTTGATTTATTGCCTGAGTTCCGGAGCTCACGCAATAAATCGGATAGCTTCCTAACAAATGAAAAATTATAGATGAGAGATTTATTTATAAAAAAAGTGGTTTTTTATAGCGCGATTATATCCTTTCTCCTAATCGCTTGTACAAAGGAGAAAACAGACTATGAGGCAGAACGTGGAAATACTGTAGCGGAGAATACGGAGTTTAAAGAGGTTACAAGCCTTGTTTCGTCAGGGTATAGTATTCGTATTGAGGCTCTAGGTGGGGTATTGTATCGCGGTTATAATGATATCCGCGTAATAATCAATAAGCAGCAAAATAACGAACCTGTCGCCGTTTCCTCAGTCAAATTGCTTCCAGTCCAAACCAATGTGCAAGGAATGAAAATTGTTTGTCCGCACCAGTCCGAAATGGACTACACGTTGGATGGTCGCTACTTTTCGGGTTACAGTGTGTTTACAGATGAAAGTTCTGCAGCAGTAAACTGGAGTTTGGAAATCGATTTTACAGTTGGTGGTCAGACCTTCACCGCTACACAACATGTAACTGTGAAGCCGCAGGTAAATAAAAATCGTAACCTAACCACTTTCACTGGGAAAGATGGCGAACAGTATTTAATCGCCTTGATTGCTCCTTGGAAACCAACTGTTTCTGAAAATAAACTGGTCGCCGGGATTTATAAGTTAGACGCTGCACAATTGTCTTATACGACAGTGAATGGATATACCTTACAATTGGATCCGCGTATGCCAGAACCTTCGATGGGCAACCATTCGTCGCCCAATAATAAGGACTTGGTACAACAGGCCGACGGGTTGTACCATGGTGTTGTGAATTACACAATGACAGGTAACTGGACATTGAATTTTATTTTGGTCAACCAAAATGGAAGGGTAATAGCAGGAACTGAGGTACCTAAGGACTTTACACCTGGAGTAGAAGGTCGTAAAAGTGAGTTATACATTGATATTCTATTCTAGCGGCTATGAGGAAGATAAGTATTATTCTCTTTATGTTGTCTTTGGGATGGAACGTACACGGACAAAACAATCCTGTTACCCGCGATACAACGAGACGTCTAGCCGAGGTTACAGTCAATGCAGCTGCCAAAAAGAGGATTGAAAACGATCTGAAGATGACAGTTTCTGTGGATGAATATTTGGCTTCTGCAAGTAATATCAGCTTCATAAAACGTGGTGCCTATGCTTGGGAACCCCTGCTCAATAATATGAGTAGCGAGCGTTCGACAATTACGATCGATGGGATGCATGTCTTTGGAGCATGTACGGATAAAATGGACCCGATAACCTCGTATGTAGAAAGTAATAACCTTGCTGCAATAGATATTAAATCGGGGCAGGAAGGTAATCTGCATGGTGCTACGGTCGCTGGCAGTATAGATCTGAAAAGAAGGAATACTGCGTTTGGTCTGCAGAAAAAAATTGGCGGAGCCTATCAGACAGGTTTTGAATTCAATAATAAGCAGACTTTCAATCTTGGGAATTTATATTACTCAAGTGACAAATTTGTGGCAGATGGAAGTATTGCCTTTCGGAAGGCTGGAAATTATTATGATGGAAATGACGATGAAGTACGGCATTCGCAATATAATAAATTCAATGCGTCGTTGGGCTTGGCCTATAAAACAAGTCCGCTTTCTGCTGTTAGGGTTGATGCTATTTTTGATCGCGCAAAAGATGTGGGATTTCCTGCTTTGCCAATGGACTTATCCTTATCTAGAGCGATTATCACTTCCGCTGCATACAAACAGTTGTTTGAAGAGGGTTTGGTAAAGGTATGGGACACCAAAGTTTATTTTAATGCAGTTGAGCACTATATGGATGATACGACCCGTCCGGAAAATTTGGTTCATATGGATATGCCGGGCTGGAGTACGACCTACGGTCTTTTATCTAAAATTAATCTGCAGAAAGATCGCTATTCTTCGGAGATACAGGTAAATGCTTACGATAATCTCTCGATAGCTGAGATGCGGATGTACCCGCAGGATCGATCCAAACAGACCATGTTTGCCTATAGCTGGCCATGGGTGACCACCCGTTTCGCGAGTGTAGCCATGAATAACGCGTTAGATCTTTCTGATATCAGTAGACTTGTCTTTGGAGGTTCATTGGGTTTGAACTATAACTATTCGAAATACGTTGAATTCAACTGGATTTTCCATCCTGGTTCTCCACAGAAGAAAAATAGATTTCTGCCGAGCCTACATGCTAGCTATCAGTTAAATATTGGTCAGTTTGACTTTTCCTTAGGAACAGGGTTTGGGCATCGTGCTCCCTCTGTTTCGGAGGCGTATGGTTATTACATTTACAATAGTTTCGATCGGTATGACTATATCGGAAATCCGGATTTAAAAAATGAAGTTTCTTATGAAGCCAATGCCAGTGCCGGGTTTAAGACCGGAAAGTTAAGCATTGGGGCCAAGGCCAATTATTTCTTTATCCAAGACTACATTATTGGCCGGATTTTGAGTTTGGGTAGCCCGATGAACTATCAATCGGTAGGCGTGAAAGGCTATACCTCTTTAGATCATGCGACTCTGTTTAATCTGGCACTCAATGCGCAATATCAAATTTTGCCAGGTCTAGATTGGAAAGCCGTACTTACCTACGCCAGAGGGCAAGACAATATGGGCGGAAACCTGCCTTTTATACGTCCCTTAAGTTATCAAACATCATTGCATTACCGATACAAAATGATCGGTGTGCAAACTTCAATGAACGGGGACTTTAGCCAGGTCAATTTTAGCCCTGAATACGGAGAGGACCAAACCGCATCCTATAAGATATGGAATGTTTCGGCAGACTATACCTTCACTATTGGAAAATTAAATGCCGTGTTTCAGGTCGGTGCGGAGAACCTCTTCAATGAATACTATAGTACCTATGCAGATTGGGGAAATATACCTCGCATGGGTAGGAATATTTTTACATCCTTAAAAATCAATTTTTAAATACCTTAAAACTTAGAATAAAATGAAAAAAAATGCAATTAAACTCCTGATGATTTCTTTGGTTATGGTTTCTTGTAGCAAAAGTGAAGATGTCGCCAACAGTGTTAACTTACATTTCAACAATACATTTAAAAATACAACAATTGTGCTGGGTAGTGCAGATTCACCAGCTGCCTCAACAAATACATCAGCCAGTGGACAACTGCATCAGTTTTCTGAGCTGAAGTATGTAATTAGTAATATCAGGCTTATTAAAGCCGATGGATCGGAGATCCCTTATAATGTAAATGACCTGGATAAAGGGGCTACAGTAATTGATCAGGCGAAAGCAGCAACTTTAAATTATGTACTGAGTAATATACCCGTTGGCGAGTATAAACAGATCAAATTCGGTTTGGGGGTAAAACAGGAAATAAATACATTGGATCAACTGAGATTCCCAGTTTTCTATGCAACAGCTGGGGCTAATGACACCAAAATGCACTGGGAATGGGGGACAGGTTACCGATTTACGAAATTGGAAGGCTTTTATGATGCAGATCATAAAGAGTTATCTATTCACACTGGAAGTACGATCAACGGAACAAATGGTGATGAATCCACTTATAAACAGGGGGTAGATGCTTATCGGGATATTACGTTGAATTTACCTTCCTTAGTTACTGTTGGAAAAAGTGTACCACAGATTAATATCAAGGCGGATTTCGATAAGCTCTTAAGCGGGAAAACGAATACCATTACATTGGGTGCCAACAATGCTGTGCCTAGTATTCATTCTGCAGTGGAAATGGTGAAGTTTGTTGATAATCTCGGTGGTAACGGTAGCAGTGATACAGCTGGGATGTTCACTGTTGAGAGTGTTTCTAACTAAATTTTACGTAAATGGCTATGATCTTGAATGAGGTTGTAGCCATTTGCTGAAAATACGTTGTGCATAAAAAAAAGAACGCCGTCTGATTGTACCATGATTTTCGAATGTGCATTCTGAATATTCATCAGCCATTGATAAAAATAAAAGGATGAAAAAAGTCATCTTAATCCTGACAGTTATAGTGATTGCTTTATCCTGTAGTAGGGATGATATCGTTGAATCTACGCAGGAAGACAACCCAACAGTCACGTTCAGTATTCCTGCGGATTTTCCGAGTCTGAATAATACATTTAATAGCAATAAGCCAACAAAGTATGGTGTTGAATTGGGTGAAAAGCTATTTCATGAAAAAAGATTCAGTGGAAATAATACGATATCATGTGCCAGTTGCCATAATCCCTCATTGGCTTTTTCCGATGGAAAGATGCAGGCAGTGGGTATAGATGATCGTGTCGGATTTCGGAACACTCCACCTTTGCAGAATTTGGCTTTTATGAAATTTTATAATTGGGATGGCAATATACTCGAACTGGAAAAGCAACCTTTAGTGCCAATTATCACGCATGAGGAGATGAACTCCTCTATTCTGGAGGTTATCGGTAAAATTAATGGGGATTTTGACTACAAAGTATTGTTCAAGAAGGCTTTTGGCGATGAGAATATTACACCGGAACGAATTTATAAAAGCATTGCCCAATATGAGTATACTTTAATTTCGGCCGACAGTAAATATGATAAGGTAAAACGAGGTGAAGGGGAACAATTCACGATTGAGGAAGAACGGGGGTATCAGCTGTTTAAGTTGAAATGTGAAAGCTGCCATGCAACAGAATTATTTACCGATCAGAGTTTTAGAAATGTAGGGTTTCCTTTAAATAAACATCCAGATGAGGCCGGGCGAGCACGTATCACAGGTATTGAAATGGACTATATGGCTTTTCGGGTACCTTCTTTAAGAAATGCGGAATATACAGCGCCTTATGGAAGTTTTGGGCAGTTCCCAACGTTAAAATCTGTCCTGGATTATTTTGACAAAGGTGTTTTGGATGCAGCTAACCTTGATCCGATTCTTAAAGAAAATGGCAAAAAAATTCCGATGACAGAAGACGAAAAAGAAGCTATCATAGCTTTTATTAAAACATTAAGTGATCCCAAATTTGTAGGCAAATAATGCTGATTTATGAATAGAAGAGATCAAGCAATTGTTTCGCTTCTTTCACATCATGTACGCGGAGAATTTGTACCCCTCTTTCGAGAAGTAAGGTATTTAAAGCGGTGGTGCCATTTAAAGCTTCTTGGGCGGTGATTCCGATTTTTTTATAAATCATGGATTTACGGGATATTCCGCCCAAAATTGGTAATTCGAAGTAGTGAAGTTCATTGACACGATAGAGCAACTCATAGTTCTGTTCGACTGTCTTTGCAAAACCAAATCCTGGATCAAGAATAATGTCTTTCACCCCCATACTTCTTAGTGTCGCAATGCGGTCACCTAAAAAGGTGGCTACGTCAGTTACAATATCTGTATAATCTGTTTTTTCCTGCATATTTTCGGGAATACCGCGCATATGCATGAGAATATAAGGAACTTGATATTTTGCTACCGTGGCGAACATGTTATCATCGAGTGTACCTCCCGAAACATCATTTATGATGTGCACTCCCGCATCGATTGCAGCAGCAGCAACGTCTGCCCTAAAGGTATCTATTGATAAAATAGCGTCAGGAAATGCAGTTTTAATTGCTCGAATAGCGGGAAGAGCTCGATCCATTTCCTCCTGAGATGAAATTAATGGAGCGCCCGGACGTGAGGAATATGCGCCAATATCAAGAATTTGAGCACCTTCAAGCAATAGCTTCTTTGCTTTCTCTACCGCAAGTTCGACGGTTGTATTGTCACCTCCGTCATAAAAAGAATCTGGAGTCACATTGAGTATCCCCATAATAATGGGCTTTTCGAAGGTCATTAAGGTACCATCGACCAGTATGGAGTGACAGGCTGAAGTGTGGAATCTTTTCATCAGAACAATGCTAGGTTTGGTGTGAGAGCGTCTTATTTGACAACCAAAACACCGTCAGCAATAATGCTAATATCTTTTTTAGGTTGTGTAATCTGGTCTATTTCAGACTGTGATTTACCAAGATCCTTTGCCGCATGTTGTAACGATGCTACAGAAACTTCCTTTTTCTTTGCGATACCCTCGACAACAACCGTTTTGCCGACAATGTCTGCTGGCATGAAGAATCCGTAGTCTTTAAAACGGACGGTAATCGGCTCTTCGCCTTCCCGTTGCAGGGTCATGAAACAGCCTTTTTTCTTACATACCTCAACGACCTTACCTGTCACCTTTCCGTTGAATGCGTTCTTTTGCGTGAGTTCTTTTTCAAGCTTTGCCACTGAAATCGCATTGGACGCAGAGATTTCTTTTCCATATTTTACACCAGGCTTGGCGGCAGGAATATCTTTTTGCTGTGCGAAAGATAAATTGGTAACAGCAAATGCTAATGCAAAAAATAAAACGATCTTTTTCATGCTATTTTCTAATAAATTCAAATTTACCACTTGGATCCAGCTTCATGACAGTAGATGATTTTCCATCTGTTGTTACGTCTCTGTCATAGGCGACAATATAATCTACCCCATCTTTGATGGCATCAGATATTTCATCAAAATCTTTCGCCGTTGGTTCACCACTGATATTTGCTGAAGTTGAAATTATCGGTTTGCGAAACCGTTGTAAAAGTTGTTCACAAAAAGGGTGCTTGACAATTCGAATGCCAATTGAACCGTTCTCAGCAATCGCATTGGGCGCAAGATTTTTGGCATTCGAATAGACAATTGTCAAGGGTTTTTCAGTGTATTCAATAAGTTGATAAGCCACATCCGGGATTTCATTTACATAACTTGCCAATTGATTGTCGTTGTGTAAAAGGACGATCAGACTTTTGGATTTATCTCTTCCTTTCAGCTGGAAAACTTTCTCCACGGCATCAGGATTGGTGGCATCACAACCTATCCCCCAAATGGTGTCGGTGGGGTATAGAATTAATCCGCCGTTTTTTAACGTCTCCAAGGCCTTATTTAAATCCTCACGATCTACGAATGCACTCATCTTATCTTTATACTAGTTTTAACTTTATACAGCTACATTATGATCACGTAGTGCATCATTTAATGAAGTCTTTTTGTCTGTAGACTCTTTACGTTGACCAATGATCAAAGCGCAAGGAACTTGATATTCCCCTGCCGCAAATTTTTTGGTGTAAGAACCCGGGATAACAACAGAGCGGGCAGGTACATAACCTTTATATTCTACTGGTTGGGGGCCCGTAACGTCGATGATTTTTGTTGACGCTGTCAATACGACATTAGCACCCAATACAGCCTCTTTTTCTACACGAATACCTTCAACTACAATCGCTCTTGAACCTATGAAAACATTGTCCTCAATAATAACTGGAGCTGCTTGTACGGGCTCTAATACGCCACCAATTCCGACGCCGCCACTTAAATGTACATGTTTACCAATTTGTGCACAAGATCCAACAGTTGCCCAAGTATCCACCATGGTACCTTCGTCTACATAAGCACCGATGTTAACGTAAGAAGGCATCATAATCACTCCTTTAGCCAAATATGCACCTAAACGAGCAGAAGCCCCTGGTACAACACGTACTCCAGTGTGCTTGTAGTCTGTCTTTAATTTCATTTTATCATGAAACACAAAAGGACCTGCAGTCATTTCGCGCATATCATTGATTGGAAAATATAAAATAACAGCTTTCTTAATCCAGTCATTGACGTGCCATCTTGTACCGATCATTTCAGCGACGCGGATTTCACCGCTATCTAATTTCATGATAACAGCGCGGATGGCTTCTGTATATTCTTTATATTCTAATAATTGCCTATCTTCCCAAGCTTCCTCAATCAGTTTTTTAAGTGGCTCTACCATATTATTTATTTTCTTATTTGAATTAGTTTATTTTGATGTACAAACTTAGATAAAGTTGGACTTAAAAACAACTTTATCCATTGTTCCTTGCAATAGACTTTCCTGATAACAACAGCCTACCAAATTATGATCAACTTCTGACTCCAACCACAGTGTGTGCACAGTGAGTCCACGTTGAGTCCACCTTTTTAAGGTGCACTCATGCTACAGACATTGTTTTAACAACCCGCTTGCAGTCAGGAGTTGGTATGGATTTGATGACAACTTCTCCGCAATTAGCTCTTAAACTCTTCCGGCGAACGGATGAAAGACGTTTTAATAATTGTACTCAGTTTAATAGGAATTTTCCATAATTGCTTTTGGTTATAATGGTTCTAAAAATATAATTATTTTTGTATTATGGCTGGAACATCAGAAAAATTGAGAATTGATAAATATTTGTGGTCAATTCGCTTATTTAAGACAAGAACTTTGGCAACAGAGGCCTGTAAGGCAGGTCGGGTGAAACTAAAAGGCCAAAATATAAAACCCTCTTATGAAGTTAAGATCGGAGATGTATACCATGTCCAAAAGGGAATTGAGAAAAAAGTGGTGATGGTGACAGGTCTTTTGGAACGTCGTGTTGACGCCAAGACTGCTATTCAATTCTACGAGGATCAAACACCTGTTGAAGAAACTGTAGGGTTTAAATCCGTATTTCATGCTCCTGTCCTAAAACGCGACCGCGGTACAGGGCGCCCTACGAAAAAAGACCGTCGTGAGATAGATGATTTACAATCTTCAGAATGGTGGGAGAAGGAAGATGAATAACCTCAAGATATGCGCCATGATAATTGTGGGAAGCCTGTTGGCAATTTCCTGTAAATCGTATAAAAAACCTGTGGCCATGACGGAGGAAAAATTTGTTTTGGCGATCCATGGTGGAGCGGGGACGATCTTGAAAAAGAATATGACAGATTCGATGGAGCAAGCTTATAGGATCGTCTTGGAGCAAGCGCTTCGTATGGGCTATCAAAAGTTGCAAGAAGGTAAATCCAGTTTGGAAGCCGTCGAATCTGCTATCCATGTTATGGAAGACTCACCCTTGTTTAATGCAGGGAAAGGAGCGGTTTTTACACATGACGGACATAACGAACTGGATGCCTCCATCATGGAAGGTAAATCCTTGGCCGCAGGCGCCGTTGCAGGAGTGACGACGATCAGAAATCCAATCTCGGCAGCCAAGGCGGTGATGGAAAAATCTGAGCATGTTATGATGGTGGGTAAAGGTGCCGAAGAGTTTGCGAAGCAAGTGGGATTGACCATTGTAGACCCTTCTTATTTTTGGACGGAAGCACGTTGGGAAGCTCTGCAGAAAGTGAGCAAGGATGACAGTACACGAACACAACTAGATCACGATCAAAAACAAAGCTCACGCTTAGGCATCATCAATAAAGATGCTAAATTCGGTACAGTAGGGTGTGTTGCATTAGATAAGGCAGGTAACTTGGCAGCGGGCACGTCCACGGGAGGGATGACAAACAAGAAGTTTGGGCGGGTCGGAGATTCGCCAATTATTGGAGCTGGAACGTATGCGAACAATAATACCTGTGCTGTTTCCTGCACTGGATGGGGTGAATATTACATCCGCACCGTGGCGGCATATTCGGTGTCGGCTTTAATGGAATATAAAGGTGAACGTGTTGATCAAGCGAGCAGGCAAGTAATCGATCGGATTGGTGAAATGGGCGGTAATGGCGGCATGATCGCATTGGATAAAAATGGACATGTTGCTATGCCTTTTAATACCGCCGGCATGTATCGGGGTACGGTGACTAAAGACGGTAAAATAACAGTAGAAATTTATAAGTAGCCAATTCAGCTGTTTTCAGCTTCATAAAATATCCCAAGTGATCAATACAATACATGTTGAAGATTGCTTGGGATATTTTATGCTAACTATTTTTATTGAATAGCAGTTATGGCCTATTATGTCAAATTGCCGTTAGGTATTGTTCTATCTCATCAAATTGGATATCACCATGTGAAGCGTCATATAAACTGTCTTTTCCTTCAACAATCAGTATTTGAGGTGATTGATGTTCTACATTCCAACGTTGGGCAATCTCATTCGATAGTGGGCGGTAACGCAAAAGGTCTAAAAGATAAATCGCATAATCATGGTCTGAAGTAGCAGACATACGCTCAAGACTACGCTTAGCCATATTGCTAATACCACAAGTCGTGCTATGTTTAAAGATGGCTACAACTTTATCGGATTGATAAAGCTCCTGTAGCTGTTCTTCTGTATTTAATTCTATCCAATTAATCATATTATAGTTCTGTAAATTTTTTCTGTTCTACCTGTACAAAAGATGAAATAGAGGAGAATATACAACTCTTTTGGTCATTGCTTGTGGAATTGAAGAAACTGGGTAAACGTATCCCGTCGCCAATCTCCTTATATTTGCTCACTTCATAAGTGTTTTTTTCGCCCTTATCTGTGTATTCGTAACGCACAATCTCACCAGTATTTTGATCAATATAAAGCAAACCATCAATCTTTGAACCAAAGATAGGGGCTGACGAGCTGATATTTGCTATCGTTAATTTCTGTCCAGCACTGAAACTTTCCTTCTGGCTTTTCAGCTGCACATTCTTCTGTCCGATCAAGGTAGGCAAAAGTAGCAGATTGAGATCCGAAAATAGCTGATTTTTAATTGATTTCTTTAGCTCTGGCCCATCTGTAGATAAATTCCCTCCAATAAAGAGTTTGTCTGACCCTGGGTTTTTAAAATTAAACAGGTAGGTCACCTGATCCGTTCCCTTATAGCCATCAAATCGACATGCTCCAGTTGTTCTATTGAACAGGAACTTTCGTTCGTCGTTTGACAACTGGTCTGAGATGGTATTTCCCTTTGCTGAGAAAGCCAAAAACTGCAAAGAATCCCATTTTTCCTGGCCACCGATACTTTGCCAAATCTGCTTGTTTAGACTATCGTCTTGTGCCACTAGATCCAACTGACAAAATAACGTCAGTATAACGACCAAGAGTACATTCGATAATGTTTTCATAATCCTATTTTTTAAAGAAACAATCATCAAGTAATTCGTATCAAAATTGATCCCATGAAACTTCATCATTGCGTCATTGTCTATAAAACTACCGACTGTTGTATAACCGATTTACACTACAATCAAGACAATTCAATAACAATTTATTCTAGTGAAAAAATAAAAATCGATTAATAAGATAACTGAATATTTTATTAATCGATTTGTTTAAAATATAAGTACCTGAGTAATAAGTCGTGCTCAGTAATACTTTTCATCATTGAATGGTAGGCAAAATTAATACCAAACTAGAATTTTTTGGCAATATGAGCCATTTGTATTGCTGTAATAGCAGCTTCTTCACCTTTATTACCATGTTTCCCTCCGGCACGATCCAATGCTTGCTGAAGGTTGTCCGTTGTTAATACGCCAAAAACAGCTGGTTTATTATATTTGAGCCCTACATTGGCAATACCATTTGTAACTGCATCGCAGATAAAATCGAAGTGTCTGGTCTCCCCCTGAATGACGCAACCTAAACAGATAACAGCGTCAAAACCCTGGTTTCTGAATGCGAGGTCTGCTCCTGAAATTAATTCGAAACTTCCAGGAACCTCTATGACTTGGATGTTGTTTTCCTTAGCGCCATGCTCTTCCAAGCCCTTTATTGCACCATTCAATAATGCACCTGTAATTTCTGCATTCCATTGTGCAACAACGATTGCAAATTTGAATGGACTTGCATCCGCAACCTGGATGTGCGAAAAGTCGGATAAATTTTTAATGCTACTTGCCATAATAGTAACAAAGATAGTGATTTTAGATGGTCACAAAAAAAGAGGCTATCAAATGGCCTCTTTTTATTATACTTTTACAATTATTCTCTTATAAATGTGCTTGTACACGACCCAATAAACCATCAATTGTTGAAGCTTCTTGGCTCTCTGGAAAATCTGTTTTAATCTTCTTGTAAGCAGTCTCTGCACTTTTATAGTCATTTTGTGCTTCATATACAAGTCCTAGTTTTTTCAAAAAGAGTGGAGTTGTATACGAGTTGCTTGATTTTTCAGAAGCTTGCTTGTAGTAATCAGCGGCTTTTTTGTAGTCTTTTAACTCTGAAAAAGCATCACCTGTTAAACCAATTACGAGTGGGTCTAGAATTTGGCTTCCTGTTGGAGCATATTTTTCAAGCGCTTTCGCAGCTTCATCGAATTTACCTTGCCGCAAATATAAACCTCCTAAATAGGCGTTTGCAATATTTGCAGATTTTGTATTGGAATACTCGTCCGCAATTTGTTTAAATCCAAGAAACGCACCATCGCCCATGATTGCTTTACTTTGTAAAGAATCAATTGTAGCAAGCTGTTCTGCTTTGTACATACGGTTCGAAGCTTCTTCTGCTCTTGGATCTAGATACAGCTTTTGATATCCAAAATAAAGTAAGATCAATACAACGATACCACCTAAAATGAACACTACACTTTTTTGGTTATCTTGAAAAAAAGATCCTTTTGAAGGTTTGAAACCTTGATTTGTATTATTTGTGTTTTTAGACATTACTAATCAGTAAAATATGGATTGCAAAAATACACTTTTCGAGCAAATTTGCAAGTGTTTTGCAAATTTTAAAGTGAATTAACTTTGGTTTTCCGACTCATTCGATAGTTCAATTTCCTTGTCTAGCTGTTCGTAGATGGAATTTTTACTTTTGAATTCAGGTACAATAATTTTCATTTGATACACCACTTCGTTTTTGTTTTGTGTCGCTAAACGCTGTTGTAATTCTTCGATTTTTATACTTACAATATCATAATTATTTTCTCTGACTTTGGCGATCATGATCTTTTCGTGGTGCGTCGGCAAGGTATTCTCCAAATCATTTAATAACTCCTCATATAGTTTTTCACCAGGTCTTAATCCAGTGAATTTTATTTCAATATCTTCATTCGGTTTAAATCCTGAAAGACGAATCATTTTTTTAGCTAACTCAACTATTTTTACAGATTTACCCATATCAAATACAAAAATTTCGCCACCTTGTCCCATTGTTCCAGCTTCAAGGACTAGTCGACATGCTTCGGGAATGGTCATAAAATACCGCGTAATTTCTGGATGCGTAACTGTTACAGGACCACCTTTTTGAATCTGATCTCTGAATCGAGGGATAACTGATCCATTGGAGCCTAAGACATTGCCAAAGCGGGTTGTGATAAATTTGGTGTGCACAGTTGCCCCTAAGGAATTTTCCAAATGATTGTTTAACGATTGTACATAAATTTCTGCGATACGCTTTGTCGCTCCCATGATATTAGTGGGGTTGACAGCTTTATCGGTAGAGACAAAAACAAATTTTTCAACTTGAAATTCCACGGCTAAATCTGCTAGATTCTTAGTACCCATGACATTGGTCTGTACTGCTTCCAAAGGATGGTTTTCCATCATTGGCACATGTTTGTATGCTGCCGCATGATATACATAATGCGGCTTGAAAGTATCAAAAAGTAATTGCATCCTTTTTGTACTTCGGACGTCTGCTATATAAGTATGATAAACTTGATTTGGAAATTCATCTTGAAGGTCAAGTTGGAGATTGTGTAACGGGGACTCCGCTTGGTCACAAAGGATAATCATCTGAGGCTCGTATTTTCCCAATTGGGATGCAATCTCACTACCTATGGAGCCTGCTGCCCCAGTAACTAAGATTCTTTTACCTCTCGTTTGGCTTAGGATGTGATCGTCGTTAATCTTAATCGGCTCCCTTTCTAGTAAATCTTCAATTTTTATTTTTTGGATCTGATTGGGGTTAAGATCACCATTCATGATCTTTTTAACAGGAGGGAGCGTTAATATGTTGACATTTTTTTCGAGCGCAACATCTGTAATTTCATTTTTACGGTCCGAAGGAATGTTGTGCGAAGCGATGATAACCTCCTCAACATTTAATGTATTGATCAGATGGCTGAACTTCTGCGAGGAATATATTTTGGTCCCATCAATTACCTTGTTGATTTTTTGTTCATTATCATCTAAGAATCCAACAATAGCATTTTTGGATCGTACATCATGGTCTAAAGTTCTTTTTACAGCAATTCCCAAGTCACCGGCACCGTAGATCAGTGTCTTTTTTCTGGATCCATTGACTTTTTTGGTGTATAGAAAGAAAATTTTAATAATTGTTCTATATACGGTTAAAATAAGAAAGGAGAAGAGTGCAAAGAAGATAATGAGTGCAGTTGGAATGTTTCGCTCTATCTCGTTTGCTTGGATCACTAATTTTATAACCAGGAGAACGAAAACACTAAATGTTATCGTTGATAATATACGTATTGAATCGATAGCGCTCGTGTAACGAACTATCCCAGTATACATCTTGAAGAGATAGAATGATAAAGAACATATGGCTATAAATAAAATGTAACGAATGCTAAAATCAATGTCGAGCAGAAAATCGAAGTTAAAATCATAGTAAATAACATTTGCGAGGAGATAAGCGATGGAAACACTAAAGATGTCCAATAAAAAAATGATCCACCGTGGCACTATATTGACTTTACTGAGCATGGTACTATATCTGATTAGTTTAAACAAATGTAGATAAATTTGTTTCATTCCAAAGCCGTGCCAAACCAAATTTATCTTCGTTTGATAAGATTGATTTTTTATTGTAATTTTAGCTAACTATCAATTTTACAAGATGAATGAGTTAGGAAAGCTTGCGAGTCAGGCTATGATTTCTCCAAAAGAGATGCTGTTTGAGAAGAAAAAGAATGCAAAAAGTTTATTTATAGGCATTCCAAAGGAAATCTCGCTTCAGGAAAAGCGGATCTGCTTGACGCCATTAGCGGTTGCATTATTGGTAGAAAATGGACACGAAGTCATCATTGAGACTGGAGCAGGTGCTGGAGCCAATTTTTTAGATCATCATTATAGTGAACAGGGGGCTCGTATCGTTTCATCTCGGGAAGAGGTGTACCAAGCAGATCTGATCATTAAAGTTGGTAGCCCTATCCTTAGTGAAGTGAAGTTGATGAAAGAAAGGCAGCTTTTATTATCTTCTCAACAACCTTCACTCATGAACCTGGATGTACTAAAGGCGTTAATGCATAAAAAAATCACTGCAATTTCTTATGAATATTTAAGAGATGAGGGCGGTTGCCTAGCAGTGGTGCGTGCGATGAGCGAAATCGTAGGGGCAACGGCAACCTTAATTGCGGGAGAGTATCTGAGCAATGCATTTGGAGGGAAGGGACTGATGCTCGGTGGTGTGACAGGCGTAGCTTCCACAGAAGTCGTTATTATTGGCGCGGGCACCGTTGGTGAACAGGCTGCCCGAACGGCTTTGGCGTTAGGAGCAGAGGTAAAGGTGTTTGATAATTCGATTTATAAACTTAGACGCCTACAAAATAATCTTGGTAGTCGTGTTTTTACCTCCGTTATACAACCGATTATTTTAAACAAGGCCGTGATCAGTTCGGATGTTGTTATTGGTGCTTTACGAGCGCGTAATGGACGTTCCGCTTGTGTGATTTCGGAAGAAACTGTTTCTAAAATGAAACCCAATTCCGTTATTATAGATGTAAGCATTGATCAAGGAGGTAATTTTGAAACATCGGAGGTGACCTCTCACGATAAACCTATCTTTCGTAAATTTGATGTTATTCACTATTGTGTTCCCAATATAGCGTCTCGGGTAGCGCGAACAGCTACTTATGCAATGAGCAATATCTTCACTTCTATTTTGCTTGATTTTGCTGAACTTGGGGGACTGAAAAATGCAATTTGGAAGAATCCCGGTATTCGGAGTTCAATTTATTTATACCAAGGAAACCTTACAAATGTTGACATGGCCTCAAGATTTAATATGACGGCGAAAGATTTAGATCTTTTAGTTGTTTCTTCCTTATAAACCATGGATATCCAGCTCATGTTTGATTCGTTTTTTCTAGTATATGTAGTCTGGAGCTATCTTTTAAAATATCATTTTAATGAAAAGAATTTTTATGATTTTATGTTCGTTGATTTCTCTCGTTAAGGCGCAGGAAACAATCAACCTTTATGCAGA
The DNA here is from genome assembly GCF_007830445.1 of Sphingobacterium siyangense. GTDB lineage: Bacteria > Bacteroidota > Bacteroidia > Sphingobacteriales > Sphingobacteriaceae > Sphingobacterium > Sphingobacterium siyangense. The sequence continues at coordinate 239,748 of NZ_VLKR01000003.1, read as the reverse complement.
TTCCATTCCAAACTCGACTGATAAGGGGCAAGTAAATTTAGAAAAAAATGTACCGAAGTTATTTGCATATATGGCAGATAAAAGTATTGATAAAAATATCGCCGTACTGGTTATTCCGGGAGGTGGGTATTCTCATATAGCAATGGATCATGAAGGTCATGCTGTTGCTAAAGAGTTGATAAAAAATGGTTATTCAGCATTTGTTTTACAATACCGATTGCCTTCGCCGAACATTATGCGTGACAAATCAATAGGACCTCTTCAAGATGCCCAGCGAGCAATGCAATTGATCCGAACCTTGCATCCTGAACTTCGAAAAGTTGGGGTGATAGGGTTTTCCGCTGGCGGGCACCTGGCTTCCACTTTAATTACGAAGTTTAAGAAAGATTACATAGCGAATCCTTCCCATGTATCCCTAAGACCTGATTTTGCAGGATTGATTTATCCAGTAATCTCTATGGAAAACGATATAACACATAAAGGTTCGCGTATAAATCTCATTGGAGAAAACCCTTCGGAAGACCAAATCAAGCTGTTTTCTTCCAATTTGCAGGTATCTTCTGAGGTTTGTCCGGTTTTCTTTGTGCATGCCAAAGACGATATGGCTGTGCCAATAGAAAATAGCTATAGAATGATGGCAGCTTTGGACAAGTCAAAAGTGCCCAACAAGCTTTATACCTTTGAGCAAGGGGGGCACGGCTTTGGGTTAATTAACAAAACCTCAGACAAGTTATGGTTTGACGCATTTTTATCTTGGCTAGACACACAAGACTAGGATATACAATTAATGGTCAAAATGTATCCAGTGAGATATTGTTAGATCGACAGCCTGTAGTTTCTGTGGAATTATCTGCGATGTTATAATCGCATGTAAGTTAATCTCATTATTACTGACGACGATTTCATAATAAAAACCTCTGAATCGCACATCTTTTACAAAAAAAGTAGACTGCTCAGAAGGACTTATTGAAATCCATTCTTGATGTATCGCGACTGGTTTTTCGCTTGTTATGCCTAAATTTTGAGCTTGCTCAACTTGTAATATATTGCTTTTTGCCAGTAATTGCGCCGTATAAGGGTGCGATGGATTGCTATACAATACATGTGGATTGTTTTGATCTAGGATTTTACCAGATTTCATCACGATGAGGTTATCTGCTAAAGCAAGTACTTCCGTCGGATCGTGTGAAACTAAAATGACGGTTAGCCCGGTTTCTTTAACAATATCCTTGATGTCCTGTTGTAAGGTATCCCTAAAAGAGGCATCGACCTGATTGAATGGTTCATCCATAAGTAAGACTTCAGGCTCGTTGATCAAAGCACGACAGATGGCGACACGTTGTTTTTCTCCGCCACTGATGTCTGCTACTCTTTTTTTAGCGAGGTGATCTATCCGTAGACGTTGTAATATTTCCGCAGTTTTGTCTTGTTTGCGTTTGATATCTGTGTTTGGCAACTGCGAAGCAACATTATCCCATACATTGGCATAAGTATTCAAATCGTCAAAGCCTTGCGAGACTAATTTCATGGCATCATGTCCGGGGATTAACTTGTCCTTGCGCGTTGGAACCTGCCAACCTTTATAGCGCACAATGCCCCCAGTTGGTTCCAAAAGACCGTAGATAAGTCGCAGTAATGTACTTTTTCCACTGCCAGATTCACCAATGATTGCTGTTATTTTTCCTTCATCGATATCGAAAGAACTATTTTCAACAGCAAACTGCATATTGTTCTCATGAAAGGAAAAGCTAAGGTGCTCGGCGTGTATAGCCGCTAGTCCAGGAACATGGATATCAGATGGAATATATTGACAAGATGATAAATGAGCCATAGTAGAGAAAAGGTAGTTAACGAATAGAAATTTTACGTGTTGTTGCATCTATGATGCTAATATGTATCTCTTTTGCTTCTTTAGGAAGTAAATTGGGGATTTTCTCCGGCCATTCAACAAAGCAATATGCACCTGAATAGAAATATTCCTCATAGCCAAAATCGAATGCCTCCTGCTCATCTTTAATGCGGTAAAAATCAAAGTGATATATGGGGCCTGCGGGAGACTCATATTCATTAACAATGGAGAATGTTGGACTAGATGTACTATCTTGTACATTTAATTGTTTACACAGGTATTTTACAAAAGTTGTTTTTCCTGCTCCCATTGAACCATATAATAGAAAAATCCGGTCCTTTGGAAAACTATTTAAAAGTGTCTGAGCCGCTTGAGATAGATCTGCTGTCGTATTTACAATAATTTCCATGTTGCAAAATTACTATTTCGGTAAGTATGTCGCAAAGGGGATAATCATTTCTTCCAAAGAGATTCCACCATGTTGGAATGTTCCATTAAAGTAATTGACAAATTGATTGTAGTTGTTGGGGTAAACAAAATACGAATCTTCTTTGGCAAAAACGTATGTTGAACTAACATGAAGTTTAGGCAACTGTGCCTCGTGGGGATTTTTGATAGCAAAAACATCTTTGTCAATATAGTTCAGATTTTTCCCTTGCTTATATCTCAAATTTGTATTTGTATTTCGATCACCAACAATTTTACTTGGCTTTTTTACACGGATCGTGCCATGGTCGGTTGTAATAATCACACGAACTTTCTTTTGTGAGAGCCATTTTAAAGCCTCCAATAGAGGTGAGTGTTCAAACCATGACAAAGTGAGGGAGCGATAAGCCGCTTCATCGTTTGCTAATTCACGAATCATAGAGCTGTCCGTACGCGCGTGCGAAAGCATGTCAACAAAGTTATACACCAATACATTCAGTTGATTGTGCATCAAATTGCCGAGATTGTCTAACACGTCTTTTCCTTGTTCCAGGGTCAAAATTTTCGTGTAAGAGTGTTTTATAGACTTGCGGTAAAGTCGCTTGATCTGATCTTCTAAAAATTTATCCTCATATAAATTCTTGCCACCTTCATCTTCATCGTTTTGCCATAATTTAGGGAAGCGTTTTTCCATTTCCAGTGGAGTTAATCCACTAAAGATGGCATTTCTAGCATATTGTGTTGCTGTTGGTAAAATACTGTAATAGTTTATCTCCTCCTCAAGTCTAAAATAGTCGGTGATTACCTCATTGATAATTTTCCATTGATCGAAACGCAAATTGTCTATTAAAAAGAAAAATGTCGGTATATCATCTTCTATGGTCGGAAATACCTTCTTCTTAAATAGCTGGTGTGATAGAATGGGCGCGTTTTCGGGGCGATTAATCCACTGGATATAGTTGTTTTCTATAAATTTGGAGAATTGCATGTTTGCTTCGGATTTTTGCATCGTCAGAATTTCATGCATATTGTTATCTTCAAGCTTTTCGAGGGACAATTCCCAGTAGACAAGTTTTTTGTAAACTTCTGACCATTGGTTGAAATCCAGATTGTCATTCAGGATCATCCCCAAATTGCGGAAGTCTTGTTGATAAGCCATGGATGTTTTCTCATTGACAAGACGTTTGTTTTCCGTTAATTTTTTTATTGTCATCAAGATCTGCTTGGGGTTGACCGGCTTGATAAGATAATCATCTATTTTGGAGCCGATGGCATCTTCCATGACATGTTCTTCTTCATTTTTTGTGACCAGAACAACGGGGACAGTAGGGTTGATCGATTTGAGTATGGCAAGTGTTTCGAGCCCGGTTAGCCCAGGCATATTTTCGTCTAAGAAAACGAGGTGGAAAAAACCATTTTTAAAGGCTTCAACGGCATCATTTCCATTGTTGACTGTGTCAACTTTGTAACCCTTGCTTTCTAAAAATAAAATGTGTGGTTTTAGAAAGTCAATTTCATCGTCAGCCCAAAGAATATGTGTTTTTTGCATCTTGTTATTATATGTCTATTAGTAGTAGAGGGGAGGATCGGATTTTCGATCTCATGCTAACATAAGCAAATATCGTGCTTCAGATTTTATTTTTAACATTTCTTAACGATGAACTAACTATCTTTGTTTTAAGTTTATACTAGTGTTAACCAGGAGTTCACGATTAAAGGGCTCGGTTTCATATTTATAGTGTTGATGATCGTATTAATTTGTCTCCACATTGAACAAAAATAAAATTATTAATGATCCGGTATATGGATTTGTCGCTATTCCTACAGGATTGGTCTTTGACCTAGTGCAACATCCTTATTTCCAAAGGCTCCGCTATATTAAGCAGGTGAGCATGACACATCTCGTCTATCCCGGAGCTTTGCATACTCGTTTTCAGCACGCCATAGGAGCGATGCATTTGATGTCGATGGCATTGGAAACTTTGAGGAGTAAAGGTGTTATAATTTCAGGGGATGAAGAGGAGGCTGTTCTGTCGGCAATATTGCTGCATGATATAGGTCACGGCCCTTTTTCACATTCCTTGGAGCATAGTTTGATTGAAGGTGTTTCTCATGAGCTATTGTCTTCCCTTTTAATGGATCGAATCAACAATGATCTGGGTGGAAGACTAAGTCTTGCAATTACAATCTTTAATAATAAATACGAACGTAAATTTCTTCATCAATTGGTGTCGAGCCAATTGGATGTTGATCGAATGGACTACCTCAATAGAGATAGTTTTTTTACAGGCGTATCGGAAGGCGTCATCTCATTTGACCGGATTATAAAAATGCTCAATGTGGTGGAGGATGAAATAGTGGTGGAGTATAAAGCACTTTATTCTGTAGAGAAATTTCTGATTGCGCGGCGGTTGATGTATTGGCAAGTCTATTTACACAAGACCGTTATCGGTGCGGAACAGTTATTGATTAAAATTCTGCAGCGGGCAAAATATTTGACGGCTGCTGGCCATAAGCTCTTTTCTACTCCGGCGTTTCATTGGTTTTTAAGCCAGCAGGTCAACAAAACTAACTTTTTGGATGACCCGTTACATTTGGATTGGTTTACTCGTTTAGATGATACGGATATTATGTCTGCCATAAAAACATGGGAACGTCATGAGGATCCTATTTTAAGTACAATGTGCCAACGTGTTATGAAACGTAATCTATATCGATCTGTCATGAGTGATAAGCCATTCTTGCCAGAATATGTTAATTTAGTAAAGGCGAAAGTACAAGCTGAGATGGGGGTGGCTCAAGAGGATATCCATTATTATGTATTTATGCAAGAAATTCAAAACCGGGCCTATAATTCTTCCAGGGATCAAATTAAAATACTATTGAAATCGGGCGAGCTCGTCGATATAACGGAGGCTTCTGATCTAGGTAATTTGGAAGCACTGTCGAAAAATGTAGCTAAATACGCCTTATGTTATCCAAAAGAGGTGGGATATGTTGCAATTACTTCCATCAAGTAGTTATTTTTTAATAAAAAAACATAGATTTGTACCATGCAATTTACTGCTCAACAAATAGGGACATTATTAGAAGGACGGATTGAAGGAAATCCAGAAGTTACTGTAGGTAACCTTGCCAAAATTGAGGAAGGTAAAAAAGGCGATCTTTCTTTTTTGTCAAATCCAAAATATGAGCATTTTATTTATACTACTGATGCCTCGATTGTAATTGTTAATGAAGATTTACAATTGACGCAGGCAACTAAGCCAACATTGACGATCATAAGGGTTAAGAATGCATATGCTGCTTTCTCTACTATTTTGAATATGTATAATGAGTTTCGTCTTGACAAAAGCGGACGTGAGGAACCACATTTTATACATGCTGAAGCGGAGATCGGCCAAGGAGGTTATATTGGTGCATTCGTATATATTGGGCGTGGGGCTTCCATTGGAGATAACGTGAAAATCTACCCACAAGTCTATATTGGCGATAAAGTTACGATTGGCGATAATACAACACTCTACCCAGGCGTAAAGATTTATCATGATTGTAAGATTGGGAAAAATGTGGTAGTACATTCTGGTGTTGTGATTGGATCGGATGGATTTGGATTTGCTCCACAAGAAGACGGAACATATAAAAAAGTACCTCAGATTGGTTATGTGCAAGTGGAGGATAATGTCGAGATTGGCGCCAATACTGTAATCGATAGGGCAACAATGGGCGCTACAATAGTGCGCGATGGTGTTAAGTTGGATAATTTGATTCAAATTGCACATAATGTTGATATTGGAAAGAATACCGTAATCGCAGCGCAAACAGGTATTTCTGGTAGTTCAAAAATTGGAGAACATGTGGTTTTAGGAGGTCAGGTTGGTGTCGTTGGACATATTGTTGTTGCAAAGGGATCTCAAATCCAAGCCCAATCAGGAGTGAATAGATCGATTAAAGAAGAAGGTAAAAAGTGGGGCGGTACGCCAGTGATGCCTTACCAGCCGCAGTTGCGCTCCAATGTAATTTTTGCACGTCTTCCTGAGTTGGAAAAACGAATCCAAGAGTTAGAAAAGTTAGTAGAAAAAAAATTGAAATAATTATTTTTCATTGAAAATAAACTGTTCTTTAATTGTGATGAAATAATCATTCCTAGCAAGGCGATGGCGAACATCGATATAGCTTAAAGGATAAATGTTTTGTCAAAAGAAGTTTTGATTTAAAAATATGTTATTAGAAATGAATGTAAAACAGAGAACCATCAAAAACGAGGTTGAAATTTCGGGGGTAGGTCTTCATACAGGAAAAATTGTATCGATGACTATTAAACCCGCTCCGGAAAATCACTGGTTTAAGTTCAGACGTGTAGATTTAGAGGGGCAACCAGAAATTTTGGTTGATGCGGATAATGTTACGGATACCTCCAGGGGGACGACAATAACGCAGAATGGAGCAAGTGTGAGTACAATTGAACATTTGATGGCATCGTTAATTGGTTTACAAATTGATAATGTGCTGATTGATATTGATGGTCCTGAAATACCAATTCTAGACGGTAGTTCAGCTATTTTTGTGAAGTTGTTAGAGGAAGCGGGATTTGAGGAACAAGATGCTGATCGGGATTATTATGAGATTTCGAATAATATTCATTATGCAGAGCCAGATCGCAAAGTCGAAATACTGGGCATGCCAATGGATGGTTATCGTTTGACTTGTATGATCGATTTTAATTCGCCTGTGTTGGGAAGTCAACATGCAGCAATAACATCGATTGAGGATTTTAAATCTGAAATAGCCTCTTCGCGTACGTTTTGTTTTTTACACGAATTGGAAATGTTGGTTGATCATGGCCTTATTAAAGGTGGTGATTTAAGTAATGCAATCGTTATTGTGGACAAGGAGACTTCTCCTGAGGAATTGCAAAAATTAGCGCATCTTTTTCATAAAGAAACCGTTGCAGTTGCTAAGGAAGGAATATTAAACAATAATCAATTGCGTTACCAAAATGAACCTGCTCGACATAAATTGTTGGACATGGTTGGAGATTTAGCGCTAGTCGGAAGACCTTTGAAAGGGCATATTATGGCTGCAAGGCCAGGCCATGCAGCGAATGTGGCTTTTGCAAAAAAGATAAAGGAGCAGATCAAGAAAGATAAAACACGTAAAAAAATTAAAGTTTACGATCCCAATATGCCGGCATTATACGATACGGTTGAAATCATGAAGATTTTACCTCATCGTCAACCCATGCTTATGGTCGATAAAATTCTTGAGTTGACAGAAACACATGTTGTGGGTTTGAAGAATGTTACCATGAACGAAGATTTATTTATGGGACATTTTCCTGGTGCACCATTATTCCCTGGTGTTTTGCAAGTAGAGGCTATGGCACAAACAGGGGGAATTTTAGTACTGAAGACGGTTCCTGATCCAGAGAATTGGTTGACCTTATTCCTTAAAATTGAAAATGCACGTTTTAAAGCGCAGGTAACTCCAGGGGATTCTGTTATTTTTAGATGTGACTTGATGGAGCCGATCCGAAGAGGTATCGCAAAAATGAAAGGTGTGGCTATGGTAGGAGAGAAAATCGTGTGTGAAGCGGAGCTTATGGCACAGATCGTAAGAGTAAATAACAACTAAAGTAGTATAGATGATACAGCCATTAGCTTATATTCATCCGGAGGCAAAAATTGCTAAAAATGTGGTCATCGAGCCATTTGTAACCATTTATAAAGATGTCGTCATTGGTGAAGGCACTTGGATAGGATCAAATGTGACGATCATGGATGGAGCTCGAATTGGAAAAAACTGTAAAATATATCCCGGTGCAGTAATCTCTGGGGAACCTCAAGATTTAAAATTTGATGGTGAGATTACCACAGCTGAAATTGGAGACAATACAACCATTCGTGAGTGTGTAACAATCAATAGAGGAACCAAGGATAGGTATAAAACGGTCATTGGAAAAAACTGTTTGATCCAAGCTTATAGTCATGTTGCACATGATTGTGAAGTAGGTGATAATTGTGTTTTTTCGAACAACAGTACACTTGCTGGACATATTACAGTAGGTGATTATGTTGTACTTGCTGGAATGGTTGCTGTTCACCAATTTGTCAAAATTGGTTCGCATGCATTTGTTACCGGTGGTTCATTGGTGCGTAAGGATATTCCTCCTTTTGTTAAGGCCGCACGTGAACCGATTTCTTATGCTGGTATTAATTCTGTTGGATTGAGAAGAAGAGGATTTTCGGAAGAGCAAATTGCCGAGATTCAGAATCTTTATCGAATTCTTTTTGTCCAAAACAGAAACCTGGCTAAAGCAATAGAAATTATAGAAGCTGAATATCAGGCAACGGAAATCCGTGATGAAATTTTGGATTTTATTCGGAACTCCGGCCGGGGTATCATGAAAGGATTCAATAATAGAGCGATGTAGTCGCGTTGTCGATTCTAGTGAATTTGAAAATTACATTAAAAGATATTGGTAGGAGGTATAACAATGAATGGATTTTTAGGCATATAAACTATACCTTCGAGTCCGGCAAGAGTTATGCCATCCTTGGCCATAATGGTTCTGGGAAGTCCACTTTCCTAAAAGTGCTTTCAAGTAGTTTGACACCCTCATCGGGTGAATTGATCTACACGGATGGAGACCAAGTCCTAGGTGTGGAAACTATATATCAGCAGCTGTCTCTCGCAGCTCCTTATGTTGAACTGATCGAGGAGTTTACCTTAAACGAGCTGATTGATTTTCATTTTAAATTTAAAAATTATCTTCCTTCTTTTGATAAAGAAACTGTTGTAAACGTATTGGGATTGGAACATGCGCTTGACAGAGAGATCCGGTTTTTTTCATCAGGCATGCGTCAACGTGTAAAGCTAGCGCTAGCTTGTTGTTCTGCATCTGCCTTGGTTTTGTTGGATGAGCCTACAAGTAATTTGGATAGTGCGGGTGAACAATGGTATCTTCGTTTAATTGAGCGCACAAAAGTGGAATCTAGATTGTTTATCGTCTGTTCCAACCAAAAAAAAGAGTATGAATTCTGCGATGAAAGTATTTCTATCGTCGATTTCAAGTCTTAGGGGATCAACAATTGTTTCTGCCCTATTAAAAATAGGAGAAAAGTTTTTTGTCCTGTATCAAAAATGATTATTTCCCATAAACCATCAAGATTGCATAACCATTAACAGCTACGAAAGTGAACTGAAGGTTCTCTCCGGCCAATAAAAACAAACACTTTCAGAAAAAAAAGTAGCGAATGAAATTTTAATAACACAATTAGTTTTTGTACTTTTGACGACTCAATAATGAGATAACCGTTTAAAGTTCAATTCAAAGAATGGCTAAGGCATCAGAGGTAAAATCAGGAAATATCTTAAGATTTAATGGAGAATTAGTATCCGTAGAAGAATATATACACCGTACACCAGGCAATTTACGTGCGTTTTATCAAGCGAGAATGCGTAATGTTAAAACTGGTAAGTTAGTTGAATACCGTTTTAGAGTTGACGAATCTGTAGAAATTGCACGTGTAGAAACTAGCGATTATCAGTATTTGTATGAGGATGGAGATTTCTTCGTGGTAATGGATAACAATACATACGAGCAATTCAATATTCCTAAATTTTTGTTCGGTGATTCAGCTCGTTTCTTGAAAGAGGGAATGACTGTAATTATTGCTTTTGAAAGTGATGAGCCTATCATGGCAGAAGCTCCAAAAAGTGTTGAGTTAGAAATTACATATACTGAACCGGCTGTAAAAGGAGATACTTCTACAAATGCGTTGAAAAAAGCAACTGTAGAGACTGGTGTTGAAATTATGGTACCGTTGTTCATTAATCAAGGTGAGAAAGTAAGAGTCGATACGCAAACAGGTAATTATATCGAGCGCGTAAAATAATAGAAAGATTTTAGGTTTAGGTTGATTATTCGGTCTTGTTAGCGCTCGCTACAAGGCCGTTTTTTTTATGACTAGACTGCGTTTAACACCTGGTTTTTCTATTCTGAACGAGAATTTCTATTTGCTTTTGAAGCTTAAATAAAAATTGAATTGGAAGGAATGCTATTTTTGATTGATCTTGGCATAAGTGATGGAATTTAATGGGGATTTTGGTAAGAAAGGGAAATAAATTTTAGGAATAACTATTCTACAAATGAAATCGAAACAAGAATTACGACTTGAATATAAAACTAAGCGATGTCAATTGTCTTTAGAGAGAGAAACTGCGCTCAATGAACGATTACTTTCGCAATTTACAAAGCTTGATCTCTCAAGGGTCGAATTTTTGCATATTTTCCTTCCCATAGGGAAATACCACGAACCCAATACATATTTAATAATAAATTATATTCAAGAGTTTTTTCCGCAGATAAAGATCGTTGTTTCGCGATCTAATTTTGATGATTACTCGATGCAACATTTCATATTGGATGAACATACACGATTTGAGACGAACAACTGGGGTATTCCAGAGCCAACCTCTGGCATTAAGGTAGCTTCATCGCTTATTGATATGATTATAGTGCCGTTGTTAATTTTTGATCTTTTCGGCTATAGAGTAGGTTATGGAAAAGGGTTTTACGACCGTTTTTTCTCGTCTTGTAAAGTTGGTGTACAGCGTGTCGGACTATCTTTTTTTAATCCAATTGATGTTATTGCAGATAAAAATGAATATGATGTCCAATTAACGAAAGCTATTACACCAGATCATATTTATCATTTTTTTGATGACAAGTAATACTATTGGTCAGAAGAAGAATCGCACCGCTTTTTGTGAATAGTCACAAGGCTTTTTAAAAAGCGGCTTCTTTGTTTAATTAGCGAACAATAGTAGCGTATTATTTAATGTACTATTCTTATTTTTAATAAAAGAATGTAAGGTCTAATTACGATCTAAATCTTAACTGTGTTTGTAGTTGGTTGATTTTGTCTCATGATGATTTAATTAAAATTATTTTTTATTTTTATTGCGAAATTCAATGCCTGTGCCGATATGTTTCGATGTCTTCTATTTTTTCTTTTCCTAACAATCATACCTTGTCATGTTGTCTACGGGATGGATTTAATGGATTCCAATTCCTCGATTGAGGAGAAGAACTTTTACGAAACAATTATAAAAGAATCAGCGCAGTATCAATCCTCTAGTCTGTCGTTAAGCAAATATCTTGCACCATATTTTAGCCAAGCGGTACGAAAAAATGATAAGGCACTTTTGGCAATCTATTATTGTTTACTGGCGGATCAGTCGTTTAATGCCGAAGGCGCAAGAAATAACTTTAGTGATAAATACTATTTAAAAGCGCTGGACCTTGAAGAAGGCTATAGCTATCAAAATGTACGCATTTGGGTAAAGGTAATGTATGGCTTTTACCTATATCGATGCCTGAAAGCCTCTGAGGCATTACCTTTTATCTTGGAAGGAGAGAAAGGGCTTGAAGATATACCGAAAGAGCTTGTTTTAGACCTAACGCAAACTTACAAGAAGCTTGGCTATTTTTTTGGAACTTTAGGTGATTATACTTCTGGAATTAAATATCTGGATTTAGGGCAACGACAAGAACAAATTTCACCGAAATTGAAAGCTGAAATCTTGGACAATTTAGGTTTACTGACATTGAAAAGTGGTGGTGATACCTTGCAGGCAATGAAAATTTTTGAATTGGCTCAAACTTTAGCACTTTCAGAAAATGACTCATTACGCTACGCGAAGATCTTAGGTAATCAGGCGGCTGTGTTTGAAGGTATGAAGGATTACCATAAGGCTTTATCGCTCCTAGATAAAGATCTTGAGATTTCCAGATCTCTTGGGAATGACCGAAATACAATTTTCGCCTTAGTGATGCGTATTCGATTAAATATAGCGAATAAGGAAACGAAGGATGTTCGTCATATGATTGCGGAAGCTGAATCTCTTTTATTGGGCTCGGATGATAAGAAGACAATACTTGAACTTGAGATTCACAAGTTGAATTTGGCGATGCAAAGTAACGATATAGGTCGTGAGCTGAATGCACGAAGAAGAATAGAACGTCTCCAAGACTCATTACGTTTTTTAGATGGTGATCCAGTATTGTCCCAATTGAAGTTTATGGCCGACAAGCAAAAGTACGCCGATAAATTATCGCTGGCACAAGCTGTTATTAAGAAAAAGCAAGCTGAGAGGCGATTATGGCTAATATTAAGTTTATTGGTATTGGTATTATTCTTTTTTATTTATAATGCTATTCGATCCCGTGCTAGAAAACGGATACGTGACTATGAATATCAGCTTCTTAATTTAAAGTATACAAAAGCAGAATTAGACAGGGAACTGGTGAGTTCTAAAAGCCAAGTTGAAGAATACGTCGCTTATCTTAAGCGGAATAATGAACAGATAAATGTACTTTCTGCGATGCTTGAAGAAAAAGGGAATGTTGTTGAAAAAGATCGCGAGGAGCTAAAAATATTGTTGCAGTCACATCTCATCACTGAAGAGAAATGGCAGGAATTTAAATTATTGATTGTAAAAGAATTTCCCAATTTACTCCAGGATATACAATCTAGATTTCCCGATATAACGGAATCTAATCTGAGGGTAATTGTGCTTATGAAACTGGGGCTAAATAATAAGGAAGTAGCCAACGTATTGGGGGTTACTCCAGACGCGATAAAAAAATCTATGCAGCGCTTGAAAAAGAAGCTCGGAGATCAGGCCGGGATGCTCATGGAATATATTTCCGACAAGGAGTTTGTTTAATGTCGACCTTCAGTTGGCAGAAGGACCCTTTGGGAGCCAAGTTATGACCGTCTACGTTTTTAAGACGGTCATATAAAGTTAAGCTGGGTATAATGCTTTGCTGTAGCAGCAGAGGCTACTGTTTAATCCAATGGATTTTCCTTCAGATTTTTTTCCCATGCCCAGGCAGAAGCCATCATTTCATCAATACCAAGTGCTGCTTTCCAATGCAACTGATTGGCCGATTTAGTGACGTCCCCGTAAACTTTGATGATATCTCCGTCACGACGTGGACCAAATTCGTAATTTAATTTTTGTCCTGAAGCTTTCTCAAAAGCCTTGATCGCTTCAAGGACAGAATATCCATTTCCTGTTCCCACATTAAAGACATCGTATTTTCCGTTCGGGTTGCCTTTTTCCAATAATCTGATTGCTGCAACGTGAGCTTTTGCTAAATCAACAACGTGGATATAGTCGCGGATACAAGATCCGTCCGGTGTGTCGTAATCAGAGCCAAATACCGTCAATTTTTCTCTTTTTCCAATGGCTGTTTGTGTGATAAAAGGAAGCAGGTTCTGAGGAACACCGTTTGGTAATTCACCGATCAGTGCCGACTCATGTGCACCTACAGGGTTGAAATAACGGAGCGCAATAATATTGTAGTTGTCATATGCAGCAGCAGTTTCCTGTAGAATTTCTTCAGCAATTTGTTTTGTATTTCCATAAGGAGAGGTTGCCTTTTTCACGGGAGCACTCTCGTCTACAGGTAAGTAGTCTGGCTCACCATATACGGTACAGCTTGAAGAAAAGACAAAATTAATAGGCTTATTTTGATATGCCTCTAATAAGTTAATTAACGAGAAGAAATTGTTGTGGTAATATTTCAAAGGCTTCTGTACAGATTCACCTACAGCTTTAGAGGCCGCAAAATGGATAATTCCTGAGATATCGGTATTGTTTTTTACAAATTCATTCACGCGTTCTGTGTCACAAAGGTCAAATTGGTGAAATTCAGGTCTAACGCCGATGATCTTTTCAACCTGATCCAAAATTTTGATGTTTGAATTGGACAGATCATCCACGATGACAGGTACATATCCTGCTTGATGTAGTTCGACTACTGTGTGCGAACCGATATAACCTGTTCCTCCTGTGACTAGTATTTTTTTGTTCATTATTGTTGATTATAGTAAGTAAAGTCTTTATGTGATAAGTTATCCAAAGGGATCTTTTTGTAAAATGCTATGGTTTTTTTCAATCCTGTTTTTCGGTCTATTTGAGGTTCCCAGGCTAATTTTGATTTGGCCAAGCCAATATCGGGTTTCCGTTGTTTGGGATCATCAACCGGTAATGGTTCGTAGACGATTTTACTCGAGCTGTCTGTCAATTCGACAATTTCATGGGCCAATTGTAGCAAGCTGATTTCGTCTGGATTACCAATATTTATAGGTGTAGCACATGCCGAATGCAACAAGCGAAAGATGCCTTCGACCTGGTCGTCAATATAACAGAATGATCGTGTTTGTGAACCATCGCCAAAAATCGTGATGTCTTCGCCACGTATCGCTTGTGCGATAAAGGTGGGAATAGCTCTGCCGTCATTGAGACGCATTCTGGAACCAAAGGTGTTAAATATCCTGACAATACGGGTATCCAGACCATGTGCATTGTGATAGGCCATCGTTATTGCCTCTTGGAAGCGCTTCGCTTCATCGTATACACCACGAGGTCCCACGGGATTTACATTGCCCCAGTAGTCCTCGGATTGTGGTGAAACCAGTGGATCGCCATATACCTCAGAGGTGGAGGCTACCAAAATGCGTGCTTGTTTAGCACGCGCTAGGCCCAAGAGATTATGTGTGCCCAAAGATCCTACCTTCAATGTTTGTATGGGAATTTTAAGGTAATCAACGGGACTGGCTGGCGAAGCGAAATGCAGGATATAATCCAAGTGCCCGGGAACGTGCACAAATTTTGAGACATCGTGATGATAGAAGTCAAAATTTTCCAACTTAAATAGATGTGCTATATTCTGTAGATCTCCGGTAATCAGGTTGTCCATTCCAATTACATCGTAATCTTCCGCAATAAAGCGATCGCAAAGGTGAGAACCGAGGAAGCCAGCTGCTCCTGTTATCAAAATCCGTTTGCGATGTTTATTTTCCACTCAATGGTTCCGTTTAATGAAATGGGTTTAATATCTTTGACTAAGATAAACATTATTTTAAAAACATGCGTTTGCTTTATTCAATTGGAATCTTTCTTTATGGACTCTTACTGCGTATTTTGGCTCCTTTTCATGCCAAAGCCAAGCTCATGGTAGAGGGACGAAAAGACTGGTATTCGAGGATGAAACAAACGGTTGATTCTTCCCAAAAACATATTTGGTTTCACTTTGCTTCATTGGGGGAATTTGAGCAAGGAAGACCTGTCCTGGAAGCAGTGAAAAATAATTATTTGGATCATAAAATAATTGTAACATTTTATTCTCCCTCTGGCTATGAAATCAGAAAAAACACTGCTTTGGCCGATTATGTTTTTTATCTCCCCTACGATACTGCTCAGCACGCACGGCTTTTTCTCGACTTGATCAATCCAAGTTTCGCTGTGTTTACGAAATATGAATATTGGTATTATTTTTTTGAAGGCCTGCATAGACGGGGCATTCCCTTGTTTTTGATCTCAGCAATATTTAGACCCGATCAGATTTTCTTTCAGGCCTATGGTACTTTTTTTCTGAAAATTTTAAGTTATGTGACTTACTTCTTTGTGCAAAATGAAGAAAGTGTACGTCTTTTGAAAGAATTTGGGATACGGAATGCCGGGTTAGCCGGAGATACACGTTTTGATCGTGTGGTAGACATTCCTAAAAGCAGAAAAATGATTCCTGAGATCAGCCAATTTATTGGGGAAAATCCGGCGCTGGTTGCAGGAAGTACCTGGCCCGAGGATGAGCTGGCTCTACAGGAATTGCTTTTGGATTATTCAGACTATAAGCTGATCTTGGCTCCGCATGAAATCAATGAATCACATCTGGCGAGCATTTTTAACCTTTGGCCGAAGGCACTCCGCTTTTCGGACATGGCTACCTACGATGCCGCAACAATAGCCAATTCAAAGGTACTGGTTATCGATAACATTGGTATGCTTTCGTCTTTGTATGGGTATGGCCAACTGGCCTATATTGGTGGTGGTTTTGGCGTTGGAATACATAACACTCTAGAGGCAGCAACATATGGCATACCGGTTCTATTTGGACCAAATTTCAAGAAATTTCAGGAAGCGAAAGATCTCGTACAAAATGGATCGGGTTTCGCCATTGCCAGTGCTAAAGAATTAAAGAAAGTTTTTGCTGTTTTACAAGATCAGACTGTCCGTCAAGAGGCCGGAAAATTGGCCCGTGAATATGTTCTGCAGAAAGCAGGAGCAACACCGATAATTATGAAATACCTCAAAAGCAATCCTGTAAAAATATAAACGGTAATTGCACAACGAACTACCGCTTATATTTTTAAAGTTTGATGCTAATAATATGTATACCTTCTTACGCCAGTAATATGACGAGATAAGCGCATTACCTGATGAGAATATCCGTATTCATTGTCGTACCAGACATATAGGATGACATTCCTACCATCTGACGAGACTATCGTCGCTGGAGCATCCACGATCGCAGCGGCAGTGGAGCCTATGATATCGGAAGAAACGAGTTCATTGTCTTTAGAAAATTTAATCTGTTCGACAAGGTCACCCTGTAGTGATGCCTCTTTTAAAAGTGCATTGATTTCTTCGACGGTAGTTTTAGATTTAATTTCGAGATTTAAAATTGCCAATGATCCATTTGGTACGGGAACGCGAATGGCATTGGAGGTCAGTTTGCCCTTCAATGAAGGCAATACTTTTGAAACGGCAGTCCCCGCTCCAGTTTCTGTGATCACCATATTGAGCGCTGCGGCACGCCCTCTTCTGGACTTCTTGTGCATATTGTCGACAAGGTTCTGATCGTTGGTATAGGAATGTATGGTTTCGATATGCCCTTTTTCAATACCTATTCTATTTTCAAGGACCGCCAAAATAGGAGAGATTGCGTTGGTCGTACAGGAAGCGGCGGAAAATATCGCATGCTGTTCCACGTCAATATCATTTTCGTTGACAGCATATACGATATTTGGAACACCTTTTCCGGGTGCTGTCAATAAAACTTGGGCGGCACCTCTGGATTTCAGGTGGCGACTCAGTTCTTGCTCATCTCGAAAAGCACCCGTATTGTCGACGACTAAAGCATGCTGTATTCCATAATAAGTATAATCAATATCCTCTGGCTGTTTGGCAGAGATAAGGTGGACAGTGATGCCATTGATAATAAGAGCCTGATTTGGAATGTCGACCTGTACGTCGCCTTCGAACGCACCATGTATGGAATCTGTTTTTAATAGTGTCGCTCTTTTCAATATGGACTTGCTATCATTGGCGTCCCGTGTTACAATGGCACGAAGGCGAAGCTGCTGTCCAGCACCGGCTTTATGCATAAGCTCTCGGGCGAGTAAACGGCCGATACGGCCAAATCCATAAAGCACAACATCGCGTGGTTTTAATTCCGCTTGTTGATTGATATCTTTTAATTCATTTGTAATAAAACTAGGTAGATCGTTGTTTTCAATAGTCTGTTTCTTGACCTGTAAGGTAAGTTTTCCGATATCGATACGCGCAGGTGATAGGGTTAGTTTTTCCAATACCTGTGCCACGTGGAGGGTGTCAAAAATATTGAATGGCTCGTCGGTAAGGAGGACGCTTTCCTTGATCAGGTTGAGAATTGAACTCGATTTTACATCAATGAGTTGATTTCTAAAAAATACAAGTTCAATAGCGTGGTTATACCACAGGTTACTGACAATTTGAATTAAGCTTACGGCAGCGTTTTGTTGCTCTCTGTAACTTTTGATCTCTAAATCAAAAGATGGCTTGTGTGACATCATAATTTTATAATAGATTATGTTGCAAACATAGTACAAACCGCCTAAAAAATAGATTTATATTTTTATTTTCGTAATTTTTTAAATGTAAATACTTGTAATATTATTATTTTAATAAAATATTAGCGATTTATTTGTTAATCCTCTATTATAAATAATTCGGACATGATATGATCAGCCATTAATTTACCCGGATCTGTCAAGCGTAATTTGTTTTCTTCCAAAACGAGATTTTTCTCTCCTAGAAATGGTTCAGCATCCTTTAGGACTCGGTTTTTGACAGATTGCCCGAATTTGCTTTCCAGCGCAATCAAATCCAGTCCCCACATGGTTCTCAGCGAAGTCATGATACTTTCGTTGATCTGGTCCAGCGTAGAAAGCTCCTCAATTTCCAGGGGAAGTTGGTTTGAATTGATTGAGGTCATATATTTCGCGTTGTTGGAAACATTCCAGGATCTGGAAGTTCCATTGAACGAATGCGCTGAAGGGCCTATACCAAGATAATGTTTACCTTTCCAATAATTTGTGTTGTGACGTGCATAAAGGCCATTTTTTGCAAAATTGGAAATTTCATATTGTTCATATCCCGCGGCTTTCAATGTATGGATAAGAAGACTCATCTGATCCGCTGCCTGATCTGAATCTATAGCTGGACTTAAGCCTTTTTTAATAAAGTGATCCAATGCTGTCTTATTTTCTACGGTCATGGAATACGAAGAAATATGGGGAATTTCAAAGTCAATCAGCTGTTGCATATTGTGGCGCCATTTCTCATCAGTCAACAGTGGGTAGCCATAAATAAGATCACAGGTAATATTTTCAAAGCCCGCATCTTGCACCCGCATGATAGAAGCCAGTGCTTCCTGCTGATTATGTGCTCTGTTCATCCATTTAAGATCCTCTTCAAAGAAAGACTGTATGCCTATGCTGAATCGATTGATTGCTGTATTCCGCAGACTGTTTACTTTGGCCGCATTTAGATCGTCGGGGTTTGCTTCCAGCGTAATTTCAGCCTGATTTACGATGTCAAAATGCATTGCTATCGTATCGATGATCCGTGCGATCTCTTCAGCTTCCAATAAGGATGGCGTGCCACCACCAAAATAGATCGATTCGACCTTTTTGTCTTCCAAATAGGCTGCTCTGAGCTCGATTTCCCGTCGTATGGCATTGATCATCTCACTTTTGTATTGTAGTGAAGTGCTAAAATGGAAGTCACAGTAATGACAAGCCTGTTTACAAAAGGGGATATGGACATAAATCATGGGGACAAATATACCAAGACCTGACCAACTTCGCTTCTTATTCGTATTATTTCTTCTTTCTCGACGATGTATCCAGAAATATTCGTCGGACTCTTCTGTCTGCACACGAAGTGATTTAAAAAGAAAGTGCAATAGGATGGAAGAATCATCTAAAAGATGGTTGACAGCAAGCTAGTTATTCTTTATCTTGTCGTCAATATTTGTTAGTAGAAAGCACCAATATAGCACCTAATGTCAGATGAAGGAGGAGTGAATTCAAAGGTTTCCTTCTAGAAATAAAAAAGCTATCGGTACCAGCCGCGTTTAAATTATTTCATGGGAGCCTATCAAATAGATTAAAGAACGAATTATTTTCTTCTAATAAATGTAAAACGTATGAAAACCTCTCGTCGAGACTTTCTAAAAAATGTAGCCGGTGTTTCTGGCTTCTTCCTATTTTCAAACCATGGATATGCTTTGGGGGACAGTCTTGAAGACTCCTTTATAGATAAGTTATTACCGGCGCCAAAAGGAGGAGGATTTGCGATGAAAGATTATTGGATTTGGGATCCATCGGTCATAAAAGGAGAAGATGGACGATATCATATGTTTGCTTCGCGTTGGAGCAAACAATATGGCTTTGGTAATTGGGTGACAAATTCCGAAGTCGTCAGGGCTATTTCAGATACCGCTGAAGGGCCATACGAATTTGTTGAAGTTGTACTGCCTGCTCGGGGGAAGCAATATTTTGATGGCTGTACGACACACAATCCTCGAATTGTAAAAAATGGTGACTATTATGTGCTTTATTACTTTGGCAATAACTATGACGAACCAAATCCCTCTTTTACAGAAAATGTATGGGAGTCGGGCTTAGGCCAGAAAGCCTGGATGCATAAACGTATTGGGATGGCCTATTCCAAGTCAATTGCAGGGCCATGGAAGAGAGTTGATCAACCGATTCTGAATCCCCGTAAAGGGGAATGGGATGCCTCCATTACATCAAATCCTTCGCCAGTTGTCTTACCGAACGGAAAGGTTTATTTAGTTTATAAATCTTCCCCAGTAAATTATAATCCACCACTTTTATTGGGAGCCGCGCAAGCGGATTCTTTCCTCGGACCTTATCGCCGTTTATCGGACAAGCCTATTTTTTCATTTCATACAGACCAAAACCATGAAAACGATGTAGAAGATCCATTTGTCTGGTATAACGGTCAGCAGTTTGAACTTATTATGAAGGACCGTTACGGAAAGATCTGCGGTGAAGAGGGTGGCGGGATACATGCTTATTCCAAAGATGGCATAGATTGGCATCTTTCGAAGTCTGTAAAAGCTTATTCTAAAACAATTCAATGGGATGATGGCACGACGAGTCATCAGGCCAATTTTGAACGACCGTTTTTACTATTTGAAAATGGGAAGCCTACTCATTTGTTTGCGGCAACCGGGGATGGTTCAGAGCCCTATCAATTTGAACGTACATGGAATATGGTTATTCCTCTTAAGAGTATATAAGCCACGGAATTAAAAAACGGCTTCCAAACCGCGTCATATATATTGGGTTTGGAAGCTGTCTTGATTTTCCCATCTGTTCGGATAATGGGAAGTATATTTAGTTACTTACTAAAACTGTTGTTTGCCGATTCTACATCCGCTAATCGCAATGAAGGATCAATTGTTACCGTTTTTGGTGTTTTCGATACATGGATAGTATAGTCGGGTTTGGTCCAGAACCAATCCTCAAGCACGGTTCTTTTAACACCTTTGTAAATGTCAAAATGCTCTTCCGGTTTTTCTCCACGCATTTCACGCAAAGGGATATAAAATAATTCTTTGCTTCCATCGGTGTATTCTACCAGAACATCCAGTGGCATGGCAAAATTGGACTTATTGGCCAATAGGATTTCTGTATCTGTTACTTTTTCAATGGCGTAATCGATTTGACGTGTTGTATTGATAAACAGATTGAAATACCATTTTAAGTTGATACCGGAAACATCTTCAGCAACGCGTTTGAAATCATTTGGTGTCGGATGTTTAAACTTCCAGATGTCATAGAATTTCAAGAAGGTTTTTTCTAAATTTTCCTGACCAATAATATAACCCAACTGTTCTGCAAGCACGGCACCTTTGTTGTACGCTTCGTTGCTGTAGCCATAGTTGGTGTTATAATAATCTGCCAGTAAACTCATCGGTTCTTCTTTACCTGAAAGGGCCAATTTATAATATCCACGGTAGGCTGCAATTTGCGGGTTAGATGCTATGGCACCTCTTTTTTCAAAGATATGCTGCATAGCCAACTCCTCGACATAGGATGTGAAGCCTTCATCAAACCATTCATCGACGGTTTCGTTGATTCCAAACAATTGTTGGTACCAAGAGTGTGCCGATTCATGGAATATTACACCGACAAGGCTTTTTAGATTGCGGCCACCTGTGATAAGGGTAGCTGTACCATATTCCATTCCGCCATCTCCACCTTGAATGATGGTATAAGTTGGCCATGGATATTTACCAAACTTCGCACTACAGAAGTCAAAGAATTCGGTAGATAGGCCTATTGCTGTTTTCCAATTCGAGATCACTTCTTTGTCTGTTGGCAAGAACACAGTATACACTCTTATGCCATTTTTACTTGAGGCGGAATCAACGACAAACTTGGGGTCTGCAGCCCATACAAAATCGTGGATATTTTGGGCCTTATAGTGCCAGGTTGCTTTATTGTCGACGGCTTTTACTTTCGCTTTCTGTTGATAACCTTTGACATCTGATGGATTTTGAAGAACACCTGAGGCACCAACGACATAATTTTTATTGAGGTGTATGGTAACGTCAAAGTTGCCAAAAGGGGCAATAAATTCACGGCCCGTGTATTCATCCAAATGCCAGCCGAATTCATCGAATTGAGCCATCTTCGGATACCATTGCGCCATAGATAGTGCTACACCTTCGGCCGAATTTCGGCCAGTTCTTCTGATTTGTTCCGGAACTTGTGCGGTCCATTCCATATCAAAACGCGCTGTTTCCCCATCTTGGATTGCAACTGGTAAAGTTACCTCCAAAATAGTTCCATCAATTTTAAATGTTGTGTTGGCACCATTGACTGTTAGGGTTTTAATTTTCTGATAACCAGTTTGATCGGCTTTCAGTTCTCCGATACGGCTTTGATATACCGGTTTTTCTTTTGTACCCAAGTTAGTGACCATTCGTTTGTCGGGGTCACTTATGTTTTTTAATCGATAGTCCATCATCGATCCTGGTTGAAACGCATTGAAATATAAATGGAAATATACCTTTTTTAGTGATTGCCCTGAATTATTGCTGTACTTCAAGGTCATTTTTCCATCGTACTGATATGCTTTTTCATCCACGTTGACATCCATGTTGTAGTCAACCTTCTGTTGCCAGAATCCTTTTCTTTGGGCCTTCGCTACTGCCCCCCAAATATTTAATACACATGCAAGTGTAAAAAAGGATATTATTTTGATTTTCATGCCCCAAACTTACAAAATTGTCTCAATAAATGGCACTTAAACGAATGTAACGAAGTTAATGTCATCAAATCTTGACGAAAATTGACTGGTCTTTGGAGAATTGGCTTGGTTTTGGTTAGGGGATTTATCTGTTAAGTTAAAAATCAATTTTACTGTTTTTATGGAAAATCTATATTATAAGCCCTCGGGAAAGGCTCCTGCTTTGGCATTTATTGGATCTCTTGTGCTAGGTACAGTGGGTGCCATTGTCCTGGCAATTGTTTACATCGCTTTGCAATGGTTTATTCCTATTATTTATTTTAATGTATTTATTACATTGGGATTTGGCGCTGGAATATTCTATGTTCTTAACTTCTGTTTCAAACAATGGAAATTAAGAAATAAGGGCATTGCAATATTGATTACTTTGCTGATTGCAATTTTAGGCTTTTATGCCCAATGGGCTCTTTTTGTGTCGCTGATGTACAATGCGGAGGGGACAATGGGCGGAGATACCTGGGTAAAATCGTCTTTTAATCTGGAGGGGTTCAAGGCATTTTTCTTACACCCTTCATTTATTTGGGAAGCGATGCAGGGTTTAAATGAAGTCGGCACTTTTACCTTGAAAAAGAGTCCGGTTTCGGGCGGTATGTTGTGGGCCGTGTGGGCGATTGAAATGGGTATTATTCTGATTACCCCAATTATTATGGCATTCAGGGGTATTACTATTTATCCTTTTTCTGAAAAAGACGAAGCATGGATGAATAAGCGAATATTGCCGGGAAGGTTAAAATTCGTGGCGGATAAAGATGCTGTAGTAAGCTCCTTGGGTAATCATGATTTTGCCTATGTGTATGACCATCTTTCGGATGAAGAAGAGCATTTCTCTTTTGCCACTGCCGAATTATATGAATCTGAAACGGACGACCATCAGTATCTGACCATCTATAATCACCAATTTACGGAAAAGAAAGGCAAGATGGAAGAGAAGAAAGACGAGGTTATCGAATTCTTGCGGATCAATAGAAATAGTCTATAAACGAAATATACTGACGAGTTGAATTGCTCTTTATTATATGCAATGGCAGCTCAAATTCGATCGTATAGCTTGGTTCTTTACAAAGAGATCCCAGGAATATTTCCCCTGGGATCTTTTTGTATATGTTATTGTACCAATGTTCCACCTTTTAATTTCCATTCATTGATGGAAGGACTATAAATTTTGACGTCCTTAATACCATTTTTCGCCAATATGGATGCCGCTATGGTTGCTCGGTCTCCGGACTGACAATGCAGGTATAGCTGTTTAGTTCGGTCAATTTGGTTAAGATTGTCTGCAATTGTACCAACAAAGATATGAGTCGCATGCGGTAAATGGCCCTCTGAAAACTCAGCGGCATTACGCACATCAAGTATTTGGATGTCGGATTTGCCCAATACACTATTCATCTCTTCGAAACCGATGAGTTGCTGATGTTCCAATGGAATCCCCAAATGAGGAATCGTATCAGGCGTAACATATCCAGCGACATGATCCAATCCAATGCGCATAAGCTTGCGGGCAATGTCGTCCAATTGGCTTTCCTCTACAATGAGTATAAAGGGATCCGTGTAATTAAGGATCCAGCCAGCCCAGGTATTAAACGTTTTGTTATTCTGAATATTGATGCTATTTGGGAGATATCCTTTGGCAAACTCAAACTTATGGCGTGTATCAATGACAGTTGTTCCTTTGTGGTATAAATCCAGAAAAGTTTTGTTCGTTAACTTGTTGTACTGAGGAACTGCTGTTTGCAAAGGCCGTGCTATTTTGTTGAGTTTTTTCATCATGGCAAAATAGCGTGGCGGTTCGGGCTGTCCTGATAATAGCTCTTCCACGAAGGCTGTTTCGTTGTTTTGGTATTGAAGCGCCCAGTTGCGTATTTTTTCATAACCAACTGTTGAACTCGGAACGGCGCCTAGCGCCTTTCCACAAGCGGATCCGGCCCCGTGTGCGGGCCATACTTGAATATGATCAGGTAGAGCCAAGAAATGTTGCAACGATTGGTACATTTGGTGGGCTCCAATTTCCTTGGTTCCGATCATTCCCGCGGCATTTTCCAACAGATCTGGGCGTCCGATATCTCCAACAAATACAAAATCACCTGTAAATATCATGACTGGCTCCATGGTTGCAGGCGTATCAATCAATACAAAACTGATACTCTCGGGCGTATGTCCAGGGGTATGGATAACTTGGAAAATCAGATTTCCAACTTGAAATTGATCTCCATGTTTTAATCCAATATGTGGAAATTCATATTCCCAATCTTCTCCACCTTCATCGGAAAGATAAGGTTGGGCGCCTGTCAATGCGGCTAACTCTAGCGTACCTGAAAGGTAGTCGGCATGTATATGCGTTTCCGCAATATGGGTTATGGTCAGATTATTCTTTTGTGCAATCTCAAGATAGCTGTCTACATCTCTTTTAGGGTCAATGACTAGCGCTACACCCTTGGCTTGACAACCAATGATATAACTCGAATGTGCTAAAGATGACTCAAAAATGTGTTGAAAAAACATAACGTGTGATTTTAATGATTTACAAATTGAATGAATTCGAAAGCGAAGATTAGGATGCCAATACTAATTAAAAAGTACCCAAAAATACCTTTCAATTTTGCTGCATCTAATTTGTCTTTCCATTTGGAACCAATCTGGAGGCCTATTAAAGTGATTAACGTAAAGGTAACCAATATAAACCAATTCATATGTTCCAGGAACTGATAATTCGCGATCAAACCGAATGAGGCGTTTAAACCGATGATAAACAATGAAGTGGCAATGGCCTGCTTAAGTGGAATTCCTAAGAGTAATACGAGGGCCGGTACAATGATAAAGCCTCCTCCTGCACCCACTAGGCCGGTCATGATACCGACAAGCAATCCGACGAGGACAACGTTGAAAATCTGGCCAATTCCACCCCTGAATCGATCGTGCTGAACCTGTTTACGTCTTCGTACCATTGCTGTCGCAGAAATCAAAATCACAATCGAGAAAAGCAGCATGATGATATGGTTTCTGGAGATTGCTATTTCGCCCAGGTGGAATGACTCTGGTATGGCTACAAGGAGATAACGCTTGGTCAAATAGACCGAAATTAGCGATGGAAAGAGAAAAATGGCCGTAGTTTTCAGGTCAATTTCTCTTTTTTTCAACGGAGAAATTGATCCGACCAAGGCTAATATTCCTATAGAAAACAACGAATAGTCCAATGCATATTGAGGTTCTATATGAAAAATATAAACAAATATTGGCAATGTTAGAATGCTTCCGCCACTACCCATCAAACCCATTGACAGGCCGACCAGAACAGCTAATATAAAACCAGCTATAAATATTAATTCCATTTTCTCTTTCTAAAATTTTAACCCGTGGTACAGGCGTCAGATTGCGCGTATCGGTATAAAGTAGTTTGTTAAAACTAATGGGGCAACTTATTGCGCAAGACACCATAAAGCCAAGTACCCAACAAAGCGAAAAGCAAGACGATCCCTATAGTCCAATAACCAGCACCGATTAGGGCAAACATTGGTCCCGGACAAGCGCCTGTCAATGCCCAGCCTAAGCCAAAGATTGTTCCCCCGAGCAGGTATCGTGTAATACTTTTGTCTTTATCATGGAATGCTATTTGCATCCCGTTACTATCTTTGATTTGCTTTCTCTTGATGATTTGTACGATGATAATTGCTGTGGTCAGTGCTGTACCGATAATCCCATACATATGAAAGGAACGAAATTGAAACATTTCGTAGATTCTATACCATGATGCGGCTTCTGATTTGTATAAGATGATTCCAAACAATATACCGATGGAAATAAATTTTAGTGCTTTCATTTATGCGAAAATTAGCGGGAATAAAAAATGAACCATGATGATCCCTCCTAGGAAGAAACCTATAACGGCGATCAAAGAAGGAAGCTGAAAATTGCTAAGTCCAGAAATAGCATGGCCGGATGAACATCCACCAGCATAGCGGGTTCCAAACCCAATCAATACACCGCCAATACTTAAAAGTAGAAACTGAAACAAAGATCCATCGAAAATGAAAATGGATTCAGGAAGGTAGCCTTGTAGATGGTCGATAATACCCAGCTCTTTTAAGTCGGCAACACTTTTGGAATTAATCTGGCTTGCAGTGCCATCGCTCAGAAAATTATGTGCAATAAAACCGCCAATGGCTGTCCCGAGTACCACCAATAAATTCCATGACTGGGTCTTCCAATCGAATCTGAAAAAAGAGGAAGTTTTTCCGGCTCCTAATACAGTACACATGGTACGCAGATTATTGGACATGCCAAAATCCTTTCCCTGTTTGAGCAGCAGGTACATGACCAGTGCAATTAAAGGTCCTGAAATATACCAGGGCCATGGTTGTTTGATGTATTCCAATAGCATAACATTGTTCTTAAGTGATGTTACAAAGGTACATACTGCCTTTGCAAAAGCCTGTAACAAATGTTACCGAAGGAAGAAAGAATTTATAGGTCGTAATATTCGATGTCAGCGTCCTTTAGGGCTTCCGTTAGCAGGGGAAGATCATCTTCCTTTTGAAATAATTTGTTGCGCCAGGTACGGAAGGCTGGCCCTTTGTTTTGGTTGATAATGATCAGGTTGCCACCGGAACGTTTGAGATTCCTGATATGAGAAATATTATTCAAAGGGAAAACGATTGTTTTTTTAGCGTTGCTTATCTGAAGTGTATTTTCATCCAAGACCCAAGTCGACGACAAAGTCGAAGACTTTATGGCCAGATACAGTGCTAAAGGAATCATTAAAAGAGCAATAATAATCTTGAGAATTTCCTGTATGGGAACTTTAGACATTCCCATTCCGATCAAAAAGATTGAAATTAGCAAGATTAACATGTATTTTCCACGATGCAATGTCGACAAGTGGAATGTCTGTGGATTACTCTTCATATTTCTTGATAAAATTCCCTTTTGCGTCAATATAATAAAAATTCTCTAGATCCTCCGTTACAAGCGCTAGCCCGTTTTCAAAAGCTTGGGCATTTTGTAATTTAAATGGAACAACGACTTTCCCTGTGTAATCAATGTACCCATATTTATTGTCATTAAATGCCAATAGAAGTCTTTCACCCGCAAAAGATAGAAACTCATAATCCGTTTTAAGTTGATTATGCCCCGTTTTATTAATAAGCTGGTAGGATTGGTTGACTAGAATTAACGCGAGATTATCGCGATAATCCGAAATGGTTTCATATTTGGCAGGAAGTAAAACAGCGCCTTTTTGGTCCATGATACCCGTATGATCTCCTTCCGTAAAAAGTGCATATTCTGGGCTAGGAACTGAAATAAAGTCATATTTGGCCTGCAGCAATATTTTACCGTTTGTATCCAACAGCCCATACTTAAGATCTCTCATGTAAACCACTGGACCGCCTTCGGTTTCTAAACTGAGCGATTCATATTGACATGGAATAACTTCTCTGCCTTGTATGTCTATTAAGCCAAACATTTGAGCTGCATCAGTTACGATAGCATAATCTCCTACATAGCTATATATTGCCGTATACTTTGCTGGTGTTAATTTGTTCCCTAAGCTGTCCTGTACACCAAAATATGCTGTATTGGAATCTTGATACCAAGATAGATGGTCGTTTAGCGTGGAATCTACAGCTTCCTCAATAGGTTCACCTTCTTCATAATCCGCAGGAATTTCAAAGAGTGATTTGTCGAATGTTATTTCTTCTACCTTGGTCGCTTGGATTCCGAGCCCGGCCGATCCGATATAGAGCGCTGCCGCGGGCACTTTTTCGAGATAATCGTAAGTGCCCCAGTATAACTTTGGCAATTTTGGTGCATACCAAACGGTAATTTCCGTTTGTGGATCTTGGCTACCTGTTAGATTGAATGTTGCTTTTTCGCAGGTGATTCCTGCAATTATCTTCTTTTGATCGGGAACTAAGCTGATCTCAAAATCTCCCGAATAGGCATAATTATCACCCTCGTTTACGGCAGTCTCAATGAGTTTGCCGGTGGCCAGCTCTGTTGCAGTATAGGTTTTATTTATTTCATCCAGTAGAAAAGAGCTGCCTTCGTGGATATTGCTGATCTGTATCGATTTTCCGAATAATAAACTTTCAATGCGCATCTGGTCTTTGGTGATGAAGGCCTGCATTAATGCTTCATTATTTCCAGCCAATATTTTGATGAATTCTGAAGATGCGGTATCTGTTCCCGTTTCAGGATCAGCAAATTGATATGAAATTTTATATAGCTTTTGCTGAGCGTGTCCTTGTCCGATAAGGAGAAAAAACGCCAACTGTAAACAAAGGATAAATTGTTTCATTGTGTGATTTTAAGCTGCAAAAATATTGAAATTCGATTGATCTTTGAAATAATCTTTCGTTGTTTGTGGAAATTCTTTCAAAAATAGATATTATTGTATTTGGTTGTTTAAAACCGATTTTTGATCTGTACTTAGGGTTCAGGTGCTAGCGTCTTATATTTTGAGTAAAGATCTTGCGTTGTGGACTATTTCTATACCAAGTGAAATAAATGGTTGTAAGGACGGCGGTTAAGATAGCGGTCTTGTGGGAGTGTATGTGTTTTTTACTTGTTTTATAGTTTATTATCATATAATCGTCAAGAAAAAGCGAAAATAATTAAGGAATGTCGCTTTTTGGAAAAAGGTGAAATGTTAATTTTGTATTTTACAAACCTCGAATTTTTTACTGTTTAAAAAAGATACCTGTGGAACTATTACTAATAGAGGATGAACCATCCGTCATATCATTGATCGAAAGAGGCTTAAAAGAAGAAGGCTATCATATTAGTATTGCTATGGATGGTTATACTGGTCTAAAAATGGCGGGATTGAACCGTTATGACCTGATCCTATTGGATGTGATGTTGCCGGGTATGAATGGCTTAGATGTCTGTAAAAACATTCGGATGTCCAACAACGAAGTCCCAATTATTATCTTAACAGCATTAAATCAAACGGAGGACATTGTTGAGGCCTTTGACAGGGATGCGGATGATTACTTGACGAAGCCGTTTCGTTTAGAGGAATTAAAAGCTCGAATCAGTCGCTATAGCCGCAAATCCAAAACAGTTACCGAGCAAAAAAATATATTGGTATTTGACGATCTTCAATTGGATAGAGACAGTAAATCGGTTCAACGTGCCAATTCTCCTATTATTCTCACAGCTACTGAATTTCGTTTACTTGAATTTTTAATGCTCAACCGAAATAAGGTATTGAGCCGGATCGATATTCTGGAAGAAGTATGGGGTATGGATGTTGACTTAAGCACCAATGTTGTCGACGTGTATGTAAATTATCTGCGGAAAAAGATCGATAAACAATTTTCACGTAAACTTATCCATACGGTGATCGGTATGGGCTATGTAATCCGTCATGAAAATTAGGACCAAAATAGTTCTCCTATTTTCTATCATCAGCACCCTGCTGCTTGTTGTTTTTGCCATTTATGTGTCTTATTTCACGTACGACAGTCTACAGACCAAATTTTTTCATCGGCTAGAAGAGAACGCCGTGATTGTCGGAGATCATATCGTCCATCAGAAGGATGAAAATAGGGCACTCTATATTCAGGTAAAACGTAAATACCTGAAACAATTATCTGAAGGAACAGACCATCTCATTCGTGTTGTTAAGGGAAGTGATCGTGTTCAATTGCGGCCTGAGCTGCCTATGCCAAAAACATTCTATGCCGATGTAATTCGTCATGGAAAGGGAAGATACATGCATGGTAAGACTGCCTTTGTAGCGGTATTCTTTCAGGATCATCTTCACCAGGAAAATTTGATTGTTGTATCGGAAGGGATTGATGATTATGGCCATGATGAACAGCGTCAATTGGATCGTACCCTGATCACAGGTGGGATTTTGGCGATTTTTTTAATTGTACTGATGTCTTTTTATTTTGCTGACCGATTATTGAAACCCATTAAGGATATCAACAATGATTTAGACAAAGTTGATATCGCACATTTAGACCATCGTCTGTTTAGTAAATTTAGCAATAGCAAAGATGAATTGGGTGTTTTGATTGCGAACTTAAATTCAATGCTTAGCCGATTGGATATCTCGGTTCAGTCGCAACAGAGTTTTATCGGAAATGCCTCTCATTCGCTAAAGACCCCACTTACAATTATCGGAGGAGAAGCCGAATTGGCACAACAGCTCCTGTCGAAAGAGCATGAAGCTTATTATTCACTGGAGACGATCGCAAAATATGCGGATAAAATGGAGTTGATTATCAATAATCTTTTGCAACTATCCCGCATGGGCTTCAAGGGGGAAGTGGACAATAAAGAAATTATTCGAATTGACGAATTACTCTATGAAATTTATAAAGCCGAAAAAAGTATTCATAAGGACCTCAAGCTTTCTTTTGATCTAACAGAAATTCCAGAAGATAGTGATGAGCTTACGGTTTTGGCTAACCCGGATCTGTTTTTTATTGCCTTTAGCAATATTATTTCAAATGCATTTAAGTACGGCAATGGAACGCAGGTTGGCGTAGCCATAAGTAGCGATAGCAAAAATATTACGATAAAAGTGTTTGACCAAGGGATAGGTATTCCTAAAAAAGACCAGCCACATATTTTTACCTCTTTTTACCGCGCTTCTAATGTCGGTGATATCTATGGCAATGGTTTGGGGCTTGTTTTAGCCAAAAATATCTTTGACCTTCATGGTGCTGAATTGTTCCTCAATTCAACGGAAGGTCAAGGCACTCTGGTCGTTGTTACAATCCCAAAAACTCCTTTCTAATTTCATTTTAATCTCATCCTTATTCCATTTTTAGGTGGCTGTGATATACTTGTACCAGAGATAAGTATAACTCATGGATCTATCTTGTTGTTTCGAATCGGATTATGTTTTGAAACCGCGGGATTGCTTCGTTACCATAAAGGAACAAAATATAAGGATGAAAAAAACACTTTCACTTTTTACAACACTGGGGATTAGTATAGCATCATTGCATGCGCAAGAGCAGATCCAAACGGACTCTGTTCAGGCGCAAAGAAGCAGCTTGTTACTGAAAGAACCCGCGCGAGCAAAATCATTTCAATTGGATGTCCTGTTAAGAGCAGGTCTGCAAACGGACAATGGGGAGGGGGAGTCTCAAGCAAAAGCAAACCTTGATGATGCCCGTATTTTGATGAGCGGCGTATACAATGATAGACTGTCGTATAAAGTGCGTTTTCGTTTGAATAGGTCATTTGCTCCAACGAGTCAGGATAATGGCTCGCGTGCATTGGACATGGCATTGATCAAGTACAAGTTTGGCAAGGATCTCAAATGGTCCGTTACGGCCGGTAAGCAAAGTGCGATGGTCGGGAGTTATGAATTTGAAAATAACCCAATTTACGAATATAAGTTCACAGACTATGTCGACCGCATATTGAATCTCTTTGTTGTCGGTGGAATGTTATCCTATGAAGTCAATCCGAATCATTCGTTACATGCCCAAGTTTACAACACGACCAATGATAGTTTTATGGAGCTTCATGCAAAAAATGGTTTTGCTGTAGGTGATTTGGAACGCTCTAGTGTACCAATGGGAGCCTATTTCACTTGGGTGGGGGCATTTATGGATAAGCGTTTTAATACGAAATGGTCTTACAACATCTCTCAGTTTGCAAAGGGACATACTAATCATGCCGTTTCATTAGCGAATAAATTCAAAACAGCAAAACAGATGCTATATCTTGATTTACAGTACTCTTATCTTGCTGTTGATCATGCGATGATTGCATCTTCCGCGATCAACGAATTTTATGGTAGAACTGGCGCGAACCGTGTATTGGCCAAAGATGTGAACTACAGCTCTGCCATATTGCGCTATGATCAATTTTTGAGTAAAAAATGGGAGGTGGCTTTGAAAGGTGGGTATGAGATCGCGGGATCGAGAGATGATAACCAACTCGGTAAGAATTTTCGCCAAAACTGGACCTATTTTGCGGCTTTGCAACATAAGCCGTTTCACAACCAGGATCTTCGGTTTTATTTAGGTTACGTTGGTAACACCGTAAACTATAAGGGCTATATGGATATGGCCAAGAGTCAGTACAACCGCTTAGCCTTTGGGGCATATTTTACCATTCCAGTTTTATAATAATTCCTTTAACAAATTAACAAATAATTATTTTTTTATGCGTTTAACACCGAGAGAAACAGAAAAGCTGTTGTTGCATTTGGCCGGCGAATTGGCGGCTAAGCGATTGAAACGCGGGGTAAAATTAAATTATCCTGAGTGTATCGCTTACATCAGTGCCCAGATTATGGAGGAGGCTAGGGACGGAAGGTCTGTGGCGGACTTAATGTCTTATGGTACTACCTTATTGAAAAGGAGCCAAGTCATGGAAGGAGTCCCTGAAATGATCCATGATGTACAGATCGAAGTTACTTTTCCGGACGGAACTAAATTGGTGACTGTCCATGATCCTATTCGTTAATAAATATTGAATGATATGATTCCAGGAGAATACATTTTAAAAAAAGAGGAAATCAAAGCTAATGTTGGGCACAGAACCACAAGCATTGTTGTGAAAAATGAAGGTGATCGACCGATTCAGGTAGGTTCACATTATCATTTCTTTGAAGCGAACAAGTTGCTTTCCTTCGACAGGGAGAAAGCGTTTGGGATGCGCTTGAATATTCCAGCCAGCACCGCTGTTCGTTTTGAACCAGGGGAACAAAAATCGGTTGTTTTGGTTGAATTTGGCGGAAGTAAGGAAATCCATGGTTTTAATGGATTGACAAATGGGAAGTATACAGATCAATCGGTGAAAACCAAAGCCATTGATAAAATGAAAAAATTGAAATTCAGACAATCTAAGTAAATATGGGAGGATGGAATAGACGCGAATGGATTAAAGTTGTAGGGCTCACCACTTTGGGTTCTACTGTTGGTCTACATGCGCTTGGTTTAGATAAACTAGGTTTAGATAAATCATCTGTAAAATATGTTGATGGGGAACTTTATATCCCGAGAGACAAATATGCGGCTCTTTTTGGACCGACCACTGGAGATAAGGTTCGTCTGGCAGATACAGAGCTTTTCATTGAAATTGAAAAAGATTTCAATGTTTACGGAGAAGAGAACAAATTTGGTGGCGGTAAAACTATTCGCGATGGTATGGGGCAATCGGCTCGTGCCTTGCGTGATGAGGGGGTGTTGGATTTTTGCATCACTAATGTCATTATCATTGACCACTGGGGTATTGTAAAAGGCGATATTGGTATTAAGGATGGTAAAATTGTAGGTATTGGTAAAGCTGGAAACCCAGATGTACAGGATGGTGTAACCGAGGGCATGATCATCGGTGCTTCTACGGAAGTGCATGGGGGAGCGGGCTATATCCTAACTGCAGGCGGTATTGATACGCACATTCACTTTATCTCGCCGCAACAGATTGAAACAGCGCTATATTCTGGTGTAACTACTTTTATTGGTGGCGGTGCGGGACCAGCAGATGGAACACTGGCAACGACAGTGACTTCAGGAAAGTGGTATATCGAGCGTATGTTTGAAGCGTTTGAAAACCTTCCTATCAATGTTGGTTTTTTCGGAAAAGGTAACGTGTCGACCACTAAACCTATCGAAGAACAAATTGAAGCTGGTGCACTGGGCGTGAAAATCCATGAAGATTGGGGAGCGACTCCGGCAACAATTGATGCGGCATTGAAAGTTGCTGATAAATACGATGTACAAGTTGCGATCCATACCGACACACTGAATGAGGCCGGTTTCTTGGAAGATACTGTTGCTGCGATAGATGGTCGTGTAATCCATACTTTCCACACGGAAGGAGCTGGCGGTGGACACGCTCCGGATATTATTAAGATCGCCATGTATCCCAATATCCTCCCTGCATCTACCAATCCAACAAAACCTTTTACGGTAAATACTGCTGAAGAACATTTGGACATGCTGATGGTCTGCCATCACTTGGATAAAAATGTGAAAGAAGATGTGGCATTTGCTGATTCACGTATCCGTCCACAGACAATTGCTGCCGAGGATATTTTGCAAGATATGGGCGTATTTTCAATTATGAGTTCGGATAGCCAAGCGATGGGACGTGTGGGAGAGGTCATTTCCCGTACATTCCAAACCGCCCATAAGATGAAAATCCAACGCGGCCCTTTAGCTGAAGATCAAGGTAAAGAAAATGATAACTTCCGTGTCAAACGTTATGTGTCCAAATTTACAATCAACCCTGCTAAAGCACATGGTATTGACCAATATATTGGTTCGATTGAAAAAGGAAAGTATGCAGATTTGATCCTTTGGAAACCAGAATTATTTGGTGTAAAACCCGAGTTGATCATCAAAGGCGGTATGATTTTGGGTGCTAAAATGGGAGATGCCAATGCGTCAATTCCGACACCACAGCCAATCATTTATAGGCCAATGTTTGGAAATTATGGTAAAGCAGTTTCAAAACTATGCTTCAATTTCGTTTCGAAAATTTCTTTGGAGAACGGAAATATTCAAAAATTGAATTTGTCGCGTAAATGTCTGCCTGTGGAGGGATGTCGTACGGTGATGAAAAAAGATATGGTCCATAATCATGCAACACCAAATATCGTCGTTAATCCAGAAACCTATGAAGTAACAGTCGATGGTGTGTTGGCGACCTGTGAACCATTGAAGGAACTTCCAATGGCTCAACGGTACTTCTTATTCTAATTGGTTATTTATGTTGTTAGCAAGAGACATTAAGGGGAATATTTGGGCCGATAGCACAGATCAGAACAGTGTTGAACTTGATTTTTTGGAACTCGAATGGTTTGATACGGAAAGACGTATTATCCGAGGGTTCACTGTTGAAGGTCGAGAAATAGGCTTTAAAAATTTAGGAACGGAATCCTTGTTTGACGGTGATATTTTGTTCGAAACAACGGAACTGCGCATTGCTGTTCGAATATTGCCCTGTCCTTGCCTTGTTGTACGTCCTAAAAACCTCTTGGATATGGCTCGGATATGTCTCGAAATTGGCAACAAACATATCCCTGTTTTCATCAACGCTGCACATGAAATTATTGCAGCCTATGAAAATCCCCTTTGGGAAACCTTAGAAAGGGCGGGTTTTACACCGACGAAAGAGTTACGGGTGATAGAAAGAACACATACGTTACGCATACATCAGTATGCCGTAGTCCAGCACAAAATTACCTTGGCCAAGGGGCTCTAATACTTAATTAATAACGATTACATATGAATCCATTGTTGACATTAATGCAGATTAACGACTCTGTATTCCCGATTGGAGGCTTCACACATTCCTATGGTTTGGAAACTTATATCAATAAAGAGATTGTACATGATGCTAAAACTGCAAAAGAATATGCACAGACTTTATTGGAGCATAGTTTCTATTACAACGATGCCGCTTTTTTTCATAAAGCTTGGCAATTA
The DNA here is from genome assembly GCF_007830445.1 of Sphingobacterium siyangense. Lineage (GTDB taxonomy): Bacteria > Bacteroidota > Bacteroidia > Sphingobacteriales > Sphingobacteriaceae > Sphingobacterium > Sphingobacterium siyangense. The sequence goes on along the minus strand of NZ_VLKR01000003.1, from coordinate 203,598 downwards.
TGTGAATCAAGAGCAACCAGGAAAAAGATCGCTGAACTGGATGCATTGATAACCGCTTTCAAAGCTCCTTATGAGATTCGGGATGCCAGTAAGAAATTGGGAATACGGTTTTTAAAATTGACAGAAAAATTAAAACCGGTCAAGCGTTGTTCGGCTTATCTAAAGGCGATAAATGCGCAAGAACAGCATGGTCACTATGCAATGGCATTTGCCATGTTTGCCCATGCGCAGGAAATTAGTTATTCAGACGCACTGAGTGCTTTTTATTATAATTCTTTGAATGGTATTATGACGAATTGTGCCAAACTGGTTCCAATTAGCCAAATGGATGCACAGCAGATTTTGTTTAAACTACAGCCCTTGATTAATAAATTGGTCGGATTACAGCCCGAACTGGATGATGATCTGATCGGAAATTGTTGTATCGCTCAGGATATTCGATGCATGCAACATGAAAAATTATACACGAGAATTTACATTTCGTAAAAATAACTGAAATAAAAGATGTCTAAGAGAAATTACGTGAAAATTGGTGTTGCTGGTCCTGTGGGCTCTGGCAAGACGGCACTTATTGAACGGTTGACACGTTCGATGTCGGCAGATTATAGTATCTGTGTTGTAACAAATGATATTTATACGCGTGAGGACGCTATGTATCTACAACAGAATTCGGCTCTGCCCGCTGAACGTATTATTGGTGTTGAAACAGGGGGCTGTCCGCATACGGCAATCCGTGAAGATGCTTCGATGAATATTGAAGCTGTAGAAGAATTAGCGAATCGTTTTGAGGATGTGGAACTGATTTTTGTTGAAAGTGGAGGTGATAACCTGACGGCGACTTTTAGTCCGGATCTAGCCGATTTGACCATATTTGTTCTCGATGTTGCTGAAGGCGAGAAAATGCCACGTAAAGGTGGGCCAGGTATTACGCGCTCGGATTTGTTGTTGATCAATAAAATAGACCTTGCCCCTTATGTAAATGCCGACTTGGAAGTTATGCGCCAGGATACAATCCGCATGCGCGGTGAAAGACCATTTATTTTTACAAACTTAATGACTTTAGAAGGTTTGGAAGATGTGAAATCATGGATCAAAAAGTATGCTTTGTTGGAGCCCGTAGGTTAAAATTTATCGTATATGGATAGCAAAATCGTATTAAATGTTGCCAAAGAGGACGGCAGAAGTAGATTGAAGGAGAGTTATCATAATGCACCTTATAAACTAACGCATTATGGCGCGGCAGGATTGACCAATCATTTGGAAATGATCATCATGAGTGCATCGCCTGGTATTATGGATACGGATTATTTGCACATTGATGTTCATGTGAAAAAAGATGCACAATTGAAACTTTTTACACAGTCCTTCAATAAGCTTCATCCTATGAAAACTGGCGCAAGACAACATACGGACGTGCATGTTGGGGCCGGTGGCTTGTTTCATTACATTCCACACCCAGTAACGCCGTTTAAGGATTCTATTTTTAAGGCAAGCAATCATATTCACTTGGCTGAAGATGCAGTTTTGATGTGGGGTGACATTATTAGTGTTGGAAGAATTCACATGAAAGAAGCATTTGAGTTTGATAGTCTCCATACGCAAACCAAGATTTTTAGACAAGGTAAACTGTCCTTTATTGACAATCAGCTTTTGCGTCCCAAAAGTCAACCGATACAGAAGATGTTATTTTTTGAGGGATATACCCATCAGGCAACTTTTGTGTTCTCGGCTCTTTTTGCGCAAGAATTAAAATATGAATTGGATGAAATCTTAACTGTTGAATACAATGATATCTCTTATGGCTTTACGCAGGCTTCAAAAGATGTGGTTATCCTACGTGCTTTGGGGACTGATGGAGAGTTGCTTTACGACTTTTTACATATGTTGGGGCAATTGTGTTGGGATTTTACACAACATAAGTTTTCTGAAAGGAAGGAAGATACAGCCGTCGAAGCGATAACGGAAGATGAGAAATCGAAGACGGGGGAAATCACCGTCATTGAACACAGAAAACCTCGTCGAAAAAGTAAGCGGGAGTTGGTGGATGCTGTAGTGGTGGAAGGAACTAACTATGCATAAGGGGAGCCAGCATGACGAGATATGGATTGATGTTATCCCTGATTTTGACAAATTGAAGCTGGGCCGCGATTCAGATATTTTGGATCTTTCCTATTATGAAGTAAATAAGCGCGTTATCCAGCGGAAAACAAGAAAGGGTAATCTGGTGCGTATACAGCGTGATGATGGCAGCGCACTGCGTTCAGGACAGTGTATTTATCATCGTGGTGATTTATTCATCCAGGTCAACATTTTACCTTGTCTTTGTGTATTGTTGGATAGTCAGAATCTATCTGTTGTGGGCGAGTTCTGCTTCGACGTGGGCAATCGACACTTGCCGGTTTATCTCAAGGCAGATGGGCGATTTGCTGTTTCTTATGATGGACGTCTCTATCAGGCGCTAAAAGAAAAATACAAAGGCTTTATCACATTGGAAAATACGATTTTAGAACCTGATGAACAGATTACCTACATTCGTAGACCTATCCTCGAATGATGGAATGCTGGTATTAGCGAAAAATTGCGCATTTTTGTCGCTATGAAATTTGGCGAGGAATTGCAAGCATGGTATCGACAGCATAAGCGAGATCTACCATGGCGAGAAACAAAAGATGCCTACAAAATATGGCTTTCTGAAATTATTCTGCAACAGACTCGTGTCGAACAAGGCTTGCCCTATTATGTACGTTTTGTCGAGCGATTTAAGAATGTTGTGGAATTTGCGAATGCAGAAGAAGATGATATTCTTCATCTTTGGCAAGGTCTGGGTTACTATTCTAGAGGACGGAATATGCATAAGGCCGCGCGAATAGTTCGCGATCAGTATCAGGGTGTTTTTCCGGTAGATTATCAAACATTAATAACGCTTCCTGGAATAGGAGAGTATACTGCTGCGGCGATATCCTCTTTTGCGAACGATGAAGCCCAGGCGGTATTGGATGGAAATGTGTTTCGTGTACTGGCGCGATACTATGGCATAGAAACACCTATCAATTCTACGGAAGGAAAGAAGATTTTTACAGCTATAGCCAAAGAAAATCTTGATCATAAACACCCGGCATTGTATAATCAGGCTATTATGGATTTTGGTGCCACCCATTGTAAGCCCAAGCTGCCTTTATGTGAATTCTGTATGTTTCGTCCTTCCTGTTATGCGTTATCTAAAGGCCAGGTAGATCAATTGCCTGTAAAGCTTAAAGCCAAGGCAAGCAAAGATCGATACTTTAATTATTTTATCTCGAAGGATAACGATCAGATACTGATGTCTAAACGTGGTGAAGGTGACGTTTGGCAGAATCTATATGAGTTTCCACTTTTGGAGTCTAATTACAGCTTGTCAATTCCGGATGTTCTTAGCGATGAGTGGTTTATTTCCTGTTTCGGTTCCGATGCTGAACTACATGTTTTACAACAGCAGACAAAACATATCTTGAGTCATCAAAATATTTATGCGACATTTTTTGAGGTGCGGTTAAAAGGCGATCTAATTCAAAAAAAATCCAATTGGGATTATGTATTTCTAAAAGATTTAGATAAATTAGCTAAACACAAGTTGATCTTTACCTTTTTGGAAAGATCAAATTTTTAACCATTTATGCTTTTAAATTATGTCAGGAGTTAACAAAGTCATTTTAGTGGGACATCTTGGAAAAGATCCCGAAATTCGCTATTTAGAAGGCAATGTCTCTGTTGCCAGTTTTCCATTGGCAACATCAGAAACGTATAACAAAGACGGAAAAAGAGTAGAACAAACCGAATGGCACAATATTGTTATGTGGCGAGGTCTGGCTGACGTGGCTGTAAAATATCTAACAAAGGGGAAGTTAGTTTATATTGAAGGTCGACTGCGGACTCGTACTTATGAGGATAAGGAAGGTATTAGACGATATGCTACTGAGGTTGTCGCTGAAACCTTTACGCTTTTAGGTCGTAAATCGGATTTTGAGCCGAATGCGGGTGTAAGTGCTGGTAATACAGCAAACACGCAGGCGCAAAAAGTCGAAGATAAGGAAGTGGAGGTCGATTTTACGGAGAATGATCAGGAGGATAATCCATTACCATTTTAAGCTGAAGAATTTGAGATTATGTAAAAACTTTACATGTATAGTAAATATAGTAAAATCATCAAAAAACAAAAGAGCAGGCAACTAGGCCTGCTCTTTTGTTTTATTAGCGTTTTGGGTGTGGAATTCTGATTACCTTCTCCCAAGCGAGTAGGCTGTTTCTGCTATGTGTTCTTTTATGATGCTCAGTCGAAGTTCAAAATTTCTTTTTAGCGGAAATTTTGGCTATGTTTGCTCTAATTATGTTGCAAGATAGAATTACGCAGTATACTGAAGAGATTAAGGCATTTGCGCCAGCTTCTTCAGCCGATGTAGAAAATTTCAGATTGAAGTTTTTGGTTTCCAAAGGGATTGTGAAAAATCTTTTTGATGAATTCAAAACAGTTACGCCTGAAGAGAAACGTACTTTGGGAAAAGTGTTGAATGAATTTAAGCAGTTCGCAGAAAATACATTCAAAGAAGCACAAGAAAAGTTCGGGTCTGGTGAGAAGCAAAAATCACAGGAATTTGCGAGTGATTTAACATTGCCTGGTCAAGGTTTTCAGCTGGGGTCTAGACATCCAATCTCTTTAGTTCGTAAAGAAATTGTTGAAATTTTCAAGAAATTAGGTTTTATTGTGTCAGAAGGGCCGGAAATTGAAGATGACTGGCATAATTTTTCTGCGTTGAATTTTCCACCGGAACATCCTGCGCGTGATATGCAAGATACTTTCTTTATCAAAAAACAGGAAGGTAATGACATTACATTGAGAACGCATACATCTTCGGTTCAGGTGCGTTTAATGGAAGCCGGTAAACCACCGTTTCGTGCGATAATGCCTGGACGTGTTTATAGAAATGAAGCTATATCAGCCCGTGCACACTGTTTCTTTCACCAAGTAGAAGGTTTATATGTAGATGAGAATGTTTCTTTTGCCGATTTGAAACAAACTTTATATCATTTTGTTCAAGAGATGTATGGCGAAGGTACCAAAGTACGTTTCCGCCCATCCTATTTTCCTTTCACTGAACCTTCGGCAGAAATGGATATCTCCTGTACAATCTGTAAAGGGGCAGGGTGTAACTTGTGTAAGTACTCTGGCTGGGTAGAAATTTTAGGTTGCGGTATGGTAGATCCTAATGTGCTTGATAACTGTGGTATTGATAGTAAAAAATACTCAGGTTTTGCATTTGGTATGGGAATAGAACGTATCACAAACCTTAAATATGTGATTAAAGACCTACGTCTTTTCTCAGAAAATGACACGCGTTTCTTGTCTCAATTTGAGACCGAATTAATATAAATTAATCATTGTAAAGATTGTGGCATCACATTATTCTCTACGATAATTAGGCAAGAGAATAATGTGATGCTTTTTGGTCTTTAAGCTTTGTAGATGACTTTCAACATTCGTACGATCTAACGTATATGGAACCAGATTATATTATTGAATCCATAAAAAGAACAGCACGTGAGCTCTTTCGTCAAAATGGCTACCATAAAACCAGTGTGAACACATTGGCAAAAAAAGCTAAGATTGCGAAGGCGACGGTGTACAAGTATTTTGATAGTAAAGAGATGATCTTGCATGCCATTCTCATGGATTATCTTCGTGCGAGTCTGCAGGATATTTTGAAAACAACCAAATATGAGGATGATATGGCTTCGTTTTTGGCTTCAACAATTTTGCGGGTAAGCCGACTGACCTATACGGCTTGCAATGAATTGATCGGTTGGGAGTTTATCCGGGAATCTGCGAACGCACAAGAATATCTAAAGACGCTTTCTGAAGATTTGGAGTTTCTGCTCCTAAGCACATTCATTCAGAATGAAAAAATAAATGAAGCGATTAGTGAAGAAAAGCTGACCTTTTTGATCAAGTCTAGTAAGAGTATTGTGTTTTCTTTTGCTTTTACGGCCGTCTCAGATGCCGATGTGCGAAAAAACTTTATTTCGTTTCAGAAAGAGATCCTTCCTTATCTTGTTCAGGCAACAGTTCAGTAACATTATTATAACGCGCTCATCCCTTTCTAATTCACGACGTTATCTTTTTTTGCATGTTCACTTTTTTATGATGCTCAGCAACGTTAATGGTATTGTCGGGTTGTCTTCGTATTATGTTCGTACCACCTTCGGAGATGAACAGTCTTGCAACTATTATTGACCAGACCCTGAACAGATAATTCCTGTTCAGCGTTTGGTCGGAATCTGATCAGCAACGGTACACGATCTGTATCGCATCCGAACAAGGTACGAACAATGTCCGAATCTGATCCCGGTATTCTATTCGTTCGAAACTTATCATACCTGTCAGGTACTCGTTTATGCCAGTGATAATCAATGGCTATAAATCATTTATGCAGATGAAAAATCGGTATAAATTTGTATTTTTGCACCCTATGAGTAGAAGAATTCCGCAAGAGAAAAAGTTCTTGAAAGATATTGCCATCATTGATATTGCCGAAGAGGGTAGAGGTGTTGGAAAAACCGAAGATTTGGTTTTGTTTGTAGAAAAAGCTGTTCCTGGTGATGTTGTTGACGTGGAGCTTATGCGCAAGAAAAAGAATTTTGCGGAGGCTCGGGTGACCAGTTTAAAAGAGGCTTCATCTTATCGTGTAGATCCGTTTTGTGAACATTTCGGAGTGTGTGGCGGATGTAAGTGGCAGCATATGACCTATGATGCTCAGCTAAAATTTAAGCAACAATCTGTCGATAATGCCCTTTCGCGTATTGGGAAAGTAGATACTTCGGCGATGGAAAGTATTTTAGGCTCTGCGCAAACAGAATATTACAGAAATAAATTAGAATATACTTTTTCAAACAAAAAATGGTTGACTTCTGTTGATGAAGATTCGTCCCAATTAGAAATGAATGCACTGGGTTTTCACGTGCCTGGACGTTTTGATAAGATTTTAGATATCGATCATTGTTTTTTGCAAGAAGATCCTTCAAATGAAGTTCGTAATAGTATCCGTGATTTTGCTCTTAGTCAAGATATGACGTTCTACGATTTGCGTGAACACACAGGTGTATTGCGTAATTTGATTATCCGTATTTCTTCAACCGGGGAGATGATGGTGATCGTTGTGTTTGCATATCCGGAAGAAGGACAGGTTGAGTTGTTGATGGAATTTGTTAAAGAAAAGTTTCCTCAAGTCGCTTCCCTGTTATATATTGTAAACCAGAAACGCAATGATACAATCTTCGACCAGGATATTCATGTATATGCCGGTCGTGATTTTATCTATGAGGAGATGGAGGGCTTGCGTTACAAAGTTGGGCCTAAGTCGTTCTATCAAACAAACTCTGCACAAGCGTATGAGCTGTATAAAATCACACGTGACTTTGCCGATTTAAAGGGGGATGAGTTGGTGTATGACTTGTATACAGGAGCGGGTACAATTGCAAACTTTGTCGCTAAGAGGGCGAGAGAAGTTGTTGGTGTAGAGTATGTTCCTACTGCCATTGAGGACGCTAAAGTCAATTCGTCGATCAATGATATTACGAATACAAAGTTCTACGCTGGAGATATGAAAGATGTGTTGACCCCTTCCTTCATAGCTGAACACGGAAAACCAGATGTGGTGATTACAGATCCACCACGTGCAGGAATGCACGCTGACGTTGTAGCTCGTTTGTTAGAAATGGAATCACCGCGTATTGTATATGTCAGTTGTAATGCTGCTACACAGGCACGCGATTTGGTGTTGTTGGGCGAAAAATATGAGGTGAAGCGGATCAAGCCAGTAGATATGTTTCCGCATACCCAACACGTTGAGAATGTGGTTTTATTGGAATTAAAGAAGTAATAGCATACAGTATGGAAGTAGAAGATTTATTTGCAGGATCTGCAAGAGAAGAAAATACACCGTCTACAGAGCAAAGTCCATTAAAAAGTCTGCAGGTAGATCTCGATTTTTATAGTGAATCAATCCGCGAAGTAGCGCTGGAGATTGTTGAAGAAGGTTATTCTGACTACCCAATTTTTGTCGCACATCAGCATGAAGTTTCCGTTGGCGAAGTGATATTAGATCGTAAGGAACTGGAGACGAAATGGAGCATAAACGCCTCGACACTGGAAGAGTTTGTAGAAATGGATATTATTCAAGAAGATCGTAAAGCGTCTTTTATTCAGAACTATAAGCCTGCGAAAGACTATATGTGCTTGTTTGTTGTAGTTGCTGAAGGGGCTAATTTTGTTTTTTATCCATACAAATGATAAACAAAGAATATTTAAACTTTTTTAACAGTACAAGTGTCAAACTATTATTACTTTTAACAAAGTAGGTTAGGTGTAGCTGGGAATTAATAAGATTGAAATAAATTATAAGCTGTTCCTTACGGAAATGAATGTTTGACCCAATGAAATTGTTGATTTACAATCGCACTGAAACCAATTGGGGTAATTGAAGAGAGATAATAGGATGAAAATAATACATATACATATATTAGGGCTTTTTTTGCTGTTATTCACCTATTTTGGAGCTACTGCGCAACAACAGCAGAAGGTTTCGGGAATGGTGCTGCAAAAGGGGAACGGTAATCGCATTGGAGATGCTGTGGTGCTTAATATGCGCACGCACAGATCAACGTTGAGTAACTCTTTTGGTGTTTTTACGATTGATGCATCGGTAGGAGACTCCCTGTCTTTTACCAAAGTCGGGTATTCACCTGTTAAAACCGTGCTGACCAACCTGAATGAGTTTTATGTGGAATTGCAAGAAGGGATACGATTGGAGACCGTCATCGTTGAGCGAAAAACGAAGGAGGCCGAATTAAATGATGCCATGAATAATTACGCTAAAAAGGGTATTTATAATGGGGGTAAAAATAAGTTCGGAACCTATCTGGGTAGTCCTGCAACCGCCCTTTATAATCTTTTTGGAAGGGAAGCCAAGAATGCAAAACGTTTTGGGCGATTTATGGACAAAGAGAAGGATGAATTACAAGTTGATCGTATTTTCTCTCGTGAAGCTGTTAAAAATCTGACGAAGCTGGATAGTACAGAATTAGATGCTTTTATGATACGTTACCGTCCATCTTTTGATCTGGCTGAGCATTGGGGACAGTATGATTTAATGCATTACGTACAACAATCTATGGACGACTTTAATGCAAAGGGAAGGCCTAAAGGAGCTCTTTTACCTGATATTGAAGTAAAGACTCAAGAAAAATAAAAACATTTTGCTTTTGTTACTGTTAGCTGTTTGTACGAGTAGGAAAAGGTGATTTAAAATTATGTAGCGTATCGACGTCATTTTTGGAAGTTTTAAGGGCCTTTTTCAGTGTTTTGTAACAAAAAAGTTGATAAAAATGTCTTTTGGCACTTTGTTTGATTTTAGTAGAACGGTATTTAATTTGAATATTAAAAGTCTTAGATAGCATACATATGAAAATGAATAGAAAATTAGCTGTATTAGGTTTGACAGTTGCAACCTCAGCTATGTTATTTGGAAGTTGTTCTACCATCCAAAATACAAATAATACGACTAAAGGTGGTGTAATCGGTGGTGTTGCTGGAGGTGCTTTAGGTGCATTGATCGGTGGCAAAGCCGGTAATACGGCTATCGGTACATTAGCGGGGGCTGCCATTGGTGGAGCTGCCGGTGTATTGATTGGTAAAAAAATGGATAAGCAAGCTGCTGAGATTTCTAAAACTGTTGAAGGAGCTGAAGTTACGCAATCTGCGGAAGGTATCGTGGTTAAGTTTGATTCAGGTATTTTATTTGACTTCAATAAATCAGATTTAAAAGCGTCAGCTAAAGATAATATCGCAAATTTGGTAACAACCTTGAACAAAGAACAAGGTACTGAAATCCTGGTTATCGGACATACAGATAATGTAGGTACGTTGGCTGCGAATGAAAAAGTGTCTTTGGACCGCGCAAATTCTGTACGTGCATTTGCGGTATCTAAAGGCTTAGCGTCTTCGCGTATTAGAACTGAAGGTAGAAACTTCTCTGAGCCAATTGCAAGTAACGATACGGAAGCAGGACGAGCTCAAAACCGTCGTGTTGAAATCGTTATTGTAGCAGGTGATCAAATGAAAAAAGAAGCAAAACAACAAGCAGGTCAGTAAGCATTTTTAGGAATATTTTCCTGAAACAAATCTATTGATCTTGAATCATAAGAAAGCGTTGATTTAATCAACGCTTTTTTTGTGAAATACAGCGTGTCAGAATTTTTATATGGTCCATTTGCTCCTAAAATTTGACAAAGGATAAACCATATTTCTGTCTGACAAACTGTCATTATATGGATTTAAATTTCTAACTTTGTAGTCTTTGAAATAACTAAGGGCATAAAATCAGATCAGCAAAAGATCGGTCATTGCATTGGTTACGCCATCGAAAATAATAAAAATTATATTCTATTGAATATCGAGCTATGCTAGATTTAACACATACCACTAAGGAACACGACGAATCTCGTCAGGGTGAGGCATTATTATTAGAACAGGATCCGATTTTAAGTAATGGACGCAAACTGTATATTGAAAGTTACGGTTGCCAGATGAATTTTTCGGATAGTGAGATTGTTGCTTCTATTTTGTTGGATAAGGGATTTGAAACAACCAAGAATTATCAGGAAGCTGATGTGGTTTTTATTAATACCTGTTCAATCCGCGAAAATGCAGAACAGCGAGTGCGCAATCGTCTAAAGGAATTTGAAGCTGCTAAAGCAAAAAATCCTGGAATGATCGTTGGAGTGCTGGGGTGTATGGCCGAGCGTTTGAAATCGAAATTCTTAGAGGAAGAAAAGTTGGTTGATGTCGTTGTAGGGCCAGATGCTTATCGCGATCTGCCAAATTTGATTGATAAGGTTGACGATGGAGCTAAAGCTGTAAACGTCTTGTTATCTAGAGAGGAAACGTATGCCGATATTAATCCTGTTCGTTTGAATTCAAACGGTGTAACAGCTTTTATTTCGATTATGCGTGGCTGCGACAACATGTGTTCTTTCTGTGTTGTTCCTTTTACACGTGGACGTGAACGTAGCCGTGATCCGCAATCTATCGTCAAGGAGGCCCAAGATCTCTTTAATGCAGGCTATAAGGAGGTTACGTTGTTGGGACAAAATGTGGATTCCTACAAATATACTGCTCCAGTAGCTGAAGGGGAGGAACCGGGTGAAACTATAACATTTGCTAGCTTGCTTACGATGGTTGCTGAAATCAGCCCGCTTTTACGTATTCGCTTCTCTACTTCCCATCCAAAAGATATTACAGATGAAGTTTTATATGCAATAGCTTCGCATGAAAACATCTGTAATTATATTCACTTGCCAGTTCAATCTGGAAATTCCCGTGTATTGGAATTGATGAATCGTACATATGACCGTGAATGGTATATGGAACGTGTGGATGCCATTCGTCGTATTATTCCTGAATGTGCTATTTCTACAGATGTTATTACAGGTTTCTGTACTGAAACGGAAGAGGAGCATCAGGAAACATTATCTATGATGGATTATGTCAAATACGATTTCGCCTATATGTTTGCTTACTCGGAAAGGCCAGGTACTTTGGCTGCAAAAAGATACGCAGATGATATTCCAGAGGATGTAAAAAAACGTCGTTTAACAGAAGTTATCAATAAACAGCGCGATCATAGCTTATATCGTTATCAACATTTTGTTGGCAAAGTATGTAAAGTGCTTGTTGAGGGATTTTCAAAAAGGTCTGAGTTCGATTTTTGCGGTCGTAATGATCAAAATGCATTGGTGGTATTTCCAATCGATCCTCGATTTAAACAAGGTGATTATGTGAATGTACTTATCGAGTCATGTACTTCTGCGACATTATTAGGAAAGATTGTTGATTAAGAAAACTTAGATTGTTTTATTTCCAACTGGAAATTTATGGATAACCAAGATATAAAGAATAGATTTGGAATTATCGGTAATTCGCCTTTGTTGAACCGTGCTATCGATATTGCACGACAAGTGGCTCCAACTGATATCTCCGTATTAATACAGGGTGAAAGTGGGAGTGGTAAAGAAGTTTTTTCGCATATTATCCATCAATTGAGCTCCCGTAAGCATGGCCCTTTTATTGCGGTCAATTGTGGAGCTATACCAGAGGGGACCATTGACTCCGAGTTGTTTGGTCACGAAAAAGGTTCTTTTACGGGTGCCCATGAAGCCAGGAAGGGATATTTTGAAGTCGTTGATGGTGGAACAATCTTTCTAGATGAAGTAGGTGAGTTGCCTTTGGGTACACAAGCAAGATTATTACGGGTATTGGAGTCCGGTGAGTATATACGGGTAGGGTCATCCAAGGTACAGAAGACAAATGTGCGGGTGGTTGCTGCGACAAATGTGAATGTGTTTGAAGCCGTACAAAAAGGTAAATTTCGCGAAGATCTTTATTATCGCTTAAATACTGTACCATTGCGCGTACCGTCTTTACGTGAAAGACCTGAAGATATCAACTTATTATTTCGCAAGTTTATTGTGGACTTTTCTGAGAAATACCGTACACCCGGGGTTCAACTGACAGAAGATGCACAGAATATGCTACGCAACTATAGCTGGCCTGGAAACGTGCGTCAACTGAAAAATGTTGCGGAACAAATCGCTGTTTTGGAAAAAGAACGCATTGTTGATGCATATACACTTCAAAATTATCTGCCCAATGAATCCAGAACGAGTTTGCCAGCGGTCGTTCCTTCAAATAATGGTGGAAAAGAGGATTTTTCAGAAAGAGACTTGCTGTATAAAGTCTTATTTGATATGAAGAAGGATATGGTTGATCTGAAGAAACTGGTGGTTGAATTAATTCAGAAAGGTGTCGATTCTAGCACATTTGATCAAAATTCTCCCTACATTAATCAATTGTACCAAGAGATTGAACCACAATTGAAAGCGGATCCAGAAAATTATAATACAACCCCAACGCTAACGATACATTCTCCGGCAAATACGACAAATGTATTAAAAAGTCCTGTTGCACAGGATGAATATCTGCAGGATGCTCAAGAAGTTGAAGAATCTTTATCGCTTGTTGATAAGGAGTCTGATCTGATCAAGAAAGCACTGAAAAAGCACCGCGGTAAACGTAAAGCTGCTGCGCAAGAGTTGGGAATTTCTGAAAGAACTTTGTACAGAAAAATTAAAGACTTAAATTTAGATTAAGGTTTACAGATGTTGTCAAGAAAAATTTTATATGCTTTTCTCACCACAACCTTTTTGTTTGTAATGAATAGTTGTGGGGTAAAATATGGATTTACTGGTGGATCCATTCCTGAGGGAATGAAAACAGTCAATATTCAATATTTCGAAAATATAGCTCCTTTGGTTTATCCGACCTTAAGTCAGAATTTTACGGAGGCACTGAAAGAGCGTATCCGTAACCAATCTCGATTGAGTCAGGTGAATCAAGATGGTGATGCTACCTTTGAGGGATTTATTACAGAGTATTCGATAAGTCCGGCAGCTGTTGAAGCTGGGACAGATCGTGCAGCTATGAATAGATTGACTATTACAATCAAGGTTACCTATCATAATAAAATTAATCCGAAGGATGATTTTGAGCAACCTTTTACGCGATTTAAAGAATTTGCAGGAAACCTTCAGAGCGCGCAAGAAGAGACCTTGGGTAAAGAAATTATTCAAATGTTAACTGAGGATATATACAATAAAGCGTTTGCTAATTGGTAATTCTATTTCCAAGATGAATCTTAATATATCATTTTCCAATAACGAGCTTTTTTTTCAAGCAATCAATCATCCGGACACCGTGGCCGAAGATGTTGTTTTAGCATTGATTGAAAAATACCCGTATGCCCAAAGCCTGCGATTTGTCTATGAGCGTAAAGTTTTTGGCAAGCATAGTTCAGTTCAGAATTTATCGTCTACTTTGCTCTATGCATCTTCTCCGAGTTGGTTGTATGAATTTATGCATTGTAAATCAGCGGCAGAGCCTGATACAATAATGCCTTCAGATGAATTTCTAGTGGATGGAGCAATTCGCGACGATGATGGGATTGTCGAAATTGAAACTGAGAGCGAAATTGTTGCTGAACCAGTTTTATCCAAGGTGGAGGTTGATGAATTGGATCGTTTGATTCAAGCGGGGGTTGCAAAAGATTATTTTCGGTCAAGCGATCAGCAGCAAGAAATTATTGCCGATTCAGAGGAGTCGGCACTAGTAACACCTGTTCTATCGGAATCTGTTGCCGAAATAATGGATGATGGTCAAGAGCGTGTTTCGGTCTATGATGATGATACCATGCCATACAGTTTCTTATGGTGGTTGCATAAGACGAGATTAGAATATGCTGATACCTATCAGCCCTATGTTAAATCTCCATTAGGCCCGATGACGCCCTCCAATGACGATATTGCTAAAATTCATGAGAAACTGGATAGTCAGCTACTCGATCAACAGATCCGGGAGAATATCTTTCACTTACAATCGCCTGAAGCAAAGTTGAGTGATGAGGTTAAAACGACCATATCTTTTCAAATACCACGTAAAACTGATGAGGTGATCGAGAAGTTTATTCGTGAGGAGCCTATGATTCAGCCTCTGCAAGCGGAAAAATTAGACTTGGAGAATAAAGCTAGGAAAAGTTCGGAAGATCAACATTCACTTGTTACCGAAACGCTTGCAAAGATCTATATGGAGCAAGGCTTATATCCAAAAGCAATAGAGGTTTACAAAAAATTAGTTTTGAAATATCCAGAAAAAAATGCTTACTTTGCGGCACGCATAACAGAATTAGAAAAGAAATTAAATTAATAACATAAAGAGATGCAAGGATTATTAATCGGTCTAATCATATTAGCTAGTATTATTTTAGCGTTTTTGGTTTTAATCCAAAATCCAAAAGGAGGTGGTTTGTCATCTGGTTTTTCAGGTGGAACGAATCTTATGGGAGTAAAACGTACAGGTGACTTTTTGGAAAAAGGTACCTGGATCATGGTTATTGCCATTATGGTATTTAGCTTAGGTGTAAATGTTATTGGTACGTCTCCAAGTACATCTAAAGGTGGATTGGGAGGTCAAATTGAAGCGCCTAAACAACAAGGTCCATTGAATTTGGGTACTGGACAACAACCTGCTGGTGCTCCTGCGGGACAAGAGCAAGCTGCTCCGTCTCAATCGCAAGAAAAGGCCCCAGTGACTACACCGGCAACAAAACCAGCAGAAGAAGCTAAGAAATAGTTGTCATTAAAGAATTATGAGCCCCGTTTGTTTTCACAGACGGGGCTTTTTTATGTTGGGTATTTTGTCTAAGGCAGACCTGTACCGTTAATTTTATTGGGATGGCGGTCGACGGAAGTAAGACTGGCAGGCCGGGAATGACAGTGTGACAGCAAAATGAATTTTTGTCGATGGAGATATTAACTTTTCTGTGAAAAATTGTCTTATAAGCTGTCTTATTTACAATTGGCATAAAAGATGATGTGTTTATAACGATTATAACATTAAAATAAATTCAATAACAGATAAAAAGTAAATTAATTATGGCATTAAGTATCCAACCTATCGGAGATAGAGTAGTAGTAGAGGCTGCTCCTGCAGAAGAAAAAACAGCTTCAGGGTTATATATTCCCGATACAGCGAAAGAAAAACCATCTCAAGGTACAGTAGTTGCTGTAGGTACAGGTAAAGTTGACGAGCCGTTAACTGTTAAAGTTGGTGATAAAGTATTGTATGGAAAATACGCAGGTACTGAAATCACTTATGAAGGAAAAGAGTACTTAATTATGCGTGAGTCTGATATTTACGCTGTTATCTAATTAATACGAACAGGTTATTTAAAAATGAGCTTGCTGGCTCAAATAAGAATTCAATAGATTATTTTAGTGAAGCTTTAAAATTAGACGTATTAAAAGATAAAATTGGTTTACGGTTCTATTTCAACGCCTAATTATGCTTCTTAGAAATACTAAATACTCATATAACAATGGCAAAACAAGTAAAATATAACGTTGAGGCTCGCGAGGCCCTTAAAAAAGGTGTAGATACTTTAGCTAATGCAGTTAAAGTAACATTGGGTCCTAAAGGACGTAACGTAATTATTGAGAAAAAATTTGGTGCTCCAGTAATTACTAAAGATGGTGTTTCGGTAGCGAAAGAAATCGAATTGAAAGACGCTTTAGAAAATATGGGTGCACAAATGGTAAAAGAAGTAGCTTCCAAAACAGCTGATCAAGCTGGTGACGGTACTACAACTGCTACTGTATTAGCGCAAGCAATCGTTGCTCCAGGTATCAAATCTGTTGCGGCTGGAGCTAATCCAATGGATCTAAAACGTGGTATTGACAAAGCTGTTGCAACTGTTGTTGCTAACTTGAAATCTCAATCTCAAGAAGTTGGTCAAGACAATAATAAAATTAAACAAGTTGCTACTATTTCAGCGAACAATGACGAAGTAATTGGTGCTTTGATCGCTCAAGCAATGGAAAAAGTAGGTAACGACGGTGTTATCACTGTTGAAGAGGCAAAAGGTACTGAAACAGAAGTAAAAACTGTGGAAGGTATGCAATTTGACCGTGGTTATTTATCGCCATATTTTGTGACAAATTCTGACAAAATGGAAGCGGAACTAGATAACCCATACATCTTGATCTACGACAAGAAAATCAGTAACATGAAAGAATTGTTGCCTATCTTGGAGAAACAAGTTCAAACTGGTAAACCATTATTGATCATTGCTGAAGACTTAGATGGTGAGGCACTTGCAACATTAGTTGTTAATAAAATCCGTGGTTCGTTGAAAGTTGCAGCTGTTAAAGCTCCAGGTTTCGGTGACCGTCGTAAAGCAATGTTAGAAGATATCGCTATCTTAACTGGTGGTACTGTTATCTCTGAAGAAAGAGGTTTCAAATTAGAGAATGCTGAGTTATCT
Source organism: Sphingobacterium siyangense (assembly GCF_007830445.1). Lineage (GTDB taxonomy): Bacteria > Bacteroidota > Bacteroidia > Sphingobacteriales > Sphingobacteriaceae > Sphingobacterium > Sphingobacterium siyangense. The sequence continues at coordinate 186,637 of NZ_VLKR01000003.1, read as the reverse complement.
TACTTGGGTCAAGCTGAAAAAGTTCAAGTTGACAAAGATAACACAACTATTATCAATGGTTCTGGTAATGTAGAGGATATCAAAGCACGCGTTGCTCAAATCCGTTCACAAATCGAAACAACAACTTCTGATTACGATCGCGAAAAACTACAAGAACGTCTGGCAAAATTGTCAGGTGGTGTAGCTGTGTTATATGTAGGTGCGACTACTGAGGTTGAAATGAAAGAGAAAAAAGACCGTGTTGATGATGCTTTACATGCAACTCGTGCAGCTGTTGAAGAAGGTATTATCGCTGGTGGTGGTGTTGCATTCATTCGCTCAACTGAAGCCTTGGTAAACCTTAAAGGTGACAACGAAGATGAGCAAATCGGTATTGACATCATTAAACGCGCTATCGAAGAGCCATTACGTCAGATCTGTAATAACGCTGGTATTGAAGGTGCAGTAATCGTTCAAAAAGTGAAAGAAGGAACTGCAGATTTCGGTTACAACGCACGTACAGACCGTTACGAGAACTTAATCGCTGCTGGTGTAATTGATCCAACTAAAGTATCTCGTGTAGCATTGGAAAATGCAGCTTCAGTTGCTTCAATGTTATTGACTACCGAGTGTGTCTTAGCTGACGAAGCTGAAGAAAACCCTGTAGGTGCTGGTGCTCCTCCAATGGGTGGCGGTATGGGTGGAATGATGTAAGATTCATCCTTATAAAAAAAACCTGTTATCTAAGATAACAGGTTTTTTTATGCCTTGTACTTAATGACGCCTTCTGTATTTCTCGTAATAATGATCGTATTCTCGAGGTGAATAATTACGTTTAGTACCCCATTCCTGCAGCTCGTCATTAAAAAAATGTAACCAATATTGACGAAATCCTGAGGCTGAATCTACTGGATTTTCAAGTTGAGGAGTATTATATTCGTATATTTCTAAGATGCCTTCCTGATACTTCTTAGCAGCCACAATAGCGTCTGGTTTTCCAAGTTTTTGAATAACTTGTGCTTTGGTCATACCAACTTGTATCTTTGTAAGATCAGGCCCTTGAAGTATTTTGCAGTTTGAAAATAAAATCAACGTAAATATGGTCGCTAATGTTGCTCTGAAAATCCTGTTGTAGTTCCTTTGAATCATAATATGTTGTTTCTTGTAAGATAGGGATTGCATCAAATAGTTTAATCATTTTTAATCTAATAACCTTTCGCTGTATCGTCTCCACGTGGGTCGGCTCCTGTCTGTAATTTACCATTTGGTAATACAAGTATATTCTCCACACGGCCGATTGCCCCTCTCGGATTTATCGTATAGCCATCTTTTGTCAATTGGCCACGTAAATTGGAATTGATAGCGTTATTTTCGACATCAATGCGATCAGGAAGCCATTGATGATGAAATCTTGGCAGGCTCACAGCAGATTGTGCATTTTGTCGGAAGTCAATAACGTTGAGGATAGTCTGAAAAACAGAGGTAATGATGGTTGATCCCCCCGGGGTTCCCACAACCATGAATAGTTTGCCATCTTTTTCTACAATAGTGGGTGTCATTGAGCTGAGCATTCTTTTGCCGGGCTGAATCTCGTTCGCTTTTTCCCCTGTAAGCCCATACATGTTTGGGACACCGGTCTTCACAGAGAAATCATCCATTTCATTGTTTAGGAGAAAACCTGCGCCGGCCACAAATACTCCCGAGCCATAAGAATCATTGAGTGTTGTTGTAATGGATACTGCATTCCCTTGCTCGTCTACGATATTGAAATGTGTCGTTTGTTCACTTTCATAGCCAGGAATGACATCTGCATTGACATCTTTGCTTAATGTCGCTTTACGGAAATTGAATGAATTGAGTTTATGTGCATTTGAGCTGGAGTCAATAAGCTGTTGGACGGGTACCCTAATAAAATCAGGATCTCCTAAATATTTGGCCCGATTGGCATATACATAGCGTTCAGCTTCGACCATGACACGAATGGTTGAATCGGTTTGAAAGCCCCAGCGTTGAAGTGGAAACTGTTCGACTGATTTGAGCAAGGCCAAAAGAGATGTTCCCCCACTCGAAGGCGGCGGCATGGAAATAACTTTGTGCCCCCTGTAATTTGTGGAAATTGGGGTACGCCAAATTGCCTGATAATCCAGTAAATCTTGATGATTGATAATGCCTTTCCCTTTGTCCATTTCGGCAACAATTAAGTCGGCCGTTTTACCTTTATAGAAGCCGTCTCGCCCTTCTATTGCGATTCTTTCCAGCGTTTTCGCGAGTTCCTCCTGGATAAATGGGTCAGCTGTTTTCCAAGCTGTGGTTTTGATAATTGCAGCACCAGAGGGATTCAGCTTGACAAAACGATCTTTATGGCTTTCAAACTCATTGGCTTGTCGTTGACTGATTTTAAAACCTGTTCTGGCGAGCTGTATTGCTGGGAGTACGAGATCTTTCCATTGCAACTTGCCATACTTTCTGTGTGCTTCCCACATACCGGCAACAGACCCAGGGATGCCTGAGGCCAATTGACTGTAAAGACTCAACTCAGGAATAACATTACCTTGGGCATCGAGATACATATCCCGGGATGCTTTTTGAGGAGCTTTCTCACGAAAATCTAGGGCATCTAAATTACCCCGATGATCGCGATAGAGCATAAAGCCGCCGCCGCCAATATTTCCTGCATTTGGATAAACAACTGCCAAAGCAAATTGCACGGCAACTGCAGCATCTATTGCATTTCCACCTTGTTTTAAAATCTTTACGCCGACTTCTGAAGCCAAAGGATGCGCTGTGACTACGGCAGCCTTATTAAAAGTACTGGCCTGCTCGACCTTAGAATTTAGCTGTTGTTTTGTCGCACAAGAGGCAAGGCATATGCTCGCTATGAGCGAATAGGTTATGAATTTATACATCGTATTCGATTTAAAACTTTAAATATTATCTCAAAGAGTTGTACAAACAATACTATCTCCAATTATTTAAGTTTTTCGTTGTTTTTATGGCGGTCGGCATCCCGAATTGATTTCTTTTGAAGATTTTGTTCCAGAGCTTCTGTTAGATCAATTCCCGTTTGATTGGCAAGACACATCAAAACGAATAATACATCGGCCATTTCATCTGCTAAATTGACTTCTTTGTCTGATTTTTTGAAAGATTGCTCTCCGTATTGCCGAGCCATTATTCGGGCAACCTCACCGACTTCTTCCATGAGTATAGCGGTGTTTGTCAGTTCGTTGAAATAACGTACTCCGGTACTATTGATCCATTTGTCAATAATGTCTTGTGCTTCTTTAATTGTCATCTTTTTCAATAAAAAATTAAAAGTTGTCCTTATCTTTTGTATCCATGACGATGGTAACTGGACCATCATTCAGTAGGTCGATTTTCATATCTGCTCCGAATATGCCCAGTTGAACCTCTTTTTGGAGCAATTGACTTAACAATAAAGCCATCTCTTCATACATTGGTTTGGCTTTATCCGGTTTTGCTGCTCTGATAAAAGAAGGTCTGTTTCCTTTTTTTGTTTGAGCAAAGAGGGTGAATTGTGAGATGAGTAAGATATTTCCGTCTATATCCTGTATCGATTTATTCATCAAGCCCTGTTCATCCTCGAAGATGCGTAAGTTGATGAATTTCTGTCCTAACCATTTAAGATCTTCTGTTGTGTCTGCTTCTTCAACTCCTAATAAAATCATTAAACCCTTCTGGATCTGGCCTGTAATCTGATTATCTACCGTACAAGAGGCGTTTTTCACTCGTTGTATAACTGCGCGCATAATGAAAAGTATAAAACCAAAGGTAAAAATTCCGATTGTTAAACACGATGTAATGTGCAATTTATCCACCATATTAAATAAAAAACGTCTCTTGCTTCCTCAGGAAAAAAGAGACGTTTTTTTATTTAAATAAATTGTTTCTAAAATTTGAAATTCAGGCCCAATAGGAAATTTGTTGGTGCTTGTGGGAAATAGAAATTATAATATTTTCGGGTATCACCTTCCATCCAACCGAAGGTGTAGCCATTGGCTTCGTACTTTTCGTTTAAGATGTTGTTGACCTGTAAAGTTGCACTGATGTTTTTGATACCTAATGCTGTAAAGCTATAATTTGCTAACAGATTGTTGACAAAATAAGAGGAAATGCTCCTCTCTTTCGCAGATGAATTATCTAGATATTGTCTTCCTACAAATTTGGATAGTAGAGAGAATGTCAGTGATGTTATCGGACTATAAGAAAAATTACTTGACAAAATCGTTCCCGGAGATAAAGCAATGTCTGTTTTCGAATAAAATATCCTTGTATTACCGATTACCTCTTCAAAGTCTTTAATTTTATTTTGGCTGAAACTAGCTGTTGCTTTCCAGTTGAACTGTTTGCTGATGTTCCATGATCCATCGAATTCAAGTCCCATTCTATAGCTATCTTTGACATTTTGTCGAATTGGAGAGCCAGTATCACTGATTTCACCTGTTGGGATCAACTGATCCTTGTAAAACATGCCATACCCATTCAATCCGATGTTGAATTTTTCATTTGTAAAGCGATAGCCAAATTCGATGTCCTGCATTTTCTCTGGGGTAGGGTCTGGTAAGGCGCTATTTTTCTCTATAAAATCCTTGCGAACAGGTTCTTTTTGTGCAAAGGCATAGGAAGCGTATACATTTGAATGGTCATTTAGCAAATAAGTTGCACCAGCTTTAGGGTTTAAGAAATTAAACTTAGGATGATAATTATAATTTTTCACCTTATCATCATCACCATACATGTGGTAATCTACATTCCGATATTGAATATCGGCCATTAATATCCACTTATCTAGTTTATAATCGACCTTTAAGAAATTACTGAAATCATTTTTTTGTGATTTCCCGAAGTAATATTTATCGTCAAGAAAACCTGTTGATGCATATTGTGCCCAAATCACCTGGCCATAATGTTTTCCTTTGTATTGATTATAAGCTCCACCCCAAGTAATTTCAAGCTGATCATTCGGTCTGTAATTTAGGGCATAGGTCATGCCATAAAAATAATTATCAAGCCATCTCCTGCGGACGAGATCTGTTTTTTGTATGGTATCTTTACCAATGATGACGTTAGGCAAGCCGTATTTACTTAGTTTATCTCCGGGTCTCATTTCTTCATAGTAACCATAACCTCTTGTATAGTGTAGGGCTGTATTGAGCGTCAATTTGTCGTTCAGGATATTGGTATAATGAAGTTGATGATGTTTCTGCGTATAATTATCTGTTTGATTTTGATACGTATATAGATTATAATTCCGGCCGGCGTTCATGAAACGATCTTTCTCTGCGCCCGAGATTTCGAGTGCATTATCTGCATAGTCATCCATGCGTGATCGATCGCCAGTAATCAATGGTTCGGGAACGCCATTCCAGGCTTGATATGTCTTTTCTTTTCCCCAGAATACAATTCCTTTTAAAATATGTTTCTTGCCATAATAACCTCCGTCCACATAAAAAGACTGTAAGTCTGAACTACCTCTTTCGATATAACCATCGCTACTGATTCGAGATAATCTGGCATTGAAGGCAAATTTGTCGTTAATTAGCCCGGTACCTACCTTGACTGTATTTTTCCAGGTATTGTAGGAGCCAAATGAATTGTTGAGCTCTGCGTAAGGGGTTTCGACTAACGTATTGGACTGAATATTTAATGAGGCTCCAAATGATCCGGCACCATTCGTCGAAGTCCCAATACCACGCTGAACTTGGATGCTCTCGGTAGAAGAGGCAAAGTCGGGAAGGTTTACAAAAAATGAACCCATGCTCTCGGCATCATTTAAAGGGATTCCATTTAATGTTACGTTGATTCGTTGATTATCTGATCCCCTGATTGTCATTCCGGTATAACCTATGCCTGCCCCGGCATCGGAATTGACCTGCACGGATGGAGTCTGATTTAAAAGGAATGGGATATCCTGGCCGAGGTTGTTACGTGTTATTTCTTCTTTGGAGATGTTTTTAAAGGTTGTAGGAGCATTTCTTTTGGCACGGGTAGATTGAACAAGCACCTCTTCCATTTGAATTGTACTAGGTTCTAACGCTACCGTAAGCTCCAAATTGTCTTTAACATCCACATTTTGGCTCCATGTTTTATATCCAAGAGAAGATACCTGGATCTGGTGCTTACCTGTATTGATACGATATAGTTTAATCAGCCCATTTTTGTCCGATTGGCCAGCAAAGGATGCTTGTCCATCTATAGATATGGAAACATACTGTAAGGGGGTCTGATTGGTATTGTCTACAGCTTTAATTGTCAGATTTTGTTGCGCAATGGCAATTTGGCTTGAAATAGTAGCTAAGGAGCTACAAATCAAAAATTTGATCATGGTAATGTATTTTGTTTGAGTTAAACAAATCATAGCAAGGGGTTACTACGACCGCACTATTTAACTAACCTCTCCCTACGCCAGCATTATCTGGATCAGGTGTACAGAATTTAATCTGTTGGGTATAATCTCAGCCTTTATTTGTGTTCCTGACAAAACAAGGCACCCCTATTCGATGCTGCAAATATATAAATTTAAAATTGAAATGAAGTATAAAGAAGTAATTTATGACAAATGAAAAAGAGCGGATTTGCGGTATTATTTCTTTTTGGTTAAAAATTTGTGCAAATTGTTGTTTTTGGTATTTATTGTTCTTTTTAGGTACCTTGGCATGAATTTTTCTACTAAAGGTATGTATTCATACAGGTCAAAAAATTTTAGTTACTAAATTGATAGTGAGGAGATAAAATGTTAAAATATTTAAGCGCTAATTATATTCTGCCGATTACTTCAATGCCAATAAAAGACGGTATTGTTTCGGTAGATGAGGAGGGGGTAATTCAAGGTATCTATGACCCAACTTCATTTACACCTTCAGATAAAACGAAGGTTGAGAGATATGAAGGAGTGATAATTCCAGGTTTTATCAATGCACATTGCCACATTGAATTGTCGCATATGAAAGGTATTGTTCCTAAAGGTACGGGGCTTCCGAGCTTTCTCAGTAAGGTGATGACAACGCGGTCGGCATCGATGAAAAAAATAGATGACGCTATGGCCAAAGCCGATCGAGATATGTACGAAAATGGTATTGTCGCAGTCGGAGATCACGCCAACACTGATAATTCTTCAAAATTGAAGGAAGATTCACAGATATTATATCACACATTTGTGGAGGTGCTCGGAATTGAACCTGAAGAAGCTGACTTTAAGTTAAAGGAGGCTAAATCGTTGACCCAAGAGTTTAGGAATGGGCATGTATCCATTACTCCGCACGCTCCCTATTCTTGTTCGAAGGTCCTTTTTAAAAAATTCAAGAAGATGGTTCCGGAAACAAATATTATCAGTATTCACAATCAAGAAAGTGAAGAGGAGAATAAACTGTTCCGTTATAAAATGGGTGAGTTCTTGGACTTTTATAAAAGTATAGGAAAAAATGCTGATGCGATTAAGGCGCAGGCAAGAAATTCGATTCAGTCTTATCTTCCTTATTTGCCTTATCCAAATAAATTATTGTTGGTTCATAACACCTATACCTCTCTTAAAGATTTGGATTTCGTAGAACGTATGGATCGTGATGTGATGTGGTGTCTCTGTCCAAAGGCCAACCTTTATATTGAGGGAACATTGCCAAAGGTTCAGAATTTTATGAATGCCGGACAGCGTTTAGTAATCGGAACGGACAGTTTAGCTTCAAACGATACATTGTCCATTTTGGAGGAGCTAAAGGTATTGCATGCGCACTTTGAGGATCTGGATTTCTTGCAGACTATTCAATGGGCTACAATCAATGGTGCTATCGCGTTGAACATTGAGGATGAATTTGGCTCCCTTGAAGTGGGTAAAAAACCTGGGATTGTGTTGTTGCAAGGTATGGAACACATGCGCCTAAATGAAGATGTTAAGGTAAAACGTTTAGCGTAGTATTTAATTCCCCAAAACTTCTGTACTTTTGCTCTTATTGAACCGTCCATGACTATAATAACGAAACTATAGTCATGGTAAGTTCCATCTGACCGATGGAAGAAAAAATAAGTTACAGATGAAACATTTGAATATTTCAATAAGAGGTAAAGTACAGGGTGTCTTTTTTAGATTGACAACCAAGGCGGTTGCAGATCAAGTCGGTGTTAGAGGCTTTGTTGTCAATTTAAAAGATGGTTCTGTCTATATAGAGGGCGAGGGCGACGATTTTGCGCTAGATTCACTATTGGAGTTCTGCCAAGAAGGACCCGAGGGTGCAATCGTTGAAAGTGTTGAGGTAAAGGAAGGCGAAATGAAGGGCTTCTCCAATTTTGAAGTAGTTAAAAGAGTTCAATCTTAAGTCTTTTCGCCTTGTCAGTACTTAAAAAATTCGCCGGACAGACCATGATTTATGGCCTGAGTACGATTATAGCCCGTATGCTGTATTTCGTCATGACGCCATTGTATGTCCTCAAATATCCACCTGCGTCCTACGGAATATTTACTCATATGTACGCCTGGGCATCCATGATCAATGCCGTTTTGGCATTTGGTATGGAAACAACTTTTTTTAGGTTTCTCCAAAAAGTCGAAGAAAAGGATAAAAAGCAGGTTTTCAATAACAGTTTTATCGTCATTGCCTCTTTGGCAACATTATTTTTTATTACGGCCATAGTCTTTGCTGGCACTATTGGTAGCTGGTTGAATAAGGGAACTTACAATGCCGATTACGAGAGCTATGTGAAGTATTTCGCCCTCATATTGGCATTGGATGCTTTAGCTATTGTTCCTTTTGCGAAATTGAGATCGGAGGGAAGGCCTATTCGATTTGGTGCTATTAAATTGGCCAACATCGGTATTATGGTTATGCTTAACCTATTCTTTATTGCGCTAGTTCCCTATCTGATAAAAGATGGTGGTGCTTTGGGCACTTGGTGTTCCGGTTGGTATAGAAATGAATGGATAGGTTATATATTTATTTCTAATATTGTGGCAAGTGCAGCAACCTTTCTATTGCTCCTGCCTGAAATGAAAGGGTTTTATTTTAAACCCGAAAAGCAGCTAATCTTAAAGATGCTATCGTATAGCTTTCCGATTTTAATTGCCAATATTTCTTATATCATCAACGAAAATTTAGATAAAATTGTGTTGCCAATCTACCTGCCTAAGGATATTGGTGATCGCGATTTGGGGATCTATGGAGCCGTTGGAAAATTAGCGATGTTTCTGAGCATTTTTGTTCAGGCTTTTCGATTGGGTGCCGAACCATTTTTCTTTTCTTATGCAAAAAATGCTAATGCAAAGAAGACCTATGCGTTGATTATGGAATATTTCGTAATTGCCATGATGTTAGTTATGCTGGGGATTACAGCGAATATTGACTGGCTGAAGTATTTTATTAAAGGAAATGTGGAAACTCGTGACTTATATTGGTCTGGACTTTTCATCGTTCCGCTATTACTATTCAATTATGTGCTGCTGGGAATCTATATGAATCTTTCGGTATGGTATAAGCTTTCTGACCAAACGCGGTACGCTTTGTATATTTCATTGGTAGGCGCAGGAATAACTGTCGTTGCGAATTATTATCTGATTCCTAGATACAGTTATGTTGGAGCATCAATAGTCACATTTTTAGCCTACTTTTCTATGGTGGTGCTATCTTATGTATGGGGACAAAAACATTATCCTATACCTTATAAATTGGGCAAGATCCTGATGTATATAGTTGTAGGAATATGTTTCTCCTATCTATCCTATTTTGTATTTAATCATAATACCTTCGTTGGTAATGGGCTTTTGATTGCTTACATTGGAGGTGTATTTCTGATGGAAAGAAATCAGCTCAAGCGATTCATAAAGAAAGACGCTTAAACGAAAAAAGGTCGTGCTAATGTTAACTTAGCACGACCTTTTTCTTTATAAATCGTAGACTTCAGGATTATACCACTTCTGCCGAGAAATTGTGTTCAATTTCATGAAGTACCTCAAGAATCTCTGCCTGGCTTTGAAGGCTAACCAATTTCATTCGGTGTTCTTTAAAGTTGGGGATTCCTTTGAAGTAATTCGCATAATGCCTGCGCATTTCAAAAATACCCAATTTGTCACCTTTCCATTCAATGGATTTGTTCAGATGTGTTCTGCAAACCTCGACACGTTCGGCAATAGTTGGTCCTTCTAAACGCTCACCAGTATTGAAAAAATGTTTTATTTCTCTAAAGATCCAGGGGTATCCGATTGCTGCACGGCCAATCATAATGCCATCCACTTCAAACTCCTGCCGCCATGCCGCAGCTTTTTCGACAGAGTCTACATCGCCATTGCCAAAAATTGGAATCTTGATGCGCGGATTGCGTTTGATATCACGAATCATAGACCAGTCCGCCTGACCTTTATACAGCTGCGCGCGCGTACGTCCATGAATCGCAAGTGCTTTGATCCCCACATCTTGTAACCTTTCGGCAACTTCGTATACATTTTTTGTGTTGTCATCCCAGCCAAGACGTGTTTTCACCGTTACGGGTAGATCCGTAGCCTCAACGACAGCTTTTGTCATTGCAACCATTTTATCGATGTCCTGTAGCAGGGATGAACCAGCTCCTTTACAGACTACTTTTTTAACTGGACAGCCGTAATTGATGTCGATTAAATTAGGCCCTGCTTTTGTGCAGATCTCAGCAGATTGACGCATACTTTCAATATCTCCACCAAAGATCTGAATGCCAATAGGACGTTCATATTCAAAAATATCAAGTTTTTGAATTGACTTTGCAGCATCCCGAATTAAGCCTTCCGAGGAAATAAATTCAGTATACATTAAATCAACACCATTCTGTTTGCACACATAGCGAAACGGAGGATCACTTACATCCTCCATCGGAGCTAATAACAATGGGAATTTACCCAAATCAATATTTTCACCAATCTTGACCGACATCTTCGATAATTTTTTACAAAGGTACAAAATTTGGCATTAGTATAAAGTTAGCTAACTGTCACGAGTTTAGAGCCGATTTTTGATCTCTTCAGATCCTGTCGAACGTTGACCGTTCGAATCGCTAACCCCGCCAAATTCAGAGTTAAGTGAAAGTATAGTCTTCCTAACGTCAGGGTTTGATTTCCTTATATTTCTTTTACAAATTCTTTGATAGCTTGTCCAGGATCGGCTGTCTTCATGAAATTTTCACCAATTAAAAATCCTTGGAATCCAGCTCTTTTTAGAGCTTTAATTGTCGAAGGATCAGATATACCGCTCTCAGACACTTTAATATATTCTGTTGGTATTTTGTTCAGGAGATCATAAGAATGCTGAATGTCGACTGAAAAATCTTTAAGGTTTCTATTATTGACACCAATTGCGTCAATGTCATCGAAAAGATTATCCAACAGTTCCTGTTCGTTGTGCACCTCAAGTAAAACATTTAAACCCAATTGGTGTGCATAGGCTGCAAATTCCTGTATTTCCTCCTTTTTCAGACATGCTGCAATTAAGAGGATGATATCTGCTCCATAAGCTTTCGCTTCGGTGATCTGATATTTATCCACGATGAATTCTTTTCTTAAGATAGGAATGCTAATAGCCTCGCGTGCTTTCGATAGATCTTCTAAATTGCCTTTGAAAAATTCGCTATCAGTAAGAACCGAGACTGCCGAAGCACCTGCCTCCTCGTATGCCTTTACAACATCTTCCACTGCTGAAGTACTATTGATGTCTCCTTTTGATGGCGATGCTCTTTTGTATTCCGCTATAATTCCTGTTTTTTCAGGATCAAGAATAGATTCTCTCAACGATAGACAAGCCACACTGAAATAGGGATAGTTTAATAGTTCCTCAAAAGGAACTAAAGCTTTTGCTTTTTCTACTTCTATTTTTTTTCGTTCAATGATTTTATCAAGTATAGTCATTTTTTTAGATGTTAGATTCCCAACCAGTTTTCAATTAATTTTTTACCATTTGTGGTCAATACCGACTCTGGGTGGAACTGCATTCCCCTTACATCGTATTCGGTATGGGTTAAGGCCATAATGATGCCATTCTCGTCGATTGCCGTTACCTTGAGGCTAGCTGGTAGGGTGTCTTTGTTTACAGCCCAAGAATGGTAGCGTCCAATTTTGGAATCTTTTGGGAAGTCCCGAAACAATTTCTCTGACTCATCAACAACAGAAATATTTGTTGCTACGCCATGCAAAGGTTTTTCCATATTGAATAGTGTACCACCAAAGACTTCTGCAATAGCCTGTTGGCCTAAGCAAATACCCAATATACTTTTATGTGGAGCGTAGGTACGGATAACATCAAGTAATAATCCAGCTTCTTCTGGAATACCTGGGCCCGGCGAAAGAAGTATTTTATCGAAAGCATCAATATCTTCCAGTTTAAATTTATCATTTCTCCATACAACATATTCTTGATCTAATTCCTGTAACAAATGGACCAAGTTGTAGGTGAACGAATCGTAGTTGTCTATAACGACTATTTTATTGTTGCTCATAACCTTTTGCTATAAAATCTTGATTAATATAATTTTCAATTTCCTGGAATATGGACCGAATAAATTCGATTGGCAAATGAAATCTTTTTGCCAGTAGGACATAATTACTGTCCAGGTTCCGAATGATATTCTGCTCTTCGTTTTGCTCATCCTCGAAGGACTTGCCTTTGCCGATATAGGTTTTTCGTAATGCCAATAGCTCAACGATGCGGTTGTCAATGGTGTCTACCGAATCATGGATATGTTGCTTGTTGACACAGTATTCCAATGGTCTGATCATAATGTTTCTGCTAATTGTAATGCTTTTCGTAGCGCAGCAATTTTGTTATTTACTTCTTGTAGCTCCATTTCGGGGTCTGAATCTAATACGATACCGCCGCCGGCCTGATAATGTAAGGTGTTTTGCTTACTTAGGAAGGAACGAATCATAATGGCATGATTAAAGTCTCCGTTAAAACCCATGAATCCGATTGCACCCGAATAAAATGAGCGTTGTAATCCTTCATAACGATCAATCAATGTCAACGCCATATGTTTTGGAGCTCCTGAAAGCGTACCCGCTGGATATGTATCACCTACGATGTCAAATGGGTTGATATTATCTTTTAATGTGCCCGTTACTTTGGAGACCAAGTGGATAATATGCGAGTAATATTGTGGTTCCATGTAGGACTCAACTTTAACTTGGGTGCAATGTCTACTTAAGTCATTGCGGGCAAGATCGACGAGCATAACATGTTCGGAAGTTTCTTTAGGGTCTTCTTTGAGCTTGGTGGCTATTTTTTGATCTTCCTCCATGTTACCTGTCCGTTTGAATGTTCCTGCGATAGGGAAAATCGTCGCTTGTTTCCCGTGGATACGCAGTTGAGCCTCAGGCGATGATCCGAAAAGTTTAAAGTCACCATAATCAAAATAGAAAAGATAGGGCGAAGGGTTGATGGAGCGGAGCGCACGATAGACATTGAATTCATCACCGGAGAACGGTGTCTTAAAGCCTCTGGATGGAACGATCTGGAATACATCACCACGTTGGATATGCTCTTTCATCTTCTTAACCAACTGACGGTGTTCTTCATCGGTACGATTGGAGCTTTCCTCGCCAGCTAGTTTGAAGGTATATTCAGGAAAGTTTTTGTTCTGAATAAGGAACTGCATTCTTTCAAGTTCTGATTCTTCGTCATCCAGCAGATGTTCAAAAATATAGAGTTGATTACGGAAGTGGTCGATGGCAATGACATATTTGTAAACATGATATTGCATAAACGGTATTTTCCGTGCCGGATCTACCGTTGTTGTTAGTTTGATGTCCTCAAAGTGTTCAATACAATCGAAGGTGAAGTAACCAAATAGGCCATTGGAGATCAAGTTAAGTTCAGCAATTGTATGATCTTCGAAGGAATTCCTAAAATCGGAAACTTCTTGACGTAATTCGATTTCGTGCACATTTTTTACGATACGTTCTTTACCCGGATAAGTGAGCGTCAGCTCTTTCTCATCGAGCTGGATTCCGGCAATTGGTTGACAACAGATGTAACTGATGTTGTTGTCGCGACTATGGTAGTCGGAGCTTTCCAGTAACAATGAGTTTGGAAAGATATCTCTTAGGCGAAGATAGATGCTCACTGGTGTAGTTGTATCCGCGAGCAACTTTCTGGTTTGTGTTTTGAATGTATACTTCATTTTTTGTGTCTTATCTTCTTGTTGTAAACTATGCATAAAAAAACCCCGATACTGGTCAGCATCGGGGTTGGAATTTCCATAAATGGTTTTGGTTGATTATGAAATATTATGACAATACCAATTAGTTCCCGATGCTTATTGCTTCAGGCCACCACCAATTTGTATTTGTATATCTTCGTGTCATTATTACACAAATTTATAAAAAAAAATAAATAAGCAAACTTTTTGTGACAAAAAAACAAAAATTCCCCTTATTTCTTAATCATTTAATAAATCAGGACGTCTTTCTTGCGTTCTTTTTAACTGTTGTTCATCTTTCCATGCAGCGATTTTTGCCTCATGACCACTAAGGAGAATATCAGGTACTTTGTGGCCTTTCCAGTCTGCAGGGCGTGTATAGATAGGCGCATCTAGTAATCCATCCTGAAAAGAATCTGAAAGCGCGGATGTCTCATCCGACAAAACTCCGGGAATCAGACGGATAACAGCATCTGTAACAATCGCCGCTGGAAGCTCACCTCCGGACAGTACATAATCACCGACTGAGATCTCTTTTGTTACATAAATATCACGGATACGTTGATCTATTCCCTTGTAATGCCCACAGAGAATCATCATATTTCCCTTTGTAGATAATCCATTCGCAATATCCTGATTGAATGTTTCACCGTCGGGAGTCATGTAAATGATCTCATCGTATTCCCGTTCAGCTTGCAATTGCTCTATACACTTGGCAAAGGGTTCTATTTGAAGGACCATGCCCGATCCGCCCCCGTACGGATAATCATCGACACTTTTGTGTTTATTTGTTGAATAGTCTCTTAAATTGTGGACATATATTTCAGCCAAGCCTTTGTTCTTTGCTCGTTGCAAAATAGAGTGTGCAAATGGACTTTCCAAGAGGTCAGGTAAGACCGTAATAATATCAAAACGCATGGGGCAAAGATACACAAAAATGCACCATTGTCTATTTATAAGATTGATTCGCTTATCTTTGTGCCAAAATTAAGTGTATATACAGTGATTGACGTAAATAATATTTCTGTTTCCTTTGGGGGAACAACTCTTTTTTCAGATGTATCTTTCTCCATCAATGAGAATGATAAAATCGCATTGATGGGTAAAAATGGTGCCGGTAAATCCACCTTACTGAAAATTATCGCTGGAGTGGGTAAACCTACTACAGGTAATGTTGCTGGTCCGAAAGATGCCATTATAGCCTATTTACCGCAACATTTGTTAACAGAGGATAACGTGACTGTTTTTGAAGAAACATCAAAGGCTTTCGAAGAAGTCTATGGTATGCGTGATGAGTTGGAAAACCTGAATGAGCAATTAAATATCCGTACAGACTATGAGTCTGACGATTATATGCAATTGATCGAACGTGTATCCGAATTAAGTGAAAAGTTCTATTCGATTGAGGAAGTTAACTATGATGCAGAAGTTGAAAAGGTCCTGAAGGGGCTCGGTTTTGAGCGTTCGGATTTTACAAGACAGACTTCTGAGTTTTCCGGTGGTTGGCGAATGCGTATCGAATTAGCTAAAATATTATTGAAAAAGCCCGATTTGATTTTATTGGATGAGCCAACCAACCACATGGATATCGAGAGTATCCAATGGCTGGAAGATTTCTTGGTCAATTCGGCTAAAGCAGTTATCGTTATTTCGCACGACAGGGCATTTGTCGACAATATCACCAATCGGACCATCGAGGTGACGATGGGAAGGATTTATGATTATCGTGCCAAGTATAGTCATTACTTGGAATTACGTCAGGAGCGTCGCCAGCATCAGCTAAAAGCGTATGAAGAGCAGCAACGCTTTATTGCGGACAATCAGGAGTTTATCGATCGTTTCAGAGGTACCTATTCTAAAACATTGCAGGTGCAATCACGGGTCAAGATGTTGGAGAAATTGGAAATCATTGAAATCGACGAGGTAGATACTTCCGCACTGCGTCTTAAATTCCCACCATCCCCGCGCTCGGGTCAATATCCTGTTATCGTTGAGGATCTAACCAAGGTTTATGATGAACACGTCGTATTTCAAAAAGCAAATATGGTCATCGAACGTGGTGAAAAGGTCGCTTTTGTCGGGAAGAACGGTGAGGGTAAATCGACCATGATCAAAGCAATTATGGGGGAAATCGATTTCGAAGGTACGCTGAAAGTAGGGCACAATGCAAAAATTGGGTACTTTGCACAAAATCAGGCCGCATTGCTTGATGGAGAGATGACCGTTTTTGATACCATTGATCAAATCGCTGTAGGTGAAGTGCGTGTTAAAATGAAAGATCTTTTAGGAGCCTTTATGTTTAGTGGTGATGATACAACTAAAAAGGTGAAAGTGCTGTCCGGAGGAGAAAGAACACGTCTGGCGATGATAAAATTGTTGTTGGAACCGGTAAATGTATTGATTCTCGATGAGCCGACAAACCATTTGGATATGAAAACAAAGGACATTATCAAAGATGCTTTGAAAGATTTCGATGGTACGCTGATCCTTGTTTCACACGACCGTGACTTTTTGGATGGTTTGGCAGAGAAAGTCTTTGAATTCGGAAATAAACGCGTACGGGAGCATTTTGAAGATATTAAAGGTTTCTTGGAATACAAGAAGATGAGTAGCTTGAAGGATATTGAACGTTAGCATCTAAATAAACGTAGTATAAAACCCAATAGGGGATTCAGTTATTAAAAGCGGCTTTTTTATATAAAAGCCGCTTTTTTGCGTTTTAAATTAAGATTAATCGAATCTTCAAGCTTTTTTTTCTTAATCCCAAAGCGTGTGAAAGATACCTTCCCGATCAATACGTTCATAGGTATGTGCACCAAAATAGTCTCGTTGTGCTTGTATAATATTTGTAGGTAATTTTTCCGATCGATAGGCATCAAAATAAGAGAGTGCGTTTACGTATCCGGATACGGGTATCCCGTTTGCGATAGCATCTTTCAATACCTCGCGAAGGCTGGCCTGCGTGCTCAGCAACTTTTGTGCCATGGTGTTATCGAGTAGGATATTACGCACGTCAGGATTAGCCGCATAGGCTTTTCTAAAATCCTCGAGCAAAGCCGCGCGAATAATGCAGCCGCCTCGCCAGACTTTGGTTACCACCTGTAAATCTAACTCATAGCTATAGCTTTCGGATGCAACAGTAAGCTGTGCCAAACCTTGCGCATAGGTCGTGATGATCACAAAGTACAATGCATTTTTTAAGCGAGAAATGAGTGTTGCTGCGGGGAGATCAACCGCTTGTCCATCCCATTGAAGTAATTTTGCCGCCTCCAAACGTTCAGGTTTGTATTTGGACATATCGCGCATATTGACCGCTGCATCAATCACCGGAACTGGCACCTGTAGATCCATCGCATTTTGCGAAGTCCATTTACCTGTTCCTTTTGATCTTGCCCAATCTGAAATCAGGTCCACCAAATACTGGTCACCTTCTTTTTTCTTTAGAATCTGAGCGGTAATCTCAAGCAAGAACGAGTTTAGTTCGCCCTTGTTCCATTCTTCGAAGGTCTGCTGTATGGTTTGGGTGTCAAAACCATATAATCTTTTCATCAGGTCATAGGTCTCTGCAATTAACTGCATGATACCATATTCGATGCCGTTATGCACCATCTTTACATAATTTCCGGCCGACCCGTTGCCTAAAAATTCTACACAGGGCTCGCCGATTACCTTGGCCGAAACTGCCTCAAATATTGGCCTTAGTCTTTCGTATGCCTTTCTGTCGCCACCGGGCATCAAGCTTGGCCCGCGACGAGCGCCACTTTCTCCTCCCGATATGCCCATTCCGAAGAAATGTATACCCATAACGGAAAGCTCATTAAACCTTCTGTCTGTATCCGCGAAGTACGTGTTTCCGCCGTCGATGATGATATCTCCTTTATTCAAAAGCGGAACAAGACTGGCAATTGCCATATCAACCGGCTTTCCGGCCGGCACCAATAGCATAATTGCTCTGGGTTGTTGCAAAGCCCCGATAAACTCTTCTACTTGGGGCGTCACTTTGATGCGATGTCCTTCGCTTGCTTCAGCTTCCAATGACTCCGCTTTCTGTGGATCTAGGTCTAGTCCTGCTACTGCGAAACCGTTGTCGGCGATGTTCAGCAATAAATTACGTCCCATTACGCCGAGTCCAACTATTCCAAAATCGTAGTTATTCTTTTTATCTATACTCATCGTTTAATACCATTTTTCTAAGTTGAAATTTACCATTTTTGTTGATACTATGAAAGACAATTATCAGCAGATCGGTATGCGGCGCTTTTCTCGTTCCAATTAGTTTGCTGGTATTGAGCCTTTTGTTGTAAACCAACAGATAATCCGTATATTGAGCTCTCCTAAACATCAATTTTATTTATGATCATTGGATTAGACATTGGGACATCATCTGCGAAAGCTGTTGCATTTGACTACGAAGGGAACATCTTATCCCAGTATAGTGTACCTTATCCTATATTAAACCCGTCGGAAGGCTGGTACGAGCAAGATCCGGAGATTGTTTATGCTGCATGTATTGAGTCTATTCGGTATGTAATGATTAACTTAAGGCAATCTCGTGCAGAGATACCGAAACCCGTATGTATTTCGGTGAGCAGTGCTATGCACGGACTGATCGCTGTTGACTCGGCGGGACAGCCACTTAGCAATTGCATAATATGGGCAGATCGCAGAAGCGAGCATATTGCGGTTGCCTTGGAGGCAAGTGAGGTGGGAAGGCTGCTTTATCAGCAGACGGGTACACCAATACATCCCATGTCTTTGCTTTGCAAATTAATGTGGATAAAGTCCAACGATCAAAAATTATTTGCGCAGTCGCACAAGTTTATCGGTATCAAAGAATTTCTTTTTTACCGGCTCTTTGGAGTTTACATAGTCGATCATTCCATCGCATCTGCAACAGGGCTTTTCGACATACATCACCTAACATGGTCTGATCAGGCGCTAAGCTTGGCGGGTATATCGGAAGAGCAACTAGCATCTCCAGTTCCGGTCGATTATATTTTAAATATGCCTAGCCGAGAAATTGCGGCCTTGATGCACATCCCTGAAGATACCCCTTTTGTTATAGGTGGTAGCGATGGTTGTTTGGCTAATCTCGGGGTAGGGGCTATAAGTCCTGGAGTGGCTTCGGTAACAGTCGGTACCAGTGGAGCTATTCGCGTAGCAAGTTCGCAGGCAAATCAAGAAAAAAAACAAAGACTATTTACATACCTGCTGAGACCCAATGAATATATAATTGGTGGTGCGGTTAACAATGGCGGTGTATTACGCAACTGGTTTCGAGACAACTTTTTGTGCGAATTTACCCAAATGGAAGAAGATGGAGATCCTTCTGCGGTGTTAAATGCTTTGGTCGACTCCGTCGTTCCCGGGGCGGAGGGCTTGATATTCTTGCCCTATCTAACTGGTGAACGGGCACCACATTGGAATTCCAATGCAAAAGGCGTTTATTTTGGAATACAGTTGCATCATGGCAGGGCGCACTTTGCGCGTGCCATGATGGAAGGGATGTTGTTTGCAATTTACAGTGTAGGACTCGCATTAGAGGAGAACACCGGTCCCATTCATACGATCTTTGCAAGCGGCGGCTTAGCGCGTTCATCGTTGTTGGTGCAGATGCTTGCAGACATTTTCAATAAACCTGTATTTACCAAAAATACAGTAGAAAGCTCTGCTTGGGGAGCAGCCTTGATAGGCTTGGAAGCATTGGGTATACAGGGAGGTGGTCCTACTATAAAAAACAAACAAACGGAAGGAAAGCAAGATACCGAGCACTGTTATAAACCGAGTGCGGAGAATCACGCTGTATATATTAGAAACTTCCAAAAATTTGAACGCCTGTACCATTTATTGGAAGGTGAGTTTTAACTAGATATAAATTATTATGCCTCTAATCATCGTTATTTTGGGAGTAGCTTTACTACTTCTTTTAGTCACTGTCGTTCGGTTAAATACGATCTTTTCATTACTGATAACCTCTGTTGCGGTCGGTTTTGCGATGAATATGAGTGCCGTCGATATCCTTAAATCTGTTGAAACTGGAGTGAGTACCACTATGGGCCAGTTGGCACTATTGTTGGCTTTCGGGGCTCTACTGGGAAAATTGATGGCGGAGGGTGGTGCTGCAGAAAAGATTACAACGGTACTAACGGCTGTATTTGGCAAAAAGAACTTACCTTGGGCAATGGTTCTCACGGGCTTTTTAGTAGGAATTCCCTTATTCTACAATGTCGGTTTTATCGTCTTAGTACCATTCGTTTTCATGGTATGTGCTTCCAATAAAATGCCCTTGCTTTACGTCGCTATTCCGTTGCTGGCAGCGCTGTCCGTGACACACGGTTATTTGCCTCCACATCCGGGAGCTACCGCCATAGCGCTTACCTACAAAGCGGATATAGGTTTAACAATGGTGTATGGCATTATTGTGGCAATTCCTGCGATAATTATCGGTGGACCGCTCTTTGGCAGGATCCTTAAGCGTATTCCGACCAACCCACCCACTGAGTTTTTTCCTGAACACAATCAAGCAGATCGAAAAGAGCTCCCCGGATTTGCAATTAGTATATTTACGGGGCTTTTTCCAATAATTTTAATTGCTTTTGGTTCATTTTCCCATCTAATATTTCCAGAAGGCTCCTCTTGGCTGAAGGCACTACGTTTCTTGGGTGATCCGGTGGTGGCTTTAATGATTGCCTCGCTAATGGCGATGTACACAATGGGTATCCGCCAAGGCAAAAGTTTGCGGGAGCAGTCAGCAAGTGTGGAAGAAGCAATCCGCGGGATAATGATGATCCTTTTTATCATTGCAGCATCAGGCGCTTTCAAGCAAATTTTGGTAGATAGTGGTGTAGCGAACTACATCGCTGACCTAACCGCAGACCTGAGCCTGTCGCCTCTTGTGCTAGCATGGTTAATAGCCGGTATCATTCGCCTAGTTATCGGTTCGGCTAGTGTTGCTGGGCTCACGGCAGCGGGCATTATGCTTCCCATTGTGCAGGCAGGAGAGGTTACTCCTGAATTAATGGTGCTAGCGACGGGAGCGGGTAGTCTCATGTTCTCACACGTCAACGATCCGGGGTTTTGGATGTTTAAATCTTATTTTGGAGTGAGCATGAAGGATACGTTTCGCTCATGGACGGTGATGGAAACGCTCGTTTCTGTTATTGGATTGATCGGTGTCTTGATTTTACACTGGCTTGGCCATTGACAGCGAATGAGAAAGTTTCATATTGCTAGGATACATTAATAGGACAAAGCGTCTTAAACGAATATTGAATTATATAGGCCCATAATCGGTTGATTATGGGCTTTTTTTTGATGAAAACCTTTGTTTGATTTTTTTTTCTTAATATCGTGACAATGAGCCAAATTTTGTTGTTCTAAAACTATGCAGAGATTACATCGTTTTTATATTTTTTTATTGATTTGGGTAGGAAGCTGCCTCCCCGGGCTGTCAGCTTTCGGGCAATTTATCGCCTATACCGTCGACAATTTGCCAAGCCCCAAATTACAGGGACAGGATTATTTTGTCTCCAATCCTGATGGGATTCTATCCTCGGGTACAGTGGCCGAATTAGATGGCTTATCGACGCAGATTGAGGCTGCTACAAAAGGTGAATTTGCAATCGTTGTTGTGAATGATTATGTTGGCGACAGTGATTTCGAATTTGCCCTAAAATTATTCAATACCTGGGGTGTCGGTAAGAAGGAAAGTAACAATGGGCTTTTGTTGTTTATTGCTAAAGACCGGCATGAATACCGTTTTATTACAGGGTATGGTATGGAAAGTATTTTGCCCGATGCCTATTTAAAACGTATTGGCGAAAAATATCTCGTACCCAATTTTAGGAATGAAGATTACGACCGCGGTGTTACGGAGGCCGCAGAATTTATTAAGACAATTCTTACCTCACCGGATAGTAAGGCGGAGCTGGAACGCTTGATGCCAGAGGCAACGCCGGTCTGGAGCTTTAAAAGTCCTATTCTGCGAAATTCTCTGTTGGTTTTAGGTTTATTTGCGATCTGTTATATCTGGTTGGGCGAGGTGACGCGAGCGATCAAAGGAAAGTTGACCAAAAAAAGTAAATATTTTCCGCCTTTAGTCAGTGGATGCGGCTGTATGGGGATATTAATGTTTATCTCGGTGTTTATCTGTGCATTTGCCCTCAATAATTTTGAGGAGGTCTATCAGTGGAAAAATCTACCTTATTTTATAGTTGTTTTTGGTAGTATTACCCTGGCCATGAAATACAATGCAAGCCGCACGCAAATTGTTAATTCCTATCAGGATGAGGAAAATATTCAAAGGGCTCTACGTAAATTTCGTGTCTGGGGTTTGGTTCCGCTATTACTGAGTCCATTGGCACTATTTGATGTCATTGGATTAAACAAGCGCATTCGGAAGAATCAACTTCGATTGATGCCGCCAGATCAATCTGGTCGTTGGTTGCGCATGAATAAGGATGATGTATCTACCCGTGAAAGTGCGTACCTGGATAAGGGGCAGCTTTTGGAGGAAAAAATCGGTAGTCGTTCGTATGAAATCTGGATAGATCAGGCGACCAATGAAACAAAGCTGGTTCCCTGGGACGAGAATGTTGGGTTCAGTGAATGTCCTGCATGTCATTATAGAACTTTTGAGACTGGACGTACCAAGACGATACGTGCAGCAACTTATAGTTCGCAGGGATTGGAGGAACGCTTTGACTTATGTAAGAATTGTGGACATCGGGTATCTCATGGTGAACACTCGACTCCAGTTAAAGTGCGCTCAACATCGAGTAGCTCTGGTGGAGGATCTAGCAGTAGTGGTGGCGGTGGAAGCTTTGGCGGCGGATCTTCTGGTGGGGGTGGTGCCGGTGGAAGATGGTAATCGGTAATTTAGGGCAAAAAAAAAGGTTTCCAAACGGGGAGAATGAAAACCTTAAATAACCAATTATAAACCTAAATTATGATGACACAAATATAGTGTATATATTACACTATGCAAATTTTTTTTTAAAAAAAATGAAAAAATAAATTACAGCTAGCGCGAGATGATTTCTGTTTATAAATTAAAACCAAAATTTCAGCAGTTGCTGATGCCGATCTTGAACTTTTTACATAGAAAAAAGGTAACGGCAAACCAGATCACGATCGGATCTATTGTATTGTCTTTGATCATTGCTTTACTGTTTTGGTATGCTGATCGTTTCCCGATTTTCTTTTTGGCCCTGCCAATCGGATTGTTATTACGAATGGCTTTGAATGCCTTAGATGGCATGATGGCACGACTTTTTAATCAGACTAGCAAGACGGGCGAAGTCTTGAACGAAGTCGGAGATATTGTTTCGGATGTCGTGCTATTTTTTCCTTTGCTGAAGTTTCATCCAGAAAGCATATATCTGATCGTCGCTTTTATCGTATTAAGTGTTGTGAATGAGTTTTGTGGATTGATCGGGAAGGTGATTGCCAATGATCGTCGTTACGATGGACCGATGGGTAAAAGTGATCGTGCTTTGCTGTTGGGGGTATATGGAATTTTAGCATTATTGCATATTTCAATGGTTACTGTTTCAGGTTATATTTTTGGTGTTTTATGCTTACTCTTACTTTTGAGTTCGGTAACTCGATTGAGAAAGGCTTTGGCGCATGGCTGATGCCAATAGCAAGTTCGCAGATGTTCCTGTTCGTGTTAGAAGCTGGGGTTATATTGTCTTGGTGTTGGCGGTTGCCTTCGTTCCACCAACAATATCACCCTTGTTTGTGGCCTGGATAACCTTTCAAGGGATGCGCGAGTTTGCTCGTATGTTTATCCCTGAATGTAAGACGCAACCATTGGTGTTTCTTTGCATGGCATTGTTGCAAGCGTTGCTCCTATACTTTTGTTCCTATCGAGCATATCTATTGTTGGCTAGCTTCTTGTGTTTGGGGACTGCTTTGTTTTTCAAATATGGTTTAAAGGTTAAGAAGGGAGCTGTGTTTGGGCTGTTTTTGGGCGCGGTAGCTTGTTTGCTTGCATTTAGCCATTTAGCTTTTATCCGATCCATTAAAGTGGATGGCAACCCATTCCTAGGACTAAAATTAATCGGATATATTGTTGTGTTAACGGAATTGAATGACGTCTTTCAATACCTGATGGGTAAGTTTTTTGGCAAACGTAAAATCGTTCCGCGTATTAGTCCAAATAAGACAATTGCGGGATGTGTGGGCGGTATCAGCTTAACAATTATATTGAGTAATTTATTGGGCTATTTTTTACTGCCATTTCAGAATTTTCTATACTTTTCGTTGTTCGGTTTGTTTTTCGGTATTTTGGGATTCTGGGGAGATGTCCTTTTTTCCTATCTGAAAAGAAAGACAGGAGTAAAAGATACTGGAACATTGATTCCTGGGCATGGTGGTTTATTGGATCGTATCGATAGTCTGATCTTCAATGCGCCCCTGTTTTATGCTTTGATTATCCTGTTTTTGGGGAATTAATAGAATTTGATGAATGTGGTAGTGAGAAGGCTAACTAAAATTTCAATCTGATGGCTTATCAACGTGCTGTTTTATTTTCGGGGGGTGGAACTCGGTTCAGTATATATCTTGGTATGTATGCTGCGCTGGATGAGCTGGGTTTAAAACCAGATCTGCTTATCGCGAGCTGTGGTGGTTCAATGGCAGTGGCTGTTATACAAGCCTTTGATACACATGAAGCTCGCAAGTCCTATCTGCAATCAGACGAGTTTTATCAGTTTTTCCTGCATCATCGGCTTACAGAACAGCGTCGTTTGGGGAGGCTGGGCGTGTATGTTTTGAAAAAACAGTTTAATAAAAAACGGGCACCCTTTATTGAGGATGTTTTTAATCGCTATCTCGTCCATATGGAACAGGATCTTTCCTTACTATTGCCTACATTGGATAGACCATTCTCAGCAGCAATTCCAGCACTTGTGGTCGGCGCTAAAGTGCTGTTCAGTCCGTCTGAAGTTGGGCAGCGGCGTGGGGACCGGAAACTCTATCAAAAGATATTGATGGGAACTCAGGATGTATTGGCAAACGTGCCCGTTGAGGCAATAGGAATTTCGGCTAGTAATTACGAGCATAGTGCAGTGGCTAAAGCGGTTCATTTGAGTGCTGAGTTTTCTATGCTACAGGCGGCCCGTATTTCGATGTCCGATATGTTTTATATTGAACCTGTATGCTCCAATAAAACCTATTATACGGGTGGAGCAATTGATCTTGTACCAATGGAGCTAGCAAAGTCGCTTGCTCAAAACATCATATGTGAGCGAAAACAACCTTATAAACCGCAAGAAGAAGCGTTGGTTCGGGCAGTATTAGGCTTTAGCGGAAATAAACGATTAACAGATTTGGAACAGCAGTTTCCGTATGAACATTGGATTGATACACAGGATGCCGCGGAACAATTAGCTGGGAAATACTGTAAAAAAGGAATTGATTGGTCTAAATTTGAAGTTACGCTGTCTTTCCCGATTGATCAACAAGAATTTGCGGAAGCGATGGAAGCGCAATGGAACTATGGTTATGAGGCGACATTAAATTCATTGAAATGAAAGTATTTATTGCCGGTGGTACAAGTGGAATAGGCCTTGCTTTGGCCAAGCGTTATCTTGATCAAGGAGCAGAGGTAGCGGTATGTGGGCGCGATCTGACGAAAATGTCAGCATATTCCTGGGGACATAGCATCAGAAGTTTTGAAGTCGATGTATGTCAATTGAGCAGCCTGCAAAATGCAGTCAGTTCATTTTGTGCGCATATGCCTTTAGACCTCTTTATCAATTGTACAGGGAGTTACGCGGATGACGTTGCTCAACAAATAAGCTATCAGGAGGCGGTGGCTATGCTCCAGGTCAATATGATGGGCACTTTAAATTGTTTTGAAGCGGCAAGAACTGCTATGCAAGGTCAGTCGGAAGGACAAATTGCAATCGTTGCATCAGTTTCGGGAACGCTCCATTTTCCCAATTCAAGCCTATATAGTAAGACAAAGCGTGCTGCAATCCAAGTGGCTGATGCGTATCGTAGGGCACTCTATCCATATGGAATTGCGGTTACTGTTATTGCTCCGGGCTATGTTGATACAGATAAACTGAGAGCCCTCAATAAGCAAGATTTGTCTAAAAAGCCATTCTTAATCGCTGTAGACGATGCAGCACAGCGTATAATGACAGCTATCGAACAGAAGAAGAAGCAAGTCGTTTTTCCGAAGCGTATGAAGTGGTTGATGGCATCTCTGGGACTACTTCCAAATATTGTGTTGAATAAAATTATGTCAAGGAAGGCCAAATGGATGAAAAACGACTGAAAAATAGGGGGCTGCAATTTGCTGTTTTCCTTTATTGTGCGCTATTTTTCCAGTTGACTTATTCTGCTGCTGCGGTCCATGCTGCAAATCAGGCTACTGTATCTTCGTTTGTGTTTCCTTTTGAACACTTTATGCCGTTCGTTTCTTGGATGATTATCCCCTACATGAGTAGCGGTTTGTTCTTCGCTTTGGTTCCTTTCTGTTGTCGAAGTCGAGAAGAGCTTTGGGTCTATACGAAGCGTTTCAGTTTCATTACCATCGTCTCTATTTGTTGTTTTTCTATTTTTCCCTTGCGATTTTCTTTTGATAGGCCTAGCATTGAGCATCCTGTTTTTAAATTCTTCTTCGCCTTTTTAAGTAAGCATGACTCTCCATTTAATCAAGCACCTTCGTTGCATGTGGCGTATGCATGTCTGTTTTGGTCTGTGCTCGGTAGGGCGCTAAAAGGTTGGACACGCTGGGTAGTGGGGATTTGGCTGCTATTCATGGGGATTGCTACACTCACCGTTTATCAGCACCATCTGGTGGATGTGTTGACCGCGTTGATTCTGGTTCATGTTGGATTTGTCCTATTCCCATCACCATCGGGATTGCTTCATGACAGCGCTTTATTGAGGCTAAAGGCGGGGGATTTGCCCTTTTTGGCCGGTACCGAAAAGATGAAATTAGACGAAAAGGCGAAATTAGACTTGGAGGCCGAGGTTTGTCGTAGAAACCAGGGAATTGGCAACGTTTACTACGCCATCGGCTGGTGTTTACTGTTACTGGCATTGTGGGGCGGAACTCATGCATTTGGATTATATCTTTTGTGTTGGCCATCCTTAGTCTGTATTGCGGTAGGAAGGAATTATGTTATCAATAATCCAAGGTTTCTGAAAAATGAAAAAGGTTGGATATCCGGCTTTAAGAAATTGTTTTATAGCCCATACCAATGGATTTATTGGTTGTTGTGGCGATTCGCAAGACGTCGTAATAATCTGCCATTGCTTGAGATTTTACCAGGTTGTTATGTAGGCCCGAGGACGACAGCAGGAGATCTCCGTGTGCTCGGTCTGAATAAGCATCTGATTGTTTTTGACCTGGCTGCCGAATTGGAAGAAATAGCGATCCTACATGTACAGGAAAACTATCATTCATTTCCATTGTTGGATATAGCGGCAATTACGCTGGCTGATGCCGAAAGGATATTGGCTGCGCTCGTCATCCGTTATCAGCAATTGAAGCGAGGTGAAAATATGATTATACATTGTACAATGGGCTACAGCAGGAGTATGATTTTTGCTGTTCTATTGTCACAAAAAATATTATCTTTAGATTTAATGGATGCTATAGATTTGGTTAAATCTCATAATAAACATCTTGTATTGCATAAACATGCACTTAAGTTGATGAAGGTGCTAGTCGAGAGAAATAGCTAGACGGTCATTTGCATGATCTTTGTTGTTAAATATACTATTTGATATTAGTCAGTAAAATTATACATGAAATCAGGTTACTTCAAGAGTTTTGATCAAGGGGAGTTATTATATCGCGTCTGGAATTATCAGGCTGGACAGCGGGCATTGATTGTACTGCACCGTGGGCATGAGCATTCGGAACGTCTGCAGGAGATGGCTACGGATCCACAGTTTGCCGATCATTCAATCTTTGCATTTGATTTGCGCGGACATGGTTATACGAAAGAACCAGTTTCACCGATCTTTATGGATTATGTGCGGGATCTAGATAGTTTCGTTCATTATATAGGCCGTGAATATTTGGTTGATTCGAAAGACATTTTCGTTATCGCCAATAGTATTGCAGGAGTTGTTGTCAGTGCCTGGGTACATGATTTTGCTCCTAAAGTCGCAGGTATTGCATTGTTGGCACCTGCATTTGAAATTAAATTATATGTGCCCTTGGCAAATCAGATGATTGCTTTGGGAACAAAGCTAAAAAAAGATCTGATTATCCAGAGTTATGTCAAATCTAAAGTGTTGACTCACGATATAGACCAGCAGAAGGCTTACGATGCCGATCCTTTGATTTCCAAATCTATCAATGGCGCTTTGTTGGTTGATCTATTAAAAGCTGGCGAGCGTATCGTTGAAGACGCTACGGCGATTGATATTCCTGTGATTGTCCTTTCTGCTGAAAAAGATTATGTGGTCAAAAATTCGGTGCAGAAAAAATTCTTTGTGACAATTGCTTCAAAATTGAAGACCTTTATTACATTACGTAATTTCTACCATGGGATTCTATTTGAAACAAACCGGCAAAAGGTGTACCAGTATCTGCGAAACTTTATCGACAAGGCCTATGCCCGACAAAGTCCTGAGCTGACGCTTGAACCCGATGAGTTTTCGGTGAAAGAGTATGAACAATTATACCATAAGTTACTTCCTGCGGGTGAAAAATTGAATTATGCGGTCCAGAAATGGGCATTGGGTAAAATAGGTTCCTTAAGTAAAGGAATGAATTTAGGCCTGCAGTTTGGATTTGATTCTGGGATATCGCTGGATTACGTCTATCGCAATGAATCGCAGGGTAAAAACCGCTTTGGCCGCATCCTCGACCGTGGTTATCTGGAGGCCATCGGCTGGAAAGGAATTCGCATTCGAAAACAACACTTGTTACAGTTGCTGGAAGAGCATATAACAAAAGTTAAAGCTGCTGGGAAAACCGTTAAGATATTGGACATTGCGGGTGGGACCGGAAATTACTTATTTGATATTAAAGAAAAATATCCCGAGGCCGAAATCGTGATTAATGAATTCCTGTTGTCAAATATTGCGGTAGGAGAGAAGATTATCCGTAGAAACGGATTGCAGGGAATACGATTTACCAACTACGATTGTTTTGATCCAGCTACCTATTCCAAACTGGAATTCAAGCCTAACATTGTTATTATCTCAGGTATCTTTGAACTTTTTGGTGATAACGAAATGGCAAGTAGAGCTGTAAAAGGTGCAACTTCGATTTGTGAAGAAAGCAGTCATTTGGTTTATACTGGACAGCCATGGCATCCACAGTTAAAGATGATTGCTTACGTGTTAAACAGTCATCAGAAAAAAGACTGGGTGATGCGCCGTCGTTCGCAGAAAGAATTAGACCGTCTGATGGCCTACAATGGAGTCGTTAAGGAACGTATGCTGATCGACGACTTTGGCATATTTACAGTTTCTTCGGGGGCTGTGAAGGGCGGATAATTGTAAAAGATTGAAAAGCTCATAGCCTAGTAGTATTTTCTTTAATCTTACTCTCAATATTTTTTAATCTTATAACAAACTCAATAAAAAGTTCCCATTTTGGGAACTTTTTATTGAAATAGCTTTGATTTTGCTTATCTCAGGTTTTTTTAAATGGAGGTAAGTAAAATGGATATCCGGTTCTTATATTCTCTGATCTCCTGAACAATATGTTCCAAATTTCCATTGAAGTCCATGATGCTTATATAAATTGGCGTGTAGCCGATTTTGAAGATTTAGATGAAGATACATTGCGTATGAAACGTCACATTCCAGATATGGTGGAACTTGAACGTTTATTGGACATTGCTAAGATAGCCTTCGCGCAGAAGATGGTCGTATTATTTGGTTTTAATGAAATAGTATTATAGAGTGCAAAACAATTATGGAAACGAAATATCATACTAAATATCCTGAGGAGGGTGATTATATCATCGAATGTCAACAAGAAGAACTAAATGTATAGCCGAATGTTAAATATAGATTTGCTGTTTTCATTATATAGTAAATTACTTGAATTGATATTCTGTCAATCGTTGCTCTCCAAACTTCTTTAAAATATTTTGTTCAACAGCCCATTTTAGATCCCTGCTTGCAGTGGGAGCGGAAATATTCTTAAAAGTTTGTAGATAGTCTTTTCGATGAAATTTATTTTGACCGATTTTCTCTTTAAACAGACTTATTCTGTCTTCTAAACGAAGTGTTTTATTTTGAGCTTGTAAAAGTTCTTCTAAAGCGGTCAGAATAATCCCAAGCATGAACTCAATAAATGGTGTTGAGCTACCCTCTTTGTCCGACTCTGAGAGCTTTGCGTAATACGCATCTTGCTTTTGTTTGATTAGGCTCTCAATGGGTAAAAACTCAAAAACAGGATATCGCTGCATTAAAATCAATGTTTGCCATAATCTCCCCATTCTGCCGTTGCCGTCGATAAACGGATGTATAAATTCAAATTCATAATGGAATACACAACTTTTGATTAGAATTAAATCTGCGTCTTTTTTTAGATAAGCAAAAAGATCTTTCATCAAACCTTTAACCATTGTCCCACTTGGGGCAATATGTTTTACCTTTGAACCTTTTACAATACCCACATTCGTAGTTCTTAATTTTCCTGCATTATCGATCAACCCATTCATCAGGAGAGAATGAGCCTTTTCTAAATTTTTTAATTCATAAGGATTAAAATCATTTAATTTGTCATAAACTTTTATAGCATTTTGTACCTCTAAAATATCCTTT
This sequence comes from Sphingobacterium siyangense, assembly GCF_007830445.1. Taxonomy (GTDB): domain Bacteria; phylum Bacteroidota; class Bacteroidia; order Sphingobacteriales; family Sphingobacteriaceae; genus Sphingobacterium; species Sphingobacterium siyangense. The sequence goes on along the minus strand of NZ_VLKR01000003.1, from coordinate 155,740 downwards.
TTGGGTGCAATAATTCTTTTATTTTCTAATAATGCGGTAATTTGTTCCTCAGTTAACGTGTTACCTTCGATTTCTAAAGACGATTGAATCGTTTTTATACGGTTCTTTTTTCGTAGCTCCGTGGTGGGTTTATATAAATGAGCAGCATTAATTTCTCCTATTCTTTCTGAAATAGAACTAACTAATTTTAAAGTTTCACTTGTAATAATATACGGTGGTTTCATTATGATGATACTATCATTTGATACTATCAAAGATAATCATTAATCAACCTAAAAATAGCTAATGCTTAAAAAATATTTGACAGTACTCGTATCAGAAATACTGCTATTCCAGCTGAATAGACAGGTAAAGTCCACTGGAATAGCAATGTTAAATATTAGTTCTTATAAGCACGAATGGCCTGTATGATACCCTCTAGATTTTCGTTAAAGTCCTGCATCTGTGCAAACACCTTATCATCTTTGGCCAAACCACCATGTTTATTGTTTTTGCGGAAGATTTGTTTGATGTGTTCCCAGCGATCTTGTTCCACATTGTTTATCAATCCGGCGAGTTCTTTCAATTTTAGAAGATTACTTTCTGTATCGGCAGTAAGGGTTTGTGACTCGCTTTCATAATGTGCGAGGAGAACTTGATCGATTTCCTGATCGTTCATCATGGGTACGATCTGCGCAATGAGCTTGCTCATATTCCGGTAGGATCCTTGCATTTTGAACGGCGGTTCTGTTCGGTAATTGTCCTGCATGGCCGCACTTTGAATATAATTTTGATTGACCTTGATGACAACATTTCTGATCTTTAATACATGTTTTAATACCGTTATAAAATCATCGATATCTTGCTTCAGGTAATTGCCTTCTAAATCGGGAAGTTGGTCTACCACCGATTGCGCGTAGTTCACTAAAGCATAAAAGTCGTTGAAGGATTTGCTTGCTATTTTTTCAAGGTAGCTGTTTTCAATTGCCGCATTTTCGATCAAGCTTAGATTGAATAGTGCTTCGGTATCACCGATCACATCCCCTAGATTGTAGACATCGGCACGGTTGGCAAGCATATCTGGAATCTGAAATTTGGACCCGCTTTCTGTATAGGGGTTTCCAGCCATTACGATGCAGAATCTTTTCCCGCGCAAATCATATGTTTTACTCTCGCCTTCAAAAATACCGTCGATCTTACGTTGCCCGTCAGCCAATGAAATAAATTTCTGTAGGAATTCAGGATTCAAATGTTGGATATCATCGAGGTAGAGCATCACATTGTCGGCCATTTCAAAGGCAAGATTAATCTTCTTAAGTTCCTCACGTTCCCCGGAAGTTTTCGCCTCCACAGGATCAATTGAAGTAATGGAATGCCCAATTGTAGGTCCGTTGATTTTCACAAAATGTAATCCCATGGTTTTCGCGAGGTATTCCATCAATGTTGTCTTTCCGTAACCTGGCGGAGAAATGAGGAGAAGCATACCCATTCTGGCGGTACGTTTATTGTCGCCAGCTGCCCCAAGTTGTTTAGCCAGGTTATTTCCGATCAATGGAAAGTAAACCTCGTTGATCAACTTATTTCGGACAAAAGATGTTAAGACTTTTGGTTCAAATTCTCCGATTTTCAGCTCCTTGGCATATGTTTTTCCAAGCTGTTCCTTCAAAGAAGCGAATTCTTGAAAACGAGGGGCATTCAATTCGGCAAATGTCTTCAACCTACGCAGAAATTGATGGTATTGAATCTGCTCTTCTCCATTGTTCAAGATCGGATGATTTCCCTTTAATCCCTGGATGAGCGCATTGTCTTTGGCGATGATCAATTGGTATTCATCTTTTGGATAAAGAAGTGTGACTGCAGTTTCCTCAATGTACTTGTGGAAACCCTGGTAATCACTGTTCTCGTCGATAAAAGAATTTAGCCAATTTAAAGTCAAATAGAAACGGTCTACGAGACTAAATTGTGTATGCTGAATATCTGCTTCAAAGAGTTTGAAACTCTTTTTGTTTTCCAATAGCCTGATGAAAGCCTTTTTCAGTTCATCCGATTGTTCACTGACGACAAACTTGCTATAGCTTGTGAAAGTTTGGAAAAGATAGCTCGCGATCTCCTCTCCATTAATTGTCGAGCGATCCAAATGAGTGTCCCAATTGTTGAATAATTTTGTGAGTTCGTCAACGACAGATTGGTAGCGTGTGGAATTTGGAAATGCTTTTAATACGGAGTGTGTAGACTGGATCAACGCTTTCTGTTTTTCCTGTTGGTCTTGGGCTAGTGAATGCCAAAACAACTGCGCCATAGCACGCAAATGAGCATCGTAACGTAAGAGATCAAGCTTGCTGTCTAGCTGTTTGATGGTATCATAGATTACCAGAGCATCAAAATTATGCACTCCTTTGACATAGCCTTCCGAATAACTTTGCTCGACAGTCTGATTGATAAACAGGTTGGCATCAAAATCGTGCTGTCCTTTAGAAGCAAGGAATGTTTTATAAGCGAGATATTCAGCTCGGTATACATCTTTGTTTTCGGAAATCAGTTCCTGATCCCAAATATCTCTAAAGTTTTCTATTTCGGAACCTTTGACTTTTTGATAGAAGCTCGTTCCGGTAAGATGGAAGTATATTTCGTCATTTTTGCGTACGAGCGTTAAACTGAGTGACTGACTATTGACGGCAAATTTATGCTTACCAAGAGCAATAATGTTCTCTCCATCTACAAAAAGATCATTCTTGTCACGTAAAACGCGTAATGCATCCTCTTGAGATTTTTTGAGTAGGTTTTCAAGATTTTCAGCTTTTGAAACATCACTGAGCGTTTTCAGTTCTTGCACAAGTTGTCTGATTTTGTCAATCATCAAATCTGAAGCAAAGAAACTTAGGATTTCCTCACGCGTTGCAAATGTCTTTGACTTGTTTTCAATATTCTTTAATACACGAAGGCCAATTTGTTCGAGTGAAGAGCTTCGTTTGTTGATCTGTTCAACGATTTGCTCTCTGCGGGAATTAAATGCTTTGATGATTTCATCACGCTTATCTGCTATCTTCAGGGCGAAGTCCTCAAATTCTGAGAACTTACTTTCAAGTTCTTCCAGTTGAACAATGACCTTAGTATAATACTCGTCTACTTTTTCTGTTGTCGTAGAGAGTTCAAGGTAGTTGGTGACAGACTGCTCCAGTAATGTAAGTTGGGCAGAAAATTCTGCAATGGCTTCCGTACTTTTTAATGAATTGAGTTTGCGTGTAAGCTGCGACCGGACTTCATTCAAGGAAGAGAAAATAACAGCTATCTTTTCGATAATTTTGGTGGTTTGAGTGGAGTCGTCGATTTTTAAACTGTTTAGAATATCGATCAACAGCTCCAGCTCACTCGATATAGCCGAATTGGCTTCCTCGATCGCCTTGGCGTCATAGACCTTGATAATTGCTGCAACATTGTTTTTCTGTTGCTCCACTTTCTGCTCATAGGGGTGTAAAGCCTCGTCGCGAAGCAAGAAGGCAATTGTCTTTTCGGCGAGCTCGGTGGTGATTGACTGTAGTTTATCGAGTAAAGCATCGATGCGGACTACATCAATATATTTGACATTTTTGAGGTCAATGATTTCGCCTTGTAAACGACGTGAATCTGCCAGTTGATGAACAAGTTGATCAAGCTTCTCGACTACTGTACTATTGATGGAAAAGGTAAGCTCCTCCATTTTCTTCTCGGCACTGCTATTGAGCTCTGTGGCGTATTTACGTTGGGCTTGGACCTTAACAAATTCGTCAATTGCTGTATTGGCGACCTCCTTGATCTGTGCGAGTGGCTGCCCAAGATTTGACAAGGCTTCATCCTTTATCCAAAAATAGGAGTCAAGTAGGACAGTCGATTTTTTGAGTATATCTTCATAAAGACCTTCATAACTGTCTTCTTTGTTGATGAGCTGTATGACTTCTTGTGCCTCGGCCATGGCTTGTACGATCTGTTTATTACCGACCTTATAAAGCGGATCGTCTTTTTTTAGCTCATTTTCTTTGAGTACAGCCATGTAAGGGGTTTCCCAGATCTGAACCTGATGATGCCTTGTTGCTTCGGCCTCTGTGTGAAAGTAAATTAAACTACCGTCTTTGAAAAGGGTGAAGCCATTGCAGATGATCGGAGTTTCGACATGCTGCTGAATGATGTTATAAGACAGTAAGATGTAGGTATTCGTTTCCTCCTGACAAAAGATATAGAGAAAGTCTTCGCCGTTTGGTGATGCTATGCGTCTAAGGAAACTAACCTGGTCAAACTGGACGTCAAAGATTTTATGGGTGCCATTCTGCAGGTAGTATCCGTTAGAAAAAATGATACCTTGACTATCGGGTAGTAGAATGGCCGATTCATTAAGTGATTTAAGGTTCACAACTTCTTTTGTCCGTTGGTTAAAGACAAATGCACGGAAATCTTCTTGATACGGTTTAATGCGTACGGCAATCAAATTGCCAAGGTCTGCATAATAGTAATCCGCATCATCCAGTTGTTGGTCGGCGTTTGAAACTTTTTCGGAGAAGATTCCTTTTCCCGTATCGGTATTGTTTTCAATTTTGAAAGTAATATCGCCATTGATCGCTTCTATAAAGATCTTGTCCTTAATGGAAATGTGCGGGTGTTTTCCGAGGCGACGATCTTCCAAGGTTGTTTTTGTCCAGTCAAACTCAAACTGATTAGGCAATTTAACCTCATGAATGCTGCGGTCGTCCTGATATTGAAGCGTTCCGTCTTTAATCAACCATTTGAATGCCTTCAGGTCAGCAGGATTTTTGCTGGTCTGAAAGATCATATAAAGATAGTTTTCCGTACGTCGAAACTTGGAAAAGATCGAGTCGCGATAGTATTTATATAAATTTTGGTAATCGCCAATGAAATTAGGATCATTGATCAGCTCGAGCGATTGTGGGATAAATTGATTGTTTTCGAACGTATATACACTGAAAACATCTTCGAGTTTAATTTCGGTACGTAACCCAAAATGGACGTTATAACCGAATATACATAGATTGTCCAGGGCTAAAATACCGCGAGCAACACAGTTATTTTCTGTGGTGATCCGTTGGTTGGCCTTGAGTATAAAACTTGTCGCATTAAAGACTTCCTTGCGGGCATTATTTAGTTGCTGGAGTTTGATAGAAAGCTCTTCTTTTTGTGTAAGAAGTCGCTTCCGAATAATCTCGTATGCACCTTGATCAAGGGAGTCGTTCTGATTTATTACGTTTTCTTCTGGCATAAAACTGAGCTTTATCGACTTTGTATATGTGGTAGAATCATTATTTATTACCTGCAGTGATTATGAACATTATCTGCAGGTAATAATGGGTATTAATTACGACAGCTTTTTATTGGATATGCCCAAGTTTTTCGCCAATCCGAACAAAGAATTGATAAAGCTTTTGTCTTCGCCATTTTCAGTGTCAGTCGCCGCTTGTTGAAGTTTAATCAATGCTGCTGAAACTGTGAGGTTCTTTATATCGTTTGTGGAAATTCCATATTTATCGGCTAATCCACGCACCTTCTCTGCAAGGTCTCCTTGTCCATCTGGACCTATCAGTGAGTTCTTAATAGCTGTGGCATGTTTAGAGTTGTCAATCAAGTGATCAAAACCTTTGGAATTGGAAACTTGACGGACGATATTCTCAAAGAACATGGTTTCGCCACCAACGATATCTATTTTTGCAGTTTTAAGTGCTTCCGACAATACGCCAGCTTGTGCTTGAGCAATGTCTTTTTGGATATTGATGTGTGCGAGTTCAATATCACGTTCTTTTTGCAATTGCAATTTGAACTCTTCGTGATCTCTGCCCACACCATCCAATTTCTTCATCGCCTCAGCTTTCTCTTCGATACCTTTTGCTTCAGCAAGTGCTTTCTCACGAACAACTTCCGCTTGTGCTAAGCCCTCTTTACGCATTGCTTCCGCTTTCTTCTCGATCACATTTGCTTCAACGGTACCTTGTTTTTCTTCGGCTTCGGCTTTTGCAACCATTACTTCAGCTTCGGATAAGCCAAGCGCGGCTTCTTCTTTAGCTTGTGCTTCAGCAATAATCTTACGACTTTCGGCTTCCTTCAGCGATGCTTCTTTTTTCGCTTCAGCATCGATCAATAATTCCTGAGCACGTTTTTCGGCAATTTTACGAGCGGCCTCTGCATCGATTACTTTTTTCTCCGCTTCCTGCTCTGCTGCGATTTTTGCAGCTTCGGCCGCCTTAACAGTGGATATTAATTTTTCTTCTGCTTCTTGCGATGCCGCAATAACACCAGCTTGTTTCTTTCGTTCTACTTCACGGAATACTTCGATGTCTCGGACGCCTTGTTGCTCTTCAATAACCCCTTTCTCCAATTGTACGCGTTCCTTGATAACACCTTGGATACTTTTCTTCTCCGTCTCTATGGAGCGTTCTTTGTCGATTTGGGCCAAGGTAACAATGCGTTCACGTTCAGTTTGTTCCAAAGCACGGTCTTTCTCTACGCGCTCTGCTTCTACAGCATCCGTGCGCTGCTTGTTTTTCTCAGCAATGATGATCTGACGCAGCTTATTTTCTTCTTGAACAGCTAGTTGCTCTTCGGTAGAAATCCGGACACTTTCGTACTTGAGACGTTCTTCTTCACGGACCTTTGCTATTTCTGCTTCTTCGCGTGCTCTGATGTTATCAATTTCCCGTTTTTGTTTTTCTTCTTTTTCAGCAAGTTGACGATCAAGTTCCAAAATCGCTTCACGAGCTTCGACGTTTTGCTTTCTGATCAACTTCTCTTCGTCACGACGGATAAAATTGGCATTGATATTTTGCTTGGCTGTTAGCTCCGTTATTTTTTTAATGCCTTCACTGTCTAAGATATTGTTTGGATTGAGATGCTCAATATCTGTCTGCTCAAGATAGTCGATTGCACAGTCATCTAGAATATAACCGTTCAGGTCAGTTCCGATGATATCCAAAATTTCGTCACGAAATTCCCGACGGGCTTCATACAATTCGATGAAATCAAATTTCTTACCGACTGTTTTTAGAGCCTCGGAGAATTTAGATTCAAAAATGCTTTTTAAAGTTTCCGGCTCACTTGCACGATCACAACCTAAATTTTGAGCAACATTGATCACATCATCCACACTTTTATTGACGCGAACGAAGAAAGCAACTTTGATATCTGCACGAATGTTGTCCTTGCAGATCAAACCTTCACCTTGCATACGGGCAATCTCAATTTTTTTGATTGAGATGTCCATGATCTCCATTTTGTGAAATACAGGTACAACATACATTCCTTTGTTGAATGCTACTTTTGTACCACCAACACCAGTCCGGACAATTGCTTTCCCTTGTGGAATTTTCTTATAGAATGCACTCAATACAACAAAGAATGCAAAAATTAAAAAGACAGCCAATCCGACAATTAAAAGTATAATTCCGTTTAAGCCACTTAAAAATAAAAGAGGTTGATATAGCATATGATTTGTATTTATTTAGATTTTAATAGTTGGGTTTACGATTAGGATGTAAAGGAATAAAAACCCGTTCTTTTAGAACAGTTGTTTAGGTGTCGAGTCCTTTCTTCTTTTTTCATTAAATATTGTCTATCGTGATTTCTTTGGTCACATAATAATATTTCTTGTCCTTGGATTCGTCAACAATAATGACATCGTCTCCGTAGCCTATTTTCTCCCCATTGTGGCTGACAACATTGAGGCGAATAGGGTCCTGTTGGATGATAAATTCGGCAGAACCTATTTTCTTGCCTTCAATACTGGCTCTCATTTTACCCATGCGACCAAGAAAATCGTGACTTTCTTCGCCATTGTAACCTATAGTTTTAAACATTTTAGCTAAGGGTTTGGTCAGAAAATGCATTAATATAAATGTAACAATGAAAACGGGGATTAGGATAAATACAGACTTTATTCCCCATGAAGCAACATCGATAAAGAGCGAAGAAACAATGGTAATTATCCAGCCTATAAATTTGAATAGTGTTACAATAAGCATGATGGGTACTTTGCCAACATTGATGTAATCCATTGCTTTTGCAAAGAAACCAGGTTCTGTATTAGCGTCCGTATCCGTATGATGATGAACATGGTCGCCCCCCTCAGTTGCGATATCATGTGATCCATCAACGTCCGTGACATCAGGTGTAGGATGGAGGTCTATATCTGCATCGGCATCAAAGAGATGTACTCCATCACCCATCAGAAACATAAATAACCAATACACTACAGACATGCCAGTTAAGACTGTCATAATTCCATTGGATAATGGATTGAATAAGATATTGATTAGTTCTGTCATCGTGTTATTGTTTAAATTTTCTCCCTTTTGAATGTGTAATGGAACGACCAGGAATTGCCATTGACCTCAAGGTCTTGCATGGTTACCAATTCCCAGCCTTGATTTCCAAGATCATTTAAGATTTCATCAATTTTTTCGGAGTCCAACTTTGTTCCCCAGAAACCCTTAGGCTCAATTTTTAGCGTTTTATACTCAAATCTTTTCATCACTATTTAATTTTCTTTTTAGTTCTTCTAATTCGTTGTTGACGGCTTCAGACCCGCCGATGGTCTCGTTAATCTCATCAACTTTACTTTTGTTGCCTAGCGCAATATCACCATAGGCCTTCGCTAGTGCCTCGTCTTCCTCGACTTTCTCTTTCATACGTTCTAACATGGAAATCGTACTATTTGAATCGATATTAGCGAGCTGCCGATTGACCATTTTAGCTGCGTTAGAGACCTTCACACGTGCCTTTAATGTAGAGAGCTCACCTTCCCATTTCGATATATTGAATTTGAGAATGTCTACATTTTTGTGCAGCTCATCGGCTGAACTTTGATGAATCACAGCTTGTTTCTCCAATTCACTAGCTTCGATTAATAACTGTTTTTTCAGCAACAGCGCTTCCTTTGCCAGACCTTCGGCCTTTTCTGCCGTTAGCTCTCCCTTTTGTGCCTTTTGGAGTAATAGAATAGCTTTGTTCTCAAATTCATTGGCTTCTTCTTTTTTCTTTTCACAATTGTTTTGGGTACGTATGGCTAAGGCCTTCACTTTAGCATAGGCTTCCAACGATTGTTCCAGGTCCTCTTTCATCTCACGGATACCCTGTTCCGTCATTTTGATGGGGTCTTCCATTTTGTCCACGACTGCGTGGATCTCTGCTTGACCGATTCTGAAAATTCTCTTAAAAATATTCATTATTCTATAATTTTGAAAAACTTATTAACTGATTATAATATTCACTCATCAACAGACTCAGCGAGTTGATGGCTGCATCAAATTCGTTCTGGTCGAGATTATGTATTTGTAACGTATACCGAAATATAACTTTGGTACCATCTTCCGTTAACGCAAATCCGCCGTGGATAATATCTCTATTTTTTATCAATAGTGATTTGAACATATCCATGCTGTCATTGCTGATTGTAAAAAGGTATTGCTCAAAAATCAGGATGGGTTGGGCAATGCCTACAATGAGGTTACGAATTCCGTCGTCTTCATTTTCGATGACAAAGATTCCTTCTTTTGTATCCTTATGGGTAATGTTGTAACCGATGTTGGCGATATAATTTTCAATTTTTGAGAAGTACATAATCAAGTTTTTTATATATTGCACATATTCTTTGCATAAAGGTAATAAAAATGCAAAAATATTTTGCAATAAAAATTCAATTTTTTTTAAAATGAGTAACGTAGGGAACAATATTAAGAAATTAAGAAAAGTGAAAGGAATGAGCCAACAGGCATTTGGGGATGTTTTTAATCTTACTAGAGGTAATATTTCGTCTTACGAAGAAATGCGTGCGGAACCAAAAATTGAGATTGTTCTTAAGATTGCAAATTATTTTGGCATTCCTGTGCAGCATCTTATTGAAAAAAATCTATCTGTCAATGAAATTCTTAATTTCAATGATTATTTTGAGCCAAATGTTTCAATTATTGGACGTAAAAGATTGTTACAAATCCCGCTGCTGGAACGGGATGCTATTTTTGAAGCGAGTACTCATTTTTCGAAATTAGATGAGCTTCCAATAATTGAATTTCCTTTGCAAAGTAGGAACCGTCTCATCGCAATCGAATATGCTGACGCTATTCCGGTACCGAGCGATTTTTTGGCTAGCCCTCAATCCATTTTGTTTTTTGAAGAAGTTGATGTTCAGAGCTTACATACTTTGGATAAGGCCTTTGGTTTGTATTTTTCCGAGGAAGAGTTCTTTATTGGAAAATACAGTTTGCAGGAAAAAGAGATTAGTTTAGCCTTAAATGTCTGGAAGAAGGTTGATTTCACTTTGGGAGAGAAAGCATATTTCTGGAAATTGTATGCCAAGTTTGAGCGAATCTAATTGCGTGGAACTTTTCCCTGCTATTTATTTGGTATTGCCGGTATCGAGCGTATTTACATATTGTTACCATATTCTAGGTTAATGGTGTTACTATACTGTACTTACAGGGGGGTAACAAGGGGTTTACAGGGATTCACCCCTGCTATACCCCTGTTACCCCCCCCTGTTAACCCCTTGTAATACACCTGCTAAAAGCGGCTTTGAAGTTGATCTGATGCTGACTTTCCTGCAAGAAAAGAAGACTACTAAATCAGGTCTGAAGATGTGAATGCCCACAAAAAATTTTGTGAAGTCGGGCATTGTAATTAAATTAGTTCGACAATAAAGTAAAACTTTTGCGCTGTTGATTCACGTCTTTGGTTCATGATAGCTTATTCTAAACTGTTATCTCACAATAAAAATGGAAATTTGTGCAGGATCCGATCCAAGATAAGGAGTCAGTACCTGGATAGTACGATAATGTATCATCAACAGAGAGTTAGTTTTTATTGGTAAGAATAAATCTCAAGGACGGTAATGTTATAAATCGGTAATGTTATAAGTAAGATAGATAATGATGAACTTGTCGATCCGCTAAAAGTAGTGTGATTTATTTAGTTTCAGTACAACATGCATAAACGGCTAAATTACCATGGATAAAAAACTAAATTTAAATAGATGAAGAAAGTAACCTTATTAGCATTAATTGCTGGATTTTTTGTTATTTCCTGTAATAATTCCACGACTAAAAAAGTCGAAGTAAAAGATACGACTGCCGCTATTGACATTAAAAAAGATACGGCTAAAACGCTGTTGGAAAATAGAGGCGGCGAAGTGCCAATACCTAAATTTAGTTCTGTTGAGACACAAAAATTAGCGGAGGATTACACAAAATATATTAAGGAATTTATCACTGTTGCTAAAAGTGGCGATGTTGTTAAGCTTAAGGAGCTTGCGTCCAAACGACAGGAATGGGCGACCAAAGAAACTGAAGCTGTTTCTAAGTTTACACCGGAAGATGCCAAATTATGGAAGGCTTATGCTGAGAACCTAGGAAGAGCGTTGACAGCAAGCCTAACAAAATAAGTTGTGAACAATCGACGAGGTAGAGGCTTGAAAAATCTACCTCGCCGACCCTACTAGAAGGGGAGGTCATCTTCATTTTCGTCCGGAAGTGTTGGGCTGTCTTCTTTGGCACCGTTTGACTCTGATAAAACCAAGAAATTATCTACTTTAATTTCTGTGACATATTGTTTTACCCCATCTGCATTCTCATAATTACGATAGGTGAGTTTGCCCTCAACCATGAGTTTGGTCCCACGTTGGCATTTCTTTTCAATGGTATTGTTTTGATTACCCCAAACCACGAGTGTATGCCATTGAACTTCTTCAACCCACTCGCCGGCTTTGTTCTTGAAGAGATCATTGGTGGCGAGACGTAATACGGAATAATTGGTGCCGGTGGAAGTTGTTTTGATTAATGGGTCGTTTCCTAAATGACCAACCAATTGTACTTTGTTGCGTAATGTGCTCATGCGTCTAATTTTTAAATGTTTTTAATAATTCTTATTTTAGTTGACGGTCATTGGCTATTGATGCCAGATGATCTTAAGCAAAGGTGGGGCGGAGAAAAGACTATAGTCGTCTATTTACCATTTGTATTCGACTATAGTCGATTGTAACCGTTTGTTGTCGTTTAATCTTCTGTTATGAGTTCTGTCGAGAAAGTCTGCCTTGAATGTGGCAAGGGTATATATGGTCGTTCTGACAAGCGATTTTGTGATGATGCTTGCCGGAACGCCTATAACAATAAATTAAATAGCGACCAGACCAATATGGTGCGCAATGTGAATAATATCCTACGAAAAAACCGTCGTATTTTATTGGAAGCGTTGAGTGGGGAGGGTATGATCAAGATACAACGGGAAAAGTTAAAGCGATTGGGATTTGATTTTAAGTTCCATACACATACTTTTTCCAATAACAAGGGACAGACCTATAACTTTATTTATGAAACAGGCTATCTGTTGCTGGAGAATGATTGGGTATTGATCGTTCAAAAGAAACCGCTATGATTTTGAACGCAACAAATTCATTTGTATTGGTTTAGTTTGCAGCACTGAGCTTGGCCTTCCTTATTGTGATATAATTAAAAATAGTGAAGGTTAGAATCAATATGTAGTAGCATACTGGGATGAGTAAAAAATAGGCGCTATTGAATATATCGCTTAAAAAAGACGGTAGTGAAATCTTAAAAAAATCTGCAATAATAATATAGCCTATGAAACTTCCGAGAAAAAATAGTCCAACAGCATGTATTACAATTATTTTTTTTAGGTGCTTACTGTAAAAGGCGTCTTTATTTTGCTTCGTATAGCCCATAATCGCTGGGACCAATAATCCTAATAATGGATTGACCAGAAAGGTGAGCGATGCTAAATATAGCGCTTTAATACTTCCTGTTTGATTGTTGTCGATACTGATTTGATTTACATTTGGCATAATGAGTTGTTCTAAAGGTATTTCTAAGATTTGACTGATCTGTTTGAGACTAAATCCACTGATTTCTTCAGTGCCTTTTTCGATGCGTTGCACTGTTCTTAGCGATACACCCGCCTGATCGGCGAGTTCCTGCTGCGTTAGTCCCTTACGTTTTCTTGATAGTTTGATTAATTGATTAGCTGATTGACTTTCCATAGTCCAAAGATGGGGAAATAGTCATTGAATTTCAGCAAAATTGATGCGACAATAATATGCCAATATCGTGCTGTGAGATATAACAGATTAATAATCAAAAGTTTTTGGGAATGTGGTAAATATTTTGAATCTTTGCAATTTAACAGAGTAATTAATAAAAACGGAAGAATATGTTTGCAATATTAGAAAATCCCGCTTCGTCCACAGAGAAGATTCTCGGGAATATTCTTCGGAATACGGCCCTTTCCTAATCTTCTTTTTTAATACGTTAAGTAACCCACGTTGATATTGGCTAAAAATTGGCTCTCTAAATGGTGGCCCACTGTTCCAATATGCTTAGCTTATTATGGAGTTTTAGAAATCCAGTTACTTTCAAGATGATTGTGAAAGCTGGATATGAATGTTATGTTTTAGAAAATTTTATGAATTCAGTAAATAAATATGTCCTTCAGGCACTGGATAACTATCCAATGTATTTGGAGGAGACCATGGAATCCTTATCCTATGCGCTGTCTTATGATGAGTCCAATACAATGGCGCTGTGTTTGATGGGAAGAGTTCATGCCGAACAGCTATTGGACTATGAGCAGGCAAAAAGGTATTTCCAGGAAGCTTTGGTGCATAATGTGCAGGCACTGGAGGTATATCCTTATTTCATTCAGACACTGATCGATATGGGGGAGTATGAAGCTGCAAAAAAGACGATTAAATTTGCTTTGACACTTCCGGCGATGCCCTTGGCAGGGATATGGATCAAGAAAGCACTTTTATTTGAAAAATTGAGAAAATATAAAAAGGCATTGAAGGCGTTAAAGATGGCACAACTTGAGAATGTTGATCTTGATTTTTCGTCAAGCCTGAAGTCGATTGAAGATCGGATTAAGGGGAAACAGGAAATTAAGAACGGGAAAGAAAAGGAAAACAAGAAAGAAAAGAAGAACACCCGAAAATAGTCTTACATTATCCGGATGACGGTTTTTGTTTCGAACCAAGGTCCAATAAAGAAGCCCTAGATGAAATTTCATCTAGGGCTTTATCAATATAGTTTAAGAATTATTCTGCTCTTAAGATTTTCGCAGCCTCAACCATCGACTCTAAAGCCGCTTTGGTTTCTGGCCAAGCACGAGTTTTCAAACCACAGTCAGGGTTAACCCAAAGTTGTTCTGCTGGAACTACTGCTTTTGCTTTACGCAATAGATCTACCATCTCATCTTTGCTTGGAACACGTGGTGAGTGAATGTCATAAACACCTGGACCAATATCGTTTGGATATTTGAAATCACCGGCGAAAGCATTCAACAATTTCATTTGAGAGCGTGAAGTCTCAATCGTGATGACGTCAGCATCCATTGCAGCGATGTCTTCGATTACATTATTGAACTCAGAGTAACACATGTGTGTGTGAATCTGTGTATCGTCCTCTACATTTGATGAAGAAACACGGAAAGCACGTACTGCCCAGTTCAAGTAATCTTTTTGATCAGCTTTACGTAGCGGCAATCCTTCGCGGATTGCTGGTTCATCGATTTGTATGATTTTGATACCTGCTTTTTCCAGCGCTTGTACTTCATCCAAGATCGCCAATGCAATTTGGTAAGTCGTTGTTGAACGCGGTTGATCATTACGTACAAAAGACCATTGTAAGATGGTAACCGGACCAGTCAACATACCTTTAACCGGACGGTTAGTCAATGATTGAGCGTATGAAGACCAACGGACAGTCATATCTTCAGGACGGTATACATCACCATAGATAATCGGAGGTTTTACACAACGTGAACCGTAAGATTGTACCCAGCCGTTTTGTGTGAAAGCGTAACCAGCCAATTGTTCACCGAAGTATTCAACCATGTCGTTACGTTCGAATTCGCCATGTACTAATACGTCGATATCCAATTGCTCTTGAAGACGGATTGTGTTTTCAGTTTCTTCTGCGATTGCTTTATCGTACTCTGCCTGCGTGATAGCACCTTTTTTCAGGTCTGCTCTCCATTTACGAACATCTTTCGTTTGCGGGAATGAACCAATAGTTGTGGTAGGGAATGCCGGCAAGTTGAACTTCGCTTGTTGCGCTGCTTTACGGTCAGCAAATGCTGAAGTACGTTTCGCATCGTCATCAGTGATATTGCTTGTACGTGTTTTAACCTCTGGTTTGTGGATCAGTGGAGAAGTACGACGGCTTTCAGCGGCAGCTTTGTTCGCTTCGAAGCGTTTTGCTGTTTCAGCATCAACTTCACCTTCTGCTAATACGGCTAAGTCTTTTACCTCAGCTAATTTTTGTTTAGCAAATGCTAACCAGTTTTTTACTTCAGCTGGTAGCGATTGCTCATTGTGTTCATTGTCTAAGTCGAAAGGAACGTGCAACAATGATGAAGAAGGAGCTACCCATACACGGTCTTTTCCTAATGCATCAACAGCTTGTTTGATTTTAACCAATGATTTTTCGTAATCATTTTTCCAGATGTTACGGCCTTCAACAATACCCAAAGATAATGTTAATGAAGCAGGAACTTTAGCTAGTACCGTATCCAATTGGTTTTCACCGCGTACCAAATCCAAATGTAAAGCATGGATAGGTAAGTTAACTGCGATATCTTCGTTGTCTTTTAAAGCTTCGAAGTAAGTCGTCGCGATTAATTTGATATTTTTTGCTGCTGCAGCTAATTTTTCGAAAGTAGGTTGATATAAAGCTTTTACTTTAGCATCTAAATCCAATGCTAAGAAAGGCTCGTCAATCTGAACATATTGCGCACCGGCCTCAGCTAGTTTAGCTAATATTTGCTCATATACTGGAACAAGTTTATCCAATAAATCGATGCGGTCAAAGCCAGCTTCTTTTTCTTTACCGATCAAAAGGTAAGTGATAGGACCTAATAGAACTGGTTTAGTATCGATGCCCAATGATTTTGCTTCGTTATATTCATTTAAGAATTTTTCGGACGTCAATTTGAATTCTTGATCTTTTGTGAATTCTGGCACCATATAGTGGTAGTTGGTATCCAACCACTTGGTCATTTCCATTGCAGTCACGTCGATTCCTTCTTGTTGGAAACCACGCGCCATGGCAAAATATAGATCTAAGCTGTAATTGTTGTCTACTTTATTCAATAAAGAATGGTAACGAGCAGGAATTGCACCAACAGTAAGGGTTAAATCCAATACTTGATCGTAAAAAGAGAAATCATTGGAAGGGATCAAATCTATTCCAGCATCTTTTTGTGTTTTCCAATTGCCTTCACGAATTTTTTTTGCTGTGTCCAATAATTCCTCAACAGAAGATTTTTTAGCCCAATAGGCCTCATTGGCTTTTTTCAATTCGCGGAACGCGCCCACACGAGGGTAACCTAAATTGTTAGTCAATAACATAATGAATGTTTTTAATATTTCTTTTTCAACTATATTTCTTGCTAGAGAGAGAAGGACACACTAGAATTCGGTGACTTCGGCTTATCATTCCCATATCAAGTAGGGTAGAATTTAGCACCTTGTCAAGGGACAGGTTGCTAAGGCTTCATCGGGTCTATTCCCTCTGCCTTTCTCTATAAGCGACGCTAAGTTAGAACATTTCTTTTTGAAATGCAAATTTTTTATAAAAGTGCGTCAATTTTTTATATTCTACTAAGGATAAAATTGTTTTGTTCTTTTCTTTTCATCCGTGATTTAGTGTATGTCATGTTTCAATACGCTGTGTAGCATAAAAAATGGGGAATGACTGTTTCTCATTCCCCATTCTTTTAGCTCACCAAAAGTTTGTAACCTTTTCCGTGCACATTGACAATTTCAACTTTACTATCTTCTTTTAGATATTTACGAAGTTTACTGAGAAATACATCCATACTTCTACCCGTAAAGTAGTTGTCATCATGCCATATTTTTAATAAAGCTTCTTCCCGGGTCAGCACATCATTTTTCTTTAAACAAAGCAAGCGCAGTAGTTCCGCTTCTTTAGTGGATAGTTTTTGCATCTGTCCTTTGTAAGAAATTTGCTGACTTGTATAATCAAAGAAATAATCACCAATTTCAAATTTATCAGCAACCACTTCCTCTTCTTTGTCTCGAACACTGCGCTTCAGCAAAGCATTGATGCGGAGCAATAATTCCTCCACTCGAAAAGGCTTTGTGATATAATCATCTCCCCCTAATTCAAAGGCTTCGGTTTTATCTTCCATCATCCCCTTTGCTGTGGCAAAGATAATAGGAACAGTATTGTTTGTTTTTCTGATTTCACGTCCAACTGTAAATCCGTCCTTTTTTGGCATCATGACATCGAAAATACAGAGGTCGTAGTTATTTTTTTTGAATTGAGAAATCGCTTCATCTCCATCCGTGCATAATGTGACGTCAAATTTTCCCTTTAATTCGAGATAGTCTTTTAAAAGATCCCCCAAATTAGGATCATCTTCTGCTAATAATATCTTTTGCATAATGATTATATTAATTTTCACCAATGTCCCTTGATACTGATAAATCAGTTTTCCTCAACCTTTGAAATTTTTTAAAGAGGAAATATACAAAAAAGGAACGTTTTATTTTTTAATAGGCAAAATTACTTCAAAGGTCGTGCCCTTATCTTTTTCACTTTTAACTGTAATTTTTCCGTTCAGCCTTCTCAGGATGTCCTGGACATAACTTAAGCCAAGACCAAATCCTTTGACATTATGAACATTTCCAGTTGGAATACGGTAGAACTGGTCGAAAATCTTTTGCAGGTGATCCCGACTCATCCCAATACCGTTGTCGGCAATGGTGATAACAATGGTATCACCAACATTTTTGGATTGAATATTCACATGCAGATCTCCTTTGTTGTACTTAATTGCATTATCCAGTAGATTATAAAATACATTTGAAAAATGCAGCTCGTCACCAACAACAACATCTTTCGCCGCCGCTAGATCTATGGAAAATTTTCCGCCGATATTTTGCATCCTTAACTGCATACTGTCGGTAACTGCTGAGACAAGATCATTAATATGCACATCCACCTGGTCTAACTTTAATGTTTCCTTTTCCAATCGGGCTAGGTCAAGCACACGTTCGATGTGATTTCCGAGTCTAACATTTTCGTCGTAGATGATATTAGCCAATTTCTGAACGCGCTTATGGTCGGCATTGATGTCTGGATCTTTAAGTGACTCGCTGGCAATCATAATTGTTGCAACAGGTGTTTTAAACTCATGCGTCATGTTGTTGATGAAATCTGTTTTCATTTCCGAAACTTTCTTTTGTCTGAAGATGATAATCAGTGTATAAGCAAAACAACCCACCAACAAGAAAAGTAGTGCCAGCATAGGTAGTAACAGATAGCCCATATTATCTGCGATTATCGCCTTTTTATTGGGAAAATAGATTGTTAATTTCCCTGGCGCAGCACCGATATCACCTTTAAAAAGTGCGGTCGAGTATTTTGTTGTATTTGTCGGGTTATTTAGAGCGGCTTCGTTTAAAATATTATTTAGTAATATATTGTTTGTACTCCATATTTCAATATTAAAAGGAGCTTTAATATCGCGTTGAGCCAACTCATCTTTGATCAGTTCCTGGACAATGATGACATTCAACCGATCCTTTAACGGACGCTTTGCTAGCTCCATTCCAATAGCAACATCTTCGATGTAATCTGCCTTTTTACCACCGAGCATAGCAACGGAGTCGTAAACGTTGAAACCGGACCAAGAATTCTTTCTGTTTAGCACATCGAGCCTTTTTTCCAAATCAGAGATGGTTTTTGCAAGTTTTGCATTCTCTCTTGGTGGTAAGGTGGCTACCCTGAATTTTGTCTGTTGATTGACCAATGGGTCCATTAGTGGGATAACAAACCGCGTGCTGTCATCTTTCCCATTCACCTGATCATCTACTTTGGACGCATTTAACATGATAAAAGCTTGTACCAGATTATCGTCGGTAAGCTCATTTGAAACAGAAAATTTGATAAATTTCTGGTACTCCGGTCTTTTGATGTATGTTTCGTAAAAGGAATTTTTGATTTCAATTACATTTGGATACAAAGCACGTAATTGGTCTTCTTGCTCTTTGAAGTTTGAGAAAACAACATGTTGTTTGTTTTTTAATTCTTCAATTCTATACTGTATTTCGAGTTGCTCGGCCAACAGACGTTGTTTGGCCTGTTCCTGCTTGGATTTTTCAATGTTACGTTCCTGTTGAACTTTAGCAAAGTCGACCACCTCCCGTCGTTCAAGCTTTCCAGCAACAGCTGTAATCGCAGCATTGACGGACTCATCAAATAATTGGGATTTTTGACGATATGAATCTCTCAGAAAATAGAATTGCATAGCCAATACCCCAATTAGAGCTAGAGACATCAGTCCAATGATTAATACAATGCTATTTTTCTTCATTAGGGTTGGGTGTTAAATAAATGTATTTTGAATATATCACAAAGTTTATAGTACTCAGTTTATTTACCTTTTGCGTATCCATCCCTTATACCATGTGAGTGGCCATTTAAGGTCCGGTAGCCCATATTTTCTTAAATTGTTACAAATATAAAGATGCTAATGTGTTTTGAAGCTGTTTTAACAATGTTTAACAGCAATCTGTTTAAATATAGGTGCTGTTGTTTGTAAATTAGTGAATAGAAATAAATTATGTGCTGAATTGGTCTATTGATAAATTTAGTCTACGCGGTTAATTCTGGCTGCTATAGAAGTGAATAAGCCGAGTATAACGTGTTCATTGGTGCAATTGAGTGCAGATACTCTTAACAACTATATAGAGATGAAAAGTTATGTATTATTATTGGTATTATCTTCCATAGGAACAATTGCTTTGGGGCAGGTGAAGGTAAAGCCGCAGATTCCTTTGATGGAGGAAAAGGAAGCAAAGATGCCCGTCCTAAAATTGGATTCTTCTAATGAGAAGTACAATATGCCTATTAAGAACCTGAAGCGTGTGGATGGTTTAGCTCCTATGCCAGGAACGGAAAAAATGCCTAAAGGTGATGAGAAAGAAAACAATCTTCCGTTTAGACGCTTGAATGATTCGCTAAAGGTGAAGGACTTTAAATTAAAAATCGACTCCTTGTATCCAAACAAGCAAAAAAAATAGCGTTCTATCTAGAACGCTATTTTTTTTGCTTTAATCCTTATTGTCCATTATAGCTGGGAAACACGGATTGTATTTGTTTTACCTTTTTCGATTAACGGTGTCGAAGCTGTATTGATAATGATAGATCCAGGTTTAACGTAGTTATTTTTTACAATAAATTTGTTAACATCATGGATAGATCCATCCGTGCTTTCGAACTTGTCGTAGATAAAAGTTTTTACTCCCCAAAGTAGGCTGAGTTGTTTCAGTAATTTTTGTGTTCCTGTGAAAACTAAAATATCTACATTTGGTCTATAACTTGTAATTTCAAACGCTGTTGCACCAGATGATGTCAATACCGCAATTGCAGATGCATTTGTTTTTTGAGCAAGGTAAACCGAAGAAGCGCAAATCGCATCCGGAATAAGTGTTCCGTCGTGGATTTCACTAACTTTCTCATTATAATAAGGATAAGAAGTTTGTTCCACGTGGATAATGATTTTGCTCATTGTTTCGATAACGATTTCAGGGAATTCACCGACTGAAGTCTCGCCACTTAACATCACAGCATCCGCTCCATCCAATACGGAGTTGGCTACGTCATTTACTTCAGCACGTGTAGGACGTGGTGTAGTGATCATACTTTCCAACATCTGTGTCGCAATGATCACTGGTTTTGAAAGATCTCTACATTTCTGTACGATGATCTTTTGAAGTCCTGGTACCTCTTCCATTGGAAGCTCAACACCCAAATCTCCACGAGCAACCATAACAGCATCTGTAGCTTCGATAATTGCATCAATATTTTCAATCGCTTCTGGTTTTTCAACTTTTGCGATTACACGTGCATGGCTTCCTTTTGCCTCGATGATTTTTTTACATTGAAAAATATCTTCTGCCGAACGGACGAAAGACATAGCGATCCAGTCTGCACCATGATCCAAGGCAAAATTCAAGTTGTCTAAATCTTCTTCGGTCAACGAAGGGATCGATACTTTAGTATTTGGTAAGTTAACGCCTTTACGTGAAGTAAGGACACCTCCGTGTACAACTTCACAGGTAACAGTGTCTTTATGATTGGTCTCTAAAACACGAAGTTGAAGTTTTCCGTCATCAAGTAAAATGATTTCGTTGGCTTCAACATCGTTTGGAAAGTTTTCGTATGTAATGTAGATTCTGTTTTCGTCTCCGATAAGTTCGTGTGTTGTGATTTCAACTTTTGAACCATTCACGAGAACAGCGCCACCTTCTTTCATTTTTCCGATCCTAATTTTTGGACCTTGTAAATCGGCTAAGATGGCAACATTGAATCCTGTTTCATTATTTATTGCATTTATAGTTTCGATTACCTTAAGGTGATCTTCCTGGCTGCCATGAGAGAAATTCAACCGGCACACATCAACCCCTTTGGCAATCATGTTGGTCAAAACTTGTTTGTCTGCCGAGGCAGGGCCTAATGTTGCGACAATTTTAGTCCTTTTTTGAACTTTTTCCATCTGTTATTTTGTATTTTAAATGTTCTTCATTAATCACAACAAATAGCTCACTATATTGTTGTGTTTTGTCAAAACTAAATCGAATTAATTTAGATCTAAACTGGGGTGTATTTGCTACACTAACCTACAGTTTGCTAAAATATGAGATTTTCTTTAGATTTCAATATTTTTGGCGATATTTCTTTTGCAATGACAACTTCGGGTAATTTGCTGATCCTTTTGATAATATGTTCCACGTCATCCTCACAGATGTAGTTTTTGATAATGATAAAAAAATCAAAGTGGGGGTTTTCGGGAATTAAATAAGTTCCTTCGATGCTCTTATTGTTGATAAGAAAATATTCCGTATCAGCATCGGGGATAAGGTAATGAAAAGCAGTGAAGTGGTAGCTTATTTTTTTCTTTGTGTCAAAGATAATATGA
This sequence comes from Sphingobacterium siyangense, assembly GCF_007830445.1. GTDB lineage: Bacteria > Bacteroidota > Bacteroidia > Sphingobacteriales > Sphingobacteriaceae > Sphingobacterium > Sphingobacterium siyangense. The sequence goes on along the minus strand of NZ_VLKR01000003.1, from coordinate 133,777 downwards.
TATTCAAGTTCTTCTTCGGGTTTGTTTTTTTGTCGGCCATCATGGTCGTATTTACTTTCTTTTCCTCTGGAAAAATTCAGATTAGTCTCCTTGTTGATAAAATGGCAGAGTCGGTAATCTTTCAGAGAACAGGTGATGGCGAGTAGGGTAAAATCCAACTCTTCGTCCATATCCATATCTAATCTTGCTACTAACTTATTGACCACTTTAATGCTTAAATATATGCTCCTCTGCTAACGAAGGTACTAATAAATTTAAGGTTGGAATATACTTTTTGTGTAAAATTTGAGTTAATTAGCTGAGCGTTTGGAATACAAAATATTTTTTGTTATACTTGAACTAAGTTAATATAGAGTGGGTTAGCTAGTATAAGACGCGAATAAGTTCGGTCGCCTAACGTGGTGACTTTCATCTAAATATCAATTTAGGTTTGAATTTTGATGAAATTTATTTTTCTTTGCACAGATTTATTAAACAATTAAACTATAAAATCATGTCAGATATCGCTTCAAGAGTAAAAGCAATTATCGTTGAAAAATTAGGTGTTGACGAAAACGAAGTAACACCAGAAGCTTCATTCACTAATGATTTAGGTGCTGATTCACTTGACACTGTTGAGTTGATCATGGAGTTTGAAAAAGAATTCAACGTTGCTATTCCTGATGATCAAGCAGAGACTATTGGTACTGTTGGTCAAGCAATCGCTTATTTAGAAAAAAACGTTAACTAACTAATTTAATTAGGCTAATCGTAATAAATGGAGCTTAAAAGAGTAGTAGTAACAGGATTAGGCGCCCTTACACCAATTGGAAATACCGTCTCAGCTTACTGGGAGGCGTTAATAAATGGTGTAAGCGGAGCTGCTCCTATTACGCATTTTGATGCGTCAAAATTCAAGACTCAGTTTGCATGTGAGGTAAAGGGGTTTGATCCGCATGAATTTATGGATCGTAAGGAAGCTCGTAAAGTCGATCCTTTTGTCCAGTATGCAATTGCGTCAACAGATGAGGCAATTAAAGATGCTGGCTTAGATTTTGAAAAATTAGATACAAATCGTATCGGAGTAATTTGGGGCTCAGGAATAGGGGGGTTAACAACTTTCACTGAAGAAGTTGCAAACTTTGCAAAGGGAGATGGAACACCTCGTTTCAATCCTTTCTTCATTCCTAAGATGCTCGTTGATATTGCTCCAGGACATATTTCAATGCGTCATGGTCTTCGTGGGCCTAACTTTTCTGCCGTATCGGCTTGTGCCTCGGCTACCAATGCAATGATAGATGCTTTTAACTATATCCGTATGGGCAAAGCTGATGTGATTGTTACGGGTGGATCAGAAGCTACAGTTAATGAGGCCGGAATTGGTGGGTTCAATGCTATGCATGCTTTGTCAACCAGAAATGACGACCCTAAAACAGCCTCACGTCCTTTTGATAAAGATAGAGATGGTTTTGTTTCGGGAGAGGGTTCAGGTGCCTTGATCTTAGAAAGTTTGGAGCATGCCTTAGCACGTGGAGCAAAAATCTATGCAGAGATTGCAGGGGGTGGAATGAGTGCTGATGCGCATCATATCACAGCATCGCATCCTGAAGGATTGGGCGCAAAACTGGCTATGACAATGGCTGTAAATGATGCAGAGATGGATTTTTCAGATATTGATTATATCAATGTTCATGGGACTTCTACACCGGTCGGTGATATTAGTGAAACGAAGGCTATTGTTGACCTGTTTGGTGAACACGCCTATAAATTGAATATCAGTTCAACTAAATCAATGACAGGGCACCTTTTGGGTGCTGCAGGAGCTATAGAAACTATCGCTTCTATATTGGCTGTTCAAAATGATATTGTCCCTCCGACAATCAATCACTTTACAGACGATCCGGAAATTGATAATAACTTGAATTTTACATTCAACAAAGCGCAAAAACGTATAGTTAATGCGGCGTTGAGCAACACATTCGGTTTCGGTGGCCACAATGCTACTGTTATTGTGAAAAAATATAAAGCTTAATGTTTGATCCTTCAAACATGGTTTGATAATATGAGCTAGCGACAGGTTCTTTAACTAGGACTTGTCGCCTTATTTTTAGAAGAGATGCCTTTTGCAAGGATATATAAATTATATTTTTCGCCAGATCGGGAATACGTTAGAAAACTAAAAAACCTGCTTGGATTTGTCCCCGGAAATGTACATCTGTACAAGATGGCTTTTAGACACAAGTCTGTTGCCGTTACAATTAAAGAGGGCGCCAAGAATAGCAACGAACGTTTAGAATTCTTGGGTGATGCTGTTTTGGGTTCGGTTGTGGCTGAGCTGTTATTTAAGAAGTATCCTTATAAAGATGAAGGGTTCCTGACTGAAATGCGCTCAAAAATTGTCAGTAGAGCGAACCTAAATCAACTTTCTAGAAAGTTGGGTTTTAATGAGCTTATCCAGTTTGATGCGCGAATGATCAGTTTTCCGAATAAACAGGGATCCTTATTGGGTGATGCTTTTGAGGCATTGGTAGGGGCAGTCTATCTGGACAGGGGCTATGTTTTTACAAAGAGCTTTTTGTTGAATCGAATTATTAAACCGCACGTCGATATTCATCTATTGGAACAGACGGAAACAAACTTTAAGAGTCGATTGATTGAGTGGTGTCAACATACTGGCAAAGAGATCGTATTTCGGCAAACAGACAATCCGGAAGGAGAGTCTTCTAAAATGTTTAGTATTGAAGCGGTCGTTGATGGTATTGTTTGTGGACTTGGCCGTGATTTTAATAAGAAATCTGCAGAGAAATCTGCAGCCGAAAAAGCCTGTGAATTCCTTAAAATTCTAGAAGTAGAATAAAGGATTTTATTAACTTTGCCAAATATGGCAGTAGTAAAACCTTCTTTGGCAAAAGGAACGCGTGATTTTTCACCTTCCGAAATGATCAAACGTAACTATATTTTCGATACACTGAAAACGGTATTCAGAAAATATGGCTATAATGAAATACAGACCCCTTCATTTGAAAATTTGACAACCCTTACCGGTAAATACGGTGACGAGGGTGATAAATTGATCTTTAAGATTCTTAATTCGGGTGATTACTTGGCGAAAGCGCCAGATAACCTGCTTCATGATAAAAATTCCAATAAGCTCATTCCTCATATATCAGAGAAAGCATTACGATATGATCTTACGGTGCCGTTTGCACGCTATGTTGTGATGCACCAAAATGATATTACCTTACCATTTAAGCGTTTTCAGGTGCAACCTGTGTGGCGTGCAGATCGTCCGCAACGCGGAAGATACCGTGAGTTTTATCAATGTGATGTCGACGTGGTCGGGTCAGAAAGTTTATTGAATGAAGCTGAATTTATTTTGATTTATCAAGAAGCCTTCGAACGTTTTGGACTGAAAGATTTTAATATTAAAATCAACAACCGGAAAATTCTTTCAGGTATTGCTGAAATCATCGGAAAACCGGAACTGATTGTGGATATGACTGTCGCGATCGATAAATTGGATAAAATCGGGTTGGAAGGTGTCAACAAAGAATTGTTGGAAAGGGGTTTCACCGAGGCAGATCTTGCTATTTTGAAACCTATAATTTTATTGGAAGGCTCGAATGATGAGAAACTGTCTTCCTTAAAAACGATTTTAGCAACTTCTGCTGTCGGTTTAAATGGTATCGCTGAGATTGAGGAAGTGTTTGACTATGTCGGCAAATTAGGTGCTGAAGAAAAATTGCTTAATCAAATCATAGATCTGGATATTACATTGGCTCGAGGCCTCAATTATTATACAGGTTGTATTTTTGAGGTCAAGACGAATGAGGTTGCCATGGGAAGTATCGGTGGCGGTGGTCGCTACGATGATCTCACGGGTATGTTTGGTCTGAAGGGGCTGACCGGAGTCGGTGTTTCCTTTGGTGCGGATCGTATCTATGATGTGTTGGAAGAGCTGGACTTATTTCCTATCGGTAAGGCCGATTCTACCAAACTCCTGATTATAAATTTTGATAAACAACTGGAAAGTTACACCCTGAATTTACTCAATAAGCTTCGGAAGGAAAATATCGCTTCGGAACTCTATGCTTCTCCTGTAAAATTGAAGAAACAAATGGGTTATGCGGATGGGAAAGGAATCCCCTACGTATTATTAGTGGGTGACGAAGAGGCTACTTCAGGGCAATTGTCATTAAAGGACATGGAAAGCGGGGAACAGGTAAAGGTAACTGAAAGTGAGCTGATACAAAAACTTCGATAGCAAACAGTTTGCATAAAATAGATTAAGCCAAATGATTATTAAGTCCTTTGGCTTTTTTATTTTCATAAGTTTTTGATTTATTTGATTGTGCCGTTCATTTATTTGTAATCAAATGCTATATACTTTAAATCAAATGTCTTAGAAGTGTCTTAAAGTATAAATAAAATTGATTTTTGGGCAAGGAAATTCGTCCAAAATTATTAGATTTGTAGTCTAGAATAGTAAGAAAATCAAAACTTTGAAATGAGTTCAACACCTATAACAAAAGAGACATATTTGGAGTGGTATAAGTCTATGTTACTTATGCGTAAGTTTGAAGAAAAAGCAGGTCAACTTTACGGACAGCAAAAGATTCGTGGTTTCTGTCACTTGTACATAGGACAAGAGGCTGTAGTCGCTGGAACGATGTCAGTAATCAAACCGGAAGATTCTTTAATCACTGCTTATCGTGATCACGCCCACGCTTTGGCTAAAGGCGTTTCTGCAAATGCTTGTATGGCTGAATTATATGGAAAGATCACGGGTTGTTCAAAAGGTAAGGGAGGTTCTATGCACTTCTTCTCCAAAGAACACAAATTCATGGGTGGCCATGGTATTGTTGGTGGTCAGATTCCTTTAGGTGCTGGTATCGCATTTGCTGAAAAATATCTTGGTACAGATAATGTAAATATCTGTTATATGGGTGATGGAGCTGTGCGTCAAGGTGCATTCAATGAGACATTGAACATGGCGATGTTGTGGAAACTCCCTGTTATCTTCGTGTGTGAAAACAACGGTTATGCAATGGGTACTTCTGTACAACGTACAACGAACATGCAGGATATTTACAAAATGGGCTTAGGTTTCGATATGCCTTCTGCTCCGGTTGATGGAATGGATGTTGTTGCTGTACACAATGCGATGGACGAAGCTGTTCAACGTGCTCGTGCAGGTGAAGGTCCAACATTCCTAGAAATTCGTACGTACCGTTACAAAGGACACTCAATGTCTGATCCAGCTAAATATCGTACGAAAGAAGAACTAGAAGCGTATAAAGACCGTGACCCATTGTTGTCGACTAAACATGCTATTTTAGAAAACAACTATGCAGATGACGCTTGGTTTGCAGAAGTTGAGGCTGATGTGAAAAAGGTCGTTGAGGAGTCGGTGAAATTTGCAGAGGAATCTCCTTATCCAACTGCAGATGAATTGTACAAAGATGTATATGTACAACAAGACTATCCATTTATTTTAGATTAATACTCTTTAACTTGATAATATAATAAAGAATGGCTGAAGTAGTAAGAATGCCGAAAATGAGCGATACAATGACCGAAGGGGTCATCGCGAAATGGCACAAAAAAGTTGGTGATAAAGTAAATTCTGGTGATTTAGTAGCTGAGATTGAAACAGATAAAGCTACGATGGACTTTGAGTCTTACCAAGAAGGAACTCTTTTATATATTGGTCCCAAAGAAGGCGAAGCAGTAGCTATTGATGCTGTTATTGCTGTTTTAGGAGAACCGGGTGAAGATTTTCAAGCATTGTTGAGTGGTGATGCACCTGCTGCTGAAAAAGCACCAGAAGAAACCGAAGAAAAAAAAGCAGAAGAAGTTTCTGGTCCAGAATCTTCGGCTAGTACTGTAACTCCTGAAGAATTGGGATGTACTGTTATTACAATGCCTTTGTTAAGTGATACCATGAAAGAGGGGGTCATTGCGCAATGGAACTTCAAAGTTGGTGATACGATAAAATCTGACGATGCTATTGCTGATGTAGAAACTGATAAAGCGACTATGGAGGTTACAGCTTATGCTGATGGCACCTTGTTATATGTTGGTCTCGAAGCTGGACAAGCTGCAAAGGTAAACGACATCATCGCGATTGTTGGTCCTGCTGGAACTGATATCACACCTTTGTTAAATCAAAAATCTGCACCTGCAAAGGCGGAAACTGCTGAAGCTCCTAAAGCTGATTCAGCTGCTGCTGTAACTGCTGCACCGGTAGCATCGTCTTCAAGTGATGATTCTCGTGTGAAAGCTTCTCCTTTAGCACGTAAAATTGCACAAGAAAAAGGTATCAATTTAAGTGATATCAAAGGTTCTGCAGATGGTGGCCGTATTGTGAAGAAAGATGTTGAATCGTTTGTTCCTGTTGCTGCACAACCTGCGGAGACAAAAGCTGCAGCTGCTCCTGCAACAGAAGCAAAAGCAATCACTTTGCCTACATTTGTTGGTGAAGAGCGCTATACTGAAAAACCAGTTAACCAAATGCGTAAAACTATTGCGCGTCGTCTAGCAGAGTCATTGTTTACAGCTCCACACTTCTATTTGACTGTATCAATTGACATGGACAATGCAATGGCTGCTCGTGCGCAGATCAATGAGGTTGCTCCAGTAAAAGTTTCTTTCAATGATATCGTTGTAAAAGCTGTTGCTGTTGCTTTGAAAAAACATCCTGCTGTAAACTCTTCATGGCAAGGCGATAAAATCCGTTTCAATGAGCATACCAACATTGGTGTTGCAATGGCTGTTGAAGATGGTTTATTAGTTCCTGTTGTGCGTTTTGCAGATGGTAAATCATTGTCACATATCTCTGCAGAGGTGAAAGACTTCGCCCAAAAGGCGAAAGCTAAAAAATTACAGCCTGCGGATTGGGAAGGATCTACATTTACAGTTTCCAACTTAGGTATGTTTGGAATTGATGAATTTACATCCATTATCAACTCACCAGATGGAGCTATTCTTTCTGTTGGTGCTATTCAAGCAGTTCCTGTAGTTAAAAACGGAGCTGTAGTTCCTGGTAATGTAATGAAAGTGACTTTGGGTTGTGATCACCGTGTGGTTGATGGTGCAACTGGAGCTGCATTTTTGCAAACATTGAAATCTTTGGTTGAAAATCCAGTAAGATTATTAGCATAATCCTTTAATAGAGGAATTAAAAGCCACTTTAGTAATAAAGTGGCTTTTTTTATGGCCTTAATTGATTAAGCTCATTCCACAGGAAAGCTTTTTTTACCGATAATTTCTATCGTTATCCGTTTGGTTGAAGGAAGTACAGGTTGTTCAACGCTATAGTGAAAGAGACGCTGTGCGTAAAAAAGGTAACATATACGATGAATAACAATTATTGTAGGGAAAAATTCGTTTTTTTATACTAAAATCTTCATTTTAGCATTATTATCAGTATGCTGGTCCTTCTATTACGAGCTTCAATAATTTGATATTATTTAGGACACAGGAAATAGGGGGTATTTATTGATATACAATACAGAAAACACAAAAATCCGGGAGACTTAGTATAGTGAAATTATTTTTTTTAAAGGGAATGGTCGCTCTTTTGTTTGTATCTACAATGGCCTGTAGTTCAAAAGAGAAAAAACAGAAGGAAGCAGCGATAGCGCAGGCAAAAGTGGATAGCACAAGGCTCGTCTATAATCCAAATAATGCAGATCAAAAGATAGATGCTTTTATGAAAAATCTTCATTCAAAAGCTGCATTCAATGGGAATGTTCTTGTTGCGAAAGATGGTAAAATCTTATATCAGAATACATTCGGCTGGGCCAATTACTTAAAACGGGATAGTCTAAAAATTGATGACAAATTTGAACTCGCTTCCGTTTCTAAACCGCTTACAGCTGTCGGAATTTTAAAGTTAGTAGAGACAGGAAAGTTACGTCTCGATCAAACGATCAATGACTTCTATCCGGATTTTCCTTATCCTGGTATTACCATAAAAATGTTATTGACACACCGTTCGGGATTACCTAATTATGTTTATTTTTCCGAGGAACATTGGCCTGATCGTAAGAAAGGAATGACGAATCAGGATGTGATGAAAATGCTGACTGAATTTAAACCCAATCGCTATGGTGCGCCAGGAGGGCGTTTCTTTTACAATAACTCCAACTTTATGGTCTTAGGGGCCATTATTGAAAAGATATCAAAGCAAGATTACGCTACGTATATGAAAGACAGCGTATTTAATGTTGCAGGAATGACAAATACAGCTGCACTTTCTAAGGCAGTGTATGATAAAATTCCGACTAACGTTATTGGACATGACAAGGTATGGCGAAGATCGGTCGTGCAAAATTTTCAGGATGGACCGCTTGGTGACAAAGGAATTTATAGTACGGTGCGTGACCTTTATCGTTTTGATCTTGCTTTGAGAGATGGACGATTGTTAAAGCAGTCAACATTGGATTCGGCATACCGAGGATATCCGGATGCCAAAAAGGGAATTTTTAGCTATGGTTATGGTTGGCGTACGTTTGAGCATGGTAATGATCATATCGTATACCATACAGGTTGGTGGCACGGTTTTAGACATATTTATGTAAGAGATTTAAAGAGAAACATAGTTATTGTTTTACTTTCTAATATGACAAATGGAAGCTTGGTCAAATTGGACGAGCTTTATAAAATCATGGGAATGCCAGTATTGCGTAAAAATGCGTATAGCAACCATGGTGATTTTATCATCGATGAGTAATTTTTGAGCGATGCTACTTTGAGAATTTAGATTATCTTCTTTATCCTATTGTAACGAGAAGGCAAAGAAGATAATCTACATGCCCTGAGTATGCATGCAACAGGTAAACACAAAAGATATAAAAAGGGATGAAAAAAACATTGATTTTAGGTGCTAGTACCAATCCTTCACGTTATTCGAATAAAGCTGCAAATATGTTGCATAAACATGGGCATGCTATCGTTAATATTGGCTTGAGTGGAGGGGAAGCCGCCGGAGTTCCTATTGAAAAGAAAGGTGATATCCATACAGATATTGATACTGTGACAATGTATCTTAGTGAGCCTAATCAGAAAGAATATTACGATTATATATTAGCGACGAAGCCAAAACGAATAATATTTAATCCTGGTGCGGAGAATGCAGAATTGGAACAGCTCGCTATGGAGCACGGTATTAAGACAGAAAGAGCCTGTACTCTTGTCTTGTTGAGTACAGGGCAGTTTTAGATTTTGGATTTATGAAGCAATTCAACCGATAGGTACTTCGTGATAAAATAATTTGTCAGACCCACGGTATTGCTGTCGAGATTTAGACTTGACACTTTGATGTCACAATGTTCCTTCAAAATGGCCATGGTATAGGAATTTATGGCTTGTTGTATCGGAATCGTGATCAATTCATTTGCTTTTGCAATTTTTCCACCCAACACGATCAATTCGGGATTGAGTAGCTGTATTAAAGATGCAAATGCTTTTCCTAGGTTTGTTCCTAGTTTTGAAATCTGATTTATTGCAAATTGATCACCCTTGTTTGCCGATTCAATAATATGTGTCGGTGTTAAATGTTGTAATTCATCGGGTTGTAATTCATTTAATTTAGTCAGCTCTCCTTTTTGGATTTCCTGTTTAGCATTGTTGACCAAAGCAATTCCGGAAGCTACGGTTTCCAAACAGCCTCTTTTCCCACAATAGCAAAGTTCACCGTTGTCGATAAAGGGCATATGTCCTACTTCGCCGGAGTAGCCATCACGGCCTAGGTAGACTTCGCCATTGGACACGATTCCTAAACCTATCCCCCAATCCATTAGGATAATTAAACTGTTTTTTGTGTTTTTTGCCAATCCAAATTTCAATTCAGCATAAGCTGCACCTTTAACGTCATTCAGAATGAAGACCGGTTTTTTATATATGCGCTCAAAATAGTTTGTTATGGATTGATTGTCGTCATGTAAAAAAGTCTCGTTAGTACCTTCTTCAGCATTGATTAGTCCTGGCATGCCAATAATAATCCCTGTTAGGTTCTCAGTATCAACTGATTTATCGATAAGATATTGATCAACGATTTGTGTGATAGCGGCTAGATTTTCTCCATTTCGAGATAATTCATTATCCAGCTCAACAGTTTCAGCAATAATGTTCTGGTTGTTGTCCATTATGCTCAGTGTGATGGAGAAACGTTGGAGTTCAATCGATAGCACCTGAAACAATCCATCACATAGCTTATATAAATTGGGTTTACGTCCACCAATAGATTCTCCTTTGTCAAATTGACGGATAAAATCATCTTCCAGCAATTCTGCAATAAGGCTATTTACCGTAGGCAGGCTTAAATAGAGGTTTTTTACAATGTCATTTACCGATACAGATCCTAATTCGGCTATTAATTTTATAATGGAGATTTTGTTGAACAGATTTTTCTTTTCAGGTTTACTCTCCAATTTTTTGTTAATCAGTAAGTTTACGGCTTTAGTCATAAAACGTCAAATTTTGAAATAGAATCCTCAGGGCTTTAATTTAGCAAAAGTTTTGGAATCATTTGGTTATTTTTCTCACTTGACAAGCAAGTGGGCTAATTAGCAAAAAGGGGATAAGATTCCTTATCCCCTCTCTACGTATAAGTTTAGACTATTTGAGTTTTTTTACTCGAATATCTTTAAAGAATACTTCGGTACCGTGTCCTAGAAACCCGATATGACCAGAGGTTCGTTTAAGCCCAGGATGTTGTTTGCCATCCAGGGTTCCATTTTTGCTTGCCTCGGCGATATCCGCATCCACGATAACCGCGCCATTCAGTGTAACTTTGATGCGATTTCCTTTCACCACGATTTCCTCGGAGTTCCATTCACCTACGGGTTTTAAATGACCTTTTTTGGCAGGAACAACTCCATAAATTGAACCGTGATATTGGTATTGCTTTAAGTCTTTATAAACATCTGCACCATCATCAAGTACCTGGATTTCCATGGCCTCATATGCGGCATCTCCCTCCAGAGGAGCGCGTATTCCCACACCATTGTTGGCACCAGGCGTTAATTTGAAGTCGAAGCGATAAATGAAGTCTGCATATTCTTCTTTTGTGTAAAGGTTTCCACCAAATTTTGCATTTGGATACACCCAGATATGACCTTCGTCGTTGACAACATAAGCTTGGTTTTCTGTCCACTTGTCGAGGTTTGTTCCATCAAAAAGTACTTCAAAACCTTCTTTTTTCTCTTGATCGCTCAATTTAAAGATTTGTTTTCTTGGGAATTCCTTGATAAAAAGATCTCTATAATAAACAACTGAACCATGCGCTTGTAACTCAATTTGTTCGGTAGGGAAAATTGATTGGTTTCTATCCCAATAGTTTTCAAGAGGAATATTATCGGTTACTAACTGTCCATTTAACCAAACTGTGACTTTATCGTCTACCATTTTGATTTTAAATGTATTCCATTCGCCAGTAGCATTGTCGGCAACCTTCAACGGTTTGCTTTCATTTTTCTGGTTGTTATATAATCCGCCAGAGCCAACTTGGGCGCCGACTCTTGTATTCGCAATATCCCAAATTTGTACTTGGGGAGTACCTCTCAAGTAGATACCGGCATCACCTTCTATACCGCCATAGTTTTCCAATTTCCAGTCTACCAGCATTTCAAAATCGCCATATTTCTTTACGGTCGCCAGATTATCGCCTTTACCACTGAAGGCAATTTCACCATTGGATGCTGTCCAACCTTTGCGCATGATATCGTCGGCTTTAGCTTGTTCTGCTGCTAAAGTTTTCTCGTTCATTTTACTGCGTTTGATCGGATCTGCTACCAAACCTTTCCAGCCACTTAGGTCTTTACCATTGAACATCGAAACATAACCTTCTTTGATCGGCATTTCAGCGAGATAGCGAACAACAGCTTCCTTAAGGTATCCACTTTCACTACCCGACAATTTACCGATCACCTGTTCAAGAACCTCTCTAACCTTTTTGCCATAGAACTTGTTGTCCATTGCAATGTTCATCGCTACATTGGCCGCAGTTCCGCCAAGTTGCGCGTCGCTCATTAAATCAGCGGCAAAAACTAAAGACTGGTATGTTCCTGTAGGTTGTAACGCAGATAATGCTGCTTTTTTCTGATCTGTGGTTTTGGCAACGTTGAATGCATCTCTTAATAACAAAGTTTTCTGTTCAGGCGTATTCGAAGAAGAAGAAATTGATTTAATTAATCCTCTGTATACCGTATTGAAAAGATTATCGTCTTTTTCTGTTCGGGAAAGAGATACCAATTCTGGCAGTGCGTTGGAGGTAGACCAGCTAGCCAAAGACTCAATTGCTGCGGACCGTAGACCTGTATTATTGTTGTTAAGGTATGCAGTTACAGCTTTCAATGACTGGGCGTCACCAAGCCCAGCAAAAATAGGGAAATACTTAGCGGTATTAGGCGCTGCAGACTTCGATATATTAGCTGCTAGTTGTTCTGTTAATCCCTTTGAATTTGTGCTTGACTGAACCACATTGACAATGGCACGTTGCAATAGCACGGCAGATTTATTGTCTGTTGTATTGTTTAACCTACCGAATAGTTCTTCTAAGTCCGATTCCTGAGCGACATTTGGGAGTGCTTTGTTGATCGCTTCTTCGACAGCAGGGTTTGCACTCTTTATGGCTAATACAGCTTTGGATGATGCATTGTTGGAACGTTTACTTAAAATATCCAGCAATTGAATCTTTTTGTCGTCGTCTACAGTGGCAAGTGCATTGTTGACATCAGTAACGACATTTGCATCTTTCGATGAAAGGATCAATGCTTTTACCGAATTGTTAAATTGTTGATCAGCGTTGAGCGCCTGGATTAAGGTATTGGTTTCTTTACCCTGAGATAGTGTATTTAGTGCACTTAATCCAGCTAATTTAGTTACGGGAGACTGTGTTTTATTTACTAATGCCTGGATTAGTTTTAAGCTGCTTGCCGAACCATTGTGGGCTAAGTAGTTCAATACACTTTCTTGCACTTCAGGAGTACCCTTGCTTGCTAAAGCAAGCAAGCTTTTTGCGTCGGCGCCTTTTCCATATTTTCCGAGTAATTGTAATGCAATGTTACGGTAAGCACCATTATCGCTCTTAACAGCTGCTAACAAATTCTTTTGTTGTTTCGCTGGGTCGATGGTTGTCAATAATTTAAGCGATGCAATTTGGCCGTTGATCGATTTTGCTTTTTGTGATTCCTGGAAAAACTTGTTTAGGAACTTAACCGCATCTTGGTCGTGTTTATTGTCGATCAATGCTTGAGCATAGTCGATACCAAGTCCTACTGCATCCAATTTGTCATAGCTATAGCCGGCGGCATTTAGTTTTTCCTGGAATAGCGATTCAGAAGCTGTGCCCCCGATTTTGCTCAGCGCGATCAATGCTGTTCGTTGGAAGCCATCCGAATTATATTTTTGCGTTAATCCTAAAATGGCACTTTCAGCATTTTTATCTTTTAGATCTCCGAGTGCTGTAACCAGGGCAATGGCAGTTTTCTCTGTTGTGGATGCTGCTAAAGCTTTTTCTAAGGCTGCTGTCGATTCAGGGGTACGAATAGAAACTAGGGTTCTCGCTGCTGCATCGGCGAGATAATCGTTTGTCAAACAAGTAGCGACAGCTGGTATAGCTGTATTATCGGCGCATTGACGTAACAGGCGTAGGGCAAAGACCTGATTTGTTGGTTCACTCAATTGCGCTATGGATTTTGCCAATCCTTCAACGAAAACTCTTTTTTGTTGTTCTTTACCAGGCTGATTTACATAGAACGAATAGCTGTTTGCCGCAAATTCTATCGGAGCATTGTTGCTACCTGGTGCTTTAAGTCCTTTGAGGAACGTAACGACGTCATCAGAAGAAAAACCTTCCAGCTCATGCATGGCAAGTAAAAACTTTTCTTTTTCTTCAGCCGGCTGTTGTGCCAATACGTCTGCTATTTTAGTTGCAGTCGTTCTATTTTGTGGTTGCTGAGCGTAGGTTGCACTAGATATAAGAAGCAATACGGTCAGCGAATTGAATATTCTTTTCATCGGGATATCTTTTTAAATAGACCAAGGGCCTCTCATTGGTTGGTGAATTAATCTATTTGCGGCGTCGTCATTAATAAATAGCTCATTTTGAGAGTCATATTTTAGTGATCTGTTCAGTCGCAATGCTGCTAATCCCATATTGACCAAGGTACAAGAACGGTGTCCATTGATCTCATTCAGTGCAAACTTTTCTCTTGTGCGAACGGATTCCAAGAAGTCAGTAATCTGTGGTGCAGGTTCAGGGTACTGTGCAAGTTTTCTTTCCAAATCTGGTATATCTGATTGGAATCCTCGATATAATTTACCTTTTGGACCTTCAATATAGGCTGCCTTTTCATCTTTTGCTTCACCGTCTAAAATGATCTGACAACCATCGGCATAGGTAAATGTAATTCGTCTCCATGTGCCCACGGCATCCGGATGTTGCTGCGGAGCATCAACGTCGACGGTAATCGGACTTTCGTTGTCTTTACCTAAGAAGTATTGAACAGGATCCATATAATGTTGCCCCATATCTCCTAGACCGCCACCATCATAATCCCAATATCCTCTAAAAGTGGTATGCACGCGGTGTTTATTGTAAGGCTTATATGGCGCCGGACCTAACCAGAAATCGTAGTCAAGTTCAGCCGGTACTTTCTCCTCTGGTAAATTTTCCTTTCCTACCCAATAGAACTTCCAGTCAAATCCGGTATGTTTGCTTATTGTAACTTTCAAAGGCCAACCTAACATGCCAGTATCAACTAATTTTTTGATTTTGCTTACTGGAACATTCATTCCATAAAAATCATCCTTGAAACGAAACCAGGTATTTAAACGGAAGATATTGCCATGTTGTGCAATGGCTTCTTTCACTTTTTTACCCTCACCGATAGTACGTGTCATTGGTTTTTCACACCAGATATCTTTTCCTGCTTTTGCCGCTTCAATGGACATTAGTCCATGCCAATGTGGCGGAGTAGCAATATGCACAATATCTACTTCCGGAGATTTAATCAACTCCCTAAAGTCATGGTATTCCTTCACACCACCGCCTAAGTCTGCTTGTGCTGCCGCTAGATGGGTTTTGTCCACATCACAAATGGCTACTGTTTTAGTTCCGGCGTAGCCAAAGTGTCCACGGCCCATATTGCCGACACCAATTACACCTTTGGTTAGATGGTCGCTCGGAGCAAGATAGCCCTGTCCTCCGAGTACAAAGCGTGGTACAATAGAAAATGCCGCAGCACCGACCACGGATTTTTTTATGAAATCACGCCTTGATGAATTCTGTTCTTTCATTTTGGTTGGATTAGTTGTTTTATAATTGATCCACTATTAGGCTGTTAAAAATAACGGCATTGGATATTTAATCTTAAAAATAGATAAAAAACTGATAAATGTAAACTGATAACTAAAATTTTACGTATTGTTTATTTGTGTTTTGTTAAAAAATAACAAAAGAATACTGCTGAATTCATTTCTTTCATATATAGCTACCCCATTATTGCGTATGCTGTGTTGTTTTGTCTACTAAATTGTTACATTTCAGAGAGGTAGCTATTCGATGTGATGGACAGAGAAGAGCTTGAATCTAGGTTTTCCTCAATCGTTTTCGTAAAAGAGGCTTGATTTCAGGAGAATAATCCAGCATCTTTATGGTCGCTCTGATAGCATTAAATCCTAATGATGAATCTAAGAATACTGTTTTTACTCGTTTGCATCCTATGCCAGCCATTTGGAGGATCAGCTCAATTTAGAATTCCAGTGTTGGGCCATACGATTTATGAAGGAGTGTTTACTGGAAATGGTCTCCTGGGAACGATGACTTACTTAGCCGGTAAGAATTCGATGCGTGTGGATATTGGAAGAACTGATATTTATGATCATCGAGCGAATTCGGCCGATAAATTGTTTGATCAGGCGCGTATGTCGTTAGGTCATTTTGAAATAGAATTTGAACGCCCGATTGTGCAGGCACAAGGAGAAATTCATTTAAAAGATGCCTATGCTGAGGCGAAAGTCGGCACAGACCAAGGGATGGTGAGAATTCGGACGACCACCTTATCAAATGACAACATTATTTTGCTAGAGGTATTTAAAAAAGATTTTAACGGGAATTACCATCTTACATGGAAACCCGACGAAGCCATCAGCCCAAGGATGGGATTCAGCTATACGCAAAAACCGAAAAACTATCCGACAAATCCAAAAGGAAGTTTTGGCACCCAAGGCGAAATAAAATATTTTGATCAGCCTCTTCTAGCCGGGGGAGGGTATGTGACGGCTTATTGTGGCAGATCCGGCAAAGAAGTGGATACCTATTTAATTACCGTAGATTATAACCAGCAGGGAACCGCTTATGTCAAAAAGGCGATCAATTATGTTCAGAATTTTAAAGAACAAAAGTTAACGAAGGGACTGGCGTCCCATCGCAAGTGGTGGACAGACTATTTTGTAGCATCTACACTGGAGCTGCCAGATACGGTTTACCAGCAGTTTTATGAAATGCAACTGTATAAGCTTGCCAGTGCAACAAGGTCAGATAAACCCGCTATGGATTTACAGGGGCCCTGGACAAGTCCAACTCCGTGGCCAGCGTACTGGCTTAATCTTAATATGCAACTTGCTTATTCCCCTGTTTTCAAAGCGAACCAGCTCGGTATTGCAAACTCGTTGATCCAGATGATTGATCGGAATAAAGATAATTTAAGACAAAATGTTCCCGAGCCTTATCGCTATAACAGTTTGGCTGTAGGTCGCTCCTCGGGGCCAAGCTTATGGAGTCCTGTTCTTCTGGCAAAAAATGTTTCATTGGATGCGGCTTCCGATGGTGAAAAGGAGCTAGGTAATCTCGTATGGCTGTTGCATAGTTATTATCAATATTATCGAGCGACCCTGTCGCAGGAAGTATATGATCGCTTATTTCCGCTACTGAAGGAAGCGATAAATTATCATTTGCACTTATTGGAAAAGAATCAAGCAGGAAAATACCATATCGGTGTGAAAACCTATTCACCAGAATATTCAAAAGGGTATGCTTATGATACAAATTATGATCTTTCTATTTTCAAATGGGGGCTCAAGACGCTTATTGAGCTGGATCAAGAAAGAGGCGGCAAGGATAAACTTCATGCTGTCTGGACAGACGTATTGGCCAACTTGATTGATTATCCAAAAGATGTCGATGGCTTTATGATCGCAAAAGATCTACCGTATGGCGAGTCGCATCGTCACTATTCGCACCTAATGATGATTTATCCTTTTTACGATATAAACTGGGATCAGGTAAATAATCAAGCTCTTATTGAGCGCTCTATTGCACATTGGCAGAGCAAAAAGCAATTGTTGCAGGGCTATTCATTTACGGGGGCTGCCTCTATGTATGCCATGATGGGAAGAGGAGACTCGGCTTTGGCTTCGCTGGATGTGCTATTGCAGAAATATATTAAAGCCAATACACTATATGCTGAAAGCGGTCCGGTGATAGAAACCCCACTGGCAGCGATGGCCAGTATTCAAGAATTGTGTATGCAGTATTGGAATGGTGTATTACGCGTGTTTCCTGCTATTCCTCATAAATGGAAGGATGTTTCCTTTACCAATTTTTTGACAGATGGTGGAAATCTCGTATCAGCAGAGCGGAAAAATGGAAAAACGGCCAACATCCGGATCAAAAGTCAATATGGAGGTCGTCTACGTTTAAAATCCGATATCGGAATACCAGAGGTAAAGATACAGGGAAAAGGTACGTTTGATATAAGGAGAGATGGAACAATTGATCTGAAGCTTGATAAGGGAGCGATCGCTTTGATTAATGTACATTGATAAAAGTAAGTTAAAGAAATTACGTTGAAACTGAATATTCAAGCTCCTTGAGCCAATTGCTTAATATTCCTCGATCAATTGAAATAAAGAAAAAGAGCGGATTATTTAGGTATAGCATTAAAGCGCTAATGCGCTGACCAAATAAAAATAAAAGAATAGAAAATAATGAAATTAAAACAACTTTCCGTGTTATTATTGGCCATTTTGGGTACTTCGACTGTCGTTCAGGCGCAAACGGCAAAACCGAATCTATCCAAAGCGTTTATTCAGCAGCAGCTAGATGCTGCAGCGAAGCAAATAAAAGTCCTGGCGAACGAAACTCCGACAGAAAAGTTTCCAAAAACTTTCGAAAATGGCAAAGAGGTATTTTCTTCGTCGAGCTGGTGGTGTTCGGGGTTTTATCCAGGGACATTGTTGTATTTATATGAAGGCACCAAAGATGAAGGGTTATTAAAGAAAGCAACCGAGAAATTGACCTATCTAGAAAAAGAAAAGAACAACAAGGGTACACATGATTTAGGGTTTATGTTATTCTGTAGTTTTGGAAACGCACTGCGTCTCACGGGTGATAACCAAAAGTATGGACCAGTACTCAGCACCGGCGCCAATTCCTTAGCATCGCGCTATAGTCCAACTACCAAAACGATTCGTTCTTGGGATCACGGATCATGGCAGTATCCGGTTATAATCGATAATATGATGAACCTGGAGTTTTTGACACAGGTGTCTAAAATGACTGGAGATAAAAAATTCTATGATATTGCGGTATCTCATGCTGAAACAACCTTGAAAAATCACTTCAGAAAAGATTATAGCTCATACCATGTGATCGATTATGATAAAAACACAGGTAAGGCGATTGGTAAAAAGACCCATCAGGGCGCATTTGATGAATCGGCATGGTCAAGAGGACAAGGATGGGCGCTGTATGGTTATACCATGATGTACCGCGAGACAAAGAAGAAAGAATTTTTGAAGCAGGCCCAGCAAATCGCAAAGTATATCCTAAGCAATCCGAATTTGCCTGCTGATCTGGTTCCTTACTGGGATTTTGATAAAGATAAAATTGCGCAGTCAGATAAAATGTATCCGAATAAGGATCTGCGGGATGTATCTGCGGCGGCATTATATGCATCTGCTTTGTTAGAGCTCTCACAATACACAAAGGGAAGTGAAGCTTTGAATTATTTTGATAAAGCAGAAACGATTCTTAAGAACCTGTCGAAGGCACCTTATCTGGCACCTTATGGTCAAAATGGTGGGTATATCTTACAACACAGTGTTGGAGCGCTGCCATTAAATTCGGAAATCGATGTGCCGTTGACCTATGCCGATTATTATTATGTGGAGGCCTTGGTTCGTTATCAGCGCCTATTGTCCGGAGAACCTATGATCAAAGAGATCGCTAAATAAGGTTGTCAACAGTTAAAAGCTTATTTTAGTGGGATCAGATCGTTTAAAAAATGATTTGTTTTAAGTAAGGCTCAAACTTGATTAAAAACGTAGTTAAAGCTAAAAGACAGAGGTGGCTATGCCACCTCTGTCTTTTTATTGGGAATTACAGCGTTTATTGAGCATTACGGGGACCACAGTTCGATATAACAGGGTTTAGCTATTCTGGTTGGGCGTAGCGGTTTGTTCCGACGGATTGTATCCAAACTGTTTTTTAAATTCCTTACTAAAGTACTTCCTGTCCGAAAACCCGACAGTATAGGCGATCTCACTGATGTTCATGTCAGAATTCAGTAGTTCTTTCGCTTTGTTTAGCCTATACGTTTTAACATAATTATTGAGCGATAAATTGGATATTGCCTTCAGTTTACGATAGAGAATTGGAGCGCTCATTCCCATTTTACGTGATATAAAATTAACATCAAAGCCATCTGACTGGATATTTTCTTCGATCAACTCATTTAGGGATGAGATGAATTGCGCATCAAGTTCATTGTCGAATGAAGCTGTTTTGACCTGAAATTCTTTACTCTTTTTGTGGCTGATAGCCATGAGATTCTGAGCGGAGAGAAATAGTTGTTTATTGTCGAAGGGTTTTGTCAAATAGATATTGGCGCCCAGTTCTAGTGCTAAGGTTTGTGAATGGCTATCGGTTACGGCCGTCAGCAAAATGAACGGAATGTGGCTTGTTACCATATTTGTTTTAATGGCCTGACACAATTGAGCACCGTCCATGTAAGGCATCATGAGGTCTGAAATAATCAGATCAGGGATATATTCCAATGCTTTGGAAAGAGCCTCTTCACCATTGTTTGCTGTAATGATCGTGTAGGTATCCTGAAATAGATTGACAACTGTTGCTAATAATTCTTTATTGTCTTCTACAATTAAAATAGTTTGTTGTAAGGAAGTATCAAGCGTGCTTGGTACAGGTGTGCTAACGTCTTCTGTTTCCTTTCCAAGGAGGCCTATTGCTTGCAGCTCTACTTTCTCGCCAGCTTGTTTCGGTAAGGTTACCGTAAATACCGTCCATTTTCCTTTTTCATCGTCCTGTGAAAAACAACGAATGTCTCCCTTGTGTTGCAGCACAATTTGTTTGGTAAGTGCCAATCCAATGCCTGTGCCGATCGCATCATTAGCTTGTTCTTCACGATAGTATTCTTCAAATATTTTAAACTGATTGTCTGTAGCAATGCCAATGCCGTTATCAACTATGTTTATGGAAAACGAGTCATCACTTTCGATCAACTCCAAGTAAACTGTACCATAATCGGGTGTGTATTTGATGGCATTGGATAGTAGATTAAACATCACTTTATCAAACTGCAGGGTATCAATGGATTGTAATCCTACTGCGACCAACTGACGTATATAATAGTTGAGATGTTTTGTTTTGGCAAGGTCATTCAGTAGGTAGAACGTGTCTTCTATGTATTCTCTAAAAGAGATGTCGGTTTTCTTCAGTACAAAGTGTTTGTCATCGAATTTTTTAAAGTCCAGCAGCTCGTTGATAACACCAAGGAGCTTACTGGCATTCTTTTTTATCCGTTTTACTTTGTTTTGTGTAGAAGTCAGATTGGCCGTTTCGGAAATAATTTCGTCTAATGGAGCTGTAATCAAAGTCAACGGTGTGCGAATTTCGTGCGATATCTGTGTAAAGAATTTTATTTTCTTTTCCTGTTCCCGTTCTGAATTGATCAACATCTCACGTTCGACAACAAACTTGATGACAAAATGTACACCCAAGGTGAACAAGCCCACATACAACAGATAGGCCCACCAGGTTCTCCAAAAGGGAGGTTTAATATCGATGTTGATCCGTAGGGGGATACTGCTCCAAATGCCATCGTTGTTACTGGCGAATATGGTCAAGGTATGCATTCCGACCGGAATGTTGGTATATCGTATTGACGGAGTACTTGTTTCAACCCAATCCTTGTCAAAACCATCGAGCTTGTATCGGTATCTATTTTTTAGTGGTTTGATGAAATTAGAACCTGAGAAATTAATCGTAACAAAGTTTTCATCATGTCGGAGTTTGAGCTGATAGCTATTGGGATCTGTCGTTTTCTGAATCCGTCCGTAGTTCAAGGGTGTCTCTTCGAGAAAGATATTTCGGAAGAGTACCTCGGGTATAGTCTGATTGAAAGTTATTTTTCGGGTATCCAGGGCAACTACACCATTGAGTGTTGTGACGAATAGTGTTCCTGTTTTGCTGGCAAAGACTTTGGCTCCAAGTAGATTTTTGACCGGTAAACCGTCATATTGATTCAGGAGGTAGCTATGTTTTGTTTTGGGATTATAGCATATTAATCCATTTTTACTGGTAAGCCATACCTGATTGTTCACAAAGATGGGCCAGCCTAG
Organism: Sphingobacterium siyangense; assembly: GCF_007830445.1. Lineage (GTDB taxonomy): Bacteria > Bacteroidota > Bacteroidia > Sphingobacteriales > Sphingobacteriaceae > Sphingobacterium > Sphingobacterium siyangense. The sequence continues at coordinate 112,147 of NZ_VLKR01000003.1, read as the reverse complement.
CGAATTGTTCGGAAAGCGAGATACCTTGGTTAAGTGATCATGCTGATCAAAATGATATAAGTATTCTTTGGATGTCAGCCAGATGTCCCCGTTCGGATGAACATAAAATCCGCCTAGCGTCAATGTATCTAGCTGTTTTATTGGTTTTATGTTTGATTCATTCGGTTTTTTGCGAAAAAGTGTACCTCCTCTGAGCAAATAAGTATGCTGTTTATTGTCCGCTTGGATATCATCAATTGTACCTGTTTTTAATGCAGCGTTATATGCTGCAGGTTTTCCAGGATCGACGATGTAAAGCCCTTTATTGGTTCCGAGGTAAATGCGGTGAACGGGATCGACATAAATGCTATAAATATTGTTTTTGAGATTCAGGAGATCTTTTTCCAGGTAAAAGTGTTGTGTGTTTCCAGATTGTGCATCGATAATGGAATAGCCCCCGCCATACTGTGCCGCATAAATTTTGTTATCTCTAACGTATAGATCCTTGATCAGGTTTGACTGGGTTAATTTAGACAAAGGGGAGGTCATTTCTGTTCTTTTGTCAATTTTGTTTATTCCTTCTTCTTCTGTTCCAATCCAAAACGCATTTTCTGACTCTGCGAAACTGCCGGTGATATCGCTATTGAGGCTGAGACCTGGACGCGAACGTGTTGAATAATGCTGTATGGGGGTCAGATCGGGGTAGATGGCATTGATTCCTCCAAAATAAGTTCCTATCCAGGTGATCTGTTGTCGATCAATAAAGATATCATAGATAGAGTTTTGACTCAATGAGTTTTTGACGGAGGTATTATGTTTATAGTTTAAGAAATGTGGTGCCCCATTAAAGATGGAGAGTCCTTTTAATGTACCGATCAGTATGTCTCCTTGTTTAGTTGGGACAATTTTCCTGATGTTATTGCTGAGCAGATTGCTATTTGTTTCTGTTAGGTTATTCCATTTTTTATCAACGAAGTTGTATTGGAATATTCCATGCAATTTTGTACCAACCCACAGGATGTTTTTATGAAGATACATTGTGCTGAAAATCTGCTCTTTTAACGGCAGGGGAGATGCTATAAGATTCTGGTTCGTAGAAATTTGATTATTTTTCAAAGAAAAAGACGTTATGCCATTCATGCTCGCCATGATATAGGTTTCTGGTCCTGTCTGAATAATCGATTGTACTCGGGATTGGTTAATGAGTTTTTTGAGATTGTAGGTACCTGCTGTGGGGATAGCCTGATAGAGACCTTTGTCGGTGCACAGAAATATTTTGTCTGAAAGGAGCTGTATGTCGGCGACAGTAATTTTTTCTTGAAAAGGTTTTCCTTGTTTAAATACCGCTTTGCGTTTGTCGATATCGAAAATAAATAACTGCGTTGCTGTAGCAATGAAAAGGTCATTATTTGCGTTGATGGCAATCTTGTTAATGTAATCTACCTTTTTAAATACGGTATCCTGTACGAGAATATTAGTGATATTCTGGGAGTCGTATACAAAAAGGTTGGCTCCGCCGCCGAACCAAAGTTTACCTTGTTTATCTTGAGCAATTGTTAATACCGCCTGTTTATCCAATACGTTCTCCTGGCTTAGTGTCTCAAATTTTAAATTCTGTGCATGACAAAGGGAAATGATGGATATCAACAGCAGAAATTGTCGCGATAAAATAGGTAGTATGCTCATGGTTATGGGGTATTTGTGTCAAATTTAAGATTTTACCCCCAAATATTTATGAATTTTACCCCTCTTAATTTGCTCATAAACCCATCTTTGGCCTATTAAACAACCAATTTTTATTATAAAACTAATTTCCTAAAGTATGGCAAAGTTTTACAAAGTTGGACTGTCTGCTATGATGATGTTTACTGTGGGTGCGAGTATGGCACAACAGAAAATTTCAATTACGGGGCGGATTACAGACAGTCAAGGAGCACCTTTATCGGGTGTAACGATTCGAGAAAAGGGTGGAAGTGTTTCTACTTCTACAAATGCAAACGGTACCTATTCATTGTCAGTTGGCTCCAATGCAACCATCTTAGTTTCCTATATCGGTTATCAAAATCAAGAGGTTGTTGTCAATGGTCGCAATGTCGTCAATGTAACTATGAACGGTGCAAGTGCTGCCATTGATGAAGTTGTAGTCGTGGGGTACGGACAACAGAAGAAGGCGAAATTGTTAGGGTCGGTTGCGACGATTGATGGCAAGAAGCTTGAAAGTAGAGCGGTAACGAACGTATCTTCGGCACTTTCGGGGCTTGCAGCCGGTGTCCAAGTCAAAGTCGGTAATGGTAAGCCTGGTAGTGATGGAGCAACCATTCGCGTACGCGGTACAGGTACCATGAACAATAATGATGCTCTTGTCATTATTGACGGTATTCAGGGGGTAATGGATGCAGTAAATCCGGAAGATATTGAAACAATATCAGTATTAAAAGACGCGTCTTCGGCAGCTATCTATGGTGCGCGGGCCGCGAATGGAGTTATTGTCATTACAACAAAGAAAGGAAAAGGCGGACAAGCGCCGCAAATAAAATATTCAGGTTTGTTTTCGAGAACAACGCCAAGCGCAAAGCCTGAATTTGTAAGCGATTATTTGAGACATATGAGCTTGTTCCAAGAGGCCGCAGAAAATATCGGCGAGAAAGGCCCATATACGCAAAGTGCTATTGATACTTGGACGGCGGCAAATGCTGATCCAAATGGTTTGACTGCTCAGGGCATACCAAATTATGTCGCATATCCCAATACAAACTGGGGCGATTGGATTTATGAGAATGCCTGGTTAAAAAGTCATAATGTCAGTGTTTTGGGGGGGAGTGAAAATATCCGCTACAATCTATCTGGAAGAATACAGGATAACCCTGGCATTATGCACAATACAGGGATGAAACGCTATGAAGGGCGGGTGAATCTGGAGACAGATGTTACCAACTTCCTGACCGTGGGTACACAGACATTTGTTGTTAAAGAAGAACGTTCTATGGCTTCAGATGCCAATCTGTATAATTTTTTGCGGCAAACTACACCAGGTATTTACCCAATGTATGACAGTAAGTTTGGAAGCGCTGTGCTCAGCTCCGGAGAATCATCTCAGCTGAACAATTTATTGACCTACCTTTACGATAATAAAGGAAGTAATGAACGTACACGGCTCAACGCAACCTTATTTGCAAATGTTAAACTTTGGAAGGGTTTGACATTTGAAACGAAATTTAATTACCAGAGCCGATTTGATGAAGTGAAAACCTGGTCTGATCCGTCACCACGGTATGACTTTTCAACCATGACGATTACGTCGACTCCTGTTAACCTTGCGACCTCGACGACTGGACAGTCCTATAATAAAATTTACAGAAAATCTTTTGATAACGTATTGCGTTATAACACGACGATTGGTAAACATACGATTGGTGCATTAGTTGGTCATAATGAATTTTATTACAACGATTCTGGATTTAGTGCTTCTACAAAAGGATTGATAGATGCTACCATTACTAATATCGGTACAGGAACCGAGATGAATAGCATCTCCGGCGCAGAATCTGATAACTCCATGCGTTCTTTTTTCGGTCGCTTTAGCTACGATTATGATGGGAAATATTTAGCCGAATTTAGTTTACGCCGAGATGGTTCATCAAAATTTGGTCTTGGCAAGAAATATGGTACTTTCCCTTCTGTTTCGTTAGGATATATATTGTCTAAGGAATCATTTATGAAGGCGGTAGATCCTTATTTGCAAGATATTAAAATTCGTGGATCGTGGGGTAAATTAGGGAATGATGGCGGAGACGATCTGAACGTATATGGATGGCATGGTGTGTATGGCCAGGTAGGTTATTCTTTCAACGGCGCGCAGGCTAATGGTCTTAGATTGTCACGTTTTGGCAATAACTTGTTGCAATGGGAAGATTCCGAAAATAAGGAGCTTGGATTGGAATTTGCAACATTAAACCGACGCGCATCCGTGGAACTAAGTTTATACGATCGTAAAACTTCAAATATTATTCGTACAGCGCAGATGCCAATTACTGCGGGTACTGCTAGTGCTCCCTTTTATAACCAGGCCGCTATGCGTAATAAAGGAATTGAGCTTAACCTGAACTGGCGGGATAAGATCGGGGATTTCAGTTATAACATTGGTGGTAATTTCTCGTATAATAAAAATAAAGTTACGGAATACGAGGGTAAGCTGGTTCAAGGTATGGTTGATGACGGAACGGGAAAAATGGTATGGCAGACTAATTTAGGTGATGTATCTACAGGTGGTGTAAACCGAAGACTTGAGGGATACCAGTTGGATGAATTCTATTTACGTCAAGTATATAGAGGAAATGGTAGTTATTTTAATTCCGACGGATCCGTCAATGTTAACGGTGGACCTACTACAGGGATGATCCGTACGGATCAGGATTACGAGTGGGCAAAAGCGATGAAAGCTGCTGGTTATTCTTTTGTAACCTCATCCCAAGCCATTGCGGATAGCTATGGTTCGAATGCACGGATGTATTATGGAGACTTGATCTATGCCGATCTGAACGGAGATGGTATTTATGGAAATAATGCCGACCAGTACTTTACCGGAACGTCGACAAGTCCTAAATATATCTATGGATTTAATCTCGGATTCTCTTATAAAGGTCTTGATATGTCTATGATTTGGGCAGGAGAGGCTGGAGGACAGTATTATTGGACAGATGCTGGTTATAATAACAATGTGTTGATCCTTGGTAACCAGGTAACCACTCGTATTGCAGATGACCATTATTTCTATAACCCGGCGGCACCAAATGATCCACGTACCAATCAAAATGGATATTTCCCTAGATTGAAATACGGAACTTCTGCAGAAAATATCAATAATCAGGCAAGCGATTATTGGTTGTATAATGCAAATTTTTTAAAGCTTAGAAATTTGCAAATAGGTTATACGTTTGATAAGAAACTAACTGAAAAAGTTAAAGTACGTAGTTTAAGGGTATTTTTCTCTGGAGAGAACCTATTGATGTTTACTGATTTTCCGGGGTTAGATCCAGAAGTTGGTGCAGGAGCAGAATATCCAACAATGAAACAGTTTGCTTTTGGTTTGAATATTGGATTCTAAAAAGAGAAAGATTATGAAAAATAATATAAAAAAATATAATTTGTGGAGTAAAAAAATATTGCTTAGCGTGACTCTCGGTTCAGCAACATTGTTTTCTGCTTGTCAGAAGGATTTATTGGATACAGTACCTAAAACACAGGTATTGACCAATAATATGTGGCTAACTGAAAACCTTACGGACCAAGGTGTAAATGGTGTATATCAAGGTTTGCGCCTCGGTCAGATGCTTTATGTATATGATTCCTATGTTACTCTCCAAGGCCGGGATAATTCAACCTTGATGAATGCAACTGCCACAAGTTCATCCGGGATTTTTTCATCCACTTGGCAAAATTTATATGAAGGTGTTCATCGGAGCAATAATGCGATCTATGGGATAGCCAATGTGTCACCAGTGGGAGCAGAGAAAAAGGCTAAATTAACTGCAGAAGTAAAATTCTTACGCGCCTATTACTATTATCGATTGAATCAGTTGTATAAAGGAGTGCCTATTTATACCGATCCAATCGAATGGGACAAAGTTGATAAACCAAGGAATACTGAACAGGAAGTTTGGAGCTTTATCATTAAAGATCTCACGGATTGTATCAACGAAGCTCAGTTACCAAATCGCTATGATAAAGGAAATGCAAACTTTGGCCGGGTGACAAAATCTGCCGCTTATGCGCTCCGTGGTAAGGTTTATATGTATACGCAAGAATGGGCAAAAGCAATCGCTGATTTCGAACAAGTCAAAAGCCTGGGACACAGTTTATTTAGCGATTATGCATCTCTATTTAAAGGAGATAATGAACAAAGTCCCGAAATTATATTTAGCATCCAAAATATGGCTTTGGCAGGATATGGCTCCGATTACCAATTTAGATTCGGATCACGTTCAGCATTTGGGTCCAATTGGAATACTTATTTAGTACACCCTGATGCTGCAGACCGCTATCAACGCAAAGATGGATCTAAGTTTAATTGGGACGATTACTTGCCAGGCTATAATCAGATGTCACCGGGCCAAAGGGAGGTGTTTTTCCTTCGGAATAATTTGACCGCTACTGAAATATCTAATATTGACAAACGGACTACAAACAAGCTTGATATGTCTTTGTATTTGCCTACCGGTAATGAAGAACGCCTGAAGAAAGCCTATGAAGATCGTGATCCTAGACTAGCAAGTAATGTGATTTTACCTTACTCTACATTTGTGGGAGCCAATGGTGCAACAGATCAAACCTTTACGTCAAGATGGCCATATAGACAGGAGTTTGGTGGCGTATTTGATTTGAGAACGGATATCGTCCCTAATTTTTACTACTACCCACGTAAGTTTGTTTACGAAGGTGCTAATCCAGGTATACCAAATAGAGAAGCTGGCGCATATGATTATATCGTCATGCGTTATGCGGATATCCTTTTGTTATGGGCGGAGGCATTGAATGAGTCGAAAAAACCAGGCGAAGCTGTGCTTAAGGTAAATGAGGTCAGAAAGCGTGCAGGAGTTGGAGAGTTATCGTTAGGAATCGGTGAGCAGGATCTTCGGAAAGAAATTCGTGAAGAACGCCGTCGTGAGTTGATGTGTGAAGGTGTTATTTATTTTGACGAGTTGCGTTGGAAAACATTGAAAGAGACTTCTTTTTATACAGGAAATGGTATTAAACAAGCATGGGGAGGAGTCGTTTCTCCGTATGACTGGAGAGGTGATCAGCTCTATACATGGCCAATTCCACAAGTGGAACGGGAACGAAACACAGCCTTGACACAAAATAGTGGCTGGGACGATTAAGAAATAGGAGAAGATTTTTCTGTCTCCTGTAAAGAAGTTGTTATCAATCGCTCATGCAATCGTTTGCTCGAGCGATTGATTTCTTTTTGTTTGTTTTTTTTAGTTAAAATAAAGATTTTTAATGTTTTGTGTAACACTTCGATTGTGTTCGTTATAAACCAATGTCAATGAAAAGAAGACTCTTATTAAAACTATTGGGCGGTGCCGGAATGGGCGCACTGGCGACATCTTTTGCTGGTGAAGCGAATGCCAATGTTGCCGCGTCGGAAAGAAATAATTACAGCGAGAACGATCGTGCCTATTGGGTATCTATTTTACATAAGATGGCTGCTCCAATATTAAGCAATATCAGTAAGCAACAATGGCGTAAAAATATGCCGATGGAAGTGAGTCCTACTTTCGATAGTAGAGACCCTGGAGTCGGATACCTGGAAGCTTTCGGTCGTTTGTTGGCAGGTATGGCTCCTTGGTTGGCCTTACCGGATGACGCAACTGAAGAAGGTCAATTGCGTAAAAAATTACGTGACCAAGCATTACTGGGTATACAATATGGTGTAGATCCTAAATCGCCGGATTATTTTACCTGGCGAGGCCCTTCATCCCAAACACTCGTAGATGCGGCGCATCTTGCACTGGCTTTTTTGAGGGCCCCACAGGCTTTATGGCATCCTTTGGACCAAGGCACTAAGAAAAGAGTCGTTGAAGAATTCAAACTATTGCGCAATATTAAACCGAATGAGAGCAATTGGCTGCTTTTTGCGGCAATGACAGAAACATTTCTTTACAGCATAGGAGAGGAATGTGCACGGGAAAAGATCGATTATGCGGTCAATAAATTTGATCAGGAATGGTATGTGGGGGATGGCTGGTATAGTGATGGTGCCCATTTTAGTTTTGACCACTACAATGGTTATGTGATCCATTGTATGCAGGTGGAGTCACTGCGTCATAACATTTCAGCGGGAGGAAAATACAAGGAAATGTATGAGCGAGCTTATAAACGAATGCAGCGTTATGCGCATCACCTGGAACGCATGATCTCTCCGGAAGGGCATTATGTCGTTGTTGGACGCTCCTCAACTTATAAAAATGCCGCATTCCAGCCTCTAGCGACTGTTGCTCTAGAAAATAAGCTGCCCGAAGATATTTCGAAGGGTCAGGTCAGAGCCGCATTGACCACGATACTCCGCCATATTTATATTGACAAAACCTTTGCACCCTCAGGATGGCTGCGTATGGGCGTAGTGGGTGATAAACAATCCAATCTCGCAGATTACTATACAAACGCAGGCTCGATGTATGTGGCCTCTCTGTCATTCTTGCCATTGGGGTTACCGGCAGACGATGAGTTCTGGACCTGTGCTCCGCAACCCTGGACTTCCCAAAAATGCTGGAATGCTGAGCAATTTCCCAAGGACTATTATGTAAGTTATTAAACGAAAAAAGAATAAAAAAGCAAAAGATTAAGGACTGGATAAAATGAAGATACAACACTATATTACGGGGGCTTTAATGATCGGACTAGGAATGCAGGGAATTTCCTGTTCCAGTCAGCGAAACTTAGGGACAGTGAAATTGGGGCTTGACAAAGAATTTGTCCGTACCAATTTAGAAGATGCACACAAGCAGATCGCCTACCTCGCAGCATCGATCGATGAATCGGATATGCCTACAACCTTTAAAGATGGTAAATATGTGAATTGGGGTTCAAGCTGGTGGTGTTCTGGATTTTATCCCGGTACAGTGCTCTATCTCTATGAATATACCAAAGATGAGAAGCTATTAACGGAAGCCAAAAGTAAGTTGAAGGAACTCGAGAAGGAAAAGAACAATAAGGGGACACATGATTTGGGTTTTATGTTGTACTGCAGCTTTGGTAATGCATTACGCTTGACGGGAGATTCGGCTGCTTATAAGGAAATTTTAAGTACCGGAGCAGCCTCATTGGCGACCCGTTTCCACGAAGCACCCAAAACTATCCGTTCATGGGATGGGGGCAAAAACTGGGATGGCCAGCCTTGGACTTACCCAGTGATTATTGACAACATGATGAACCTGGAGTTTCTGACGGAAGTTTCCAAAATGACAGGTGATAAGCGTTATCGTGATATTGCGGTGCAACATGCCAATACAACGATGGTCAATCACTACCGAAAAGATTACAGTTCCTACCATGTCGTGGATTACAATCCAAAGGATGGAAGCATTATTTCGAGAAAGACTGCTCAAGGTGCGTTTGATGAGTCTGCATGGGCTAGGGGACAGTCTTGGGGACTGTATGGTTATACGATGATGTACCGCGAGACCGGCGACAAGAAATATTTGGAGCAAGCTCGACATATTGCACAGTTTTATCTGAATCATCCCAATCTTCCAAAAGATCTGATACCTTATTGGGATATGGACCAGAACAAGCTTACTCCGGATAGTAAATATTATAGCCAGAAAGATCTTCGTGATGTGTCGACCGCTTCGGTGACCGCTTCGGCTTTGCTGGAACTGGCGCAATACACAACAGGTGGTGAAAGCCAGCTGTATATCTCAAAGGCTGAGCAGATGTTGCGGTCTTTATCATCTAAACCCTACAAAGCAGATTATAAAGAAGCCGGTGGCTATATTTTAAAACATAGTGTTGGTTCGATTCCACATAAAACAGAGGTTGATGTTCCTTTAACCTATGCTGATTACTATTATGTAGAGGCATTGGTTCGGTATGATCGGTTGCTCCAAGGAGAAAAGGTAATCAAGCCATAGAAACTATCATAAGTGCCTAGTCTTTGAAACAATGTTTGATTTATTGTTTCAAAGACATGATAATAATTCTATTGAATACTACAATTTTTAGAGCGAATTTTTTATTAGGTCACAATAGATCATGAACCATAAACATATATCAAATCCTGCTCCTTTGATATGGAAAGATGGTTCAGTTCTTATCGTTTTTAAAGGACGTAGCCGTGGAAAGAACTATCCATTTCAGAGCGAGCTAAAAAGAGGTAAATAGCCAAGAGAAATTTTCATTGGGAGGATCTCTTGTTCAGGGCTGTTCCATTAGTAGCAATAGATAAACAATATGATCTACATCTCCCGGATGTATTAGAGGCATATTGTTCCAATTATAAACTACCAATATCATAAATCTAACAAAGAATGAGAACAACAAACAGTAAACTCAGATTCATTGCAGTCGCACTGATGAGCACACTTTCGGCAATGATGGCCTGTCATAAGGATATGCTAAAGCCCGAAAGCTCTATTGCTCAGCTGCAAAAAAAAGCAGCTACTTTTGATTCCGCAAATGAGGTCAGCCTTTTGCCCGTCGCAGATGCGTATGTTCAGGATGGGACTAACGCCAGTACCAATTATGGTGATAATAGTTGGCTGATTGCCAAAGATGATGCTCCAGGTTATCGAAGGGATATCTATCTGCGTTTTGATCTGACCGCATTGCCCAGCAATGTTGCTAGTGTACAGTCAGCACGTGTTGAATTGGCTGGTGGGGTTTCCAGTGCTGCGGATACAGCAAATGCCAAGTGGCTGTACTACACAACGCTTGAAAAAGATTGGGGTGAGAAAACGATCAATTGGAATAATGCGCCAGCGACAGGGACAAAGCTTGGAGAAGTCAATGGAAAACTAAAAGTTACAAATGGAATTGTCTATCTCGATATTCCCTCCTCAGTGATTCAAGAAGCTTTGGATTCGGACAGAAAATTGTCTATTAAGATTGTCGCACAGCGAAAAACCTCCGGTTCTACTTCATTTTATTCCGACTTTCAGTCTAAAGAAGCACAGGATGTGGGACTTCGACCAAAATTGAAAATTGATTATACAGCATCGGGGCCAAACTTTTATAGCAACCTAGTCATGGATAAAGTAACCTTTGACTCCATTCAGCTTGATCTAGCAACATTATCCGCCGCCCAAACGCTAATAAACAATCAAGTTACTGTTAAAGCAAATGATGCATTGAATACAGTTCCTGTTCCGGTTGCAAAAATTTCAGATCCCGATGGCAAGAATAAAGTGCAGACTGATGCAGCTAAGGTGTATTCGTTGGCGCTACAATATTTTTTGTTTCAGGAGCAGGCAAATGCAGGGCAATATGTTGATAAGGCGAAGGAATTTCTTCTTTCTTGGGCAGCCGTTAACGCAGCAACAAGCCAAACTCCCGATGAAAGTATATATCTTCCATTTCTTACAGGATATTCACTTATTCGTGCAAAAATTGATGCTAACAGCAGGATGACGATCGACAATTGGTTACGGACAAGATATAACTTTTACAAAACTCAATCGGTCAGAACCAATAATTGGGAAACTATCCGTAATCTGTTGATGATTGATATCGCTTATATACTGAATGATGGAGCGCTTATCAACCAAGCGACGTCAGATTTTAGTACTCATCATAATAAAAATTATCGTGCGGATGGGGCTAGCATAGATTTTCTTGGCAGGGATGCCTTTGCCTATCATGTGTATGATCTAGAGTTTATCGGACAGATTGGTCGCACTTTTTATATCAAACGAGGCCGGCATATGCTTGATAGTTTGGTAAATCACCGTGCTACAAAATGGGTTAATTTAAGAATTAATCCCAATGATACGCCAGTCTTGGGTGGATCTATTAGGGATGCGGTCTCTTTTATGGCCCCTTATGTCTTGGATCCTGACAATAATATTCATCTTGAATTTGTCAACACCGAATGGGCTCCTGACAAAACTAGAGCTGATTATAATAAACCGTTTAATGCGGCAGGATCCAGCTATGCTTTTGTCCAGATGGCATCCATTATGAAGGGCGAGATGTTCGGTTTCCTGAAAAAGTTAAATCCTAGTTTCAACAGATATACTGATTTGCGTTACTATATTAACTCTTATGGGCCATCGTTAAGTACTTCGCCTATGACCAATGTGACATTGTATGGTGATACTCCTTTCCGTGGCTGGTATAAACAGCTTGGCATTGGAAGTTACAGTCTTACTGATTTGCAAGGACTGGGTGTTACGAACGACCAACTGAGCAGTATTAGTATTCCAAAAGGTTTTAAGGTTACACTCTATGAAAATGGAGATTTTACAGGAGATTCTGCGCTATTAACTGGACATACCATTGATTTGTCAATCTTAAACTTTAACGATAAGACATCTTCGCTGTTGATTGAATATCTTTAGTCAATTTATCTAAATGAAAAGGTGTTTTTTGTAATTATAGTGTGTGCTTGACCTATGTCCATTTCTTCTATGTAGAAACATTGGTGCGATATGACCGGTTGCCCCTTGGAGAAAAGGTAATCAAGCAATAAGAGCTATTTTTTTGAGTTTTCAACAAAGTTATTAACACGATGTGGAAAAGTGAAGTATGTAAGGTACTTCACTTTTTTTGTTTTATAGGATTGAACCCGCTCTATCTTACGACATGTTTCTTCATGTCGTATTTGATCCTATTCTCTGTCAAATACAGGCTCTTTCGTCTAGTGCACATAACAATATCTAGCTTATATCAATTTCTATATTAACAGGGCTTTTATAGGGGTATAACAGGGGATTAGCAGGGGGTTAACAGGGGTATTACCCCTGTTAACCCCCTGCTAATCCCTAGTAAAAATAGTGTTACTCCTCTTTTAATAGGGAATTTGGTGTTATCTTGGTAATAATTTATATACCAATTAATTATAAACAAAAGGAGAGAAACTTTATGGCAATTTTACAAAATGGTCCGAACGGCCCTATTGTTGGGAAATTTGGTTCGGTGAATGCTTACCTATTGAATGGCCAAAATATCATACGCGGCGGTAAAAGAAAACGAACGTCTCCGCCTAGCGAGGCCGAGCTATTAAATAGAGAAAAACAGAAAATTGCAGGTAAGTTTGCCGCATGGAATAAAAGAATTCTTGAGTTTGGCTATCAGTCTCTAGCGAAAAAGGGAAGTCGTGTAGGTGCTTTCCAATTGGCACAGCGCCACATTTTTAAAGAAACTCTTGAATTAGATGAAGAGAATAAGCCTTTTGTTAACCTTGAAAAGCTATTGCTGTTTTCGGGTCCGCTTACCCCATTAGCCAACTGTCAAGTAAGCTTGGATGGCGACCAGATTGATCTTAGCTGGACTGTAGATGATCAGTATAAAAGTAGCATATATAAAATCAATCTGGGATTGATAAGCTTAGATGCCGAGTCGCATCTAAGAACCTCTATTGCCAATGTCAATCAGGGCACCTGCTCGTTGCAATTTGAGGAGATAAGCAGAAAAACAGGTGATCTCCATGTTTATGTTGGTGTGTGGGATACACTGGAGGGAGACTTCTCGAATTCCATCTATTGTGGGGTTATATAGTTGTTTTCGACGGAATCCATAAGCTGGCTTAGAAAGATGTTATGTGCAAAGATAAGATTAGTGGCAAGGCTTTATAATTTAAAGCTTTGCCATTTTTGAGATTATTCAACTTAAATAGAGCTAGAAGATATATGAATAATATGTTTTGATATTGTGCTATGAAAAATAAAGATTTATTTATCGCCGATTTGATTAGGATATTTCCAAATTTAGAAGAAGAAATTCTGGATGAAGATTATAGTTTTTCTATTACTTTACAAATGGGAAGTCTTAAACGGTATATTCAGAAAGCTATAGATGATGACAACTCAGATCTATTTGATGCTGTGGTAGCTTTTCTTAACGAAAATTTGCCTTTGGTTGATAAGAAGGTACAGAATACAATTTTTATTAGCTTTTTAGAGAAATTAGACTTCTCAGGTACACCCAAATTTAAACAGAAGCTAGTTGGAACCTTAAGAAGAGCTCATGGTTACTGGAAGTTACACGATCGGAAAAAAATACCTGGTTAAATTAAGATTGGACTATGGATATGAATTTAGAATATGATAGTTGTAATTGTAGTTTTCGAATAGCGAATTATCATTATGTTTGAGAGCTAACTTTGCACTTTAAAGCTTAAATCGGTGTATTTTTTGTTGTACTTTTATCCCAATGACCGATATTCAAAAGAGATTCGACCGCATACTTGCTATTTATATGCATCTACAGGCTAAACCTGTGGTCACTGCTGCTGCTTTGGCAGAACGCTATGAAGTAAGTCCGCGTACGATTTATCGTGATATCAGATCCCTGATGCAAGCAGGGATTCCGATTTACGGTGAAGCGGGAAGCGGTTATTCTTTGGTGGAGGGATATAAAATGCCACCTCTGCAATTTACCCGAGAGGAGGCATTGAGTTTTGTGGCAGCGGAGAAACTGGTGGAAAAGTATACAGATCGGAATCTTGCGCATCATTTTACAACAGCATTGCTAAAAATGAAAGCCATATTACGGGGTAACGAAAAAGAACAGGTAGCCTTAGTTGGGGATAACTTTCTGGTGCGCGGTGGGCGTCATCAATTCAATGAGAAGCTAACCCATGGCACCAATATACTGATCGAAAGCATCGCTGCTAAAAAATGTGTGGAAATCTATTATTCCAAACCTTCGGATAAAACTCCAGAAAGGCGTGAAATCGAAGCTGTGGGTATTTTTGTGGAGAGCAAGTTTTGGTATGTCCTCGCTTTTTGTAGATTACGACAAGATTACAGGCAATTCCGTTTGGACAGAATAAACAATATTAGAATACTTGCCGAAGATTTTGGAAAAGAGCATCCCGAGTTATCTTTCTTTCTGAATAAACGTCATGACGTTCCCACGACAAAAGTCGTTGTGCAAGTAGATAAGGATATGGCCCGCTATATGGAATGGGATCGTCACTATTTTGGTTTCCAAAAGGAAACTGTCACCGATAATTATGTAGAGATGCATTTCGAATGCATTAATATGGAGAACGGCTTTGCGCGCTGGTATCTGATGTTTGCTGATAAAGGAACAATTATTGAACCCGAATCGTTAAAAGAGGTCGTAAAGCGTCTGCTTTCATCGGCTTTGGAACAAATCTAAAAGATACTATCCATAACCTAATTTACAGTTGTTTTTTGAGCAACTGCGGATGCAGAGATTCGATATGCCTTCGGTATCTGTTCGAGCCTGCTTCGTGTCAGAGTAAGCTTGTATCCGCGGTGAGTCTGACATGAGTCCGTGGTGACTCCGAGTTTAACTCGGAGTCACCACGGTTGTACTTCTTTCTCACCCCGCATTTATGTGCGATAGGGCACGAATCAGACCAGAAAGAGGGGCGAATAGAAATCGAAGGATGCTCAAATAGTGGGAATAACACGGACTCAAGATCGGCGCAATGGATAATCGGTGCGAGTATGAGTTTTTGAGGAGGTGACTAACTACCCTCTTTCCCAAAAAAATGGAGGTTCTATACCAAGTAATCTTAGATAAACAAATCCTTGGCCACGGTGGTGGATTTCATTATCGATAAAATAAAGGATGCTGTGAATGACTGGCGATTTGTACTGGCCGAATAGGTTGAATTCTTCGGCAAAGCGTTCTTCTGGAATTTGATTGAACAATTCACTGATCTGAGGAGTAGCTTCATCCCAGGCCTGAAGCAATTGTGCTTTGGTCGAATAACTGAGATTCTCATTGAGTTCGCCGCTCTTGTTGGTGACAATTTCTTGGAGACCTGGCGCAGCAATACCTAATAGCTCCTTAATCATATCTGCAAAAGTGCGCATGCCTTCTACTTTGTAATTGAACAATCCTTCTTCTGGAAATTTTTCAATAGTCTGTCTTGTCAGGTTTCTGTGGCCTAACCAATGCTGAAGTAGCTCGTTTTTGGAAATGATTTCTGTTTTCATGATTCTCGTATTTTAAAGTTTTTATAGTAAGCAATACATCGCCTTCTGCGTTGTACGATAGTTCAAAATTAGGGTGATCTGTGACAACTGTATGGCAGCAGAAATAAATGCAAGTAATTTTATTTTTCTGGAGGTGATTTAATCGGAGCGGAGAGCTGGATAGGTATTATTCGGAAATTTGACGCGGATAAAGAAAAGATCTAGAAAATAAAAAAAATAATTCACTAATTATTTGACAGTTATAAAAATGTTTGTAACTTTGCAGTCCCTTAATGGGAATAGTATGTCTTGAGCGAAGCCCTACTGCTTCGAAGGACTTTTAATTAATTAATTTACAACATGTCAGGTATTATTGGAAAAAAAGTAGGAATGACGAGCCTGTTTAACGCTGATGGGAAAAATATTCCTTGTACAGTGATTCAGGCCGGGCCGTGCGTGGTTACGCAGATACGTACGGAAGAAAAGGATGGCTACTCGGCAATTCAACTTGGTTTCGACGAAGCTAAGGAGAAAAACACGACAGCTCCTTTGAAAGGGCACTTTGCGAAAGCAAACACAACGCCTAAGCGTAAGTTGGTAGAGTTTAAAACTTTCCCAGATGCAAAACAACTTGGTGACGTAGTTGACGTTACTCTTTTTGAAGAAGGTGAGTACGTAGATGTAGTCGGTACTTCAAAAGGTAAAGGTTTCCAAGGTGTAATGAAACGTCATGGATTTGGTGGTGTAGGTGGTGCGACTCACGGTCAGCACAACAGATTACGTGCTCCAGGTTCATTAGGTGCTTCATCATGGCCTTCACGCGTATTCAAAGGTATGCGCATGGCTGGTCGTACAGGTGGTGACAGAGTTAAAGTTCAAAACTTACAGGTGTTGAAAGTTTACGCTGAGCAAAACCTTATCGTTGTTAGTGGTTCCATTCCAGGAGCTAAAGGTTCTTATGTAATCGTAGACAAATAGTAGAGATGGAAGTTAAAGTTTTAAATTTATCAGGTAAAGAAACAGGTGCCAAGGTGCAACTTCCTGAGTCGGTATTTGGGTTAGAGCCTAACGATCATGCGATCTATTTGGATGTGAAACAATACTTAGCGAACCAACGCCAAGGAACTCACAAATCTAAACAACGTAACGAAATCGCGGGTTCTACTCGTAAATTACACAAACAAAAAGGTACTGGTGGTGCTCGTGCGGGTTCTATCAAATCTCCATTGTTTAATGGTGGTGGTCGTGTATTCGGTCCTCAACCTCGTGACTACTCGTTCAAATTGAACAAAAAATTGAAACAAGTAGCACGTAAATCAGCATTGTCTTACAAAGCAAAAGATAATAACATTGTGGTATTGGATGAAGTAAAATTCGATGCTATCAAAACTAAAAACTATGTTGCTTTAATCAATGCGTTGAATGTAGCTGATGAGAAAACATTGTTGGTATTGCCAGCTTACGATGAAATTGTTTATAAATCAAGCAGAAACTTGAAAAAAGCAAAAGTTATTGTTGCATCTGATTTAAATACATATGATGTATTGAACGCAACAAAATTATTGTTGACTACAGATTCTGTTAAATCTTTGGAGGAAGCATTAGCTAAGTAATATGGAAATTATTAAAAAACCTATCTTGACTGAGAAAGCTTCTATGTTAACGGAGAAATTAAACCGTTACGCTTTCAAAGTAGATCACAGAGCAAACAAAATCCAGATTAAAGCAGCTGTTGAGGCTATGTTTGGTGTTACAGTTCTTGCTGTAAACACTGCAGTAGTAGCTGGTAAAGCAAAAAGCCGTTACACAAAAGCAGGTTTCGTATCTGGTAGAGCTCCTAAGTATAAAAAGGCTGTCATTACTATTAAAGACGGCGAAACTATTGACTTTTACAGTACTATATAATAAAAAATGGCAGTTAAAAGATTCAAACCGGTAACCCCTGGTACTCGTTTTAGAGTAGGCGCTGACTACTCTGATGTTACTACAAACGTTCCTGAAAAATCGTTAGTAGTAAAAATCAACAAGAAATCAGGCGGTCGTAATAACTCCGGTAAAATGACTATGCGTTATCTCGGTGGGGGACATAAAAAAGTATACCGATTAATTGATTTCAAACGCGATAAAAAAGATATCCCTGCAAAAGTAGCTACTATCGAGTACGATCCAAACCGTACTGCTCGTATTGCCTTGTTGCATTACGCTGATGGTGAAAAACGTTACATCCTTGCTCCAGCTGGTTTAGTAGTTGGTCAAACTGTAATCGCAGGTGATAAAGTTGCCCCAGAAGTTGGTAATACATTACCATTAGCAAACATTCCATTGGGTTCTATCATCCACAACATTGAATTAAATCCTGGTCAAGGTGGTTCAATTGCTCGTTCGGCTGGTACTTATGCTCAATTGTCTGCTCGTGATGGTAAATATGCCATCATCAAATTGCCTTCGAGCGAAACACGTATGATCTTATTGACTTGTGTTGCTACAATTGGTTCAGTATCGAACCATGAAAGATCTAACCAAGTGTTAGGTAAAGCAGGTCGCAAACGTTGGTTAGGTCGTCGTCCAAGAGTTCGTGGTGTTGCGATGAACCCAGTAGATCACCCTATGGGTGGTGGTGAAGGCCGTACTTCAGGAGGTCACCCACGCTCACGTACAGGTGTATTAGCTAAAGGCTTCAAAACACGTTACAAGAAGAAAACATCGAATCGTTACATCATTGAGAGAAGGAAAAAATAATGGCTCGTTCAATTAAAAAAGGTCCTTATATCGATCACAACTTAGAAAGAAAAGTTCTTTCTATGAATGAAACTAACAAAAAGTCAGTTATCAAAACATGGTCTCGTAGATCAATGATTTCACCTGATTTTGTTGGCCATACCTTCGCAGTGCACAACGGGAATAAATTTATCCCTGTTTATGTAACAGAGAATATGGTAGGTCACAAGCTTGGTGAATTCGCGCCTACGCGTACATTCAGAGGCCACGCAGAAAAGAAAAAATAATAGGTAATGGAAGCAACAAAAAAACTTAAAAAGTCTGTCTTAATTAGACAACGCAAAGAGCAAGAGAAAGCTCAAAAAGGAGGAGCTTCGGATGCCAAATTATTGAACTGCCCTACTTCGCCTCGTAAGATGCGTTTAGTGGTAGACTTAATTCGCGGTCAACGTGTTGAAAATGCATTATACATTTTGAAACACTCAAGTAAAGAAGCTGCTGCTCGTGTAGAAAAATTATTATTATCTGCAATCAAAAACTGGGAAGCCAAAAACGAAGGTAAATCAGTGGAAGAAAGCGAACTAATTGTAAAAGAAGTATCAGTAGGTGGCGGTCGTCAATTGAAAAGATTGCGTCCAGCTCCTCAAGGTCGCGGATACAGAGTTCGTAAACGTTCAAATCACGTTACGTTGGTAGTTGATAGCAAATTAAACGTTGAACAAAACTAATTTATTGAGAAATGGGACAAAAAGCAAATCCAATAGGTAGCAGATTAGGAATCATCAAAGGTTGGGATTCTAACTGGTTCGGAGGTAAAAACTATTCCGATAAATTAGTTGAAGACGAAAAAATCAGAAAATATCTTTCTGTTCGTATTGCAAAAGGTGGTGTAGCTAAAGTTGTTATCGAAAGAACTTTAAAACGTATCACTGTTACAATTCACACTGCTCGTCCAGGTATCGTTATCGGTAAAGGTGGTCAAGAAGTTGACAAGATCAAAGAAGAGTTGAAAAAACTGACTAAAAAGGATGTTCAAATCAACATTTTCGAGATCAAACGCCCTGAGTTAGATGCTAAGTTAGTAGCTGAAGGTGTCGCTAAACAATTAGAGGCACGTATTTCATTCCGTCGTGCAATGAAAACTTCAATCGCTTCTACCATGCGTATGGGTGCAGAAGGTATCAAAATCATGTGTTCTGGTCGTTTAGGTGGTGCTGAAATGGCGCGTACTGAACAATACAAAGAAGGAAGAACTCCTTTACACACATTGCGTGCTGATATCGACTACGCTTTAGCTGAAGCATTGACTACATACGGTAAAATCGGTATCAAAGTTTGGATCTGTAAAGGTGAGGTTTACGGTAAACGTGACTTATCTCCAAACATTGGTCAAGCATCTGGTGTAAAATCACGTGGCAACCACGAAGGTGGTGGCGAGCGTCGTGACAACCGTAACAACAAAGGTGGTCGCGGTGGAAACAACCGTGGTGGAAACCGTGGTGGAAACAACCGTGGTCCGAAAAAAGATTAATAGTTATTTAGATTACAACAAAAACCTGCTGAAAAAGCAGATTTAAAAAGTATACGAACATGTTACAGCCAAAAAGAACGAAGTTCAGAAAGATGCAGAAAGGCCGCATGAAAGGTAACGCTTCTCGTGGAGCGGAGTTAGCTTTCGGTTCTTTCGGTATCAAAACAATGGAGCAAGCATGGATCACTAGTCGTCAAATCGAGGCAGCTCGTATTGCGGTTACACGTTATATGAAACGTGAAGGTCAAGTTTGGATTCGTATTTTCCCTGACAAACCTGTTACGAAAAAACCTGCAGAGGTACGTATGGGTAAAGGTAAGGGTGCTCCAGAATACTGGGTAGCAGTAGTACGCCCAGGCCGTATGTTATTTGAAGCAGAAGGTGTGCCTTTGGAAATTGCCAAAGAAGCTTTACGCCTTGCAGCGCAAAAACTTCCGGTTCAAACTAAGTTTGTGATTCGTAGAGACTACGTTGAAGCATAAAAATCTTGGTAATGTCATCATTTAAGCGTTAGGGCCGTTACCCCTAACGCTATATATAAAGCGATGATAACCCAAATAACAACTGAAAAAACATGAAAAATTCAGAAATTTTAGAATTATCTAATGAGGACTTAAAAGCTCGTCTTGTAGAAGAGAAAACAGCCCTTACAAAATTGAAATTTGCACATGCTGTTTCAGCTATTGAGAACCCTAACGTGATCAAAGCAGCACGCAAAACTATCGCTCGTATCAGTACAGAGATCAGTGCACGCAAAGCTGCAGCTAAAAATGAAACAGCCTCTGAGGCGTAAAATTTAAAGTCGAAATGGAAAGAAATTTAAGAAAAACAAGAATCGGCTTAGTAGTTAGCAACAAGATGGACAAATCTATCGTGGTATCAGTGGAACGTAAAGTGAAACACCCGATCTATGGTAAGTTCGTTAAAAAAACTACTAAATTTAAAGCTCATGACGAAACTAATACCTGCGGTATCGGCGATACGGTATTAATCATGGAAACTCGTCCGCTGAGTAAAACAAAAAACTGGAGATTAGTAGAAATTATAGAAAGAGCTAAATAACATGGTACAACAAGAATCAAGACTTAATGTAGCTGACAATAGCGGTGCTAAACAAGTTTTAGTAATCCGTGTATTGGGCGGTACGCGCAAGCGTTATGCATCAATCGGAGATAAGATTGTTGTATCGGTGAAAAGCGCTATGCCTTCAGGAAACGTGAAAAAAGGTTCCGTTTCTAAAGCAGTAGTGGTTAGAACGAAAAAGGAAATCCGTCGTAAAGATGGTTCATATATCCGTTTCGATGACAACGCCGCTGTATTATTAAATAATAATGATGAACCACGTGGTACACGTATCTTTGGCCCTGTTGCCAGAGAGTTGCGTGAGAAACAGTTCATGAAAATTGTATCATTAGCACCGGAGGTTTTATAATTATGGCACAGAAAACAAAAACAACTACGCACAAAATCAAAATTAAAAAAGGTGATTTAGTGAAAGTTATCGCTGGTAACTCTAAAGGTGTTCAAGGAAAAGTATTAACTGTTTTAGTGGATAAAAATAGAGCTATCGTTGAGGGCGCTAACATCGTAAAAAAACACACTAAACCAAGTGCAGCTAATCCTAATGGTGGTATCATTGAGAAAGAAGCTGGTATTCACATCTCTAATTTAGCTGTTATCGATCCTAAAACAGGTGCAACTACACGTGTAGGTCGTAAGTTAAATGCAGATGGTAAATTAGTTCGTTACGCTAAAAAATCAGGGGAGGAAATTAAATAATGACTTACGTACCAAGATTAAAAGTGAAATATGCGGAAGAAATCCGTAAAGCACTTCAAGAAAAATTTCAGTATAAAAGTATTATGCAGGTTCCTAAACTTGAGAAAATCGTTGTTTCACAAGGCGTAGGAGCTGCAACAGCTGACAAAAAATTAATCGATAACGCTATCGCTGAGTTGACTTTAATCACAGGTCAACAAGCCGTTGCTACAAAATCGAAAAAAGATATTTCAAACTTTAAATTACGTAAAGGTATGCCTGTAGGGGCACGTGTTACTTTACGTGACAACAATATGTTTGAATTCTTGGATCGTTTGGTAGCAGTATCGCTTCCACGTATTCGTGACTTCCGCGGTATCAACGATAAAGGTTTCGACGGACGTGGTAACTATAACTTAGGTATCACTGAGCAAATCATTTTCCCTGAGATCAACATTGATAAAATCAACAAGATCCAAGGTATGGATATCACTTTCGTGACTTCTGCTCAAAATGATGTTGAGGCTTTAGAATTGTTGAAACAATTCGGTTTACCATTTAAAAATCAAAATACTAATAACAATGGCTAAAGAAGGATTAAAAGCACGCGAAGTAAAACGCGCTAAATTGGTAGCTAAATATGCGGCAAAACGTGCAGAATTAAAAGCTGCTGGCGATTACGTTGCATTAGATAAATTACCTAAAAATGCTTCTCCAGTACGTTTACACAATCGTTGTAAATTGACTGGCCGTCCTAAAGGATATATGCGTCAATTCGGTATCTCTCGTGTGACTTTCCGTGAGATGGCTTTAGATGGCAAAATCCCAGGGGTGAAAAAAGCTTCTTGGTAATTAAAAAAAAATACTTAATTTTGCCCGGGCAATTCAACTGAGGATTGCCGGGGTTTTTGCATTTTAAAATTGTTTAACAGATAGAAGGTCCCATACCAATGGTTGGGAGGGAAACCGCTGTCACAAATTTTCATATATAATGACTACAGATCCAATTGCGGATTACCTTACACGAGTAAGGAATGCCATCAAGGCCAACCACAGGGTTGTTGAAATTCCTGCATCGAACCTAAAAAAAGAGATCACTAAAGTTCTTTTTGATAAAGGTTACATTGCTAATTACAAATTCGATGAGAATGGCGTACAGGGTACGATCAAAATCGCATTGAAATATAATCCAATTAGCAAAATTCCGGCTATTCGTACGTTGACACGTGTGAGTAAACCTGGTTTAAGAAAGTATGCAAGCGTTGATACTATGCCTCGTGTTTTGAACGGTTTAGGTATTGCTATCTTGTCAACATCGAAAGGTGTAATGACAGATAAAGAAGCTAGACTTCAAAATGTTGGTGGTGAAGTTTTATGTTACGTTTATTAATCTAGGTAAAAGCACAAAGAAATGTCAAGAATTGGAAAAGCGCCTATCGCTATCCCTGCTGGGGTAACTGTTACTATTTCGGACAAAAACTTAGTTTCAGTAAAAGGTCCTAAAGGCGAATTAACACAACAAGTTGACCGTGACATCACGATTGCTCAAGAAGAGGGCAATATCGTTGTAACACGTCCAACTGATCAAAAGAAACACAAAGCATTACACGGTCTATACCGCTCCCTGTTGGCTAACATGGTTCACGGTGTGACTGAAGGTTACAAAACTACGCAAGAGTTAGTCGGTGTAGGTTACCGTGCTTCAAGTACTGGTAATGTATTAGAGTTAACTTTAGGTTTCTCTCACCAGATTGTTTTTGTATTGCCAAACGAGGTTAAAGTATCAACTACTGCTGACAAAGGTAAAAACCCTACAATCACTTTAGAGTGTGCTGACAAACAATTGATCGGTCAGGTAGCGGCTAAAATCCGTGGCTTCCGTAAACCAGAACCTTACAAAGGAAAAGGTGTTAAGTTTGCAGGTGAAGTATTGAGAAGAAAAGCAGGTAAATCAGCTAAAAAATAATAATCATGGCAGGACAAAAAGCATCTCGTAGAGAGAGAATCAAAAAAGGAATCAGAAAAAACCTTGCTGGAACGTCTGAACGTCCACGTTTATCGGTTTTTAGAAGTAACAAAGGTATCTATGCGCAAATCATTGATGACAATGCAGGTAAAACATTAGTTGCTGCATCTAGCTTGTCAAAAGAGTTTGTTGCATCTGGTAACAAGGTTGATCAATCTAAAGCTGTAGGTAAATTGGTGGCTGAAAAAGCAGTAGCAGCAGGTATTAATAAAGTAGTTTTTGACCGTAATGGGTACTTATACCATGGCCGTATCAAATCTTTGGCTGAAGGTGCTCGCGAAGGCGGTTTAGACTTTTAATCATAGAAAGAAATGGCATTAAGCAATATAAAAAGAGTAAAATCAAGCGAAATTGAATTAAAAGATCGCTTAGTAAGTATCCAACGTGTAGCTAAAGTTACTAAAGGTGGTCGTACTTTCAGCTTCTCTGCAATTGTTGTAGTAGGTGATGAAAACGGTATCGTAGGTTACGGTTTAGGTAAAGCTAAAGAGGTAACTGAAGCAATCACGAAAGGTATCGATGACGCAAAGAAAAATTTGGTAAAAGTTCCTATTATCAAAGGTACTGTTCCTCACGCGCAATATGGTAAATATTCTGGTGGTTCAGTTTTGATTAAACCAGCTGTAGGTGGTACGGGAGTTTTAGCAGGTGGTGCAATGCGTGCAGTATTGGAGTCTGCTGGTATTAAAGATGTATTGGCTAAATCATTAGGTTCTTCTAACCCACACAACGTGGTAAAAGCAACTGTAACTGCTTTAGCAGAAATGCGTGATGCGTATACAGTAGCACAACACCGCGGTGTCGATTTGAATAAAGTATTTAACGGTTAATTATCATGGCAAAAATCAAAATCACCCAGATAAAGAGCGTTATCGACAGAAGCGAGCGCCAAAAGAAAACTATTGAGGCATTGGGTTTGAAAAGAATCAACCACTCAGTAGAAGTTGAAGCTACTCCATCAATTATTGGAATGGTACGTAAAGTAAACCATTTAGTAGCTATCGAAACTATTTAATATTAGCATATGGAAGAGGTCTTTGGGCTTCTTCCATTACTTGTTATTAATAATCATTATTTTTTAATCGCTAGTACCTGTTTAGTGAGAGCGAAGGGCTAGCACAATTTAGTTTAAAAATGAACTTAAGTAATTTAAAACCTGCAAAAGGTGCAGTAAAAAGTAGCAAACGTATTGGCCGTGGTACTGGTTCTGGTCGTGGTGGTACTTCAACGCGTGGTCACAAAGGTGCTGGTTCTCGTTCAGGTCACTCTACGAAAATCGGTTTCGAAGGTGGTCAAATGCCTTTGCAACGTCGTGTGCCTAAATTTGGTTTCAAAAACATCAACCGTGTTGAGTACAATGGTGTAAACCTAGATACTTTACAAGCGTTGATCGAGAAACACAATTTAACAGCTGTAGATTTCGACGCATTGAAAGCTCATGGTTTAGTGTCTAAAAATGACAAAGTTAAAATCTTGGGTCGCGGTGAATTGAAAGCTAAAGTTGAAGTAACAGCGCACGCGTTTACTGCTTCTGCTCAAAAAGCTATTGAAGCTGCAGGCGGTTCTATCGTTAAAATTTAATAAATGAAGAAACTAATCACAACCTTAACCAATATTTGGAAAATCGATGATTTACGTACGCGTATTCTAAATACCTTACTTTTTCTTTTGATTTACCGTATTGGATGTCACGTGGTATTACCAGGTGTAAATCCTCATGCTTTGGCCTCTGGTCAAAAAGAGGGTTTATTGGGCTTACTGGATATGTTTGCGGGGGGATCTTTCTCTCGTTCGGCTATCTTTGCTTTAGGGGTAATGCCATATATCTCGGCATCCATTGTTGTTCAATTGCTGGGCATCGCGGTTCCTTACTTCCAAAAGATGCAGAAGGAAGGGGAAAGTGGTCGTCAAAAAATGAATCAAATTACTCGCTATTTAACTTTAGGGATTACTTTGCTTCAGGCTTTTGCTTATGTACGTACTCAAATCGAGCCAAGTGCTAAGACAATAGCTGACCCATTATTCACTATTCTAACTGCTATAGTTTTGACAGGCGGTACTTTATTTGTGATGTGGTTAGGGGAAAAAATTACTGATAAAGGTATCGGTAATGGTATTTCTTTGATCATCATGACTGGTATTATCGCTCAATTGCCAAGTGGTATCACTGCGGAATGGGTTTCTAGAATGGCGAAAGGTGGTGGTGGTCCAATTCCATTGTTGCTTGAATTTGTAGCTTTGTTCTTTGTTGTGATCTTTACGATCTTGATCGTACAAGGTGTTCGTAAGATCCCTGTACAATACGCGAAGAAAATCGTTGGAAACAAGCAAGTCGGTGGAGTACGTCAGTATATACCGTTAAAGGTAAATGCTGCAGGTGTAATGCCTATCATTTTTGCGCAGGCAATCATGTTTGTGCCAATGAGTTTAGGACAGTTCTTCCCAAATCTTCAGTCGGAATTTTTGACTTCGTTGAGTAACTATACGTCTGTAGCATATAACGTGACATTTGCGGTGTTAATTATCGCATTTACGTTTTTCTATACAGCGATTATGGTGAACCCACAACAGATGTCGGACGACATGAAGAAGAACGGAGGTTTTGTACCGGGTATTAAACCGGGATTGGAAACTAGTAATTTTATAGACCGCGTAATATCAAATATTACATTTCCAGGTGCAATTTTCTTAGCGATCATTGCTATTCTACCTGCTATTGCAAGTTTGTTTGGTATTAATAATCAATTTGCGCACTTCTACGGTGGTACGTCATTATTGATTTTAGTAGGTGTGGTGTTGGATACTTTGCAACAGATCGAATCTCATTTATTGATGCGTCATTACGATGGATTAATGAAAACAGGTCGTATTAAAGGTCGTTCGGCCGCGTCTGTTGAGGGAATGGATCATTCGGCAATTTAATTTCTTTAGATGTCTAAAGTATTTTATAAGTCAGCAGAAGATATAGAGCAATTGCGGAAGTCAGCAGATGTGCTTTCGCAATTGCTTGGTGAAATCGCAAAAGTGATTAAACCTGGGGTAAAGACTATATCTCTTGATAAATTAGCTTATGAGTATATTCATGATAACGGCGGGACGCCTGCGTTCTTAAATTATCAGGGATTTCCATATTCTTTGTGTATATCTGTCAACGATCAAATTGTACACGGCTTTCCAAGTGATTATGAAATTAAAGATGGAGATCTTGTTTCGGTCGATGGTGGTGTCAATCTGAACGGCTTTATCAGTGATTCCGCATACACCTTTGGTGTAGGTGAAATATCTGAGGAAGCACAGTTGTTATTGGATGTAACAAAGGAATCATTGTACAAAGGTGTTGAACAGGCGGTGGCTGGTAAACGTGTTGGGGATATTTCTTCAGCTGTTCAGGAGTATGTGAGCAAATTCGGATTCGGAATTGTTCGCGAGCTGGTTGGACACGGAGTTGGTTATCACTTACATGAAAAACCTGAGGTTCCTAATTATGGAAAACGAGGTGCTGGTCCTAAATTGGAAGAAGGTTTGGTTATTTGTATCGAACCGATGATCAATGCGGGGCGTGCGGGTGTTCGTTTTTGGGATGATGGTTGGACAGTAAGTACAGTGGATGGGAAATTATCGGCGCACTTCGAACAGATGGTTGCAATCCGAAAAGGAGAACCAGATGTGTTGCTGACATTCGAACATGTAGAGAAAGTTTTGAACAAAAAGTAGTTGGTTTTCAATTATTTTTATTTATCTTTGCACTCCTGTTCGCAGGCTTTTAAATTAAATTTAATCGAGAATATATGGCTAAACAAGCCTCAATAGAACAAGACGGTATAATTAGAGAGGCACTTTCTAATGCTATGTTTAGGGTAGAGTTGGAAAATGGACATGAAATCATTGCCCATATTTCTGGTAAAATGCGCATGCACTATATCAAAATTTTACCTGGTGATAAAGTTAAATTGGAAATGTCTCCGTATGATTTGACTAAAGGAAGGATTACTTATCGCTATAAATAGCTGTAAGCCCTTGTATTAGCGCAAGCTTTTGAAAAAATAAATATCATGAAAGTAAGAGCATCAATAAAAAAACGTAGCGCGGACTGTAAGATCATCCGTCGTAAAGGTAAAGTTTTTGTAATCAACAAAAAGAACCCAAAGTTTAAACAACGTCAGGGTTAATTCATTAAAAAAATAATAGCTTAATATTATATGGCAAGGATAGCAGGTATTGATTTACCTAAAAACAAAAGAGGTGTGATCGGCCTTACCTATATTTTTGGTATCGGTCGTACAAGAGCTGAATATATCTTGGAAAAAGCTGGTATCAGCGAAGATGTGAAGGTACAAGAGTGGAATGATGAGCAATTGGCAGCAATTCGTACCATCATTAACGACGAATTGAAAGTGGAAGGTGCATTGCGTTCTGAAATTCAATTAAACATCAAACGTTTAATGGATATCGGTTGTTACCGTGGATTGCGTCACCGTAAACACTTACCAGTTCGTGGTCAACGTACTAAAAACAACTCACGTACTCGTAAAGGTAAACGTAAGACAGTTGCAAACAAGAAAAAAGCTACTAAATAATAAATAAGAAATGGCTAAAACTAAAAAAGCTGCAAAAAAGCGTATCGTTGTTATCGAACCTGTAGGTCAGGCTCACATTAACGCAACGTTTAACAATATCATTGTAACTTTGACAAATAATCAAGGTCAAACTATTTCTTGGTCTAGTGCTGGTAAAATGGGTTTCCGTGGTTCTAAAAAGAACACTCCATACGCTGCTGGTCAAGCTGCACAAGACTGTGGAAAAGTTGCTCACGACTTGGGTTTACGTAAAGTTGAAGTGTTTGTTAAAGGACCTGGTGCTGGTCGTGAATCGGCAATCAGAACATTGCAAACAGTAGGAATCGATGTGACTACTATCAAAGATATCACTCCACTTCCTCACAACGGTTGTCGTCCTCCAAAACGCAGAAGAGTTTAATTAATTTAAAGATAAGATTCATCGGCTATAGGCTGATAGATACTTTAATTGTAAAAGAAAATGGCTAGATATACAGGACCTAAGTCCAAAATTGCCCGTAAATTTAGAGAGCCGATCTTCGGCCCAGATAAAGCGTTAGAAAAGAAAAATTACCCTCCTGGACAACATGGAGCTTCTAAACGCAGAGGTAAACAATCTGAATATGCTATTCAGTTGTTAGAAAAACAAAAAGCAAAATACACTTACGGTGTATTGGAGCGTCAGTTCTCAAACTTATTTGTTAAAGCTGCCTCTAAACAAGGTATTACAGGTGAGATCTTCTTGAAATTGTTAGAAGCTCGCTTGGATAACGTAGTTTACCGTTTAGGTATCGCTACTTCTCGTGCCGCTGCTCGTCAGTTGGTATCCCATAAACACGTTACTGTTAACGGCGAAGTTGTTAACATTCCATCATATAGCTTGCGTCCAGGTGACGTTGTAGCAGTTCGTGAACGTTCTCAAACACTTGAAGCCATCACAAATTCAGTTGCAGGTCGTACTGTAAACAAATTTTCTTGGTTAGAGTGGAATGCGAAAGAATTGACAGGTACTTTCTTAAGCTATCCAGAAAGAGCTGACATTCCTGAAAACATCAAAGAGAACTTAATCGTTGAGTTATACTCTAAATAATAAATAAAATAGAAGAATGCATAGTCCAATTTTTGGGGTATGCATCTTCTGTTGTATTACAATTATTATTACAAATAAAACATTAAAAGAAAATAAATGGCAATTTTAGCATTTCAAAGACCGGATAAAGTTATCATGCAAAAATCTACGGATTTTGATGGTACGTTTGAATTTCGTCCATTGGAGCCTGGTTTTGGTGTAACCATTGGTAATGCTTTGCGCCGTATTCTATTGTCCTCTTTAGAAGGATATGCAATTACGTCGATAAGGTTTTCTGGCGTTTCGCACGAATTTTCAACGATCAAAGGTGTTGTTGAAGACGTAACTGAAATTATCTTGAACTTGAAACAAATTCGTTTCAAAAAAACAGGTGAGATTGGTGACAACGAAAAGGTATTTGTAGTAATCAATGGTCAAGAGCAATTCTTAGCTGGTGATATCACAAAATTCTCTAATAACTTTACGGTCTTAAACCCAGACATGGTAATCTGTAACATGGATAATTCAGTGACAATTGAATTGGAATTGAGTATTGCCAAAGGTCGTGGATACGTAAATGCTGATGAGAATAAAGTTGTTGATGCTCCAGTAGGTGTTATCGCAATCGATTCGATCTTTACTCCGATCAAGAATGTTAAATATACCATTGAGAATTACCGTGTAGAGCAAAAGACTGACTACGAGAAATTGTTGTTGGATATCTCTACTGATGGCTCAATTCACCCCGAAGAAGCTTTGAAAGAAGCTGCTAAGATCTTAATTCAACACTTTATTTTATTCTCTGATGAGAATATGCTTCTTGAGTCTCAAACGAAAGAAGAAACTAAAGTTGTTGATGAAGAAATCTTACATATGCGTAAGATCTTGAAAACAGAATTAGTAGATCTTGATCTTTCAGTTCGCGCATTGAACTGTTTGAAAGCTGCGGATATTCGCACATTGGCTGAGTTAGTAACTTATGACGTAGCTGATATGTTGAAATTCAGAAACTTCGGTAAAAAATCGTTAAGTGAAATCCAAGAATTGGTTAAATCGAAAGGTTTATCATTCGGAATGAACTTGGCAAAATACAAATTAGACGAAGAATAATAATTTATTAAGCGACCACTAGTCGTAATTCCTTTTGGCTGTCTGGATATGTGATGTTCACATAAATGACATATACAAAAACGGTACGATTAGTATAATAAAATCAAAATGAGACACGGAAAAAAAGTAAATCACTTAGGCCGTACGGATAGCCATAGAAAAGCAATGTTGGCTAACATGGCAACATCATTAATCCTACACAAACGTATTACAACTACTTTGGCTAAAGCTAAAGCTTTACGTACGTATGTTGAGCCTTTGATTACTAAATCTAAAAACGACACAACACACTCTCGTCGTACAGTATTCGCTTATTTGAAAGATAAAGACGCTGTTTCTATCTTATTCCGCGAAATTTCTGAAAAAGTAGCTAACCGTCCAGGTGGTTACACTCGTATCATTAAAATGGAAAACCGTTTAGGTGATAACGCGGAAATGGCTTTCATCGAACTAGTTGATTACAACGAAATCTACGGTAAAAAAGCTGCTGCTGCTGAGAAAAAAGCTACTCGTCGTCGTGGTGGTGCTAAAAAAGCTACTACTGCTGAAACTGAAGCTCCTGCAGAAGTTAAAGCTGAAGTAGAAGGTGAAGAAAAAGTAGACGGAGAATAGTCTTCTTCTGATCTAGCATAAAAAAGTCCTCTTTTTAAGGGGACTTTTTTTATTTTATGACCATTCCTACCGTTATAACTAATATATTTGTATTGCTAAAATCTGATAGCTTTTTCTATTACTAGCTATTTCGTTTATCAATCTATAATTCATTAAGATGAAACCATTTGATGTTTATCCCATTAATCCCATTAACATAGTAAAGGCTAATGGATCAACGGTGTGGGATGCCGAAGGAAATGCTTACTTGGACTTGTATGGTGGCCATGCTGTGATATCGATCGGACACACGCACCCACATTATGTACAACGCATCACAGAACAATTGAACCGTATTGGGTTCTATTCCAACTCTGTCGAGATTCCAATTCAGCGTGAACTTGCCCGATTGTTAGGGGAAGTTTCGGGAAAGGTTGATTATGATTTATTTCTTTGCAATTCTGGCGCGGAAGCAAATGAAAACGCATTGAAGCTGGCATCTTTTTACAATAAGCGAAAAAAAGTCATAGCGTTTTCAAAAGCGTTTCATGGAAGAACCTCATTGGCCGTAGCGGCAACAGATAACCCGAGTATCGTGGCTCCCGTCAACGAGACCGATAATATTGTATTTCTTCCTTTCAATGATGAAGCGGCTTTGACTGAGGCTTTCGCATCATATGGTAATGAAATTTCATCTGTTATCGTAGAAAGTATCCAGGGCGTAGGTGGAATCAGAGAAGCGTCAGTATCGTTTCTTCAGTTGATTCGCTCTCTTTGTGATCAATATAATGCTGTGTTTATTGCGGACGAAGTGCAATGTGGGTATGGAAGAACAGGCTTATTCTATGCGCAGGACTATTCAGGCGTTGAAGCCGATATTTACACGATGGCAAAAGGTATGGGCAATGGTTTTCCAATTGGTGCAATCAGTATATCGCCCAAATTTAAAGCGACTTACGGGAGTTTGGGGACGACATTTGGTGGCAATCATCTCGCATGTGCTGCCGCACTGGCTGTATTGGAGATTATCCAACAAGATAAACTGATGGAGAATGCGGCTCAAGTCGGACAATATCTTATTGATGAGCTTAAGCAAATCGAGGAAATTGTCGAAGTGAGAGGCCGAGGATTAATGATCGGTATAGAACTACCTGAATCTTTGGCCCATGTGAAGAAAGATCTCTTGGTAAAGAACCGTATCTTTACAGGGGAGGCTAAGCCTTTTGTGATTCGCTTGTTGCCTGCTTTGAATATTACGAAAGATCATGCTGATCAGTTTTTATCGGCATTGAAAGCACATATCAAAGCAGTAACGGTTGCATAGAACCTTAAAGCTGTCGATCAAATTATCCAATAGCCACACATTGGCTCATGTAAATTTGATTGCGCTGTAGTAGTTAGAATATATACTGAGTGTGACGGGCCTATTGATTGCTCGTTGAAAATGCACTCGAATAAATAAATATAGATGAAAAAGTTTTTCTCTGTTAAGGATGTGTCTAGTGTAGCGGACGTTGTTCAAGAAGCGTTAGCTTTGAAAGCGGCACCATATGACAATCAGGACCTTGGTCAACATAAAACGTTGGGACTTGTATTTTTGAATCCGAGTTTGCGTACGCGTCTGAGCACACAAAAAGCGGCAATGAATTTGGGCATGAATGTGATGGTCATGAATATGGATAAAGATGGTTGGGCGCTTGAAACACAGGATGGTGTTGTGATGAACGGGACAACTGTTGAACATATTCGCGAGGCCGCTGCTGTTATGGGTGAGTATTGTGATATTTTGGGACTTCGTTCCTTTCCAAAATTGAAAGATCGTGAAGAGGATTATAGTGAAGACCTGTTCAACAAATTCATTAAGTACTGTGGTGTTCCTGTTGTTTCCTTAGAGAGTGCAACACGCCATCCACTGCAGAGTTTGACAGATATGATTACCATCACTGAGTACAAGAAGACTGAAAAGCCGAAAGTGGTATTGGCTTGGGCTCCGCATGTTAAGGCATTACCTCAAGCGGTACCTAATTCTTTCGCAGAATGGATGTGCAAAGCACAAGAAGAGGGATTGGTCGATTTTACGATAGCTCAACCTATGGGCTATGAGTTAAGTGAAGAATTTACCGCTGGAGCAACCATATCTAATAATCTTGAAGAAAGTTTAAAGAATGCTGATTTTGTCTATGTGAAAAACTGGTCTTCTTATCAAGAATATGGCGAGGTATATGGTGTTGATGAAGATTGGATGATGGATAACAAGAAGCTCAATTTGACGAATGATGCCAAAGTAATGCATTGTTTGCCAGTAAGAAGAGATCTTGAATTGTCTTCTGAGATTTTAGATGGACCAAATTCACTCGTGATTAAAGAGGCTAGCAACCGTGTATGGGCTGCTCAGGTTGTTTTGAAACGTATGTTAGAGGATTTGGCATAGTCCAATCCTATAGATTATTGAAAAACTATTTTTATTGGGAAAAGTTGCGTAATGGCTAATAGTGTATTAAATATAATTAAAATTGGCGGGAATATTATTGATGATGAACGCCAATTGGATTCTTTTTTGGAAAAGTTCTCTGCATTGTCAGGGAAAAAGATTCTTGTACATGGCGGTGGTAAAATAGCGACTCGCCTGGCTAGTGAACTTGGAATTGAAGCCCAAATGATAGAAGGGCGTCGTGTGACAAATGAGGAAATGTTACGCATTGTAACAATGGTATACGCTGGATTGACAAACAAGACAATCGTTGCTAAGTTGCAAAATTTGAAATGCGATGCCGTCGGATTAACCGGAGCTGATGGGGATGTCATAAAAGCTATAAAGCGTCCTGTAAAAGATATCGATTATGGCTTTGTAGGTGATTTGTTGCATGACTCTGTAAATACCCTGGCCATCAAGAAGTTTTTGGAAGCAGGGTTTGTTCCTGTGTTTTCAGCTATTACACACAATGGCCTTGGACAATTGCTCAATACCAACGCGGATACTATAGCTTCTTCATTGGCGGTGTCTTTGGCTTCATTATATGAAACTTCTCTGGTTTATTGTTTTGAGAAGAACGGCGTTTTGCGCGATGTAACAGATGAGAATTCAGTAATCCCAACGATTAAGTCAGAAGAGTTTGAACATCTTAAGGAATCCGGCGTGGTGAATGACGGGATGATTCCTAAGTTGCAAAATGCATTCAATGCTATAAATAAAGGTGTTCAAGAGGTCTATATTGGAAATGCTAATAATTTGCATTTGTTTCAACAAGGACAATTTGGCACTTGCTTGACATTAAAATAAAAATCTAACCTAAACCCAACGATCGCTATGAAAAAGGTCACCATTATCGGAAGCGGTAATATCGGTCTTTCTTTGGCAAAAGGACTTGTAAAAAGTGAATTTGCCAATGCTGCCGATATTACATTGACGAGGAGAAATTTGAATGCACTGGCCGAAGAAGCGAGCCAGGGCTTCTCAGTAAGTAATGATAATAGGCTCGCTGTAAAGGGGGCTGATATTGTTGTTTTCGCAATACTACCTCAACAACTAAAAAAGGTATTGGTGGAAGTCGCTCCAGTCATTGACAAGACAAATCAGATTTTTGTCTCTATTGTGTCAGGAGTCTCTTGTGCTGATTTGAAAGCAGAGTTGGGTGCAGATGCCACAGTTATACGGGCAATGCCCAACACAGCAATAGCAATAGCTCAATCAATGACTTGTATCGCCAGCGACAATGCTTCGGACGATAGTTTGAAGGAGGTTGAGAAGATGTTTGAAACTGTTGGTTCAGTGGTTGTCATTAATGAAGACCTGATGACATCGGCAACGGCATTGTGTGCCTGCGGTATTGCGTTCTTCCTGCGTGCTATTCGCGCGGCTTCACAAGGTGGAGTTGAAATCGGATTTCATGCGCATGACGCATTAAAAATGGCAGTTCAAACTGCAAAAGGCGCTGCTGATTTGCTATTGCATACCAATGCTCATCCAGAAGGAGAGATTGATAAGGTGACGTCACCAAAGGGATGTACAATAGCGGGATTGAACGAAATGGAACATAACGGTTTTAGT
This sequence comes from Sphingobacterium siyangense, assembly GCF_007830445.1. Taxonomy (GTDB): domain Bacteria; phylum Bacteroidota; class Bacteroidia; order Sphingobacteriales; family Sphingobacteriaceae; genus Sphingobacterium; species Sphingobacterium siyangense. The sequence continues at coordinate 77,150 of NZ_VLKR01000003.1, read as the reverse complement.
TCTGCTTTTATAAAGGGAATTAAACTGTCTGCGGATAAAGCAGGAGGACTATACCATGAAGGATAAACAGCGTCTATTTGAAGATGCGCTGGCCCTTTTAAAACAATTAATTGGACTGTCGTCTTTAAGTAAAGAGGAAGAGTTCACGGCAGATTTAATTGATCGCTTCTTTCAGGAGCGTGATATAAAAACACATCGGAAAGGCAATAATGTCTGGGTGTATAACGCCCATTATGATATCACTAAACCTACGATATTGCTTAATTCGCATCACGATACAGTTAAACCAAATACGGGTTATACGAGAGATCCTTTGGCAGCAACTGTAGAGGAAGGTAAATTGTTCGGATTGGGAAGCAATGATGCTGGGGGCTGTTTGGTATCATTGATAGCTACATTTTTGTATTTTTACCAGCAGACGGAGTTGAAGTATAACTTCTGTCTGGTCGCCAGTGCTGAAGAAGAGATCTCAGGTAAGAACGGTGTAGAATCTGTTTTGGATGATATCGGTCCAATTGATTTTGCAATTGTGGGTGAACCTACCTTATTGGATTTGGCAATTGCAGAAAAGGGGCTGATGGTGTTGGATTGTACCGCTTTAGGAACTGCTGGACATGCCGCACGTAATGAGGGCGATAATGCTATCTATAAAGCGATCAAGGATATTGAATGGTTTCAAAATTATACATTTGAAAGGACTTCTTCAACTTTAGGCCCAATTAAGATGTCGGTAACCGTGATTCAGGCGGGATCACAGCACAATGTGGTACCGGCTACTTGTAACTTTGTTGTCGATGTCAGAACCACAGATGCTTATTCGAATGAAGAGACGTTGGATATTATCAAGTCTCATGTAAAATCAGAGGTCACAGCGAGATCGACGCGCCTGAAGTCTTCTTCTATTCCTGAAACGCATCCAATCGTCAAAGCAGGCATTCTACTGGGACGTAAAGTATATGGTTCACCGACGATGAGCGATCAGGCTCTTATTCCTGTCCCTTCTCTGAAGCTGGGACCTGGCAATAGCGCGCGGTCGCATATGGCAGATGAGTTTATCTATATCGATGAAATTAGAGCAGGGATCGATCTCTATATCGCAATGTTAGAAAAGATAGTATAAAAAAAGCTTCCATTTTTATGGAAGCTTTTTTTATACTAGACTAAGCTGATTTGACGTTTGATACTCTCCTCAAGAGAGATGATCGTCTCGGTACGTTGAATCCCTGGTACGGATTGAATATCTTCATTCAATACTTTTCTCAGGTGAACTGTATCTCTACAGATAATTTTTGCAAAAATACTGTATTGGCCAGTACAATAGTGTAATTCGACCACTTCTTTGATTTCTTTCAATTTATCTACCGCATCTGCATATTGTGAACCTTTTTCAAGATAGATACCCAAAAAGGCCGTGATATCAAATCCGACTTTTTGAGGATTGATAATTAGATTTGACCCTCTAATGATACCTAGTTCTTCCATCTTCTTCATTCTAACGTGAATTGTACCACCTGATACAATTAGCTTTTTTGCTATTTCTGTATAAGGAATAGAGGCATCGTTCATTAGAATAGACAAGATTTGGATATCCAAATTGTCTAGATCATAGTTTGCATATTGATTTTCCATTAACAATGGTTTTTGTGTTCATTAATTGGTCGTTGCATCAAGATCTGACCAATAGCTAAAATAATTAAATTTATTTCAAAATTACTAAGAATTTTCGGTTTATAGATGTAAATTTAATAAAAAATACTTATTCATATTGATAATGTTATATGTTTTTGATTGAAAGTGATTATAATTGTTTCATGATGATCTTATTATAGGTTAAGTGATTGTTTTCATGTTTAATATCAAGATTATGATAAATTAATTTAGTATTGCCTTTTTTAGAAGTAGGAAAAACAGTTGGCATATTGAAAATCTAATCAGTTCGAATTTAGCATATGATGGGGCAAAATGTAGCAGACTGTGTGATGTTTGAGTAAACGAAAAATAAAATACGGAATAGAGATGGAAGAAGTTCAAGATGTAAAGATTTCGAAAAAGAAACCAATTTTTGAAGTAGGGGAAGGACTTCATAAATACCTTAAGCTGTATCAGCGAGACGAAAAGTTGCCGATAGGATATAAAGATCTACTGAATTTTACGGAGACAGTACCTGTCATGGATAAATTTGGCAACGATACTTTTTGGGAGACTCCACTGTATCCGCAATATCTTATCGATCAATTGTATGACGGATTGAAGGTGATTTATGCTAAACTGAAAGCATCAGGTAATACGCGAATCGTCCAGCATAAGTATATTGATCGTGTAGAGTACTGTGGCTTTGGCAATACTAAACCATTTCGTATTCGTATCGTAAACCGTTTAAATGATGTGTACGATTATTTTTACATAAAGCAAGCCGATGCGTCGCGAATATATGGATTGGAGTTAGAAGAAATATTGTCGCCAAATCAGGTGAATTATATGGTAGACCATGATACTTTGGTTGAAGAACATATTGTTGGAATCCCCGGGGACACTTTTTCGAAAACACGTATGTTCTCGCCTGATTATAATCTGACCCGGATTTCCAAAGAATTTGTCAAGTTTAATGAACGATGTATTATTACCTTGTTGGGGGATATGAGGGCCTACAATTTTGTGATGCAGATTACACCAGATTTTGATGATTTCCAGTTTCGAATTCGGGCAATAGATTTTGACCAGCAGTTTTATGAAGGAAATCCGAAAGTATATATGCCTCAATTTTTTAAGGAGAATCTTCCCTACGTCAAATTAGCAATGGAGCATCTAAATGAAAAAACTGTGCTGCAATACCAACAGGAGGAGCGTTCTTCCATTGTGCATAGAGTCCGGAGTGAAAGACATCGGATCGCTGATCTAAGGGATGCTTCGCAAACGCAGGTCCTTTCTACGCAGGAGAATATCAAACAGTTACGTGAGGGCTACGCTGAATTTTATCAAAATAACTCTTACCTCAAGTGTAAGACGATGACGGATATTGTTGAGTTGAATGTGAAGAATGTGATTCGTCAGGTACAAATGTAATTACTTGATCCGATCTTTGTTGTCTTTGATAAAGGCGGACCATCCAGTGTACGACTTGCTGCTGCCTGATACTGCATTTTTCTGAAAGGAGTGGCAGACAGCGATTGCCAATCCGTCGGTGGCATCTAAAAATTGTGGTGTTTCCTCAAATTTTAATAGATTTTTTAGCATAGCGGAAACCTGCTCCTTTGTAGCATTTCCATTTCCTGTAACGGATTGTTTTATCTTTCTTGGAGAATATTCAAAGATTGGGATATCTTGCGCCAGCGCCGCCGCCATGGCAACACCTTGCGCTCGCCCTAATTTGAGCATGACCTGTATGTTTTTTCCATAAAATGGTGATTCAAGAGCTACGCAGTCGGGATTGTATTCCTGCATTAGAGCAGAAGTTTTTTTGAATATACGTTGTAGTTTTAGGGCATGGTCATCTAAATGTCCCATTTTGATGACCCCCATTGAGACCAAGGATATGTTATTGCCGACTTCTTTGATGATACCATACCCAAGTATTACTGTTCCGGGGTCTATACCTAAAATTATTCTTTCTTTCGCCTTTTCCTTCTGCATATACAATAATACAAATTTTGCGTTTTATTCACGGATTGCGTTCGACAAAACTTAATCATTTGGCTAAAATTTAGTAACATTGCTCTCTAATTATCAAAAGTTGACTGGAAGACAAAAAAAATACATCAGTCTTTTATTGAAGATACTGGTTTTCGCCCTAGCGACCTGGTATATCGTTGTGAAGCTATCCGATAGAAGCAATATTGAGAAGTTCAAAACCCTAATTGCCGGTTTGGAGCAGCATTCGGTTGTTGGGACCCTTATTTTAATTGTGGTTTTAATGCTTGTCAATTGGTTGCTTGAAGTTGTGAAATGGCGGTATCTTGCATCTAAACTGGAGCATATTTCATTTTGGAAGGCTTTCCAATCCGTTTTCTGCGGGCTTACCTGGGCTATTTTTACACCTAATAGGATTGGCGAATATGGCGGACGGGTACTTTTTCTACAGCCCCAACATCGAGCAAAAGGAGCCGTAGCGATGGGCGTTGGATTATTTGCGCAATTGGTGCTCACAAGCGTTGCGGGGTCACTAAGTATCGCTTGGTTTATCTGTAAATTTCTTTCTACTCCTTTAACAGTACAATTTGGGGTATGGCTACTTGCTATTATCTATGCTGGAGGATTTGTCATCTTATATTTCAATGTAAAATGGATCGATTTATTGGTCGGGAAAATTAAGTTTTTGACGCGAATTAAGCCCTTCTTTGAAGTATTGGAGCACTATTCAATGCGTGAGCTCAGTATTGTTCTTTTAAATTCTTTGGCGCGATTTGTTATTTTTACTTCGCAGTATATCATCTTGATGAAGCTAACTTTGCCTGAGCTACCACTTTTATCCATGATTCTGATGATTTTTATTCTGTTTTTTGTTCAGGCAGCTCTGCCTACATTGGATATTTTTGATTTCAGTGTGAGAAGTTTTGTTGCTAGCAATCTATATAGCTATGTTACCACACAAGAGATTGCTGTAATGGCTATTGTTTCCTGTATTTGGTTCGTTAATTTGATTCTTCCAGCTATATTTGGTTCTATTTTTGTTTTTAAGATTAATTTTTTCGGTGATACAAATTCTTAACTATTTATTGATCATTTTTGCCTGCGTATATGCAATTCTAGTTTTATGGATGCGCAGAGGCTGGTCCTTGATTTCAGAACCTAACCGTTCTATTAGGCCAACAATGACCGTATCTGTGATTATTGCTGCGCGGAATGAGGAGTTAAATATTAGACGCACCATTGAATCCATACTCGGGCAGAATTATCCTAATGAGCTCCTGGAGCTCATTATTATCGATGACCATTCAGACGACAATACGTCTTTGATTGTGAAAGAATATGAAGAGAAAGGTGTTAAGCTTATTCAATTGAATGAAAACGGGCGTTTGAATTCGTATAAGAAACTAGCAATTTCAAGGGCGATAGAATGCTGTCAAGGTGAAATTATTATTACCACTGATGCAGATTGCCGCATGGGGTCGAACTGGTTAGCAACGGTTATCAGCACATTTGAGAAAGAAGGTGCTTATCTACAATCTTCTCCAGTGGTGTATTCAGAAGAAAAGAGTTTTTTTGAACGACTGCAGACCCTGGAATTTTTGTATTTGATAGGTCTGGGCGCTGCAGGTATTGGTAACAAAAAACCAACGACCTGTAATGGTGCTAATTTGGCCTATCGAAAGGATATTTTTAAACAAATGGGCGGATTTAAAGGGATCGACGAGCTTGCATCCGGTGATGATGAACTTTTTTTACATAAGGTAGCAGAACAATATCCCGAGCGAATAACGTTTTGTAAATCAAAAGATGCTGTTGTTTATACGGATGCCAAACCGGATTTGAAGTCATTCATTAGTCAGCGCAGACGCTGGGCTTCAAAAAGTACCAAATATAAAAATAAAGGTGTCATCGCATTAGGGATTTCCATTTGGTTCTTTAATTTATTGATTTTGGTAGCTTCGGTTCTTGCTCTTTTCGGTGTAAAATTCGTTGCTTGGGTTGTACTTTTTGCATTGCTATTAAAGATGGTCGTCGAATTTATTTTTATTGAACCTTTGACAAGGTTCGCAAGCAGAAAGGAACTCTTATGGTATCTTCCTTTATTGAGCTTGGCTCATATCCTGTATCTGGCTTATATAGGCATATTGGGCAATGTAGGGAAGTACGACTGGAAAGGAAGGCAGGTCAAGTAGCTTATTCCTATTTTTCGACCTTTAATTTTATTGCTTCCTCAGCTAATTTAACGATCTCCTCAATATTCTTACCCTCCGTATCCAAAGGTTCTAGCACTTCCCAGGTCATATGAAGAAATGGGGTTAATGGATACATACCATATTGTACCATTTCATATGATCCTCTAATGGCAATAGGAACAACGAGTGCATTCGGATTTTTCTTTAGTAAAGTGGCAATTCCACCAACATGAAAGGCCTTCATTTTTCCGGTTTTCGATCTTGTTCCCTCTGGAAAAATAAACGCGGACCAGTTTTTGGTTTTCATATTATTGGCAAGTTTCAATATTTCAGCAATAGATTGTTTGGGGTCATTGCGATCTATATTTGCGGCACCACCATGTTTTAAGTTGAAGGAGATGCTAGGTATGCCACTGGCAAGTTCTATTTTAGAAATAAATTTCCCATGAAATCTACGCAAGAAATAGATCATTGGAGGAATATCAAAAGTACTTTGATGATTTGCTACAAAGACAATGGGTTGTCCTGTTGGAATATTTTTATTGTCGATAAATGTCACCCGATTAAATAGCGTGTAATAGCAGGCAACGAGGCAGGCATTTAATATATCTACACTCTTTTTATGTGCATTGTATCCACCCAGCTTTAAACATAACCACTGTATGGGGTGGAAAATAATTAGGGATAAACCAAAACAAAACCAAAATATAATAGATAGGAAATAGCCTAAAAACTTCTTCATAAACGTTATTTAATGATACAAATATATCATTAAGCAATGATTTTTGAAAAATATTGATTTTATAATCTTTTGTTTTAACATTATTAATATTATCTTTAATAATGTTAATGATGTTATTATTTAATGAAAAAAATACCGGTTGATTGCCCTTGTTGTGAAGCGAAGTTAAAAGTCGCTAAATTGGTGTGTGACTCCTGTGAAACCGAAGTTGTAGGTAAGTTTTCTTTACCTGTGTTGATGCAGCTTACTGTAGAGGAGCAAGAATTTGTTTTGAATTTTTTGATGCACTCAGGGAGTTTAAAAGAAATGGCAAATCAGATGGGCAAATCCTATCCGACGGTCCGTAATATTCTCGATGATCTGATTCGCAAATTGAAATCGCTTGATCATACAAACAATAATGGCAGAAATAGAAGTATTTAGCAGTCTGGGCAATCGAATGATTGATAAACAAAGAATTATATCAAGATGAAAAATAATACGCTTTATACCGAAAGCCAATCTTTTTTTAGCTGGTGGCTCTGTCTGATCCTTTTATCTGTCAGCGTGGCCAGTTTTTCTGTGCACTGGCATGAGCTCTTGCGGTTGAATTTTGCTCCATTATTTCAATTACCGGGGTTTTGGATCAATTTGGTATTATGGGGATTGTTTGGCGTTCTACGATTAAGAACTACTATTCGTGAAGATGGAATTGAAGTCTATTTTTTTCCATTTAATTTCTATCGTAAAAGAGCACGTTGGACAGATATTCGTGCTGTTGAAGTACGAAAATATAACCCGATTGGTGAGTTTGGTGGATGGGGTTTTCGGAGAGGGCAGAAAGGGCTGGCTTTTTCAGCTCGTGGTAATATGGGCTTACAACTTACCTTGGAAACTGGTAAGATATTACTTATTGGAACCCAAAATCCAGTAGAAATCGAACAGCTGCGCTTATCTCAATTCTTAAAAAATGAAAGTTAAACAGATTTTTCAGAATCCATTTGCGGAATTGCCGGAGTGGAAACTATTCTTTGCTGGTGTTATCGGATTTTTGTTATCAAGCTATATTATTTATTTATCGGGCCAGCAGTTCAATGGTTTTATGCATTTCTATCAACCGGATAGGGTGATTTCGATATGGGCTGTATTGGGCGTTCATGCCTGTATGGTTTTGGCTCCTTTTACACTTCTTTACGGTACTGGGATGTTATTGAACAGAAAGACCAGAATCATCGATGTCATAAATGTCGTTCTGATTATACCATTTCCGCTCTATCGTGCCTTATTTTTAGGGAAATTGTTAAACCAGGACAAATTTACGGATGAAGTCTTAAAGGCAGTGCAAAGCGACGATCATACATTGGTTGGAGTTGATAAAACGGAGATGCTCTTGTTTGGCATGTTTGGAATCATCAGTTTGTTATTGCTATGCTATCAGTTCTATTTATTGGTTAAGGGTATGAATGTAGCCGTTAATAATAAGAAGATTGGAATCAGTATGGTATTTGTGGCATTATATTTTATATTGGATTTATGCATACAGTTTAATTTCTAGTAAAAAACGACAATGAGAAAAATTTTATACCTATTTATCATTTGTTTTCATTTTTCATGTACCCATGCGCAGACATTTGATGGCTCATGGAAGGGCGAGGTTGAGGTTTCAGGGCAGAAGCTGCTGCTGGTGTTCAACATTCAAAAAGATAGCACAGGGAAGTGGAATGGAACCTTTGAGAGTCCGATGCAAACAGCGCAGAAATTTGCAATCACTCAAATACGTATAGAGCACGATTCCATTTGGATGGACGTTAGGAATATAGGTCTTCTGTATGCGGGCTTTTTAGACCGGGATAAAGATGTTATGAAAGGAGTGATGAAACAAGGTCCTTTTGAATCTGCTATGATTTTGGTACGAAGCGAGAACGAACAGAGTGGGCTTTCTCGTAAGCAGGATGTTTTCCCCCCTTATAGCTATATGGAAGAGGAAGTTTCGTTTAGAAATAGTGCAGGCAATGCATTTCTGACGGGCTCTCTGACTTATCCTAAAAATGGAGGGCCATTTCCTGCGGTGGTATTAGTCAATGGTAGTGGTCAACAAAATAGAGATTCTGAGGTGTTTGGTCACAGGCCATTTAAGGTGCTTGCTGATCATCTTACGAAAAACGGTTTTGCCGTATTACGTTACGATGACAGGGGAGTAGGTGGCTCCAAAGGAGAAGTTAATTTAGCGACAACGATTGACTTCGCTTCTGATGCTAACGCTGCAGTTGATTTTCTAAGCAAAAAAGCTGTAGTTGATGTGGATAAAATCGGGATGATTGGCCATAGTGAGGGAGCGCTAATTGCCGAAATCGTGGCATCCGAGAATAGTAAAGTAAACTATATTGCACTCCTGTCTGGACCTGTGATCAAAGGAGATTCTTTGCTGATTTTACAAAGCTATGCTTTAGGAAAAGCGGGCGGATTATCTGAAGCTGCATTGCAGACCAATAAAGCAAATAATCGAAAATTGTATAATATTCTATTGGAAGACGAGCCACCAAAGGCGTTGGCCGAATCGTTGGAAAAAGAACTTATTCAGCAAAATAACGGGAATCCACTGTCTCCTGATATGAAGATTAAACTTAGTCCAATGATGAGCCCCTGGTTTAGAACGTTTCTTCGCATCGATCCAGCTTATTATCTGAAGCAGGTGAAAGTACCGATTTTCGCTTCCTTCGGCGGAAAGGATGTTCAAGTCCCGGCGAATGAAAACATCTATTGTCTGCAACACCTGCATTTAAACACCACCGACGTCATCATTAAGGATTATCCTAATTTGAATCACCTTTTTCAAAATGCGCAAACAGGAAAAATTGAAGAATATTTTGAAAACTCAGAGAGCTTTAATGAACAATTGATGGATGACCTTACGAAATGGCTTAAACTGAAGACAAATTGATTTAATCAACTGAATGCCGCGAATCTTAATATTTTTTCCGGATCAAATAAGCTTAAAGAAATCGGGACCATTTAATCGTACATTAAATGGTCCTGACTATATTAGATCAACCTGACTGTATTAGAACAAGGGATATCTCTTTGAAGTGCGCTATTCCAGTTAGGGTGTTGTATTGGCGACAGGAAGTATTTTCCCATTGAAATAGTGATGCCCATTTTGAGCGAAATCTGCAATATAGCGTCCCATTTCAAAGGCTAAAGTACCCGCTTCAACGCCTGGAAAAGCAGCTTCGAACATTTCAGTCTGTGCAGATCCTAAGGCTAGACAGTTCACTTTAATTCCCTTTTCCTTAAATTCCTCTGCTAAGCATTCTGTAAGCACTGCTAATGCAGCTTTGCTGGTTGAATATGCCGAAAGTCCGGGAAACTTCATGGATCCCTGAAATCCGCCCATACTGCTAATATTGACAATATGTGAGCCTGATTGCATCATGGGAACAACGTGTTGGATCATATTGACGTGTCCCATCACATTGGTTTGTAGCATTTCAGCAAAATCCTTTCCATCAGTTTCCATAAATGGCTTATTGATGAGTGCTCCAGCATTGTTAATCAAGATATCAACCTTATCAAATTTTGATTGGATGAAGGGAACAAGTGTAGTATAGTCATCGTAGACAATATCAAATTGAGCCGGGTATAAGGTGCCGCCATCATAGTTGAGCTGACCTGCAATTTCATGAAGTTTTCTCAGTTTGTCTGCTGATCTAGCCAAAGCAATGACTTTGTTGTCCTTTTTAGAGGTCAAATCCAACACCGCTTCAAATCCAACACCACTGCTTGCGCCTGTAATAATAATATTTGCCATGTTTATTCTTCTAGTTTTTGACTTTGTTCAACTTCTTCTGCTGAAGGTAATTTGTCCTCTCCAATTGCCTGCGGATGAAAGATAAAATAAATTCCCGAAAGAGCAACGAGAGCGGAAATAATATAAAATAATAAGGTGATCAAAACCGCATTGTGAGAGTCTACCTGGAATATGCCAGCTCCCCACATAATCACAAGTTCACGCATGCCCAATCCCCCAACAGAAAACGGAATGATTGAAACCAAAGAAGATGCAAGGAATAAAAATAGGTACGGAGAGAACTTACCGCTAAAACCTAAGGCATAAAGAATGAGAATTGCTGCGAGAACCTGCATTGATTGTACACCAATAGCCTTTAAATGTGCTCTTAGAAATGTTGCCTTGTATTCCTTAAAGAACTTGGTTACGATAAAGTAATAGAGAACGCTCCCTATAATAAATAATATGATGGTCAGATAGTTTGGAATCCCTAGCTGTGGCATATAGGTAACCAGCGCTGCAATGATTAGGCATAGTGCCCATAGTCCGCTTAATCTATCTAAAAATAAGGCTGTAAATAATTTTCGTCCTTTAATATTGAATCGTTTCCTGAGGAAGAATATCTTATAACCATCTCCCCCAACGCCACCTGGTAAAATGAGGTTGTAAAATAAGCCAAGTTGGTATAGTTTTAAATTATATTTTTCCGTAACATCCAGACCGATTGCCTTTAAAAAGGTCAATAAGCGCGAAGAGGAAATAAAAATAGAGATACTATAAGCAACTAGAGCAAAGAATAGATAGAGCGGATTGGAGTTGATTACCGCTTCTTTCAGATCCTTTAGAGATACCTTGCTGAATACCCAGTATAAGGCGCCCACAGTAACGACAATCTTTGCTATATTTTTGGCTATTTTTAGCCCTTTTTTTTTATCCATATAAATTATACATCCAATCTTGTTCGGCTGTAATTAGCTTTTTGGAGAATCCAAAGTTAGAAACTTTGGCGAATTGTGCAATTACACTTAAGCAATCGTTGGGTAAATTCTTGAATACAATAATATCAAATATAAAATACCAAAGATAGTAGCAAGAGAAAATAGCCAATTTAGGTCAATTCTGTTATATTTGTGCTTGAGCACAGCGATCATTAATCCAATGATGAAGCAAAATAACAAGATAGGAGCGATGAGAGCTATCTTGTTCGTAAAAGCAAGGCTGATTTGATTCAATTTGCTTTTTGCTTCCTGTCCTAAAAAAAGCGGATAAGAAGCAAAGGCCAATAAAATGATAAATAACCTTAACAGCGTTTTTGCGATTATTTTGCTTATGGTATGATTTTTGGCTGTAATTTTCATGTTTTGTGGATTAATTTACCCCAAAAATACAATTTGAAATTAAAATTTATAGATATGAATCGATTCGTTTTATCATTAGCAACTATTTTTGCTACGGTGACCTTATTTTCTTGTGGAGCACAAAAGCAAGGTACATCAACTGGAAATCCTTCTTCCAACACGAGTGCAGCTTCTGGTCCAAGCGCTTCGGATTGGAAATCCGCTGTAAAAGGTACATGGACGTTGAATACAATCGATAGAGAGAATTTACCTTCTTCATTCACGATTAAAAGTGTATTTGAAGAAGCTCCTGCAGAATGTTTCGTAGGTAGTACATGGAATTTTATTGGAAATGGTAAAGGATCTATTACTTTTAATGCGCAAGGAACTTTATGTGCTCCGGGTGCATCACGTGAGATCTTTTGGTCTATCTATAATCCTGGAAAAGGCTTAGGAGAACCTCAGTTTCAATTTAAAAAGATTTATGCAGGCGATAAAGCGAAGAACGTAACAACAGGTTACCGTTTGGATTTATCTTATTCGGATGGGAATAAATTAGTTATGCGTATGCCATTGACTGTTGCTAACGGAGAAGCCTATTTAGTGTTTAATTTTACGCGTTCGAACTAAACGTAAACGATAAAAGAAGAATAACAGAAAGCTATAGGAATTCCTATGGCTTTTTTTGTTTAAAATTTAATACTTTTACACTCCCAATTCATTATGATTTATTCGTGTCATAGGCTGCGGAATTTACCGATACAGTGAAAAAGCCAACTATGCATGATAATCTTGTGGGCGGATAAGCTTATTTTAAGTATGAAAATGGGATATATACCTAACGATTTCGTCAGGTATTGCTTAATCTAGAGAGAAACATGGCTGAACAAAACACGAAAACTGCTTTAATAACAGGTATAACAGGACAAGATGGTGCCTATCTAGCAGAATTCCTATTGAAGAAAGGTTACAAAGTACACGGTTTAAAGCGTCGCAGTTCTTTATTCAATACAGATCGTATTGATCATCTTTATCAAGATCCCCATCTTGACAATAGAAATTTCACATTGCATTTTGGTGATTTGACGGATTCAACCAACTTAATCCGTATTATACAGGAAACACAGCCTGACGAGATTTACAACCTTGCGGCGCAATCTCATGTAAAAGTTAGTTTTGATACGCCGGAATATACTGCAAATGCCGATGGTATCGGTACATTGCGGATTCTTGAAGCAGTCAGATTATTGGGAATGATTGAGAAAACCCGTATCTATCAGGCTTCTACTTCCGAGCTTTATGGATTGGTGCAAGCGGTTCCACAAAGTGAAACGACACCTTTTTATCCGCGAAGTCCTTATGCTGTAGCAAAAATGTACGGTTATTGGATTACTGTCAATTATCGTGAAGCCTATAAGATGTATGCTTGTAATGGAATTTTATTCAATCACGAGAGCCCTGTAAGGGGAGAGACTTTTGTGACACGTAAAATCACCAGGGCTGTAGCAAAAATTGCGCTAGGACTTCAGGATAAATTATATCTTGGTAATCTGTCGGCACAACGCGATTGGGGGCATGCTAAAGATTATGTAGAAGCAATGTGGTTGATTCTACAACAAGAAACCGCTGAAGATTTTGTGATTGCTACAGGTGTGACAACAACTGTAAGGGACTTTGTTCGCATGGCTTTTGCAGAATTGGGAATTGAGATTGAGTTCAGTGGAAAGGGAGAGCAGGAGAAGGGGGTAATTATCGATATTGACGAGGAGCGCCTAGCCCAGTTAAATATTGATAAATCGCTGATTAAATTTGGTCAGACTGTTGTCAAAGTTGATCCAGCATATTATAGGCCAACTGAAGTCGATTTACTAATTGGTGATCCGACTAAAGCAAATACAAAACTTGGATGGACGCCAAAATATGATCTTCAGATGTTGGTAACAGATATGGTACAATCCGATCTTCACCTGATGAGAAAGGAAGAATACTTAAAACAAGGCGGATTTGAGACCTTGAATTATTTTGAATAATTCATAATTGGTAATAAAAAATAAAACTGGAATAATTTTTGTTTAAACATTCAATAGTATAAATTTATAGATTTATACCTATGAATATGACAGTATATTATGATAAATTCAGAAGTTGTTTCGAGTAAGAAAGAAGAAGAGAAGAAGAAAGATTCTTCGAAGATTTACTTCTTTATCATTGCGATAGCAGCATTACTTGCAACGAATATATATTTTTATGTCAAGTTTAAGACTAATGGTGAAAAGGTCTATACACTTACAGTAGAAAAAGAAAATTTGCAGGTACAAATCGATCGTATTGAAGCTGAATTGGATAAAATTGATGTAGAAAATGTTCAATTGACTCCAGAGATGTCCGTGCAGAAGGATGATTCTAGAGCTGAGATCGCAGAGCTTCGTAAAAAACTTGAAAATAAGAGTATTACAGCAAAAGATATCGATGAAGCACAGCACAAGATCAATCAGCTTAAGAAGCAGGTGGATACTTATCGTGTCAATGTGCAACGGCTGATTCAGGAAAATCAGATTTTATCGAAACAAAACTCCAACTTGAACGAATCTGTTGTCGAAAAAGAAAAACAGATTACTTCATTAGTTACATCAAATTCGGATCTGAAAGAGAAGGTTGCGACTGCTTCAGCATTAAAGGTTTCAAGCATCAGTATAAATGGCCTTGAAGTCAAAAAGAATGGAAAGGAATTTGTAGAAGAACGTGCTAAAAAAATCGATAAGTTAAAAATCAACTTTACCATTGCTGATAATCCGTTGGCTAAAAGTGGAGAACGTGATATATATGTTAGAATTATCGATCCACAGGGAAATCTGGTCGTGCAAGGTGATAATATTTTCTATGTACATGGCGAGAAATTACAATATACTTTTAAACACAATATTTTATTTACCAACAAAGGTGAAGACTATATCGTCTATTGGGCAGCAGAAGAAGGATTCTCTAAAGGGGCCTATACGGTTTTATTATATGAAGATAATGCAATCATGGGACGATCTACTGTTGTATTGCGTTAAAAATAGATACACTATAAACAAAAAAGCTCTTTGCATAATCGCAAAGAGCTTTTTTGTTTATAGTGTACTGTTCTTGTTATACTGATCCTTAAAGCAAAATAATAAGGCTATCGATTAACTGGTTAGTTTTATGCTATCAGTGTTTGAGTTATACCCTAATTGAACGCTATATTTTTATCTACATCAGTTGGTGTGACGCCCATTTCTTTACACAAATGCTTATTTAGAGACACTGAAGATGGAGCGCATATAAGCTTTCTTCGATGTCTTATTTTTGTTGATTGCTATCTACACATATTAAGACTCTATCTGTTGTAAAGGAAGCAGTATATGGAACGTTGTACCTTCGCCTTCTACAGTCTCAAAATAAATTTGCCCATTACTGGCTTCTATTGTTTTTTTGACAAGAACTAGCCCTAAGCCGTTTCCTGAACTCTTTGTCGTGAAATTAATCTGGAAAATTTTATCCTGCATCTCTTTGGGAATTCCATAACCATTGTCTTTGATGTCTATCTTGACAAATTTGTCTGAGTAGCGTTCAATGGAAATCTCGATCTTCATGTTTTTTCGCCCATAACCTCCTTCAATCGCATTTTTTATTAAATTATTGAAGGTTCTCAATAACTCATTACCATCAGCCTTAACAATAAGGGTTTTGTGATCGGCATTGTTAATGAGACGAATACTTACATTTGGTGTATTGTTGTACAAGGAAATGGACTTTGTTACCTTTTCTACAATATTGATGTTTTCCATTACTGTATTTGGGAATTTTGCGAAGTGCGAAAATTCTGAGGCAATATACGTCAATGCATCGATTTGTTCGATAAATGAAGTGGAGAATTTATTGAAGCGATCCGGAAATTTAGGGTCTTCATCTTTGTACGATCTACGGAGTTGCTGAATACCTAATTTCATTGGCGTCAGCGGATTTTTGATTTCATGGGCTATCTGTTGAGCCATCTCACGCCAGGTTGATTCGCGCTCAGTATCTTTGATTTTATTGGCATAGTCCTCCAGCTTTATGATCATGAGATTATATTCTTTGATCAATGTACCTATTTCATCATTTCGTTGCCAAAACAGAGGTTCGTTGGGTTGTCCCAGGCGTAGTTGTGAGATCTTCTTACTGATGATGCTCAATGGATTGGTGACACTGTTGGCCACAAATGTCGCATAAAAACCAAAGCCTATGATGATCAGCGAATAAATGTTCACTATTGTATTTAAAAGAAGATTCTTATTAATATTTTCTTCCTTCTGAAGCGAGAAGTTTGGTATACCTATATAAGCGAGTGTATTATAGTTTTTGTCCCTAATGGTTGCATAACTGGTCTCAAATTGAAAAGTGCCTATACGCTCATCTTCAATCGTCTCCGATTTTTTTAAGATAGAAAGATTCTTCAGTGCAGCTGGATTAATGAAAGTAGAGAAAAGTTCCAGATCGTAGATTCTACGTTGCGAGCTATAAAGCAACCTGCCTGATTTGGAATAAAGATTGAAGTCTTTGGAAATTGTTTCAGATAATGTCTTGAGCATGCTGATAAGCTGCGTCTCGGTGGATGTTTCATCTGTGTAGGTCAACATATTTTCCATCCGTTTGCCCAATTCGATAATAAAACGTTCCTTACTTGCTTTATTGTTATTATAAAGTTGCTTGTTGATACTTATATACGAAATTACCGCAGATATGAGGATAGCTAGTATTACCGATGAGATAATGGAGGTTTGAATACGTGTAGAGTACTGTATTTTATTTACTATTTTGTAGAACTGATATTTTAAATTACGGAAAGTTAGCTTGGTATTCTTAAGAAAGATATAGAATGATTTTATGAAATGGAAAAACATGAAAATCATAAAAAATACCAGGAACAAAAATGAAGTAGTCGCTAGATAGTCCCAAAAAGAAGGTTTTTGTTTACTGATAACATATGTTGAGAATTTATTGGCAACATAAGCCATATGTAGGTATGCATCACGGTCCAGTACTTGGATATATTCTCCTGGAACACCTTTCAGCCCCCTTAAATTGTTCTCGTAGGTATATTTCCCAAACTGTGTTATTAAAGAACCGCCTTTATAGAGGGCTATCGAATAATCCCCTTTATTATAATATTGCGAATTGTTGATCCGCATATCGGTGAGGATTTCGGGATAGGGAACCGTATAACTAAAATCTTTATTGGAAAGATTGATGATGACATTGACAATCCTATTTTGGTCAATGGTGACAGGAATAATGGAGAAGTATTCATGCGTACCCAATTCAGCGCTGGCACGGTAGAAGTTCTGCGTGACTTTTATCGACTTGTTGATTACCTTTTCTCGATATTCATTGATCTTATTCTGACTGGCTGGATTGAGCGGAATATTATTCTGATCATAATAATATGCTTTGAACTCGTACTTGGAAAGATAGCCACTAAAGTATTTTTTCTTGATAAAATCGTTGATCCCCTCGGTATTGGTATAGGGAAGGCTGATATTAAATAAGTGTTTTAATTCTTGATCGTTTGCTAAGCTACTTTCAATATCAGAGAATAATGAAACAGCATTGACATCATCTTCTGATTGTAGATTACTCAGCAAGATTTTCATGTCAATTAAGTTCCGTTCCTGATAGAAACGTGCGTGCGTGATCGCACTTATGATTGCCCAAAGTATCAGTACAGCAATATAATTTGTTAATATATGTCTGTCGAAATACTTCTCGCCAAATGATTTAATAAGGATGATCAGCGCGAGTAGCAAATTGACCAGGCTATTTTTCTCGATATAAAAGGAAATGATCAGGATGACAAAAATGACACATGCCAGTTGAATATTGAGTAGCTGCGTCGGTTTTAATTCTAATTTTTTAAGAAAAAATAGTACAAGATCAATGTAGATACTTAAAGCCAAAATACCCATGCCAACAATGCCTAGATCTACCCAACTTAAGAAATGTAAATCGACAAGTTTTGTGAAATCAAAATAGATGTTGTTGGAGTGTGTAATTAATGTACCAGCGATGTCATACAATAGACCGAACGATAGATATATACTTAGAATAAATCCGATTGCGATAGGAATTCTAAAGAGCCGGATGTTTTTTATTTTGTCAAAGTTGAGCTCTTTGCGAATTGAATAGATAAATAGAACCAACCATAGCACCAATATGGTGGTGGACATCACGGACCATATATTAGGGAAGAAGCGATTATAGGCGTAATTCCGTGAGTCGAAAATTGAAAATGTCGCATTTTCGGACAGCAGGTTCCACTTAAGATCGGCAAATTTGACAAGGCTAAATATCGACAATAGCAGTATCGCAGACCACCAGGCCCTTCCTGTCTTGGCCATATGTAAGCAGAGGCTATTGAAGAAGATCAGTAACGCGATCCAGGCAAGTAGCCAGCAGAAGAATTGCAAAATTGTATAGGCATTTTCATGCTCTCCATCTTTTAGCTTAACGGAGAACAGATAAGACCCCTCATTGCTATAGATATTTTTAATGGTGACCGTGTCTGTATAGGAGGCGATGTCAATATTTCTGGAGTCGAAGAAGTTTCTCCGCAAAGAGCTATTTAAATACGGGTTGTTGTTATTTGTATAGCCTTTTACAATAATATAGGCGAGTATACTGATATTGCCAATTGTTTTTTTTCGAACAACGTAAGAACGGTTATCATCCTGAATAAAATTGGATTTTTCTGGAAATCCCTGATCTGTAATAGGCACAAATAGATGCGTGCTCCACATCTTGGGTTCATGGTCCTTAAAAAGAAATAGAAAAACCTTTTCGTTGGTTTTAAACTTTTCGAAGGCCTGATATACTGCAATAGGATACTGATCGTAGTTTTTAAATGTTTTGAGCAGGAGTGAATCATTGAAAATTCGATCGACTTTTTTCTCTTGTTGAGCGATATAATCATTGAGTGATTTTGTATCAATGTCTAGTATTTCCTTATTGGTAACAGATTCTTTAATGGTTATAGCTGTTCCTATAAAGCATAAAGTCAAGATAAGTAGGAGTAATCGAATTTTTATACCAGAATTCACGTGCGTCAATTTACATTATTGTAAATATAAAAAAAAGTCCTTGCTTTCTTAGGGCAAGGACTTTTATATTATTTTTCTGAATTACCCATTTTCATGAGCCAGAAAGAATCTTCATTAGGTTTTCGTAGCTGTTGATGCTAGCGAAAACATGAAGGATTTAATATGCTAATTAAACGTGTGGTTCTTCTTGACGGAAGATTTTAGCAGTTAAATATTCACGGTTTAAGCGCGCAATGTTTGTTAACTTGATACCTACAGGACATTCAGCTTCACAAGCACCAGTGTTGGTACAGTTACCGAAACCTTCAGCATCCATTTGATCTACCATTGCCTGTGCACGTTCGTAACGCTCAGTTTGGCCTTGAGGTAATAAGGCAAATTGAGAGACTTTTGCAGATACAAATAACATTGCAGAAGCATTTTTACATGCAGCAACACAAGCACCACAACCGATACATGTAGCCGATTCGAATGCTTCGTCAGCAATACGTTTGGGGATAGGAATCGTGTTGGCATCAGGAACACCTCCTGTATTGATATTTACATATCCACCTGCTTGTTGAATGCGATCAAAAGCCGTACGGTCTGTTGCAAGGTCTTTCAACACTGGGAATGCAGCAGCTCTCCAAGGTTCGATGACGATTGTCTGTCCATCGTGGAAGCTACGCATGTGCAATTGACATGTTGTGGTACCTTCTTTAGGACCGTGAGGGCGACCATTGATTACTAATGAACACATCCCACAGATACCTTCACGACAGTCGTGATCGAAATATACAGGATCTTCTCCTTTACGAGTCAATTCTTCATTGACAATATCAAGCATCTCTAAGAAAGACATATCATCAGCGATATCGTTTGCCTGATAAGTTACAAATTGACCTTTATCTTTATCATTTTTTTGACGCCAAACTTTCAGCGTTAAATTCATATGTTGTGCCATGATAATTTTCCTTCTTATTTATAACTTCTTTGTGTTAACTGAACGTTCTCGAATACCAAGTCTTCCTTGTGTAATTCCTCAGGTACATTGTCTCCTTTGTATTCCCAAGCAGATACATAGGCGAATTCATCATCGTTACGTTTTGCTTCACCTTCTTCAGTTTGGCTTTCTAAACGGAAGTGACCACCACAAGACTCAGCGCGTTGCAATGCGTCAACAACCATTAACTCTCCTAACTCTAAGAAGTCAGCTACGCGACCAGCTTTTTCTAAAGAAAGATTTAATTCTTCGTTCTCTCCAAGTACTCTAACGTTTGTCCAGAATTCTTTTTTCAACTCTTGGATCAAACCTTGTGCTTTTTGTAATCCTTCAGCTGTACGAGCCATACCACAATATTCCCACATGATGAGACCTAGTTTTTTGTGGATATCATCAACAGTTTCTGTACCGTTTAAAGACAACAATTTGTTGATTTTGTCTTCAACTTCCTTACGAGTAGCTTCGAAAGCTGGATGGCTATGATCTACTGGCGCAAATGAACCTAATTTAGCTAAGTAATCACCCACAGTGTAAGGGATTACAAAATAACCATCGGCAAGACCTTGCATCAACGCCGATGCACCTAAACGGTTTGCACCGTGGTCAGAGAAGTTACACTCACCTAAAGCATACAAACCAGGGATTGTAGTCATCAAGTTGTAGTCAACCCATACCCCACCCATTGTGTAGTGAACAGCTGGGTAGATACGCATTGGTTGTTTGTATGGGTTCTCGTCGGTGATTTGGTAGTACATGTCAAATAAGTTACCGTATTTAGCACGTACTGCATCTTCGCCTAGACGACCGATCGCTTCTTTAAAATCCAAGAATACGGCGAAACCAGTTTTACCAACACCACGACCATCATCAACAGCTTCTTTTGCATTACGAGATGCTACGTCACGTGGTACCAAGTTACCGAATGAAGGGTATTTACGCTCCAAGAAATAGTCTCTGTCGTCTTCTTTGATATCATTGGCTTTGATCTCACCTTTACGTAATCTTTCTGCCATTTCTTGAGTTTTAGGAACCCATACACGGCCGTCATTACGTAAAGACTCTGACATCAATGTCAATTTAGATTGGTGATCTCCTGTTACCGGGATACACGTTGGGTGAATTTGCGTATAACAAGGGTTAGCAAAGTAAGCACCACGTTTGTGTGCTCTCCAAGCTGCTGTAACGTTACATCCCATTGCATTTGTAGACAAGAAGAATACGTTACCGTAACCACCAGTACACATCAATACTGCATGTGCAGCATGAGTTTCGATTTTACCGGAAACCAAGTCACGAGTTACGATACCTTTAGCATGACCATCGATCATAACCAAGTCTAACATCTCATGACGCGTATAAGATTTTACTTTTCCTTTTTTGATTTGACGGTTTAACGCTGAATAAGCGCCCAACAACAATTGTTGTCCCGTTTGACCGCGTGCATAGAAGGTACGGCTAACTTGCGCACCACCGAAAGAACGGTTGTCCAATAGACCTCCGTATTCACGTGCAAATGGAACACCTTGAGCAACACATTGGTCAATGATGTTGACAGATACTTCTGCCAAACGGTAAACGTTTGCCTCACGTGAGCGGTAGTCACCACCTTTGATTGTATCGTAGAATAAACGGAAAACAGAGTCTCCGTCGTTTTGGTAGCTTTTTGCTGCGTTAATACCACCTTGTGCCGCAATAGAGTGCGCACGACGAGGTGAATCTTGGTAACAGAAGGTAATTACATTATATCCTAATTCGGCTAAAGATGCCGCTGCAGATGCACCAGCAAGACCTGTACCAACAACAATAACAGTAAATTTACGTTTGTTAGCAGGGTTAACCAACTTAAGATTAAATTTATGATTTGACCACTTTTGGGCTAATGGGCCCGCTGGTACTTTTGAATCTAACATATCTCTTAATTTTATATTGATCGATAAAGCCTGAGCTTTATCTTAAAAGATTCTGAATTATTTAAAGAAGAAAAACAATGGCATTATTGCAAAGCCAATTGGAATTAATACCCCAAATACCCAAACACCGATTGCTCTGATGATTCCAATATATCTTCTGTGGTTAAAACCTAAAGTTTGGAATGCAGATTGGAAACCATGAATTAAGTGGAATGCCAAAGCTGCCATCGCAATAACATACAAAGCTACCAATGCAACATTTTTGAATGCAAAGTCAACTTGCTTGTACAAATCTCTCGCTTTTAAGATTTGAACATTGTTTTCTACCGTTTCTTGGTAGTCGTGGAATTCAGAAGCTTGAAGTTCTCTCGCTGTGGTTTGTCCAGTTGCCAAATCAGTACGGTATTCGATGTACGGCACTTCATCATTGTGAAACTTCCACCAAAAATTAGACATGTGCGTAGCTAAGAATACTAAAATGACAGTACCTAAGATACCCATGTTGCGTGAATTCCACTTGCTGTTTGCTTGACCATCATATTTGGCATAACCAATAGGACGAGCGGCCTTGTTTTTCATCGACAATGTAATAGCGTAGATGACGTGAACAATTACCGAAGCATACAATAAGTAAGAAACAACTTTGATTGGTGTAAAGTGAGTCATAAAATAGGCGTACTTGTTGAACGCTAGACCCGCATCATCTTTAAATAATTGCAAGTTACCAACCAAGTGAACAACTAGGAATAAACATAGGAAGATTCCTGTTAAGCTCATGATTAGCTTCTTCCCAATCGAAGAACTGAAAACTGGCTTTGATTTACTCATTATCCTTGTAATTTAATTTGAATTAGGCAAATCTACTATTTGCTATTAAATATGATACCATTTTGACAAGAAAAAGCAATAATTTAGAACGGTTCTAAAGTTTATTGAAATAAAAAGTCCGTTTTGAATAAAAACGGACTTTTAAACAGTATATGAACAAGGTTTAAAGAACTATAGGATACTGAATAATCTATAGCCTAAACCGATACTCCACATGTTGATTTTGGGATTTGCCTGACTTTCGTTGTTGACCTTGTTCAAGCCCATTTCATATCTTACATCGACACGTAAGCTTGAAATGTCAGCACCTACACCAAATGCCCAAGATGTACCACTTTTTTTGTAGTTATTTGGGTTCAATTGGTCAATGACTTTATCTTGCTTGTCATCGACTTTAAATGAAAATATTGGGCCAGTTTGAATCCTTGCTCCAATCGGACCTAAACCAAAACGTTTGCCTAATAATACCGGAACATCGACCGTTGTAAATTTTACATCTGTCGATTCGCCATTTTCTGCTTTCACTGTCGTGTTTTTACCTGTTAAGTAAACCTCAGGCTGAATATGGAATCCCAATACACCAACACGTCCATAAAGACCTGCTTGGTAGCCTGCTTTCGGGTCAGAATTGAAATATTTTCCATCACTTTTAAGTTTAGAGAAGTTCAAGCCTCCTTTTACACCCACCTCAAACCCTGGCAAAAGCTGCGCCTGTGCCGTTGCTACGCTACCACAAATCAAAAGTAATGCTGGTAAAATCTTTTTCATAATCTTTTATTTATGTATATATTGTATCTTTAAACAAACTTTTACAGTTCAGTAAAGATATACAAATTTTATACCTAAATCTGAGTTATGCTGAAAATTAACGAAGAACAGTGGCAAGTAGCCAAAGAAAAACTCCGTCGCAAGTACAACCACTTAAGTGATGAAGATTTAGCTTTTCAAGCAGGAGAGGAAGATAAACTGATCAATAGATTGTCTTTACGTTTGGGACGGAAGCCTTCCTATGTTTTATTTACGATAGGTAAAGAGATTCAGGATATTAGTAGCAACCGATTATGAGTGATGCCATTAGTTGGAGCGATTTTGAGAAAGTGGATTTACGGGTAGGAACTATTTTAGAAGCAAAAGACTTTCCAAGAGCTAAAAAGCCAGCATATCAATTGAAACTTGATTTCGGCGATGAAATTGGTGTATTACAGAGTAGTGCCCAGATTACAGTACACTACAACAAAGAGGAGTTGATTGGGAAGCAAGTTGTCGCAGTTGTGAACTTTCCCAAAAAGCAGATCGCTAATTTCTTTTCTGAGTGTCTAGTGACCGGATTTCCGGACGAAAATGGAGATATTATTTTGACATCTGTCGACAAAAAATTACCAAATGGATCTAAACTTAGTTAAGTTTGTACCATGACATTTATAGATTTTGAAGGAACACAACTCATCGATAGTGACGAGTCGTTCATGCGTATGGCATTGAATGAAGCTAAGGTCGCTTACCAAGAGGGAGAGGTGCCTATTGGGGCAGTTATTGTTCATCGAGGACGTGTTATAGGGAAAGGTCATAATTTGACGCAGCGATTAAATGATGTGACAGCTCACGCTGAGATGCAGGCTTTTACAGCAGCAGCAAATTACCTTGGGGGCAAATACCTGGATGAATGTACATTATATGTTACCATTGAGCCTTGTATCATGTGTGCCGGAGCGGCCTATTGGACACATATTGGTAAAATAGTCTATGGAGCCAAAGATGAAAAGCGTGGCTATTCCCATTTTCACGATAAAATATTACACCCCAAAACTGTCATTACACATGGCATTTTGCAGGACGAATGTGCTGATTTGGTAAAATCATTTTTTCGTCAAAAACGGTAGGGAAATAATGGATTTATTGTAACACATAAAAACATAACCGTGTATATTGTGTTATATTTGTATGTATAAACGAAGTAATAAACATTTAAATTAAAATAGATATGGCATTTGAATTAGAAGCGTTACCATACGCAGCCGACGCATTGGAACCACATATTGACAAAACTACAATGGAAATCCACCATGACAGACACCATCAGGCATATGTGGATAACTTAAATAAAGCTATCGCAGGAACAGACGCAGAAAACTTATCCCTATTGGATATTATTAAAAATGTAAGTAAATACAGCGCAGCAGTACGTAATAATGGTGGTGGTCACTATAACCACTCTTTGTTTTGGAAGGTTTTAGGCCCAAATGCAGGTGGAGCTCCAACAGGTGAATTAGCCGAAGCAATCAATGCTACATTTGGTTCATTTGATGAGTTGAAAAAACAACTTCAAGCTGCTGGTGCTACGCGTTTTGGCTCAGGATGGGCTTGGTTAATCGTTGGTGCTGATGGTAAATTGGCCGTAACTTCTACACCAAACCAAGACAATCCATTGATGGATGTTGCTGAAGTAAAAGGAACTCCTATTTTAGGTATCGACGTTTGGGAGCACGCTTATTACTTGAAATTCCAAAATAAACGTCCGGCGTATTTAGAAGAAATTTTTAATGTTATCAATTGGGATGCCGTAGCTGAAAATTATGCTGCAGCTAAATAGTTGATCATTTGATAGCGCAATAGAAAAGCGACAATAAGTTATTATTGTCGCTTTTCTATTTTATAAACAAAACCTAGTTGGTATTTGTTTATAGGGCATGAATTTAACTCCAATAATTCAGGGAACATAAAAGGAAAGAAGAAGGGTAATTATTTATGAGAAATATTCTGATACTTTTAACAGCACTTTTTGTATTGAACTCCTGCCAGGGGCAGCAGCAGGGGCATCGGGTAAAGAAACCTGATTTCACCAAATTACCTGAAAAAAATACGGCGAGTTTGGATACGGCGACATTTGCTGCAGGATGTTTTTGGTGTACTGAGGCTCAGTTTAAGGAGTTAGAGGGTGTTGTACATGTGGTTTCGGGATATACCGGTGGATGGGTAGCAAACCCAAGTTATGCGCAGGTTTGTACCGGGAGTACAGGGCATGCGGAAGCAACCAATATTATTTTTGATCCAAATGTGATCAGCTACGATAAACTATTGGAGGCCTTTTTTGTAGCACACGATCCAACGGAGCTCAATCGTCAGGGAAATGATGTTGGCACCCAATATCGTTCGGCTATTTTTGTGCACAATAAAGAGCAGCTTGATAAGACGCAATATTATCTTTCGACGTTAGAAAAGGAGCATGTTTTCAATAAACCTATTGTAACCGAAGTAGTTCCGGCAACCGTATTTTATCCAGCAGAGGACTATCATCAAGATTATTATAGATTAAATGGAAAAGAACCATACTGCCAATTGGTGATTAAACCGAAATTGGAAAAATTTAAACGTATCTTTTCCAAGGTGCTCAAAGAAGGACAGTAACTTTGGGTATTCATAAAATTTGAGGTAATTTTACTTCTATTAACGCTATTTAGTGTCATGCTAACAAGTTGAAACCATGGTTTCTGATGCAAATAATGGAATGAACAAACTTGATCCCTTCATGATTCATAAATAGTATTTTTTGGATGAATAATTAATAATTGTAATATGTCTAAAGGATTTTTTACAGTTCCTGTTCCTACCAACGAACCGGTGTACACATACGCTGTCGGAACGAAAGAACGTAAATTGTTGAAAGCAGCAATTGATGAGGCACGTTCGAAACAAATCGATATCCCAATGTATATTGGTGGTAAAGAAATCACTACTTCTAAAAAAGTAAACTTAGCTCCTCCACATGACCACCAACATATTTTAGGTCAATACAATCAAGGCGATAAATCTCATGTAACAGATGCAATCAATGCAGCTTTAGCGGCGAAAAAGGATTGGGAAAATCTTACTTGGGAAGATCGTGCTGCGATATTCTTAAAAGCTGCTGAATTGATTTCAGGTAAATACCGTTATGAGTTGAATGCTGCTACGATGTTGGGACAATCGAAGAACCCATATCAGGCAGAAATTGATTCGGCATGTGAGATTGTGGATTTCTTGCGTTTCAATGTACAATACATGAGCGAAATCTATAAACAACAACCTCCTATATCAGGTAAAGGTGTGTGGAACCGTGTAGAACAACGTCCTCTTGAAGGTTTTGTATTTGCATTGACTCCATTCAATTTTACAGCGATTGCGGGTAATCTACCTTCCTGTGTCGCAATGATGGGGAATGTTGTTGTATGGAAACCATCCAATACCCAAATCTATTCAGCAAATGTATTGATGAAAATTTTCCGTGAAGCTGGTCTTCCGGATGGTGTTATCAACTTGGTGTATGTTTCAGGTCCTGACGCTGGTGATGTGATTTTCCAACACCCAGATTTCGCAGGTATCCACTTTACTGGTTCAACAGGAGTATTCCAGGATATCTGGAAGACGATCGGTAACAATATCCACCGTTATAAAACGTATCCACGTATTGTTGGTGAGACTGGTGGTAAGGATTTTATCGTTGTACACCCTTCGGCCGATTTGAAAGCTGCAAATACAGCTTTGGTTCGTGGTGCTTTCGAATACCAAGGTCAAAAATGTTCTGCTGCATCACGTGCATACATTCCTAAATCGTTGTGGCCTGCATTGAAAGAATCTATGACTACTGACGTAAAATCTTTTACAATCGGTGGAACAGAAGATTTTACAAACTTTTTCAATGCTGTAATTGATGAGAAGTCATTTGATAAATTAGCGAAGTATATCGACAGAGCTAAAGAATCTAATGACGCAGAAATTGTAGTTGGTGGTACATACGATAAATCTAAAGGATATTTCATTCATCCAACAATCATTGAGGCTTCAAAACCAGATTACGAAACCATGGTTGAGGAATTGTTTGGACCTGTCCTGACCGTATATGTTTACGAGGATGCTAAGTTTGAAGAAACCTTAGATATTGTTGATACAACATCTATTTATGCCTTGACTGGATCAATCATTGCGCAAGATCGGTATGCGATTAATTTAGCAACAGATAAATTGAGACATGCCGCTGGTAACTTCTACGTGAATGATAAGTGTACAGGTGCTGTCGTAGGTCAACAACCGTTTGGTGGTGCTAGAGGCTCGGGTACAAACGACAAAGCGGGATCAATGATCAATTTGCTTCGTTGGGTGTCTCCTCGTACAATCAAAGAGACATTTAATCCAGATACAGATTATAGATACCCTTTCTTGGAAAAGGGAGAATAAGAAAGTTCGCATCGCAGCTTTCTTCAATCAAAATAGAAAAAAGGGCGCTTATCAAGCGCCCTTTTTTATTTCTTAAATAATCCCAGTTCTGTGCCATCGTCTCTAGTCATCCGTATGTTCAATGACTTGTTGTTGCCGGCTACATCGATGATAGTTCTTTTCCCAACTTTTGGACCTCCGCCTATAAATACAGGATAATTGTGATCTTTATCTGCAGGGTAGTAGCCATATTGATGTGTATGACCAGAGATCATGGCATCAATTTTATATTTCTGAAACAAGGGATGAAAACATGCTCTGTTATCCAAGGTACCATGCCAGTCATCCGAATGAAAAATCGGTATATGGCTAATGACAACAGTGTGTTGTGCACGCTTTCTTTCCTTGGATTGTAGAACCTTTTCCAGCCATTGAGCCTGTTCTTTTCTGTAGTTATCATAGTCGACTGTTCCGGCGTATACCTCATGATTGTCAGGCTTGTCTTCGCCACTGTCCAACATGATCCAAAAAATAGGACCTCTTTTAAAGGCCTGGTAATACTTGTTGTCAGGATAACCAAAATATCGTTTGAAATTACGCGCGAAGGATCCCCTTGTCTCATGGTTTCCCCGATTCATAATGAATGGTTTGCTTGTCGCAAAAAATTCAATTGGCTTTAGTAGTTTCTCTGTAATATCTTGCTGATTGGTGACATAATGAAAGGAATCACCATTCAGTACAAAAAAATCGTAGGGTGAAATATCCTGATGCGGAATAAGGTCACGATAGCTGCTTTTTTCCTCATGTACATCGTTATAGACCAGACAGCGAATCTGTTCTTGATTGTTCTTGGCTAATTTGGCCTCGAAAATAGGGGTTTCTATTTCTTGGCCGTATACGATTTTATAAGGATCGAATTTTTGCACTTCCTTCGCTTTGATGCGATAGCGAAATGAGCGCGGTGCGTCTTCAATTGTAAAATGAAAGAAATCAGTATTGGCATTGATCATCCCATCTTCGGATTGGTAGATCTTTTTTTGGACATTCCCTCCATTGTCCAGTATCTCGAGCCAAGCAAAGGCATCTTTGCTCAAAATCGTAAAAATACTGATTCCTGTTTCGGTTTGATTTTGTAGATAGGCAGGTACGACAAAGCTAAACTCGTTTTCAATTTCGTTTGAACTGTTTTCTTGAGCGATGCTGATATTGGGCAGTGTAATCCCAGCCAGTGCTAGGGCTTCCAAAAATCTTCTTCTGTTAAAATTCATATTTAAAGGTCACAAGTGGTTATTTAATGTTTATCTCGACATATAATGGCCGATGATCACTCGCATATTGTTCGTTCAGAATACGGTGGTTGGAGAACTTTGCGGCAGATGGTGTATTGATCATGATATAGTCGATTTCAGTAGTGGGTTTATCTTGAGGAAACGTAAATCCGTTAGCAATGCTGCTTTTTGTGAATATTTTGCTAAGTTCAGTAATCGCTGGATCATTGGGTTCTGAGTTTAAATCACCGACAAGGATAGTGGGTAACTTTTCGTTTTTGAAACGCTTGGTGATGAATTTTGCCTGTTCGATTTTGTTTTTGTCTTTCAGGTCAAGGTGTGTATTTGCAAATAAGATTTTCCTTTTGTGTATCGTGACTTCTATTACAGATAAACTACGTGTTTCGCTTTGCACAGGGGAAGGTAGAAAGTGTTTCTCTACACGTTCAATTGGATTTTTTGATAAGATGGCGGTACCATATTCACCTTTATCCAGGTCTATCCCTTTGGAAAAGATATAGTGCATGCCTGTTAATTCGGCTAATTTTTTGGCTTGATTTTCAAAGTATGATCTACCGAGATTGACATCGATTTCCTGAAGACCTACGAGGTCAGCTTTTGAATTTTTAATAATTTTGGCAATTGTGTCAAGGTTGACAACTGATTCTTTTTCGGTGGGTGGGTTTCCGTGGTGGATATTAAAGGAGAGTATGCGTATCGTTTGTGCATGTAGATGAAATACTGAGCCTAGCAGTATTAAAAGAAATAGAATTAGTTTACGATTCATTGTTTATATTAAGTTTAGCATTGGATGTCAGGCGTTTTTGGCTCGACCTGCTAAAATTAATAAAATCTATTAGTACAAATTGAAAACTTTGGACATGTAACAAAATAATCATCTAAGCACTTGAATTTTCGCAAAAAAAATAGCCATCCTAAACAGGATGGCTACCTACATTATACTAATTTTTACAGCAACTAGTCTTCGTTTTCCTCGATGTTAAGCATTGGATCTTCTCCTGTCACTTCAGCTCGGATTTTAGCTTCAAGTTCGTCCATTAAATCCGGATTGTCGAATAATAAGGCTTTAACAGCATCTCGACCTTGTCCTAATTTGGTCTCACCATAGCTAAACCAAGAGCCTGCTTTTTTAATAATACCATATTCAACACCTAGATCAATGATTTCACCTACTTTAGAGATACCTTCACCAAAGATGATATCAAATTCCGCTATGCGGAACGGAGGTGCAACTTTATTTTTTACAATCTTCACTTTTACGCGGTTACCCGATACTTCATCAGAATCTTTGATTTGTGATGTGCGACGGATATCTAAACGTACAGAAGCGTAGAATTTTAATGCATTACCACCAGTTGTTGTTTCTGGGTTGCCAAACATCACACCAATTTTTTCACGCAATTGGTTGATGAAAATACAACAACAGTTTGTTTTTGAAATTGTACCTGTCAACTTACGTAAAGCTTGTGACATCAAACGAGCTTGAAGCCCCATTTTAGAATCACCCATTTCGCCTTCGATCTCACCTTTTGGCACCAAAGCGGCAACGGAGTCAATAACAATAACGTCGATTGCACCAGAACGGATTAGGTTATCAGCAATTTCTAAACCTTGCTCACCATTATCTGGTTGAGAAATCAATAAATTTTCTACATCTACGCCTAATTTTTGAGCGTAATATTTATCAAAAGCATGCTCAGCATCAATGATTGCTGCAATACCGCCTTTTTTTTGTGCTTCGGCAACAATGTGAGTTGCTAAGGTAGTTTTACCTGAAGATTCAGGTCCATATATTTCAATGATACGGCCTTTTGGTACACCGCCAATTCCTAAGGCGATATCCAAGCCTAGAGATCCTGTAGAAATAGCTTCGATCGGCTCAACAGCAGTATCCCCTAATTTCATAATTGAACCTTTTCCAAAGTTCTTTTCCAATTTATCTAACGTCAGCTGTAAAGCTTTTAGTTTATCTGTGTTGCTCATATTTTTAGTATATATTTCTCAAAATTAAAAATTAAAAATCATAAACCAAATATTTTCACTAAAAAAATTAGTTTTTTGTCTCTGGTATAGCTGAGACACTTTTTATATGGTGATTTTTTTCAAAGTATTTGCACATATAAGTGATAGGGCATTTCTCACACAGTGGTTTTCGGGCCAGGCATATATAACGCCCGTGTAAGATAAGCCAATGATGGGCAATGGCAATCGTGTCTTTAGGTAGATTTTTTACCAATTGTTTTTCCACAGCTAATGGTGTTGTTGCACGATAAGTTAGCCCAAGACGGTTTGCAACACGATAAACATGGGTATCTACGGCCATAGCGGGATTATGATAAACAACAGAGGAAATGACATTAGCTGTTTTTCGACCTACACCTGGAAGTTTCACAAGATCCTCAATTTTTTCGGGTACAATATTGTCGAACTTTTCAATCAGTAGCTGAGCCATCCCCACAAGGTGTTTGGCCTTGTTATTCGGATAGCTTACAGATCGTATATAGCTAAACACCTCGTCTACGCTGGAAGCTGCCAAGCTGTGTGCATCTGGGTAGCGTGCAAACAACTTGGGCGTGACTTGGTTGATCCTTTTATCTGTACACTGTGCAGATAAAATAACGGCAACCAGTAATTCAAAGGGATTACTATAGTTGAGTTCTGTCTGTGCGTCAGGACTATTTTTGGAGAAATAATCTACGAAAGCCTTGTATCGTTCTTGTTTTAACATCGGTTCAAAACTAGCCAAAATTTCCATCAAAAAAGAAATTTTGAAACCTAGTAGAAGGAGAATAATCTGATTTTAGTTTGTGGAAGGTAAGGCGAGTCACAGCAGTTTTACACTATAGCTGATCATGGATGTCGTAAGGTGAAAAAGAAAGGCCTAATCTCCGGATTAGGCCTTTCTTTTTTCTAGTTGTTTAGAATATGCAAGGATATTCTCAACACATCTTCTGCTTGGATGAAGCAACATTTTTGGTAATTGAAGTTTCAATTCATTTTCTATGTCCTCGTCTGTCATTACCTTTTCGTTTTGGGTTAGCAAATTTTGAACTTCGTTTTCTGATTGGGTAAAGTTTTCTACCATAAGCATCTGTTGTTTTGTTTCTGTAAGTTAATTAATTAAACGGACAAAAGATAGTTTTGGTATAAAAAACGAGAAAATATTTATTTTTTCTTTCTGTTAGTATATTCCTCCGCTTTTATGATAGCGTTATATGCATTAACGATTCCTCCAGTGACCGAAATGTCTGCTAATCGAACCGTTTTGCTGGCATCTTCACCAACTTTTACCTGTACCAGTTGATTCGGCTTTTCTACCGATTCCATAATAATTTGTTTCGTTTCCACAGCGCTCAAATTAGGGTAATAAGAACGAATCATGGCGGCCAGACCAGCAACAACGGGCGCAGCCATACTTGTGCCCTGTTCTTCTTTATACTTGGAATCTGGTACCGTTGAGTTGATGTGGACGCCAGGCGCGAAAACATCGACCGTTTTTTTACCATAATTGGAAAAATCGGCTAATAGTTCATTGTCCAAATAAAGGCCGGTTGCACCCACTGTGATCCAAGCATTAGCAATCCCGGTTGTATCACCTTTTACATCCGTATAATACTTCATCGGAAAATTAGGCTCTATATCGTTATCTTCACTGTCATTCCCTGCGGCATGTACCATCAGGACATCTTTGGATTCAGCATATTTGATGGCATCGTCTACGGCCTGTTTATTATAGGCATAACTTTTTCCAAAGCTCATGTTAAGTACTTTAGCGCCATTGTCTGCTGCATAACGAATGGCATTTGCGACGTCTTTATCACGCTCATCACCATCAGGGACAAGTCTAACTGTGAGTATTTTAACATTGTCCGCTACGCCGTTGATACCAACATTATTATTACGTTTTGCACCAATGATTCCAGCGACATGGCTACCATGTAATGCGTCCGGTCCTTTTACATCTGCATTTCCGTAGTATCGCTCTGAAGCATCTTCATAATTATCTCCAACAATAGGTCGAGAATCGTATGCTTTGTTTAAATGATAATCAACTTGATTGTTGAAATATTTTGCACCTTCGGTGATATCATCAAAAAATTTGGCGAAGCCGCCGTTGTTGATTTCATCCTTTGCATAGGCAAGTGCGATACGTTGCGTGTTTGTGGTTGCTTTGAAATTGTCTATATCCTCCTGTGTGATATCTTCGGGCTTTTTACCTATTTCACGTACCACAGCGTATATGTTGCGTTTGAGCGCATCGTAGGAAAATTGGCCCATCTTAGCTTCTTCTAGCTTGTTTTTATATTTGGCAAGCATCTTTTGATAACTAGCGAAAGCTTTTCGATCAGTTTCATTGAGTTCTGTTGCTGCTGTGATGTTTGCAAACTTTTTGTCCAGAACCCTAAGCTGTCTTGTCAATTCCAGGTTATCGAACTGAACATCCTTTCCATCGGCGTTTCCAATAAAATTCCAGCCGTATTTATCATTGATATAACCATTGCCATCATTATCTATACCGTTTGCAAGACTATCCTTCACATTGATCCATACAACATCTTTGAGATCCTCGTGATAAACATCAACACCTCCATCCAATACCCCAACAATGACTGGAGTGGATTTTCTTCCTTTCAATAAAGTTTTATACGTTTTTTCGGTACTGATTCCCATGACCCCATCTGTTTTATAATCCAAATTGAACCAATTTGCTGGAATGGTATCGGATTGTCCGAAAGAGATAAGGGGCAATGCGCCCAAAGTAAGTAGATATAGTGATTTTCTTAAATTCATATGTACAAAATTCTTGATAGGTGTTCCGCTTTCATTTGTATCAAAGAACGCGTTCCACCTGATTATTCTCTCCTGTTTATTTAAATTTTCTTCATGAGCGTGTAAGCTCGCATATTCCTGCCTATAGCAGAATAGCAAAGATAATGCTAATGCCTCTTCTGAACTGTTAATTTTTATTAAAAGTATTTATAATCCATATCTCTTAGCAAATTGTTGACGAAATATCTTAAATTCAAACCATTTCAAGGAGTTTCCTGTGTTAGTTGATTGATCCAGGTAGCAGAATAAGAAAGTATGTATATTGAGTAGCATATAAGAAAACGAATGCAACAAAATAAGAAAATAGTTTGGCCTAATGTGATGGCCCCAGTGGCAGCAATTTACCCTCATGTCAGAAAGATACATGATGATACTGTGCAAGATGATTATTACTGGATGATTGATTACTTTAAAAAAGGAGAAAAATCGCAAGAAGTTATTGACTACCTGGAAGAGGAAAACAATTATACCAATTTAATGCTTCAAGATACCGAAGATTTACAGGAAAGTCTTTTTCATGAATTGAAATCCCGGATTAAGGAAAAGGACGAGTCTGTGCCTTATTACAAAAATGGCTACTTTTATTATAGCCGGACGGAAGAGGGAAAACAATATTTTAAATTCTGTCGGAAAAAGGGGACACTGGAAGGCGAAGAGGAAGTGCTGTTGGATGTAGATCAGCTTGCCGAAGGGCATGCATATTATACGGCAAAAGGATTTTCTGTTAGTCCGGATAATCGTTTGCTTGCCTTTAGTGTGGATACTGTCTCTCGGAGAGAATATACCATATTTATCAAAAATATCGAGACCGGAGAAATCTATCCGGACCAGATAAAGAATACAGAGGGAGCCGCTATTTGGGGAAATGATAATCGAACCTTGTTCTATACGGCCAAGAATCCTGTTACCTTGCTTAGTGAAAAGATTATGCGGCATACACTGGGGGGCGATCCTGCAGCAGATGTGCTTGTGTATGAAGAAAAAGATAACACAAATTATATCGGAGTTGGTAAATCCAAAAATGGAAAATATGTTATGATCAATTCTGAAGGGACATTATCCTCAGAAATTTGGTTATTAAATGCTGACTCACCGCAATCGGAATTTCGTATTTTTCAGCCTAGGATACAGGATGTTCTCTATTCGGTTGTTGCATTGGAAGATCGGTTCTTAATACTTACCAATGATGGAGCTATTAATTTCCGAATCATGCAATGTCCCTTAGATCGTACAGATCGCAGCCACTGGCAGCCATTCATAGACCATCGACCGGATGTATTGGTCAGCGATATTGAAGAGTTTAAGGATTTTCTGGCGATTGCTGAACGGAAAAATGGATTGACCCAATTGGCAATTTATAATTTAAAGAGTCAGCATCAGCACTATTTGGATTTCGGAGAAGTTGCCTATACGGTATACCCGGGTATTAATGTTGAATACAACAGTGATAAGTTACGATATGGCTATACTTCTTTAGTGACACCAAGCTCAGTCTATGAATATGATATGGCTAAGCAGAAGAAAATATTGTTAAAGCAACAGGAGATTTTGGGAGGGTATGACCAAACCGCGTATATCACCGAACGTGTTTTTGCAACAGCAAGAGATGGTGTTCAAGTGCCCATCTCTATTGTTTATAAAAAGGGAACCAAACTTGATGGTTCAGCTCCATTATTGCAATATGCCTACGGATCTTATGGTGCGTCGATGGATCCCACTTTTTCGAGCAATCGACTAAGTCTGTTGGATCGTGAATTTATCTATGCCTTGGCACATATCAGAGGCGGTGAGGAAATGGGGCGCCAATGGTATGAAGATGGAAAAATGATGCACAAGATGAATACCTTTTATGATTTTGTGGATTGTGGTAAATACCTGATTGATCAACATTATTGTATGCCCGAACATCTCTATGCGCAAGGGGGAAGTGCCGGAGGTTTGCTGATGGGTGTAATCGCTAATATTGCGCCTGAGCAATATCATGGCATAATAGCTCAGGTACCATTTGTAGATGTGGTGAATACCATGTTGGATGATACAATACCGTTGACTACAAATGAGTATGATGAATGGGGTAACCCCAATGAGAAGGAAGCCTATTATTATATGAAGGCCTATTCTCCATATGAAAACATTGAAGCAAAAGAATACCCTAATTTATTGGTCACAACCGGGCTGCACGATAGTCAGGTGCAGTATTTTGAACCAGCAAAATGGGTAGCAAAACTGAGAGCTACTAAAATAGGAGATGCGGTTTTACTGTTAAAAACAGATATGGATTATGGTCATGGTGGGGCATCGGGTCGATTTGACTATTTAAAGGAAATTGCATTGGAATATGCTTTTCTCTTTAAATTGGAAGGGATTATTCCAATTTATACAAATGAATAATAAAAAAGCGGCTAATGCCGCTTTTTTATTGTTGAGCATGATTAATGCTATCCTGTTGTTTTTGTAAACGCTCTTCCCGCTCGATCTCTCTAGAGTCGATCTGATGCTGTTGATAATTGTCCATGGCCACTTTACTGGCTTTCTGCGATACGTAGATCGCTAATAGGGCAACAATAGTAATGATTGCTATTCCCCAGGCATATTTATGTTTGTCCTGTTTGACGAGCCAATACATAAAGATAATGTAAGGGACGGCAAAAATAATATAGAAAATTAAACTCGGTGACATACTATTCTCCATTAAATGATCCCTACAAAAGTATCGTTTTTGACTAAAAATAACGAACCGATAGAAAAAACAACAATTTCAATTGATAAAGCCTTAAACCTTTATCCGTTTTATTGTCAAATTAATATCGCTAATGTGATGGTTCTATTGCCGACTTGTTGTGGATTAATTGCTTGAAAATGAAGCTTACAGGAAGGTTTTGACGGTGGATTGTAAATTTTTAATTTTTGCAAAAAATCAATGAGAATATTGTGGAAAAGAAAAAAATATTTTTATACATTTGCATCGTCAGAAACAATTGACAGAGCATAAAAAAATGAAACAGAACAAAAAGAACGATTATTCTTATATTCAAACTTTTGAGAAGTTTATGAAGAAGGTCTTTTGTGCTTTCATTTTTGTAGAAATACCTGTTTTACGCCTCCGACGACCTATACTACCTCGGGCTTGATTTGAGGTAGTGAATCTTTCCAAGCAAGACCATGATTGTCCGATGGTTTTGAATCCATTATTTTAATTTATTTAGTAACAAAACACGACAGTAGTTGTTGTTTTATTATTAGGGTCGTAAGTCAATGACTATATCAGATTTTTTAATTATCCCGGCTAAACCTGAGCATGCGCACTATGCAGAGGTTATTTGCGACGAAATGTTCGAGTCTGCAAAGGCTCGTGGTACTGGTATTGCGCGTCGTAAACCAGAATACGTTGCCAACAAGATGAATGAAGGTAAAGCAGTGATTGCTTTACATAGAGATGGCCGATGGGCAGGTTTTTGTTATATAGAAACTTGGGGGCATGGTGATTATGTCGCTAACTCAGGTTTGATTGTCAATCCCGAATTCAGAAAAGTCGGTTTGGCAAAAGCAATCAAAAAAAGAGTCTTTGAGCTTTCACGTGAGAAATACCCTAAAGCGAAGATCTTTGGTTTGACAACCGGATTCGCCGTGATGAAAATCAATTCAGAACTGGGCTATGAACCGGTTCCCTATTCCGAATTGACTTCCGATGATGAATTCTGGAAAGGCTGTCAAAGCTGCGTGAATTATGAGATCCTGATGAGTAAAGACCGTAAAAACTGTATGTGTACCGCTATGCTTTGGGATCCCGAAGAGAAAGAACGTGAATTGCG
The DNA here is from genome assembly GCF_007830445.1 of Sphingobacterium siyangense. GTDB lineage: Bacteria > Bacteroidota > Bacteroidia > Sphingobacteriales > Sphingobacteriaceae > Sphingobacterium > Sphingobacterium siyangense. The sequence goes on along the minus strand of NZ_VLKR01000003.1, from coordinate 39,545 downwards.
GGAGAAGATCCAGCGCAAGCATGAAGCGAAAGAACGTTTGGAAAGAATTACACAAAAACAGTCTCTGCTAAAGCGTATACAGGCGAAGTTTTGGAAATCGGCCAATAAATTTATTGCTGTCAATTTTCCGAAGCATAACAAAGTCGCAAAAGGATATTAAGCTAAGGCTGAGCGATTATATTGAAAATAGATGTAACAGGTAACTGAAGATGTTCATAATAACAAGATCAGTTCAAGGTTCTCTCAACATAATAATAAAAAACCGAGTGAGACGAGCTTAAATCAGCCGTTGAAAACAAACACTCATAAAATAACATTCTAATGAAAAAAGTAGTTTTAGCATTTAGTGGCGGATTAGATACTTCATTCTGTTGTATTTATCTTACACAAGATTTAGGTTTAGAAGTTCATTCCGTAGTTGTAAATACAGGTGGTTTTTCGGATGAAGAATTAAAAAATATTGAAGAACGTGCTTATGCTTTAGGTGTGAAATCACATACAGCTATAGACGAAACGGCAGACTATTACCGCGAAACTATTAAATTTTTGATTTTTGGCAATGTGTTAAAAAATGCGACTTATCCATTGTCAGTATCTGCTGAGCGTGTATGCCAAGCAACCGCAATTGCAAACTACGCAAAGAAAATTGGCGCTGAATGTGTTGCTCATGGATCTACAGGTGCAGGAAACGACCAAGTACGTTTCGATATGATTTTCCAGACCCTGATTCCAGGAGTGGAAATTATCACCCCAATCCGTGATCTACAATTGTCGCGTGAAGCCGAAATAGAATATTTGAATAAGCATGGTGTAGAGTATTCTGCTGAAAAAGCAAAATACTCCATCAATAAAGGTCTTTGGGGTACTTCTGTTGGTGGAGCAGAAACATTGACATCCAACCAATACTTACCAGAGTCGGCATGGCCAACTCCAGTGACTTCTTCAGAGCCGCAACAAATTACAATCGATTTTGAAAAAGGAGAGCCTATTGCATTAAATGGTGAGAAAATGGCTTCCGTTAAAGTGATTCAAGAATTACAGACAATAGCTCAACCATACGGTATTGGCCGTGATATCCACGTTGGTGATACCATCATTGGTATCAAAGGCCGTGTGGGTTTTGAAGCCGCTGCTTCTGTCATTTTAATCAAGGCACATCATGCCTTAGAAAAACATACCTTAACTAAATGGCAATTGTCCTGGAAAGATCAAATCGCTGCTTTCTACGGAAATTATATGCACGAAGGCCAAATGCACGATCCCGTTATGCGTGATATCGAAGCATTCTTGCAATCCTCACAGGAAACAGTGACTGGCCGAGTGATTGTTGAACTTCACCCATACCGTTTTGTCGTCATTGGTGTCGAGTCTGAACACGATTTGATGTCCAATAAATTCGGCAGCTATGGTGAAATGAATAAGGGCTATACAGGTGACGATGTGAAAGGTTTCTCCAAAATTTTTGGAAATCAAACCATCATTTGGCACAAAGTGAATAAAAAATAAACCGTGTTTTATGCCATGTATTTTTTCTTAAAGTAAACTTGATAAGAAAAAGTACATGGCATGATAGGTGATAATGCATACCTAAATTCTAAATTCAAAAAAATGATAAGAGTAGGAATAATTGGTTCGGCAGGATATACTGGTGGTGAATTATTACGTGTATTGATTTATCATCCTGAGGTGGAAATCGTATTTGCTAATAGCGCTTCCAATGCAGGAAATAAGTTATATGAAGTTCACAATGATCTATTTGGTGATACTGAATTGACCTTCTCTTCGGACTTTCACTCCGCGATTGATGTATTGTTCTTATGTGTTGGTCATGGTGATGCACGCAAATTTTTAGATGCAAATCCAATCGATGCATCCGTGAAGATTATTGATCTCTCACAAGATTATCGTCTTCGTGCGAATACAGCTTTCCAAGGTCAACAATTCGTGTATGGGCTTCCGGAACTAAACAAAGAGGCAATCAAAACGGCTCAGTATATTGCTAATCCAGGATGCTTTGCAACAAATATCCAATTGGCTTTATTGCCATTAGCGAGTAAAGGCTTATTACCTGATCAAATCCATGTTAATGCAACGACTGGATCAACAGGGGCAGGACAAAAACCAGGTGCAACAACGCATTTCTCCTGGCGTAACAATAACCTTTCTGCTTACAAATCTTTTGAACACCAGCATTTGCAGGAAATTTCAGAGTCCTTGGATCAGCTACAAGCGGGATTTTTGCCGGTGTCAGACGGATCATTGTTGGAACGTGCTGCTGCAAAAATTAATTTTGTTCCTCAACGTGGCGATTTTGCCCGCGGAATTTTTTCGGCAATTTATGTAGACACCGATTTGTCTGAAGAGCAGGCCTACGCATTGTATGACAGCTATTATGCCGCTCACCCTTTTACACATGTCAGTCCTAAAAATATTGACCTCAAACAGGTCGTTAATACAAATAAAAGTATTATCCACCTCGAAAAGCACGGAAATAAGCTCCTTATTTTAAATGCGACCGATAATTTGCTGAAAGGAGCATCTGGTCAAGCTGTACAAAATATGAACTTAATGTTCGGTTTAGACGAGCGTACAGGATTAAACTTGAAAAGCGTTGGTTTTTAGCCATTTTTAAAATATTAAACAGCAATATCAACAAGTTGTGAGTAACTTGAGGGATCACCTTAAAAGCGAAATGAGGTTTTCAACATTTTATTAACATCGTGTGGAAAAGTGAAGGGTAGACCCTTCACTTTTTTATGTTTATCGTGGTCGTTATTTTGGAAATCATCGTTTTTTAAATCTATTCCGTTAGAAACACAAAACCACCAAAAGGCCAGTTGCCGATAAGCATTCGATGTCTAAATTTTTTGAATCTGGTAGATAAAGACCATCAGATGGATAAAGAATACGTTCTTCAACTTCAAAATTACCATCTAATGCAAATGCAAATGCGCTTTTTTGGTCTTGGCCAATCTGTAATTCAAAATCATGTTTTCCGGCAAATGCACCGAAGTAGAACTGAAAATCAGTAGCTAAGTCGGTGCCTACAGGATACATCTTGTTTTTCTCAAACGAAGATGAAAGTGGAAGATTCACAATATGAGGTAGTGTAGGAGTGTTTATTGCCGAATTAAGCACAAATTCTTGAAAGATCGCAGGCTCCCCAACTTCGGATGATGCCTTTATGTGAATTGCCGTATTATTTTCAAAATTGTGTACTAAGATTGTTCCGACAGGAACGGTATAGGTTTGGCCATCCATCGTCACGAGTAGATCCCCAACCAAAGGAATCAAAAATGAGACTGTATCCTGATTGGTCGGGAGTTCCAAAGTCTCTTGAAGCGCGACTTGCCAGCTATTGACTTGTTGCAACCGGCCAATAGCCTCCCGGTGAGGAGCAGCAAAAGAGCCATAATTGAGTGTGCTCCTGACTAAATGTGTTCCGATTGATGTTTCCCCTCGCTGTTCCGCGATATAGATTCTAATATCCTGCATGATCAGGCTGTTAAGCATTAACATGAATCGTCATTTTCATTTGGAAACCTTCAGATAAGGATCCTGTGACCGTAGACATTTCTTTGGTAACACCATCGCTGAATACGTTGTCATTGGCATTATAGGTATATCCTGAAACACCTTTTTTGTAACCATAAGAAGAACCTGTGTTATTGACTTCAAGACACAGACTATCTTGAAAGGCGATTTGCGTCACTAATAGCGATTTACCTGTAGCATCATATACATGAACGTGAATATGTGTTGCTCGACCTTGATACCAGCCCGGAAAGATGGTTTGGAAAGAAACAAGTCCATTGGCATTCGTAACTTGTCTACCGCGGTACCAATTGACAGACTGGTAGTTGCTGGATTGCATCTGTGTTCCGCCATATTGGGAATAGTTACCTTCCACATCACAATGCCAAATATCCACTAAAGCTCCTTCTAGTGCCGCACAGCTATTGTTTGTATTAACAATGGTAATTAAACCGAGCATATTCGCCCCAATACCATCACCTTTGCGTATATCTGATCGGACATAACTTGAAGGTGTTTTTGTCGGAAAAGGCCCTTCGGTTTCCGAAGGTGTTACACTGCAGCTTGAATCGACATTTACGTCAGTGCCCTCATCTGTAATTGATGTGGTATCGTCTTTCTTGCAAGCTGCCCAGACCATTGGCCCTGAAAATGCGAGCAATGATAGGGTTTTTATAAAATTTTTGCGTTCCATATCTCTTCTTTTTTATTTATGGAAGCAAGGTAATAGACGGAGATGTAAAATAATGTTAAGTAACGATAAAGAGGCTTATTGCATCGACGAATCACGTAGACATTGGATAACCTCATTATAGTAACCATCGCCGACTTTCAATGTGAAGTTGGGTAATTGTACTTTACGCTGTGAAAATGTAATGATGTGTTTGACTGCGATAACAAAGCTGCGGTGGATACGGATAAACTGATTTTTTGGCAAACGCTCGAGCATGGCTTTCATTGTCGATAGAGTCAATATTGTTTTTCCGTGTATAAGGTGTATTTTGATATAATCTTGCATGCTTTCCAAGCACTCAATTTCGTCAAGATAGATCTTGATTCGTTGATATTCTACACTCACGATTAAAAAGGGGCGATGGCTCTGTGTAGCTGAACGTGTCATCGCTTTATCGATGGCCCGTTCAAAACGGACGAAGTCAAATGGTTTGAGAAGATAGTCTACTGAATCAAGTTCAAATCCATCTATCGCATACTCCTTATGTGCTGTGGTGAAAATCAATAAAGGTCTTGGTTTTAAGTTCTTTGCAAAATCAATACCATTGATCTCGAGCATATCAATATCCAAAAAAATCAAATCAACACTGTTATTGGCGAGATATAGCTTCGCTTCATGGGGGTTACTGAAGGTTGCAGCAAGCTGTATAGCAGGATGCTTTGCTGTGAACGTCGAAATAATACGAAGAGCCAGGGGTTCATCGTCAAGAGCTATGCAAGTTAACATCGATTAAATTAAGATAAACTGCTTTTGTATATATAATCGTATAGCCTAATATAGAAACAATTTATGAAGAAATGTAAAGGATAAGCTGAACGAAAAAAGAATGATCCTCCTGCTGGATCGTCAGGCGATGTTTGTTGGCATAAAAATGTTCCAATAGACGTTTAACATTTTTAAGACCTGTTCCTGTTCGGTGTTGTTCGGTTGACTGTGTAGCTATGCTATTCTTTACATTTAATACACAGGATGTTGGCGTTAGAATGACTTCAAAACTTAATTGGGAGGGCTCTATTGTGCTTAATCCATATTTGAACGCATTTTCAACAAAAGGAAGCAACACAAATGCGTGTATCGTTTTAGGGTGTTCTAGCCCCGCATAGTGTTCACTGATAGAACAATTTGGGCCAGTGCGTAGCTTTTGGAGATTGATAAAATCTTGTATAGCCTGTATTTCAATCTTGATGTCAATCGTATCACTATGCCGTTCATCCATATAATAACGCATTAATTGTGAAAGACGATGAATACTACTCGCGACGGCATCATCGTTGGTCAATGCTAATGCATAAATATTATTTAAGGTGTTGAACAAAAAGTGGGGGTGGACCTGGGCTTTTAAGAAGGAAAGTTCGGCCTTCATCCGGTCTTGTTCGACCAATTGCATCTTTTGCTGAGTTTCCATCCAGTAGGTTACGATTCTATAGAGTGCGGCAAGGCTAATGGTTAACAGGAAAATATACACGGAAGCAATATCGATGGGTTGTGGCCGTTGTCCCGGGGTCTGCCCCGGACCTCGGTCTGGGGAATGCCTAGCAGATGGCGGCGGTGGAAAATCAGGGTGATGCCTAGACGAAAATTCTCTTTCTCCAGGGGTAGGTAATTGCTGACGTCCAATATGCATCAAGCGATCGAAGGGCTGAAGATAACAGGCTAATAACAAGCCTGTCAAAATAATGGAGATTCCGTAACTGATAAATTTTCGTTTTCTTATCGCATAAGGAATTAGCAGGTAAGCATTGACATAGAATAGGATTAAAAAACAGCCTGTGAAAATCCAAAATGCCGGCGCAAAAAGTATTTCCTTAATTTCCAATTGACCGTTGTTAAAAAATAATACTGGAAAGGATAAGAAAATAAGCCAGGCGAGTCCATGGATCAATATGGAGATTTGTTTTTGTCCTAAGATACGTTTTGATGTGCTATCAGCCGATTTGTCCATGGAGCTTGCAATTTTAGCTTTTATTAAAGGGGACTCTGATCTTAAAAATACACAAAAAGATTAGATCGTATTTTTAAAATGTTAAAATACACATCTCATTTTATAATAGTTCATTTAAATGGAAAGGAATAATGGTCAATTATTGCTGTTTTTTTACACAATCGATTGATATACATTTCCTTTCTTTTTCTGTAAATCTAAGCCTTATCTTCATCAAATAATCCAGTTTCACAAACCGATACCATCTTTATTCAATAGTAAAGTGCAACAGAAAGATAGCTGATAAATTGAGTTTCAGAACAACTAAAGGAGTTTGGTTTCGTGAAGTATTCGAGTATAGCAGCATCTCGAATGCATGGCAAGCATTAATAACCGCAGGTAGTATAACTAGCCTAGGTTTGATATATAAATTGATAAAAAAAATAAAGTATGAAAAGAAAACACTTTATCCAGTATCTCTTTATGGGAGCTTTATCCTGTCTTTCGATAAGCAGTATAGCGCAAACAGTAGGGAAGACTTATGCCGTACCACTTGCCGGGAATGCTTTCATTACCGCAGGACAAGCTGGTGAAGCGGAAATTTCCGGTCGTAATGGCCTTGTAAAATGGTCAAGCGATCAGGAAGTGGTATCGGTTTATTTTAGGGCTCAAAAGGCGGGGAAATTGACTTTGAAACTGAAGGCAAAAAACGATGCTGGAAAATCCAAAATAGCAGTAGACGCTTTAGGAAAAAAGACGATCGTGAATGTGGAAAGTATTGAGCTGTCGGAAACAGCGCCTCTGTCGATTGATGTAAAATCGCCCGGTTACGTTCAGGTTAATTTAAAAGGCTTAAGTAAATCGGGAAGCAATTTTGCCGATGTAACCGAATTGCTTGTGAGCGGCGAAGCGGCTTCGGAAGGTCTTCTATTTTCCAATGATCCTGAGTATTACTATTGGTCCAGAAGAGGCCCTTCTTGTCATCTCAATTATACTGTTCCTACGGAGGGTAACGTTAGTTACTATTATAACGAAGTAACCGTCCCTCAAGGAGAAGATAAAGTTGGTTCCTATTTTATGGCGAATGGTTTTGGCGAAGGCTACTTTGGTATACAGGTTAATTCAGAAACCGAGCGACGTATCTTATTTTCCGTCTGGAGTCCATTCCACACAGATGATCCGAAAAGTATTCCAGATGAGCAAAAAATCCATCTACTAAAAAAAGGAAAGGATGTGCATTCGGGTGAGTTTGGAAATGAAGGGTCAGGCGGACAGAGTTACCGTAAGTACTTTTGGAAAGCAGGGGTAACCTATAAGTTTCTCTTGAAAGGCGTGCCCGATGGAAAAGGGAATACTGATTATACGGCTTGGTTTTTTGTACCCGAAGAGAATGCATGGAATGTGATCGCAAGCTTCAAACGTCCGCAGACAAACACCTACCTGAAACGATTCCATAGTTTCTTAGAGAACTTTAGTCCTAATCAAGGCTACCTGGGTAGAAAGGTTGAGTTTGGCAATCAATGGGTCTATGATGGACAATGGAAAGCTGTACAGGAGGCTTCTTTCAGTGTCGATAATACGTATCGTGCAAATCAACGCATTGATGCAATCGGCGGCATTACCAAAAACGGATACTTCCTTAGAAATGGTGGTTTCTTTAATGACGTTGTTAAGCCAGGAAGTAAGTTTGAATTCCGAAATAAAAATAATGCACCGAAAATTGATTTTGACAAACTGCCTTAATCAAAGAGGAATAAAGACAATGTCTTTTTGTCGCTCAAAGTTTGTCCTAAATACAAAAGAGTCACATTTTAATGCGACTCTTTTGTGTTTAGGACAGCCCTCAATTTATTTTTCAGACAGTTTGATATCACGTTCTACCGAAACATTATCTCCAGTAACAGCATTACCATCCTTATCCACTAGAGTCAATTTTACTTTATTGTTGCCCATTGGCAGCCCTTTTATCTCATATGGCCCCCATTTGTCCAATGTAAATGTCTGGCCATTGATATCTGCAATTACCTTGTTGCCGTCTGGAGCAAGTTTGGTATTGACTACGTAAAAATCTAACAGGAGATTTTTTGTTTCAGCTCCTTTATACTCACCTTTAGGTCGCGAATAGAAAAGTGATGGTTCCTTTGGTGTTGCATCTGTCGTCAATTTACCCGTTGCATCAATCTTAAATTTTACCAATTTAGAAGCTTCAGTGGTTTTTATGGATTCATGATAGGATCTTGATAAAAATGAGAGCAGGTAATGTTCCGAATTTAACGGTACTGTTACGGAGTTCTCGGGTTTGTAAAGAGCCGTGTAAGGTTTATTGTCTAAAATAAAATGGATATGTTGGCCATCATGCGAATTTGCCATATGGGCAGCATGGGCATCATCGGTCATCTCAGTCAATTTGAAATTCTTAATCGCATATTTTACAGTTACTTTTGCGGAGTCTGTTCCTACCTTTTCTGCAGTGATCGAGGCAATCTGCAGATCAGCTCCAGGAAATTCTTTCGAGTCTGCAATAGGACTAACGGTGATTGAGTCCATTTTTTGTGCAGTATTTGTGTCGATACTGCTGCTTGAGTCAGCTCCACCTGTACTTTTTGTAGAAGAGTTGTTACACCCAATAGCGCCTACCAATAGCGCTATTGCAGCAGTAATACCTGTAATTCTGTAATACTTCATAATTTTTTTGTTTAAATTTTTAATCATTCAGCATCTTAAGTAACAGTCTATGTTCCTATTTTGTTTGTAATAAGGTTAAAAATAGGCCGTTTGGGCTACTCATTGAAGTTTAATACACAATGAATTAAATATTTTTTAAAAAATAGTCATATTAGATGTAATAAATCGATCTGCTGAAATGTCTTGATTATATAAAAGGCACGGGTGATATTGAGATGGAGCATAAGCCGATTAAAAATTAAAATAGAGTAAGTCTCAATATTGACGATAACATGAATCAAGAGCAATTTAAAAATACCGTTTTCATCCATAAGGATAAGCTATTTCGCTTTGCGAAACGGATCTTGATTGATGATGACGAGGCTTTTGATGCGGTACAAAATGTGATGATGCGGTTGTGGCAATTAAAAGATCAGTTGCTTCAATACAAAAATATGGAAGCCTTCTGCATGCAGAGTGTGAAAAATGAAGCACTCAATCGTTTAAAAAGAGATAAGGTCCGGGCGGATTTTGTTGAACAGCATCAGGTTGTTGCGATGACCGAACATACCGTTGGGAATACGAAAGAAATTATTCTGGAGATGATCAATTCTCTTCCCGAAAAACAACGGCTTGTTATGCATCTGCGCGATGTTGAGGATTATGACATCGATGAAATCGGTGAAGTATTGGAGATGGGGGAGTCAGCAGTCAGAGTTAATCTGATGCGTGCAAGACAGAAGGTAAAAGAACAATTGACAAAATTATTCGATTATGAAACCACGCGGATTTATTCAGGTAAAAAATAAACCCGATTGTTTCATCTTCTTTGAAAATAAGATATACAGTGATGAAAGATAAGAAATTAAAAGAATTGGAAGAGAAGTACTTTAATGGCCAGTCGTCATTAGAGGAAGAAAGAGTATTGAAAAACTCGGATAATGCTTTTTTTCAATCATTGAATCAGGAAAAAAATAAGACAATGGACTGGTCCTTTGAGGACTTCCAAAGTGAGATCAATGATGATAAGAAACGTATTGTGTGGTGGAATAATAGCTGGATAAAATATGCAGCAGCAGCCATGTTGGTAATGGCTATTGGAATTGCACTATTCCTAAATCAGGAATCAGCAATACAAGGACCTGTGCTCGCCAAAAAAGAAATGAGTGAGTCGAAGCCTGCCGATAAGAAGCTGCTTGACGATCAAAATATAGAAATAACAGCTCCCAAACTTAATGATGAGGTAAGTGCGGAGGACAGTGGAAAGGCGATGCGAACAGCAGAAACTTTTAAACGTCCAAAAGTAAAAAAACAGGCCAAAGATTGGATAGTGAAGAAAGAAGTCGTGACTGAAAGTTCGGAATTGACAACAGAAGAGTCCTACCGGGCAGATTATGTTGTTTTAAATGGGAAACCTGTCGCGAATGAACAGGAAGCTGTTGAACTGACCCTAAAATCTTTGGGCTTACTGGCAAATAATCTGGAAAATGGTGTAGATAAAGCAATGAATATAAAACAAATGTCAATAACGATTAACTAAAATAAAATGAAAGGTTTTTTAATAGCTTGCCTTCTACTTGTAGCAAGTATGGCAAATGCACAAATTTCAAAATTGGATAAACTTTTTGAACAATATCAAGGAAAGAAAGGTGTAACGACACTCAAGATTGGGGCGCCGATGTTCAAACTATTGGGTAATTTGAAAATAGACGATGAGGATATGCAGACAATTACACCACTGCTTAAGAATGTTAAATCGTTGCGGATGCTGATTGTTGAGGATGGAGAAGATAAAGCTTTAACAGGTATTATTCGGGGGGCGGTGTCTAATTTAAAATATGAAGAGCTTATGTCACTCAACAGTGATGGACAAGATATCCGATTCATGGTAGAAAATATGTCCGCAAATGCCGATATCCTAAACAATCTGTTACTTACAATCAATGGAGATGGGCAAAACCTATTTATGATCCTGGACGGGGCTATACCGTTGAAAGATGTGACTAGCTTGGTCAACGAAGGGAATAATAAAGTGAATAAGAACAAAGGAGATAACAACAAAAAGTAGAAAATTATGAAAAGATTACTAACCTTGTTGTGCCTAGTTGGCGTTCTTTTCTCCATGCAATCATGCATGATAAAAAAAGCGTCCAATATGGACTTCGTCAGTCGGTCTAATGTATCTGACGATGCTGAGATTGTTGCGATTAATTTACCGATGTGGTTAACAAAACCCTTTATGAAAAAAGCCTTAAAGGATGATAATGATGAAGATACTCGTGCAATGGCCGAAATTGTAAAGAAATTGAAGAAGTTCAGAATGCTGACACTGTCAAATAATGATAAAATAAAGAATGCGCGTATTTTGGACGATTACCATAAGTTTTTAAAGAAAAATAAATTTGAGGAACTTCTGGTTATTAACACCGATGGCCAGGAAATTTCGCTAAATGCTCGTATTGATAAGAACAATGTCATTCAGCGGGTTTCTTTATTGGTCCATGATGATGAAGATGAAAGTGTATTTATGGATATCAAAGGTAAGTTTTCGTTGGATGAACTTATCGCCGGATTAAATAAGATGAAATCCAAAGATAAGAAGTTGGCAAACAAACTTTAATAAGTACGTTGATTCAAACCGAAACTTCCACTAACCTATAAAAAAAGCCCTCCAGTAATATACTAGAGGGCTTTTTTTAAAGTAGTTTGATTTTTATGCGCTAAAGACAATGTCCAACGCATCAAAAATATGTTTTTTTGCCAGGTCAAGATCCGCTGCTGTATGTGCATCAGAAACAAAACCTACTTCATAGCCTGAAGGGCCAAAATAAACGCCGCGATTTAACAACTCGCGGTGCATAATTTTATAAGATTCCATCGATTTAGGATCGATTTCACTCGCTTTTTTAATTTCTTGCTGTTCTGTAAATGCAAACCAAAAAATAGAAGCAACATGGAAAAGTTGAACTTTATATCCTTTCTCGGCAATATAAGTACGCATATCATTGACGAAAGCCTCTGTTTTGGCATTTAAATTTGTGTAGAAATCCTTTTGAGCCAAGATACCCAATGCAGCAATGCCGGCAGCCATAGCAACTGGATTTCCGGATAAAGTTCCTGCTTGGTAAACTGCACCATCAGGAGATATACAGGCCATCAATTCTTTTGAGGCTCCATAAGCACCGACAGGCATTCCGCCACCAATAATTTTACCGTAGGTAATAATATCAGGTTGTACATCATAGTAAGCTGAAGCACCTTCAAAACCAACACGGAATCCTGTGATCACTTCATCCATAATCAACATTGCACCATGTTCTTTGGTGATATTACGTAAGAAGTGAACATACTCCTTAGATTGCAACAATAAGCCATTGTTTGCAGGTATACCCTCAATGATAACTGCCGCAATCTGATCTTTAAACTCTGCAAAAGCAGCTTCTAAAGCTTGCTTATCGTTTAATTCGATAACAATGGTTTCGTCTGCAAATGCTTTAGGTACACCGGCCGAAGATGTCTCACCAAAGGTTACCAGGCCAGAACCAGCTTTTACCAAAAGAGAATCGGAGTGCCCATGATAACAGCCATCAAATTTGATGATCTTATCACGTTTCGTATAGCCTCTAGCCAAACGGATAGCAGACATTACAGCCTCGGTGCCAGAACTGACAAAGCGAATTTTCTCAATAAATCGATTGTTTTCGATAATCAACTCAGCTAGTTGGTTCTCCAACGCAGTAGGAGCGCCAAAACTTAAGCCTTTCCCGAGTTGTGCCGCTACTGCTTCACGAACTTGATCATTATTGTGCCCTAAAATTAGGGGACCCCATGAACAACAAAAATCGATGAATTCATTGCCGTCCGCATCCCAAAGATGTGCCTTATCGCCACGTTCAATAAATAATGGGGTACCATATACGGATTTGAAGGCCCTAACAGGAGAGTTTACGCCTCCAGGGAAATATTGTTTTGCTTTTTCAAATAGCTCAGCAGATTTTGCTCTTGAAATATCAGGTGCTTGCATAGTCTATGTATTTGAATGCGAAGTTATCTTTTTTTGAGAAGATAAGTCTCATAGAAACGTAAGGAATCCATAATAGCCTGATATTAGCTATTTAAATTGAGTAATAGTTTCCTTTTTTAGCAATTGTATTTCCTGTTGATTGACAAACAGGATAATCTCATTGGCTGACTTAATTTCAATCTCAAAAGCCGTCTTGTTATCATTATATTTTCCAAAAAGGTTTGGACTAAAAAAGTACCCACTGAATTTTTTGCTATCTAATATTGCAAAATTGCCCACTTTTTGATGAACTGAAGTTGGGGGACTTTGATGGTTTGAATTTGAAAAGGTGAAAAAGGCGTCGCCATTCTTATTAAATATGATTGATTTCAATTTAGCGTTGGCCGCAATCCAATTGCCTTCTAAAAAGGAGTAAAATGTATGTTCATGTACGGAAGGAGCCGATAACAGGAAACTGCTGATTATAATACTTTTTAACATAATAAGGTGGATTATAATTTTCTGTTTGACCGCAATGTAATAAAAAGGTTTAAATAATATTTTAAAAAAAGCAGAAGCTCGGAAATGAATTCCCGAGCTTCTGTTAGTTATATTCCGATTATCGAAGATAATTTGGAAGTTGTTAAATAAAACCTTTCTCCAATACTTCTTTGGAATGGTAGGATAAGATTGCAGTAGCGCCAGCACGTCTGAAGCTCAATAACGTTTCTAGAATGACACGTTCGTCTAACCAGCCGTTTTGAATAGCCGCCTTTAACATCGCATATTCTCCGCTGACATTATATACCGCAATTGGCAGATCGAAGTTGTCTGCAAGAAGTTTAACGATATCTAAGTAGGGAAGTCCTGGTTTTACCATCAGAAAATCTGCTCCTTCCTGTGCATCGAGCTGTGCTTCGATAAGCGCCTCTTTTGCATTGGCAGGATTCATCTGGTAGGTCTTTTTATCGCCATGCTTGGGCGCCGAGCCTAAGGCATCTCTAAAAGGACCATAATAGGCCGAAGCATATTTTGCCGTATAGGACATCAAAGAAACGTTTGTAAAACCATTATGGTCCAATAGCTCACGGATGTAACCGATGCGACCATCCATCATATCTGATGGAGCAATGATATCTGCACCTGATTGCGCATGTGCCAAAGCCATCTTGCCCAATACCTCTAATGTCTCATCGTTTAGGATCTCACCGTTTTCGACAATTCCATCGTGCCCATCACTGCTGTAAGGGTCCATAGCAACATCCGTTACGATACAAGCTTCCGGAAAATTTTTCTTTACAGCTGCAATCGCACGTAAGTATAAACTTCCATCACGGTAGCTTTCTGTAGCATATTTGTCTTTTAAGGACTCTTCAATGTTAGGGAAAAGATCAAATGAGCGTAAGCCCAACTTTAGGCAACTTTCCACTTCTTTCAATAGATTGTCTATTGAATAGCGATAGATGCCAGGCATCGATTTAACCTCAGTTTTTTGATTTTGCCCATCGACGATAAAAAGTGGGAAAATCAAATTTGACGCGTCTAAACGTGTCTCTTGAATCATGTCGCGAATCACGGCAGATTTACGATTTCTTCTCGGACGTTGTAACATTATATTAAGATTATTTATGATCTATGTTGTTTATTTCAAAGTCAGTGGAATCGTTTACCGACGTTGAAATACAAACTACTTTATACGATTCTAATACTCCAATCCAAAAACGGCTTCAGAAAGACCTATTTCATCTGGAGAATAAGGAAGTGTATAAGGGACATTCATCTCATCAAACTTTGCACCGGTAGAGCGGCCAATACAAATTACTTTCTGGCCCGGTTCCAACAGATTGTCCGCAAAATAAGCTTCCACGTTGCTTGGACTGGTAAAAACCAATACTTCCGCATTGGATGGATCTACATTTTCTTCTAAGACCGTTTCGTATACCGGTATATTGATGATTTTCGTCTCCGCGCTTAACGCTTTTTGGATTGTTTCCAAAGATTCTTTCGCACGTGGAATAAGCACGGTACCACCATTGGCCAATTCAGCAAATTTCTTCGCAATTTCCTCCATATTGATGCCCTCACTGTCGCCAGAGAAATCAGCAACGCGGTCATATTTACGCAAAATCTCTTCCGAGCCGCGGCCAATGACACCGATCTTGGTCTTTTTGCTCAAACGAGGCTCTAAATTGAAAAAGTGCTCAATACCATTTTTGCTTGAAAATATAATCCAGTCAACGTGTTTTAGGATAAAAGGATCCAGTTTATTGATAATAGGGAATATTTTGATTAAAGAACGGCCCTCAATAGTAATATTATGCTTGCCCATTGCTCTTGCGAAATAGGAATTTTCGTCTACCTCCCGGGAGATAAATACAGATTGTGGAAGCTTTCTATCCTTTGCATACTTATTGAAAATTCGCTCCGCTAAACGTGTCGCATCGGTATCTCTAAGGTAAACACGATCAGGGAAATCTTCACTTGTTTCAGCAATAGAGGCCCAAGCTTCGTATTCATCGCCGCTTTTGCGGCAATAACAGCCAAGTGGCGCATGACAGCCGGCGTCAAATTTATTTAATACCAAACGTTCTACGGAGATTGTTTTTGCCACTTCTTCATTATTCAGGGGCTGTAAAGCTCCAAAAAGTTCCCTGTCAACCTCACGGATCTGAATAGCAAGTACCCCTTGCGCTGGTGCCGGAATAATTTCAACAGGAGGAATCTCCTCCACATGAAAATCTGTAATATCCATTTCAATACGGCTAATACCTGCTTTTGCAAGTACTATGGCATCATATTGCTCATCACGTAGTTTTTGGATTCTTGTCTGCAAATTACCACGGAGATCGTCAAATTCTAGATCAGGACGTAGTGCCGAGATCTGCGCTTTTCTACGGTTAGATGATGTTCCAACTGTCGCATTGTGCTTTAATGAAAGACGTTTTTTGATGTCTACACAATCTTTGTGGATAATCAATAATTCAGCTGGATCTTCGCGCTCAGAAACCGCTGCAATGATCAATCCTGGAGGATTGACCGTAGGTAAATCTTTGTGTGAGTGTACAGCTAAATCAATGGTCCCGCTTAAAAGCTCTTCCTCAAGCTCTTTAGTGAAAAATCCTTTGCCTTCTAATTTATCCAAACGAAGGTGTTGAATAATGTCACCTTGTGTTTTAATGACTTTTAATTCTGCTTCAATTCCGATTTCTGCCAATCGATCTTTTACAAAATTTGCCTGCCACATGGCAAGAACGCTTCCCCGGGTACCGATAATTAGTTTTCTATTCACGTTAATTTTACTTTACCTATTAAAACAATCACAAAGATGCTCCACCGGTAGCTACGTATTCAACTAGCACAGAATGTGTTTCAATTCAATTGAGCCCCGGAAAATGAACAATTTCGGAAAAATGTGTTTAATACCATTAATCAGAGCAAAAATAAATAAATAGAAGGAATATGTTGACACGTTACTGTCATTATATGTCAGGAAATAATTGATAAACCGAAATTTATGGGAAACAGTCAAAGGGTAGCTCCATGGGATGTGAGCAGAGCACATTCAGCGAGCAGAATAACCTTAGTACAAAACCTAGGGTGATAATAAAAAGTAGAAGGAAATCACTGCTCCAAGAGCAGGTTTAGTATTAGTTCTTTTCCGTTTCTGGAGTTTTAACCAAAATTTCTTTCGCCATAACCATTGGAACCTTGATGTATTTCTTTTCCATATAGTTGATGACTTTTTCCAAGACCTCTCTCGCTTCGGGGGTTAGGGCTTGAACCTCTTGAGCAAAAACCTCATTTAGAGCGAATGATTTAATTTCTTTAATCTTCTCAGGAACCTCACGCATAGCAACTTCTACGCGTCGCTGTTTGATTAAAGGTAAAAATTCTTGGATATTGTCCTGGATAATCTTTTCGGCACTCTCCAATTCATTATAACGCTCTTGGATGTTTTTCTCCGCAATAGCTTGTAAGCTGCTCACTTCGATATAATGAATCGGATTATTTTGGAGAACTTCAGCATCAACATCATTCGGAACGGCTAAGTCAATGATAATTTTCTTATCAGTCTCTCCGTTTAATAACGATTGGTAAAGTGTGTTGTCAATAATGGAGGTAGGCGCACCTGTACAAGTAATCAGAATATCAAAGCCTTCTTTGTACTGATCAATATCAGCCAAGGGGTAAGCTTCAGCATTTAATTCTTCGGCTAGGGCCTTTGCATTCTCCACTGTGCGGTTGAAAATAACGAACTTAGCTTTTTGGTTCTTCTGGAAATATTTTGCTAAATTCTGATTGGTTTCTCCAGAACCAATGATGACGATTCTAGGGTTTTCAACCAGTTTTAATTCGCGTAATTTGCGATAGGCAAGAGAGACAACTGAAATTGGGTTTCTGGAAATTTTAGTATAGGTGTATACTTCTTTAGCAGTTTTTACGAGACGATCCATCATCAGACGTAGAAAATCTCCAGTAAAACCAGCTTCTCTACAACGATCATATGCGCGACGTACCTGTGCCAAAATTTCTTTTTCACCAACAACAAGACTTTCAAGTGAACATGACATCCGAAGCAGGTGATTTAAAGCATCCATACCCTCGTATTTGTTGACCTGTCCCAAGTAACATTGTAGTCTTTCCTGAGGTACACAGAAGTTTAATTTCCCCATAAAATCAGCAATGAATTCATGGGTCAATTCATGAGCACCATAAAATACAAACTCTACTCGGTTACAAGTACCAATATAAAAGATCTCTGGAATGTCTAGGCTATGCTTTAGATTGATGAGGCGACTTTCTAAATCCTCATTGCAGATCACTAGATTACCTAGATCTTTTAGTTCGACATGTTTATGAGTAAACGCTAATACTTTAAGATTTTTCAAAGCTCTAATCCCTCGCTTATATTTAACGGTACAAATGTAGCTTAAAAGCTTTGTGCTTGTGTCAAAAATCTGTCAAAGGGATTAATTTAGAAAGATTTTAAATAGCTGTTTTTTCTATTTAATAATCTGTTTTATAATTACTTATGTTATAGCTTGATGCTAAATGATTTTCGTCACGATAGATCGTGACGAAAATTTTAAGCGATAAAATACGATAATCTATTCTTTAATACCCGTATTTGTGCTTGCAGAGTCGATGGTAACATCTTCCAATTCTTCCACATAAGGTTCTTCTTCAGAAGTAGTAGCTTCTTGAATTTCACTATCACTATATTGATAATAGCTGTCGAAGGTCTTGCTGCTTTTATTGTAAATTAATGCGTACTTGGAGTTTTTGTTCTTGACAATAATTCCATCGGCAGGAGCAGGTACTAACTTCATCTCGTCCATAAAAATTTTCTGTCCCTTTTTGAAGCTGTTAATGAGTGGCAGTTCGCTTGAATATTCCTTCCAGAATAAAATATCGCCTTTTGCCGATATGATCCAGATGGCACTACTCTGGTAGTCGTTCTTTTCTACTAGGAAAGCCATTTCTTTATTCCAACTGTCTGAATCGTTGCGATCTGTAAAGTTTCCATAGCAGAAAACAGATTTAGCCCGATCTTTTATCCGGGTAAACTTGTATATAGGTTTATCATCTACGGGCTCTAGGTAGCTATTGCCCATAAATATCTTTGTAATCCCCCTTCTGTAGCGTAATGGAATGTTGTCGTATTCCGGAAGAGTGAAGATTGCATTATTCCAATGTTGATAGTCTTCTAATGAACTCCATCCATCAGCATCTTCCAGGTCTTTGGGATCGGCATTGTCAAATCCGACGGCAGCCGTGGCGGCACTGTCTACCTGCAAGCCGTCGAAAGCTTGTCGCTGGCTATAATTGTAATACCCGCCACCCGCTAGAATAACCAATAGGACGGCGCCAATAATGATATATACCCTTTTCTTTTTATTTGGCTGTGCGGGTTGTTCTGCAGCGATTTCTTCAACTTCTCTTTTCATGTTTATTGTTCGGCTTAATGCTAAAAATTATACTCATCTCTTTTAAACAAGAGAAAAATAAGGTTTAAATTACTGATATTCTTTTTGTTAGCTTTGTTTTTTATTTGTTCTAAGCGTTAATTGCGCTTAAAAATAGAATAATTTTTCAAAAAGTGAAATACAAGTTATATATGTGTCAATATTCAACTTATATTCGTAGCAGTTTTAAAGGAATTTGAATCATGATTATTATCAAAAAATACGTTGCCATCGTTGGACTAGTCATTTCTTTTTTGTCCAGCATGACGCCGTTCTTAAAAGTGCCTATTAAAGGAAATTGGAATTTATATCAGGTAGATGCCTATTTATTCTTTATTACATTACTTATTCTGGGGGTAACTGCCCTTTTATTTTTTGTTCGTGCAGTTCGAGCTTATCAATGGATGACTCGATTAGCCGCCTGTTGGTACCTGTTGAGTATAACAGCGGTCTGGTTTAAGATCAATAACTATTTCGGTTGGGGATTTGCCGATAAATTGCTTTCTAAATCCTTGCACATGCGCTGGGGCTGGGTTGTCTATTTGATTGGAATTTTAATGTTATTGTTCAGTACCAAGAAGGTTTCTGCGACAACTGAATAAAATAAAGCCGTTTGTCCAAATAAAACTTTCATGACTTCGCAGACACCAACAGCAATCAAAGCGGACTGGAGGTTCTTTCTGGCCAATAAGATCAAGCAGTTTCAGAAAAAAATAAGCTAGATGAAATTCATCTAGCTTATTTTTTATTTGGACGATGCGGTACGAAATGACTTTTTAGCTTGTCCAGTCCTAAATCCTCTTCAATCTTATCCAGTTCGTAAGACCATATTTTTTCATCCAAAATTTCGTTAAGGACTTTTGGATTAGTAAGATCTACAGGACGTACACGTTGTTCTCTGTTGATTGGTGAGGTCAGTTCCTGCAAACTGCCGCTATGACGTATGATCTGAAAACGGAAGGTAGGCCATTTACCAACATTTGCAAAGTTGCCTGTGTAAAACTGCATAGAGTCATGCGGTGGTATCTTATTACTGAAAATACCTTTCACTTTATTCGCTGTAGCTTCAGCGACGGATACCAGAAGCTCAAAACTCGTTTCATTGATGATGTGTAATTTGGCAAGTCCATCTTTGTGATCTCCCGAGATGGCCAAAAGTATTCCTTTTTCGATAAATCGATGTGGTGTCAGTGGTGTCGCATGTTGGTCAAGTTCATCATCTGCACGGCGCATATTACCGAAGACAAGGGTAATTTTATCCATGGGTACCGGAATCTCAAAACCAGTGTCGTCTGTAACGCCTACAATATCGTTGGGCTGCATGGATGTGATATGCCCCTCAATGGGTTCATCGACAAACCGTACTAAGTCGCCTATTCTAAATTTCATGTTTACTTTACTTTTGTGTCAATAATATATAGTAGCTTCTCAAGGTCCGCGTGATCATTGTATAAATGAAATCCGACACGGATTCCCGAACCTCGGGGAAAGCATTTTATGCCCTCATCCAGGAGTGTTTGATAATTGTCGGGGTTGATCTGAATATTGAAAATATTACTCTGTGGACGTCTATTGATGATGCTGTCCAATAACAGTTTTCTGTCGGCAAGTTCAGTGCGGGCATCTTCGATCAATTTTTGGGTATAGGCCACAGTTTCGGCAAAGCCCCATTCCCCCAATTGAAGAAGAGACTGCTGTAGCGTTCCGTGCGATAGTGTGTCCAAATGCCCTGGTTCAAAACAGAGTTGTACCACAGATTTATTCATCCATTGATTGTTGAGGAAGCTGTAATTTTTTTGGATATCTGCATAAAGCATCGCTTTGAGTCTTTCACTTAAGAGGACAAAGCCATTACCAAAGCCAGCCATAAGCCATTTGTATCCACTTGATAATACGGCGTCAAAGCCAGAAAGTGCGAAATCAAAAAGATCTGTCCCTAAGTATTGGGTGCCGTCGCCTACAATCAACAACTCGGGATGCTGATGCTTTAATTCCTGTATGAAGGATAGATCTATTTTTAACCCCGAAATATATTGAACAATGGAAAGGATGAGAACATCTGGTTTGAATGTTGCTATTGTGTCCAATAAATTCGTTTCCAATTGTTCGTCCATCGTGACAAATTGGTGTTCAAAACCACTTAATATCGTCGGAAAATTAACGGAAGGATAATCATTATTCAGTAATAAAACCTTAGCTTGTTTTGGTAAACCTGCCAATAGCGCATTGAAGGCAAAGGAAAAACAACTTGATAAGAAGACATTTTGGGAAGGGCAATTGAAAAATTTACCGAGCGTATCCCGACAGGCATCTAAAGTTGCACCTTGCTGTTCACGTAAGGTGCTGTTCGCGTCGAAGAAATCTTGGTCTCTTTTGGCGCGCCAGGCCTTTGTTTCACGTGAAAGTAAGCCGGATCCTGGTGTGGTGAGGTAAGTTACCGCTGAAGCGATGTCAAAATGTTTACGATAGGGATTACTCATGTCTTTGGTCTTTTGTTAGTATTGCTAAATAATCTGTCAAGGAGAGGTATTCTCCGCCCATGCTTTCCAAATGATCCGTGTGAAATTGGCAATCAATTAAACGAAGTTCAATTTCTTGGGCGATGTAAATCAGAGCCGCTTTCGAAGCGTTGGCGACTTTTGAAAACATGCTTTCGCCACAAAAGACCCCATTGATTAACACGCCATAAAGCCCCCCAACCAGTATACCATCTTGCCAAACTTCCACCGAATGTGCATAACCCAGCTCCGCAAGTTTACTATATGCTTCGATCATGTCCTGTGTTATCCAGGTTCCAGTCTGATCTTTTCTATTCATAGTTGCGCAAAGCCGAATGACTTCTTTAAAGCTGCGGTCTATCGATAAGGAAAATGTTTTTTTCCGGAGAACACTCGCCATGCTCTTGCTGATCTTGATCTTGGACGGATCGATCACAAATCGGGGATTTGGGGCATACCAAAGTATCGGGCTATCATCACTGAACCAGGGGAAAATTCCGTTACTATAGGCCAGTAGCAAACGATCTACCGAAAGATCTCCACCTACGGCGAGTAAACCATCTTCTTCTGCATAGCTTGGGTGTGGAAACTCCAGTCTTTTCGTATCCAGTTCAAATACCATGGTTATTTAACATGCTGCGATAGATGGTACTATTCTGGTTGACGCGGTTCTTTGCCTATCTCTTCAAATAGTTTATCCATGTGTTCAACATATTCGTTGGTATCATCGAGGAAGAACTCCAATTGAGGAACAATCTTTACCTGGTTCTTAATTTTTGCACCCAGTTTGTAGCGTATTTCAGATGTTTTGGAACGAATGGCCTTAATATCCTCCTGTGCCGTTTTTGTGTTTAAAAAGCTCACGTAAACGCGGGCAATCGCTAAATCCGGCGTAACACGAACCCGTGTAACCGTAATAAATGCTCCAGGAGCCCATGAATTACCTTCGCGTTGAAATAATGCTGCTAAATCCTGTTGAATCACCCCAGCAAAACGTTGCTGTCTCTTGCTTTCTGTTCCCATCGTATACGTTTCTATGTTGAATATTCTCAATTATGTCAAACAAAAATAGCCAAAATTTCAATTAAAAGAGAAATTTGGCTCGACCTCTTATCGCTTACTTGACAAAAAATATACAATAAACCATCGATTGGTAGCGAACGGATTACAGCTTTGAAAACAATAAAATAAGCAGCACAAGAAAAAAGGCACATCTTGGTTTGACGTGCCTTTAAATTTCGATTCACAATTGGTTAGGTAATTTCTTTCAAGTTTTAAGACTTTGGGGTCTATCATATTTGGTTTGAAATTTCGGTGTATTTAAAGCGGTAAGTATTTACTAACCTTACCATCTTCTATTTTTTCATCTCCCTTACACTACAAACATAGGAATACTTAAAAAACTGACAAAATAACTTTTAAAAATAAAGTGAGTGGTTACTTATAATGTGTGTTTATCGCGATTTAACAAACTTTTAACATTTAATTTTTTTTGTAACGGCCCTTTTTTTTCACGAGATTTTTTGTTTTTCATCAAATTGTCCGAGCAAAATGTATGCAATCTTTGCATTGATATAACCATTTGCAATTGGTATTTTTGTAAAAATTGTATGTGATAGAATTATCAGGAGCTTCAATCAACGCTAAACCGACCAAAGGCTTTTGATAATAACGGGATCAAAAAGAAATTATACGAATGAAAATCTGGCAAAAAAATATAGATGTCGATTCTTTTGTAGAATCGTTTACGGTGGGCAATGACCGCGTAATGGACCTGCAACTTGCTGCTGCGGATGTTTTGGGTTCATTGGCCCATACACGCATGTTGAATAGCATAAATCTGATGACCGATGAGGATCTAGTGCTTGTACAAAAAGAACTGAAAAATATCTATAAAGAAATTTTAGCCGGTGACTTTCGTATTGAGGACTCGGTAGAAGATGTGCATTCACAGGTCGAAATGCTGCTTACACAGCGTATTGGAGAGGCAGGTAAGAAAATTCACTCCGGCAGATCCCGTAATGACCAGGTTTTGGTCGATCTAAAATTATACTTCCGCTCAGAGATTCAGCATATCATCCAGAATACAGAAGCTCTTTTTAATGAATTGATCCAACTCAGCGAGCGATATAAGCATATTCTGATTCCGGGATACACGCACTTGCAGATTGCAATGCCTTCATCTTTTGGATTATGGTTTGGTGCTTACGCAGAAAGCCTTGTTGATGATCTGGAGATGATGCGTGCCGCCTGGAAGGTTTGTAATAAGAATCCTTTAGGATCTGCTGCAGGCTATGGATCATCTTTTCCATTAAATAGAACGATGACGACGCAATTGCTGGGATTTGAAGACCTAAATTACAATGTGGTTTATGCACAGATGGGGAGAGGTAAGACCGAACGTATCTTGGCACAGGGCATGAGTTCCATCGCGGCGACATTGGCCAAATTTGCAATGGACGTATGTCTGTATATTAATCAAAATTTTGGCTTTATCTCCTTTCCGGCACATTTAACGACGGGATCGAGCATCATGCCGCATAAAAAGAATCCAGATGTCTTTGAGTTGATCCGTTCACGCTGTAATAAGATACAGGCATTGCCAAATGAAATTGCGTTGATGACTACCAACCTGCCGTCTGGTTATCATAGAGATCTTCAATTGTTAAAGGAAAATTTATTCCCGGCTTTTAAATCGCTGAATGAATGTCTTGAAATAGCAACTTTCATGTTGGAAAACATTTCCGTTAAAGAGAATATCTTGGACGATCCAAAATACGATTATTTGTTCTCTGTTGAAGTCGTGAACAACGAGGTTCTGAAAGGGGTTCCTTTCCGGGAGGCCTACAGGACTATCGGCATTGATATCGATGAAGGCCGTTTCAAGCCATCAAAAGAGGTAAACCATACGCACGAAGGAAGCATTGGAAATCTATGCAATGATCAGATTCAACGTATGTTCGGAGAGGTCAAAGCAACTTTTGGTTTTGAAAAAGTCGAATCAGCATTGGATGATCTTTTAAAATAAAAAATGTGCTGTGACCCTACAAAGGAAACAGCACATCAACATAAAACGGCCGGTAAGCACATGCTTACCGGTCGTTTTCTTTTCTTATTTTTTTATAGAGAACTTAAAATGTGTCTCGGAGTCGAACGATTCGCCCGCTTTTAACAGGGTTGAAGGAAATTCCGCCTGATTGGGCGTATCCGGAAAATGCTGTGTTTCCAGACAGAATCCGGCATAAGGCAAATATTTATAACCTCTTTTGCCAAAATCATTTCCCGTCATCCAGTTTGCTGTATAGAGCTGTACACCAGGCTCCGTTGTAAAAACATCCAGCTGAATGCCTGTGTTTTTTGAATAGACTGTTGCACAAGGCTGCGAAATAGGCTGGTTGTTGACATAACAATGGTCATAGCCTTTGGCAGCGATCAATTGTTCGTTATTTGCAGTAATATCTTGAACAATAGGTTTGGGTATGCGGAAGTCGAAGGCGGTGCCCTCCACAGGTACTATTGCATTTGGTATCTGGTTGTCGTCTACAAATAAGACCTCATCTGAGTTGATCTGAAGGATTTGCTGCAATACGTCGCCACTGCCTTCCCCATCCAGATTGAAGTACGTATGATTGGTCAAGTTGACGTGCGTATCGGCATCCGATTGCGCATGATATTTGATAATGATCTCGTTATTTCTGGTCAGGGTATAAGAAACCATAACTTTTAAGTTTCCTGGGAAGCCCTCTTCACCATCTGGGGAAACATAATAAAATTCGACGTGCGATTGATAAGTTACCCTTCTGTCCCAAACCTTATCATGAAAGCCCGAAATACCACCATGAAGACAATTATTGCCATTGTTTTGCGGAAGCGTATAGAGTTTTCCGTCGATTTCAAATTTACCCGCAGCAATGCGATTGGCGAAACGCCCTGCTGTGCATCCATGGTATTTCTCATCAGAATCTAGGTAGGCCTGAATTGAATCGAAGCCCAGTGCTACATCCACTAAATTTCCCTTGTTATCAGGTACCAAAATACTGACAATACGTGCACCGTAATCCGTTAAGAGTACCTGCATCCCTCCTTCGTTTTTTAATAAGAGCAAATGCGTGTTTTTGCCTTCGATTGTACCTTCAAAATGTTTTGGAATAAGTGTTTGATATTTCGTCATGATGGATCCCTATTGGTATTTAGGTTAAAGATACAGAATATAACCTGTATAAAAATGACTTTGATAACAGCTGTTTGTAAAATTTGTCATTTTGAAATGCAATCATGGATACTGTTGCAATAATGACTCCTGAATAGGTGAATAACAGGAGTAAAATATAGCGATATGCGGACAGTCATTCGGATAATTTCCGAAGCTGTATCCTATGATTATAATTGTATTTAAAGGCAAATTTATCTAAGTTTGCGCTATGTCTGAAAAAATGAATTGGAAAGATTTGCTCTCTGCAAAGCGCTGGGGTTACGAAGATCGGAGCGTAGATAGTTACCTTGTGGCCCGGTCGGAATTTCAACGGGATTATGATCGTTTGATCTTTTCATCCCCATTTCGGAGATTACAGAATAAGACGCAGGTTTTTCCACTTCCTGGTGCTGTATTCGTGCACAATAGATTGACACATAGTTTAGAAGTTGCCAGTGTGGGACGCTCTTTGGGGCGTATGTTTTATGCGCAGCTGAAAGAGGAAAATCCAAACCTGGATAATGATTACCCCTTTCTGCAAGAAGTCGGAAATATTATCTCGGCGGCATGTCTTTCACATGACTTGGGCAACCCAGCCTTTGGCCACTCGGGTGAATCCGCCATATCTACGTATTTCACAGATGGAGATGGACGTAAATACCAAGAGCAGGTCACAGCCGAAGAATGGGCAGATCTGACCCACTTTGAAGGAAATGCAAATGCCCTGCGGATTTTGACGCATGCCTTCCAGGGCAAGGATCCCAAAGGTTTTGCATTGACCTATACTTCGCTGGCTTCCATTGTAAAATACCCCTGTTTGGCAATTGATGGCCACCTTAAGAAGAGCCATCACCGCAAGAAATATGGCTTTTTTACAGAAGAACAAAAGGCGTTTGAGAAGGTTGCCAATGAATTGGGACTATTAAAAGATCCCTCTAATCCAAAGGGCTATCTGAGACATCCCCTGGTTTATCTCGTGGAGGCTGCAGATGATATCTGTTACAATATTATTGACTTAGAAGATGCTCATCATCTTAAAATATTGTCCTATCAGGAAGTCGAAGAATTACTATTGCCACTATGTGGTAAAGAAAATCTTCGTGACAGACTCGATGGATTGCTGGATACCCCAAGCCGCGTAGCATTGTTACGTGCCAAAGCGATCAATACCTTGATTAAAGGATGTGTTGATGTCTTTGTACGTGAGCAGGACAAGTTTCTGTCAGGAACTTTCGCATCAGCGTTGATGGATGCCCTAGATGAAGATATTGTTACACAAATGAACAAAATCTCGAAGATTTCCATTGCAAAAATCTATAATGCACCCACAGTTGTACAGATTGAGATTGCTGGCTACCGGGTGATGGATGCCCTATTGAAAGAATTTGTTCCGGCATACCTGAAGAAGAACAAGAACAATTACGATAAAAAGCTAGTTGCGTTAATTCCTGAACAATTTTATACGGACAAACAAGATTCGTATTCGAAAATTCGTTGTGTATTGGATTTTGTTTCAGGTATGACTGATGTTTATGCGATAGAGCTGTATCGTAAAATCAAAGGAATAACGATACCATCCATAGAATAGGGACGTTTAAGGTAAAGGGTTAAAACATCAATATTAAATTGAGACTAGCTGTAATACCCTCGGGCATTACAGCTAGTCTCGGATCGAAAATCTAACATCTCATATCTAAAATGAAGGTTGTAATTGCTGAAAAGCCCTCCGTGGCGCGTGATCTAGCTCGAGTGATGGGGGCGAAGGAAGTCAAAGACGGTTATATCGCCGGCAATGGCTATGCTTTTACGTATGCTTTTGGTCATTTGGTTCAACTCTGTACGCCACAGGCTTACGGATACAATTCGTGGACAATCTCGAACTTGCCGATCATTCCACCAACATTTAAGCTGGAGTCGAAGAAGGTGAAACGTGATGGCAAGCAGATGGATGATAGCGGAGCAGTTAAGCAACTCAACACCATAAAATCCCTTTTAGAACAGGCCGAAGAAATCATTGTGGCTACCGATGCTGGACGGGAAGGGGAGTTGATCTTTCGTAATATATACTATTTTTTGGGTTCTAAAGTTCCTTTTAAACGTCTTTGGATATCGAGTCAAACAGATAAGGCCATTAAAGAAGGATTTGCCAATCTGAAAGCAGGTGCGGAATACGATAGCCTATATATGTCTGCCCGCTCACGTTCGGAATCAGATTGGCTCATCGGTATCAATGCGACGCAGGCCATCACCTTGGCGGCGGGAAATAAAGGATTACTTTCTTTGGGCCGTGTACAGACGCCAACTTTGGCCATGATTTGTTCACGCTATCTGGAAAACAAAGATTTTAAACCCCAGGCATTTTATAAAATCCAGGCCGGGTTTGAAAAAGACAATATCAGTTTTAAGGCAACCTCCAATAAGATCGATAAAAAGGATGTTGCCGAGCAAACCATTGCGCGATTGACCGTTGGTTCCAATGCCCGTGTGGCAAAGGTGGAAGCCAAAGAAACAAAAGAACAGCCACCCTTGCTATTTGATTTGACATCGCTGCAACAGGATGCAAATAAAAAATATGGTTATTCGGCAGATCAGACACTGAGTATTGCGCAAACACTTTACGAAAAGAAGGTCATCACTTATCCGCGTACGGGCTCCCGTTACATCGGTGAGGATGTTTTTGAAGAAATTGGCGCACTTTTTCAACATTTAGCAGATACCGCAGATGAATCCATCGCGTCTATTGCAAAAAATCTGATCGGCGCAAAATTGAACAAACGTTCTGTCGATGACAAAAAGGTAACTGATCACCATGCCTTGTTGGTGACGGATGAAAAGCCGGGGCCCATGCTCAAAGAGCAACAGAACGTTTACAATATGATTGCCAAGCGTATGGTGGAAAGTTTCTCGGAAGTTTGTATAAAAGATATTACCACCGTGACAATTGATGCGCAGGGAGTTGAACTTATCGCCAAAGGTACTGTGATCAAGCAATACGGCTGGCGTCTTTCCGCGGAGCAGATCGAAGCGCCTGATGAAGATAAAAACAATGACGATCAGGATAACGAAAATGCGCAATTACCGAAGCTATTAGCCGAGGAATTATTGCAGATTCTGACCCTCGAACTTGCCGAACGTTTTACCAAAGCAAGACCCATACATACCGAAGCTTCGTTATTGAAGGCCATGGAAACCTCGGGAAAGGAAATTGAAGACGATGAGATGCGACAGGCTATGAAGGACTGTGGACTTGGTACACCTGCTACGCGTGCTGCAACCATCGAAACACTTTTCCAACGTGATTATATTAAGCGCGACAAGAAAAAACTGATTCCAACGGAAAAGGGGCTTGCGGTATACAATCTTGTAAAAGATCGTTCCATTGCCAAAGTAACTTTGACCGGTAAATGGGAGCAGAAGCTGGAGGAAATGCGGGCCAATAAGGTGTCTTATGATGTTTTTATGAAACATATTAAGGACTATACGGCCAAAATCACAAAAGAATTGTTGACACTGCGGATTTCTCTCGCACAAGAGGAAGTTAAACCTCAACAAAAAGGAAAGATAAAATGTCCGAAATGTGAGAAGGGATTGATTTTGCTCTACGATAAAGTGGCCCAGTGCGACCATTATGCCCGTGGATGTGATTTTAAGATCTGGCGGACATTAAATGGTATCTTTCTGGACGAAAAAGAGATGAAGAACCTGCTGGAGAAAGGAAAAACCTCCGAGTTTAAAGGCGTAAAAAATAACGAGGGCGCTATTGTCACTGCGCCGCTTGTATTTGAAAATTTCAAGGTTAACGTGGGATAATGGTTTACCCCACGTATTTATCTTTTCGGTTTTTATCCCCGCTGCAAAATATCCTGCAAAGCAGTTGAAATCGTTGGAAACTTGAAGGTAAATCCACTGTTCTCCAACCTTTCAGGTAATACCCAACGGCTTTTTAAAAGCAGCTCTGTCTCCGTGCCAATTAAAGCCGCACCTATTTCCAGTAGCCATTTTGGAGATGGTAGGCCAATTTTACGGTTCATTACCTGTCGAAAAGTTGCCATAAAAGTCTTATTCGTAATCGGGTTGGGTGCCGCACAATTTATGATACCGGCGATGTCATCACGACCCTGTAAGAATAAAATGATTTGAAATAGATCTTCAATATGAATCCAGCTAAAATATTGCTGACCATTTCCCTGTATTCCACCGAGGCCAGTACGAACGAGGTTTTTAAAAGGAAGGATGACCCCTCCATCTGCGCCCAAAACTATCGCCATCCGAAGCGCCACCTGTCTTGTCTTTTCCGATTTGAAGTCGAAAAAGGTTTTTTCCCATAATGTTGCAACATCAACGGAAAAACCTGTTCCGATCTCCCCCGAATTTTCTGTCATTGGACGATCTTCGGCGTGACGATAGATGGTGGCGGTACTCGCGTTTAGCCATAGCTTTGGTGGATTGGTACAGCCTGCTGTGAGCTCGCCGAGAAGCGTAGTCGTTGCTGTTCGTGAGGAAAATATTTCGGCCTTATTTTTTTTGTTATACCGACAGTTGACAGATTTTCCGGCTAGATTGATTAGCATCGCTGCATTTTCCAGTGAATCGGAAATAGCGGATCGATCGGTCCAAAGGATATTGCCCGGCCGACGGCCAATGATGATCACCTGATAGCCTAATGTACGAAATCTCTCGGAAAGATATTGTCCAACAAAACCTGTTCCTCCAGCGATGACTATTTTATTCATGGCAAGTGTATTTACAGTCTGTTTTAATTATGCATTGAAGGTTGTATCCATGTTTCTTCGTTGTTTTGCAATCCGTTTGCCTCTAAAGAAGAGAAACATATTAAGAAAGAGCATTACACCAAGATATATGCTAAATCCACCGATTTTATAACTCAGGCGCTCAATAAGTTCCTGAATGTTAGGCTTGTACAGGCTGATTTCAAGTATGTAGAGTGCAAATCCCAAATTCATGAGGTAGAATCCAATGCGAAATAAATTATTCGTCGCATGGGCTACCTCCGGCCTACCGGCAAAGATATCATTCATGTAAACAATGCTATTTTTAAAAAGCACGTAGGCAACATAATAGGTTAATCCTATTGCAATGGGTAAGTAGATAAAGTACCCGATAACTGTTAAATTTCCCATGATATTAATGTTTAATGGTTAATGAATTCTTTTTTTTTGCGAAGAAGTAAATACTGAGCATATTGAAGTAATGTAACCCAACAAGGACAAAAAGTAATCGTCCTGTTTTAAAGGCAATGCTGCAGATCATTTCATCAAATGATTCAATTTGTCGCCAATAACTAAATTGCAGGATTGCATAGCCGATGTTGAGTAGGTAATATCCAAGCAGCAATAGATTATTTGTCGTATCGGCCAAGTTGACCTCCTGGCGGAAAAGCGATAGGATGAAAATCCGGCCATTTTTATGGAATAACCGACCGACCCAAAGAATAATATAACAGGTGAGCAGGCCGTAGATTGCGTACGCTAGGATATTGAAGTTCATGACGCTACATCATTAGTTTGATCAATTTGATTAATAAATCTCCACCGCTTGTATTGAAAATCTTGTTGGCAATAGTTTCGAGTTGATCCGTCAGATTTTGGATGTCCTTTACCGTTTTATGGAACTCCTTACCTTCTGCAGTCTGGTCCTTTTCGGTATTCTGGCTTATATCCTTTAGAATATCCATTACGGGGTCAAGCTCTTTCTGCTTACGCATCACTGCAATTTTCATCGCCCATTTTAAGACCTCTTTCTCTGCGACGAAATATTCCTTTCGATCACCAGCAATATGTTTTTTGTAGACAATACCATAATCGATCAATTGCCGGATACTCATATTGGCATTCCCGCGGGAGATCACTAACTTTTCCATAATCTCATCTGTAGACATGGGATTGCTTGCAGAAAGGAGTAGGGCATGAACCTGAGCAACAGATTTGTTGATCCCCCATTCAGAACCTAATGCGCCCCAGGTGTCTATGAACTGTTGTTTTGCTTCTTGTAATTCCATCGTGCTTTTATTTTGCCAATACCTCAATTTATTTTTATCGGACTATTGAACCGATCGGCTTTCCCATCCTTTTTGTGATTGCCTATATCAAAGGTATTTAAAGTTTTTGAATTTTCAATAATTTCTGAAAATAAAATAAGTTTAAGAATGCAAGTCACCATATCGTAATAAGAATTTGCTTTTCTTGCGGACTTTTCGATTTGTTTTAACTTTGCCAGCATTATGGCGACAACTTTGTATAATCCATTCAAACAATTTCAGTTTGATTCAGATATTTGTTTTTTAACAGGGAATAAGCTTCAGTCGGAAGAAGAATCCATTCAGGTGTTTCCTGTATGGATGATGAAATCTTTTCAATTGGAAGATAAACCTTTTAAAATGCTGGATGAGAATCTGGTTACTTACAAATCGTTGAAACTACCGTGTTCCATGGCTGCAGCCGAAGCTATTGAGCAAATGGAGCGTGCGGTAGAACAGTCGTTTGAACAAGGCTATGAAGCCGTCAAACAGCTGGATCCATTACTATTGTTTCAATGGATGACAAAAATCATCTATGGGGTGGTTTTTAATGAAATTCTTGCGGGAATTCAGCAGCAAAAAGCTTCTGGTGAAGATATGAACTTTTCTCAGGCGCTTGCACAGCGTTTTACGAATCTACATGCGATGTTACAGTCTCTGGTTGTACCGATGGAGTTTGAAAATACATTCCCATTTTCATTGGTTGTTGTACCTGTTGAGAATGCACCGGATACATTTATGTATCGTGATGAAATCAATACATTGATCTTCTCGATCCGTATGAAGGACTTTGCTGTAGTTGCCTGTCTTCAAGATAATGCGACAAACAATATTTATCACGAAGATATTCTCAAAGTCATTGCGGGCAAAACATTACACCCGATCCAGTTTGAAGAATTGTGTGCACGCTATTTTTATTCAGCCTACTTATTTAATCGTCTGCCAGATTATACCTATCTAAACACCCCGCAAAAAGTCTATGTTGAACCTATGCCATTAGCGGATATGTCGATGAAACCTATCTTTGATCATTGGCAAAATAAGACTTATGGCCAAGTTTTGGAAAATTTTTGGAAACCTTGGGGATTGACTTTATTCGAGATTATTAAAAATCCGGAGCATCCGATCAGTTTTCTTGTTGATGAAACAGGGGCGTTTAATGCAGAGGTTGCTATGCCGCTCAATTAGTCCGGAGGATTTAAAGCAATAAATTATCTTATACAAGCGTTAAATGGTACGATTATGGATAGGATAGATTATGTATTTAACTGGATTTAAGACTTTTTTTTCAATTCTACTTTTTATGGTATTGTGTACTTCTGCAAGTGCACAAGTGATTGCTAAACGGGATATTCCTGCAGACAGTATTGCACAGCACGTTGATGATTTTCCCTATTTCAAGGGCGGGGTGGTGGCCTGGTCCAGATTTTTGCAAAATAACCTGGATTTGTCGGGAACAATCAGGGCAATGGACAGTGTGGCCTATGCAAAATATGGATCTCGGCAGACGGCAATGCTGAAATTTATTGTTTGTGAAGATGGAGCGATCTGTAATATTGAAATCGAGAATCCCGATAAAGTGAGTCCCGAGTTTGCAAAGGCTGTGTTGTCTGCTATGCGCAGATCGCCACAATGGATGCCGGGACAGGTCAAAGGAAAACCAGTTAAAACAAGATTTAGACAGCCTGTAGTAGCTGTAATTGAATAAATTTGAATAGAAAATAATCGCTAAAATTTTCACCATTTATAAGATAATATGTCATTTTGGGATAAAGTCAAAAAAATTATGAGCGGCGAAGAGGAAGAATCTCCGTCCGAAAAAAAAGATACAGAAATTACTGCTGGAGGGTCTACGGTCTACCGTTATGAAGATCAATCTGATGATAAGGATCCAAAAAACCTATTTCCGGAGGTACAATGTGTTTATCTGGATGAAATCGAGGAGCATTTGACCAAATATATTGCCGAACCCGATATGGTGTTCCATGAAATTATCTCCGAACTTGTTCATATCGATGTGCATTGGATTAAACCAAGTGCAAACTATCCATTCCATATATTGGTTACTTCAGGCATGAGTGATTTGGCTATGCATGTTCCAGATGAAGTGGAAAACAAAGAGTCTTATGAACGGGCGGAGCTGATGGTCGTGTTGCCCGCAGATTGGAAGATCGGAGAAGAGGAATTTCAGGATGACAACAATTATTGGCCGGTCTACTTTTTGAAAAGATTAGCGCGGTTTCCACATGAGTACAAAACCTGGTTGGGATATGGGCATACCATTCCCAATGGGATGGAAGCCGAGGATATTGCAAATACAGGTTTCGGTTGTATGTTGCTGCTTCCACCTATGCTAAGTTTTGATGAGGAATTTTTGGAGTTAAAGACCAAAGATGGTAATCTGATCAATTTTTATGCAATGATCCCTGTATATAAAGAAGAGATGGATTACAAACTTGAAGAGGGTACAGATGCACTCTTAGACCTGTTTGATGAGTATGGAATTTCAGAACTGGTCGATATTGACCGTCCCAATGTATGTAGAGATAGATAGTTTATAAAAAAATAAGCAATACTATAGGCTACATTGAAGCTTTTTAGCATTGCTTATTTTTTAGGAAATACTCTTTTCTATAATTGCTATCGTTTTATTGATATCCTCATAACTCACATTAAGGTGCGGTCTAAAACGTATACTTTTCTCTCCACAGCCTAACATAATCAGTTTATTTGCATAGGCATTTTTGATAAATTCATTGCGTGCAGCTTCCGATGTGAAATCCAATGCAACGAATAAACCCTCTCCTCGTAAATTGGACAGCTGCGGTTTTTTCACTAGCAGTTCCTGGAGCTTATCTTGTAGATAGTGCCCTTTTTCTGCTGCATTTTGAACGAGATTTTCTTGTTCTATGACTTCAAGAATTAATTTAAAGCGGAGCATATCCATAAAATCACCACCAAATGTTGAATTGATACGACTGGACTCTTTAAAGACATGATGTTCCACCTGATCAAATTTTTCCTTACTCGCCAGTATACCACATACCTGTGCTTTTTTGCCGAAGGCAATGATATCGGGAATTACGTTGTAATGTTGGTAAGCCCACATTTTCCCCGTAATACCCAATCCGGTCTGTACTTCGTCAAAAATCAATAGGATCTGATTTTCATCACAGATTTGACGAAGCTGTACGAAAAATTCCTTTCGAAAATGGTTGTCGCCACCTTCGCCCTGTATCGGTTCAATAATGATACAGGCGATATCGTTGGGGTTGGCGGCAAGGGCTTGGCGTATTTCTGAGACAGCCTTTTCCTCCAAAGTAATGGTCTGCTCAATATGTTCGCTTGTTAAGGGGTAGCTCAACTTCGGATTGGTAATGCGTGGCCAGTTGAACTTTGGAAAATAAAGGTATTTTCTGGGGTCTTGTGTATTTGTTAAGGACAGGGTATAACCGGATCTGCCATGAAAAGCCTGTTTAAAGTGAATGACCTGGCTGGCTTCCTTTTGTATTCCCTGTGCAAAATTAAGCCTTGTTTTCCAGTCAAAGGCAGCTTTTAAAGCATTTTCCACGGCGAGTGTTCCGCCTGATATGAAAAAGGCATAGGAGAGTTCTTTCGGTATGGCTACGCGGTCAAAAGTGTCGACAAAATCAGCAAACTCTTTTGGGTAAATATCAGACATGGCTGGCTTATTGACGGCCATTTTGCCTAAGAAGTCACGTTGTTTGACCAAATGTGGATGATTGTAACCCACGGCCATAGAAGCAAACATACTGAACATATCGAGGTATTCATCCCCATTTTCATCCACGACATAAGAACCATGGGATTTTTCCATATCCATAACCAAAGGAAATCCATCGGCCAATATATGTTTGCTTAATCTTTCATGTACGTTGCTCATAATTTTGTGTGTAAATGGTTTATAAATCAAATTTGATACCTTGTGCCAAAGGTAGGTCAGTCGTATAATTGATGGTATTTGTCTGACGGCGCATATAGGCTTTCCAGGCATCTGACC
Organism: Sphingobacterium siyangense; assembly: GCF_007830445.1. GTDB lineage: Bacteria > Bacteroidota > Bacteroidia > Sphingobacteriales > Sphingobacteriaceae > Sphingobacterium > Sphingobacterium siyangense. The sequence goes on along the minus strand of NZ_VLKR01000003.1, from coordinate 3,976 downwards.
CAGATTCCCGACCTCCGCCAGTCTCCTTTTCGCCTCCAAAAGCACCTCCGATTTCGGCTCCTGATGTGCCGATATTGACGTTGGCGATACCGCAATCAGAGCCAGCAGCACTCAGAAATAGCTCGGCTTCCCGTAGGTTGTTCGTCATGACGGCAGAAGACAATCCCTGTGCGACGCTGTTTTGTAGGTCTATGGCCGCACTGATATCTCCCTTGTATTTGATTAAGTAAAGGATAGGGGCAAAGGTCTCATGCTGTACGATTTCATAATGATTTTCGACTTCGGCAATAACAGGCTGTACATAACAGCCACTTTCATAGCCCTTGCCTTCAAGTACCTTTCCCTTGATCAGCATTTTTCCCCCCTGTGTTTTAATTTTGTCCAGTGCGTTTAAGTATGATTTTACGGCGGCTTTGTCAATCAATGGTCCTACATGATTTTTCGTGTCCAAAGGGTCACCAATTTTTAACTGACCATAAGCTTTGGTCAGTTGTTTTTTGACATTGTCATAAATGTGCTCATGGATAATAAGTCTTCGGGTGCTTGTACAGCGTTGTCCGGCTGTACCTACGGCACCAAATACAGCACCGATGATGGTCATTTTTAAGTCTGCGTCTGGAGTAACGATGATTGCATTGTTTCCACCGAGTTCCAAAAGTGTTTTACCGAGGCGTTGTGCTACGGCGACGGCGACTTCTTTTCCCATGCGCGTGGATCCTGTTGCAGAAATCAAAGCGATGCGGTTGTCTGCCGAAAGCCACTCGCCAACTTCTCTGTCGCCCATGACGAGGTTGGATATTCCCTCGGGCAGCCCGTTGCTGTGTAGGATTTCTGCAAGTAATTTTTGGCAAGCTATGGCACATAGCGGTGTTTTTTCGCTGGGTTTCCAGACGACAGTGTTGCCGCAGACCAGTGCGAGGGCGGTGTTCCATGCCCATACCGCCACCGGAAAGTTAAATGCTGTAATAATACCTACAACGCCCAAAGGATGATATTGGTCGTACATGCGGTGCCCGGGGCGTTCCGAATGGATGGTGTTACCATACAGTTGGCGAGATAGGCCTAACGCGAAGTCGCAGATATCGATCATCTCTTGCACTTCCCCCATGCCTTCTTGGTAAGATTTACCCATTTCATAGGAAACTAATTTTCCGAGAATGGGTTTAAGTTCACGGAGCTTGTCACCCAATTGGCGAACGATATCTCCTCTTTTTGGGGCAGGTAGTAGGCGCCATTGTAAAAAAGCATCTCCGGCTTGCTTAATGACCGCTTCGTAGTCCTGACGATTGCTGCCTTTTATTTTTGCGATGAGCTTTCCATCGACAGGTGAAAAGGATTCGAATTCTTTACCCTCGGAAAACCATTGTTGTCCAGTTGATGATCCTAAATTCTGAGAAGATATTCCAAGTGTTTTAAGCGCTGCTTTTATCATAATGGTTTATTTTATTCGTGGAATAGTTTAAATATATGAAATAAATTTTTTATTGACAAGTTTGTGCTGAATATTGTTCAGTGAAAAATAATCGTTATCTTAGATAAGCTAATGTAGACTATATCATGATCAAACAAATTAATATCGATTATTACCAGGTGGACGATTTATTGTCCGAAGAACATAAACTGATACGGCAGTCTGTCCGTGATTTTGTGAACACAGAGATTAAGCCTTTCATTGAAGACGCGGCGCAGGAGCACCGTGCTATTGCGGGATTGATGCCTAAATTGGGAGCAATTGGAGCTTTAGGGCCTTATATTCCTGCTGAATATGGCGGGGCGGGATTGGATCAGATTTCCTATGGCTTGATTATGCAGGAATTGGAAGCCGGTGATTCGGCAATTCGTTCGGCGGCATCGGTGCAATCCTCTTTGGTGATGTTTCCGATTTATACCTATGGCAGCGAGGAGCAGCGTCGTAAATATTTACCAGGGTTAGCATCGGGCGAGTTGGTCGGTTCTTTTGGGCTTACTGAGCCTAATCATGGATCTGATCCGGGGGGAATGGAAACGAAATTGACGGCAAAAGGAGATGGTTTTTTATTGAATGGAGCCAAAATGTGGATTACAAATTCGCCTGTCTGCGATATTGCTGTCGTTTGGGCACGAGATGAGGCCGGAAAGGTGCGGGGAGTAATTGTTGAACGTGGAATGGCTGGTTTTGAAACGCCAGAGACCCTGCATAAATGGTCTTTGCGCGCTTCCAAAACAGGGGAATTGGTTTTTCATGATGTTTATATCCCTGCGGAAAATGTGCTTCCTGCTGTAAATTCAATGCGTGGACCGCTTTCCTGTTTGAATTCGGCCCGCTATGGAATTTCATGGGGAGTGATCGGAGCAGCAATAGACTGTTATGAAACTGCGGTTCAATACGCTTTGGAGCGACATCAGTTTGATAAACCAATTGCTGGTTTTCAATTGCAGCAAAAGAAGCTAGCGGAATTTCTGACGGAAATTACCAAGGCGCAGTTGTTGTCGTGGCGTTTAGGGCAGCTCAAAAATGAGGGACGTGCTACTCCACAGCAAATCTCCATGGCAAAGCGGAACAATGTGAATATGGCGCTGCAGATTGCGCGTGAATCCAGGCAGATCCTTGGCGGAATGGGGATAGTGGGTGATTTTCCTATTATGCGGCATATGATGAACCTAGAGTCTGTAGTTACCTATGAAGGGACACATGATATTCATTTATTAATCACGGGACAAGATATTACGGGGTTGAACGCTTTTTCGTAATGTAAACTTTTGTTGCGGAACGGAGCTTTTAGGCTCATGTATCCTATGCGAGTCCGAGTGTCTGGTGTCTTTCGGCAATACTTCGATATTTCTGGGGGCAAGCGGTTGAGCTGCTGTTGAGCTCGCGTTCGACTCTTAATGGGTCCTGAATTGGCTTAACTAGGTCTTAGGTTCGCCCTGTGAGCAAGGTGTGTCCATCGTAAGCGGGTTCTGTCTCCATGTCGGGGTCGGACGGAACACGGACTCAACACGGACAAAACACGGAGTCAGTGCAAATCTTCCCCGAACATGGTACGAAGCCGATGGGGAGAGCGGAACAGGAGGTTCCCGCAGACCCTGCGCGGCAGCCGGAGGCCTACCTCCGAGCAGACCCCTAGTTACCCTCTCGATAAAAATAATTCTGAACTTCTTATTCTTTAGTTTAGCTTTTGTTTATACTTAGCTTAGCATTAAGTTAGGTTTTGATTAGCTTATACCTATACTATACCTAAACTAACCCTAACTAAACCCTAAACTAACCCTAAGTAAACAGGTAAGAAAGTATAGCTATAAATAATGTATTCCGGCCTCCTGTGTTCTGCCATCTTTCCGCTATCCCCGGTCCCGGCTGCTTATGTTTGCCCCTGCCGCCGGTACAGAAATCCCTCCGTTAAACCTCGGGGGAGCCCATTTCACGGTACCTTGGACTTCCCTGTACCCATTTCGGGTGCAGGATCAGCCTTTTTTCGCCTCCCTCTGCAGCTTCCGTCGCTAAAATGAAAAAGAATCTCGCACCGTTACAGGCAGTTAAGGGCAAAATGAAAATAATAAGAACAAAAGGCTTGGAAGTTTGCCCGAAAACTCCCTATCTTTGCACCACTCCGCAAGGGAGGGACGGTTACTTCGAAAGAAGGGATCATGAAAAAAGAAGGGTTTAACGAGAGTTAAACGCGGAAATCGAAAAAAGAGAAAAGAAAAAAAAACTTCAAAAAGTTTTTGGAAGTTCAGAAAAGATTTCTACCTTTGCAGTCCCGACGGAAACGAAGGGAAAAACAAAACGATAAAGAGGGGCGCAATGCCTATCGGAATAAAGCGGATACGGAAGTTGAAGCGAGAAAAGTTCTTTAAGAAAACACAATCATGTAAGCGTGACGAGTAGACAAACGAAAGTCATGAACAAATTCAAGTAATTCGTTCAATTCGATCCAAGATCAGAGATATAAAAAAAGAATTCTGATTATGTAAATAGTTGGAATCAAAAACTTCA
>NZ_VLKR01000002.1 GCF_007830445.1 Sphingobacterium siyangense | reverse complement strand
TGGATATACTTGAACAAGCTGACCCCTCAAAATTGAAATAGAATTAGGGATGCGTAGTGCGTTTAAAGCTGTTATTCAACTGCCATACTGGCTGATGTTGACCCCCTAATTTATTTTTTCAGTTCATTGCGCTGGAGCATGCTGACCCCTTAGCAAGTAGTTTTTGTTACTTAGTGATCAAACAATTCGGATCACTGATGGCTGGAAAACCAAAACGAATGAGTCAGATAAAGCAATTAATCAGATTGTACCAGAGCGGTAGCGGGATAAAAACAATCGCCCGCATCCTTGGTATGAGCAAGAATACGGTGAAGTCCTATCTCAAAAAGATGGCCGACGGCGGTTTCAATACGGAAGAACTTCTTAAACAGGAGGACCCCCTGTTGGAAAAGTCGTTCTACGCAGGGAATCCTGCTTACAAGGCAGACAAGTTTGAGTACCTAAAAAGCCGTCTTGACTATTATGAAAAAGAACTTAAGCGTACCGGAGTTACCAAGCTGCTGCTCTGGCAGGAATATATAGAAAGTGATCCCACCGGTTATAGCTATCCACAGTTCAACTATCATTTAAGGCAACAGCTTGTCTCGCGCAAGGGCAGCATGGTGCTTGAACATACCGCCGGCGATAAATTATATATTGACTTTTCCGGAAAAAAGCTCCATTATATTGACAGGTCCACTGGGGAGCTGGTCGCCTGTGAAGTATTTGTGGCCTGCCTGCCCTTTTCAGACTATGCGTTTGCAATCGCTGTACCATCTCAGCAGACCCCTGACTTTTTTTATGCACTGAGCAGCTGCCTGGAGTCTCTTGGCGGTGTACCAAAGGCCATTGTCCCCGACAATCTCAAAGCAGCGGTCATCAAGGCCGATAAATATGAGCCGGTCCTGAACCAGTCCATGGAAGACTTTGCCAATCACTACGGCACAGCTGTGGTTCCAGCACGTGCAGGCCGCCCAAAAGACAAATCATTGGTAGAAAATCAGGTAAAAATGATCTATACCCGTGTTTTTGCACCACTGAGAAACAGGCAGTTCTTTGATATCCATACGCTCAATGAAGCCATAAAGGTCTGTATGTTAAAGCACAACCAGACCCGGATGCAGCAAAAGCCATACTGCCGGGAAGAGCGGTTCTTAAGTTCCGAAAAATCAACATTGGGCGAACTTCCCAAAGAACGCTTCGAGCTGAAGAGCTACGCTGAACTCAAAGTTGGAGATAACGGACATATCTACCTGCAGCGCAATAAACACTATTACAGCGTACCCTTCGCTTATATCGGAACAAAGGTAAAGATCATTTACACACGCAATATGCTCTGGATCTATTGTCGGGGCAAACAGATTGCCTCGCACATACGCAGTTACAGGGAAAATGCGTACACCACTCTGGCGACACATTTAAAGTCCGAACATCAGGCGTATAAGAACCGCTCGCATGAAACGTACCTGACAAGGGCAAAAGCACACTCTGCGGAGTTCGCCAGACTTCTGGAGATACTCTTTGAGCGGGCGCATTATCCCGAGCAGTTATTCCGTACCTGTGACGGACTGTTCAGGCTAAAACGGGACTTCCCGGCAGAACAGTTTGACAAAGCATGTAGTTACGTACTAAAAAATAAGCTATATACCTACTACTACTTTAGGAATGTACTTGAAAATGGAACAGCAAACAGTCAGCAGGAAACTTCCGTAAAAAGCTCCCTGCCAGAGCATGCCAATATCAGGGGAAGAGGGTATTATGCAGGCAGCCAGCCGACACTGTTTGATCAGTCAAACGATGGATCCGCAATACAGTGATGAATAGAATAGAATAAAATAAACAAATAATAAAATAAGATGAATATTGAAACACAGATGAGAGCGTTGCGCTTACATGGTATGGAGCGTAACTGGAAAGCATTGAATGAAACCCGCCGCAGTACAGAACTCACCCTTTCCGAAGGACTGTCCCTATTGCTGCAGGCAGAATCAGATGAACGGGATGAAAAAAGGTTTGAGCGTCTCAAACAGAATGCCGGGTTCCGCTATCAGGCTTCCATAGAGGAAATAAACATGGTCGCTACCAGAGGTTTGGACAAGGGATTGATCACTACGCTGGCTACCGGCGAGTACATCAAAAAAGGAGATCCGATACTCATCAGCGGTGCTACGGGCTGTGGGAAGAGCTTCCTCTCTTCAGCATTGGGCCATCATGCCTGCGCACAGGGGTATAAAGTCCTGTACTTTAACCTGCAAAAACTACTTCTAAAGACTAAAATGGCCCGCCTTGAAGGTACACTGCACAAGCTGATGGACAGGATATCAAAAGCAGACCTACTTATTGTCGATGACTTCGGCCTGGTAAATCTAGACCAGCAGCAAAGGCTGGATCTGATGGAAATAATTGAAGATAGACACGCTAAGGCCTCGACAATAATTGCCAGTCAGTTACCTGTGGCCAGCTGGTATGATGTAATCGGTGAAGATACAATTGCAGACGCAATACTCGATAGACTGATCCATGGATCTTACAGAATCGAACTTAAAGGCGAAAGTCTAAGAAAAAAGAAGTAATATTGTCAGGTCATCAGTTGGACTGAAAAAAGCCTTGTTAGAGGGGTCAGTATGTCCAGCGGAGGGGTCAACTTCAACATTATATCCACCTTTTTCCCAGATTTCAATTCATTCTCTATCGCTTGAAAAAGACTGTCCACCGGAAAACTTTCATCCCGTGGCAAATTAAATTTCTGGGAAAAAGTAATTCCGTATAATTCCTTTTTATCAAAGTCGCGAAAAGAACCATCCGTTTTATTTTGCCATTTAATTTGCAAGTCATAAAAATTAAAATCCACCACTTTGCAATACTTTAGCACCATTTCGATCGCCGAAGGGATACCTGAAGCCGGAAAGATTTGATTGTGGTTGTTTACAACAGTATCAAAAAAATCGTAATTGTTGTTGTTGTTGTTGTTGTTATTATTTGTTTGAGCCTTCGCATGAAAAATAACCGCTGTGGATATTAGCATGACTAAAATAAAGTGCATCCTTTTCATAATTAACGTATTTTTGATTAATTGACCTTCCACGTGGCAGACAAAAACTTTGATGTGCGAAAGTAACAAAATGGAACAGCTTGCTTTAAAATCTTCATTGGTTATCTGATGTTTTCTCAAATATTTTGAGATATCGTTTAAAGTTTTACAATTATAGAAAAATACATTAAAAGCAAAAATTTTAGTAGCCTTTCTGTCTCAATTTTTTGTCGATTTTTATCATTATTAAGCCGCTGTGAAGGACAAATAAGAATGCACTGTTCAGATAGTCAAAAGTGGAGTTTCCGGCTTTGTCTCCCTGTGGTAGGAAAAATACTGGGCGGGTTATAAAGGAATAAAGAGCTTTTAAATAATCCAAACTATGAGGATCAAAAACATAGATTTTTCTTATATTGGTAGTTATAAATGAAACCAAAGGAAGAAACATATCGTAGTTTCAGAATTTCTGCTCCTAAAGAGTTTGAAACAGTGTTCTCTCATTTCTATTATGCTGAAAATAAGTCTGAACATACCATAACCAAAACCCTTCTCCCTTCTTTTCAAACCATTATGGTTTTTAATTTCGGAGTTCAGGCATTTTTGGTTTCCAAGCAAAAAACAAAAATTGAAGTTGACAAATGTATCGTTTTGGGACCTATTAAATCAGCATTTGAATACAGCCTTCCCCCCGATTCCATTATCCTAGTTGCTAATTTCAAGGCTGATGCATTTTATCGTTTTTTTGGCAAAGCATTTCTATCTGATCATTTGCCTGTTCACCCAGATGAAGCTATGGAAGAAAATTGTTTTACCCGTTTATGGTTTCAATTAGATAGTATTTCCGCCACAGAAGAAAAGGTAGACCATATTCTTAATTTCTGCAAACCCTATCTTAATCAGCAGAATGCCACCTCTACGCTATTGGCTAATTTCAGATCGGATACGATGAACTCCATCAAATCCATTGCTGAAGAAGCTAGACAAAGTGAAAGAAACATCCAATTGATCCATAAAAGGCACTTTGGCTTCAGTGCAAAGGAAGTGAATCGATACCATCGTTTTGTTAAAGCCATTGAATTGATTCAGCAGACAGATTTTTCTAAAGAAAAAGTCAACTGGTTTGAAATCATCGATCAATGTGGTTATTATGATCAAAGCCAGCTTATTCACGACTTTAAACATTTCATTAATCTTTCGCCTAAGAATTACCTAAAATTCCAGCAGGATATTTGCCGGGCTAATGAATAACCCGTTTCGTTTTCTTACAATTTTTGAGGTGTTCCCTATTTTACTTTTGTACTGTTCAATCAATTAAAAGTAACGGTATGAAACATCTTATTATTTACGCCCATCCCAATCAGGAAAGTCTGAATGCTCAGTTTAAACAATCTATTGAAAACGTTCTGCAACAACAGAAGCATAAAGTAATTACCAGAGACCTGTATCAACTGGGATTTGACCCTGTATTATCATTGGAAGATATGGACGGACAACGAAAAGGCTACGTTAATGAACTTATCAGACAAGAACAGGAGTATATTTCCTGGGCAGATGTGGTCACCTTTATCTATCCGATTTGGTGGACCGGCATGCCGGCCATTATGAAAGGGTATATCGACAGGGTATTCAGCTACGGGTTTGCCTATCGTTATGATCAGGGAATACAAAAAGGATTATTAGCCGGAAAACAGGCTATAATTCTCAATACCCACGGAAAATCCCACGAAGAATATACCGCTATCGGTATGGATAAAGCATTATTACTGACATCTGATAAAGGTATCTATACGTACTGCGGTTTTCAGATCAAAGAGCATCTCTTTTTTGATAAAGCTGACCGGGCCACTCCTGAAGTCGTTGAAATGTGGCTTGCTACAATCAGTAATGTATATACGATTATGGATCCTCAACTTTCTAATCATTAAAACTGATGTATTTTGCTTATGAGGATTCATGGCTTGGGAGTAATGTAACACTTGCCCAAAACATCGAAATAGAAGGCAGAATTTTGAAGATCCTGCCTTTTTTCTGCTTATATCCTGATCAAGATCCCCTGCCCTTTTGAACAAAGTTAATTAGGCCTTTTGAACAAAACAGAACACATTGATCCGTCCTAATTTTGTCTCAGTAATAACAATTAAATGTATCCAAAATGGAAAAGAATAATTATCAGGGAGCTCAACAACAACCTATAGGTTCGGGCTTCAATGTAAAATCAACGGCTAATGATGTGATTCAAAACATCGATCTTACCGGCAAAACAGCTATCGTAACAGGCGGCAACACAGGGATTGGACTGGAAACCACAAGAATACTCGCCGCAGCCGGAGCTACCGTAATTGTCGCTGCACGTGATATCGACAAAGCAAAGAAAAATCTGGAAGGAATATCCAATATTGAAATTGCAGCAATGGATCTAATGTCTCCCGCCTCTATTGATGTTTTCGCAGAAAATTTTGTCGCTTCAGGAAGACCTTTACATTTACTCATTAACAATGCAGGTATTATGTGGGTCCCTTTGCGTAGAGATGAACGGGGTATAGAATCACAACTCGCTACCAACTATTTAGCCTTGTTTCAGCTCAGCTCCAGATTATGGCTTTCCCTTAAAAAAGCCAACGGAGCGCGAGTGGTTAATGTTTCCTCTCATGGCCACTATTTCGCACCTTTTAATTTTGATGATCCTAATTTCCTGCACAGAGAATATGAAACATTACAGGGCTATGGACAATCCAAGACCGCAGTCAATCTTTTTTCAATGGAATTGGACGCTCGAGGACAATCTGTTCATATCAGAAGTTATGCGGTTCATCCCGGTTCTATCGGCGACACAGAATTGGGCAGAGAAGTCCCATTGGAGCTATTCCACAAAATGGGGTTTGTGGATGCAGACGGTAATATGTTACCCGAAGTAGCTGCATCGCTAAAAACGATCCCACAAGGAGCTGCCACAACGGTATGGTGTGCAACAAGCCCTATGCTTGATCATATTGGCGGCGTTTATTGTGAAGACGGAGATATCGCAGTAGTCTCATCAGATATTACTGTCCAAAAAGGGGTACATCCCTATTCACTGGATGAAACTAACGCCAAAAGACTTTGGAAACTCATCGAAGAGATGACAGGTATCCGTTTCAATCCATAAATCCATTTATTACTTTCAAGCATAAAAGAGAGGCAAGATGGCCCTTCTGCCTCTCTATTTTCAGCAATGAACTTTTAAACAAAGTAAATTATGTTATTTCTTATATTTACCTCATTGATTTCTTTCATAAAAAAGCAAAAATCATGGAATACCAAGCCCGATACATCACCGAAGATATAAAGCTTTCCAGCTACGAAGACCAATTTTTTAAATCGGACATTATGTTTGACCAACATATGTTGGTCTGGTTTCTTTCCGGAGAAACCAAGATTGTACAGGCTGATGCCACCTATCTATTTGGAAAAGGGGATATCTTTTTAATTCCCAGAAACCAATTGGCTACAATAATTAATTACCCTAAAGATGGCGAACCTCACAAGACGGTAGTCATGCATTTATCATTAGAAACATTAAAAAATTTTTATGCTGGTAAGACCATAGATCCCCAAGCACAAAATTCACCGAAGATTTTTTGTTTCAATAATCATCCTCTCCTAGAAAGCTGTCTAGCTTCGCTTATCCCTTATTTTGACATGAAAGATATCCCTGAGGATATTGCTGCGATTAAAATTACCGAAGCCATCAGCATTCTCAGAACCCTGGATAAAAGGATCGATCAATTACTTGCTAATTTTGAAGAACCCGGAAAGATCAACCTAGTCGATTATATGGAGAAGAATTTTATGTTCAATCTTCCGCTGGAAAAGTTTGGTTACCTCACTGGCAGAAGCCTCACAACATTTAAACGGGATTTCAAAAAAGCATTTACCATGACCCCACAACGATGGTTAACTTATAAACGTTTGGAGCTTGCCTATTATCAACTAACAGCAAAGAAAAAAAAGCCTCTGGAAGTTTGCTATGAGGTAGGCTTTGAAAACCTTTCCCATTTTTCATTCGCCTTTAAGAAGCAGTTTGGATTTGCACCAAGTCTGCTGAAAAGTATTTCCTGACGCCAATTCAATTTGAATTAATCAAAATCCATTGCTTAATCCCTACTACGCTTTTCGAGTACTGGAACAGATCCAGTTATTTCGTAAAAATTTGTATAAAACCGTTGGAACAATATTCCCATTATTCTTTATTTTTAGACTATGAGTGATTATACTATTTCGCTTGTGCCAAGAGTGTCCAGGTACGCTTTCGCTGAAATTGCTGTAGATGATATTTTAAAGTGGTTAGTTTCGAAAGATATCGTCAAAGCTGAATTATCGGAATGCACACTGGGCAACCTTGGATATGCATTTTCTGACGGTGCTCAATACATTGTATTTGAGCCTCATTTCCTTCCACACCAACTTGATGTAAATGGTCTGGAAATAACAACTGAGCGTACTATATTTAATACCGGACAAAATGGTATCGATCGTATAGTATGCCCCAATTGTACTGGAAATATTGTAGACAATGAATGGGATCTGGATCCCTGGTACCAGGGTTTTACCGATAACTTGTTGTGTCTCCGATATGCGGCACTGAAAGTGACATCCATCAATATGTTTTCGAACCACAGTCGGGATTCAGCAATCTTGGATTTACATTTTGGAACTGGCCTGAATTGAAACCTGAATTTATAGTTGAATTGCAGGAAAAGTTAAACTGTGACCTGGTAGTTGTAGGGTCCCACATTTAGTCATCATGGAAAAAGACAACAATGAAGGAAGAAGTATCATTAGAGGAAGTGGTATGCTCCATGTCAATTGGGGTGATGAAAAAAATGGATCAGTACTATTTTTTCAGGGGGAAACGATCTTATTAGGAATTTGTAATGTTCCCTTTGCTTTATACACAACAACTCGGTTTGACAGAAATACCTTGCCAAATGAACATGTTAAACACCTTGACCAGCTTGAAAAACTATTTCTAACAGGTGATTATAGCAGTAGAAGGGTAAAAGAAAACAGTCCATATGATATCCCGTTATGGATAAATGACCTTGAAAATATAAGTTTGTTGTATTTGGATCATTTTGATTTAATTGGTTTGACCAACCTAAGGATAAAAAACCTAAAAACACTGGTTCTTAAAAATGCTCATATTATTGATATTCCAAACCTTCTAATTGAGCTATTAACTTACAAAAACCTAACTCATATTGCTTATGATGCGTCTTGTATTCCATTAATCGACCAATTAAGAAAGCATCATGCTGGAGGGATTACTTTTGAGCTCTTAGATGGTTCGAGCTAAATTTATCCACCAATCTAAAAAGTGACGCTGCAAATTTGATTGCAAATGACTGATAAGCTCGATCTCTTTTTAAATGAGAAAATAAGTTAAAAAAACGCTAAGAGTTATGATCTGGGATAGCACCAAAAGTAAGACAGAAAATTTCTTAGCGATTTTTTAAAAGTTCTATTTGAAGAAGCGTATTAAGATTCTTATTAGCTACTACAATCTATTTTTTATACTTTTATCGTTAGGATTTAGAGAAATAACCGTTCACTTTCAAAGATGAAAAGGATCACGAATTCAATCACATCTTCTCATTATATACAGAGTTTTGCATTTGACCAGGTTGAGACCTATTCCCTCCAGCGCGGAGAGGAATACAATGCGGTGATCCAAATGCTAAAACCAGAACGTAATGGGTTAAAAGTGAGAAAGGAGAAACGAAACAATCTGACCGAAATCGAAGAAATTCGACTGAGCGAATTGGACAAGCTATTAGGTGTAACACAATATTTAATTGATGATACAGGGCAGTTTCATTTTTCGAGTCAAAGAATCAATACTTTTCAGTATGATAATGAGGTAGTCGGTCTACTAAAGAATATTTTACTTACGAAAACAACTGACGTGCCCAACTGGATGTGTGCCCCCATTTACAGGGATGCTATCGTACTCTATAATAGTTCGGGCGAAATTGTATCAGCACTGAATATCTGTTTAAGTTGTGAAGCAATGGCAATAGATAGCTCCAATCAGGTTGTCGCTGATTGCAGCACATATGAAATGCTCAGAAAGTTTTTTCAGGATGTTTCTCATCCTATAGAGATATGAACTAAATAAAGAAAATTATTTCCCATGCACAAAATAACAATAACAATATGTCTGATGGCCGTTGTGCTATTTTTATACATTTCAAGAAACAAAGTTCCACGTAATACTAACGATGTCATTGTACAAACAGCCAAATTTGACCTGACGGATACCATACCGAAAATAACCATTAAGGATACATCGCTCACATTCCCACAGATATTTGAGGGAAGTTTCACGAAGGCCACAAAAGTAGCGCAATTCGGTACGGAAATAACTTTTGATAAGATAGCTTTAGGAAATCTAAAGGTATCATCAGGCCAGATTATCGCAACTGATCCCGTTACCTTAAGGGATGCGGCAGCTTTTAGTGAAAATTTTCCTGTTGGAGAGTTTCCAGTCGAATTGGCAATGGCCAATATTAATGCCAATAAGGATCGAAGGGTCGCATTTGCACGCGTAAAATTCTCAGATAAGCCCATCCAAGAATGGGAGTTTGCGTTATTACCTGGAGAGACTTCTATCCCCCTCAAATCCAAAGAAATATATGGATATGGAGTAGACGCAGGACTAGGTCTTTTCGTTGATCAGGCAGCTAAGAATAGTCTGAATACGCTGCTCGGTAAAAATTGGGACATTATATTCTCCGAAAAATTCGAGGATTATTTAAATTACAGCTTTCAAAATCACAATGCCATCTTTTTCTCCACGGGGTATGGAGATGGTTTTTATGCGACTTACATCGGAAAGGACAGCGAGGGTACAATTTGTCAGCTGTTGACTGACTTTAATATTGTACTGTGGCGGAATGTTGCAGAATATTGATATTTATTATAGTCCGTAGTTTAGCTGGAGATTTCAAGCATTGAGACCATGCGATTCCGAAGCGAATTGATTGGTCATCAGTTTTCGAATCTGGAGGGTCAATGGCATCGAAATATCCAGCTAAGTCACTAAAGTCACTGTAATATTTCAATTCATAGCGATTACTCCAATGAACAATTGCTGATCAAATTTTTAATCACTTCGTTATTCAGATTTTGCTGCTGATCTGAAACAACTGAGAATGAAAATAAAACGCCGCCTTTTTCCACTAAGATGAGCCTCAGGAATTTTAAATTTCCGACATCATTTATTTTGACCTGCATGCCTTTACTGACAGCAAACCAAGTATCACTATGTTTGATGCGGGCTATCTTATCAAAATTTTCTTCAACAGCAACTATTTCAATAAAAGCCGGAATATAGAAAAACTCATTGCGCATCATTGTAGAAACATTGGTGGCCGCATTTTCCAGCTGTATTGCTTGGCTATTAAATAGAAAAAGAACCACTAGAATATCATCATTCTCAATGACAAGATCCGGCTGCATAATGACCTTTCTTAGTTTCTTTTCATTTGCTCCAAAACGGTCTTTTATAACCGAAGGAAAAGTATAACAATCTATAAAACTCTTTATCGTATTGTCCTTTACTATCCTAAAATCTCCTTCAGGTACCTTAAAAATAAAATTACATCTGTCAGTTATCAGCTTTAGAGCTTGAGATGATTTTACAGTTTTTATTGTGCCATTATAGAACTTCAGATCCCTGCGGTGAAAATTATCTGCAAATGATGTTTCGAGTTTTTTTCCCCTGGGTTTATTAAACAGAACAGCATCCTCCTTAATGTATTTTTTTAACTCTTCTACATCAAAAGATAAAGCACCAGGGTCACTAACGGGATCATAATAGAATTTTTCATGCTTGTAGAATCCATTATCTAAATGGGTAATAATAGCCTTGATCAGTTCGAAATCACCTGACCTCTCAGCATCCGTTAAATAACCTTCAACATCAGCTCTATGCAAGATCATCTTAACAGTCGAAATATCACAGTAAGGATGGGTTACAATAGCAAGTAGCAGATCATTCCCATCGTCGTAATTGTGATTTTTTGCAATAAAATCAAGTTCGATAGGTTCGTTGATTTCCTCCAACAGCTCCCTATCAAGCACATTTTCTTTAAAACTGTATTCAAAAAATGCTTTGCTTAGAAAAGCTGCTCTTTTTTCTGATATCTTATACTTCATCTACTAAAATTCTATTAAAATTTTGGCTAAAGATAGTTGGAAATTTACCGACTATTGTCGGCAAAACTATTTTACACTATTTCGTTTAAAAAGCACAACATAGTAACCAAAGTGATATATTTGCAACCTTAAACAATTAACTAATATTTATGAAATTAAAATTAGCCTATTTAATGCTTATAGCGATAGCATTTGTATCTTGTAAGAAAACAACCGAGGTAGAGATGTCTCTCTCCAATAGTGGAAAACTTACTTACAAATTAACTGACGCAAACGGTAAAGGCCTATCTAATGTAAAGATATCCTTGTTTGATCACTTGGACAGCTATTATGCAAGCAACAGTATATTAATCGATGAGCGTCGCACCGACGGAAACGGCCAAGTTGATTTTGGTGATCTAAATCCGAAAAGTTATCTAATAGTCGCTGATTCGGCAAAAGTAAACAATGTAAATTATACTGTTAGAGATTATGTTCAGGTCACCACTGGTATGACAAAGAACAAAGAGACCAAAGTGACAGACTTTTCAGGAACATTAGTCGTTAAAGTAACTTCCTATAACACGAATCAACCCGCAAAAAATATAGGTGTTCTCATCATTCCTGTTAATAACTACGAATATGAGCAATATATTTCAAAAAACTTAGCTAACGCAGAATTTAAAGGTGTGACTGGCGAAAATGGAATTGCTACATTAAAGATCGCATCTGGCAAAGATTATGTCGTCTTACTCTATAATATAACAACCTTGTCAAACCTTAACTGGGGCACAACATCCATTCAAAAAGGTATGACGATGAACTATTTTGCAGGTTTTTATCAATAATTAGCTGATAAAAAACTTTAATGATATGAAAGGCTATTTTTTTATTGTGCTCACACTGTTGATTGCAACAGTCTCCTGTCAGAAGGAGGTCGTTGTCAAACTGGCGGAAGGGGAAATTACGGGAAAACTAAACTACAAATTGACAGACGATACTGGTAAGGGATTGTCTGGTCTCAAAGTTTACATTTATAACCCTGGGAGCAAGCAAGATCCTAATTCACCGATAGATTCAGCTATTACGAGCAGTGTTGGCGAAATCAATTTTACGGATTTGTTACCTAATAATTATCAACTAAGGACAGATTCTATAAAATTAAATAACAACGATTACAGCGTCGATGAATATGTACAGATTACAGCGGGTATAGAACGTAAAAAGACAACAAAGGTAACTGATTTTTCGGGCACCCTGATAATTCAGTTACTATCGTACGAAACCCGCACCCCTATCCAAGATCAGGGAGTCGTGGCATTTCCTGTCAATAAGATCCATGTCACCTCTGATAATATCGCGGATATAGTAAAAAGCTCGACGCTGAAAGGGCTGACGGATAAAAATGGATGCGTAAGCCTAAAAGTACCAGCTAACCAAATTTTTGATTTTATTGTTCACCACAAGACATATGGTAACTATGGCTGGGGGTTTGGTTCTTACCAGGTAGCTAAGGGTAAAACGTTAAATATAACACTCTACAGCAGTTTTCTTTAACACAGTAACATTTCTTCATAACACTTACTGCCGCCTGAAAGGCAATCGACTTTTATAAAAAGAACGCTTTTGAACGAGCAGGTCAAACAGAGCCGATGTGGATCTATGCGGTGATGATTGACTTACGAAGATAAACTTACAATAAGCGTCTTGGCAAAACAGCTCCTCTTTCGTATCTTCGATACGGCTACACTACTTCGCCAAGTCGTTGCCCCATTGCCGATAATTTTATCTGAATTCATAACTGAACATAGCACCTTAAAATGAAAAAAATTTTTTTACTACTTTTTTGTACGCTAACATCAATAATTGGAAAAGCTCAAACGGAAAAGATTTACTCAAAAACATACGGAAAGAGTGAAAATCCGACAATAATTTTCATTCACGGCGGACCAAGAGGAAACTCGACACTCTTCGAGGGAACAACTGCAGAAAATTTAGCCGGAAAAGGTTTTTATGTTATCGTTTATGACAGACGTGGTGAAGGTCGTTCAATCGACACAACTGCAACATTTACTTTTCAAGAAGCAATTAGTGATTTAAATAGCATTTACGAAAAATATAACATCAAAAGAGCAAATATCATTGCTCATAGTTTTGGTGGTTTGGTTGGAACACTTTTTACAGAACAAAATCCTGAAAAAGTAAGTTCATTAATTCTTGCAGGTGCACTTTTTTCCCAACAAGAAACGTATAACCATATTTTGGAAACGACACGAAAAATCTACAAAAAAAAGAATGACACTTTAATGCTTTCCAAAATTTCTGAAATTGAAAGATTAGCTAAAAATTCGGCTGAATACAGAAAGCAATGTTATGAAATTGCAAGTATGAACAACTATTTCAAAATGCCATTTCCGACAAATGAAGCAAACCAATTGCGGGAAAATTATGAAAATAGTGAATATGGAAAAAGCAATATCCGAAATGACGACGCCCCTATTTTGTTCTATAAAAATGAAAACAAAAATAATATTGACACCAAACCTATTTTAAAAAAACTAGAAAAAGAGAATGTAAAATTATTTGCAATTTATGGTTTGCAAGACAAAATCTTTTCAGAAAAGCAATTAAGTGATATGAAGAAAATAGTTGGAAAACAGAATTTCAAGACAATTGACAATTGCTCGCATTATCCATTTGTTGACCAGCAAAACCCATTCATTGAAATAATAGAAAAGTGGATTAAATAAAAAACTACCACCAACAAGGTATTAGCAAAAAGTTAGCTGCAAGCATAACAAAACACACCAAGACAACAAAATTGAATTTATGACACCAATAGAAAGACTGACGTCCATTTTGACAGAACAATATATTTCAGAAGATGGTGACGAATATAAAGTAGAACTAAAAGAAGGTTTGACCAACCAGCAGATTGACGAATTAGTCAGACGACTGCCGACAGGACAAATTCCGCCAGAGATAAGAGAATTACTAAAATTTGCAAGCGGTTTTGAATTTTTCGGATTTGAAGAAGTCACATTTGACGGAGTAGGTCAATTTGGATTTGAAGAGTTTTTTCCTAATTCAGTTCAACTTGCGGGAGACGGACTCGGAAATTTTTGGATTTTAGATGTTGACAACAGTGGAAGTTGGGGAAGCGTGTTTTATGTGTGCCACGCCCCAGCTGTAATCGTAAAACACTCGGACAACTTAACTCAGTTTATAGAACAAATCGACGATTTTGGAAAAAATGGGAATAAGTCAAACCTTGATATTATTCACGAAAAAGTGGTTATGGATATTTGGAGCAAAGGAGATGGATTTATTGAACTTGAAAATGCAAGACAATCTAAAGACACAACTTTGAAAAACTTTGCACTATCACTTCCTGACAATTTTGTAATTGCAGACTTGAGAAACAAACAAATTCAGAGCGGATTTGCGTGGGGCAAATTCGGGCCGAACATTGACAAAGCAAAACGACACGAAACGGAATTAATTTGGGGAATTGAGAAGCCAATTAAAAAAGGATTTTTATCAAAATTATTTGGACGATAATGATATCTGACAATTTTTAGGCGTAGCCAAAGTCAGATCAAGTAGTGGTGGTTACACTCATGCTACCTGCGGTAAGTCTTGTCTTCTCTTTACCCACCCTACTTATCTATTTTAGTCATCTACGGGCTTAACAAACATAGTAAAATGGGCACAAAATGGTTACAACTAATTTTGGTTTCTACCACAATTCTTGGCATTGGCGCCACAATCTATTTATTTAATACCGTTGGAGTTATGTAACCAATAATCTGCTATTCAATCGCTGCAATTCTCTCTAGTTACTTTCTTGAGTTAGAAAAGGATGATTTGGAAAATTCAATAAACTTTCAAATCCAATAGCTTTTTAGACCATTCTTAAACATGTATTAAGGGTAAATGTTGAAAAATCAAGAATTGGGTATTCCGTCTTGAAATTTCGTTGATATCTCTACGGGAACCGTAATTAATTCAATAGAATGAGGATTTTGCTTTTGGGATGTTTAGTTTTGTTTAATACGCTTTATCGGTCAATAGCATAAGTGAGATTAAATAACAACAAATGAAAATATATCCTTTAAAAGACGGTGATTTCAGTGTAGATAAGAACAAAAATTTCACCTATCTAGAAGATACGGAAAACGATAAAAATTTAAAGATGGCGGTGCAGCCTTTTCTTATTGAAACAGCTGGCAATCTAGTGCTACTAGATGCAGGATTAGGCTGGATGGGAAACGGTATCCCAAAAATTCATAGCAACATGATAAAAGCAGGTTTCCAACCAAAAGATGTCAAGCTAGTTATGCTTTCTCATTTGCACAAAGATCACATTGACGGACTTGTGAATAGAGAGAAAAATGATTGGACGCTTAATTTTCCAAATGCCGAAGTCTATCTGCAAAAGCGTGAATATGATTTTGCGCTCTCAAAAGAAGGGAGTCCTTCTTTTGATTTGGATGTTTTGAAGTTCATTGTTGAGAATGCCAATATTGTCTGGATGGATTCTGATAAAGGAAGTATTACTTCAGAAATTGATTTCGAAGTGACTGGCGGACATACCCCTTATCATCAGGTTTTCTGGATTAAGGAAGATGGAGAAACCGCTTTTTATGGTGCAGACAATCTTCCTCAAATGGGATATCTAAACTATCAAATAGCATTTAAAACTGATTATGATGGCAAAAAAGCAATGGAAAAACGGATCATTTGGAAGCAAAGAGCACAAGAAGAACAATGGAAAATCCTGCTTTACCATGATATTGAAAATGAAATAATTAGACTTGGTAAATAGTTTCCTATTTCAAATCCTCACTCATCAACGTTAATTTTTTAGAAAAGACAATAAAAAAATCATCTGCATCGTTACCTGATATTTAAATCAACAAGTAGTTTTGCATCCCTATTAATTTCCTTTTTTTAAACAAAAAAGAAAATGGGATCGTGAGAAAAGAAAAAAGGAATCGGAAATTTGTCACAGCCTTTTGATCGTTTCATATTGCTTTCCAACTGGTTCAATATTCACGGATTTCAGAAAAGCTGTCATAGATTCACAGCTAATGTCTGTATTGATAATTTTTATAGCGTCAGTTTGCATAGTCTCTATTATATGCTGAAGCAATAGGGTACCAGCACCTTTTCTTCTGTGTTCTTTATTTACCGCCAGTTGTGTAATATCTCCTGATCCTGGCTCAAATACGCAATATCCAATCAGCTTATCCTCTGAAAAAACGCCTGTGCAAATAAAATTGTCGAAAGACCTACGAATTGATTCAATGCTATTTTGCCAGGATGGTTTAAAATCCCAAAAAGTTTCAATTTCAGTATATTCAAAAATATCTATTGGTTTTATATTAAAGGTTGAACTTTTGGCCAATAAAGTAATTGCCTCAATCTTTTGCTTAAAATAAAAGAACTTTCGGACCACAGTAAAGCCGATCTTTTTATAAACCGATACGGCACTTTTATTATGCTGCAGTACTTCCAGCAGATAATTATGGACTCCAGCCTTCTTCAGATAGGGAATCGAATAATTAAATACCGATGTGGCAAGTCCTTGTCCCTGATAATTTTTAAGAGTACCTGTCCCCGTATCATAAGCCGTTAAAACCTCATCGAAATCACCGATCCCGTTAAAGGTGAAAGATACGATAGCATCACCGTCAAAAACCCCAAAGGAAAGATCAGGCCTAAAACCGCGCCTCTTGAGCATAGCCAAGAGCTGACTTTTATCCAATTGCATTTCATATTCGGCAAAAGCTCTCTGAAATGCATAAAACAAAATTTCAGGATCTATTTTTTCCAGGGATCTAATTTCCATAATCAAAGTGGCCGACGGTAAAAATTGAAATGAAATATAAGACAATTTTTACAAACAGCTGCTTTTTAAGTAGAAATCTCCAAGCAGAAACCAGTTTAGACATTCTAAATTAATCCTGTAGTACGCAAACTTTACCTGTTTTCATAATAATCTGTACGACGGTAATAATGAATGGTCGAATTAGATTTTTTCATCCTATTATTGTAGTCTTTTCTAAACAAAAACGCGATGATTACAATGAATAAGAATAGTAATAAATAGACAAACAATATATCGTACAGCCAAGATCCCTGCAGATAAAAAGAATCGTCTGCAAGGCAAAACTTCTGCTGTTCAGTATTTTGTGGATTGTAAAACAATATGTATTCCTTATTAGTTATTATTCCATTTGCTCTATCCAGCAGTTCGGTTCGCATCTGCTCAAAACGTCGCTGGCTCACAATAGGTAAAAATGCATACTGCTTTTCCGCCTTATCTAATTTCCGCAAGTATAGCTGTCCATTGGCAGTATATCGGTGTTCGACATTTAAATAGGCGTATTTTGTCTTGCCTCTATGTATTTTAGATTCGAAGTTTATGATAGCGGGCGCTGTTGCAATCCAGCTCGGATGCGTCCGCGCAAACTCTTTACGCTCCAAAGATGGACTTACAGAAAAAACGGAAATTATTAAAACATACACTGCTGCCAACAGAACAACAAACGCTATGCGATTGCCACTTCGCATTGTTATGCGCTTTCCATTCACATTATAGCGGACTTCATCCCGACCATCTCCTTTACCTAATTTGCTAAGGATTATTTTTTGCAAAGGGAAATAAAGCAGAGAAGAGCATACCAGCGCGTAAACAAAATAACGGTAACTGTTGCCCCAGAAAACGATGACAAAGATGAAGGCAGCAGCCACAGACCATTGAAGAAATTTGCCAATTGATTTCATAACCCTTTGTTCAGATGTAAGCACTAAGCATAGCAATAACTTTTTTAGTTTATTCCGTTGCAGCTCTCTATTATTCCAAAATAAAAATAAGGTATTCGACAATACCCATGGCCCTCTATTTAAAATCCGTGAGCAGAAAATTACGATTCGCTGAACAGTGGTAAATTTTGCATACCCACCTATTCTGAAAAAGGCGACTATCCTCACCCTTTTTATCATTCTGAAATTCTTTTTAAAATTACTCTTCTCAGTCTATCTTCATTCTGGTCTCCCCAATATCCAAGTGCGGAAATTACTGGGATCAGCGTCATTCCAAAATCTGTGAGTGAATATTCTACTTTTGGTGGTACAACAGGATAAATTTTCTTGCTGATAAGTTCATGGTCTTCCAGTTCTTTCAGCTGGGTATTTAAAACCGTCTAGAGGCATCTGGTATTTTATGCTGCAATTCACTGGGGCTTTTATGCCCCTTTAAATTGACAATGGCCTAAGAACTTATAATAAAACTTAAGTATACCTCATTTTATCGCATAATATATCGTCCTATATAAGACTCATATCGTCCTGAAAGGTCTAAATCAAAATATTTCTGTCCGTAAATCATGCATGAGAAGCAAGACAGTCTAATAATTAGTATCATCAAAAAAATAGTATTTATTGATTTTTTCACAGAGAACTGTTGCATTAAGATACAAATTAGTTATGTAAATTAGCTACTTAGTTATATAGAAATACAATGGGAATTTCCTGGGTTCGTAAGCTATTATTTATGTGTATTGTATCGATAAGTATGTTATCACAGAACAACATATGAAATTGAATAACATCCTTTTTAACGAATTTTAAACGATAGTCAGCGAATTGTAAACGGTTTACACTGCAAAAATTGATATTTTTACATTTGACAATTACCAATACTTCTTAAGCAATACGGCTAGTATATCGGAAAGCTGTTGAATAGCGTTGGCCGAAATATTAAACCAACACGCTCCAACAAAATTGACTTATGAAAAAATATATGTTATCAATTATTGTTTTACTGACTTTAGCCTCTTGTAAAGGACAAGAAAGTAAGACAGAAATTTTGGATAAACTAAAATATAATGCGGACAAGAGCAACTATGGTATCCAACCGACGTTTTATTATCCTACTGAAATCTCAATAAATGATTATCCTGTAGTCAAAGGGCTTGAATTCTTTGGAAACACAATTCCAAACTTTATTGACATTGCGATCAACAAAAATGGCGAACAAGAGTTAAAAATACTAATTGACTTATCCAATTATAAAAAGCAAGGAAATCCGATTTTAAAAATTCTATTAGTCAGGTCAGCCCAAGGAATATCAATCATTTCCAATGAATCAGATTTTCCCAAAGAAAATATTTTAGTAAATTATGAATTATCAGATGATGATATTACTCAAGAAAACATTAAAAGTGGTTACTTCTTGAAAACGATAAAGTTTAATGCCAAAATTCCTGTCGAACTATCTTCCTTAAATAAATCAGTTCAATTAAAGAATTCAACAGAACTACTTGACAACCTGTATAGTGCTCTTACCAACCTGACGAAAGATTTAAATGATAAAAATAGCAATAACGTTTTGGAAATTATCCAAAACGCAGAATTTGAGGTGGCACAATTACGAGGGATGAAAAAAGAATGGATATTAAAAGAAAGAGAAGCTCTTCTATCAAATACTTTTACATTGCTACCAAAGGATAGTTGCGACGTCAAAATTTATGGAAACGGAACAATGGCAACTCTTGTGAAAAAGAATTCAGAAATAATCAAACAATCGGCAATAACTTCAAAATTTACCAAAGGTTTCCCTAGCGGTAAAGTTGTTCAATTTTATAACTTTTATTACAACATACCGAAAGGAAAGGAAGAATTAGAATTAATAAGATTTGACGGTTATGCAATAACAAAATACAAAAAATAATAAACGCTATCGGCAGAAAAGCTGTTGTTTCAGGCTAGCTAAAGTGGAATCGCATGATCTCAATAGGTGAAATCTCCAATATCAGCTATCTCGTAGAAACATGATGAAAGCCATCAAATATTACTGACTGATTAGAGATACAATTCTACTTTTTTAGTATCTTAACAGTAAACTACCGACCAATGCCAAAAAAAATTATAAGAAATCTCCAGATAGGTGTAATGCTTTCTTTGATACTACTGATTGCGGGTTCTATAGCATCTTATATTAGCATACATAACCAGATGGAGAGCAGGAAAAGCCTCTTAAAAACGAAGGAGTCTATCAGTTTAATAAAAGATATTGTAAACACGCTGTTAAATGCCGAAACAGGCAATCGGGGATATCAGCTTACCGGCCGTGAAAATTTTCTTGAACCTTTCAATAAAAGCAGGAATGAATATCCGCTGCTTGTTGCTAACAAAGATAAATTTAATCTTAACGATAAACGCCAGATTAATATCCTTCATGAACTGCTGCATACCTCAGACAGGTTGATGAAAGAATATGTCTTGTTGATTGATAATCGTACTAAGGGAATAGTAATGACTCCAGAGGAACTTGTTCAAAACAAGATGGCCATGGATAAATGCCGAATGCTCGTTCAGGAATTTGTAAAACACGAGGAAGTTCAGCTTGCCCTAAAAAATGAAGATCTGAATAACTCCACCAAACGGACCGTTTTATTCATTATCTTTTCAGCGGTTGCGGCCATTGGCGTCACCATTTTCGTTTATATTCAACTAAAATCGGACATTATGCGCCGCGATAAGTTGGAAAAAGATCTGTTTTATACGAAGGAAATGCTCGAGGAAACAAGCGCGGTTGCCCAAGTGGGAGGCTGGGAAGTCAATATAAAGAGCGGAAAGCTCACCTGGTCTCAAAGTGTACGAGAAATTCATAAAACTAACATTAATTTCCAACCAACCTTTGAAAATGCCCTTGGATTTTACGAAGGAAAAAACAGAGAGAGAATAGAATTTCTATTCAACAGAGCAGTACAACAAGGGATCTCTTTTGATGAGGAGCTACAACTTCTGCGTAATGACGGTGTCACCATCTGGGTAAGAGTAAAAGGAATTCCCGAATTTGAAAATGAAGTTTGCCACAGGGTTTTTGGAATTATTCAGAACATTGATGCCTTCAAAAAAATGTTTCTGGAAGTTGCTCAGAAGGAAGCTATGATGCAGTCCTGTGCTACAGATGTTCCTATTCCTTTGGCGATGCTTGACAAAGCCCTTAACTACGTTGCCGTCAGCAGCAGATGGCGAGATGAATTTAGTATGAATAATGTCGACCTTATCGGCAATAACCTGTTTACAATATCGCCCAATATTCCCGAAGAAAGAAAAAAGATTTACAGGAATGCGCTTTTGGGAGAAACGTACATCGACGGGGATTTTGCACTAAAGGTGGAAGGAAAAGAAGAAATTCAACATTACGATCTTAAAGTCGGACCCTGGTATCTTACAAAAGATGAGGTTGGAGGTATAATTATTTCCATACAGAATATTACAAATGCCGTAAAAATAAACGAGGAACTGAAAAATGCCAAGGAAACTGCAGATATAGCCAGCAGGGCAAAATCCGAATTCCTGGCCAATATGAGTCATGAGATCCGTACTCCCTTGAACGGAGTTATTGGTTTTTCAGACCTCCTCCTCCGGACACCACTGAATGAAACACAGACGCAATATCTAAATTACATCAATGAATCAGGGGAAAACCTCCTTAGCATCATCAATGATATACTGGATTTTTCTAAAATAGAATCCGGAAAAATGGACCTTTTGATTGAAAAAAGTGATGTGTATGATATGTTAAGCCAAGTCATCAATGTTATTCTTTATCAATCCCAGAAAAAAAACATCGAACTTCTTCTCAACGTTGAGCCTGGCCTCCCAAAAATACTTTTCATTGATGAAGTCAGATTAAAACAAATCTTGATCAATCTGTTAGGAAATGCTGTAAAATTCACAGAAAAGGGCGAGATCGAACTAAAAGTAGAGAAATTGCGCATGGATGATCATACGATTGCCTTGCGCTTCTCGGTAAGAGATACTGGAATCGGCATTCCTATAGAGAAACAGAAATATATTTTTGATGCCTTTACCCAGGAAAACAGTTCAATCAGTAAACGATTTGGCGGCACAGGACTGGGACTAACCATCTCGAACAATATCTTGGGATATATGGGAAGTCATTTGTCGCTGACCAGCGAAATGGACAGCGGTTCTGTATTTTTCTTCGATCTTGAGGTTCCTTACGAAATGTCTGAATGGAAAGAAGAGGATGAAACGACAATTAAAACTGCCTTAGTGGTGGATGATAATGAAAGCAACAGGATTATTCTTGAACACATGCTTACCTATAAAAATATCAAATCCACGTTAGCTTCTAATGGAATGGAAGCCTTGGATATCATGTTGAAAGGTGAGCGGTTCGATGTCATTCTGATGGATTATCATATGCCTATCATGTCCGGATTGGAAACAATAGAAAAAATAAAAGGCTTGTTAAATCAGCGAAAAGAAGTTGCTCCATTTATAGTACTTTCGTCTTCTTCGGAAGAATTGGATATACTTACATCGGTTAGGAAAATAGAAAATACACATTTGCTATTGAAGCCTATAAAATCACATGATCTATACAAAACCCTTAAAAAGGTAGACCGAAGTACAGTAATAGAAATTATTCAGGATCAGACTGAGAAAGATTCGCATGCATTTGCGCGAGAGTTAGACGTACTTTTGGTTGATGATAACCCAGTGAATATGGTCCTGAACAATAGGATAATGAAGTCTCTTGCTCCCAATATACTTCTAACGGAAGCAGCTAATGGTTTACAGGCTTTGGAAGAATGCAAAAAAAAGCAGTTTTCCCTTATTATTATGGATGTACAAATGCCGATCATGAGTGGTATTGAGGCAACACAACATATTAGAATGCTGTCTGCATATCAACATATACCTATCATAGGCGTTACCGCTGGAAATGTGCTGGGGGAAAAAGAAAAATGCCTTGAATCCGGAATGAATGACTTTCTTCCCAAACCGATACGGCGGGCAGACCTTCTTGAAGTACTCAAAAAATATATTAGTGTTTAGTAATTATGGCTGTTCGAATCTGAATGGTCAACGGTATCAGAATATCTACTAAGATCAAGATACAGTAGGTACCCAAATAGAACAATAACGCCCAATCCGATAAAGATTGGACGTTGTTGTTCTAAGAAAAAAGATGATCTATTTCAGTAATTCTTCGCACTATTACTTTTTTCTGAAGAATTTTATTTGTTCAAGTCTTACACTGCTTGCTCTTCGGAGTATGTTGTTTTTGGCAATTGTTCGATTGCTTTTCAATCTTTTGGCCTGTTAGGAAATAATAAAATATTTCTTCATCCCTATTGTCGATCCCTAAATGGAATAGATTAATTCATCAAACTAGATTTCAGAAGGTGTTATACCATATTGTTTTTTAAATGCAGTTGAAAAATGGGACGGGTTTTTAAAGCCTACTTCAACGTATACATTCTGCACCTTTTTACCTTCTTCTTTTAATTTGACATACGCCGATTCCAACCGCTTTTTTATCAACCATTTTTGAGGACTTAGCGTACTAATTTTTGCAAAGTCACGTTTAAATGTTGCCAGGCTTCGACCGGTATAGGCCGCAATTTGCTCCATTGTCAGATCATCCATATAGTGATCATTCAAAAATTCCAACATATCTATCTTCCAAGGATCAGCGAAATCAAATAATATCGGGAAGAAAACATCAGCGTTATTGAGTAGAGCATAAATACCTTCGAGCAGTTTCAAATGTGTCACTTCTTCCGTCGGTTTTACATTTTCCTCAAAATATGGAGTAAGCGAATTAAACAAACTCGCAATATCTGGCTTTGGTTCTATCTTAAATACATTTTTATCTGAAAATGCTTCTTGTTTAGGAAGCTTAGATTTATTCAGCCGGCTGTAAAACTCCCTTAGAACACTTCGGTTGAATGTTAATGAAATCCCCTTATACAGATCATTCCCCTTGCTATTTTTATACATCAACAAACGATGGTTACGCCGAATAAACGCACATTCTCCAGCTTTTATCTTAATTTTCTTGTTTCGATCTTCAATAATCTGTTCACCTGAATATACATACACTAATACATGTTCAGGCGCAGCATGAATACATTTTTCGCTAAAGTCTGAAAAGCAAGAAAGGAAGATACCCCAATAACTTATCGTTTTTAATTTATCAGCGTGTTCCATCGAATAATATGCTATTTTTTTCACAAAAGTAGTAAATAAGCAAAGTAAGTTCTTTACGCTGAAGCTCAATTAACATTTCTGAAAAGCTCATTTATTGCTATCCTTACGCTTCAGGGTCTATGGTTTAGGCTATAAACAGGACACTATTGAACAAATTTCAATAATGGATGCCATTGCTCTCTGGGGACCAATAATGGCACATTTTGGATTAGGTTCAAATATCCTTGTCAATTCTGACCGAGCCAGAAAAGAATTGGGATGGCGCCCTAAATATGATAACCTGTCGCAAGAAATAGCTTCTAATTGAACAGACACTGGCTCCTCCTCACTTTTGATGGTCAAGACGAAGGATATACCATAGCCTCTGCTATTCTTGTAATTTTTAAATGAGCAGAATATCAAGGCTTCTCATTTTAAAACTAATTCAGATTGACATTCCGGTACTCATTTGGGCTATAACCGACACGGTTTTTAAATAAGCGACTAAAATGCTGCGGATATTTAAAACCAAGTTCAAATGCAATTTCGTTAATAGTCTTATTCGAATCGAATATTTTTTCCTTGGCAATCTCGATTAACTTATTCTGAATATATTCCTGCGCAGTCTTCCCTGTTTCTTTCTTAACGAGGTCACCAAAATAGTTGGCAGAAAGAAATAATTGTTCAGCAAAGTAGGCCACAGTTGGCAGACCGTATTGTTGTGGTTCATCTGACTGAAAATAAGCATTCAAAATCTCTTCGAATTTTTCTATAATACCCTTATTAACATTTTCGCGCGTTATAAATTGTCTGTCATAAAACCGTTGACAATAATCTAGGAAAAGCTCGATGTTGGAGACAATGAGCTTTTTGGTATGCTTGTCGATACTATGAACCAGTTCATGCTTTATTTTGTTGAGGCAATCCATAATGACCCTCCTCTCCTGCTCGGAAAGATGAAGCGCCTCGCTAGCTGAATAGGAAAAGAACGTATAGTTGGCAATCTCCTTTGCCAACGAAGTACCATAAAGCAGCTCTGGATGAAATACCAATGCTGTCCCCTGAGGCTGGTAGAATTCCGTGCCATTCTCCCCAATGACCTGCCCCGGAGCCAAAAATATCAATGTTCCCTCTTCATAATCATAATTCTTAAGTCCATACCGGAGATCTCCGCATTTTATTTCTTTAAAAAACACGGTATAGAACTCATACCTGAGCTTTGACAGTTTACGAGGATCAGCTTTGCTCAAATCGACAACACTGACCAAAGGATGCAATGTTTCATTGTTATTGAAATTATTGTATTCGCTAATACTCTTAAAATTGATGATCTCTTCCATTTGCCTGAATGCTATGAAACAAATTTACAAAACTGAAATCCAATAATGTATTGAATCCGTAATATTGGTAGAACTATCCGTAATCCATCTACCAAAACCTTAGCCTGCAAAACCGAACTTTGTTATCATTGGATTGTATACTACATAAACGATTTTCATGATGTATAAAGTAAAACTAAATAACGGAATTGAAATGCCTATCCTTGGTTTCGGTGTTTTCCAGATAAAAGATGCCTTAGAATGCGAACGTGCTGTTATTGATGCCGTCGAAACTGGATACCGGCTAATTGATACCGCGGCCTCTTATTTGAATGAAGAAGCAGTAGGAAAAGCGATAAAAAATTGCGCTATCCAACGTGAAGAATTATTTATCACGACCAAACTGTGGGTTCAGGATACGGGATATGAGAAAACCAAGACCGCTTTTCACCGCTCGTTGGAAAGACTGCA
Organism: Sphingobacterium siyangense; assembly: GCF_007830445.1. Lineage (GTDB taxonomy): Bacteria > Bacteroidota > Bacteroidia > Sphingobacteriales > Sphingobacteriaceae > Sphingobacterium > Sphingobacterium siyangense. Next base: position 317,118 of record NZ_VLKR01000002.1, on the reverse strand, counting down.
ATTGGACTATCTCGATCTGTATCTGATCCACCAACCTTATGGCGATATCTTTGGATCGTGGAAAGCGATGCAGGAACTTTATGAAGCCGGTAAAATAAGGGCTATCGGGACTGCTAATTTCCAGCCGGACAGGGTGATGGATCTCATTGTCAATAGTGGTTTCACTCCGGCTGTCAACCAGATCGAAACACATCCTTTTCAACAGCAAATTCAAAATCAAGCTTTCCTGAACGAAAATAATATCCAGACCCAATCCTGGGGTCCTTTTGCAGAGGGGAAAAACGATATTTTCCATAATAGAGTCCTTAAGTCAATAGGAGAAAATTACAATAAAACTGTTGCACAGGTCATCCTCCGATGGCTTGTGCAACGGGACATCATTGCTATCCCCAAATCTGTTCGTAAAGAAAGAATAGGCGAAAATTTCCAGCTATTCGATTTCGAACTGACAGAGAAGGAAATGGATGCCATAAGATCCCTGGACACTGGAGAAAGTCTATTTTTTGATCACCGGGACCCTAAGGTGGTCAGATCGCTGAGTGAAAGAAAACTTGATATCTAAAACATTAAATTGATACTAAAATGGAAAAAAGAAAACTGGGAAATAGTGGACTTGAAGTGTCCGCACTTGGATTAGGCTGCATGGGTTTGAGTTTTGGCTATGGTCCGGCTACGGACGAAAAAGAGGCAATTCAATTAATCCGCGCTGCTTTTGAATCTGGAATCACCTTTTTCGATACCGCTGAATGTTATGGCCCTTTTACCAATGAAACCCTACTTGGACAAGCATTGGAGCCATTCAGAGACCATGTGGTGATCGCGACTAAGTTTGGTTTCGAAGATGGCGATTCAAAAAAAGGTTTGGACAGCAGTCCTGCCAGAATCAGAAAAGTTGCTGAAGCTTCCCTCCAACGTCTGCGTACGGACCGAATCGACCTGTTCTATCAACACCGCACCGACCCCAATATCCCTATTGAAGAGGTGGCCGGAACCATCCGCGATCTGATTGCTGAAGGTAAAGTAAAACATTGGGGACTCTCTGAAGCGGGAACTGAAACGATCCGTCGAGCACATACAGAGCAGCCCCTAGCGGCATTGCAGAGCGAATACTCGCTCTTTTACCGTGAACCTGAAAATGAGATCATCCCTACACTGGAGGAGCTTGGGATCGGTTTTGTGCCCTTTAGCCCCTTGGGAAAAGGCTTCTTAACCGGCGCAATCAACGAAACGACAAAATTTGACCCGACGGATTTCCGTAACATCGTACCACGTTTCTCGGAAGAAAATCGCAAAGCGAATCAGGTTCTTGTAGATCTCCTAAAAACGATAGCAAGTGCAAAAGATGCCACTCCAGCGCAAATTGCATTAGCATGGCTGCTTGCTCAGAAACCATGGATTGCCCCAATCCCGGGAACGACAAAACTACATCGCCTGAAGGAAAATATTGACGCCATTGCTGTTCAGCTAGATACAAAGGAAATACGGGAGATCAACCAGGCTGCTTCAGCAATTACCATCCAAGGCGAACGATATCCTGCTGCTTTACAGAACAGAGTCGGTAAATAAAAAATAAGCTATGCGATTGAACAGAATAATACGAAATATTACAGCCTCTGCTGCCCTATTCATTTTATCGATGACCGTACATGCCCAGAAAAAGCAAAAGCCTTTACTCATTGATGATCAAGGTAGCTTTGCAGTTGGTGGTACTATCAAGACCGAAGCTGGGCACTTGAACGTAAATGATGCCCTGAATCCTCAAGGACAAACTTTCCATGGTGATCATGCCTACGTTTTCTATCAAAAACCGGTAAAAGCCCACAAGTATCCTTTGGTATTTCTGCATGGTGCAGGCCAATCAAAAAAAACATGGGAAACAACAGCAGATGGTAGAGAAGGTTTTCAGAACATTTTCCTCCGCCGGAAATTCTCAGTGTACCTCATCGACCAACCCAGACGTGGGGAAGCCGGAAAAAGCATGGTAGAAGCAACGATCAAGCCTATGGCAGATGAGCAGTTCTGGTTTACACAATTTCGTATAGGCAATTACCCCAACTATTTCCCGAATGTTCAGTTTCCAAAGGATAGTATAGCATTAGAACAGTTCTATAGACAGATGACACCCAATACGGGTGCTTTCGATGCAACCGTTATTACCGCAGCGGTATCCAGTCTATTTGATAAGATTAACGCCGGAATCTTGGTCACCCACTCCCAGGGCGGAGGCCCAGGTTGGCTGACCGCGATCAAAAATGATAAAGTCAAAGCGGTCGTCGCATACGAACCATACAGTGGATTTGTATTTCCAGAGGGCGAACTTCCGCCTCCCATAAAATCCGCGGGGTTGTTTGGTGAACTCAAAGGGGTTACAATCCCCCTCTCTGATTTTAAAAAGCTGACCCAAATCCCAATTGTCATTTACTATGGGGATAATATTGCCAAAGAGCCGACCAATGTATGGAACAAAGACCACTGGCGTTCGGGGCTGGAAATGGCCAGACTATGGGCCGCGGCAATTAATAAACATGGCGGAAATGCGACGGTAATCCATCTTCCTGAAGTTGGAATCACGGGAAATACTCATTTTCCTTTTTCGGATCTCAACAATTTGCAAGTTGCGGATGAACTATACAAATGGTTAAAACAAAAAGGACTGGATAAGTAATAATGGTAGTACTATCCGTAATCCGTCTACCTAAAAAGAAAGTTGATTTAGGGAACTTTGTATAAATCAAAAACGATGCAAATGAAAACTAGATATTTATATTGCCTACTACTTTGCCTGTTGTTTGCGGTAACTTCCTGTTCGGGAGCAAATGAAGCCACATTTGAAAACAAAGGTTTCCCGATAGCTCCCTGTGATTCGCTAAATAATCAGGAAGTTTTGGTCGTTTACCTATCGCGGACGAAAAATACCAAAGCTGTCGCAGAGATTATCCATCGGCAGGTAGGCGGTGATCTAGTTGGTCTTGAACTCGAAAATCCTTATCCCGCTCACTATCAAACCACCGTCGACCAGGTTGCCGAAGAAAATAAAACGGGTTATCTGCCGCCACTAAAAACGAAAATAGACAACATAGGAAAATACGACTTCATCTTTGTGGGGTTTCCAACTTGGGGGATGCAGCTCCCTCCCCCCATAAAGAGTTTTCTAAAACAGTATGATCTAGCAGGAAAGACGATTGTCCCTTTTAATACAAATGCCGGATATGGCGTTGGGAGCAGCTTTGACACGATCAAACAACTTTGTTCCAAAAGCAAAATATTGGAAGGGTTTACAACAAAAGCAGGGAAAGAACGGGACGGAATCCTCTTTGTGATATCAGGTGAAAAAGAAAAACAGCTTACCATTCAACTTGCCCAATGGCTTGAAAAACTTGGATTCACAAAATAATAAGAAGTGGAAAGCATAAAATTACAATCAATGAAACAAATCAAGTATATCATCGTAGCCATGTTTATGGCAACGGGGCTCATTACAGAAGCACAGGACAAATCAAAAAATCCATTTGGCCTTGTGTATGGTGATGCTATAAAGGAAAATGTAAAGGGAAAAGTAAATATACATCCTGTGAGCTATAAATTAAACGGAATAGCTATCGCTGCTAATGTATATACTCCGACGAATTATGACCCTTCAAAAAGATATCCTGCCATTATAGTCGCACATCCCAATGGCGGGGTCAAAGAACAAACTGCCGGTCTTTATGCACAGCGACTTGCAGAAGCGGGTTACATTACAATAGCCGCAGACGCCGCCTATCAGGGAGCCAGCGGTGGCGAACCCCGCCATACCGACAAACCCCAGTTCAGAACAGAGGATATCCATGGCATGGCAGACTATATCGCTGGTTACGCTGGTGTCGACCCGGATCGTGTCGGTGCACTCGGGATCTGCGGCGGCGGTGGTTATACCCTCAAAGCAGCACAGTCTGATAAACGGCTAAAAGCTGTTGCTACACTGAGCATGTTCAACTCTGGTGAAGTGAGACGCAACGGTTTTCAAAATTCCCAGCAAAATACAATCGAGCAACGATTGAAACAGGCATCAGATGCCCGGGCACAGGAGGCAGCAGGCGGAGAAATCAAGTATTCTGGCGTAGCTAGTATAACCGACGAAGAGATCGCCAAAACTCCAACAGATCTCTATCGGCAAGGATTTGAATATTATTATCGGACGCACGCCCATCGGAATTCAACGTTTTTATATACAACCAGCAGCTTGATGGATCTGATGACATGAGATGCGACCGATGGTATCGAACTAATCGATCAGCCCTTGTTGATGATCGCTGGAAGCAAGGCAGATACCAAGTATATGACCGATGAGGCTTTTTCAAAGGCTAAAAACGCAAAAAACAAAGCGCTCTTTTTACTAGAAGGAGCTACACACATTGAAACTTACTGGAAAAAGGAATACGTCACAAAAGCTGTAAATAAATTGGTTGAGTTTTATCACCAGAACCTTCAATAAAAAATACACTATATTTTATTATGATTATGAAAAAATTATTACTCGGCCTCTGTTTGGCCCTCTTCGGAATTCAGATCTCATTTGCACAATCGCCTGCTGATCAGGAAATCATCAAACTTTCAAAAGATAAATGGCAATGGATGGCCAACAAAAATGTCGGTACATTGGACAGCCTTTTTCATGAAAATTCAATGTTTGTCCACATGGGGGGATCCTGGGGAAAACAAAGGGAACTTAATGTCATAAAAAGTGGCGGAATCTGGTATAAAAAGGCTGATATCCATGAAGTATCAGTCAATATCATTGACAATACAGCTATCCTACTCAATAGAATCGACCTACTTGCTATCGTTGGTGGTAACGAGGTAACCAATCCCTTTATGGTTACGGAAGTCTACGTAAAACAAAATGGCACTTGGAAACTAGGATCACTGTCGTTCACCAAACTACTTACTCCTGGGAACTAATAACGATTCAACCAGTGATATCTTCGTAAAGAATGCCATCGCTAGTCTTTCTACTCCAAAAAGAGATGAAATAGAAAGAATCACTAATAGAGAATGATCATGAAGAAACAAAAGTATATTATTGCGTTATTATTCACTTTATTTTGCTTTTATTCCGTGTTATACGCAAGTCAGAATCGCGAAAATCCGCCATTAAATAACAAAAAACGTTGTCTTATTACCATTGCGGCCACCGCGGCCAAAGGTGACCTGTCAACATTAAAAGATGCACTCAACAAAGGACTCGATGCCGGACTGACAAGTAATCAGATTAAGGAAAGCATCATACAGCTCTATGCTTATGCCGGCTTTCCTCGTAGTATACGTGGATTGCAAACCCTGATGGCCGTACTTGAGGAGCGCAAGACAAAGGGCATCAATGATCCAACAGGCCCTGAAGCATCACCTATTCAAAATGACCAGCCAAAATATGATCGTGGCAAAGCGATTTTGGAACAGCTTACAGGAGTAACCGAAAAAGATCCAAAAACTGGTTATGCTGCTTTTGCTCCAACTATTGAACTATTTTTAAAGGAACATCTATTTGCTGATATTTTTGAACGGGATATTCTTACCTACGCTGAAAGAGAACTGGTAACAATCTCTGTACTAGCCAGCATAGGCGGCGTGGAACCGATGCTGAAATCGCATTTGGCAATTTGTTTAAATGTAGGTTTATCGAAAGAACAATTACAGCAGTTTATAATTATTATTAAATCTACTGTGGGCAAAAAAGAGGCTATAGTTGCACAAAAAATATTCGATGAAGTATTAGCGAATAGAAAGTAATCTAACTGCTACTATAAAATTTGCGGTCATTAAAGCGACTATAACAAAAAAATAAACGAGCCTAAAATGGGTTACTTGGGGATAAACTTTATTTAAAAATTTAAAATCATGAATTTAAACAATACAACGATACTATTTCTGACGGGAATCTTGGCAATTTCATGTACTCAACAGATCAAACCACAAAAAACTGAACAGCACAGAACGCATGATCCTATTTTTTCAAAAGGTGAAAGGATTACAAATGACAATTTCACAGGAACAGTGTGGTTAAATAATCTAGTAACCGCAGATCGGATCAATCAGAATGCTGTTGGAAGTGTGACCTTTGAGCCTGGTGTCAGGACCAAGTGGCATTCTCATCCGGCGGGACAGATTATTCTGGCATTGGATGGTGTCGGCTTCTATCAGGAAGAAGGTAAGGAAAAAATAATCCTCCGTAAAGGAGAAGTTGTAAAATGCCCAATAGATGTTCCTCATTGGCATGGCGCGAGCGCTGATTCTGCTTTTGTACAGATTGCCATTACAGGCAGGGAAAAGGGAGAAACAGTATGGCTTAAACCTGTGACAGATCAAGAGTATAACAATTAACCTAAATAAGATCTCTTTTCTCGATAGTAATATATTCATCCTTTTCGGCCTGAATAAACGAAAGTGGGCATTCAATATCGGTTAGAAAATGTATACTTAATAAGCATGTCAATTTTATAGACAAAAATTGGAAGGATCTATATGAATCAAACAAATAAGCCGGCTGTATTATAAAAAGCCGGCTTTTGAAAAGGATTTAATGATCCTGTTTACCGCTTTTGGGTGTTTTGGTAATATTGGGGATGAAAACCAAATATTCGTAACCTTTTATAATTCTTTCCAGCTCCAAATCCTCTACCTTAAGCTTCTGTTTAGAGATTGCTTGTTGCAAAGGTCTCAAATTATAAGCATACCAATTGTCATCTTTTACAACGGTTAAAAACGATTTATATTGATCCAAATCAGCCAATGTTTCACCCTCCCCCTTTCCGATGAGCATAATATGTAATGACTTCCGGTAATTTGCCTCTTCAATATTGGCAACCAGGTTACCAACATCGAATACTTCCATTAAACTCTCTCCTTTAGGCATGTGATTAGCGCCATATTTGAAAAGATTCTTCTTGTCTTTCCATTCGGGAAGCTTCTCAAAAACCAGATGTTTGATATATTGAATCCTTAAACGATGAATTCGATTTAAATATAGATCTCTGCTTAATTTTAGCGCTTCAAGCTGTTCTTTCTCAATGGCGGATAAATTGAGAGCGGTCAATGCATTTATTTTTTCTAAGCAATCATCAGAGAACAAATAGAATCTGGTGTTATTTTTTGTGTCAAAAGCAGCAGAATTAGCAATCATCTGTGTATAAATTTCTTTTGCTTTAGCACTTCTGGATTGCATACTTAATTCCGAAAAAAGCAAACGATCTGAAAATAAACTAATTTGTTCAGCGCCATAGGTTTTGACATTCTGATCTACTATGTTTTTAAATAAGTCAAACTCAGCCTCACCTTGTAAAAAAGATAAGGCAGAACCCGACTCATTGCGAAATTTGTCCAGTTCAGGAGGAGTTAAGGATTTAATTTTCTTTGATATTGTATTGACTGTATAGGGATCAATTTCCAGAATATAGTTGTCGAACTTAATATTATTGACAACCGCGTTTGTGAAATAAGGAATTTCGCTGGTGAAATGCTGCTCGCCCAATAATACGGAGTTGTTTTTTCTGATTTCATCTAGCAAAGTAGTCCATCCTTTGCCGTCAAAAGCGTTCTTATTGTTTTTTTTAAAGGTCGAATAGTTATTTTGAATTAAACTATCCATTAATGAGGTTTGTGCACGACCGAAATTGGCAATAAATAGGGTTAAAATTAGGATTTTGGTTTTCATTATCTATTTTTTGAAAGATACTCATTTAGCCCGGACAATGCTAGTTATTTTTTATATTCTAATTAACTAAAACAAAACCGTCGTATTACTTTGATTCAATCCTGATACGGGCTATAGAAAGTTTAAACATATGAAGCTTTTGACCAATGAATCGATTCCTATTTTTGAAGATTTTATAGGTCATAAGTTAGCACACAAATTGTTGAAAACAAAGAAAATTATAGGGCAGTATTTGCCGTTTTTTTATATTATTTATAGCACCTCTTATTCATGGTCAACATGACCGTCTGTATTTAAACGCAATAATGATCAAAGGTTCTTAAACGCAGAAATATTTGTTCCGGAGTACATTTTGAAAAACCGGCTAAAATGAGCAGGACTTTCAAAACCAAGTTCGTAAGCTATCTCTTTCGCTGACTTCTCGGTATAATGGAGATACCTTTTAGCCTCAAGAATTATTCTGTTGCGGATTAGAATAGATGGCGCCGACTGTTTCAACAGCGCAAATACATTGCTTAGCGTTTTTGGTGATTTGTTGAGTGCAGCGGCATAGAACCTGACTTCATGTTCCTCTTTAAAGTTACATTCCAGTAGCAACGCAAATTTTCTCACAATATCCATTCTTTCGTCGGGGAATAGCTGATAACTTTCACTTTGGAGCTTTGCTATCCTTGTGGTATTGATAATCACTCTCTTAAGAAGGGTGCGCAGCATTTCACCCTGGAAATTATCTTTTACCATCATCTCATTTGAAAACACATTCTCCAGATGAGACATTTCTTCCACAGCAGTTTCATTTAATACAATGAACATTGGATGTCGAATACCATAGAACAGAAAACCAACACAACCGACCTCAGCATCGTGGTCAACGATACAATAGAACTCCCTATTAAACTGCCAGGCAGTCAGCACATCGGGCTGTTCAAATACAAAATGTTGATTGGAAACCAAAGGAAGTATACACCTTGATGGCATCGTATAGCTGATCTCATCGATCGTCACTTTTTGTTCGCCGCCCTTATTATAAATAAATGTATTGATTGGCAGGGAATTCGCATTACGAAGTCCCCTGCCTGAAAACTGGTTGTTGTCACTGTGCATCACAAACAGTGCTGCTGTTGCGTTATCGCTATACTCCCTAATCATGTTGTCATTTACTTACGACATTTCAATACGCTTAAATTTAATCATTTTCTTGTAAGAGCCTAACGCCCACAAGCTAGAAATTTACAGATCTTCTTTAAGGCTGCTTGCAGCAGCAAGCAGCAGATTGGAGGATAATCTTTGTTTAAAATCGGGATTGATAAATTCAAAATGAATTGTTCCCTTTTGATCAAGTATAAATACTGATGGAACCGGAAGCAGCAAGTCGGTGTCTTTGCCTCCAGTTGTTTTCGGTAGCATCTCCCAGTAGTCTTTCGGAGCTTTATACGCAATCCCCATTTGTTTCGACAGTGAAAGATCTGCGTCCGATAAAAGTGTATAACTTAATTTTTCTTTCGCTACAGCTTTCATTAATCCCTCGGATTCGTCTGTACTTATGGCAATCAACTGATACCCCATTTCTTCCAAGCCGGGAAAGGCCTCTTGTAAGCCCGAAAGTTGTCTGGTACAATAAGGACACCAGCCACCGCGGTAGAAAACCAAAATGGTCGGCTTTTGGGAAATCGCTCTATTGAGATCAAACCTTTTACCTGAAACGTCTACCAATCCTGCCATCGGTATTTTTTCTCCACACAATAACGGACTGATGTCTTCCGGATTTTGCGGAATTCGATAAGGGATTTGCTTCATATCCATTTTATCTATCCTGCTGTCAGCTCTCCGCATGCTGGACCGCGCCTGCGCATTGGCTATGCTTGCGATGCAGGTCGTGAACAACAGCAGCGCAACAAACGCAGCTAATTTTGTTTTTATAGGATTTTTCATTTTATAACACGTTTATTACTTAATAAATATTGAATCGATACTTTTTGCCCGTGGAAACTCAATCGATACTTTAGCCACTGCATGTAATAGGTTGCTGATCGTCCTGTCTCTAATAAGGACAATAATAGCCACGAGATTTTCGTTCGTATAACCGGCCTCAAAAATTAGTTGATTGTTACTTTAATAATGCTAGAAATTGATGGCAGTGTGGTGAACCCATTTGGATTAGGCACTTCTCCAATTGGTTTACGTTCGGTCACAGGAGTGCCACCTAATCCTGCCTGCTCATTGCCAGCTCCGGGAAACTGATTAATCGCTGTCCCATTGTCAAACAATCCGATTGAATAGGATACATCTCCTTTTACTGTTGCATCAATTCCATTATCTTTTGTTGCAAAGAACCAATCGTTGGAAAGGCCGTACATGCTTGCAATGGCAATTCGATCTCCACTCGCTATACTTAACTGCTGTGAAACGCTACTTCCTGCCTGCGCTCCGATTTTAGGAAGTAATACTGTTGAGCTAGCCGCCGGAAGGATATACACCGCTTTTACACCGGAGAGTGTTTTAAGATAAGCCGCCAGGCCCGATGCATCACCTTTTTGCGCTAAATCTTTCAGTCCTTTACCACGGTCATTTTCACCGATTTTATATATTGGGTTTTCGATGCCTTTATATAGCACCACCAAAACTGGAGATAATGGTGTAAAAATACCTGTTTGTGTATTAATGTAATTACCCAACACGCTATTGTCTCCCATCTCCGCAATATTTGTCAAGCCATTTACACTTGGTTTTCCTACTTCAAATAATGGATTAGGATTTAACAGGTTCCCTCCCACGCTATATGAAATTGCCCAAACTCCGGGACTGAAGGGGGTCGGATTGGTCGTACCGCCCGAGACATTAGTGATTATAAGTGTAAAATTGGAATTACCTTCATAATGAAGTGTTGCTTTCATTAAAGTAGAAGCTGGAGCATAAGTATTGCCCTGTGCATCGGTTCCGTTTACTTCCGTAATAGCTCTTGGAGCAGTTTCTGTTGTTCCCGGGTGAATTACAGCTGCACCTGGCATCTGATTGATACGAGTACCATTATCCCATAATTTAATCTGTGCCGAAACATCGCCCTCAACCGGAGTTCCATTGTCCTGATACAGCTTTATGCCAGGATTTTCGGGAGCAAAAAACAAGTCATTCGACCAACCATACATCGTTGCAAAGCTCAGCGCTTGTCCTTTGGCTGCAGAAAACTTAATGGAAATTGCTTCGCCAGGCATAACCACTGGCGAAGCACCAGTGTTTTTAAAGCTACCGGACTCGACCAATAGTTTTGAATCCAATACATTTTCTATCGTAATAGTTGTCGCCGACGTTGATGGCATAGCATCATTTTTATTGCAAGCGATAATTAGCAAAGGGATTGCTGCCATAGCCCACAAAATTGAATGTTTATGTTTCATAATGAATTCTTTTTAAATTACATTACAAATGTAAATTTCATGGGAGGAGCTGTAGGTATCTGAATTTCCCGCTGTGTTGCCGATATTTCCCGAGGGAATAATTTATGAGGAAGTAGATGTTGGACTGTACTGATAGTACAGGAGGACTGAACCACTAGAGAAACACCTTGTTTTTAATAGTTTAAAAACTATTCTATCGCTTATATGTTCGAATAGTGAAAGCCCCTGTCCTACCACAACGGGATAAATGCACAATTGAAGTTCGTCGATCAAATTGAGATTCATCAGCTGGACAATTAAGCTTCGACTCCCAACCAAAATATCTCTACCGGGTTGCTGTTTCAATTTCAATATTTCATCTTTAAGCATCCCTTCGGCCAATTTTGCACTCGCCCAGTCTATATTTTTCAGGCTGTTTGAAAAAACAACTTTTGGAATTTTATCGATAGCCAATGCAAAGTCATCCATTGATTGTTCACCTGAGGGATTTTTCACAAAAGGCCGCCAATATTCCATAAGCTGATAGGTAATCCTACCATATAAAATGACATCAGCGCTATTTAACAGATGCGTATAATGAAGATGTATTTCCTCGTCGGGAATGCCTGCTGTATGATCACAAAACCCGTCAAGGGTCATATTGAATGCTGCAATTACTTTTCTCATGTCCTTCCAATAAGCTTCTTTTACACCGTAAATCTAACATTTTACACATTGAATAGGCTTTGCATAAGACAAGAAATAAACCGGGGTAATGATAGAAAAGAAAGCTAACGTTTCAAAGAATAAATAATAGCCACCGAATAAAATTGCAGGTGGAAGGAATTAAAACAAAAAAGTCAAACCACTAAAGATAATTACCGTTGAAGGGGGGAGCATAAAGCTGAGCTCCCGCCCCTTTTTTAAAATATGAAGTCTATTTCAGATCATCGAAGCAGGCTAGTCACGATCTGTTCTCACAAATTGTCCATTGAAATCGAAAATAAGAGCATCTCCACCCCTAATATCTATTCGATATGAACTGCGTTTTTTTTCGATAAACTCAACCTGATTCCCAGGATGATTTTTTATGATAAAAGTTAAAATACTCCTTCTGACATCCTGGGAAGAAAGTTTTTCACCCTTGCCGGTTACTAAATTCCAATTGACCATATGATTTAAGATTTAAAATGTTATAATAATCTAAACCTATCCATCAATTTGGGAAAGAAATGGGAATTATTTATCTATTTTCCCAATCTAAATCCAACCGTTATACCGCCCATAGGTGTAAATTCGCTTTGGCTGTCATAAAAACTCACACCTGGCCCGATACCTACATTCATCATAAAACGCTCGCCATAAGTGCGCTGTATACCCCACATTGCGCCTAAAGTTAGGGTGAAATCAGCAACATACATATTATCACTTTTCAATATGGACGGACCAGCGGCTCCAAGCACCCCAGCAATATAATTGCCGGAATTGTGTGCTATTTTTTTTCCTTTCTGAAGCCTTTTATTTAAATTATAATAATGCCGCACTTGCATATCGACCGCTGGACGAAATGCATATCCCCACTCAGAATCTTCATGATGATAATCGTTAATCGTTATCGATGTTTTACTGTATAATAAACTTCCTGATAAAGGTCCTGAAAAGCGCAATGTTGTTTTATTTCCGATCCCCATTTCGTAAGACATATTGGTCAGGATATTGTAGGCAAACTGGTGATCCTCAACTTTGGCTTCAACTGCTGTATTCGTTTGTGCAAAAGACATCGAGGCAAAAGCCACCATCATAAAGAGTGTAAAATAATTTCTTTTCATTAATAATTAATAATTTGACACCGCAAAGATATTAAAATAAATAATGTGTAAAAATCAAACTCCTATTGTCAAATCGAAGGCATTTCGCTTCAAAAATAGAACATCAATAAATACAGACTCAGTTTATTAAATAAGCTCGATGTGCTATTTCACATATTTAACCATCAAGATTATTATTTTAATTCTTATTTTCACAAGCGCAACAGGCAACGAAATCCGTTACCCCTACTGCGAAGTCGATGCATTTGCAGGTGCAGAGGCGATTGCTAGTGAAGTAGCAAAGAAATATACTTAGCAAATGCTAAGAGAGTTTTTGAGTCTGAGGCACAATGTTTAGAAAAGAACATATGAAAAAAATAGTGTTATTAAATACCTTATTTACTCCGTTGATCGGATTTGCTCAATTACAGACCGTTTTTAAACAAAAAGTAGATTCTATTTATGATAAAAATAAGGATGCTGTGGGGATTATTGTTCATGTAGAAGCACCGAAACATAATATTTCCTGGAGCTATGCAAAAGATGTAGCAGACACCAGCACGAACCAAGCGCTAGAAGACCAACAGCCTGTTTTGATTGCAAGCAACACGAAACCCTATGTCGCTGCAGCAATCCTAAGATTGGTAGAAAAAGGTGAACTTTCTATTGATCAACCAATTGCAAATTTATTATCAAAAAAAACACGTCATTTATTTGAAAGCGATGGTTATAATCTAGCGGTAATTACGATAAAGAATTTGCTCTCACACACTTCGGGAATTCAAGATTATGTAGATGAAGCTTATTTTGAATTCGTCAATCAACATCCTAAATATAAGTGGAAAAAAGACGAGCAGATCAAAAGATCCATCGATATCGGAAACCCTCAGCCTGTCGGTGAAAAATTTAGTTACGCTGATATTAATTATTTACTTCTTACCGAAATTATTGAGCAAAAAACACAGCAGCCATTCTATGCAGCCATCCGAAACTTACTTAGATACAAAGAATTAAACCTAACAAAGACATGGTTTATAAACGTAGAACAATATCCTGAAAACACCCTGCCTCTCGCCCATCAGTACGCAAGCAAGTACAACTGGGACTCGTATGCCATTGATCCTTCATGGGATCTGTACGGAGGCGGTGGGATAGCAGCGACAGCCAAAGAGGCAGCCCTATTTTTCCAATATGTATTTGACGGAAAAATCATTCAGGATAAACAACTTCTTGAAGCGATGCATACCTACGTCTTACCACCAGATAAATCTAAATACTGTTTAGGAATTTATCATTTTGACATGGGGTTCAACGCTTACTATCATGGCGGTTGGTGGGGAACAGATGTCATCTATTCACCGGAGTCTGATGCGACTATCACTGTCTTTACGCTGCAAAAAGGATTTCAGCATGTCATCAATCCATTTATCGGAAAAGAATTTCAAAAGCTATTGATTGCTGAATCAGCAATAAAATAGCAGCTGGCTACAATACTATGGAAAGCTTAAACTTTGATTGCTAAACCACTATAATTTACCAGTAAGCACTAGACAGGCAGTCGCTTACGATATTGGATATAGTATACAATTACATTTAGCAAAACAATAAGAGCCGCTATTATAGCCGCTATATATACAGTGCTATTAACTAATTTATTAGCAACTGAAATTGCTATTAAAGCCCATACAGCTACAAGTCCAAATAAGGGCATATGACGTTGCCATATCATCAATAAGTGAATGATTAATGCAATTGCAAACATGATAATAACCCATGTTGTAGCTGATAATCCAAAACCGTCCCAGCCTATCTTCGTGAGATAGGCTGCAATGTCGGCAATCAAAGCCACTGAAATCCATCCTGCATAAAGTTGAAAAGGGAACTTAAGAAATATACGCTTGCTGCGTGCAGCATGAAACACAATAGATTGTGTATGGTGAATTATCTTTAATAGCGACACAAAAAGTAAGATCATTAATAAAATAGTCAAAAAGGTATAGTCATACAACCAGGTAATGACCCATAGACTATTTGCTAGACAAGAAATCAAGAACCACCATCCGACTTTTAAAACTACTTTTTCCTTTTCGTTTGTCTGTCTGACAAAAGGACCAAAATAAATTACAAATCCAAACAACCCCAAATAAATGAGGCCCCATATGGTAAAGGCATATCCCGCGGGTGTAAATAGATTTTGATATTTAGCAGAAACCGTTGCCATGGTCTCCCCATTAAAAATTCCCGTATTGGATAGGTAATTAATAATCACCGTAATGACCAAAGCAACTCCATTGGTTATTTGATAGATTTTCTTCATTGTATACAGCATAAAATATGTTTAAAAGCTCATTTGACCTCCTTCCGCCGGTCACGTGAACTGCAATAGACTCGTTATCACTAATTCTTAGTTTGATTAAATAATTTTTCTAAAACCTGATAACGGTAATCGAAGATTTGCTCCAACTTTTTTTTAACAAAAACTCCATGCACAATTGTGCCTAGAATTCCCAAAGGCAATTCATAATCTACCCTGTCTTTCATGAGCACTCCTTTTTCATTCGGAATAAACTCATGAAAATGATTCCAATAGGCATAAGGTCCCTCTAGTTGAAAATCAGTAAAACTTTTATTCTTTTCCACTTGCGTTATTTTGGTCTTCCACTTCAGCGGAAACCGAAGGATCGGAGATACCAAATAATCAATGATCATTCCCTCAGAAATTTCTTGCCGACGAAAGTCTGAGACGACAACAAACCCCATATCTTTTGGTGTAATTTCTGAAAGATTCATGGGTGAAGAAAAAAAAGACCAAGCGGTATCCAAATCGCAGGCCAATTGTTGTTCTCTATATATTTTGTACCTCATTACCTCATCTTATTTGAACTAACTTTATTGCTTGTCAATATAACAACACTACCACAAATTAGTTTACAAATATACTATAAAAAACATTTAACGAGGCTATATTATTATCATAAAGAATAATTATATACCAATATAACGATTTAATTTAAAGCTAGCTTTTAAATATACTTTTATCGATGGTTATTTAGTGGACATATCCTTTTCTAGAGCCTTAATAAGGGCTTTCGTATAACTTTTAGAAAAATCAGCTAAGCTGGAAGGGTTGATTGTTTCAGACTGCACACTCCAAACCAGTTGTTCGGAACTAACGTCATATAGATTGCTTTCCAGATAGTACATTTTATCCGTGGTATAATATCCAGGATCGTATGCAATCGGGTACCAATGGGAGTAATAGCTCCAAAAATTACCATACCATCCAAACCTCGGATAAGGCATATAAGGTCCACTTCCCGGTACATATCGGGTTTCGCTGGTTTTGTCGATCAGGGTAACAGTAAAAATAGCATCCGCATTCAGACTGTGTACTGCTTTCATCACTAAATCTCTATTTTGACTTTCATCTTTGGTGAACGTGCGTTTAAAAACATCAGTACTTTTAATAGCCTTGTAGCCATGCATGGAAGCCGCTTCAGCCAAATTGGATTCAATGACTTCCTGTGCTTTAGCATGGTTTGTCATCGCAATAATGAATATTGTTTGGTATTGTTTTGGAGTCAGATCTCTATTTTTATAGACATCTGTTATCCTTGTGGAGGTACTACAAGCCAACAATAAGAAGCTTGAGACAATTGCGGTTAAAAATGACTTCGATTTCATATATTTTAAAAATTAGTGTCCTTTTGAAGTGTAGCAGAGAGTCTCTTCGTATTTTCGTGGGATATGCCAGTACATCGATCTATTTTGGGTAGTCTTAGCGTAAAAACTATAGAACCACCTATTAGACAACAAGTTTACACTGACAATTGTTTTGCAGTTATTAATTATAAAAGAAATACTTTAATTCTTAATTGATATTATCAAAAAGGTCCTTGAGAAGTAAGGACACCACTCATCAGGGATTAAATTTCATCATTCAGGCAAAATCTGATTTCTGTGATGCTTCAAATGCATCACATAGTCATGCATTAAAAATTCGAGGCTATGGTCATTACAAGTCCTTTGTGTCAGTTTATTCGCAATTATATGCTGAAACAAAAACAACAATTGCTCGTTTACCGATCGCCATAGATTGCATAATTTAACGGTCTCAGCATGTTGATAGTCAGCAGATGAACAGTAGGCTACCTGATCATAGTATATTTTTGGATTTTCTTCAAATTGAGCTCTTATAAACCGTCCGTAATTTACAAAAGCGCTATCGACTAAATGACCTAGAATTTCTTTTTTACTCCACTTATTTTGTCCCAATTTCATATTAAAATCGTCCTCGTTTAATTCCATAATTTGCTGGGTAAAATCATGGATAATATCCTCAAATTCTGACAAAAATGTACTCATACCTAAATCTATCTCTTATTGCACTAATTTCTTAACAATGTAATCCCTTGCCTCCACGCTATTGTGCAACGTTCCATTGTTCTACTATTTTATTGTTCCGTAAACTTTTTTGTACCATTCCACAGCTTTTGCTTCGTGCTCTTTCAAAAATTCATCTTTGGCGTCATTATAGTCGTTCCCATCTTTCCATTGCTGGAGTACCAACTTTTCTTTGATCGCCTGATACTGATCTCTTACTTCTTCATGTACACGCAGATAATCGCGAAACGCGATATGGCGCAACCAGTGTTCTGATTGCAACGGTATGCTGTGAATATGCGCTATCCGTAGCGAATGATCATGCAATCGTACTGGAATTTCATCGTCGGGTGCAATGTGCTCTGGCAACCCCAATACTTCAGGCCGATCAATTAGGGCGACAAAAAAACGTCTGTAAGGCATATCCTCATTATATTTTTCATAATATACATAGCATTTACCCTGCAACAGGAACGGAATGCGATCAAGGTCATTTTCTTCCTCAAGACCGATCAATATATCAATGATTGGTTTGGCAGACAATCCCTCAACGGCCGTACTGCCTATGTGATCTACCCTCGACCTTATAGGTTTCAACAATGCAAGAAGTTCATTTTGAATGCTGTCGAAATTCGCTTTCCATATCGGATTATAAGGTTCAAACGGTAAAATCATACGCTATTGTCTTTGTCAATACAAGATAATAGACATCATTCGATCAAATACACCTCGAACGATGCCCTAAAAGTTAAAGTTAATAAATTTATGGTTTTCCGAGAGAACCTATAAACCAGTTCTATTTTTCTAATGCATTTATTGGGCAAATTTCTTCGTCGCTACGACACAGAGGATAACACCATCTGTTACAGCAAGCATGCCAACACTGACTTGTTCATGAAGAAGCCAGGCGGCTAAAGCCAAACCAAAGAATGGCTGTAATAACTGTAACTGTCCGATAGTCGCCGTGCCACCTTGGGCAAGTCCTTTATACCAAAAAACAAAGCCAATAAACATACTGAACAAAGAAACATAGGCTAAACTAGCCCAGGCGCCCATAGGTACAGCATCAAAAGTGGATGGAAGATAGATAAAAGTAAGTGGCAACATCAGCGGCAGCGACAAAACCAGGGCCCAGGAAATGACCTGCCAACCACCCAGTGTCTTGGTCAATTTAGCGCCTTCAGCATAGCCCAAACCACAGAGAATGACCGATAAAATCATTAAAACGTCACCTAAAGGTGAGGCTGTTAGTCCTTGTGCCAGCGCATAGCCGATCACCAGTAGGCTCCCTAAAGCAGAGAACAGCCAAAAGATTGGCTTCGGACGCTCGCCACCGCGTATAATACCAAATACGGCTGTCGATACGGGCAAAATACCGATAAAAACGATAGAGTGCGCAGACGTGATGTGCTGCAGGGCTAAAGCACTCAGTAAGGGAAATCCAACGACACATCCTATTGCAACGATGCATAGCGAACCCAATTGTTTTCTTTCTGGGCGTTTTTCCTTAAAAACGATCAATGTTACCAGTGCCAATATACCTGCAATCGAAGCTCTGGCTAGCGTCACAAATACGGGGTCAAATGCTAAAACCGCCATTCGTGTTGCCGGCAACGAACCACTAAATAATACCACCCCAATAAAACCGTTTAACCAACCGCTTGCGGTATTTTCTTGTAATTTACTTATACTTAATTCTGCCATGTTTCAACCTTTTACACAAAGTTCGTCCATTACAAGAACTAAGCACAGTCACAGTTTTTGATAATTCAATGGACACAGTTACCTTTGAAGACAGATATTAATCCTTATTTTATGAAAAAAGATTATTTGTATAATGAAATAGCAGACAATATTGCGAATAAGATTAATTCAGGTGTCTTAAAAGCTGGCGAGAAACTACCTTCAGTGAGAAATCTAAGTGCTGAACACGGTATCAGTATAAATACCGCAAAAAGGATATTTTTAGAGCTTGAAGGACGTTCACTTATACGGTCCAAACCTCAGTCCGGCTACTTCGTTAGTCCTCCAAACTATTTGCAGCTTCCTTTGGCCGCAGCCAGTCAACCTATTCCAATCGCCAATAACCGAGAACCAGATCAATTAATGAATAAGGTGTATTCAACCATGGGGCGCCGGGATTTAACCTTATTTTCCATCGGTGTTCCTTCGGGAAGTCTCCTGCCTACCGCAAAATTGAAAAAAGAAATCGTTCTCGCTACACAGGAGCTCAGCGATGGTGGCACAGCATATGAGCCCTTGCAGGGCAATATAAAATTACGTCGTATGGTAGCTGTACGTTCATTGGCCTGGGGTGGAAATCTAAACGAAGATGAGGTCGTTACCACCAACGGCTGTATGAATGCGTTGGTTTTATGTCTGATGGCCTTAACCAAACCTGGAGATACACTGGCTCTTGAAAGCCCCTGCTATCCGGGTATCCTCCAACTTGCCGTTAGCCTGGGACTTAAGGTGCTGGAAATAGCCACGGACCCCATTACGGGAATAAACATTGAAGCCCTCAAAAAGCTATTGCCCGAAATCAAACTCTGCTTACTGGTTCCCAATTTTAACACCCCTTTGGGCTATTGTATGCCGGATGAGAACAAGCGGGAAATTGTATCACTGCTAGCAAAACATCATATCCCGCTGATCGAAGATGACACTTACGGCGACCTCCATTTTGGCACCCAACGCCCCAAATGTTGCAAATCTTTTGACCTAGATGGCAATGTACTCTGGTGCGGGTCAGTTTCAAAGACATTGGCTCCGGGCTTCCGTGTCGGATGGGTCGCTCCTGGAAAATACAAGGAACAGATTATCAAACTAAAACTGATCCATTCCCTATCATCTACAGCGATCATCAACGAGGCAGTGGGAAATTTTCTATTAACAGGAAAGTATGAAAATCACCTACGTAAACTCCGTAAATCATTAACAGAAAACTACCGGCAGTATGCCGCTATCATCGCGGACCATTTTCCGGAAGGTACTAAAATAAGCCGCCCACAGGGCGGACTCGCCCTATGGGTTGAATTTCCAAAACACATCGATACAGGCAAACTATACAACTATGCGCTTAAACTACAGATTAGCATTTCACCGGGAAGGATCTTCACCTTGCAGGATCAATTTCACCATTGCATGCGTCTCTGTATTGGCTTACCCTGGAGCAATGAACTCGCCTTAAAGTTAAAACAGCTTGGTAAACTCGCAAAAGCCCTCCAATAGATTATAACATAAAAGAATAAAACCAACAGTCAAGACAACGAAACAACAAGTCGGGGCCTATGCTTACTTGAGTTCCAGCACCAGCCTGTGTTTACCAGCCTCCAATTGGACGATATCGCTGCCTCTAACATTATCCGGTGGATAAAATGTTGCCGTCGCATTAGCAGGTATTTGGATATTATATACGATCATTTTATCCTTTAACTTCCATTCAGAAACAATT
This sequence comes from Sphingobacterium siyangense, assembly GCF_007830445.1. GTDB lineage: Bacteria > Bacteroidota > Bacteroidia > Sphingobacteriales > Sphingobacteriaceae > Sphingobacterium > Sphingobacterium siyangense. The sequence continues at coordinate 296,409 of NZ_VLKR01000002.1, read as the reverse complement.
TTACCGTAGGGTGAATCGTAAGAAATAGAAGATTCTTTCAGTTCCTGGGGGAAGATAGGTTTTAAGAGTACATGTTTAAATCCAGGTTGTTCAGGATCTGGCAGAATCCCGCCGATAGATTTAAAAAACCAACCACCGATTTCGCCAAACATCATGTGGTTGTCTGAAATATCCCGTGTTGCTTTTAAATCCCAGTTCTCCAACAATGTTGTCGCTCCATTTACAATCCACCATCCCCAAGACGGGTAGGTATCTTGTACCGCGACCTTATAGGCTGTCGTTGCATAACCGTTATCTTTTAACGCATTCAATAATGCTTTAGCACCCAATACGCCTACATCCAAATGAAAGTTGGTCTCTTCCACTTTCTTATTCAGATTGGCTGCAACACGGGCTTTCATTTCATTGGGTACAACCCCCCAATAGAGTGGTACACTCAGTTCGGTCTGTGTTCCATTGCTATAAACACCCTTGGAAGCATCTAAAAATTTAGCGTTGATGGCCGTCTTAATTTTTTCGCTTAGCAGTTCATATTTTTGTTGATCTGCTGTGTATCCAAACAATTTGGCCGCAGCAGCCAAGATGGTCGCATCCACATAAAAATAAACAGATGAGGTCAACTCCAGATTGGACTGTGACTTCACCGGCACCCAGTCTCCACGCCCAAACGTTGTCAATCCAGACGGGCTGATTCCGTCTACATAATCGACATAGCGTTTGATATTTAGGTAGCATTCTTCTAATGCACGTGGATCTCCATAAAACTGATAGATCTGCCATGGAATGATGGCAATGGTGCTTGTCCAATCCAAACCATTTGCGGTACCGTAGCCCCATCCGCCAGTTGGAATAATATCGGGTAAGACACCATTCTCCTGTTGTTCATCACGATGATCCGCCATCCATTTTTCATAAACTGTTATCCCGTCAAAATTGTATAGAGCTGTTTCAATCGCAAGGTGCCCATCCCCTGTCCAGCCGTTCTTTTCCCGTTGCGGACAGTCTGTAGGATAGCCCATCAAATTGGACAAGTAGGCATTGTTGGTCGCTGTCCATAGTTTATTGACCAACGCTGATGATGTCTTGAGCTGTCCAATAGCAGACACATCACTATGCATAAAATAGGCGGTCACAGCCGAACTATCCAATGCAATTGCGGCACTGCTGCTAACCTCGACATAACGAAACCCTTTGTAACCGAACTTGGCCATAAACTCATCCTCGCGGCCACTTAAGGTCAATATATCGGTCTGAAAAGGCTCCTTTTCCTTATCGCCGCGATAATAAACATCAATATTGGACTGATCAAGATGCCCATCGGCCTGCAATCGCTCACCATGCTTGATACGCAGCATAGTACCCGCAGCTCCTTTCACTCTAATTTTTGTAATCCCGGCCATATTCTGGCCCATATCGAACACATAGGTACGTTGGTCTATCTTTGTCACTGATTTTGGCTTATAGGACTTTACGAGCCGAATCGGTACCATCTGTTGGGAAACGATATGCGCTGATGGCGCATTTCTATACTGAACAGCCGGCCAGGCCGAATCATCGTATTTTGGTTTATCCCAGTTAGGTATTTCCAGTCTTGCATCGTAATGCTCACCAGTGTAAATATTATTATAGGTGATTGGCCCCGAAGCAGTCTTCCACTGCTTATCCGAAACAATGGTTTCCGTCGTTCCATCTGTATAAACAATTTTCAGTTCTAAACAGAATGTTGGCCGGGCCCGCCATAGTGCTTTATCAAAGTTCCAAACGGCCATTGGTTGATGATTATACCAGCCATTCCCCAAAACAACGCCAATAGCGTTCTCTCCTTTTTGAAGCTGCTGGGTTACGTCCGTCACGACATACAACGTGCGTCGGTCAAATCGTGTATACATTGGATCCAGACGGTGGTCGCCAACGCGCTGGCCATTAATGGAAAGTTCATATAATCCCGCTGTGGCAATATACGCGCGGGCAGATTTTATCTGCTTATTTGCCTTAAATTCTCTTCTAAAATAAGGCGTTTCCCGTGCATGAATATCCTTATTGTCGCTGATCCATTTTCCTTTCCAAAGGTCCATTCCCATCATTCCTGTTTCGAAAGATGCTATTTCAGAACGTGTTGATACACCATCCTTATCCCATATTTTAACCTTCCAGTAGTACTTAGTCTGTGGCTTTAACTGTGCGCCGTTATAGGACACTAACATAGCCGAGCTGAACTGTTTGCCACTATCCCAGCTATCTTTTGTCTCTTTCAGTAATGCCAGCGAATCTTGCCCTAAAAGGATCTGATAAGCTTGTTGTACCGCACCTTTACGTTGGTCCTCAAGTCGCCAGCTAAGTCTCGGGTGAATTGCATCAATACCCAACGGATTGACCAAATGTTCGCATGTCAACTGCACGGCGCTGCAGTTGTTTTTAGGTTGGGCATAAGTGTTGCTAGCGATACACAACAGTGCTGTCAATAAAATCTTACGCATTGAAAGATACTATTCTTGGTGGTTATTAAATTGTTTTAGCTGATTCAAAAAACTAATATATCAATTATTTCCCACATATTGACCTGCACTGTCCTGTGCAATAAACCCAAGTCTGCAAAATAAAATTCTTGCAACTTTCATAAAAATAACCTTATCTTAGTCGCAACTTTAGGGGTGTCTGCTCGTGCAGGCTGAGATTTTACCCTTAGAACCTGATCCGGATCATACTGGCGTAGGGAAAAGTGAGCTGTCTACAAGGTGCATTGCTGCGCCTTTGTGTAGCCATTCCTAAAGTTTTACCAAAAAAAATTAAGGAATGGAACTTACAATAAACCATCAAATTCGATTTTTCGATCCCGCACTTACGTCACTAGAAGGCTTGTTACTTTTGGAATTATCTGGCAAAACCCAGGGCGTGGCTGTAGCCATCAACAACCAAGTCATCCCCAAAAAGGACTGGGGTACGACAACACTTAAACCTTATGATCAGATTATCTTAATCACTGCATCTCAAGGCGGATAGCCATTCCCAAAAAAATCAACCGAGTAATTCACCCAATACAGAAAAAAATGACAGCTGAAAAAATTACGCAATCGCCCTTTCCAAATGCAAAGAAAATTTTTGTATCCGGAAAACTATTTCCTATTCAAGTCGCTATGCGTCAAATCTCCTTGAGTCCAACCAAATTAACGAATGGAGAAGTAGAAATTAATCCCCCGGTAACAGTCTATGATACTTCTGGACCATATACGGATGACACCGTCCATATCGATATCCGGAAAGGCCTCCCTCGCCTTCGCGATCAGTGGATCTTAGATCGTCAGGATGTCATACAGCTGGCTAACATCAGCTCTGAATATGGACAAAAACGCCTTTCTGATCCAACGTTGGATGAACTCCGATTTGCCTATAGTCATAAACCAAAAGTAGCCTCTGCCGGCAGGAATGTCACCCAATTACATTATGCAAAGCAAGGCATCATTACGCCTGAAATGGAGTACGTTGCTATCCGTGAAAACCAACGTATCGAGCAGCTCACGGCCAGTACCCCCGGAATGGATCATCAGCATAAAGGACAGAACTTTGGTGCCAGAACACATGATAAAGTAATTACACCAGAATTTGTCCGTGAGGAAATCGCTGCCGGAAGAGCAATCATCCCCAATAATATCAATCACCCTGAAAGTGAACCCATGATTATCGGGCGCAACTTTCTTGTTAAAATTAATGCCAATATTGGCAATAGCGCTGTAAGTTCAAGTATAGAGGAAGAAGTTGAGAAAGCGGTATGGGCCTGTCGATGGGGAGCCGATACCATCATGGACCTATCCACTGGCAAAAATATTCACGAAACCCGCGAATGGATTATCCGTAACTCGCCCGTTCCAATCGGTACAGTACCGATCTATCAGGCGCTCGAAAAAGTGAAGGGAGTGGCCGAGGACCTTACCTGGGAAATATTCAAAGATACCTTGATTGAACAGGCCGAACAGGGTGTTTCGTACTTTACTATACACGCCGGCGTACTGCTTCGTTATATCCATCTCACGGCATCTCGAGTAACGGGCATTGTCTCCAGAGGAGGGTCTATCATGGCCAAATGGTGTCTTTTCCACCACAAAGAGAACTTTCTTTATACTCATTTTGAGGAGATCTGTGAGATCATGAAGCGATATGATGTTGCTTTTTCACTTGGCGATGGTCTCCGTCCAGGTGCCATTGCGGACGCCAACGATGCGGCTCAATTTGCTGAGCTCGAAACACTGGGCGAACTCACCAAGGTCGCCTGGAAACACGATGTTCAGGTGATGATCGAAGGTCCGGGTCATGTTCCTATGCAATTGATCAAAGAGAATATGGACAAGCAATTGGCCTGTTGTGACGAAGCTCCATTTTATACCTTGGGTCCCTTAACAACTGATATTGCTCCAGGTTATGACCATATCACATCAGCCATTGGAGCTGCGATGATCGGTTGGTATGGATGTGCGATGCTTTGCTATGTGACGCCCAAAGAACATTTGGGCTTACCAAATAAAAAAGATGTCAAAGACGGTGTAATCACCTATAAACTAGCTGCCCATGCGGCCGATTTAGCCAAAGGACATCCAGGTGCACAATACCGTGATAATGCCTTGAGTAAAGCGAGATTTGAATTTAGATGGGAAGATCAATTCAACCTTTCCCTGGATCCAGATACCGCACGTGAATATCATGACGAAACGTTACCGGCAGATGCGGCCAAAGTGGCTCACTTCTGCTCCATGTGCGGTCCCAAATTTTGCTCGATGAAAATTACACAGGAAATCAGAGATAGTGCCGCACAAGGAATGCTGGAAAAATCGCAGGAATTCATCGCACAAGGAAAAGAGATCTATTTATGATCATCGCTTTGACAGCAGCAGAAACGATCCCTTCTGAAAAAGGGATTATAAATGCTTTGTTCAAAGAAGGACTTGATATCCTGCATTTGCGCAAGTATCATTTTACGGACCTACAAATGTCCAGGTACGTTGAATCTATAGATTCAACGTACCTGGACAGATTGGTCCTACATTCCCACCCTCACCTATCGGCTGAGCTCGGAATCGCACGTATTCATATGAACGAAAAGAATAGAAAGGATAGATCTACAAATCAAATGCTGTCTACAGCAATCTGTTCGACATCTGTGCATGATATCGATCAATTCAATAACCTTGATGAATGTTGGGCCTATGCTTTTCTAAGTCCATTATTTCCAAGCATCTCAAAAGTGGGGTATGGAGTGTATAATGCAAGGTTGGATCAGCTCCCGTCACGCTCCAACTTTACTGTTGGTCTCATCGGTCTTGGAGGGATAAACCAAGGCAACTGTCTTATCCCGATGCAGCAAGGTGCAGATGGAATTGCCTTATATGGTACTTTATGGAAGCACCCTGATCCCGTTCAAAATTTTATAGCATGCAAACAAAAACTATGGAAAAACTCCAATATATATCGCAGGGACAAACATTAACTGAACAAAAAAATAACATACTGAAAGCGCTGGATGCGGGGGCCAAATGGATACAGATCAGATGGAAGGACGCCGATGAAAAGAGCCGCTACCTGCTTGCAGAACAGATCAAGCAAACCTGTTCCGAATTTGGTGCCAGCTGTATTATCAATGACCATCCTTTGCTTGCAGCGGCTGTAGATGCTGATGGAGTGCACTTGGGACTGGATGACTGCAGCGTCACAGCTGCCCGGAACATATTGGGGGCAGGAAAAATAATCGGCGGTACTGCCAATAGCTTTGCGGATGTAAAACAAAGAATAAGTGAACATTGTGACTATATTGGACTCGGACCATTCAACTATACCACAACAAAACAAAAACTAAGTCCCCTATTGGGGATTGCAGGATATGAAAACATCATCCGACAAGTCCACCTAGAAGACTTGCCCCCTATTCCAATATTCGCAATTGGCGGTATAAGCCAACTTGAAGATATCCAACAGCTATTAGAAATTGGAGTTTACGGTGTAGCACTCTCCGGAATCGTAACCAAGACTCCAAACATTGTTTCATCCATCAATAAAATTTTATTATGAACAACCTACATATAGCCGATCGCGTATTTGAATCCAGATTATTTCTGGGTACGGGCAAATTCGGTAATCTCACAGAAATGAGCGATGCCATTGTGGCTTCGGCCTCCCAATTGGTCACCGTTGCCCTCAAACGAATCGACCAGACCAGCTCAGACGACAGTCTCATCAGTGCACTCGACCTGGCGGCAATCGATTTGCTTCCCAATACTTCGGGAGCACGAACTGCTGAAGAAGCTGTGCTCGCAGCCCAACTTGCACGGGAGGCACTGGAAACCAACTGGGTAAAGCTGGAAATTCATCCCGACCCTCGTTATTTACTGCCCGATCCTATTGAAACCCTGCGTGCAACTGAATCGCTGGCCAAACTGGGTTTCATTGTCATGCCCTATATTCACGCAGATCCAGTACTTTGTAAAAGATTGGAAAATGCAGGTACTGCAGTTGTTATGCCTTTAGGTGCTCCTATTGGTAGTAATAAAGGGCTTCGCACACTAGACTTTCTCGAAATTATTATTGAGGAGAGTAATGTCCCTGTGGTTGTAGATGCTGGGATCGGAGCTCCATCCGATGCCGCCAAAGCCATGGAAATCGGAGCCGATGCAGTCTTGGTCAATACGGCAATTGCGGTCTCCAATAATCCGATACGTATGGCCGAAGCATTCAAAGAGGCTGTTATTGCGGGACGAAAGGCTTATGAGGCCGGTTTAGGAAAGATCGGATCAAAAGCAATCGGTTCGAGTCCCTTAACTTCATTTTTATTTGATTGATGATTCTCTTATGACAGATTTCAAAACGATTCTCGATGAATACTCCTGGAATGACGTCCACACGCAGATTTATGACGCTACCAATCAGGATGTACAACATGCGTTAGAAAAAGACCATTTAACACTCGCTGACTTTAGGGCACTCATCTCACCGGCTGCAGCACCGTATCTAGAACAAATGGCACAAAAAACACAACAAATCACGCAACGTCGCTTCGGTAAAACCATACAGCTCTATGCCCCTCTTTACCTGAGTAATGAGTGCCAAAATATCTGTACATATTGCGGTTTTAGCATGGACAATAAAATTAAACGCAAAACACTTAACAACACAGAACTATTACTGGAGGCAATGGCACTCAAAACCATGGGAATCAACCACATTTTACTCGTTAGCGGAGAAGCCAACAAAACGGTCGAGATCAATTATTTCCTAAACGCTATTCGGCTTTTAAAACCTCATTTTTCACAGATATCCATTGAGGTACAGCCGCTGGAAGAATCCGAGTACCGACTACTACAGGCCGCAGGGGTTTATGCAATTTTGGTCTATCAGGAAACCTACCATCGGGAAGTTTACAAACAATATCATCCGAAAGGAAAGAAGTCCAATTTTGACTATCGTTTGGATACGCCTGACCGTATAGGCCGGGCCGGAATCCATAAAATCGGACTGGGGGTATTACTTGGGCTAGAGGACTGGCGGGTGGACAGCTTTTTCACCGCGGCACACATTTCCTACTTGCAAAAACAATATTGGCAGACACGCTATTCCATTTCCTTTCCGCGCTTACGACCAGCCGCGGGTTCTGTTGAGCCAAATTTTCATTTGGCAGATCGTGATCTGCTGCAGTTGATCTGCGCATATCGTCTGTGGAATGAAAATTTGGAAATCTCTATTTCTACCCGAGAGAACGAAACCTTCAGAGATCATATCATACCTATTGGCGTAACCACAATGAGTGCCGCTTCAAAAACCAATCCGGGAGGCTATGTTGTCGATCCCCAAGCTTTGGAACAATTTGAAGTAAGTGATGAAAGAGATATGGAAACAATAAAAAATCAAATCCGAAAAATGGGCTATTCTCCAGTGATGAAAGACTGGGAAAGCAATTACGCGGGTATTGTACGTTAAATACATGAAAAAAGATAACATTTTTGATCGCTATAGCAGACAGATTTTTATCGAAGAGATTGGCGTTGCCGGACAACGGAAGATTATGGATGCCAAGGTATTGGTCGTTGGTGCAGGCGGACTCGGGAGTCCTGTCGTTCAATATTTAGCCGCGGCCGGTATAGGCAAACTTGGCCTGATTGATTTTGACCAGGTTGAAATCCACAATCTAAATAGACAGATCATTCATTCCGAAGATAATATAAACCAAGCAAAAACAGAAAGTGCCGCAGCCTATATACGACAGCACAATAGCACAATTGATTTTGAACCCTTTCAGGTAAAAATAGATGCTGACAACGCGCTAGCAATGCTCGCTCCCTATCATATCATTGTCGATTGCTGTGATAACTTTACGACACGCTACCTGCTTAATCATACGTGCCTACAACTCGATAAACCTTTGGTATACGGTAGCATCTATGGTTTTGAAGGGCAGCTGGCTGTCTTTAACTATCAGGGTAGTAAAAACCTATTAGATATCTTTCCAACGCCCCCCGATCCGGAGCAGGTTCCAAATTGCGATAAAAATGGGGTGCTGGGCCCCTTGCCCGGTATTATCGGCAGCATGATGGCGATGCAGGTACTTAAAATAGTAACCGGATTACCCGTAGATAGCAACCAGTTAACGGTTGTTGACACATTCCATTGGCGTTTTTCAAAACTTTCATTCTAACGATCATTTCGGAATGCATTCCGAAATGATCGTTAGAATGCTTTAAAAGAGTTCAAAAATTTATTTTAAAACAACTAGCGACAAACAAAATTTCCTAATTTTAGTTTATATATTAGCAAGCTTAAATGTCAAATTTACGATCTGGAATGAAAAAAGTAATTTATCCATTACTCTCCCTCTCTTTATTACCCTTATTTTCTGTCGCGCAAGAGACGAAACTCACCGCTGATGATCTATTTGTAAAAGCGCGAAAAGTAGCTTTTGATTCAAAAGATTATCCGCAAGCCATTCAATTATCTAAACAGGCCCTACTTCAAGCACCAGATTACACGGATATTAGCATTTTTCTCGGACGTCTTTATACCTGGTCGGATAAAATTGATTCGGCACGAACCATTTTTACAGAACTGGATAAAAAGAATACAAGTGATGAAGATTTCTTTTTAGCCTACGCCTCATTGGAATATTGGAATGATCAGACCGACAGAGCGATTGCAATTATAGACAAAGGGCTTAGCATACATCCGCGGTCTCAGGATTTACTTCTTTTAAAAGGTAAAATAAGTTATGGCAATGATCATTATGAGGCAGCCGAAAAGGCAATTAATAATTTATTGGCAATTAATCCCAAAAATACGGAAGCAAGAGCGCTGGCAAAAAATATTGAAGAATATACGGCTAAAAATGCAATCGGTCTGACGTATAATTTCGTCTATTTTGACAAACAGTTTGATCATAATTGGCACATTGTTGGATTAAGTTATAAACGGGCAACACCAATAGGATCAGTTATTTTCAGAACGAACTATGCGAATAAATTTGCAGAAAATGGCGTCCAATTTGAGATGGAGGCTTACCCACGTATTTCAAAGATATTTTACTTATATGTCGGTGCTGGATATTCCAATAATGTGGGGATTTTTGCGAAATATAGAACTGGTGTGTCTCTCTATGCCAATCTTCCGAACAGCTTTGAGGGGGAAATCGGATATCGTCAGCTTTATTTTAGTGACAACATCTGGATGTACACGGCTTCAGTCGGAAAATATTACCAAAACTTTTGGTTCAATCTGAGGACTTACCTTACACCGGGCGAAAAGAATATTTCCCAATCCTATACCGGAACAGTCCGCTATTATACAAAAGGAGCAAATGATTACTTCGGATTTAGTGCCGGAACGGGTCTGAGCCCCGAGGAAAACCGAAATAATCTATTGGACAACGCTTCCTATAAATTAAAAACATTCAAAGTAGGTGCCGAGTATAATTTCTCCGTTAAGCAAAGTAACTTATTTTCAATTTCGGGCACCTATTATAACCAAGAATTCAGGCCGAAAGAGCGAGGAAATCAATTGGACATCATCCTTGGTTATATTCGAAAATTCTAGTTCTTCTCTGTTCGATTAAAGTAATTTGTATAAACACTATCCGGAAGAAGTCGCTTTTGCGTATAAAAAAGTTTGTTCTTGCGCTTAAATAATTCAAAGCGCTTGGACAATTCTTCTTTCGCATTATCAGCAGCGGCATCTTCATTGAGCACACCATCCAGTTTATACAGTTGTCCATCGGAAAGATGGTAACTGCCTTTCACAAAATCAATCAATTGATTTTTACTCTGCATCATGGCTATACCATCTCCCTGTGTCGAAGCCCCCTTATCGAGCCCTTCACCGATCCATGTAACTTGGCTAGGAGTTTTAAGCCCAAAATTTTCACGATAGTAGGCCAATATAGTAGGCGCGACATCAAAATGGCTAACAAAATTATGAAAAGTCTTTGGCCCTTTTAAAAGTGGTGAATAAATCAACAAGGGAACATGAAAACGATCGATTTTGCTTTGCAATGGTATCTCAGGCATCGCGTGGTCTCCAGTTATGACAAAAATAGTATTCGCAAAATCTAGTCTCTTTTTATATTCTTTAAAGAACTGCTCCATCGCATCATCCAAATTCAGTACCGAAACAAGTTGGGTACGGTTCTCCAAAGCCCACTTTTTTTGTTCCGGTGTAAGGTTCAATGTTGCTATACGTTGATCAAACAATTGCTCATAATGAGCCGCATTATTAATCAAAAACGGATTGTGGGTTGATAGCGTCAAAAGCACATGGAAATAAGGGTGTTCCTGTACTTTCTGTACTTCAAGAAGTTTGCTAAAGACAGCCTGATCTTCATATCCCCAGCTCTCCCCTCCCTTTTCGGGCAATTTTTTATAAGGAGGTCCGAATGCCGCTTGGTCCATGAGCATATCTATTTTATTATAATCCATGAACTTTTTCATGAAATCGAAATTAGAATGACCACCATAGAAAAATCCAGTATTGAATCCATTACTCTTCAGAATATTAAATAAATTGAAGTTGTCTGGCAAGGTGTCTTGTTCCAGGAATCCATGTGTCGCAAAAGGCAACGAACCTGTTATGGTCGGTAAAACGGAAAATGTCCGACCCGAGGAACTCATATTATTATCCCAATACAAAGACTGTTGCTTCAATGTACCTATAAAAGGTGTAAAGTTGCCAATATAGCCATTTTCAGCACTATAGGCATGTCCTAAACCTTCGATAACAAGAATGACCAAATTAGGTACTTTCGCCGTTTTTTGCATGTATGTCCCCAGGAAATCTTTCGTATCCTCTTTTTTCAAAAAAGGAAATTTAGTATCCAACACTTTTGCATCATCATCGTCTTTATTGAACATAGCGAACATCCCGGGGTGATCATCCACGTAATTGGATAAATTAGAATCAAAAAAATAACGCCATTTACTCCGACTTGCATTGGCTACGAATTCATCTTTTTCAGCGCTACCCCCCAAAAACGAAGCCGAGGAGATGAAAAACGATATAATCCCCAAAAATAACAGTGCAATACTAGCATAGGGCTTTTTGAATGTCTGTTTATTGGCAATCCAAAGGGGAACCCAAGAAATTACGATCAATAATAAAAGTAAAGCAATATTGGTAAAACTCAACATACCGCTAGCCTCCAAAATTTGCTTCATCTCTTCCGAACTGTAATAGAACATATCAGCTCCAAGCAAATTTCTGGATTCGCCAAAATACAGAAACAAGATGAATTGCATAACGACAATAAACGAGAACGATATAACCATAAGAAGTCTCGCCCAAAAACTGCTTATGAACTGAAGCAATAAATAGCCGATTCCCAAACAGGCCAAGGCTTGAAAGATGAACAAGACGTTATCCAAAAACAGGTATTTCCCGGCATGTGACTCCGAAAGCTGAACAAATCGACGACCGTACCACCACCATTCTACACCAACGGACAACATATACAAGGCAAAAACAACCAACATAACAGGTCCTAAGCTCTGTAACGAAAGATTTAATCGCTGACCGAGGTATTTCCAAACCGACTCATTCGCATCTTTTTGTTGAAAGCCTTGTCGTGTCATTTCTCCCCAGCCATGCTGCTTTCGAAAGTAATCAACAACCCCCTGTACCCCGGCTTTAACAACAATGGGGTGAAAGTATAAAGGTTCTAGTATCGCCGTAGTTATTAGGGTGGAAAGATCTCGTTTCTTAGAATAAACCTGATGACTAACAAGATCAACCAAGATCGCATAGATCGAATACAAAATTCCGGAAGCAATCACCAATGCAAATAGCGCAAAGAAAAATGGCCAGTTGATGATTCCCAGAATAAAAAAGATTATAAAAACAATATAGCCCGTAAATTCGACAATAGGCCCCAGGAACTCAAAGAAAAACCAATAAGGCATACTGACCATACCAAAACGGCCATATTTCGGATTGAACATGAGTTTTCGATGTTTCCATAAGGTTTCCATAGTACCCCGCATCCAACGATTACGCTGTTTACGTAATACTTCTTTTGACTCGGGTACTTCGGTCCAGCACAATGGATCAGGAATGTTAACCACCTCGTAGGCTTGCTTTTGCTCCTCCATATAGCGGCGCATACGAACAACAAGCTCCATGTCTTCTCCCACCGTATTTCGGTCATACCCCCCACAAGCCAATACGATCTCCCGGTCAAAAGCGCCAAATGCCCCGGAAATAAGAATTAAACCCGAAGCCCTTGACCAAGCCATTCGACCTAAAATAAAAGCACGGATGTACTCTAAAGCCTGCGTACGCCCCAACCATGATTTTGGAAGATTAACGTCCACGACAGAACCATTCACGACATTACAGTTATTGGCCAAACGTATAACTCCGCCACAGGCTATAACGCGTTTGTCGGTCTGTTCCAAAAATGGCTTTGCTAATTTTAAAATAGCATCCTGTTCCAAAATACAGTCTACATCAATACAGACGATATAATCTCCAGAAGAAATATTAACACCGACGTTGAGCGCATCAGCCTTACCGCCATTTTCCTTGTCAACAACAATCAGCTTCTTAAACGCCGGATTTTTGCTCTTATAGATCCCTCTTATATCCTTGGTCTCAATATTTCCCTGAACAAAAAAAGACGTGGGTTCAAGTTCATAAGAGGCGATCAATTTCAAAATTGAGTCGTCTTTACTACCATCATTGACGATGATAATTTCCAGATTATGATAATATAGCGACAATAAAGAACGTACATTTTCAACGATGGTCATCCCCTCATTGTAAGCTGGAGCAATCAGACTGAATGTAGGCGCGTTGGGGTTGGTAGCAATAATACTATAGTCCGTAAACGTATTATTATGTTTGTAACGAAACACCGCTCCATAAGCGTATAGCCCTATCCAAGTATAGATAATGAATACTGCTGCCGAATAAAGCAAAAATAACCAAACTATAATTTCGTATACGATATGGGAAAACTCTAACATTTTTTCTCTTGCAATGCGTGTTTAATAATTTGTGTAAGTTCGTCGTATGTATCTTCACGTTGTGAAATTTCACGCAGATACTGTTCTTCTCCTAGCACAACGAGTACTTCTGCGGCAGAAATTTTAATTGACACTTGACTATGATTCCAAAGTTGATCCTTCAGAAAATGCTCACTTTCTCTACTTTTGGCAATTTTCATCGCTTTAAGGATTTCTATCTGAACTTCGATTGGTTGCAGATCAAAATTTTGTATAAATTGCTGAATCGTCCCACTATTCTCAATGGCCTGCAATGTCCGTATGGCTTGTATACGAACCTTCGTAGATAGATGATCCAATAGGTTAAAAACTTCCGTATAAAAAGTCATCAATCTAAATTTTCGGATCAAGCGCAACGTAAATATGACAACAGAATCATTTGAACTCTTAAGCCAGGTATCAACGTGTAACTCTGAAAGTTCCGGTATTTCATGAATAGAAAACAATAAACGTAATTGTTGCCAGTCTGATAAGGGACGATCGAAATGATCCAAAAAACCAAGCCCCTCATACCCTTTGAAAGTTACAATTGCATATTGTGCTTCTTGATATACTGCGGTACGGGAATCATTAAGCTTGGCTGTTATCTCTGGGATTGCTGATTCGACATTCATTGCAGCAAGCTCCTGAACCCCACCGGCAACCAAATAAGCTTTTCTATGCCGAAGCTTCCGCCAAGCCTCATCCTCCAATTTAAAATCATGAAACAACCTATTGATCGATTGTTTAGCTCCACCAGAAAATTTTCTATCAGAGTCAACTAATACATCTAAAAAAAGAGCTCGAAAAGACGGTTCTTTCAAATACTCCGCAAACTCCAAATCTCGATCGCTATTCTCATCGCCACCGACAATAGTCTCCATAATTTTGTACTCGATGATCTGTCGCCACGATTGCCTATTATGAAGGATTCTATAGCTATAAAAGCTGTATCCCAGTACCGTGATAATCAACAATAGTACTAAAATCAATACGATAACAATCGCCAGAATAAGCTCATGTAGCTCGATATGGTGATGCATAATTTTATTTATTTATTAGGCGTTTTATTCTAAGAATCAGTTCGTTTGGACTAAATGGCTTAACCATAAAATCAGATGCGCCTAAATCAAATGCATCAACCACGACCTCCTCTTGCCCCATACTTGATAATACGATGACAGGGATTTTCTTTCCAATACGCTTTATTGCCGAAAGAATTTCAATACCAGAAGCAAAAGGCATCATAATATCCGTTACAACTAAATCCAAATCTAGCTCATTAATCTTCTCGATGGCTTCACGGCCATTTCTGGTCAGCACCACTTCGTGTCCTTCTTTCACTAATTTGTGTTCAACAGTACGCAGTATCAATTCGTCGTCTTCCGCTATTAAAATCAACATATCATTATTTATTTAAGATTTTTGTAATTAATTCCAATCCTATATCCATTTCTTGTTCGATTGCCACAAAAGCGGTCGCGAGCTCAGTTTCAATCGTTGGGCTGGTCTCCAAGTCTTTGGTCATTTGGGCCAACTTGATCAGTCCGGCTGTCGATGAAGTTCCCCGTAACTTATGAAGGAGTTCTTTGATGCGTACAATATCGTTTGTATCAATTGCCTCCTTTAACTGATTTCTGGACCCCGTGATTTCCCGAACGACCAAATCCAGAAAAAAGGTTAAAAATGCAGGATCATCACCCGCCTGTTCTTCGAGGCGCTGCATATCCAAATGCTCATCCAAATCCTCCAGATCTGAAGCTTCGGCAGCACTAGGTTTCACCGATAACATCGCTTTTTCCAAGGCTTTGAATAAATCCTGTTGCCGAATAGGTTTAGCTAGAAAGTCAGACATCCCCGCTTCGAGACAGCGTTCTTTTTCGCCTGAAATATTACCGGCGGTAACACCGATAATAGGTGTTTCAGCATAACCTGCCATTTGCCGGATCTGTTTGGTTGCTTCGATCCCATCGACCTCGGGCATCTGAACATCCATCAAAATAAAATCAAATTGTTTTTCTTTGCAAGCATGAATGGCTTGTGCTCCGTCAGAAACTTCGGTTAAGAGTGCCCCTGGCATTATACTTGCCATCATGCGTAAATTAAGGGCCATATTAACGGCATTGTCGTCTGCCAACAGCACCTGAACGTCTTGACCGTACGGATCCGATGATAACGATAAGTTTGCATTCGCCTTTAATTGTACTGCATCCTCCCTATTCTGTTGTATCGCCCTTCTTAAAGTCGAATACAGTTCCTCGGATTTAATCGGCTTAAGTAGACAGAATGACCGCTCTTCTTGTCTAAATGCTGAAATCACCTCATGCTCTTCTGACGAAGTGTGCAACACAATCAAGGGGATACCTTCTTCCTGTTTTCTAAAGAGTTCTTTGATTTTTTCTATTGTTTCGAGGCCCGATAAGATCGGCATATGGTAGTCCATTAAAATAACATCGAAACGTTCCCCTTTCATCAACAACTGTAAGGCTTCCATGCCGTTTTCTGCGAGGACAGATTCGACGTTTTTATAGGCCAACATATGTTGCAGGATGATCCGATTATTAGCGTTGTCATCGACAACGAGGACACGATTTAAAGGTAAAGCTGTATCTTCATCCTCCATTTCTTCACATCGGACCTCGATATCAAAATAGAACGTCGACCCGACACCCTGTTCGCTTTCCAGATTCAATTTACTTCCCATGTATTTCAAGAGGTTGTTGGAGATGGTCAAACCGAGTCCCGTGCCCCCATATCGTTTACTTACCGAGCTATCTTCTTGCGTAAAGGCATCAAAGATGCGTTGTTGCTTCTCTGGCGGAATTCCTATCCCCGTATCTCTAACCGCAAAACGTAAGGTTAATTTATTCTCATCATTGCGAAGTTTACTGATCTTAAATTCGATTTCGCCTTTTTCCGTAAACTTAACTGCATTACCTAATAAATTCACCAGCACTTGCTTAATACGTGCCTCATCAATCCAAACAAAAGCCGGCAGTCCCTGCTCAATGTTCAAAAGCAGTTCGACTTCTTTTCGTTGTGCTTGATAGAGAACAACATTAATAACCTGATTGGCTACATCATATACGTTATACTTATCAACAAATAGTTCGAGTTTACCCGATTCAATTTTTGAAAAGTCTAAAATGTCATTAATAATATTGAGTAAGCTATTTCCTGATTCATTGATATAGCCGAGGTATTGGACCTGTGTATCATTTAATGGTGTTTTTAACAACAAATCGGAGAATCCGATCACACCGTTTAAAGGCGTTCGAATTTCGTGACTCATATTGGCGAGGAATTCGGACTTTGCTCTACTCGCCAGATCGGCCAGTTCCTTCGCTAACTTTAATTCATCATTTATTTTTACCGAATCCGTGATATTTTGTGTAAAAATAATGATCCCACCTATACTTCCATCAGCAAGATGCCAAGGTCTTACCTCCCAATTGAAATGTTGCGCTTCGGCAAGTCCGCCAGCCTGTATGACCTCATCCGTATTCTTATAAGGTATTCCCTCCAGCGCATCAAGGTAGATTTTTTTTCTATTTTCTGGGATATTTGGAAACATATTGAAAAAGTTACTACTTGGCGGCAAGCTTACCCCTTCGTGAAAATCTTCTAACCATTGATTACTGACCGAAATATAGTTAAAGTCTCGGTCAAACATAGCAACCGAAGCAGGAACATAATCCACAAACGCACGTAACATCGATTCTTTGCGTTCCAGCTCCAAGAATAGCGATTTACTTTGATCGATATCCTGAATAATTCCAAAAACACGCTTACACACATCGTTTTCAAATTCGGGAATACCTTTTACCCGTACCCAAATTGATTCGCCATTTTGCTTTAATAGGCGCAATTCGGTATCGTAAGGTGTTCTTGATGTAATGGCGTCTTCAAAAATTTCACGCAAAATAACCTGGCTTTCCGGCTCATAAAATCCGATTGCATGTTCAAAATCAGGTGTAAAATCAGAAGCCACACCATGAATTAGCTTCGTGGACTCGGACCAATAGACCTTGTTTTCAACTAAGTTGACCTCCCATCCGCCAACCTGAGCGACAGCATTGGTCTGCTCCAGGATCTGTTTGGTATGCAAAAGATCATTTTCAAGTCGCAATCGATCCGTCATATTCAAGGCTGTACTGACAACATAAGATCGTCCATTCTCATCCGTCTCCAACATATTGTGGTATAGCCAAGAAATATCTTCACCATCTTTTGTTTGGAGAACCATCATTCCAGAATCCTCTTTATTGCTGGCAATGCGCTTGAGATATTCTTCAACCAGACCCACATGATGAGACGGAACCAATTTCTTGAGGTTAAGTCCTTTTACCTCTTCTTTGGCATACCGCAACACCTCTCTTCCTTTTTCATTGACGGATAGAATATTACCGTCCAAATCATGCATACTCATGAGGCCAATCGCATTTTCAAAAAAGCTACGAAATCTACGTTCGGAATTCTCCAACTTGAGTTTTTCTTCGCGCTCTTTTGTTACGTTTCTGCCAAAGGCCAGAATATCATGATTTATCGGATCATATTTGAAATGCCATTCAATTTCGACAACTTGACCATTTTCTATTTTAGTCCTACTCGTAGATTGAACGCCGTACTTTGTTTCCTCAACTCGACCTAAGTCCGACACTAACTCCCTTTCAGTGTCCCCCAATAATGTAAAAATAGATTTGCCTAAACTATTCGATCTGGACAATCCCAAGACTTTACTAAATGCAGGGTTAACTTCTTTTACCTTGCGCGCCTCATCCAATACACAAATAATATTGTTCGTCAGGTGAAAAATTTCGGAGAAATAACCAGCCTGTACTTTTCGTTTTTTCCCCAATAATATTTTGGTCACCGCCTTGCCAAGCTCCTCCAACGAGTCTTTTTGTTTATCCGAAAGCTTTTTCGGATGGAAATCAATGACACAGATTGTCCCAAGAGCATCACCATCATCATCCAAAAGAGGAACTCCGGCATAAAAACGGATATTTCCTTCGCGAATCAATGGATTGGAAGACGAGCGTGAATCTTCAAAAGTATCTTCAATAACAAGGACCTCCTTACTCATTATGGTGTATTGACAGACCGTATTCTTCCTTTCAACGGTATCCAGCTCCATCCCAACGCAACTTTGAATACGTTGTGTTTCTTCTTCCATCATGGCAATTAAAGCTGCAGGACAATCTGTAATCAGACAGGCTGCCTGCGCAAAAACATCCAGCTCAGGGTCTTTCCCGAGTCCCATTAACTCATAGGACTTTAATTTTTCTATCCTTCTTAACTCATTTTCAGGAAAAACATTATTTGCCATTCACTTCTAATATTTAGATCTGGTTTATTGTGACCGTGAAGTTAATAAAAACATTATTTAACGCCTAAACAATAAGGAAATATTGATCAGATAATGTTTTATAAAGAACAAACAACTGGTCAATTAGTTGATGCAATAAAAAGATTTACCAGACATCCTCTTCATAATTTAGTTATTTACTAATTGAATTTTATAAAGCTTGACCTTATTAAGAAAGACAAACTGTACGTTTTAGGAAGTCTGTACAAACTGATCAAATAAATAGCTTAAAAACGAAAGAGCCCCGCTAGATGTGATAGCGGGGCTCTTCAATATGTCTAAATTAAAAAAGTTTTTCAATACTCTGTTCGGCATAGCCAGCACTTGCTGTCATTCCTTTCCCTCCAATACCGGTTCTAACATGTATTCTTGGGCTAACGTCGATTTCAAGAATATGATCTTTGTGCTGCGAATAATAACCTGCCCAAGAAGATGAAATCCAGGTACGGTCCATTGGCATGATACGGTTGGCTTCCGCAATCATCAATTCATTGATATAGGAGCTTACTGAGAAGCCCAGTTCATCCAGTCTGTTTCCCGTTGCATATTCATGCGAATCACCGATAATAATACTACCATCCGTGGCCTGTTTAAATAGGATATGAATTCCATAATTGCGCAGCTCCTGGTAGTAATCAGGCATTGGAATTGTTTGAAACGAAGGGCAATATTCTTCAAAACTCTCGTATCGACGAATGGTCAACCCAGTTAAGATATTCCCAGGAAGATAAATATGAGCCAAAGGCTTTGTACGCATCATTTGCAGCTTGCTAATTTCAAGCCCGCTATTATCAAACAAGGAACGATATAAAATTTTAAACTCGTATCCATTACAGATAAGCAATTTCTTCCCTTCAAAGTTTTCTAGCGTACTGCTCGTGACAACAACAGCATTATTTTTATCCTCGCAGGCCACAATTGTCGTATCGTATTTCAACGTATAGTCCACAAACTTATTTTGCATATAAATATGCAGCTGTCTAATCATTGACTCGGGCTCTACACTGAGTTCCTGCGGAAAAAAGATAGCCTCTTTAACATAATCAGCATTCATTACGGGATATTGCAATAGAACTTGCTCCTTTGACCAAAGTTCATGATCATATCCTTTTCCCTGATAGTGCTTAGATAGCTCGTGAAGCACCTGAACTTCATCACTATCCGAAGCAATATAGATGCTGCCGTTATTTCTAACGGATATATCCATCTCTTTCTGAATAGACTGATATATTTCAAGTCCTCGCACACCATAATCAAACCATTCGCCTGCCATCCCCGATGGCACTACCTGTCCGAAATTACGAACAGTAGATCCCACGGGGAAATTATCTTTTTCGAGTTGGAGCACGCGTAATCCCATTTGTAACGCATGATAGGCATGAAAGGTCCCTAAAATCCCACCCCCAACAATAATTAAATCATATGTATTTGTTTTCATCTTTATAAATAGAATATCATAAAAAAGTATAGTTAACTAATTTGCACTTCTCCTTTTGTGGTATGCCAAGGAGCCAACAACTCATCATCACTTCCTTTCATCTGTTCTTTTTTTCGAATAAAATAGAGTAGAGAGAAGATACCCAAAATAGCTCCGATAATAGAGGCTAAAAAGACCAATTGAATAAAGTAATTCCCCCAAGTGACAGAATTTGGCATAAATTCTTTGTTTACCAATATCAGAAAACTACCCAAATAACCGATTGAGTCAGCCATATACATAACAAAGCCGATGTTACTTTTCATACGATATGTTGCGATCATTCGCTCAAAAAATATCGCATTGTAAGGGATGTATGCCATATACAAGCCCAAACCGACGAGCAACATCCAACTTAAACCGTCAATCCATTGTTTTGTAAACAAATAGGTAGAAATACCTGCAGTCAGAAAACCTATAATGATCATATAGTGGATCAACTTAAATGCTTTAAGATTATTTTTAACCATGATTAGACAACTTACCAGCAGCAGTACAATCAAGGAGATAGTCCCATCAACTTTTGCAAAAATGCCCGCCCCCTTCACATGTAACATCTGCCAGATTTCAACCTCAAAATTATCGCGTACATCACGTAAAATAGTAAGCATCGTATAAACGATAATAGTCAAAACGATACCCGGCATAAAGGTTTTAAAAAAGTGTTTTCGCATTTTACTATCCATCGCAATGCGCTCCGTCCGGAGCTTCTTGTCTTCTTCTGTTGGCCCTGGAGCATTTTCCAATACCCATACACACAAAACAAAGGGCAGAAAAAACAGTAAACCCGTCAAAAATGGCATCCAAAACTCGTTAACATGAAAAGAAGACATCAACCACCGCCCAACCGTTTTTATCAGTCCTGACGCGAAAATCAAGCTCACAGACATCACTGCCCCCATAATCTCTGTAAACCGCCTTCCTTCTAAATAACTAAATACCAAACCCCAAACCATTCCCAATGGAAAACCATTGATAAAAAGAAAGACAACATTCCAAGGTCTCGGACAAACTGCAAATGCCAAAAGACCTATCCAT
Source organism: Sphingobacterium siyangense (assembly GCF_007830445.1). GTDB lineage: Bacteria > Bacteroidota > Bacteroidia > Sphingobacteriales > Sphingobacteriaceae > Sphingobacterium > Sphingobacterium siyangense. The sequence continues at coordinate 275,030 of NZ_VLKR01000002.1, read as the reverse complement.
GAAATACAAATCAAACCGATCAAATACCGCCCTCTACTACGCTGTTTACTTTCAGAGATAAATTTAATGCCATAAAACTTGGACAACAAATACCCCAGCATTTGAATGACCACCATACAGACTTTATAATCGACACCAAAAATAGTATCATTTGCAAAAGCAGATGCCGTAAATGACTTTCTAAATGAATACATACTCGTATAACATAAAAATGCTGTAACAGCCAGAACAATAGCCACAGATTTCTCATCCAGTCTATTTATGCGTCTTTTTATTCGTTGGTTTAACTCCATCATTTAAACTTGTTAACAGACCTCATTGTCCGCAATCAAAAGTAAATTTTGGAAATTAACACAAGACTAAACTTTTGTTAAGTATTTATAAACAAATATAAGCATCCCTTTGCGATACGAAAAGTATAAAATAAAAAAAGCATCACTGAATGATTCAATGATGCCCTGACAATTAACATGTTATCCTCTATTTCTTATTTTCAAAAAAGTATACAATTAGCATGACGGCCTTTTCACTTCCAACATTACGCGGTGTATGTGACAATCGGCCATTAAAAAAGATCGAATCGCCCTCTTCTAAGCTAATTTTTTGATCATTGAAGATGTACTCAACCTGCCCGCTAATGATATATTTATATTCATAAGCTTCGGTCTCAACCATTGGTCGTTGTGCATCCGGAAGCAACTCCAAAAGAACAATGTCCATGGTCGAACTATCCATCGCAGATGTAAAAATCCTTTTATAATGGAAACCAATAGCCGACTCTTTTTCAAACGGACTATAAGTATCTTTTTTCCGAACGACCACGGGGCCTGAATCCAATTCAGAATTAAAATCTTTAAAAAACTCATTAAGATCAATATTCAGTGCATTGATGATATTAATCAATACCAGTAGGGAGGGTATTGTTCTGTTATTTTCAATCTGCGAAATAAGTCCCTTGCTTACCCCCGCTCTATCAGCAACTTCCTGTATGGTAATTCCTTTTTCTTTTCGAATTTCCTTAATCTTATTGCTAATCTTGAATATCGTATTATCTTCCATAATTTGGCCAAAAGTAAACATTTTTCCTATGTCGTGTATATTAAGTTTTTGTCACCTAATCATAGGTCACCTCTAAAATTAGGATATTTAACTGTTATCAGAAAACTGCAGTTCATTAATAGGCGATTTTTTTCGTCTCTTATCCCTCTCAGAATTGGTAAGCACTATTGGTAAACTTTAACCCAGTGAACACGCATCTCAACAGGCAGTTGGTCTTGATTTACCTCACCAACCCAGCTCCCGCCCAACTGTTGATCAATCAATAGATAAAAGGGCTGATCATAAGGCCACTGAGAAGGATCTACCCCATTAACTCTTGGATAAGTAAAGGTGTCAACACCATTCAACTGAAATACGATACGATCGGGATACCAGCTTATACCATATGTATTGTACTCTTCTGATTTGATCGAAGCGGTACCAAAATGTTTGGGATTCTCCTTTTGCCCCAGATCTAAGGTATAGTATGAATGTGTTGTCTGGTAAATGATATGATCAAAATTAAGATGTTCCATAATATCAATTTCACCATTTCTCGGATACTTCCCATACTTATCTAACTCCGCCAGCATCCACATGGCAGGCCATGCCCCTTTTGCACTTCCAAGTTTAGCTCGGATTTCTATGCGTCCGTACTGAAAAGCAAACTTTCCCTTACTCCATATCCCACCTGTCAAAAATAGTCTTGAATCTTTATTTTTGTCTGTATTTTTTATTCCTTTAAGAATTAACTCACCATTTTCCCATCCAAAACAGGCATCATCCATACTCATATGCCGGTTCCAATCAGCTCCTCCCGCTGGAATCCGGGACCATTTACTACTATCTAGCTTAGGGGAATTAAAGTGCTCTTCCCATACTAGCTTCCATTCCTTAACCTCTCGATCTTTCTTTTGAACATATACATACGGATGATCTTTCGGACGATAATGCACACTACATGCAGAAAACAACAGATAAAAATAACTTAGGCCGAAGACTCTTTTCATGATTAACATTAATGGTTTGCGAAAAAAATGAGTTAGGCCTAAATTTAGACATAATTTACCATACCTGATAGATTCCCGAACAATTAAGAGGGACTAAAACGCAGAGGAAAAAGGAAATGCGATTTATTGCTATCCCTAAAACATAGGATGTGCGTTTGCTGCATTTTTAGGCACATCTTGCTGTGCATCCCAATGCTCCACAATTTTACCTTTTTCCAGCCTGAATATATCAATAGTCGATTTAAGACTACCATCTGGATTCTTATTCTTTAGGTGTATGAAGACCAAATCTCCATCCGAAGCAATGTGTTGCACATCAATCCTTGTTTTAGGTTGTCCTTCAAACCATTTCGCTGCAGCGAGCTTAAATGCTGCCGCTCCATCCGCAACAGAGGGATTATGTTGGATATACTGAGGGGAAATGTACTTATCAACTGCAGAGACATCCTTATCACCAAACATTTGCTGATAAAAATCTAAAACGATTCTTTTATTCTCTTTGTTTTCGTCAAGTTGTTTTTGTGCAGCCTCCTTTGATTCATTTGTCTGCGGCTGCTGACAACCCAGCGTTAGCAATAAAACAGAGAAAGTGATGACCTTAACCATTGTTCTATTTTTCATCTTTAAATCTATTTTTAATTGAAGTCTTCAATTCCCACCTCATATTAGTACAATCCAATTTACCTAAATTATACAATATATAACGCTTTTATCTGAGTTCATTTACACTATTAAATAGTGGCATGATAATTGGATTTGATGTTGTAGTATAATATTCAGAAATATACATTTCATAAATTTAGGTTAATAATTGGTTAGGTTAAACACCTGAAGTCCCCAACTTCAGGTGTTTTTTTATATATTTTCGAAAATCACTATTCCCTAAAAAACAAAAATGTCAATTATAGCTTTTATTAATCTAGTTCAATAAAATTCCCTGTTGGTCGGCGTAACTTTACATTAGTTAAGAAAATAAAATTATCAGATATGGAAAATAAAATATTAGGGTTACACCACATTACTGCGATAGCAGACAACGCAAAGCGAAATCTCGATTTTTACACGAAAGTACTGGGTGTACGCCTTGTCAAAAAAACAGTTAATTTCGACGACCCTGGCACCTACCACTTCTACTTCGGCAATGAACAGGGGGACCCCGGAACGATCCTCACTTTTTTCCCATGGGAAGGTATCGGAAAAGGTACCGCAGGAGCAGGAATGGCGACTCATATTGGCTATGCCGTACCTCAAGGGAGTTTGGATTTTTGGAAAAATCGCTTAGGGGAACATCAGATTAGTTTACAGGAAAGTGAAATTTTTGGAGAGAAGCTAATTTCATTTAATGATCCTGATGGATTGCAGCTTCAGTTTATTGAAACGAAAGATAATAGAAAGGCATGGACAACGACTGACATCAATAGCGAACATGCACTAAAAGGCTTCCATAATATCACGCTTTCTTTAAAAGAAGCAGATCCGACGCTAAAAGTATTGACCGATATTTTGGGTTATTCGCTCCAACAACAGCATGATAATCGTTATAGGTTAACAACGGATAGCATTGATACGGCTAATAGCGTTGACATAATAGCGGATAAAAATCTACCATACGGCAAAAATGCAGCCGGTACAAACCATCATGTCGCATTTCGGGTAAAGGACGACAATGTTTTGATGGAGTATCGTGAAAAGGTACTTTCAGCAGGGCTAGATATCACACCAAAAATAGATCGAGATTACTTTTTCTCACTCTATTTTCGTGAACCTGGTGGTGTCTTATTTGAAATCGCGACAGACAATCCCGGATTTACGGTAGACGAACCACTATCCAGCTTAGGATCGGCACTCAAATTGCCGAAGCAATATGAAAACTACCGTTCGCAGATTGAACAGACATTGCCAAAAATCGATTAATTAAATTATATAAACATCATTATACAAACGAGGAAATTATGGAAAGAACTGAAATTGTATTAGACAAAAATCAACGTGGAGAGCTTCAATTATTCTCCGATGAACGCAAAGCAGGTTTGATGAGTATCGCTATCATTGACGGTAATCTCGTTGTTTACCATACAGAGGTGGACGAAGCCTATGAGGGAAGAGGATTTGCAAAAATACTACTCGAGAAATTGGTATCTCATGCGCGCGAAAACAACATGAAAATTGTTCCATTATGTCCTTATGTAAATGCGCAGTTTCATCGTCATCCAGAACTATATCAAGACGTTTGGTTTAAAAAAACGGTATAAACTACCCTACATGAAAGCATAAAATGAGTCATTCAATAAATATTAAAACAGCTGGTAAAAATTTAGAACAGGCAGAAAAAGCCATTGTCATGATCCATGGTCGTGGGGGGAGTGCAGAAGACATCCTTGGCATGTCATCCTATCTTCATGTCGATAATTTTGCACTACTTGCACCGCAGGCAGAAAATCACACTTGGTACCCCTATTCTTTTATTGCTCCCGTACATGAGAACGAGCCCTGGTTGAGTTCCGCAATTGATCTGATCGATCATACAGTTAAACTAGCTTTAGACAATGGGATCCTCGCCGAAAATATCTATTTTTTTGGTTTTTCTCAGGGTGCCTGTTTAACACTAGAATATCTTGCACGGCATGGGCAGCGCTATGGTGGCGCTATAGCAATTATTGGCGGAGTAATAGGCGAAGAAATTAACAGGGATAATTACACCGGTGACTTCGCACAAACGCCTATTTTTATTGGCACTAGCAATCCTGATTTCCATGTTCCTCTTGAACGCGTTGAAGCTACAGTATCCATATTAGCACAAATGAATGCCAATGTAAAGCTCATGGTATATCAAAACGCGGGGCACTCCATCAATCGCGAGGAGATCGATCTTGCAAATGAATTTGTTCTTTAAGAAATAAAGGAGTGAATAATCAGTAAGGAATAATCCATTGGTTGTTGATTATAATAATTAATCAACAACCAATTTTAAGCATTATACTTTTGGGTATTTATAGCCGTTATGATAAACCGAAGCTAAGTATTTATTTGCTTTCTGATCGGTAAAATGCTGTTTATCTTTATCCCAATAGAGTTTTTGTCCAGTTCTGAATGCTATATTTCCGAGCTGAGAAAAGATGGCAATGTGTGCCCCCACTTCAATTGGTGCATGAAGTACTTGTGGATTACGTTGGCGAATGGATGCTACAAAATTTTCCATATGTTTGTCCAGTCCGTTATCTAAAGAAGGTTGGATAGAGACCGCTTCCATCCTTCCTTTTTCTGGAATGACCTCCCAGCCCGACCTGTTCAAGACCAGCGTACCATTGTTACCAATAAATGCGACACCGTGATTGCGGTTATAAGGTCCGAGATCAATTCCTTTGGCATGTTCCCATTGAATATTGAAGCCATCAAACTCGTACACAGCAGTCATCGTATCAGGTGTTTGGCCTGCATCGTCCGGGAACGCAAACTTACCTCCTGAGGCCATAATAGATTTTGGATTAGAAACCTTCATCCCAAGTAAAGCATAATCCAACATATGCACACCCCAATCTGTCATCAAACCTCCTGCATAGTCCCAAAACCATCGAAAATTAAAATGGAATCGATTCGAATTAAATGGTCTTTTTTGTGCCGGACCTAGCCATTCCGTATAATGTACACCTGCAGGAACCGGTTCATCGGGCACGATGGGAATAGCACTTTTCCACCCTTGATAAGACCAAGCTTTTACCAATCTTATTTTGCCCAATTTACCGGAATGAACAAAATCAATGGCGTCCTTAAAATGTTGCTGACTTCTTTGCCATTGCCCGACTTGTACAATAGCCTTATTCTTTTTTGCTGCCTGAACCATTAATTGACATTCAACAATGGAGTTACCGATGGGCTTTTCGACATATACATGCTTTCCAGCATTTACGGCATCTACCAGTTGCAGGCAATGCCAATGATCCGGAGTTGCAATAATGACCGCATCCACAATCGAGCTATTGAGCATCTTCTTATAATCTACAAACGTTTCGACCTGTATATTTCTTTTTTGAAGTTCTTCTGCTCTCTTTTTAAGAATATTTTCATCCACATCACAAAGAGCAGTACACACCAAGCCATCATTCTTTAACAATGCATTCAAATCAGACCAGCCCATACCATTTACACCAATTAATCCAACCCGGATGGATCGATCTAAAAAGTTTGAACCTTTAGCATTTAAGAAAAATGACGATGCAGCTAAAACAGTGGACGTTTTGATAAAATCTTTTCTATTCATTGGATATTGGTTTAAGTTTTGTTTTTACTGGATATCATCTAAATTGTCAAAACGAACAGAATACATATGCTTAGATGAATGCCCTAAATAAGAATGCTTTCTTTATTATTAAAAACAAATTGCTTCGATGAAAATACAAAAATGAATCTAGGTGCTCGCAAAAAGCATTGTAAAATATATATAGACAAACCTAGCGTACCCCTATCAAAAAATGGTCGAGTTAGAATCACTCGACCATACATCTACCTATGAAAAACATGCCCTTGGGAGGGGCGGTTGAAGTTACTACTAATTTCACTAAGAACAAACATTTAGAAAAAATATTTATCTAAATAATTAATAATACCATTAACAACAGCATCATGAGTTGACCATGTTACATTGGTTGGCGAGATCGTGTTTTATTATACATTTTTGTTCGATAAATTCCTCCTTCTAACGCTGTTTCAATCAACATCTCGTTCAAAAAAACGCTCAGTTACACAACCCATTTTATAATTCATTAAAAAAAATAAAAGATTAATCATTTATTATGCCTACCTTGCCGCACTTAATTAAAAATAATGAATACAGGTAAAATTAAATTTTTCAATGAAACTAAAGGTTTTGGTTTTATTACACCAGAGGATGGTAGTGCAGATGTTTTCGTACACGTTTCTGCGCTTAAAAACCAAGTATCTGAAGGCGACGTTGTTACTTATGATGTAGAAAGAACTCCAAAGGGGATCAGCGCTACAAATGTAAAATTGGCGTAATCCAAAAAATACACTTTCTTGTTAATGGGGTAATTCTTAATGACTTATCCCATTTCTTTTTCCTATTCTTCCTTTACAATTTTTTAGCAATCTTTTACTTTTCCGTTGAAGACTTTTAGTTTTCAAATAAAAAGCATAAAAAGGATTCTCAAAGGTTTTATTTAAGACAAATTCGAACATACTATTTATGGAATTTAAACAACTCAGTTTAATCGCTCCGCTTTTAAAAGCAATAACAGAAACAGGCTATACACACCCTACTGCAATTCAACAAAAAGCCATTCCAATTGTATTGCAAGGAAACGATCTTATTGGCTGTGCACAAACGGGAACCGGTAAAACGGCCGCTTTTGCACTTCCGCTTTTACAACGTCTTGAAGAAACTAAGACATCAGGTAAACTCGTTCCCATTAGAGCTTTGATTCTTACACCAACACGTGAACTAGCCATTCAAATTGGAGACAATATCAACTTATACCGAAAATATCTAAAACTAAACTATTGCACTATTTTTGGTGGAGTAAGCCAAGAAAAGCAAGTTAAAGAAATTAAAAAAGGTATTGATATTCTTGTTGCTACCCCAGGCCGCTTACTGGATTTAATGAATCAAAAGATAGTTTCTCTAGATAAAATCGAGATCTTGATATTAGACGAGGCGGACAACATGCTGGACATGGGCTTTATTCATGACATCAAGAAGATCCTCGCCAAGGTTCCTTCAAAGCGACAGACATTATTCTTCTCGGCGACAATGCCTCCTAATATCCGTAAATTCGCGCATGGCATATTACACAAGCCTATTGAAGTTGACGTCACCCCGGTAAGCTCAACAGCCGAGAAAGTAAATCAATCTGTATTTTTTGTTGAAAAGAAGGAGAAGATCAAATTATTGACGAGCATATTAAAAAAGCTGAAGCATGAGCGCACCATTGTATTCTCCCGAACAAAACACGGAGCGGATAAAATCGTCAAGTTGCTTGCAAAAAATGGCTTGAGAGCAGCGGCCATTCACGGAAATAAATCGCAAAATGCAAGACAAAAAGCTTTAGGTGAATTTAAGGACAGTCATCTTAAAATTTTGATCGCTACCGATATTGCAGCAAGAGGAATCGATATCGAACAACTACCGCTTGTGATTAATTATGATCTCCCAAATGTACCGGAAACCTATGTTCATCGCATTGGTAGAACAGGAAGAGCTGGTCAGGAAGGAAAAGCCATCTCTTTTTGCGATGTAGAAGAAAGACCGTATTTGGCTGATATCGAAAAATTGATCGGACTAAAAATCAAGATAGAAAAGATCAATAATTAGATCTTGATAACACCTTAAGTAAAAGCCCCTAGGGGCTTTTTACGTTTTATTTATGGTTTGCGATCCGCCATCAACAGTGTAGATGGCGTAAAAGGAAGCCAATGTACTTTTTTATTGACAATTTTGTTCCAGCTGGGCAGGCTGATCAACATTAAGTCATGGTCCCGCCAGGTATCACTGTTTAACTCTTTTTCCGTTATTGTGAGATGGTTGGGAACAAGTTGTTCCAATTGCCTCAATTTCTCCTTGAAGCTTTCATTGGTTTTCAGCACTTGATTCAGATCCCACACGATGATCTGAGCATCCGAATGCTGAATAAGGCGCTGTATGATTTCACATAGAAATTCATCATTTTTCAAAACAACAGGAACGATCACTCGCTTCGCCTTCACAAAGTCTTTATCAATTAAAATGCCTACCATTGCATTCACTTTGGCGTTGATCTGCTGATTTCTATCAAATGTCGTAAAGGGAGACTCGGCATTTGTAACCGTATGGAATAACTTTTCAGGATTTACAATCCGCGTAGTAAAATCTAAAAATCGCCCCAATAAACTCCCCTCATAGATGGATTCGCTGACACCCAAAAGTAATAAATCCTGATCGCGTTCATTGGAAGTTTGAACAATCTCACTATCGATATCACTAGAAATTTTAAATACTGTCTGAATAGGCTGTTCGAGTTGCTGAGCGACCTGCTTGATTTCACGAAAACTATCCAGTTCCTGGGTTTCCACCTCATAATGATGTAATTCGTTTGAAGGTTCAATATGTAATGCAGTAATCTCAGCATTCTTTTTCGATTTCAACGTTAAAGCATCCGCTAGATACAGTAGCGAAATCCCAGTATTACTTTTCGCAAAAGACAATAGAATCTTAAATTTCGATTTATCCTGGATATCTTCCTGCAATAAACTCTTCTTTGGTCGATAGAGAAAATTGATAAGATCTAAGGATGGCCCTGTCATAAAGGTGGTCACTAAGGCCATAACGACCATCATCGAAAATAATTCAGCACTTAAAACGCCAAGATCGTATCCAATATTGAGGACGATAAGTTCCATCAAACCCCGCGTATTCATTAACGCGCCGATACTCAAACTATCTTTCCAGCTTTGACCGACAAAACGCGCCGCCAACGTACTACCTGCAAATTTCCCAATAACCGCGACCAAAATAATACCAATGGTAATCATCCATAACTGAGGATCATTAAGTAGACCGATCTGCGTACGCAGTCCAGTATAGACAAAAAATAAAGGCAACAATAACAAAGTAGAGACATCTTCGATTTTTTCGATGAATGCTGTTCGGAATCGACTTCCTTCGGGCATGATTGCTCCCGCCATAAATGCACCAAAAAGTGCATGGATACCGATTACTTCGGTTGCATAAGCAGACAATAACAGCACAATAAAGAAAATAGCAACAACAGGTTTACTCAAAGCTTCCTTACTACCTTTCACCTCTCCTACGCGCATCAAAAATGGGCGCACGATCTTAATCATAATGAGCACATAAGCAACAGCAAGCCCTATTGTATACAACGCACTGGCAAAATCACCGGCTTTGACGATTGCAATTACGACAGCGAGTATACACCAAGCCGTAATGTCGTCTGCAGCCGCGCAGGTAATCGCCATTGCACCTAGCTTACTTTTTTGCAATCCTCTTTCTTGTATAATTCTGGCAAGGACAGGAAATGCTGTGATACTCATGGAAATACCAATAAACAAGCTATAGGATAGAAACTCTACATTTGTAGGTGGATGGAATAGGTATAAAAAATAAGCCAATGAAATTCCCAACGTAAATGGGATCACAATGCTTGCATGAGAAATGACAACAGCATCATGCGCTTTATTTCGCAGCACATTCAGATCCAGCTCCATTCCAATGATAAACATAAATAAGATTAGCCCAATTTGACTCAAAAACTGCAAATTACTGAGCGATTCTACAGGAAAAAGTGTATGCGAAAATTCAGGAAAATAGAGCCCCAGCAATGATGGTCCCAATATGATACCTGCGAGCATCTCTCCGATTACCACAGGCTGCTTAATCTTAATGCAAATCCAGCCCATAATACGTGCCGCGATAATGATCGTCACGATTTGAGCCAATAATATCGCTAGCGGATGCTGCAGACTATGAAATAAAGTTGATGTAAAATCCTTCCAGGCACCTTGACTTGTTTTCTCCCCACGCAGTAGTTCTGGAGCCTCTAGCTGTGCCCCCAAATGAATCACCCAATACATCACCCCAAGTAATGTACCAACTAAAACTACATAGAAAATTGTATTCTTATATTTCCTCATCTTCAATAGCAATTAAAATAAATATAATGACAATAGCATACTAAGTCCCAACCAATATTCTCTAAACAAGGAGGGATAAAATACAGTCTCAACAAAAATATAATTCTGTAAGAGTTTTAGTGCTTTTCAGCTGCTAGGTGGAAGGAAATATGTAATGAAACAAAAAAAAAATGTAATCAACTGAATTTCTCGAAAAACATTTTCTTGTACGATTCCCCCAAATTAAACAAAAGAGGCATATCTTGTTCGTCAAACAAGTTGCTTGTTATTTGATCAGCGGAGAAAAATTTAACGATCTTGGTTGCAATGATCTCTTTTTTATTGATGCGTATAAAGTCATGCTCAGGCAAAATCTCCATCAACTTATCGAAGCTTATATTTTTCAACAAAATGAACGAACCATCAGCCAAATAAACTGTTTTATCACGGCTGTCTACTTCAGCTATTTGAACATAGTTAATCTGATCGAAATACAATACCGTTTTTCCTTTATTCGTATTAAACTGTGCAAACGAGACAATTTCAGCTTTATTATTGATTATTTGTTCTACTTTCATAATGGCCTGCTGAAGACGTTGCAGAGATATTGGTTTACGCATGTAATCTACAGCATTAATATCAAAAGCATCGCTCGCATATTGTTTATATGCGGTAGAAAACACAATCGGAAAATCCTTGAGTTCTCTGGCTACATCAAATCCATTAAATTCCGGCATTTCAATATCCAGAATACAAAAATCAAAACTTAGTGAACGGTATTCTCTCAACAATGCTGCTGGTTCATTAAAGGTTTTCACCACCTCTACCCCTGGAATTTGCTCACAGAGCATTTTCAAGAACCTCAAGCTTGGTATTTCATCATCCAGAAGAACACATTTCAAACTTCTTTCAATCCGCATACAATCTGATTTGAAGGTGGGCACTATATACATCATTTTCTACAAACCTGCGCAGTTGATGTCTACCTGGATAATACAACATGAGCCGCTCTTCCAACGTTTTGCTGCCTATTCCACTTTTGGCCTTTTGTAGGGGCGAACGTTTTGAAATTCGATTGCTCACAATGAGCTCCAGCAAACCATTCTTAAAGGTCAGCATGATAGAAATAAAAGAATCAGGGCCATGGAAATCTGCATGTTTAAATGCGTTTTCAATTAAATCCACAGACATCAAAGGGACCAATGAAGGTGTATTCAACAAGGAACTATTTAGTTCATCAATATCAAACTTAACGCGTATATCAAATAAGGGACTCAGTTTTACCTTATTAATCTCAATGAGATTACGCGCAAACTCAATCTCTGCTTTAGGTGAAACGAGTTCATCTTCACTTTCATACAAAACGTAGTCCAATACCATAGCCAACTTATCCATGGTGTAATAGGTTTGATAGGCATGTGAAAGTATTCCGTTCAATGAATTTTTAAGCAAGTGGGGATTTAATTGGGCCCGATGGAAATCGTCAATCTTCTGATTGTCCATACGATTAAAAAGCTCCTTTTGTCGTTTATTTTCTACCTCAAGTTTCCTATATTTTTGTCTTAACAAGAGGTACAAACCCGATATTAAAGCAACAATTGCCAGCAATAACAGGATGATTATATTCGAGGTCTCAGTCGTCATGTTCATTTCAAACTTACTTAAAATTTCTATACCAATGAAAACGTCGTATTAGAAAATCCGAAATCCACATATAGACTTGTTCGATTACAATAAAATGAAATCCGGTGTTTTAAAGGCAATCTAACGACTATAAAATTTCCATATATTTATTACAAAAATTAACAGTTTCATTACAATTTAGTCATTTCAAAGCATTAATTTAAGATTATTATCCTTATATTGAGACTATTGTAATTAGCCGATCAAATGATTGTCTACGCTATTTTGGTTAAACCCGCCTGATTTTTAATCAGGCCTAATATGAAACACTATGGAAAAGCTCATTTTCGAAACTAATGCACAACATCCCAGTCTTGTAGACAAAATCAAACAAGCTGTTGAAAAACTGAATGGCATCCACGAATGGAAGATCGACTTGGATTCTATTTATAATCTGTTAACCATAGAAGGCATTCGACTCAACCCAACGGAAATCGAATCAGAACTGGCGCTCCATGGAGTCGAGGCAAGCCGTCTATATGAGGAGTAGAAGTACGACCTTGTATAGCAAATAAAATAAGTTTCCAGGAAGCTATGTGGTTAAAAACACCCGAATTCAATAAGCGTGAGCTTCTTCCAGATAAAATTAAAGCAATCTTATCTGGAAGAAGCATCAAATCTTTTTAATAATCATTGCAGAGGCACCACCGCCACCATTGCATATCGCTGCCAGCCCTACTGATCCCCCCTCCTGTCTTAAGATGCTGCTTAGTGTTACAACAATTCTAGCGCCCGAACATCCCAATGGGTGCCCCAAAGATACCGCTCCTCCATAAACATTTACTTTGTTCATGGGTAAACCCAAAATTTGTGCATTCACCAAAGCCACCACGGAAAAAGCTTCATTATATTCAAAATAATCAATGTCTTCTAGTGTCAATCCCGCTTTTTTTAACACCTTTTCCGTGGCTACACTTGGTGTAGTCGTAAACCATTCCGGAGCCTGTTCAGCATCAGCATAAGCAATAATCTCTGCTAAGGGGACAAGTCCAAGTTCTTCCAATTTCTCGCCAGATATGAGCAGCACCGCAGCAGCCCCATCACTTATTGTCGATGCATTTGCGGCAGTTACAGTCCCCTCTTTTTTAAAGGCAGGCTTAAGCTCGGGTATCTTATCAAAATTGACCTGCGAAAACTCTTCGTCGCGCGAAACGACGACATCTCCTTTACGACTTTGTATCGTTATAGGTTGAACCTCGTTTAAAAACTTATTTTTTTGCCAAGCGTCCAGGCTTCTTTTATAGGAACTTATCGCATAAGCATCCTGTTCTTCACGGCCAATATGATATTTCTCGGCACACAACTCTGCAAACATTCCCATTGCATCATTCGAATAAGCATCGCTCAAACCATCACGTTGTAAACCATCAACCAGACTCTGAGCTCCAAATTTGGCTCCCCAACGCATACTATTCGTATAATATGGCACCCTACTCATGCTCTCCATCCCACCAGCAATCACTATATCAGCATCTCCCAATAGAATGCTTTGCGCAGCAACAGCTATTGCTTTCATTCCACTAGCACATACTTTATTAAGGGTCGTTGCAGCGGTATGATCCGACAAACCTGCTAACCGGGCTACCTGCCGGGCAGGCGCTTGTCCCAAATCAGCTTGCAAAACAGCACCAATAATAATCTCATCCACTATATCGCGGGAAATACCCGCCTCATCAACTACAGCCCCAACAACCTGGGCCGCAAGACTTGGCGCCGAAATAGATGACAAGGCACCACCAAAACTTCCAATTGGTGTGCGTTTCGCTGCAACGATAAATACACTCTTTGACATGATATAAAAAGTTTATAATTGTTCTGCTAAAATTTTGAGGGCTTATTGCTAGCATATCCCCAACAACCCTTCCTAATCTTAAAGATAAAAAATATAACAGATAACCCACAACAAGTCGGTTTTATTTTTTTTATCAAAACAGAATAAATAGAAAAAAAATAATGCAAAAACTTCCCTACTTAACCAATTGAACGAAAAATAAAGAATAAAAATTTGCAAAAAGCCAAGGCTTTTCGTTAAATTCGTTTAGATAACATCCTACTAGATGGTCATTCAAAAGACCGCCTTACATAAGATAACCAAAAGCAAGATAAACGATTATGCAGACAATCAAGTTTACAGCTGAGCATCAGATTTTTCGCGATACACTTCGCGCATTTATTCGAAAAGAAATTACACCTTACGTCGATGATTGGGAAAAACGGGGTGAGATCGACCGAAATGTGTGGAAGAAAATGGGTGATATGGGATTGATGGGACTCAATTATCCAGAAGTGTATGGTGGACTAGAGCTTGATTTTTATTATTCCTTGATACTCTGCGAAGAATTATCGTATTGTTTTTCTGGAGGATTTACCATTTCCGCACTTGTCATTCAGTTTATGTCGGCTCCATACCTACTGAAATATGGATCAGAAGATCTGAAAATACGCTATCTTAAACCAGTTATTGCCGGTGATATGGTCAGTGCTGTTGCTATTACTGAACCCGGGGCTGGTTCTGACGTAAAGCAGATCAAAACAACAGCTGTCCGGGATGGCGATTTTTATATTGTCAATGGATCTAAAACATTTATTACCAACGGTTATTACGGTGATTTCTTCATTACAGCAGTCAAAACTGCTTCTGATCAGGGAACAAAGGGTATAAGCTTATTACTTATTGACAGAAATGCAACTGGGGTCTCGTCAAGCAAAATCAATAAACTAGGCTGGCACGCCTCTGATACCGCCGAGCTAGGGTTTAATAACGTACGAGTCCCTATTTCTCATCTCATCGGCATGGAGGGAGAAGGATTTCGCTATTTAATGGATGGACTTCAATTGGAAAGGCTTACCGCAGCTATCCATAGTCTCGCTACCGCAGAATCCGCATTTCAGTATACACTTGATTATATCGCACAACGTGAAGCCTTTGGAAAAAAAATCCAGGAATTTCAAACAATACGGCACCGAATCGCACAAATGGCAGCAGATATCGCTACCACGAAAGCCTTTGTCTACCATTGTTGTGATCTCCAGGACCAAAACGAATATGCAGTCCAAGAATGTTCCATAGCGAAGCTACAAGCAAGTGAGCTCGCCGTCAATGTCGTAAACCAATGTCTCCAATTATTTGGTGGTTATGGGTTTACAGAAGATTATAAAATCGCACGTTTATATCGCGATGTCCGTGTCGGCACCATTATCGGGGGAACCTCAGAAATCATGCTTGAAATTATCGCGAAAATGACAATAGATCATGTGACTTATCAATCAGGAAAGTCCAAACAATAGAACGCTTTTTAAAAATTATCACCAAGTACAATGGATGAAAATAAATCTTATATGACCCACACGCTCTTTCGTGTAGAACAGGATAATCATCACATCATTACAATCCATCCGCTATCGACAGCAGCTCCCGAGCAATTGGATATTATAGACTATCTCACGCAATTTGTTGATTTGGTTACGTTCATTCTCGAACAGGAAGATACCATAGGTGTCGTATACAGCTGCCCGATTCAAGACAAAGAAATCGAATATACGCAATTATTTGAGCAGTTTTCTTCAAGCCGCTCAAGACCTTCTGACTTATACAAGCTTACATCAAAAGTATTGCATTGGGAAACGTTTAAAAAACCCATTGTATCTATTATTTCAGACAATTGTACAGCTATTGCCCTAGCGACCATGCTATGGTCTAATTGTCGTATCGCCTCCGAAAAACTTCAGTTTGGCTTTCCGGAGAGTAAGTATGGCTTGTTTACAGCTTTTGGTACAACGATCTATTTACCAGCATTGATAGGTACTGAAAATGCCCTAAATCTGCTGACAAAAAGCAAACTTCTGAGCAGTGAAGAAGCGTATAAACTTGGGTTAATCAATGAATTGGCGCAGAAGCCCAGCGACAGCCTATCATTAGCAATAAACTGGATACTTAATCTACCCACTACCAATGCTGGCCATCACACAGAACAAACTGACGAACTGAATCCTGAAGCAATTCTTGCTATCCAAAAAAAAGCACGCGGTTTGTACCCCGGCACAAACGCAGTTATTGAATTATTAAGAAAAAACCCGTCATCTACAGCGGTTGAAGCTAGTGAAAGAGAAGCAATTTTATACCTGGAAGTCTTCAATTGCCCCGAACCACTCAGCATGGTCCGTACACTTCACTATGCTGTCAAATTGGCAAAATCACCCGATAGAATAAAACATCTCGACAACTATAAGTTAAATAAAATAGGTGTACTAGGTGCTGGGATGATGGGCTCGGGGATTGCTTATGAGGCCGCCCGAGCAGGAATAGAAGTTGCTTTAAAAGACGTTACACTTCCCCAAGCCGAACGGGGCAAAGCCTATTCTAGCCATGTTTGTGAAAAATCATTGGCTTTAGGGGCCATGAACCCATCACAACGGGAGCAATTGCTTGCACGCATAAAACCAACTGACCAAGTCGATGACCTTAATGGATCTGACTGCATTATAGAAGCTGTATTTGAAGATTTCCACCTAAAAGCTGAGGTCACAAAAGAAAGCCTACCCTATTTAAACCAAAATGGCTTTTTCGCTACAAATACCACTTCATTGCCTATTACTGAGCTTGCTAAAGCAAGCAATGATCCTAAAAAATTTATAGGAATGCATTTCTTTTCGCCTGTTGACCGCATGCCCCTTGTCGAAATCATCTGCGGTAAACAAACCGAGCAAAAAACCTTAGAGAAAGCACTTATCACAGCTTTACGCCTCAATAAAATTCCAATAGTCGTGCAGGATGGTCCGGGTTTTTTCACCTCGCGTATTTTCTTCAATTATTTACTCGAAGGTATTACAATGGTACTGGAAGGCATCTCACCGACACTGGTCGAAGAGGAAGCGATGGCTGCAGGATTTGCCGTGGGCCCATTGGCAGTATTGGATGAGATATCATTGGAATTGATGCTACACGTTTATGATCAATTACCCGGTCTGCATGCCAGCCAAAAACGCGCATATACCTACCTCAAAGGAATGGTCGATCAGGAACGAAAAGGAAAAAAATCGGGCGCTGGATTTTACGATTATGACGTTGAAACCAAAAAGAAAACCATTTGGAAAAACCCTGTAATTGCATCTGCAAAGGAAAATGTAACACCTTCAATTATCCGGAAACGTTTGTTGCATGTCATGGCATTGGATAGCTATCGATGTCTCGCAGAAGGCGTACTCAACCAACCCATCGATGGCGATATTGGTTCTATTTTAGGTGTAGGGTATGCATCCTATACAGGTGGAGTATTTGGACATATCGACCGTACAACGCTTCCTACTTTCATTGCTGAATGCGAAGACTTTCAGGCCAAAGGTGAGCAATGGGATATACCAGAATCTTTAAGAGAACTGGCAAAAAAGAATTTCAAATTTTACAGTGATTTTGACTCAAATTGGCGATAGATTAGTCAATCTATGTTCTTTCGTCTAAAGAAGCGTACATAAGCTGTTTAAGTGCACTAAAGTATCAGGTAATCATAAAAACAACAAAACAAAAGGTTGCGACCTTAAAAAGAATATTCGGTATAGTTAACGCTGTAATAGAAACGAAAGCAGGGGTGACAAAACAAATAGTTTGATCACCCCGCCTCTCTATATCATTAGCGCACAAACAGATCCATCAGCTGCGAGACATCCTGTTCGAGAAAAGTATCGTAGTCCAAAGTAACTGTAAGTATTTCCTTTTGCTGTTTTTCAGAAAATACCCGAGCAAGATTTGTTTTGTATTTTTCGATTAATTTAGGAATTCCCTCCGCCCTCCTTCTTGGATGACCTATCGGATATTCAACGACCAATTCAGGCAATATTGTACCGTCAACCAGTTCTATTGTCAAAGCATTTGATATGGCACGTTTCTGTGGGTCGTGATAGTCAGCGGTGAATTGAGCATCTTCCACGCAGGAGATCTTATCGCGCAGTACATCAATTCTTGGATCCGAAGCGATATAATTTTCATAGTCATCAGCCGTCAAACGTCCAAAGATTAGAGGCACAGCAACCATATATTGGATACAATGATCGCGGTCGGCAGGATTATGCAAAGGCCCCTTTTTATCAATAATCCGGATAGCCGCTTCATGTGTACGAATGGTTACACGGGCGATATCTGAACTGCTTTTTCCAAATTCTTTCAGTTGTTGATGAAGTTGCATAGCCGCTTCGGCAGCTGTCTGTGCATGGAATTCTGCGGGAAATGAAATTTTGAAGAGAATATTTTCCATCACATAAGATCCATATCCCCGCTGAAACTTAAATGGATTCCCCTTAAAAGACACATCATAAAATCCCCATATTGGTGCTGTCAAAACAGATGGATAGCCCATTTCTCCAGTTTTTGCGATCAAGGCCAATCGGACAGCACGCGAAGTTGCATCGCCGGCTGCCCAAGATTTTCGGCTGCCGGTATTTGGCGCATGCCGATAAGTCCGTAGGGCTTGTCCATCAACAAAAGCCAAAGAAACCGCGTTGAGCAGCTCTTCTCTTGTGAGGCCAATGAGCCTACCTACGACCGCTGTTGAAGCTACCTTCACCAAAATAACATGGTCTAGCCCCACTTTATTAAACGAGTTTTCAAGTGCTAAGACACCTTGTATCTCATGGGCCATAATCATTGCCTCAAGAACCGTCCTAGCTTTCAGCGGTTTTTGCCCATTCGCAATATTCGTTCGGCTCAACCAATCTGCCACTGCTAAAATTCCCCCTAGATTATCGGATGGATGTCCCCATTCCGCTGCCAGCCAGGTATCATTAAAATCCAACCATCGAACAATCGTGCCGATATTGAATGCTGCCTGAACGGGATCCAATTGAAAATCTGTACCCGGCACCCGAGCACCGTTCGGCACAATGGTCCCGGCCACAACTGGCCCCAACAATTTGGTGCAGGCAGGATAGGTCAATGCTTCCAAGCCGCAGCCAATGGTGTCAAGAAAGCAGTAAAACGCCGTATTCCAAGCGACCTTTCCCTCAATTTTATAATTTAGGACATAGTCCACAATGTCCACTAAAACCTGATCCGGTTGTGGTCTTTCATTTGATATTGCTGAACTCATTCGTGTATTTCGTATAAGACTCTCGTTCTATTTATTAATATATTTCGTTTTTTCCTGCGCTAAGTTCTTCCTCAAAGCCCTCTGTTCAAAAGCACCTTTTAACGCCTTTTCCCGATCCAAAATTACCGTTCGGAAAGAGGTACAAACGGTCTGTCCTCAGGACCAACATAGTTTGCACTTGGTCGGATAATTTTTCCATCCTGACGTTGTTCGAAAACATGCGCTGACCAGCCTGTAATACGCGAGAGGACAAATAACGGGGTAAACATCTCTGTTGGAATGCCCATAATATGATAGGACACCGCAGAATACCAGTCCAGGTTCGGAAACATTTTCTTTTCTTCCCACATGACTTTTTCCAACCGCTCAGCGATCAGGTAGAGCGTCATGTCGCCCGCTTCTTCCGACAGCTCTTTTGCCACTTGTTTTATCACTTGATTTCTTGGATCCGAGATTGTGTATACAGGATGGCCAAAACCAATAATGACTTCTTTGTTTGCCAGTCGCTTCCGGATATCCGCTTCCGCCTCATCAGCATTTGCATAACGACTCTGAATTTCGAAAGCAACCTCATTGGCTCCGCCATGCTTAGGTCCACGTAGCGCACCTATCGCACCAGCGATGCAAGAATACATGTCTGATCCTGTACCAGCAATTACCCGAGCTGTGAATGTAGATGCATTAAACTCATGTTCGGCATATAAATTGAGTGAAATCTGCATCGCTCTTACCCAAGAAGACGATGGCGATTTTCCGTGTAGCAGATGCAAAAAATGCCCACCCAACGTTGCATCCGATGTCTCTACCTGCACCTCACGTCCATGCTGACTAAAATGATACCAGTACAGCAGTGCTGAGGCCATTGAAGCCATCAGGCGAGTTGCAATGTCACGGGCACCAGCAATGGGATGACTGTCTTTCTCGGGCGAAACACTGCCGAAAAAAGAAACATAAGTCCGTAAAACATCCATGGCATGTGCCGTCGATGGCAACTGCTTGAGGACCTGTTGAACAGTAATAGGCAGACCACGTTGACTGATCAGCTGACTTTGATAAGTGACGAGCTGGGCCTGTGTTGGTAGACTTCCATAAATAAGTAAATAAGCGACCTCTTCAAAACTTGCCTGATGCGCCAGATCTAAAATATCATAACCCCTATAATGCAGATCATTACCACTTTTTCCGACAGTGCTCAAAGCCGTATTGCCAGCTGCTACACCAGAGAGTGCTACACTTTTTTTGGGCTTAAAACCTGTGCTGTTTGTCTCTTCCATCTGAATATAATTATTTGTTAAACAATTGATCCAATCGATTTTCATAGGCATAATAATCGATACTTCTGTATAACTCTTCTCTCGTCTGCATGTCGTCGATTACATTAAGCTGCCCACCGTCTTCCCGAATGTGACGATAAACAGTTGTAGCCGCTTTATTAGCGGCGCGGAAAGCAGATAGTGGATAAAGGACAATAGAAACATCGGCTTGACGTAGTTCATTCAGGCTAAACAACGGTGTTTGTCCAAATTCGGTGATATTCGCCAAAATGGGAAGGCCAGTTGCCGCACTAAATTGAACGTATTGCTCCAAATGATGTACTGCTTCAGCAAAAATAAAGTCCGCTCCAGCTTCTTTATAAGCCACCGCTCTTTCCAAAGCAAGTTCAAGGCCTTCAGAAGCAAGTGCATCCGTACGTGCACCAATGGCAAAATGCTCGTCCGTTCGTGCATCCACGGCCGCCTTTAGGCGGTCAACCATTTCAGATCGCGAGACGAGCTCTTTCCCAGGCCGGTGACCACAACGTTTAGCCCCCACCTGATCCTCCATGTGAACTGCCGCCGCGCCCACTTTAATTAAAGACTTTATTGTACGTGCCACATTGAATGCCGAAGGACCGAAGCCAGTATCAATATCCACCAGCAAAGGAAGCTTACACACATTTGTAATGCGATCCACATCAATCAAAACATCCTGAAGTGTTGTAATCCCAAGATCTGGAATTCCAAGTGAACCTGCCGCAACACCGCCTCCAGAAAGATAAATAGCTTTAAAACCAGCCTGCTCAGCCAAAAGCGCATGATTAGCATTAATCGCTCCAACAATTTGTAATGGTTTTTCATTCTTGATCGCTTCCTTAAAAAGGAAGCCCGGGGATTTTATCATAATATCGAATTTGAAATTCCAAGCCCTATAGCCTTCTCTAGATACAGGCTACAGCGACTACTTAAGTTTACTTAGTCTGAAGAACTCATTTTTAGGCCCTTCCTCTTAAAGATAGGAATTATCAATGCAATAAAACAAATTATTTTCTACATTCAAGGTAAATCACAGAAGAAAATACGGCTAAAAAACAAAACCAGCATATCCCCAAATTCAAGGGGCCTTGAACTTATGGTTCAAAGCCCCTATCAAAACCCAATTGACTTCATGGATTGCCAATTAGGATCCAATGCTCAAGAAATACTATTTTTCGACAAAATTACGTCCAACAAAGACCCGTTTCGCCTGTCCGCGCGTCACCTCGATTTGGTTTTTCCATTTTTGTTCTTTGGCCGTATTTAACTCAACGCTTTCCAAATCCCGCAGACGTGCAGCCAAGCGCAGCATTGCGATCTCTTTATTCTGCAATTGTGATCTCGTATCCATCACCTGAACACTTATGCCTGTCGGAGCATGCGTCGCTCTAACGCCAGAACTTACTTTATTGACATGCTGTCCACCTGCACCGCTACTTCGCATCGTTTGGAAATATACATCCTTCACATCCAACACCTTTTCCTTTTTACCCGGATGATACGTTTTAACTTCGACAAACCAATTCTTCCGTTTGTGTAAAGGACGAAAAGGGCTTTTACACACCCAGCAGATTGTACCAATCCAATGATCAATCAATTGATCCATATCTTTTCCTCTCAATCTGACAATCAACGAACAAGGAAGTCCATCCACTTCTTCTGTTTCTATTTCCGTGACCTCAACTCCTACTCTACTACATTCAGAAGAGATTCTGTCGACTACCAACCTAACGGCCATATTACATTCCTTAGGACCTCGTCCCGAAGAAATTTGTAAATACCTTTCATTCATAACCTTATTTGTCCATACGTACAATCTTCGGACTGAACGTTCCGAGAACAGTTACCAACTCCTGCTGTAATTTCATCACCCGATGAATATCTTTATACGCACGTGGTGATTCATCCAATGCGCCGCCAATCAATTCCACACCATGTGCTTCCAGATCTTTCAGCATAGCGCTTTTTGTCAAATTATTTTTGCAGGCAGATCTCGACATGACACGCCCAGCTCCATGGGATGCAGACTGTAAACTTAAGGGGTTTCCCGTTCCCTCCACAATGAACCCTGGCGCTGTCATCGAGCCGGGAATCACCCCCAGCACGCCCTTGCCTGCAGGTGTTGCTCCCTTCCGATGAACAATGCATTCCTCCCCATTCACGAATTCCTTCCATGCGAAATTATGATGATTTTCGATCGTTACCACGGGATTACCGCCAAGTGCTTTCGCCAAACGTCGGTGGATGTCTGCATGACAGGCCTGGGCATACTCTCCAGCCAAATTCATTGCCATCCAGTATTCTTGTCCTTCTTGGCTTGCTAAATCCAACCAGGCCAAATGTTGGACATGACGCGGTAATGGACATTGTTGCGCCGCAAGGCTTGTGTAATGCTTAGCGATATTTGTCCCCAAGCCTCGAGAGCCACTATGGGATAAAATCCCCACATACTGTCCTGGATTTATCCCCCATTCCTCCCGCACGGTTTGAAGCTCAACAATGCCCAATTCGACAAAGTGATTTCCACTACCGGAAGTCCCAAATTGTCTGTAAGCTTTACCCAACAGGGATTTTAATAGTGGGATTTCCTGAAATTCAGTTCTACTGAAAACAACATGGTCATGCTTATCACGATGTGTGTCATTTAAACCAAATTTGGTATTTTCCTTCAATATATTTTTCAGTTGGAATTCCCTTCCTTTGAAATAACTACCCGGTAAATCAAATATCGATAGGCTCATCCGACAACCGATATCTACTCCTACACCATAGGGTATAACGGCATTTTCTGTGGCCAGTACTCCGCCGATGGGAAGTCCGTACCCTGTATGTGCATCCGGCATCAGTGCACCTTGCCTTGAAATAGGCAATCTCAGTGCATCATACAACTGTCTTTTTGCCTGCTCATCAATTTCATTTTCACCAAATATGCTAAATGGAGCACAATGTGAATGAAGCTCCTGCATGCGTACTTCAACAGGTTTAACAAGTCCTTCAGAGACCTTTCCCCATATTTTATGCCCCATAAATCGCTCCGGAGCTTCTATCAACTCAGTAAGTTCAAGAAGAATGGTTTCTTTATTTTCCTTCTTTCGATACCTTGTGATCAGCCCTAAAGCTGTATTAACTATATTATTTTGTGGAAAACCTATTTTTACTAGATCTTTTCCCGCTAATTTACTTCCCATTTTTATAAAAAATATAAATAATTAGCCATCAATTTCCTCTTGGAAATCGGCAGCATTGTTGAAAAAATTTCGGGAATATTCTTTTGGGGATTACGATTCTATTAAGCATTTTTTCTTAATGCACAGTCAATTACTCCTATAGAGTCGAACGCACCTGTTTTTCAAAAACGCTGCAGCCCTGAAGAGCTTTGACTATCTAAATAGAAACGAAAATCCGGAAAATTAAAAAGCCCGAATGAACTTCGGCTTTTTCATCTGTATAAATTAGTTTTTCAAAAGAAGTAAAGCGACCTGTTATTCACTCCAGCGGATTGAAGAGACACGATGCACTCCTATTTCGAAAAATATCTTAAATAAAACGAAAAGCACGAAGATTGCTTTCGACAAATCCATTTGCCTTAAAAGCTTGCTGTGTTATTATTCTAGCGACCAACATATCTTTTCGTGTTTAAATTATTAAAATATTATTATCAAGTGCAAATATAAGTAAGTTCAGTTTAAAATAGCAAAATTAGCAAAAATTTAATCCGAGTTAAATGGAAGCGGATCCTTTAACACAAATTTAAAGTCGAGTGTCTTCTCGCCTCTGGTCACTCGAAAATGCATTTCCTTTCCCTCTTCTGATTTAAAAAGATTGTGAATTGACTCCAGGGAAAATGACGATGCAGCTCTACCATTGATCCGTACAACCTTATCTCCGGGTATTAGTCCTGCGATTGCCGCAGGCGAACCATCACGAACAGTCGCAATTTTGTACATATTTCGAAGTACAAAGCGATACTGTACGCTGTTACCCATTCTTACCTCTGTACCGCCATCTTTTTGCAGAACGACAGGTATTTCTTCTTTTTCGTATTTAATACCATCATGTATAATCTCCAAACCACTCATATTCAAATAATAAAAGCGATCAAAATCTTTATTCTTATGAAGATATATCGACTTGTTGGGATAATCGAATACGACCTTAAATCGGCGTAACAACTCGTTTCCAATGGAACCTATTCTTTCGCTCACAAATGTTGCATGCTGTAACGAACTCAATTCAGGATAGGCTACCAGGGGATAGTTCATTGTAAACGGCCCAAGTTCGAGCGATCGGATTCGATTTCTTTTTCCATAAATCTCACCGTTAAACCCCTGCCCAATGTAGTCATCAATAAATGGAGGCTTAATATCAAAATTATTTAACTTTGAAGGAATTAGCATTAAGGCATCGCTATTTCCCATATCAATCAATACGCGACCATCAATAGAAACACTCCCCTGTTTAAAAGCAACCGCAGTATAGGGACGACTATTTAAAATATCCAGCGGCAAACGCTGCATCTTGTCAAGTCCCTTGGGCCGGTTAGCCTTGGCATATAAGGTAATACGATGTTTTTGAAAATCCATTTCTATCATTTGGTTTTCAAAAAAGCGACTTCCCATAATTCCATTAACTTCTACTCCTATCCGGGTAGAGATATCAATATGCGCATTTTGAAGAATATAGATCGGTTGGTCTAAATCTTCATATACCCCAGCAATATTCACCTGATTATGTATGGATAAATAGCCATCCAACCCCTCTTCCCTGCCCAATCCCTGAAATTTATTAACAAAAACAGCGCTATCAATTGACTTTAATGTTTCGCCAAATATCATGGTTTCTTTAACCCCCGTATCCAACAGGAAGTTCATCATATATCCATTTACCTGTACAGGTATAATCACCAGGTTATGTACGAAAAGAAAAGGAATTTTAACATTCTTTTTCCCGTTTAAGACAAACCCTACTTGCCCATGAGTAATGAAAAAACACAGCAGTGCCAGCGATAAAAAAACTGTTTTCATCCAAGTTTATATTTGGTATTTCCAATTTAAACAAGAATATTCAGATTAAAGAACGTTTATAAAAAAAAGCCCATCTTATTACCAATTCTACGGTAGTCAATTTATCTTTCTTATGTACAAGTCTGGGTCAAGATTACACCTTCGTTACCGTTTCTGTGCTATTTTATTGCTGTTTTATTGCTGTTTTATCGTTAAAATACCAAAGAATAAACAAAGAAATACCAAAGAAACACCAAAGAAACGGCAAACGAATACCGAGGAAGGTCTAATGAAAGTAGCTACAATAAGCGAAGAAACACCAAAGAACAAGCAATAGCTGCAGCAACTTAGAATCAAGTAGTGACCAAATTAGATCTTAAGACAGTGCTTATTCAGTGCTTGCTCAGTGATTGTTCAGTGATTATTCAGTACAAATTGAATAAGCACTGACTGATCACTGTCTAAAGATTGATTGAAAATTGTTATTAGATATAAGTTGATATTAGGATGTATCTGTTTTAGTACCTACCTTGATTAGCCATAATCCGGAACTTGAGGCGATCTTCAGGTCAGATGCAGCATAGACGAACAAAAAAAGCCTCTTTACAGTAAGTAAAGAGGCTTTTAGTACCCGGAGCCGGAGTCGAACCGGCACGGTTTCCCACTGGTGTTTGAGACCAGCGCGTCTACCAATTCCGCCATCCGGGCATATCCGTTTGGGATGATGCAAAAGTAGGTTTTTTATTGAAAAGGAGAAAACTTTTTGAACAAATTTTCAATGAAAACCAATATAGAACTGAAATTCAGTCGAATAATTTTTCATTAGTTACTCAAAAAACTTGCTTTAACCGTGATATTAGCTGTTTTTTTTCTTGAGGTTGTATTAAATGCACCGCCAGAAGAGTACTCTTCGTTGTCGTTTTGTCCTGTTATCTGAAAAATTCCGAGATCGGCCTTTACCAGATTACCTAATCCGGCATTCGATTCCTTTGCAATATTTTCTGCACGTTGATGTGCATTTTTTGAAGCCTGTGAAATAAGTTCTAATTTCAGATCCTCTAGCTTGGAGTAATAATAATTGGGGGTGCTGGAGCTAAGTTCTATCCCTTTGGAAATTAATGTCGATATTTCTCGTGACGCATTGTCCACTTTATTTAAGTCTTTGGATTCGACACTTACGGCCTGCGATAATGTATAACCGGAAAAAGTATTATAACCATTCCCCTTTCCATCTGTATGATATTCGAAATCTTTGGCAATATTAACGGCCTCGAAACGGATTTCGTCGGCTTTAACCCCTTGTTGCACTAAAAAATCCCGCACCAAATCACGATCTGTGGCCAGTTGTGCTGAAGCAGCACTCAATTCATAATTCTTTCGGCTAAAAGTAGCACTCCAGTTGACTAGATCAGATTCGAAATCTTTTTTGGCATTACCATTAACAGTGATTGTCTGCGTCGATTTAAACTTATAACGATAAGCTGTACCCAATATCCAGGTGCCAAGCAAGAGCACAGCGCCCATTATAATCGAAATAATAACAGCGGATGATGATTTCATAACCAGTTTTTTATGTTTACGTAACAATGAATATACCAAAAAATCGATGTTTATTTATTTTTTATGAATAAATTGCGACAAAAAGGTTTAAAATATGAATAAGAAAAGTATCTGTATTCCATTTTGTTTTCTGGCAGCATTCGCTGCCCATGCACAAAAGAAACCATTGGATCATACGGTATATGATAGTTGGCAAAGCGTATCATCGCCCTATATCAGTAAATCGGGAAAATTTGTCCTGTTCCAGGTCGTTCCACAAGAAGGCGATAATAAGCTTTTTCTAAAAACCAAAGAAAACAAAGAACTCATTCAAATTCCCCGTGGATATAATGGAAAACTGACAGATACCGAAAACCATCTGCTAAGTTTGGTCAAAGCGCCATTTGCCGTAACCCGAGAAGCCAAAATCAAAAAGAAGAAAGCCGAAGAACTCCCAAAAGATTCATTGGCGATCTACAATTTAACAACTTCATCCCTTGTCAAATTTGCGCAGGTAAAATCCTACAAAATTGCCGATCAAAACAACAATTTCGTCTCTTTTCTTTTCGACAAGGAAATAAATGAGAAATCTGAAACAAAAGCGGTTAATGATGCCACATCAGCAAAGAAAAGCAGCGATAAAAAGAAAAAAACGGTTGCAACGCTTGCTTTATATGATTTAAATTCCGGTGATTCGGTACAATTTTCATCCGTAGATCAATACGAATGGAATAAAAACGGATCAAAAATTGTTTTTTCAAAAAAAACGGATTCGAAAGATAGCCTGTCAAAAGAATCTGGAGTCTACCTCTACGAAATAGCAACTAAAAAGCTTAAAAAAATATCAAATGGAAAAGGCAATTATAAAAATTTCAAATTTGATGAATCAGGCAATCAGCTCGCTTATCTAGGGGATCTCTCCAATGAAAAGGCATTGCTGAAAAATTATAATTTATATTACTATTCAAATGGTATAGATACAGCCCAATATCTTGCAACAAAAACCAGCAATGGTATACCTAAAAACTGGGCTGTTAGCGGGGATGGGGATATCCGTTTCAGCAAAAATGGAGAGAAGTTAT
Organism: Sphingobacterium siyangense; assembly: GCF_007830445.1. Taxonomy (GTDB): domain Bacteria; phylum Bacteroidota; class Bacteroidia; order Sphingobacteriales; family Sphingobacteriaceae; genus Sphingobacterium; species Sphingobacterium siyangense. Next base: position 246,682 of record NZ_VLKR01000002.1, on the reverse strand, counting down.
TTTTCGGCATAGCACCAATACCGCGTGTTAAAGACACCACTTTGGTTGATTTTGAGCATGCTAAAGTAGACGTTTGGAACTGGCAAGACGATTATTTACAACCCATGCAGTTGGTAAATTTAAAGAAAGACCTTGCAAGAAACTTCTTAGCGGTCACTTACCCCAAATACAACCGTAACATTATCCCCCTGACGGATCAAACATTCAACTCCACCGCACTTACACCGGACGGAAATGAAGAGTATATCTTAGCGCGTACTGATTTTGGCAAGCGCATCGCAAGCCAATGGGAAGGTAGAACAAGAGATGACATCTATCTGGTTTCGACAAAAACAGGAAATAAAGAGTTAATCCTTTCAGACTTTTCGGGAAATGCAATCTTAAGTCCTGACGCAAAATACATCGTATATTTCGACCAAGATAAAGGAACCTGGAATTCCTATCAGGTTAGTTCAAAGAAAAAGACAGTTCTAAACGACGGTATACCTGCGTCCTTTGCGGACGAAGAAAATGATATGCCTACCTCAGCACAAGGATACGGCATGGCAGCATGGAGCCCAGACTTTAAAGGGATTTACGTCAATTCGAGATATGATATCTGGTATTTTAACTTGGACGGTTCCAGCAAATCCATCTTGACGAACGGCTATGGAGCTGCATCACAGACAACTTTCCGCTACTTGCCTTTAAAAAGAGAAGAGGATCGCGAACAAGCCACTACACTTGACTATAAAAAGGGTGGTTTTCTAACGTCTTTTGACAATAAAACCAAAGAGTCTGGTTTCTACCAGTTCAAGGGACAGCATAGCGATCCTAAAAGTCTTTTGGTAGAGGCAAAAGCGTTCAAGAATATCAGCTCTTCTGCAGATCAACAAACGATCCTGTACAGTAAAGAGGATTATATGAATTCACCGAATATCTATACCAATACCATCAAGTTCAAAGACGAATTACAGCTATCCAATATTAACCCCCAACAGGCTAATTACAATTGGGGTACAGCAGAACTTGTTCATTGGACAACGCCTGAAGGAAATCAGGCTGAGGGAATTCTTTATAAACCAGAAAATTTTGATCCTGCAAAAAAATATCCCATTATAGCTTATTTCTATGAAAAGCTTTCCGATGGATTATATACATATCAACCTCCTGCTCCTACGCCATCACGTTTGAACATCCCCTATTTTGTAAGTAACGAATACCTTGTATTTGCACCAAATATAAGCTACAAAACAGGTCACCCTGGTCAATCAGCTGAAGAATACATCAATTCGGGGATGAAATACCTCGCTCAGAATGCATGGGTTGATAGTACGAAGATGGGAATACAGGGTCAAAGTTGGGGCGGCTATCAAGTTGCTCACCTCATTACACGGACCAATATGTATGCTGCAGCTTGGACTGGTGCTCCTGTTGTCAACATGACATCTGCCTATGGCGGAATACGCTGGCAGACCGGTATGTCGCGTCAATTCCAATACGAACATACACAGAGCCGCATCGGAAAAACGCTATGGGAAGCTCCGGAACTGTACATCGAAAATTCACCTTTATTCCATTTAGATAAAGTTAAAACTCCTGTTGTCATTATGGCCAATGACAATGACGGGGCCGTGCCATGGTATCAAGGCATTGAAATGTTTACTGCATTGCGCCGATTAAACAAACCCGTATGGATGCTGAATTATAATGGTGATGAGCATAACCTCATACTCCGACAAAACCGCAAGGATATACAAATTCGCGAGCAGCAATTCTTCGATCATTTCCTAAAAGGTGCCCCCGCCCCTGCCTGGATGAAGAAAGGAGTACCTGCCACCGAAAAAGGAATAGACTGGGGATTTGAATTATAACACAAAACAATAAAAAAGGTGTGATTTATATAAATCACACCTTTTTTATTAGCTAAAAACCATAATTTTTGAATTATTTCACAAAAAACATCAAAAAAAATTTCAGTTTTCAATAAAAACACAATATTTTTGAAAAACAAAATCAACAAAACTGTAATTTAACTACAAAATACAAATGTCGAACCTAAGATTCAAAGCAGTAGAAGCAGCAGGCTCACGCCAAATTGCTTCATTTGAAAAAGTTGAAACTAAAAAAGCAACTGACATCTACGGAAAGAATGTTTTTTCCGTAAACAAAATGAAAGACTACCTTCCTAAAAATTCATACAAGGAGTTAGTTGCATCCATTGAAGAGGGACAGATTATTTCAAGAGATTTGGCGGAACACATTTCACAGGCCATGAAAACTTGGGCACTTAACCACGGCGTTTCTCACTACACACACTGGTTTCAACCGCTAACAGGTTCGACTGCTGAAAAACATGATGCTTTTTTTGAGCCAGACGAAAACGGTGAAGCAATTGAAAAATTTACAGCTGACGCATTAGTTCAACAAGAGCCCGATGCATCTTCTTTCCCAAATGGTGGTATCCGTAACACCTTCGAAGCTAGAGGTTATACAGCTTGGGATCCATCTTCTCCTGCCTTCATTTACGAAACAGGCGCTGGTAAAACATTATGTATTCCAACAGTTTTTGTTTCCTATACTGGTGAATCATTAGACTATAAAGCTCCTTTATTGAAAGCGATCAACGCAGTAGATAAAGCTGCAACAGATGTTGCTCAATATTTTGATAAATCGGTCACTAAAGTAAACGCTTCTCTTGGTATCGAACAAGAGTATTTCTTGGTTGACCTTTCCTTATATAATGCTCGCCCAGATCTTCAGTTAACTGGCCGTACGTTATTTGGCCATATGTCGGCAAAAGGCCAACAATTGGAAGACCACTATTTTGGTGCGATTCCAGAGCGTGTATTAGCTTACATGGTGGATTTGGAAAATGAAGCTTTAAAATTAGGTATTCCTTTAAAGACTCGTCACAACGAAGTTGCACCTTCTCAATTTGAATGTGCTCCAATGTACGAAGAAATCAACTTGGCTATCGATCACAACCAATTGTTGATGAATGTCATGGAACAAGTTGCTTTAAGACACAACTTCAAAGTATTGTTGCATGAAAAACCATACTCCGGTGTCAACGGATCTGGTAAACACAACAACTGGTCTTTAATCACAAATACCGGTGTAAATTTATTATCTCCTGGAAAAACGCCTAAAAACAATTTGATGTTCTTGACTTTCTTTGTCAACACCATTAAAGCTGTTTATGAATATGCTGATTTGATGCGCGCTTCTATCGCTAGTGCAAGCAACGATCACCGCCTAGGTGCAAATGAGGCTCCACCAGCAATTATTTCAATTTTCTTAGGCTCTCAATTGGATGAGCTTTTGGAAGAAGTTGAATCTGCTCGTGTTGCTAAAAAAGTAAAAGCAGAGGCAAACTTATGGCATGGTATCCCTAAAGTTCCTGAGTTAAAATTGGACAATACAGACCGGAACCGTACCTCACCATTTGCTTTTACTGGTAACAAGTTTGAATTCCGTGCTGTTGGTTCTTCTGCAAACTCTGCTTTACCGATGACTGTGTTGAATGCAATCGTTGCAGCACAATTGATCGAGTTCAAAACGGAAGTAGATAAACAAATCAAAAAAGGCATTAAAAAGGATCTTGCGATCTTAAATGTTGTCCGCAAATACATCAAAGATTCAAAAGCAATCCGTTTCGAAGGCAATGGATATAGCGAAGAGTGGGAAAAAGAAGCTGAGGCACGTGGTCTTTCTAACATCAAATCTACGCCTAAAGCATTAGATGTTTATGTAAAAGAAGAATCTTTAGCCCTGTTTGAATCACTAGGTATTTATACTAAACGTGAATCAGAAGCTCGCCACGAAATCTTGCTTGAAAACTTCTATAAAAAATTACAAATTGAGGCGCGTGTCATCGAAGAGATGGTTAACAACCAAATTGCTCCTGCATGTTTCATTTATCAAAACGAATTGATTGAAAATGTCAAAGGATTGAAAGACCTTGGTCTAGCGCAGGCGGCGTTCAGCTCTCAATTGAACTTTGTAGAACGTATTTCAACACACGTAAATACCATTCTGGAGCAAGCTGAAGCAATGCGTCAGGAACGTAAAAAAGCAAACCAAATTGATGACGTACGTGAAAGATCAATCGCTTACGATGAATCGGTTAAACCATATTTCGATGTGATCCGTTATCATGTCAACAAATTGGAGAAAATTGTTGATGACAAAAAATGGCCTCTTCCAAAATTGAGAGAGATCTTATTTTTAAGTTAAGATAACTTCCCTAAAACAAAAAGAGCCTGCGATATCGCAGGCTCTTTTTGTTTTAGGGAAACCTTCGCTATCTCTCGCTCCTTCTCTCCCCATACAACAGTAGCTCCTATTTTTTTAATCGATTATCTTCATCATTATTACCAGCCTTCTTATTGACTGACTTAATATTCATATTACCAAAACGATAAGAAACTGACAATCGGATAACCCGACTATCATATCCATTTCGTATACGATAGTATCCATTTTCCTGATAACTCGACAATCTGCGCTGACCTCTTGTATTCAACACATCATTTACAGCCAACTTCACATTCAATTTTTTGTCGAGAAATGTTTTTCCAGCCCCTAGATCGATACCATAGTAAGACTGAAAACTAAATACCCCATAAACTGCTGGCGAAAAATAATTGGCTGTCAGCTCCAGATTTGTTGTTTCCCCAATTCGAATATCATGATTGGAACTTACCTGGAAAGATAACTTTTCCAATTGGCGTTGCGCTCCGGAGTGCTCATCAAAACTAAACTTATTATAAAAAGCGCTGGCATTGTTAGAAATACTCCACCATTTAAAAAGCTTAACTGGTATATTGACATTCATGTTGTAATAATCAAAATAAGCCAGGTTTCGGTCTGTCTGTGCAATAGCTTTGGTCTCCGAATTGCTTTCTATGACCTGGGTGATGGCATCGTTGGTCCTCTTGTAGCCCAAACTCAATAAATAGCGATCTTTAAAAGTATAATTTACTTCATACGAATTAGTATATTGTGGATTTAAATAAGGGTTGCCATACTGATACGTGTATTGATCCAAATAATACACAAAGGGATTCAATGACCCATAATCAGGGCGGTCAATACGCCTGCTATAACTCGCACCAAGCTTGTGATTATCATTAATCTGTTGCTGTACAAATATTGATGGGAAAAAATCGGTATAGGTCCGTTTTGTTTGTTGCCCTAGCGTAACTGAATTTCCCAGGGAGCTCGTATTTTCAACACGCAGTCCAGTTTGTACCGAAAACTTTCCGAACGATTTATTTAGGCTGAAATAAGCTGCAGCTATATTTTCATTATACAAAAACTGATTACTTTGACCATTATTTGGCACAAACTCGCCTTGCTGATACTGATCTTCATACAACAAATTATTATCTGTTTTTACGCGGCTATATTTTAGGCCCGCCTCAAGTTTCGTCGTTTTATTAAAAGGATGCGCAAAATCGGTTTTAAAAACTAATATTTTTGTCTTAGAAAGCATATCATTCCGGAAAATATTCGGTGATTTAAATTCCGCCCAATTTGCGTCCAAAAAACGGTTTCCAACAGTGCTATTGTCATTATTTTTCGAATATGAATAATCCCCATTAATGGTCAATTCAGTCCCTAAGGTATCAAATGTCTTTTTATAGTTAAGATTATAAGTGAGGTAATGGTATTTAAAATCTGACAAATTGCTTCCTAATACAATCGAATCAAGCTTTCCTTTTTGAGAGGCGATCAGATTGCTTCCCTCGCGTGTTGAATGGCCATTACTTACGTTACCGTTAACCACAAATCCAATAACCTCCTCTTTCCCCAGGTTAAAATCTGCCGCAAATTTGAAATTATGGCCTCGATAACGGAATTTCGAATAAGAATCCGAATTAAAAAAAGTCGTCCCGGTTTTGGTATCTACAGCCCTATCGATATCTAAATCATTAAATCCTAAGGCATTTGCGTAGTTATAAGAAGAAAATAAGTTTACCCAATTGTTACGATGGTTTATTAGAAAGCCACCATCCGCCTTTGTATATTTACCTTGCCCTAAATTGAGGTTTAAACTAACATTACTTCCAAATTGCGTATTCTTCTTTGTCTTAATATTAATGATTCCTGCATTCCCTGCGGCATCATATTTTGCGGGTGGATTGGTCAGTACTTCGATCGACGCTATTGCATTGGAAGCCGTATTTTCCAATAATCGCGATATTTCATCAGCAGAAAGATAAGTAGGCTTACCATCAATCATGATAATCACATTACTTTTTCCACGTAGATTGATCTTTTTGTTGTCTAAAGTTACTCCTGGAACCTTTTGCAGGAGCTCCAATGCGTTATTCCCTGTTGCCAAAATACTGTTTTCGACATTGAGGACAACTTTATCGAGATGACTTTCAATCAATGGCTTCTTACCGATCACCTGTGCCTCACTCAACACTTTACTTTCCATTTGTAAACGAATCGTATCCAGCACCTTGAGATCTCCCGTACTTACAACCATTTCAGCAGAACGATAAATAGCATACCCTACCGTGGACACCTGTAGGCTATACTTGCCCTCGGGAATCGCAGATAACACAATTTCTCCATTTTCGTTGGATAAAGTTCCTTTTAACAAGATATCATTGGGCTTCCGAAATAGTGAAATATTTGCAGCCACAATAGGCTGGTTGTCTTGTCCAACAACGACTGTACGTAATCTTCCGCCGTCAGACTGTGCTGAAACGGGTCCGGCAATAGAAAACAGGAATAAAATAAGAGAAAATAAGAGCAATTTAATTTTTTGTGGTTTCATAATGTAATTTCTTTAGGCTATCGATTAGATAGTCAACTTCATAATAATGACAACAAACCTCGTGTATTCATTACACGTTGACTAGTAGAAATAGATAGATCGTCCGATTCACTCGGTAGACAACCAAATAACATCGGTAAACCATATCCCTCACTGATCGATGCTAAAGCCGATACAATCATCCCAGCTAATCTTGAATCTCCAAAAAGCACAGCGCAAGAAAAGCACATCGAATCAAAATAAAAATTCAAAAAATAAACAAAAATCAAAACAAATAAATTGTATACAAAAAATATTAAGCATAATATTTGTATTTTTACACAGAAAATTAGTAAACTGATTAATGAGCACTGTATCATTGAAGAAAAGATTCTACCGTATTTATATCCTTATGATACGATTTATGCATGGCGAGCATTCTGGAGACGCATTACGTAATGTTTCCATCAGCATCTTGCCAAGTTTAGCGATCTACTTATTGGGAGCGCAAGCGAGCACGGCAATTGGAATCGGTGTCGGATCGTTATTAACAACACTCACAGATCCTCCTGGAAACAGAAAGGATAAACTTTCTTCTGCTCTCGTATGTATTCCCACCTTTTTCGTTGCATCATTGTTTACAGCGATTGTATTTCCGTATCATTGGCCCTTGGTTATATTGCTAGCGGCGGCCGGTTTTATATGTACGTTATACGGTATTTTTGGAGCTCGTTATGCTGCAATTGGAAACATGACATTGATTCTCATGAGTTTTGTGATCGGAATGGCCCCGCAACACCCCCTTGCAGTTAGTTTACAGATTACAACAGGATCCATTATATATTACTTTTTTAGCCTTTTACAGGCCTATATACAACCTTATCGCTCGCTAAAACATGCGATGGCCAATGGTTTTCATGGATTATCCCAATTTCTATTGATACGATCCCAGTCTTACGATCCCGATATTCCTTTGAATATAACGTACAGTCGCGTAGGCAAAATTCATGGCCAGATCAGCGAACAGCAGGAACAAATCAGGTCCCTTCTTTTTCGAGAAAAAAAAATCATAAGCCAACAGTGGCATAAAAGCAATTATTGGCTCAGTCAAGTTTATGGGTTAATTGACCTCCATGAGTTAATTATTGCACTTGATCACGACTATGATGCGATTCGCAAAAACCTTGCAGACACGGGCAGCCTCCCTTTAATCCGTCAAACAATCAAATTATTAGCTTTAGAAATTGATAGCTTTTCACAACCTAACAAGAGGTTTCGGTATGCACATCAATTATATCACAATAACTTTAAAATTAATGCCCTCTTACAGGATTTAAAAGAAATTCAAGAAGAGCAGGCCGGTCAAGCAAAAAGTATATTATATTCGATCATAAGCAACATCGAAGCAATTATTGAAGTGCTCAACCGAATTCAGGTGGCTTTTTATCAAAATCAGGAAATCCAGGATAAGATTGACAGCAGTGAGTACCAACAATTTATCAATCGACCTTTGCGCAATCTTGCTGATCTAAAAAGTAAACTCCATCTGAATAACCCGCTTTTTCGATTTGCCGTTCGGATGGCTCTTCTTTTTGGAACAGGCGCATTGATCGGTATTTTATTTTTAGATTTTAAATATACCTATTGGATCTTACTGACGATCGCTATTGTTGCCAGACCAGCATTTTCAATGACAAAAAAGCGTAATATAGAGCGTATTGTAGGCACATTCTCGGGTATAATCGTTGGCATATTCTGCTTAATTGCTATTCATTTTCTCCCGGCTCTTCTTACCATAGCTGCATTAGGTCTTTTCGGATTCTTTTTATTCAATCGATCTAATTATATGGTCAGTGTCATCTTTATTACCTTGGGAATTGTGATTGCACTCAATTTGTTTGAAGGCAATATCAATCTCATTTTAGGCAGCCGAATGCTTTTTACACTTATTGGAGCATTCTTGGCTATAGCAGGTTATTTCTTGATCCCTGTACGCCAGAGCACAGGCATGGTTCAGCTGGCAAAAGAGGTATCTCTTTACAACGAACATTATTTCCAGATCATCAATAACCGTCTGTCGGACGAGAGACAAAGTTCGTTTGATATACGGCTGGCTCGCAAAAAAGCGCAGACTGCCATGGCCCTGTTTTCAGACGCTATCAATCAAATGAAAAAAGAACCCGAACACAAATGGATGGATTGGTCACATATACACCATTTTCAGGCACTCTCTTATCAGGTCAACTCCCATTTGGTGGGTCTTTCGCTATCGTTAAGCAAAAAGACGAATCGCCACCTGACGTATGATATCCATAGTAGAATTGATGCACTTAAACCTCTTTTAACAGATTTAAATCAAATTGCAGAACGGATCAACTTAAAGAAATCATAATACCCGATTGGCAGTTACTTATCAAGTTTCATCGAACAATATGCGATCCGATCCGTATGTTATTCAAAATTCCTTTAACTAAAAAACAGCTTTTCTTTTGCTTTAATAAAAAAAGAGTTTATATTTGTATCGTCTTCGAAAGAAGATTTCTAATCAACACCTCCCTTAATCAGTAGGTCTTGATTTATAAAGAAGTGGCGAGAGACTGGCTCAATGACCCACTGGCAACCTTCAATTTGTTTGAAAAGGTGCCAATTCCTGTCCAAAACAATATCGTTTTGGAGCATATAAATAACATAAGACAATGATTATTAAACTACTGAAGTCCATTAAAAATTCAGGTTCAACACAAGTGAGCCGCACGATAAGCGAAAGTGTAAGCCATCATACAACTGTATTGATGCGAATGCGTATGCATATGCACTTCCACGCTTGTTAAGAATCATTTCCTTTTTCTTGGATAAAGATTTAACAGACCCTTCAAGGAGGTGTGTATGCTTCTCTTTTTACTTAGCAATTTCTTTTTGAACCCTTAAAATCTGATATATTATGTCTTCAAACAAAAATTTAAAATTCGAAACTCTTCAGGTTCACGCTGGCCAAGTCGCTGACCCTACTACGGGATCTAGAGCAGTTCCTATATATCAAACAACATCTTTTGTATTTGAAAATGCCGAACACGGCGCAAACTTATTTGCATTAAAGCAGTTCGGCAATATTTATACACGGATTATGAATCCTACCACGGATGTTTTCGAACAACGTATTGCGGCACTGGAAGGTGGAGTCGCGGCTGTTGCTGTCGCATCTGGCCAGGCGGCACAGTTTATTGCATTAAATAATATCTTGGAAAGTGGTGACAATTTTGTTGCCGGATCCAACTTATACGGCGGTACATTCAACCAGTTTAAAGTTTCTTTTAAACGTCTGGGCATCGAAGCTCGATTTGCAACGGACGCCGAGGCAGATAAAATTGAAGCCCTCATTGATGATAAAACAAAGGCCATCTATGTTGAAACAATTGGAAACCCAAGTTTCAATATTCCAGACTTTGAGAAAATTGCTGCAGTAGCAAAAAAATATGACTTACCGTTAATCGTCGATAATACTTTTGGAGCTGGGGGATATTTATTTAAACCTTTGGAGTATGGTGCGAATGTGGTGGTTGAATCGGCTACTAAATGGATCGGTGGACATGGTACAAGCATAGGTGGTGTCATCGTCGACGGCGGAAACTACAATTGGGGCAATGGAAAATACCCTCAATTTTCCGAACCATCTGAAGGCTATCATGGCTTAGTTTTTTCCGAAGTTTTCGGTGAAGGCGGACCGTTTGGAAATATTCAATTTGCCATTCGGGCACGTGTGGAAGGGCTTCGGGATTTCGGACCAGCACTCTCCCCTTTCAATTCATTCTTATTACTACAAGGACTTGAAACCCTGTCTTTGCGGGTGCAACGCCATGTAGACAACACTTTAGAGATAGCTAAATGGCTTGAGGCGCATCCACAGGTAGAAAAAGTAAACTATCCGGGCTTAAAAAGCTCTCCGAGCTTCGCTAACGCACAAAAATACCTTAAAAATGGCTATGGTGCAGTGCTTTCTTTCCAACTCAAAGGTGACGCAGCACAAAAGGCCAATAGCTTTATCGACAGCTTAGAATTGATCAGTCACCTGGCCAATGTTGGCGATACGAAGTCATTGATTATCCATCCAGCAGCGACTACTCACCAACAATTGAGTGATGAAGATCAAGCCAATGCTGGAGTATTCAAAGGTTTATTACGTCTTTCTGTAGGAATAGAACATATTGATGACATCAAAGCTGATTTACAACAAGCTTTTGATAAAATTAAATAATCAGATTTTTTCGGCTTAAACTTAAACGTAAAATGAGTAAGCATATTTATCTGCACCCGGAGCCTTTTGTATTTGAAAATGGAAGAGAGCTTACTGATTTACAAATCAGTTATGAAACATTTGGCAAACCCAACGCTGATCGCAGTAATGTGATCTGGGTTTGCCATGCACTAACGGCCAATGCAGATGTACTGGATTGGTGGTCAGGTCTTTTTGGAACAGGTGAATTATTTGATTCAAACGATTATTATATTATCTGCGCCAATGTCATAGGATCAGCATATAATAGCAGTAATCCGCTATCTGTAAACCCAGCTACTGGACAGCCTTACTACCTATCTTTTCCTGAATTTACAGTAAGAGATTTGATCAAAGCACATCAATTTCTTGCAGACCACCTGGATATCAAACAAATAGAGCTCCTTATTGGGGGCTCATTGGGCGGTCAACAAGCATTGGAATGGGCCGTATCACGCAGTATAGCCATCAACCATCTAATCGTCGTTGGAACAAATGCCGTCCATTCACCATGGGGTATTGCATTCAATGAAAGTCAACGTCTTGCCATTACTACTGATCGAACCTTTTATGCGAATCATCCCGATGGCGGAGCTAAGGGTTTAAAAGTTGCACGCGCTATGGCACTGTTGTCTTACCGCAACTATACAACGTATGCCAACACACAAAAGGAGGATGATAACGAAAAACTCGATCATTATAAAGCATCCTCCTATCAAAACTATCAGGGTGAAAAATTGGTAAAACGCTATAATGCGTACAGCTATTACTTCCTAACCAAAGCAATGGACAGCCATAATTTAGGTCGTGGAAGAAAATCTATCGAATCCGCTTTAGCGAGCATCGACTGTCCAACTTTAGTGCTGAGCGTCAATACAGATTTGTTGTTTCCTCCACAAGAGCAACAATTCATCGCTCAACATATTCCGAATGCCCACTATCAGGAGATCGAATCTACTTATGGCCACGATGGGTTTTTGATCGAAACAAAAAAACTCACGAAAATCATCAGCAGCTTTCTGCGGGAACAAAAAGAATACATCAACGAATTAGTATAAGAGAATAAATAATATATAAGAGAATTTAAGAAGAGATATGAGTAATAAATTAACAATAGGGATGTTTGGGTTTGGTGTAGTAGGCCAAGGTCTTTACGATATCATCAAAACCAAAAATCTTAATCTGGAAATCAAAAAATTTGTCATTAAAAACGGAGATAAAAAGCGCTCGCTACCAGCAGATCTATTTTCTACCGATGCCGAAACAATTTTAGGTGACCCAGAAATTAATACTGTTGTCGAACTAATAGATGATGCCGAAGCAGCCTATCAACTAACTGTTCGTGCCTTGAAATCGGGAAAAAATGTGGTATCTGCCAATAAAAAAATGATTGCCAGCCATTTGGAAGAGCTGGTTGATATTCAACATGAATACGGCACCAGTTTATTGTACGAAGGTGCCGTTTGCGGAAGTATTCCCATTATACGGAATTTAGAAGAGTACTATGACAATGAATTACTTCATTCTGTCAGCGGTATTTTTAATGGATCTTCCAACTATATTTTATCTAAAGTTTTCAATGAAAACCAGCAATATACAGATGCTTTAAAGAAAGCGCAAGAACTTGGTTTTGCAGAGACAGATCCTACCCTTGATGTAGGTGGATTTGACCCAAAATTTAAAGTATGTATTGTTGCTTCCCATGCGTACGGGATCTATGTCAAACCAGACGATGTCTTTAATATTGGTATTGACAAATTGGGACAGCAAGATATTCGTTTTGCTAAAGAAAAGAACCTCAAGATCAAATTGATACCAACAGCAAAAGAAATCGACGGCAACAAAGTTGTACTTTATGTATTACCACGCCTAGTAGGCAAAGACAGCATGCTCTATAATGTAGAAAATGAGAACAATGGTGTATTGGTAAAAGCGGCCTTTGCAGACGAACAATTTTTCTATGGTAAAGGAGCCGGTGGCCACCCTACGGGTTCTGCTGTACTATCGGATATCGCTGCCCTGCGCTATGGATACCGTTATGAATATAAAAAACATTTAGAATCCAGCACATTAAATTATAGCCAAGATTATTTAATTAAGGTTTATTTGAGATACACCGATGATACGCTGATTGAAAAGTTAAATTTCAGTGAAATCACAGAACGATATTACGCACCAGATTTCAAATATGTCATAGGACATATTAATCTTCAACAAATCGCAGCTCACAAAGCCGATTTGGATCAAGAGGGCAATTTTATTGCTGAAATCGCGTAGGCAATCAACAAACCAACCTACCTTGAAAATAGCCCCGAATGGGGCTATTTTTTTATTGCTTAAATTTAGTTGCCTTTCAACTTGACATCTAAAATCCCACCTTCTACCAGGCGTTCAAAAGGAAGCTGCCAACCTTTCCACAGGCGGTTATTCAACCGAACCTGATCAACAATATAACTATTGGGTTGCTCCTTCTTCACCTGAATGATAAATTTATTTTTTCTTAATTTCTCCGGTAATTGTATCGTTACCCGATCGAAAAGTGGCGAGCCAATCTGAAGCGCGGGCTTCTCGGTGGTGAGACTTCGCACATCGAATAGACCGATACTCGACAAGACATACCATGCTCCAAGCTGTCCTTGGTCTTCGTCTTGTCCGTAGCCATAGCCATGTATTGCATCATTACCATAAAACTCATTGCAAATTGCCCGTACCCATTTCTGACTTAAATCAGGTCTACCAGAAAAATAGAACAGCCAGGAGATATGCAGGTTCGGTTGATTACCATGATTATAAAGACTTTCAATCCCTGCGAAAGCGTCAATTTGTGTACCGCCTCCAAACACATTCTTCTGCGACACCGTAAAAATACTATCCAACCGTTGATTAAACAGGTCCTTTCCAACCAGTTTAACCAATTCCTGTGGGACATGCGGAACATAGAAGGTATACTGCCAAGCATTTCCCTCCTGAAATCCACGCCATGGTTCATACGGGTTAAAGTTTGAAATAAATCGTCCAGTACTATCCTTTGGTCGCATAAACTTCGTCGTGGTATCGTACAGATTGCGCCATCCATCGGATAATTCCTGAAATTTAATGTAGTCTTTTTGATGCCCCAATGATTTTGCAAATTGTGCGGCGGCAGCAGCAGAAAAAGCATATTCCAAGGTATGCGAAGCACCAAAAGGAGATCCATTGGTCATTAATTCGGGACTACCATTATCATCTTTTATATAGGGTGAATAGCCCTTGCGAACGAAAACTCCTACATCTAATTTTCCTGCCCCAGGCAGGCGGTCCTTCGCTTCCAATTCATTTTTACGCACCGCAGCATAGGCAAGATTCAGATCATAGTCACGAATACCCACATTATACGCCGATGCAATTGCCAAACCTGTGAAATTAGTTCCCACACCGGAAACGTATTTACTGTTGGCAATACCGTCTCCTAACCAACCTGCATCGCGATAAACCAACAATTGACTCTGAATCCAGTCGTTGTAATAGTCCGGATAAGCAATGGACCACAACTGTGTCAAATTCCAAAATGCACCCCAGATCGCATCGGTATTATAATGATGATGAATAGGTTGCCCTTGTTTATTTAAGGTAATCTGCCCTACCGAGCCATCATTTTTGGGATATGCACCATTGACGTCGCTTGCAAGCCCACGACCAAGTAAAGCATGATACAATCCAGTATAAAATTTAATGCGGTCGTCCACTTTGCCCCCTTCCACCAAAATTCTTCCCAGTTCACTATTCCAGGTTTGCAAGGCATTTTTCTTTGCCGCATCAAACGACATATCTTTTGCTTCTTTAAGCAAATTCAGCTGCGCATTTTCCACAGATGTATAAGACAAACCGGTCTTGACTTCGATAGATTCCCCTACCTGGGTATCAAATTTCAGGAACAAGCCAGCCCCTTTTCCCTTTATACGACTATGTTGATCGAAAGTCGTGGAATCTCTAAATGTCCCAAAAGATTTAGGCTGTTTGTTTATCTCCGCGAAGAAAAACATCTTAACTTGAGCACCCTGCTGATATTTTTGTACGTATACAGGGTTGGTAACCACATATCCCCAGACGTGCTGTTTGTCATAATTCACTTCAGCATCAACGACCGGACCACTTTCCCCCATAACATGGCCAATATCGAAAATAAGGTTGGCTTCTTCAGTTTTTGGAAAAGTATACCGATGAAAACCGACGCGCTTGGTCGCAGTGAGCTCCGCAAGTATATTATAATCTTTTAACTTGACGCGGTAATAGCCAGAAGTAGCAAACTCATCTTTCTTATCGAAAGCAGAACGATAGCCGCTTTGTGGACGATCAAGGTGACCAGGGGTTGTCTTCAATTTTCCAACGGATGGTGCAAATACCACTCCACCTACCTGGAATTCGTGAAAATTAGCGAATCCTTCTATTGACCCATGCCTATCATCGTACCCCACAGCTTCCCAGCCTGACTTGTTCCCATAGCTTCCATTTGTGCTCGGAGCGAGCTTAGCCATTCCAAAAGGCACTGCTGCTGGTGTATAAAAGAAATACCGGCTATGGACGGATCCGATATTAGGTTTTACAAAAACGGTCAAATCTGTTTTCTGCTGTGCAAAAACAGCTGCCGTACTAACAAATAAACTACAAAAATAATAAATGATACGCTTTACCATTGTTCTCAATTAGGTTCTACAGCAAACTTACAAAAAAATAGAGTATGTATAAACATGAACTCCATTTTCTTACTCAATTTAACTACGAAAAAAGAGGGCCCACAACACCTAAATTTGTAAAATTTTAAATACTAATCAAATAAAGCGTTATCAAAGCTTAAATACTGACATTTTTCCATAACTTTGATTGTACATACATACTAAAATATAACCAGTAAATAAATTCAAAAAAAATACACATCAGACGGCTGATCTTCGATCAAAACCCTGAAGTAGATGAAAATTAACCCTGAAATAGATACAAATTATTGACAGATACACTTGTCAAGCCTAATTAATTACAATAAAACCACAATGAAAAAAAACACCCCATTTTTTAGTCTAATACTTCTGTTACTGGGAACCCAACTATCAGCACAACAAACAAAACCCGACGGTATAACTCAACTTAAGTTGGCAAAAAGCATTCTAGCGGATCAAAACTTAAAATATGTCGACAGTCTTGCCCGCGAGGTCATCAAAGAAGGTTTCAATGCTGGAAGTGGCTACTCACAGATTTGGGCCAGGGATCTCAATACATTTATTGAAACCGCCTTGGAAGAGCGGTCCCAAGCGGACATTAGGGGGGCCATTTTAGTATTCTTTCAGATGCAACAGCCCAATGGTGAAATGGTAGACGGCTATGTCCTTAAGAAGGATTTTACCTGGCACGATGACACACCTTATTATTCAGAAAATGCGCCCGGCCATGTTGGATTTAAAAATACAGTAGAAACAGACCAGGAAACGTCACTCATCCAACTGCTCGGTAAATATATCCGGAACACAAAGGATTACAGTATCCTGGAGGAGAATATTGGTGGAATTTCCGTCAAAGATCGAATCCAACTCATGTTGGATTATTTGAAAAGAGAACGGTTCAACCACAAGTATCAATTGCTTTGGGGTGCGATGACCGCAGATTGGGGAGATGTACAACCCAACGATAGCTTTGGTTGTGACTGGAATGAGCTCTCCAATGAGGCGATCGATATTTATGATAATGCGATGTTTATTATTGCATTGCAGACATTGATTGATATTCAGCCCAACTCTCCGAAGGTGACAGAATGGAAGGGATTAAAAAAGAGTCTCGAAACAAACAGTAGACGTCATTTATGGGATAAAAAAAAACAAAAATTCATCCCTCATATCTACCCTAAGACATCTCCTATCCCAAAAGGATTTGATGAAAATACGATTCATTATCATGGGGGCACCGCCATCGCGATAGAAGCCGGGTTACTTTCCCTTTCAGAAATAAAAACAGTTAATACGCAAATGCTGGAAAACGTGCGGTTATCTGGCATGCCGAGTATTGGATTGACCTTATACCCGACCTATCCGGTTGGATTTTTCATCGGAGGAATGGCTCAGCCTTACCAATACCAAAATGGTGGTGATTGGACTTGGTTCGGCGGACGGATGATCCAGCAACTCGTTTCAAACGGTTTTTATCAAGAAGCCTATGCAGAACTTCAACCGATGATCGATCGGGTTGTGAAAAACAAAGGATTTTACGAATGGTATGGTCAAAATAACGTCCCTAGCGGATCAGGAAAATTCAAAGGTTCAGCAGGAGTGCTCAGTAAAGCAATAGCGCTCTTAGAAAACTGGGCAGAAACTACCGTAGAAAAGAATCATTAAAAGAAAAGAATAAATAAATGAGCTATTCACACATCCTATTATCCATTCAAAAAGGATGTGTGAATCACTTAATAATCTCTTCTGCTTTCAACAGTATAGGTAAAACTTTCCGCACGGTAGAACCCTAAATTATATTCAATTGGCTTTCCAGATTGGTCAAATACAAACCGCTTGCGGGACAAAATAGGATCACCGATATTAATCTCCAATTTATCCGCTATAAATTTATTTGCAGCCATTGCATCCAGTTCTTCCTGAGAAAGATCTGCAACGACATGATAATCGGCTTCTAAGATTTCATATAGAGGCCGCTTAAAATCTTCATCGCCGTTTAAACCTATACGTGGATGGAAATAAGAGATAAAATAAACAAATGGGTCATCTTTCTTTCCTCTCAGACGTTCTAGTTTTAACAGCTTCTGATCCTCATCTACATTAAAAAACTTCGAAACAGCTTTATCCGGAACAACCCAGCTGACGTGAAGTTCAAAATTCTTCACCTCAATCCCACGATTTTTCATCTCTTGTGAGAAACTCAACCAATTTTTGGATTTTGAACTGAATTTAGAACTAGCCACCTTCGTTCCTATCCCCTTCTTTCTAATTAGCAGCTCCTCATATACCAGTTTATTGATCGCTAAACGCAAAGTAGAACGGGAAATTGCCAATCTTTTTGCTAATTCAATTTCATTGGGTAATAATTTCCCCTCTATATATTCAGGCTGCTTAATTAATTCGCGTAACAAATTCTCAGCTTGTATATGCAGCGGAACAGGACTTTTATGATCTATTTTTAAATTCATCATTTGGATTGCTTGTGCTAAAATAAGATTTTTTGCATAATTAAAAAAATAGACATATGTTTGTATGTATATACATACTAATATAAACCGCAGATGTCAAAGAGATTTATCATCATTTTATGTATCGTTTCACTTGGAGGACTCCTTTTCGGTTTCGATATGGCTGTAATTGCCGGTGCTTTGCCGTTGGTGAAGCAATTTTTCGGGCTATCTCCTGCTCAAGAGGGCGTTTTTGTCAGTTCAGCTTTGCTAGGCTGTATTGTTGGTGTATTTTTCACAGGACCATTAACAGATAAATACGGCCGAAAACCAGCCTTTGTTACTGCGGCCCTGCTTTTTTTATTCTCAGCAATTGGCTGTGGATTCAGTCCTTCTTACAGCATATTGATTGCGAGTAGAAGCATTGGGGGCCTGGGTGTTGGGATAGCCTCAATTGTTGTGCCCTTATATCTCGCGGAAATATCGCCAAGCAAATTTAGAGGAAGATCAGTCACCTGTTACCAGCTCGCTATTACATTCGGTATCTTATTTGCCTATATCAGCAATTACCTGATTCTTGAATATACCTCCGCCCAGCAAAATGAACTGTGGCGAACTATGTTTTTAGTTGGCGCAATACCGGCTTTATTGTTATGCATTGGAGTTTACTTTATTCCTGAAAGTCCGCGTTGGCTTTCTAAAAATGGACGAGACACTGAAGTTGCAGCGATCAGTGCCACATTAGGACTATCGGATATGCAAGAGGTCAGCCATGTTTCCTCGAAAGGAAATCTACGTGATCTGTTCTCTCCTATTTATCGCAAGGCCTTTCTATTGGGCTTATTCCTCCCTTTATTTTCACAGCTCAGTGGAATCAACGCAATTGTTTATTATGGTCCGAGCATATTGCTTGAATCAGGTATTTCATTAAACAATTCCTATCATGCCCAGTTATTCTTTGGAGCCGCCAATGTGCTATTTACTTTCTTCGCAATCTGGAAGGTTGATAATTGGGGCAGACGTCCCTTATATCTTTTGGGAACTGTGGGTGCTACCGTGAGTTTGCTGGTTACTGGTTATCTTTTTAATCAAGGTCAAGTCAATAATATCGCATTGATTATCGCGATACTTTCATTCTTATTTTTCTTTGCTTTTTCCATTGGCCCACTAAAATTTGTCGTCGCAGCCGAAATTTTCCCTAATGCCATCCGGGCTCGTGCCATGGGTATCAGTATTATGGTGATGTGGATTTCCGATGCGATCGTGGGGCAACTAACGCCTATTCTTCTCGCTTCCTGGGGCGCCCGCTATACGTTCTGGTTGTTTGCATTTTTCTGTGCCATCGCATTCCTTGTTGTACTTGGATTTCTTCCAGAAACGAAGGGCAAACCTTTGGAGGAGATCGAAAAATTCTGGATTGAAAAACACAACAAAAAATCAACAAACAAGTAAGCAAAAAGCTATTTACTTCAACATCATTCATTTGCAATAAAAAATTACATCAATATGTATTCTAATACTCAAACAAAACCTTTTCAGTACGAAATCGCACCGACGTTTCCAGTTCAAGGATCCTTATCAAATTCTTACCAAGATCTTGTTGCACATCTCATTACACATAATATACATAGCATTGATGGTTTTGTAGGTGTTAACTGGGGCACAATCATCCCCAACCTAAAGCAAGAATTTGAAAAACAGGGCATAGCCACACGATTTATTGCGATGGATTCTGCCTTAAAATCGGAATCAGCCATCCAGGATATTGTCTCCCCCTACCTAGGCGGCAAAGACCCATTGTTCGGAAAAAAGGCCGGGATTCAGCTCATTGAATACTTTGATACTAAAAAGCTAACGGATTTTCAAACAATATTAGCGAACTCCAATTCAAAACAAGGTGAATATACCATCTTTTATGGTCCTGGCGCATCATTAGTCGATACGTCTAGTCAACTGATGTTTATTGATCTGCCCAAAAATGTGCTTATTCAACGCATGCGGGCGGGCGAAGCTTTAAATTTAGGCTGTTCAACACAAACCAATCAAAAGGAAACCTATAAGCGTTATTATTTTGTCGACTGGGAAATATTGAACCGACATAAAAGATCCATCTTGTCCCGTGTCGAAATTCTTGCCGATCAACAATCATCACACAACTTACCATGGATTACAGGGAAAGATCTACACAATACTTTGCAAGCCATGTCCAAAAATTACTTCCGCGT
Source organism: Sphingobacterium siyangense (assembly GCF_007830445.1). Classification (GTDB taxonomy): domain Bacteria; phylum Bacteroidota; class Bacteroidia; order Sphingobacteriales; family Sphingobacteriaceae; genus Sphingobacterium; species Sphingobacterium siyangense. Next base: position 226,292 of record NZ_VLKR01000002.1, on the reverse strand, counting down.
ACGACCAACTTTTGAACCCGGAGTATGGGGTGGACAATGGATGAAAGAGCACCTTACAGGCATCGATCAGGATGTCAAAAACTATGCGTGGTCCTTCGAAATGATTGTCCCAGAAAATGGTATTTTGCTCGAAGCAGATGGACATACTCTCGAAATTTCATTCGATCAATTGATGTTTCAAGAAAGTGCCAATGTACTCGGTCATGCACAGCAACGTTTCGATGTTGAATTCCCAATACGCTTCAATTTCCTGGATACCTTTGATGGCGGCAACCTATCCATTCAATGTCACCCCAGTCCAGCTTATGCAAAAGCAGAATTTGGAGAAAACTTCACACAGGACGAATCATATTATATCGTTGATAGAAAAGAAGACGCGCAAGTGTATCTGGGCTTTCAGCAAACAATTGATGCAGACAAATTTCGCTCAGCTTTAGAAGAGAGCTTCCATAGCGGAATAGCTATGGATATCGAGCAATACGTTCAAAAATTCGAATCCAAGAAACACCAGTTATATTTGATTCCACATGGTACCGTACATTCTTCCGGCGTGAACAATCTCGTACTCGAAATCAGTGCAACACCTTATAATTATACCTTTAAAATGTACGACTGGGTGCGTCCCGATTTAGATGGGAAACCACGTCCATTAAATATCGATAGAGCATTCGCTAACCTCAATTTTAGCCGGAAAGGTGATGTCGTAAAAAACACACTGCTATCTCAGCCCAGTGAAAAAGTCCTTGATGCGCAAACAACAAGAATACATTTGCCAACGCATGAAGATCATTTCTACGATGTTTTTAGATACGAATTCGATCAGAATGTTTCGATTGAAACGCAGGGACAGTGTCATATCATGATGCTTGTCGAGGGCGAGGCAATTGAGCTGACGACAGCAAATGGCATGAAAAGGGTCTTCCATTATGCCGAGACTTTTGCCGTTCCTGCTGCTGCTGGGTCCTATACATTGCGTAATTTAGGAAACGGTAAGGCCAAGGTTATCCAATCTTTTGTCAAAGAATCCAAATGTTAATCAAACCATTTATTATAAACAAACAGCACAATGAGAACTATATTTTTTGCATTATCTTCATCGCTCCTATTACTGTCCTGCCAAAACGCGGGCAGTAAAGTTTCTACGAACAATTTACAAGACAGCATCCAAAAAGATAGCAGTTTCCATATTGTCAAAGATATGGCTACGAACATCATCAAAAGCGGATTCAATGCGGGGGATGGATACAGTGAGGTATGGATTAGAGATTACAACACATTTATCACCTTAGCAACAAAAGTACATCCCCATGAACAGATCAAAGATCAATTGGCTTTGTTCTTTAAACTACAAGGTTCTGATGGTAATATTGCCGACGGTTTTGTCAAAAAGTCCAGCTTAAAAAATGGCGTATCGGACTATTACACAATCACCAGCTCCTTGGCTCCTGATTATGCTGCACATAAAAACACCGTTGAAACAGACCAGGAATCTTCTTTAATTCAAGCGGTACACAAATATATCGTTGCTACTAAAGACAAAGCTTTTCTCAATGAAAAAATTGGTGATGCAACTGTAAAGGATCGCATGGAACATGCTTTGCAATTTTTATTGGACAAACGTTATAATGATACTTATGGTTTACTTTGGGGTGCAACCACGGTTGATTGGGGCGACGTTCAACCCGAGCATGACTGGGGTGTACATCTAGATGAAAATTCGCATATTGCTTTGGACATCTACGACAATGCGATGTTTTTGATCGCCCTTGACAACTACATGGATCTACTTCCTGAGAAAAAAGAAAAATGGGGAAAAATCAGAGCTTCCATAGCAAGTAACACCATGAAACACCTTTGGGATGAAAAGAACCAAAAGTTTATTCCCCATATTTATATCAAAGGCTCTCCATTTTCGGCTGATTTTGATGAAAATCAAATCTATTATCATGGAGGAACAGCTATCGCTATTGAGGCAAATTTACTCAGCAAAGAGCAAATAAAAGTTTCATTGGATAAAATGATTAAAAATGTAAAAGACGCTGGTGCGGCAACAATTGGACTCACCGTGTACCCAACTTATCCTGCAGGTTCATTTAAAAACAAGGGCATGTATCCGTATGGTTATCAAAATGGTGGGGACTGGACCTGGTTCGGTGGGCGTATGATTCAGCAGCTCGTTAAAAATGGTTTTCAACAGGAAGCTTATGAGCAAATACAGCCGATGCTTGCCCGTGTTATCAAAAATAAAGGTTTTTATGAATGGTACACAAAAGATAATAAACCAGAAGGTTCAGGAACTTTTAGAGGTGAAGCAGGCGTGCTTTACGATGCTATCGAATTACTAGAACATGCTGGCACGAAATAAAAACAGCTTATCGCGATGTAAAAAGAGCAGCAGGAAATTTCCTGCTGCTCTTTTTTCTGAAAGTGTCTAATCTTATTGGCCAGAAAGAACCTTCAGTTTGCTTTCATTGCTGTTGGTGTCTACGAAGTCATGAAGGTTTTATTTGAAATCGTCACCTTAGCATTCCTATTTTATATTACGCTAAAGCCTTTTCCGCATTCTCCTTTGTATACTCGTTTCCTATCCGCTAAAATATCCTGTTTATTTTCCTTAAATTACTTGTCTATGTCGCCAAGTTGTTAAATTGTACAAGAGCATTCCATTTGGATCGCGGATTTTCATCGTGTAGCCGCCAGGTCCAATAACAGCTCAAAACCTGATTGTATCGGTTTCAATAAAAGGCAAACTATAATTACCAGTATCTGCCTTAATCTTAGCATTCAACTGCTTTATTGCAGCGACTTCCTGATTTAGCGTCTTATAGAGATAGAGGTTCTTTAAACTCGGAAGCTCGTTCAGTTTTGATAGACCTTTTGATGTAACTTTTGTGCCTGTCAGATTCAAGTACGTTAATTTTGACAGGCCTTTCAGCTGGCTCAATCCAGCATCGGAAATTTTTGTATTTTCCAGATGTAGACGGGAAAGAATTGGCATTGCCGAAAGTGTTGAAAAAGCAAGATCTGTAACAGCCGTATTTCCTAATTTCAGCTGTACAATATTATCCTTAATGGCCAACAACTCCTGTAGGTCCTTGTCATTAAATTGAGGATAATTAATCGCATTAACCAACACGAAGTTATTATCTCTTGCAACTTGGATGATCTTAATCCCCTTAGCCTGCCAAGCATCAACTTTATCTTTTGGCAAAGAAGGTGCTGCTGGTAGATCAGCATACAATACAGCAGACTCCTCTTTTTCTCCTGTTTCCAATTTTTTCAACAAATGAGCTATTTCCTCCGTTTGTGGTATTTCATGCACTTTTTTATCAAAATTGGCTCCTTGATCAATCCACCAGGCAATCAATTTTATCTGATCAGCAGTTATCGGTGTACGGCCTTTAGGGGGCATACGTTTCTTATGTCCCTCGGGCAACACCAATCGGGCATATAATTCACTCTTTTTCGAATCATTTGCATTTAGTACTGTACCGTTCTCTCCTCCTTTTAACAAATTCTCTTTTGTATCCAATGCCAGCCCCCCTTCCTGCTTTCTTTGCCCGTGGCAGCTTTGACAACGCTGTTTTAGAATAGGTTGAATAATTCCCTTATAGGCTTCTGCTTCCTGCGCATTTTGAACGATAAAAACCTCCTCTTTATCTTCTTCCGCTTTAAACAGCTTTTTAAGTGCTACTGGCATCGCTTCCACAAAGTAACCCTTTCCATGTGTCAGTGTTCCACCGTAGTGTCCGGTCACCCCAATTAAGAGCACCAGGATGAAAAAAAGCCAAAAGCGAAATGCACCAGAAGATTCTTTACGATAAAGAAACCAAAGCCATAAACCACTGATAGCCACGGCAATTCCCAGCCACTTGTGATAGCTCAGGACATCCTCCTCATAACCTCCATTTCGTGAAAGCAGATAACCCGATAAAGCAGCTACTATAGCAGCGATAGTCCCTAGGAATAAGGAGAGCTTAATAGCAGGCAAATACATATCACCGCCTTTAAACCGAGTCCTAATTGCCATAACAAAAGCCAACAATAATATGCCGATCGGTAAATGGACCAAAAGCGGGTGAAATAGTCCCAAAAAGCCCAATAATTCATCAAAGAAAACTATCATTCTTTATATCTGTCTTTGAGTAAATGCAACATATAAACATTGATTGACCATTGATCGGCCACCGGTTGTTGTGTAAATGGTAATGTGGGTAAATAACCCGCTGGACCAAACTCGGTCGTTATGGTCAATAACTTCATGCCATTTTCCTTGTGCTTAGCAACAACTTTATCCCACCAGGTCAAATGTTGCGCAACAATACTCTTCCATTCAGGAGCCGCAGGGTCATTGACTTGCGGTCCTTCAGGATGCCCAATTCGTGCATGAATGTGCTCCGTTCTGGAAAGCGCTTTTGTTACAGCCTCGGGCTGATCAGAAAGCATTGATTCGTGCACATTGCACCAATGCGAGATATCCAATGCAAGTTGTAAGGTCGGAATCTTCTCTAAATATTCCTTTGTCACATGAGCTGCAAAACTAAATCTTCCGCGATGAGTCTCATGATAAACGGGGATATGGTACTTATTTTTAGCTGCATCAGCAAGCTCAATCAATGTTTTATTCTGCTCAAACGAGTAATAATCTTTACCTGTATGGCAATTGATATAATCGGGTTTCAGCTGTGCTGCTTCATCCAAATTACGCTTAAAACTTTGTTTATATTCCTCGTAAGTTCCGCCTGATCCGCCTGAAAGCAATCCTAAACTCAATCCATATTTATGTAATGCATCAATCATCTCCTTGCGCTCATTTGGACTACCAGGCAACCAGGATTCAACACCATCGTAACCAGCATTTTTCACCCGGAGACAGAACGCATCCCAGGAATCGCTATTTCCCCAATTGGTGCAATAATATTTAATGTGTAACTGCTGGGCAGTCATGGATAGAAAACTGCTCATAAATAAAATTAATACTAGAAATTGTTTCATATTTTTAAATTATAGCTTGAATAAGTTCACCCTCCACATCTGTCAATCGGAATGGCCTTCCTTGAAAATCGTAAGTAAATTTCTCATGATCAAAACCCAAAAGGTGGAGCATAGTCGCATGGACATCGTGTACAGAACTGCGCCCCTCTACCCCCGCGAACCCGATATCATCGGTTTGACCGTAACTTATGCCATTACGAACTCCCCCGCCTGCCATCCAGATGGTATAGGCGTCTGTATGATGATCGCGTCCCAGGAATGGCATATCGCTGTTGTCCCTATTTTCTTGCATCGGTGTACGTCCAAATTCCCCTCCCCACACGACTAGTGTTTCTTCCAGCAAACCACGTTGTTTTAGATCCATAATCAATGCGGTCATTGGTCGATCTATCTCCCGGCATTTATTTTTAAAGCCAAGATCAATCGAATCTGCGGGATTTGTACCGTGACTGTCCCAACCCCAATCAAATAACTGAACGAATCGTACCCCCTGTTCTACGAGTTTCCGAGCCAAGAGGCAATTATTGGCAAACGATTCTTTACCCGGCTCAGTTCCGTACAATTCGTGAATATAAGCAGGTTCATTATTGATGTCCATCACTTCAGGAACTGCAACCTGCATTTTATAAGCCATCTCATATTGTGCAATCCGCGACAAGGTTTCTGGGTCTCTAAAGGTATCGTATTCTGTTTTGTTGACGTTATTTATGGCATCAATCAAATCACGCTTCATATCCCTTCCCATCCCTTCAGGATCGGCAATATATAATACGGGATCACCTTTTGAACGACATTGAACGCCCTGGTATACCGATGGTAAAAATCCACTTCCCCAGACACTTTTTCCTGCATCCGGTGTTTTACCTCCCGATGTTAACACAACAAATCCGGGTAAATTGCTATTTTCAGATCCCAGGCCATAAGTTACCCATGAACCAATGCTTGGCCGGCCGAGACGGGCACTTCCCGTATGCATAAACAATTGCGCTGGACCGTGATTGAACTGATCGGTATGCACGGCCTTCAGAAAACTCACTTCATCAACAACTTTACTAAAGTGAGGCAAATGATCTGATACCCAAGCTCCACTTGCTCCATACTGTTTAAAAGTAGCCTGTGGCCCCAACATTTTTGGAACCCCACGAATAAAGGCAAATTTCTTTCCTGCGAGTAAGGACTCCGGGCAAGGTTGATTATGTAATTTCTGCAATGCAGGCTTGTAATCAAATAACTCCAATTGCGACGGAGCACCGGCCATATGCAGATAAATTACACTTTTAGCCTTACCTGGGAAATGAGGAGGTTTGGGTACCAGCGGATTGAGAGCATTCAGATCCAACTTTTCTGCTGATTTTGACTGTCCCCATCCATTACAACTCGTCAGCAAACTACCCAAAGCAATACCTCCGATACCTGCCACACAATCCTTTAGGAAATGTCTTCTTGTGACAGCCTGCAATTCAAATTGTTGCGCTTCTTTTATTAGCTTATTTAGATCTTTCATCTGACTATCATTACATATGAACGGGCTGTGTCGCTAAATTTTTAGTCTGCAGCTTTAGCTCATTTCGGTTTATATTCTTATTATTTCATAGTCCTTAACCTTCTTAACAAAAGACTTCGTTTTCATACGAAAGCCCTTATTCAGAAGTTTCAGTCCATATTTATGATTTCGTTAAAAATTCGTCCAGATTCAACACGGCATTGGCAACAAGCATGTAGGCAGCTTTTGAAGGCAGGACCTTTACATTGCTTTTTGCTAAATCTTCATTCAAAAATTTGGCTGTCGAATCAGGCTTTTTGCTGAAATCAATCAACGCTTTTTGATAAAGATGTTCCAGCTCTTTGAGTTTCTTTTCATCGGCATCCTTCAACATTGCACGTTTATAACCGACACGGATACCATTTCTAAGGTTTCCATTTCCCTCCTTTTCCATAATAGCCCCCAAATGTTTAGCCGCTTCGAGGTAAACAGGATCGTTTAATGTAGCGAGCGCTTGTAGCGGTGTATTGGTACGGATACGGTCGACCAAACAAACCTCCCGACTAGAAGCATCGAAAGAAACAAAGGAAGGATAAGGACTCGTACGCTTTAAAAACGTATAGATGCCTCTTCGGTATTGATCTTCTCCAGCACTTTTCACCCAGGACTCACCGCTATATACAGTCATCCATACCCCATCCGGTTGGTATGGCATTACACTTGGTCCGTACATTTTATTGCTGAGCAATCCACTTACGGCTAAAGCCTGATCACGAATCTGTTCGGCAGATAATCTAAAGCGAGGTCCCCTTGCCAAATAATAATTCTGTGGATCCATTTCAAAATTGGAATTGTTCAAGCTAGAGGACTGCTTATAAGTTCCGGATAATACCATCTCGCGGATCAATTTTTTTATACTCCACTTTTTGGTATTCATCAGATCTAGGGCAAGATAATCTAGTAATTCTCGGTGAATCGGTGGAATACTCTGTGTGCCCATATCTCCCAATGGTTCAACAAGCCCCCGACCAAATAGTTGAGCCCATACGCGATTAACTAAAGTTCGCGCTGTCAATGGGTTTTCCTTGCTGACAATCCACTGCGCAAAACCCAAGCGATTGCGTTGAGCCCCCTTAGGGAAACTATTCAGTGATGCCGGAACCGTGGGCTGCACTTCCGCACCTAGCGACAGGCGGTTACCGCGTATAAATACATTGGTCTTACGATGCATGTCTTTGGGATTTTCAATCATGATTGGTACCCCCTCAGGTTGCATATTGACCAACTGGAGAAAAGTCTTTTGAAAATTCATATTATCCAGTGACTTTTCATGTGCAAAGTTCTCGCGAAATGCAAACCATTCAATCATGCAGATCGGCTGTCCATGAGCGACAGATGGATTCTTGAAAACCAGATATAAGTCATGTACACCACGAGTCGCACTTATGGGAGACTGAATAACCTGTCTTCCATTCGTACTCGGCAAATCAATAACGGCAAGTATTGGTCCGCTAAGTTTATCCAAGTGAATTTCCAATTTTCCACCTACCGCACCTGTCCAGAAATTCATGAAGAATTGCTGTTTATTATCCAGGTTTATTGCCCTTAATCGAGCCGATCCTCCAGTTCGCACCCCCAACCATTTCGTATCATAAAGCGCACCATCTACTATTTGGTCGCTGTAATGCGCATGGACTTTGGGCTCAAGGGTGTGAAGGAATAGATCTGTTGATTTTACCAAGCTTGCATTTCCTGTCGTCGACAACCACCTCTTTATACTGTCAATTCGCTTTTCATCCTGTGTAGTATAAAAACGCAGTTTAGGATGATCACCTTGGGTATCTTCATCTCTGGTGTTGTTAAAAAAAGCTAACGATTTATAATATTCTTCAAATTTAAACGGATCATAAGTATGACTATGACATTGCACGCATTCGAAGGTCGTACTCAACCATACTTGATAAGTTGTATTTAAACGATCCAAAACCGCAGCCATCCGAAATTCCTCGCTATCGGTCCCGCCTTCATCATTATTCATGGTATTGCGATGGAAGGCGGTTGCGATAAGCTGATCCTTGGTTGGCTCCGGCAGCAAATCCCCGGCAAGCTGTTCAATCGTAAATTCATCATAAGGCATGTCCTTGTTTAAGGCCTTGATGACCCAGTCCCGATAAGTCCATATCGTGCGCGAGCCATCCTTTTCGTAGCCCTTCGTATCGGCATATCGTGCCATATCCAACCACCAACTCGCCCACTTTTCGCCATATTTCTGAGAAGCCAACAGACTGTCTACCCGCCGGGTATAAGCATCATCACGCTGGTCTGCTTCAAAGGCTTGAATCTCCGCCAACGAGGGTGGGATACCAATTAGATCCAAATACACTCTTCGGAGCAACAATGCTTTATCGGCTTCATCTGCAAAGGACAATTTCTTCTCCTTCATCTTATCCAAAACAAAAAAATCTATCGTATTGTTCACCCCTTTGGGCTTTACACCAAATATACTGAGCAACGAAAAAGGTTTAGGGACCTCCGTTTCCTTAGGTGTTGTATAGGCCCAATGCTCTCCCCACTTAGCTCCTTCATCGATCCATCTTTTGAGTATATCAATTTCATCGTCATTCAGTTTAGGGGCATTGTAAGGCATACGCAATTCAGGATCATCGGAAATCAGTCTCTTTACCAGTTCACTGTGTTCGCCATCGCCACGAATAATTGCTGATTTGCCTGACTCGGCTTTGGCGAATGCCTCATTTTCAAAAAGAAAACTTAAACCACCATTTTTTTTAACCCCACCATGGCACGTGATACAATGTTTATTCAATATCGGTTTAACATCAGCGCTAAAATCAACTGGCTCTTTTTTTCCAAAAGTCAAAATGCTTGTACCAATAAGCACAAGCGCCAATAATATTAGCACCAAAATCTTTTTTTTCATAGCCTGGGGATATATCTATTCTGTATTATTTTAGGTTTATGCACTAAACGAAATGAATAATGATTATTTTCTTCGTTAAGTGGAGCCGAAACTATTCCATAAATGTGCTCGTTTCGAGTAGGATAAAATTAGAGAACAACACTGGATTATACTAAAACTAGATTAACAGAAACATAAACAATATTACCCCTTGCCCTTGCGAGATTTTCTGGACACTATAGACCCACCTGCTCAAAAGGTTGATTTAAGACAGCATAACGTACTTTCCTTGGTTAAACAGCAGACAATAAAACAACACTTTTGCGACATATTTATTCGAATCAAAAAGTATAACAATTTCGATACGAATTAACTTTTTTAGTTTTCTGCACTGCATACAACCACCGCTAAATCTGCTATTAAAATGATTTCAACAGGCTCAAGGGCATCGCATAGATAAAATAGTATGCAAAAAAGTAACAATAGTGTCAGTATCTCCCCTTCCAGAGTTTTAAATTTACAAGCTAACCCTTTCAATTATGAAATATCTTTATTTAATACTCTTCTGTTCGTTTACAGTGTTCTCTTTCGGTCAACCGACACCGGACAACAACCTCCATTTCGATCAGTTAGCTTCGCGGTGGGATGAAGCCATTCCGTTGGGAAATGGTCAATTGGGTGCACTGATTTGGAAAAAAGATAATACGATTCGATTTTCACTTGATCGCGCAGATCTATGGGATGAAAGAAAGTCCTTTGCAATAGAAAACCACAATTTCAATTGGGTCCAACAACAAATAAAAAACAACAGCTATGGCATTGTACAAGAGTGGGGAGACGCTCCTTACGATAGATCCCCCTATCCCACCAAGCTTCCAGCAGCGTCGCTGTTCTTTGACTTAGCGAAATTTGGCCCTGTCGTTTCGAACGTACTTGACCTGGAACAGGCCACCAATATTCTTAAATTCAAAGATGGTCGGATATTAAGAACCTTCATACACGCCTATAAACCCTTTGGCTATTTTGAAATTACAGGAAACAATGTGAGTGAACTTGTTCCTCAATTAATTCCCCATCAATATGAAAATAGCGCAAACAAAGATGAAAACAAAAGCGTTGTAGAAGGTCAAGATTTAGCAAGATTAGGATATAAGCAAGGAAATATAACCAGAACCAGCAATTACGAAGTGCTGCACCAAAAAACTTATGACAATCATTTTTTTGAAGTTGTATTGAGATGGGAAAAAATATCAGCTAAAAAACTGATTGGATATTGGACAATCGTCAACGATCAAAGGGCAAACCCTTCTGAACTTTCCCTCAAAAAATACACCGAAGAACAAGTAAGCCATTTGCATTGGTGGTCAAACTATTGGTCCAAATCAAGTATAACTATTCCTGAAAAAAATCTTGAAAAGCAATATTATCTTGATATGTACAAGCTCGGTGCTGTCGCAAGAGAAGGCGCTCCAGCAATTACGCTTCAGGCCGTCTGGACGGCAGATAATGGTGGCCTCCCCCCCTTGGAAAGGAGACTTTCACAATGACCTTAACACCCAATTGAGCTATTGGCCAGCCTATTCGGGGAATAGATTAGCCGAAGCCAAAAGCTATACAGATTGGCTCTGGAAGATCCGCAAAAAAAACCGCGACTTTACAAAGCAATATTTCGGTGTCGATGGGCTGAATGTACCCGGTGTCCTTACTTTAAATGGAGACCCTATGGGTGGATGGATTCAGTATTCTCTTTCTCCTACGATTGGTGCATGGGCGGCCCAACATTTTTATTGGCAATGGAAATATAGTATGGATAAAACCTTTCTAAGAGAACAAGCCTATCCCTATATCATTGAGTCTGCGACTTACCTTAAGAATATAACCACATTAAAAAATGGACTCCGTTACCTGCCTTTGAGTAGCAGTCCCGAATACAACGACAATAGTGTATCAGCGTGGTTTGACAACTGGACCAATTTCGACCTTAGCTTAGCGCATTTTCTATTCCAGGCTGCTACTGAGGTGAGCACAGCAATGGGAAAACCGCAAGAAGCGCAAGCTTGGTTAAAATGTAAGGCCCAACTACCTCATTATGCGACGGATAAAACCGGACTACAAGTTGCTGTAAATCTTCCAATGAAACATTCCCATCGGCATATGTCTCCCTATATGGCAATTTATCCATTGGATTTATTAGACATCAATAATCCGCAGGAAAAAGAGCTCATCGAAAGTTCCCTAGATCATATTGAAAAACTGGGTACCCGTGCGTGGGTAGGTTATTCCTTTGCATGGATGGCTTGTTTACACGCGCGAGCTAAACAAGGAAAGGAAGCCGTTAGCAATCTTCAAAAATTTGCACAGAACTTTTGTTCCACCAATTCCTTTCATCTGAATGGCGACCAGAAAGGTGGGCAATATTCAGACTTTACGTATCGACCATTTACGTTGGAAGGCAACTTTGCATTTGCGCAAGGAATACACGAATTGCTTATTCAGAGCAAGAATAACTATGTAGAAATCTTTCCAGCCTTACCTGCTGAATGGGCAACAGCATCTTTCAAAAATTTAAGAACGATGGGCGGATTTATCGTAAGCGCTGAGAAAAAAGGAGATAAAATCGTTATGCTGAAAATAACTGCGACCGAAGATGGTACCTTTCGAATTTTTGAACCCAAGACGCTCATGCATGTCAGTACGAAAAAGACCTTACAGAAAGATAACACCATACAATATGTGAAACTAAAAAAGGGGCAAACAGTAAACTTATGTAGTCTATAAAGACGGTCCCTATGTAAGTTGGAGGCAACTATAAAAAAAGCGTTTCAACCAAGTGTTGAAACGCTTTTTTTAATACTGTTCTGCAATTTATGCGAGTTCAATCAAAAATTCCTCTTTCGGAAGTCTAAATTTTTTCAGCTTCAGCAACCAATCTTGTTCTTCCATCCGATAGCCTAAAGGAAGCATAACTGCACTCTTCAATCCCAGTTTATCTAAACCAAGAAGTTCATCCAATTCGGCATTTGAAAAACCCTCCATTGGAGTTGCATCAACGCCTAATTCTGCAGCCTGAGCAATTGCCAGACCAAAAGCAATATAGGCTTGTTTAGCCGCATGGGCTGCTTGTTGCTCACCGGATAGGCTCGATAACTGTGCTTTCAATCTATTTTTATACTCGTCAGTGGTGTCTAAAGGTAAACCTCTCAACGCATTCATCTTGTCGAAGGTATTATCAATACGTTCGTCCGTATAGCTATCCCATCCAGCGAAGACCAATAAATGTGAGCTATCAGCAACAATTTGTTGCCCCCAAGCCACAGGTACAATTTTTTCTTTTAATTCCTGATTCGTAATCACAATCACACGGAACTGTTGAAGTCCAGACGAGCTCGGAGCCATACGTGCTGCCTCCAAAATCTTATCCACATCTTCCTGAGCGACCTTTCTTGTAGGGTCGTATTTTTTTGTGGCATAACGCCATGCTAGGGTATCTAATAAAGCCATTTTATTCTAATTTAAATGATCAATAGCAACATCATAAAGTTATGTAAAGATACATAAAAAAATAAATGTCTAAACATCAAAACAAAGGACTAAAACAATAAAAACTAGGACAAAAACACAATGCTTTTCGGCATTTGTTACTAGACTTTTAATGCCCAAACACAGTATATTTACTTGTAATCGCAAGCAAATGCCTATTTTATTCAAATTTATTAAGACCTTTGTACTGGTTTATATCCGATTAAAACAAAATGACCTTTAATCATTGTTCCCGGTAGTTATAAATAACAAAATAAAAAACAGAGCTCACCTGCTCCACAATAAAAACATCAGCGATGTCTATAACGAATGAAACAGAACTAACAGGCATACAAAAAGCGAGCGATGCCGTTGCCATCACCTTAAAAGCTATGATAGCACATGCTCAAGTGGGTATGTCCACGAAAGAGCTTGACGAATATGGAGCCGAAATATTAAAAAGCATGGGTGCAAATTCTGCTCCTGCTCTTACCTATGGTTTCCCGGGCTACACCTGTATCAGTATAAACAACGAGTTTTGCCACGGAATACCTACCGCGGAAAGGCTACTACAAGAAGGTGATTTGATCAATATCGATGTATCTGCCGAACTGGATGGGTATTGGGCTGATAATGGTTGTTCTTTTGTTATAGGAAAGGACATATTTCAACACGAAAAATTGGTAAAAGCATCAAAAGAAATTCTTCAAAAAGCAATCAATAATATTCGTGGTGGTGTGAAAATAGCCGATATTGGGCATCTAATAGAAACTGAAGCGAAAAAAAGAGGCTATAAAGTCATCAAGAACCTTGGCGGACATGGTGTAGGAAAAAGTCTGCATGAGGAACCCGATGAATTGCTTAACTATAAAAATCGCTTCGACCAACGAAGATTTCGAAAAAATACCGTTGTTGCTATTGAAACCTTTATTTCAACGACCTCCACATACGCGACCGAACTCAACGACGGCTGGACAATGGTTGGGGACAAAGGTGGATTCATGGCGCAACATGAACATACAATTCTCATTACCGATGGCGCTCCTGTTATATTAACGGCACAGAATGCAATTTACTAAGCAGGAATAAGAAGACACCTATAGGTCTTTTCGAACAAGTTATTGAAAGCTGTCGAAAAGACCTATTTTCTTTAAAACAAGACTTCAAGCTTGCGGTGGCGTACATAGTCCCTTCATCTCAGAACTAGAGGTTGTTATAAAAATTAAGGGGCCTCTCATAACGAGAAAACCCCCAAATAATATATTTTTATGGCTAAATAATTTTTGTCGATACCAAAGACTAATCTTACTGGATAAATGGCTACGGCAGTAAATGTAGCGTATTCTTCCCAACAAAAAAGTGATGAAAATCACTTTTACCAAAAATTTTATTTCCATTTTCAAAATTCAGCTTCTCTCATAACATCCCCCCCAACTCATCTATTCTCCATGAACTGTTCTGATTACTGTTTTGATTACTGTTTTGAAAAATACCCAATAACAGAAAACCTTTTTACCATTCAAACACTTCGCCTCCAATCCTTATTCCCTGCTTAGTTGCGGCAATGAACATGAGACTAAAACGGTACGATAATATTTGTATTTAGGCTGGTGTAACGTATAAAGTTTAGTATTTTTGGTTCATTAAAGTAATCTAGATTGAGAACAATAAAATTCCATAAGGGTGAATGCGGTGTTGAGTTTTTGTTGAATGTGCTCAATGAAAAAGAAACGGATTATACACATCAAGATACTTACCATAAAGATTTTTTTGAAATTCTATTTTTCAAAAAAGCCAAAGGTAGATTAATATTGGGGCAAGAGATCCTCTCCTTGTCCGACAATTCAATCATCTTTATTTCGGCTTTTCAAAAACATACCTGGGAACTGGATCCAGAACACCTTGAATTTACAACATTGATTTTTCAGGAAGACTTTTTGAATGATTTCTTTTCAGATAAACTATTCACATATAAACTATTATATTTCTACCAGCTTAGTTATGTTCCCCAAATTATAGCAGATGACACACATATGTCAAAATTCTGTGGTCTTCTTGCCGAAATTAAACTTGAACTTATCGAAACCCAAGCAGATAGTGCCCATATTATCCGTTCTTTACTTTATTACCTATTGCAGACTTTAAACCGAAAATATGCCCGCTTGAATAAGCTGCCAAACCAAAAAGCGGAAAATAACTTCGCCTATCAATTTAAAGAACTTATGGAACAGTTCATTCGGGAAAAACAACGGGTAAACGAATATGCGACACTCATGGGAATAAGTAGGATTACGTTAAATCAGGCCGTTAAAGCACAGTTTAATACCACAGCGACACACCTACTTCGGCAGCGTTTACTATTCGAGATTCAGGACCTTCTTATCCATTCTGACCATTCCGTTAATCAAATTGCTTTTGACCTTAACTTTTCAGAACCCAATCATTTAATGCGGTTTTTCAAAACTCAAACTGGAAAAACCATTGGTGCATTTATTCAGGAATTCAAAAAATAGATGTTGAATTACATATACAAATTGACGTTATGAAAATCGAGCCGTGCAGATCGGCAACCACATGGCCCAACTTTCATTGAAATCAATGGCGTTCCAAGTACGTCTCGGTGTCCTGAACCTCCGCATAAAAGAATGCCAATGCAGCGAGAAAGGCATGCTGAACCTCCAGTGTACCAACTACTAAGCCATTGATCTCAAGATCGCGCGTCGCACAGGCATCATCAATTACCGTACATGGAAAGCCCAAATCGACAGCAGCACGTACCGTGGCATCAATACACATATGGGTCATCATGCCTACGACAACAAGTTCCTCGATCTTATTTTTGCGAAGGTAATCCAATAATTCTGTCTCTCTAAAGCTGTTGGGAAAATGTTTACGTATGACAAGCTCATTTGGCATTGGACTTACGCTTTCATGAATTTCGGCAGCTCTTGTACCATCAATAAAGAATGGCATTGCTTTGGGATCTGAAGAAATATGTTGGATATGAACCACTGGCAATTTTCTTCGCCTAAATTGGTCGATCACTCTTCTTGCATTCTTACCTGCTTTCAACGGATCGACAAGTTCCATTCCGCCATCTTCAAAATACTCATTTTGAATATCAATGACTATTAACGCGCTATTGCTCATCTATTTTATGAATTAAGTTTACACAAAATTAAGGTGGACATGGCGGCGATGAACTACCAATAAATCACCAAATACTACCATTTTGATAAGAGCGACAAGATGGGATCAACTAGGAAGTGATGTAAATGTTTTACATAATTTCGATCAAAAAATCACCAACAAAAGCTAACTTCGCTGCATATACAGATCACAGAGAGGTGATAATTGCAATAATAGATAGCATGGCATTGAAAGAATTACAACACAGCAAAATATATGGCGCAGATAACGGTGGCACTCCATTAATTGTTCTGCATGGGCTTTTTGGTATGGCAGACAACTGGGGATCCTTTGGTCGTAGTTTCGGAGAGAAAAGACAGGTACATTTACTCGATCTTCGTAATCACGGACGAAGTTTCCATAGTGAAGATATGTCGGTGGAAGTTATGGTAGAAGATCTGCTGGCCTATATAACATCCATTGGAGCAGATAAAGTCCTCCTATTGGGCCATTCTTTGGGCGGAAAAGTAGCGATGCAATTTGCTATTGATCATCCCGGAAAAATTGAAAAACTGATCATCGCTGATATAGCCCCAAAAGCTTATCCGCCAAATCACGAGGATATCTTCGATGCGCTATCTGCTGTGGATATCACAACACTGGATAACAGGAAAGATGTACAAGTAAAGATTGAACACTATTTGAGTGATCCGGGAGTTATCCAATTTTTATTGAAAAATGTATATATCAGAGAAGATCGGAAATTAGATTGGCGCTTTAATCTGGATGTTTTAAAAAATAAATATACGGAGTTCATCACTGTCGGGGTAAAATCGGGAATATTCAACGGTCCCACATTATTTCTACCTGGAGAGAAATCAAGATATATATTACCTGAAGATAAAATTAAGATCAGGGAACAATTTCCTAATGCCGTGTTTAAAACAATTCCCAATGCCGGTCACTGGGTTCAAGCCGAAAATCCACAGGCATTTGACGCATTTGTTGCCGAGTTTTTAGATCAATAAAATTAGATACATTGAATGTCCGCTCCTACTTGTTGGTCCTTAAAACCGCTCGTAAGGAGCAGACATTCAATACCATTATTTCAACGCCTTTGCGTAGGTCTTTATCGCACGATCACGGGCAAACTGATGGTCAACAATAGGCTTACAATAGTCTAAAGTGTTTAATTCAGGAACCCATTGTTTTATATATTCCTGATTTTTATCGAACTTCTCAGCCTGGAGCGTCGGATTAAAAACCCTAAAATACGGGGCTGCGTCACAACCACTGCCTGCGGCCCATTGCCAGTTACCATTGTTGGCTGACAGCTCATAATCATTTAGTTTTTGTGCAAAGTAGGCCTCCCCCCATCTCCAGTCAATCAAAAGATGCTTACAAAGAAAACTGGCTACGACCATTCGTACGCGATTGTGCATATAACCCGAACTATTCAATTGGCGCATACCCGCATCGACCATAGGATATCCGGTCTCTCCGTTGCACCATTGCTGGAATTCAACTTCGTCGTTTCGCCATTGTATGGCATCGTATTGCTTTCTAAAGGACTCCGTAACAACATGTGGATAGTGATAGAGTATCTGCATAAAAAATTCACGCCAGATCAATTCAGACAACCAGGTCGCATTGTGTTTTAAAGCAAAAGTAACACATTGACGAACACTGATTGTTCCAAAACGAAGTGCGATCCCCAATTTGGTTGTGCCCATTAATGCCGGATAATCGCGGGTGGTATCATAATGGTCAATAATCGTCGCATTCAGCTCTGGTTCTTCAAAAATAAGGTCAGTCTCCAAAAATCCTAAATTCGCCAAAGAAATAATCTGCTGATGGTTCTGCTGAAAGAAAAATCCCGTTGTGTAGGTATTGGAAAGATGGTCCTCAGGACGTAATTTCTCCCGCCATTTTTTTGCATACGGCGTATAAACCGTATAGGGTGTTCCATCATTCTTTAAAATATCTCCTTTATCGAAAATAACCTGATCTTTCACAGCTTTGAAAGGAATTCCCATAGCTGTACAAAGCTCGAAAATCTCTTTGTCCCGACGAATTGCTTTCGGTTCATAATCCCGATTACAATAGATTCCCTGCACATCGAATTTTTCAATCAACTCCCTGTAGATAGCGATAGGTTTACCATAGAACGTATTCAAAGTTGCTCCACTTTCTCCGAGTATGGTATTTATACGGATTAAAGCCTGATGGATGTAATGAAGACGTCGATCCCTCCTATCCTCCAATTGCATTAGAATATCCTCGTCAAATATGAATATAGGCAATACAGGATAGCCCGAAGCTAAGGCGCGAGTAAGCCCAGCATTATCATCCAGACGTAGATCCCGACGAAACCAAAACACAATAATTTTATTTTTTTCCATAAAAACGACCAATAGTTGACTTCACTACCCCATATTAACAATTTTAAAGGGTAAAAGGTTAGCTCAATAATTAGGTGAAAATACCTATATAAACAAACTGAACCATCAAAGGTACTCGAAATTCCCCTTGATGGTTCAGCATTGAATAATTTTCTTGTGCTAGTTTTTCAAACTCGCCATGTCAATAACAAACCTGTATTTAACATCGCTTTTCAATAGTCTATCATAGGCATGATTGATATCCTGCATTTTAATCAGCTCTATATCGGATATAATATTGTGTTTACCACAAAAATCAAGCATCTCCTGTGTTTCGGCTATCCCTCCGATCATAGAACCTGAAAAACTCTTACGTGTTGGAATCAGACTAAAAGGAGCCACAGGAAGTGGATGCTCCGGAGCACCAACGAGAGTCAAAGAACCATCTCGTTTCAATAAACTTAAATAGGCATTGATATCATGTTGTGCCGAAACACAGTCCAAAATGAAATGTAATGTTCCTGCATGTTCCTTCATTTGTTCTACATCAGTTGACAAGATCACTTCGTCAGCACCCAAACGTTTGGCGTCATCAACTTTAGAAGCAGACGTTGTAATAACAACGACCTGCGCTCCCATTGCTTTCGCGATTTTGACTCCCATGTGTCCCAAGCCACCGATACCCACTATACCAACTTTTTTTCCTGGTCCCACATTCCAATGCCTCAAAGGTGAATAAGTGGTAATTCCAGCACATAATAAAGGTGCTGTCGCTGCGAGATCCAAATTTTCAGGAATGTGGAGCACAAAATCCTGATCTACTACAACACGTTCAGAATAACCACCAAATGTCTGTTTATTAAGGTGCTTATCGTGTCCGTTGTATGTTTGGATATTTCCATTTTCACAATACTGTTCCAATCCTTCCTTACAACTTTCACATTCGCGACAACTATCGACCATACAGCCTACGCCGGCCAAATCACCAACTTTAAACTTGGTTACAGCGGATCCAACTTTAGTAATTCGACCCACAATTTCATGACCGGGTACATTCGGATAAACGGTTCCGCCCCATTCATTTCGCGCTGTATGTAAATCCGAATGGCAAACTCCACAAAATAAGATATCAATCTCGACATCTTTATCCGTCACTTCACGGCGTTCAATATCCATCTGTTTTAGATCAGCCGTTGGTGCGCTTGTTCCAAAAGCTCTAATTGAAAATGTACTCATACTTGATAAAATTGTTGTTTTCTGTTTTAAATAAATGCATAAAATTCCTATGATGCAACACAGATTCCATCCGCACGATAAAATTAACCAATGGATGTGAAAAATGTTTTGAAGGAACGATATCAAAAGTAAAAAGTAACTTTCAGAATGATTTTGCTATAAAGCTCAAATTGATATTTCTTTACGGCTCATCGTATCATGCCTGAACATCTCTAATAGGCTAGCTTTGTAAATCGGAAAACCTAATCAGTATCCTCGACCTGTACAAATTGCATTGCCAAGCCCTGCTTCTGGCATATATTCAGAATAGAAAATTCCAATCGGGTGCTAATCCGAAGGACAAGCAAAAATTGCTGGTCATCCAACAATAAATCAATATTTTTTATCTCCGGGAAACTTTGATAGAGAAAATGATAAATCTCGCTGGCTTTCCACTTCAGCTTACGAGATAAAGAATAAACAACTTTATACATATTTAGATTATTTCAAAATTTTAACGGCAATTTGTTGTAATGGGTGGTTCAAAAAACGCATCTGTTTCAGTTCCTCAAAATCTCGGGCTAGTCGAACCTTTTTATTTTCATTTTCCAGCGCAAGAGCTAGGCTATCCAAGCGCTCCACATCGTTGTGTATTAATAAATAACAATCAATATCTGGATCCAACAATCCCATCATTTCAGGGCGGATTGTTTCCTCTGTCTCCACCATGACCAAAACGCATCTTTCTGATGCAAAGCTATTTACCGACTTTCCTACTTTCGCATTTAACACCATAGTTGTAATCCTGTTTATTGTCTGTATAAAAAGAATCGACCAATCAAAATAGACATATTTTGTATTTTTGTCGAAACAAGCTTCAAAAAAAAGAACAATAAATCTACATCCTTACTGTTCAAAATAATTACTTCGCGCTACACTGCCTAATTGTTAGCGCAACCCCTTAACACATATACTTGTCAACCAGGAAAGCCTAGCTTCAAAATCTGGAAAACGATCAAAAAGTAAAACTTCCTGCTCAAAACAACGTGATGTTGTCACTAACATTTCGGATAAAAACAGGATATCCTTTTCCTCTAAGGCCTGAATTTCTTCTTTCCTAACGGCTAATTCAATCATTTCACGAATCAACTTAATCTCGTCGTCCAGCATATAACGTGTTTTCGAAACCATCAAGGCTGGATCGGATTTCATATCTTCGAATGCGAGATGAAAACGTTTCGTAATTAAATTAATCTGACGTAGTTTTGCTTGTAAAAAACCGACTAAATTATCTTCCAGTGAAGCGTCCCTGTTATAAGTTTTACTCGCGACCTCAAACACTTGCTGACATAGATACTCAGCAATTGCATCAAAGACATCCATTTTACTGGTAAAATAGTAATATAAGGTGCTCCGCCCCTTTCCACAAGCTTTTGAAATATCCTGCATAGAAACCCTTGCAAATCCATATGTTTCAAACACTTTCATGGATGATAAGATAATTTCCTCTTTAATATTTTCCTGTTGACCTGTCATTACTCGACAAATCTACAAAAAATGTCGAAAAATCAACTCCCCCAGCCAAATTTTTTCGCTAGGCGTTATTGGCGCCATTTTCCTAATCCAGCAATAGAATTCGCTCCACAGGTTCAATTTTATTCATTTCTGTAGGGTTAGGTGGTAAAAGGTTCATACCGTTTCTCCATATTTTTATTGCATTTTTATCTTCTACGGGATAAATATTATAGATTAAATTTGATTTCAATGCTTTTCGATGGAAATGGGCTACGTTTTATGTATAATCTTCGTCAGGTGACTTACATCGGTCAGCCCAAATTCAACAGCAATTTCCTTTAAGGTAACTCTTCCTGTTGCTATTCTTTGACGTATCAATGTACTGCGGTAGTTTTGAATATAGTCCCGTAAGGTAATTCCCGCCTGACGTTTAAAATAAATACCGAGATAATCGTTAGCAATGTTAAAGTGCTCCGCCATCATTTGTATCCGCAGACAGTTGGGATCGTAAATATTTTTATGAATATAGCAAAACATAGCCTGCAGATCGCGACTTTTGGTACTACTACTACGCAATTCAGGCATATTTCGCTGCAGAACATGTGCAATGCTGAATAATTGCAACCAAATAAGTTCCTGATTTCCGATTTGATCTTTCTTAAATAAAAGGAGTATATCAAAGATCTGTTCTATCACCATCTTATCTTCCCCCGCTAATTGAAACCCCATCTGATGGGTTTCTCTACTTTTTATGATATATTCCAGCTGTTGTATTGCGGGCGTAGCACCCGAAGTGTCACGACCAAGGTAGGCGTCGGTAAATTTAAGATAAACAAAATGTGTGAGTTGTTCGATTTCAAAATAATGCTGATCATCTGGCCCAAGTAGAAAGATCGTTCCTGCCCCGTAGGGAAATGAATGTCCATTAACGATATGTCGTCCTGAACCCTCCCGAATAAAAATAAACTCGTAATGATTGTGATTGTGTTCAGGATGGTTCCATTCGAGCATCTTAAATCCTGAAATAAGCACCGGTTCAAACTGACGATAACGTTTCATTTCAGAAATATACATAATTATGTTGGATTTTTACATTAAACCCCACTAGGCTTCCAACTAACTTTGGCTTTATAAATAATAGACAAAGATGAAGACTAGAAAAAACACAGCTTTAGTTGTGGGTGCCAATGGCGTCATAGGCAACAATCTCATAGACTACCTTGAAAAGACGGAAGAATGGGAAATTATAGGTTTATCAAGACGAACAAATGCCGATCGGAATAAGGTGCGTTTTATCGCTGTAGATTTATTAGATATAGCCGATTGTATCAAAAAACTAGGCAACTTGGATGCAGGGACTCATATTTACTATGTTGCATATCAGGATAGACCGACCTGGGCTGAGCTGGTAGAGCCCAATATGAGAATGCTAAGCAATGTTTTGACTGTGGTGGAACCAATAGCAAGTAATCTTCAACACATCAGCTTAATGCAGGGGTATAAAGTATACGGTGCTCATTTGGGCCCTTTCAAGACACCGGCCAAAGAATCAGATGCCGGACATATGCCGCCTGAATTCAATACCAGTCAACAGCAATACCTCGAACAACTGCAAAAAGGTAAGAAATGGACTTGGTCGGCGATCCGTCCGTCCGTTGTTGGTGGAACGGCTCCCAATAATCCGATGAATCTAGCGTTGCTCATTGCTGTATATGCATCTATCTCAAAAGAACTCGGTATTCCGCTTCGGTTTCCAGGAAAAATTGGCGCTTTTCAGACATTGATGGAAATGACCGATTCAACACTATTAGCCAAAGCAACGGTATGGGCCTCGACCAATCCACAAGCGGCCAATCAAGCCTTCAACATTAACAATGGCGATCTCTTCCGCTGGAAGGAACTATGGCCCAAATTAGCAGCCTATTTTGATATGCAAAGTGCTGACCCGATCCCGCTATCACTCGAAACGATGATGGCAGATAAGGAACCTGTATGGCAAAAATTAAAAGAAAAGCATGCATTAAGCTATAACTATGCGCAGGTTTCAGCTTGGACTTTTGGCGACTTTGTCTTTTCTTGGGATTATGATTTTTTTGCCGACGGCACAAAGGCGAGACGACTCGGCTTCCATGAATTTATCGATACTGAACAAATGTTTTATCAACTCTTTGACGAAATGCGTGAAAAAAGAATAATTCCGTAATAGCAAAGACTAAATTTTACAGTCTATTTTTGTAACTTACCTCACTCAAGCACAACCTTTACTTCTTTACAAATTCATCCGGTATCTTTTTATCGATTCACAGTTAAAAGGATAGCGGATGGTGTGATAAAACAAGCAATATGAATACAAAAAAAGCCTTTGTAGTAGGATCAGGAAAACTGGCAAACGCAATATTGGAAGCCGATTATTCCATTCCCTGTGTAGAAATTTCACCTTGGCAACCATCCATTACAACGACG
The DNA here is from genome assembly GCF_007830445.1 of Sphingobacterium siyangense. Classification (GTDB taxonomy): domain Bacteria; phylum Bacteroidota; class Bacteroidia; order Sphingobacteriales; family Sphingobacteriaceae; genus Sphingobacterium; species Sphingobacterium siyangense. Next base: position 202,675 of record NZ_VLKR01000002.1, on the reverse strand, counting down.
TCTCCATCTATTGTTATACATGCCGGATCGGGCCGGGAGTTACAAGATTGTCTTGATTTTTGCGCACGTACGGGCTCGGTATTAATTGAACTTTCGACGGGCCTAGAGACCGAAAAGCTCGAGACTGCTTTTCCACTTATCATTTGCCCGAATACCTCCATACTTTTGCTAAAAACGCTCCATATGCTTCAACAATTTGGTCATAATTTCAAAGACTATGAAATATCTATTATGGAGTCTCATCAGGCCTCCAAGAATACTGAACCAGGTACAGCTTATCATATCGCCAACTCTTTACATGTCGCTCATGAACGTGTTGTCTCTATTCGCGATGCGAAAACACAAGCTTATAAAATAAATATTCCCGTTGCCTACTTAGAGAAACATGCCTACCATCAGATTGTGATCAAAGATAAAAATGATGAAATTAAAATTGAGACCAAGGTCCTCGGACATGATTCCTATTCAAATGGTGTCAAAAAAATTCTTGAAGCATGTGTCAAGAATAAATTGGACAATAGAAGGTATACTGTGTTGGATTTGGTAGCTATGGGGCTACTTTAGTTAAAACTTTCAATTTAGAAAGTAGGTTTCTATAAGAGGAGTAAAAGAAAATCCATTTGGTTTTCTTCGAAGCCACAACAATTTATAAAATGGGATTTGGGGCCAATTTTTTCATTGTTTTTATTTTTCTACCACTGCTGGTAATTTTAATGTTATGCGGAATTTTCACAGAAAGACGCTTCTTTGGTTACGCAATTTTATCTCTCATCGGTGGCGCAATTCTACTTTTTTCTTTGTCTCAACTTTTTCAATGGATAGCTAGCCCAAAAATCTTAAAAAAAGAAGATTATTATGGGACTTATCATATAAAACGTGACCTATTCCCAGGAAAACAAACTGACTGGCAATATGATAGCCATAATTTTATCATAAAGGATAACGATTCGATTTATTTCAACGTCGTAAGCGCAGGTAAAATATCCAAAGTTTACAAGGGCAAGATCGAAACAGTAAGTCCTTATGAATCCGCACGCTTAAAGCTGTGTATGGACTCTCCCACTCATCATATTCTTGCGTCAGATCCAACGGTGTACCGAAGTCCTTTAGGCTTTTATTTGGTATTTTATTCGTCGAAATATAACAACGTTTTTTTTGAAAAAGACTGACATTCAAGCGTTATTTAACATGACAAGATATTTTCTTTATGTACAGGTCACTGTCCTACGTAATATGCATAAAAAAACACCATAAATTGGTGTTTTTTTATTTTATAATGAATATAGGATTAGTTTGCCGGTGGCTATTTCCCTTTTGATCTTAGAAATCGTTTTGACAGATATCGCCGTACGGGTATATCGTATAACTTCAAACAGCCGTATGCAAGCACAATACTTCCGATCACAACAGCTGCTGCTCCTGGCAGAGATTCTTCAAAACTCAGATTTTCATTCTTGACCCAAGCATAGTATAGATAAATAAAGGGATAATGTACCATATACAAAGGATAGGATATATCGCCTAAAAACTTGCAAAGCCAACTTGTAATACCGCTTTCTCCCTTGCCAGATGCTCCTAAAACAACAAGCAAAGGGAAAACAACAACACAACATAACGTGTCGTACAGACCATTCATCCATAAATGCTCAGCCCCGCCAATGCGCGGCATAGCCAAAAGAGGTACTAAGATCAAACTACAAATCCAAAATGCCCCCTTGATCTGTAAAGATTTAAATATCCTCGATAGAAACAGGCCCGCTGTAAAAGAAAATAAAAGACGAAGTGAACCTGCCGTAAATTCTGTTCCTGTGAGTGAAAAACCAGCACATATATCTCCCAAGGGTCCCAATATCGCAAATGCAGCCAAACCTATTCCGAATAAAATAACGAGTCCGGCTAATGCTTTGGTCGAAAATCTTCGAATGACCAATGCATACAGGATATTACCGATGTATTCAAAAAACAACGACCAGCTTGGTCCATTTAATGGAAACATCTCCCCAAGCCCTCTCACCTCATGTCCAGGAATCGCAGGAATTAACAAAGCATTCAATAGGGTTGCGATTGCCAGCGAAGAAAATGTCACTTTTGTCACATCCCAAACAGAACAACCCTGAAAATAGAACATAACTGCTCCAATGATCGCTCCCATAACAACCATCGGATGTAAACGTATTATTCTTCGTTTTATAAATTCTTTTGTTGTCATCGTCTTCCAGCGATCATCATAAGCATAGCCCACGACAAACCCTGAAAGCATAAAGAAAAAGTCGACCGCCAAATAACCATGATTAATTCGCTGATCTAAATGGCTTGTTGCAAAGGCTTCAAAAATATGAAAGCAAACCACGGTAATAGCTGCGACCCCACGTAACCCATCAAGTACAGCATAGTGTGGTTTGGTATCTGCATAGGCGGAAGTCGGTATTTGAGTATCTGACATAAAAATAAAACGATTTGATTGATTTTTTTACAAGGAAGTAAATATAAACAAATTCGCTTATGCAGGTTTGTAACAAGTTTGACGGTTACCAATTATCTACATCTGTCATTTGATAATGGGAATATAATCCGGTAAGTAAACCTGCTCTTTTTGCATATTTTGGATGTAAATTTTAGAATAAATTTCCAAACGGATATCGGTGATGTCTGTAGTCGTCGGCTTGTCGTCTTCATCTTCTCCAAACGAAAAAATCTGTTCTTCCCTTCTATTTTTTTTATGCAAAAAATAGTAAAAGTCTTTATTTTCCCAACCTTTTATACCACTTCCCGCATCATCTTGAAGCTTCAATTTTGTAAACGTCTTCTGTAGATAGTTGTAGATATTTTGAAAATCATCTTTATTTTTTGAAGTCTTCAGTGCATATAGATAAGCAAATTCACCATTTTTATCCTCCGCCACAGTCAAGGCTGGAAAAGAAATTCCGTTTAATATCGCTACGGTATCTTTTTCTTCATTATAAGAAACAGTTGTATAACGATAACCGAAATCTTTAACTGGCTTTAATTTCCGTGTTCCCCAAGCTGCGGTAGATTCGATATAAAATAATGTTGGCAGACTCCCTTCTGAATTAAAAATAGCAAGCGTATCCTTTTTAAATATGGCGGTTTCAAAGACTTCTTTCAACTCTTTCTTATCCATACTTTTAACGTCCGCATGCAGCAACTCTTCGCTCCTTTTTATTTTGGGGCCATAAAATTTGGATGCATTAAAGGTCCTATCCAATTTTTCAAGTATCACCCGATCCGGATTTTGCGATTGACAGGAATACAGCATACCAGATAAAAGGATCAGACAGCATACACTATAATATAGAAAATGAAACGGCTTCATCGGAATTGTCATTCAAATTATTTTTTGGGTTATGATCTTTACTTCGACGTAAAGATCTTCAAACTAAAATAAATTTGTATTCATTTGCAAATGAAATTGTGCGGGATTAACACCTTTTGACTTTTTAGAAGTGCAGCGCAATCCAAAAGTACATCGTCGTACTTCGTTCGCGTTGGGTCCACGTTGAGTCCACCTTAATAAAGGGCTGTCACTCCAAGAGAATGTCGGATTCATCTCGGATTCACAGGGACTGTGATACGGCTCTGTCCCAATGCAGGCAGCTATCGGGCTAGAACAGAGGCTCACAGGCTGTCAAAGAAGAAATTATGCAAATTGGGCTTCTAAGTTACGAGCCAGACTATAAAACGTATTTTTGCATATAAAAATCAATTTATCTATGTTTGAAATATACAAATCGTATTAATTTAAATAGATAAAGAACAAGCAAGCGTATATTATTATGTTCAAAAAGGTATTTTCTTTAGTTTTCTGCTGTTTATCTACAGCCATTTTTTTCAAAGCATCTGCACAAGATTTCAAGCTTTCCTCTTTACCAAGTCAGTATCAAAAACCGGTCAAAAACGCACTAAAAGCTGCCGGCATGAATCGTAATGAATTGGAGAAAGTACTAGAGAAACTGCCCAAAGAAATGCGTGAAGGCGCGGCTTTTCTCATAGCTTATATGCCTAAAAATGACTTAACGACGATTAAGAGTGATCATCTTATCCATAATATTGAAAAGGCTTACCAGGCAAAATCAACATTTTCCTGGGCAAAGGAAATTCCAGATTCTATTTTTCTAAATGAGGTATTGCCCTATCGTGTATTTTCTGAAGATCTAGACGACTGGCGTGGTGATTTCTACGATCGTTTCTCAAAATATGTAACAAATAGCAAAACGATAAAAGATGCCGTTGTAGCCATAAATAAGAATATCAGAGATGAAGTAAAAGTCGATTACAATACCCAACGAAAAAAAGCTGATCAAAATCCATCTGAATCGATAAGCCAAGGGATGGCATCTTGTACCGGATTATCCATTTTACTGATCGATGCATTGCGATCAGTAGGTATACCGGCCCGGATTGCAGGTACACCAAACTGGCATGACAATCGTGGTAACCACAGTTGGGTCGAGGTATGGATTAATGGTAAATGGTATTTTACTGAATATTATCCGGACAAAGACCTAAATTACAGCTGGTTTTTGGCCGACGCAGGAAAAGCCGATCCGAATAGCAAGGAACATTCCATTTATGCGGCTTCCTACAAACCGGCAGCTACCTCATTCCCAGCATGGAGCGAAACAGAAGTATATGCAGATAATGTTTCCCAGCGCTATATTGATCTATTCAATCAGCAATATAGCCAACAATTGAACGACAAATCTTACACCCGTCTAAACGTAACCATGTATCTCAGTAACGATCAATGTCAACCGGAAGGCAGAACAAAATGCAATGTAGATATCTTTCAAGGAAATGATCAAATTGGCGGTGGTTCGACCGCAACTAAACTGCAGGATGCGAATGATTATTTAACATTTATCGTGAAAAAAAATCAGTCTTATACCTTGAGGTACAGCAATAAAAATGGGCCCACCGAAAAGAAAGTAACTGTAAAAGATGAGCCTTTAAATGTGATATTATACTTCAATTAATATAGATTATTATTTCGTACGTTATCATCCCCAACCAAAGTTCCAGCAACCTGAAAACCAATTAGCATTTAAATTATGAAAAATATTTTTGACAAAACAGTGAGTGATGAAGTGATAGCACGGATTCAAAATCTTAATCCAGACAGCAGTGCCCAATGGGGTAAAATGACTGTCGATCAAATGTTAGCCCACTGCAACGTGACCTATGAATTAATCTATGAAGACAAGCATACTAAGCCTACTGGATTAAAGAAACTACTACTAAAATGGTTTGTAAAGAATCTGGTGGTCAATGAAAAACCTTATAAGAGAAATAACCCTACTGCTACAGAGTTTCTGGTAACATCCAGACGTGATTTCGAGATCGAGCAACGTAGGTTAATCGATTACATTAGAAAAACGCTGGAATTGGGCGAAAATTATTTTGATGGGAAGGAGTCCCATTCTTTCGGCAAGCTGAAAAGCTGGGAGTGGAACAACATGTTTTATAAACACCTGGATCATCATTTGACACAATTTGCCGTCTAATTAATCTCAGTTGCCAACTGGATCGCCAGGCGCAGAAGTGCCCTGACGATCCAGTTAAGGTTATCGCCACCAATGATAATAGTTATGCATGCCGTCGTATTCAAATCCACACCTCGGATAAACACTATTACCGATAACATTTGTTTTCTCGGTCTCAAGCATCAGACCACAAGCTCCAGTCTCTTCACACCAGACTTTACTACGATCTATAAGCCGAACCGAAAGACCTTTACTCCGGTGATCAGGATGCACAAATAGATCACTCAACAACCACTGTCGCTGCAATTTAGTATAATGAAACAATTTATAAAGCTGAACAAAACCAACAGCTTGTTCGCCCTGAATTGCCAAAAAGATTTCTGACTCTCCGTACAAAAATCGCTCCCTCAAAAATTCTTTGGCTTTTTCCAAATCCGATTCCTGTCTGTAGAAAATCCGATAAAGATTGAATAACGCTGCTGCTTGATCAAGATCCTCAAGACTTGCCTTTCTAATGTTATAATTCATTTCATTAAATAGTTTGATTTATAGTGCAAATGTATCGCAACTCTTTCGTGTCGACCTCATCCAGATAGCAGATGTACAGTGGTCCAATCTTCCGTAACATGGATTTCGATGCGACCAATAAACAAGTTCATAATAATTTCAAAAACAGACTTCATGCCTTTATAACAACAGTTGTCGAATTATAAATGCTTTTGAACGAATTGTAAGTCTTCTGTACGGTCAATTTATAAGGTCCCTATATTTAGATATGAAAAGGAGAAAATTAGCAGCCACAGACAGTGAAACCTTTATTAATTATTACCTACCTAATTGGCGATCCATTATCATCGGTAGTATCTTGATTTTAATGGGGATATCTACATGTTTCATCGCTTATCATCCGAATGATTCATTTAAAGAGAATTTCAGTGCTATGGTACTTGACTTTAAAGATGTATTTCGCTTTTTAGTCTCATTATTTATGCTGTTGCTCCACTTATCTTTTATTATCGGCGGCTGCCTTCTTCTAAAGAGCAGCAGGAAGATCATCCGAGCCCGAACAGATAAAAAAGGATTGTATTTTAAACGGATTAAAAAGAAGACCGGGAGTATGTGGGCTTTAGCAGATTTGGATGCGCTGGTATTCGTGCCCTACATTCAAATCGTTAATATCCGTATTATTGAAAGCAATTGGTTGGGTCCTAGACTTGAGCTTGAGACTTTTCAAGGTAAAGAAATCCTTACCATGTTGAACGTATTAAGCCGAAAACAAAAAGAGCAAATTTGCCAAACCGTGAAAGAATATGGTATTTAATGGAGATGTGGTCTGCTCTCCCCTGTTTAAACAAGTAAAGTTTACTAAAATCAGAAAAAACTGATTCTAGTAAACTTTTACTTTAAACGATTTGCGGGTATAATTTATAATCAATCGTTGGGCAACAACTGATCGACATATTCTCTGATCTCTTGGGGTAACATAAGATAAACCGATGTTTTCAGATTTGCTTTACTTGGTTCCCCATCGATGAAAATATTCTTAAATCCATCATTGAGCCATTTCCCCTCATCCTCTAGATATCCACGATATTTGCTGTCTAAATTTTCAATAATACTATTGTTGTTTCCCATGTTTTCCGTCATTTATTCTATGTAATCTGCATCTAAAATATTCGACAGGGGAACATCAACATTGGTGCCACACCTCCTTAAAATTTTAAAATTCATCTGTCGGAAGGCATATTTTAAGTTTTCTTAACATTTACCTATTCTACCAACACAAAACTACTACACATTAATTATCAACACATTACAACCAAACAAAAAAATAACTTAATTTGCTTTAATTGATATTATTCGCGATTTTTAATGGTGAATACCGTACTTTTGTATTTTAATGTTTATAACCCTATTATTTATGATATTAATAGCAGTCTTACTTCCTTGGTTATCGTTTTTCTTACGCGGTAAGATTCTAAGTGGCATTCTCTGTTTGATCCTACAGATGACCATACTGGGTTGGATACCCGCAGCCATTTGGGCGGTTGCATCTCGTGTTGACGGAAAAAACGAACAGCGCATACGTAAGATGGAACGTAATATGCGTAATTATCGATAAACCTTTGGCGCGAACTTATTCGATTGAACAGGTTTCAATTGGGTGCCAAAAAATGCTGTATTTGTCCTAGTGTAAAATCGATCAATTGGTCATTTACATCGCCATTAAAATCAGCCATCATATAGTTCCCATGATTAGCCGGTAAAATAAGCAGTCGGGCATGAGGAATCTGCTGTTGCATGGCAGCTAGATGTGTCGTTTTTACAACATCTTGGTCTCCCCCTATCAAAAATACCGGGCAGGTCAAAAGCCTTAAGGATTCCGTTTCGAAGTCTTTAAAGTTTATCATGCGCTGGCTATCTTTTTCATACATATTTCGAAATTTCTCCGGATCTGGATTCAGCTTCATAAAGTTCTCTTTGAGAAAAGGTGGTATATCGTTAATTGTTGAAGCTTCCATACTTTCAAAAAAACCATCTAAAAGTCCCTCTCTTTTGGTATTTCCCGATGCTGCAATCAGCTTTTCCACCTTGTCCGGATACATCGTCGCAAATTTCAAAACTGTTGTCGCTCCATTACTAAAGCCAAAAAATGATGCTTTTGCGATAGAAAAGAAGTCAAGAACAGCCGAAATATCTTTCGCATCCTGCTCGAAGGTTTCGGGGGTGGTTCTGTGTTCGGATCTTCCATGATTTTGCAGGTCTATCACAATCAACTGGTACTGATCATGCAATCTTTTTATTGTCTCTTCAAAATCAGAGAATCCAGAGGAACCTCCGCCATGAATCAATACTAAAGGCCTTCCTGTGCCGAATATTTCGTAGTAAAGTTTTATTCCATTAGCAGGTGCATAACCGCTTTTCGATTCTATTTCACGCATAATTTATTCTATAAAGTCTATATTTCTGTCAGTAGCAACACGCTTCTACAACGATTTGTTTTCTATAAATTTTTTAAAACTTAGCAAGACCCCATCGGTAAAAGACTGTTGTAGGTCCAAAGGTGTAAACGTATCAGGTTCGAAAGTTTCCCGGATAATCGTATTGTTATCAATCGCTTGAAATTCAACAACACACGTTCTCCCTCCACTGGTACTTTCAATATACTCCATCCAAATAATCTCATCGTATACTCCTACATAATCAAATCCCTCGCGGCTATTTTTTTGTTCCATTCTAAAATTAAACATCCCGCCCTCTCTAAAATCAATATGAACAGCAGGACAGTGCCAATCGTCAAATGGAATATTCCATTGCATAATTGCATCAGCATCATTCCAGTATTTCCAAACATCGGCTAGTTGTTTTTCAACTAAAATAACCGAAACCAAATTTTTGACAGGACGATCTTTATGTTTCATAGGATGTTTTAAATGATAAGAATACTTTTGTCTATCTACATTGGTTTAAAATCATTCCGTCCAATGTTCTGATACAAAAGATCACATTGCGCGGCACCACAATATTAATAAACTATACAGAAATTCGACTTGTCCTATGACAATATTGACTTACGCTGCACACATTTTTCTGCGATACCGCGGAGCTGCACCTATAGCTAAGGAAAGGATGAAAGCCTACCGTAAAAGGTCGATTAAAGAATAAACAGACGACTGTGGTATATTTATTGTGTGAATATCATGAAATATATAAAAACCGATTCAAATGAGAAAACTAGCATTTATAGTCATGAGCCTTGTTACTTTTACATCTTGTAACAATGCCCCCAAGAACAGCGAATCCAAAGAAACAGCTGGCCAAGGTAAGGAAGAAGCAACTCCATCGATCGGCGGCAGCAAGGATGAGCACGGTTGTTTAGTCGCGGCAGGACAAACTTGGAGTGAGATCAAACAAGGATGTATCCAGGTATTCAATGTTGGCTTACGCCTAAATCCAACGGAGAAAGAAGAAGGAAAAGCTGTCATTAGTGCCTTTGTTGTCCTTAGCGAGGATAAATCAAAGCTAGAATTATTTTTACCTGATGACAGTAAAAAAACCATTATCCTGGATAAAGTCGAAAACGACATTTACCAAAAGGATAACTATAAATATGATGCTAAAAAATCAGCGCTTTACGTGAATAATACGATCAAGTACACAGGTGATGTTGAGTAGCCTAGAAAGATTGAACTATTGGCACAATTTGTACTACATAAGGCCCTGAGTAATGATTCCCTATCATTTTATTCTCATTCACCGTAATATGATATTGGCCAACATCTTTAAATCTATAGGCAAGCTCTTGGCCAAAGGGGCCATCAGCCGAACCATCGGGCATAAAAAGCTGACTAATTCGTACATTGGCTGTATCCGTGGGAGTTTTTATTTTGATAAGAACCGAATCCGCCTGATGGACTGAAATGAAAATAGTATCCGTTTTCCCTGATACCATACTCATTTCCTTAGATCTGCCACCACCAAAAAAGGTTACGTTAGAAGGTAAATCCTGTGCCTTGTGCTTAGATTCATTTGTACTGGACTGTGGCGGGCGCTGAGGTAATTGACAAGCTCCATACAGAAAAACTACCAACACATTCATGATCAATAATTGTAATTTACCCATAACGTTTTACTTAGGATAACAAAAGCTATTAAAATACGGTTTTAGTTACGCCAACTTTTTCTATACAAATCAAACGTTGATACTGGATTCTTTATACCCCTACCACTTTATCGGTTATCTCGTTTTATGAACTTCCTCCAGCATTTCAGTAATACACTGCATGAATAATTCATGGCCTTTCACGGGGTCATAAATGAACCCATGGCCACCAGCCTTCAGTGTCCGAAGATGCCAAGCCGGTGATTTTCGGCTAGCGTAGACAGCACTGATCTTCGCTATTGGATAGATGGTATCGTCAGCCGTGTGAAAAGAATATATTGGTCTATCGCTGTGTAGCCGTTCCCAATCGATCGGCTCAATAACGAGTTCACAATCGGCAGATAATGTGAAGAAGGCACTAAATGGTGTATTACTTTGAGCGGCAAACCAATAAACGGCTGTACCACCATTAGACATTCCACCAAGGTAAATTTCTTTGCTATTCAGTAAATAGTTTAGTTTGACTTCTTCGGTAATTGCTAACACCTGTTGAAAGGCAGAACGTTGTCGTACCCAACCGTACGATTTTTTTCCAAATGGATAAATTACAACAAATCCCAAATGATCTGCCAATTTAAAAATCGGCTCATCCGCTACACTTGGGTCCTCGAACTGGAACTCAGTGACACTTGAGACACCACCATGTAAGTAGACGATAGCTCTTACGTTGTTTTTATCTTTAAGCTCCGCAGGTAGATAGACCAAATATGGTACAAGACTATCGCCCATTTGATTCCAATATAAAACAAAGCCTGATTTGACCACCTCACCTGCCCCCCTTGAACTATTATGTTGAATCTTTTTTAACCACTCACGTTTAGCCTCAGCTTGTCGCTTTTTCAACTGCGCTACCTGTGTTGATAGCCGATCCAATTGATTTTGATAGGCAATTTGTTTTTTTAAATTTTGAAATTCCTCGGCCGATGAAAAATACCGGTACTCATCATCAGTTATTCCAAGTCCCAGCTTAATTCCTTCCTCAAACCACGCTATTGCCAAGTCCACACTGTCTACATTCGCCGCTGCCACCATCGCGTTGGCGTAATCATATTTTCCTATCGAATCTTTCTGTATAAAAGCAGCTTTAAAATCGTTCAGAGCAGCTTGGTAGCGCTTGTCCTTCAAATTTTTCCCCGCACTTTCCATTAATAATGAATAGGATGACATATTAGCCAAACGCATCTTCGCTTGTGGAATCTGAGACTGAGACCTCCCAATTGCAATTACGAAACAAAACACAAACACAAGAGAACCAGCATTAATTAACGTACTCATCATCTGAAAGTCTTTATAAAATCTCAATCATAAAAATTAAATGTCGAACCAAAGTAATCTAATTAGATCTCGAACACGAATTGTTCAAACGTCTTAAATATAGATGGCAATAGGGACTTCTCTTAATCTATTTCGGTGAAACAAAGAAAATCATCGGTGAATAATCATCTGATGGGGATAAGCGAAGGCACACCTAATTTCCTAATTCATAAGTTACATCGTCCACAAACTCCATTTTGATTTAATTGCATGTGGATTTAGTTCCCGTATTTTTTGATAAAAAACATAGAAATTTCTATTCCAGAGGGAATAGTTATGCGTAAAACTGAAAATGGACTGTCCCTTACTATCCAATTGAACGACAACTTGCCAGATATAGTGATTATTAATTTGAGTCGATGTCCTACGAAGTTCAATGATATCCACTAACCTAAAGGATCTACCTGCCCCGCCTCTTCGACCGACAGCGTAGAAATAATTTTCATCAAAAAAATAATCTTCGTCACTTAACAGATTATCTTCTATACCAAATAGAAAGGGTCGTGACGACAGTTTTCTTAATTTATCTGTTTCAAAATGATCATTCATCTCATAGCTTTTTTTAACACCGTATATATAATTTTTAGTTACATTTTTCTTATAGACTTGTGTCAACACGACAACGATCAACACACAACTGATAACCAAAACAATGCCTTTAAAATTCATTTATTCCAATAAAAAAGGAAATTAACTGACACAAATTACATAGAACGTAGGAATTCCCCCTTCATCTTTCTCGATAGCATCTAATCTTTCGAGATAGCTATGGTCGCGGATTTCTTTCTGAGCGATTTGTTGTTCCAATTGATAGCGCAAATCCAAAGCCGTAAAATGTAGTGGATGTGAAGGCCACATGAGACAACACTCAGACGGAATGATTACCATTCCACCATGCGACATTATTCCAAGGACTTCCTTTCTTTTCTTTAAGATACCCAATATACCTTTTCAAGTAAGATTTCCCAATTTTACTGTTTAACCCAACTTGATCTTCTCCTTCCATAAAATGATCGGAAAATAGCAACCAATCACTAAAATGCTTTTTCGCATATACTGACAACTTTTTGAGAACATCTAATGCCACAGGTTTTGATAGATATCCAACGTCCGTTGCGGATGTCGTAATATGACTTGCTACAGCAACAACAAAGGCATTCACCCCTACTTTGGAGATATCCCAAACGGCTGTATCGATTTTGCCGTTTTTTTCTTCCAATGCGGTCCCTGTCTTTTCTATTCCAAGTAAGGTAAAATATGAGCTCAACATTTCAAGACAGCTGTCTGTATCTGTTATACCAAAATCTCTTTTTAATAATTTGATAAAATCACTTCTATATTGATCAATTTTGGGATAATTTCCAAATTGATATAAGTGAATCGGATAATTTCCATCATCTCCTGTACTTCCGAATACCGTAAACCAGTCCCCAAAAACAATGACTCTAAATGCGGCTCCTAATGCATTACCAAACTGTTCTTCATAAGGAATATCCAGAAGTATATTGTTATCAATTGCTAAACTATCCTCCCTTTTTTTCTCTTCGGCTTTCAAAGTCAGTTCATCTTTGGCTTCATGCACACCTTCCTTTGCCGCATTCAATAATTCTCTTAAAAATTTAAACATAACGGTATTGATATTAACTACTTAAAAGAAATCTTACTTACTATATTTTGCTACAAGCGCATAATCATAGGGGATACTCATGGACAAGTCGCGTGCTTGCCAAATATCTCCTTCAGACGCCTGGTAAAAATCATAGGCATTTTTCAAGAAATTTTCACCGTTTGGAGCCTCCACCCAACTTTTCTTCTCTCGATTGTAAAGTAAAATCATACAACTCACGCAACGATAATTACCTGCTGTTTTTGGGTTTTCAAAACAAGTTCCAACTTTAATATTAATCTTCTGATTGATTATCACATCGGTCAATTTACGATCCGTGAGATGAATTAATGCGATTTGTGCATCCTCATGATCCGGTGGTAACTTCGCTATTACTAATCGTCCAAAATCTGTCTTTCTAATTTTTTCGATTTCTAAAGCCCTAAATTCTGGCGATATGCGATTTGTATCAATCGGGTATAGATCATCTTCTACAGCTGCCACTTCAGTCGTCGTTACTTCGGTAGCCCCAGCGGCAAGTAGCTGTTTATTGTTTTCATAATTTTCCCAATCTGCTGTATCGTAGGTAACCCACTGCTGTATCTTATAGAGCAAGGTTTCCCTCTTATTGACTTTGATAAAAAACGCCGCTATTAAAAATGAAACCAGCAAAATGAACAGGATAACAAGGACTCTTTTCACACTAAAATTATTTAATTAAGTATTTAAATCTGTAAAATCGTGAAAACATATTCCATGTTTTCATTTAATACCGTAAATCTGCACATAATTATTCAACCGGTAAATCTGGAACCCATATTAGGTCAAAACTTGGCGATATTTGTAGCTCAATAATCAATATTTGAAAACAGCAATACAATCGCTAATTTCGAAGACCTTTAATGATTCAATTAAATCCAACGTGTATGCATAAGCTGTTAGATCTCATATCACCTCGCATCTTTAAAAAAGAAATTTCTTTTAGGAGGAACGAATACATTAAAATGAATGGTTCGATTGATTCAAAGATTTATTTCATAAAAAAAGGCAGCATCAAAATCTCTATTTTTCAGGAAGATCATGAACAGATTATTCGCTTTGGATATGATGGAGATCTCATTGTAGCTATGGATTCTTTTATTCATGGTAGCTACTCGGATTATGCAATTCAGGCAATAAAGAAAACAGATATGCTAATCGCCGAGAAGGAAGATTTTATGAATTTTATCTATTCCACTTCAGAAAACACAAATTTATATATAACTATCTTGGAACAGTTGGTGTTACAGCAGCTTGAAAGAGAACGAGATCTATTGCTGGACTCCCCAAAAAACAGGTATGAAAGACTCATTAAACGAAATCCTAGATTATTTCAACTAATTCCTAATAAGCATATCGCCAATTATCTTAGAATGAGTCCCGAAACTTTATCAAGAATCAGTAAATCTTGAGTTAAATCAATTTTTTTCCAATTTATTTTCGAGTATTTTATCAAAAAAAAGATGAAATGTAAATCATTAGAACTACTTGATCAACTGGAAAAGCAAGTACAAGAACATATGTCATTTGTCAATTCCCTAGAAGCCCTTTCTCAGGAGACATTACGTAAAAGACCTCATGAAGGGTCCTGGAATATCCTCGAATGCATACAGCACCTGAATCTGTACGGAAGTTTCTATTTACCTGAAATCACAAAAAAAATATCCGAAAGCAATCTTGGCCACAATGTTGATTTCAAAAGCGGTTTTTTAGGAAACTATTTTGCTAATTCTATTTTACCAAATGATAAGGAAAAAAAGATCAAAACTTTTCGAAAAATGGATCCCAGAAATCTTATGCAGAGCGCCGAACCGATTCCAGTTTTTTTAGAACAGCAAAATAGACTACTTCATCTACTCGATAAGGCAAGGTCAAAAGATTTAACTAAAATTCGCATTAGGCTATCTTTCAGCAACTGGATACAGCTCCGTTTAGGAGATATATTTCGCTTTATTATTCATCACAATACCAGGCATATTGTACAAATAAAGAATATCTTATCGTTAACTACAACACATTAAAATAGGGTCCTAAAGAAGCCCACGCCATATACACCAAAAGCATGTGGGCTTACCGACAAATAATATTGACTAACCGAGGTAAACCCTATATTGACCGAATAGCACTATCATGATACATGATTATGTATTTATTTTAGACAGGATCAGATAACCAATAAAATAAAAACAATGCATAGAATTATAGGAATATGGATCGTCTTCTTGATTTGCTTTTCTCAAAATAGTATTGGACAAGTAAAAGATTCAAACTATTTTCTCGAAAAAGATAATACTAAGGTACCGCCGCAGGCCAACATTTTACCGCTACAAAATTTCAACTTCCACGTCAAACCCTATCAGGCTTTAGGAACCAAAGTGATCGTAGATTCATTATCGCTCGGAGCAGATAATTATATCATTTATACATTTAGCGTAACCAAATCTCCTCATGACAAGGAATATTATTCTTTCTGCAATATTGTCGTTAAATTAACCCCGCAGGAGTCTATGATGACTTTAGCTCAAACGAATAAAATTTACGCTGGAAATGTCTCAAGAAACCACCCCGACTATTTTGGTCAGGGCACTTTAATACGGGATGATTATCGTATTGATTTTATAGCATTTACGCAAGAAAACCATGATATTAGCGTAATTAACACTAAAATTTACAACCTTTCAAAAGGTAGAACCATATTGTTGGAACAAGATACCTTCCACCAATTTATGCTAAATGATTACCAATTTTCGGACATTGGACTACAATCAACCAATGACCTTAAAGAACATATTGCAGGACTAATAAATAAACGGTAAACGCGAAAATTCATCCTTTCATTTGAACTTTAAAATAAATATGAAAACCTGGACGATCATGCTATTCTTCGTTTCCATTGGGGGCATACAAACGTATGCGCAGGAAACGGCTAATATTAAAGGTATACGAACATCCTATTGGGTAAAGGGGTTGGAAAAAAGAAAAGCCAACGAGCCAATCGTCATTTTTGAAAGTGGCATCGGCATGAGCGGGAACAATTTTTCCGTCCTTTTTCCCAAATTAATGAGTAATATACCGTATTTCAGTTATGACAGAAATGGCTTAGGAAATTCGGATCCTGATCCATCCTTAAAATCTGACCAAGATGTCGTGGACAAATTACATTTAATCCTATCCGCTTTAGAAATTAAACCGCCCTATTTACTCGTCGGGCATTCGCTGGGCGGAGCTTTTGTTAGGCTGTTTACAGCTAAATATCCGGATGAAATTGCCGGCTTAGTCCTCATCGATCCTACCGATTTTATGTTAACAGAAACAGAAGACGCAATTGCTACTGAAACATCAAATAGCCAGATAGGTTACCAACAACTCTGGGTAAAAATGCTTTCAGATATGATAAACGACAAAAACCTTGGTGAGGGTGTAAAATTGGAAATGAAAAGAGAGCTGGCAGTCAGCGAAAAACATTTTTTTAAAGAATATGCCGATTTACCGCTTCTAAAAAATATCCCTGTTACCGTATTCATCGCCTACAATCGACCTATCGAGCGATATGAAAAAGAAATGAACAGTAAATTGGGAATAAATGATAGATTTTGGTTTGATGCCTATGACCAGCTTCGAATCAAACACTATGCAAATCTAATCAAACAAAATAACAATTGTGAACTGATTCTTTTACCAGGATACAGCCATGGGATACACCAACAAGACCCTGATAAAGTCGGTGTAAGCATAAATAGCCTCTTTAAAAAAATAACCCACTAAATCATGTCGATTAAAATAATATCATAGGAGATATCTTTAACCGTTCAAAAAAAAGCCAAAATTAGTGATTAGAAAAAAAATTTAAGTACATCCAACACGGCTGCAGCTATATTCAAAAAATGTTTCATACAACGGAAAACACAACAATCAAGCCAGCATCATCACTTAGCACCAATGAGTGCTAAAACTTTTTCGATAGGTCGACCAATTACTGCTACACCGTCCTTTACAACGATAGGGCGCTCAATCAAGATCGGATACTCCAGCATCACATCGATCCATTGCTCATCTGTCAAGTGAAGATTTTGGAATTTTTCCTGAAAGACCGGTTCTCCTTTTCTGATAAGTTCCAAAGGTTTTAAAGCAAGTTGACCCAATAATTCAATCAATTGGCCTCTCGTCGGAACATCGTTTAAGTACTCCTGTACTTCTATATCCACAGCTTGATGCTGTAGCAGCTCCAATGCATTACAACTCTTACTACAATTTTTATTATGATAAATTTTAATCATGGTCGCAATATGTAAAGGATATCCTTGTGATAAAAAATCAATTATTGGATACCCTCAAAAATAGTAACAAAATCACAAACAGTTCAAATAAAATGCCATTGGCTAACTAAATATTCGAATTCATTTTCGAGAAACTGATCCGTTTATGACGTAGGATTGTTTCTCTTTTTTTAATTTAGTAATATGAAATCAGCCGAAAGTGTGACAGATTTTTACAAAAGGCAACCAGGTTTAACTCATCTGGATTTGCCGCTAAATAATACGGGAATTGGGCATTTCAATGTTTTCAGCAGGGAATCCTGTACTGTCGTCTCTCCGTACAATCGCCGCGATTTTTATAAAACCTCCCTTATCATAGGGCGTGGAAAACTATATTACGCAGATAAGTGGATACAAATCGATAGACCTGCCATGTTATTTGCGAATCCGGTTGTTCCATATGCTTGGGAACCCGAATCCTCAGAACAATCCGGATGGTATTGTGTATTTACAGAAGAATTTATACAGCATAGTGAACGGATAGAAAGTCTAAAAGACTCTCCCCTGTTCAAGATAGGTAGCAATCCGATTTATTTTCCGGATGAAACACAATTAGCAGAAATTTCTACAATCTTCCAAAAGATGATGGTTGAAATGAACTCGAGCTATATCCATAAAGATGATATGTTGCGAAGTTATCTACATCTTCTAATTCATGAAACGATGAAATCGAGTCCCGCAGCGAGTTTTGGATCATATACCAATGCATCGACCAGGGTATCGGGACTATTTCTTGAGCTGTTAGAAAGACAATTTCCAATCAATACCTTTCAACTTAGCCTGCAATTGAAAAGCCCAGCAGATTATGCGCATGCGCTTTCGGTTCATATCAATCACCTCAATAGGTCGGTAAAAGAAGCCACAGGCAAAACCACCAGTACACATATTGCAAACCGTGTGGTCCAAGAAGCCAAAGCTTTGTTGCTGCATACCAATTGGAATGTATCGGATATTGCCTACAGCCTAGGATTTGAATATCCATCCTATTTTACCAATTTCTTCAAAAAGCAAACCGGGATGTCTCCAAACCAAGTCCGAAGCAATACTGTTTGAATTGTATAACAATCTGTTTGATTGTCTTAACTCGCTTCGTTTGTTCCATATGTACTTTTGTATTGAACAAAATGTAATCATTATGAAATATAGAAATCTTGGAACAACAAATGAAAAACTCTCTGCGATTGGATTAGGTTGTATGGGAATGAGCTTTGCTTACGGACCTACGGACGAAAAAGAGAGCATTGCAACATTGGAAAGAGCATTGGACCTCGGCATTAATTTTTGGGATACCGCGGATATGTACGGCAACGGTGCCAATGAGGAACTTATTTCAAAAGTGCTTGTTCCCAACCGTGACAAAGTTTTTATTGCAACAAAATTTGGATTTCGCTTTAAAGATGAAATAGCAGGTCCAAGTGGTACGGCAAACACCTATTTCGATGGCTCGCCCGAATGGATAAAATTAGCGGTAGAAAAAAGTTTAAAACGCCTTGGAATCGATACCATAGATCTTTATTATGCGCACCGCGTAGACCCCAATATTCCTATCGAAGAGACCGTAGGCGCTATGGCAGAATTGGTTAAAGAAGGAAAAGTGAGGTATTTGGGTTTAAGCGAAGCATCTCCCGCATCAATCATTAAAGCAAATACCGTACACCCTATAGCTGCTTTACAGAGCGAATATTCGCTCCTTACACGTGATGTAGAACAAGAAATCTTACATACCGTAAGGAAATTGGGGATAAGTTTAATTCCTTATGCGCCTCTAGCGCGTGGATTATTTTCCAATTCTTTAAATTTAGAAGATCTTGCTTCGGACGACTTTAGAAGAACCTTACCTCGAAATCAAGGTGAACATGCATTGAACAATGCACATTTAGTCGCCAACTTCTCCCTAGTGGCAAAAGATAAAAACTGTAGTCCAATACAACTCGCTTTAGCCTGGGTACTGGCACAGGGAAATGACATCATTCCTATTCCAGGAACTAAAAAAAGAAAATACCTGGAGGAAAATGTTGGTGCCCTTGATGTACAATTATCGAATGATGATTTAAAAAAAATAGATGAAATACTTCTTAAATACCCCAATATCGGAGCACGATACAGTGAAGGTGCTATGGCTTTAGTCAACCATTAATCCATTTTTGAGATTATAAGTGGCTTGCCGGCGCCACTTATAATCTCAAAAATTGTTCTCCTCTCATCCGTCCTTATTATGTTGTCATAATGTGCTGTATGAACAGATACGAATCGTTTAATATGGTATTAATTATCGGAAATCGCAGTACGCAATGAAAAATAGAAAGAACTTCCTGCGCCATAATCACTTTCAACACCAATTTCGCCACCTTGCGCTTCTATAAACTCCTTACTAATACTTAAACCAAGTCCTGTTCCACCCTTTTTTGACCCTGGCACACGGAAGTAACGCGCAAATATTTTATCCAGATATTTCGGCTCGATCCCTTGCCCACTGTCGGTAACGATAAATTTTGTTTTAAGTTCGCTGTTTTCCACTGCGATACGAATAAGCGAATCCTCATGGGAGTAACGTATTGCATTGGAAAGAAAATTTGTAAGAACCCAGGCCGTTTTCTCATTGTCAGCAAATATAGCTTTCACATTAGGTCCTACCTCGATAACAAAGTGGATATTTTTTTGATTCGCAGCAAATTGATTTGCCATGATAGCATATTCAATAATAGGCTGTATTTCTGTCGTATGTAAGTTAATTTGAATAGAACCACTTTCAACCTGCGTCATATTTAACAGTTCACCGGTTATTTGAAGCAAGCGGTTAGAATCATCTTTTATTCCATTTAACAACGTGAGCTGCTCGGTATTCAGATGACCTATTTGCTCGTTTTCCAACAATTGAACCCCCATCTGAATCGCCGCAATAGGTGTTTTGAACTCGTGCGAAACAGTACCGATGAAGTTTGTTTTTGCAAGATCAAGTTCCTTAAATGGCGTAATATTCTTTAGGATAACCACCTGCCCGATAAACTTTGGCTCAAGTTCACCCGTAGGCAAAACATTGATATCGATAACATCTTTTTCAAAATAGCTTTCTCTATCATCTGCATAAATTTTAACAGCATTTTTTTCACGTTTTTCTACAGGAAGAAAAAGATCTTTAAAAATATCCTTAGCAAGATCATTTTCATCTGAAACCGCTAAAGCAGATCTTCCGAGAAGTTGATCTTTATGTAGATTTGTGATGCGAAGTGCTTCCTCGTTGACAAAAATGACACGTCGCTCTTCGTCGAAGCCTATCACCGGATCATGCATATGATCAACAAGAGACTCAATTCGTCTTTTTTCCTTTAAAATTTTTTCAAGTTTACTTTCAGCGTATTCTTCAAGTTTCTCTGCCATGGAATTAAATGAAGCGACGAGTTCGGCAAACTCACCTCCGCTCTGCACCTGAATACGCTCTTTGTAGTTCTGTCCTGCAATCTGTCGAATACTCGCTGTCAATTTTGCAATGGGGTCAGCTATATTGGACGGCAAATTGACCAGCAATATAAAAGCAATGATAAAACAGAGCGCCCCGGCAAATGAAATGACCAAAATTGCATGTTCGGCGGTGCGATCCGCAATAATACTCTTCCGAGAAATTGCCGTCATATTTTGTTCCATTAACAAGGCAATATCCTTTCTGATAGACGAGACAATAGTAACATCTAAGGGCTTATCTCGCAGTTTTAAAAAATGTTTGGCAATTGCGTTTGTTGTTTGCTGCTCTCCGACTTCGGTAACATTTTTCCGTTGTTTGTCAAGATTAATCTGGAAATTATTAAAAGCAGCTTTTTCAACAGGAATTTCCTCCAATGCCAATAACATATTCTTGGCGTACAGCAGCGTATTGTAGTTCGCTGTCAGTATATTTGCGGTATCCTTTTTTAACCGGTTTACATACCAACCACTTAGTGCGGCAAGTAGAAAGATCATGAGAAAAAGTGATCCTACACCAAAGGTAAGTTTCGTTTTTATTTTCATCTTATTCACAATTTGTCTTTATCATTAAGACAATATAATCAGGTCGATGTCTTCGGTCGACAGTTGTGCCAGCAGTTTGCTAAATGTATCCTTAGCAAGTAACATCCTTAAAAGAGATAATCGTGGTTTTCCAATGCAAACTGTGGTGATCTTGCGGAGCTCGCACAAAGCGATGATCTCTTTTGCCACACTGTGACTTTCTACTTTGATAATTTCTCCACCAAGTTCTGTCGCCAGTTTAAAGTTATTGATCAGGTGTCGTTGTTTGTTTAAGGCTATCCGATCTCCGCGCTCTTTTGGCAACTGTACATAGAGCAAAAACCAACTGCTATTATAATATCCTGCTAAACGTGCTGTTTTTCGGATGACGTTTTTTGCTTTTATTTCATTAGAACTTATACAAGCCAGGAAACGCTCCTTTCGCACCCATCGTTGGGGTTGAACTTCAATCTCTACTTTGCGTTGAACCTGGGAGGCAACTTCCTTCAAAGCCATTTCACGCAATTGTAAGATATGTTCGCTTTTAAAGAAGTTTTGAAGCGCTGCCTGAATTTTTGACGCGTCATAGATCTTGCCCTCTTTTAGGCGAATGATAAGCTCTTCTGCAGTAAGGTCAATATTAACGACTTCATCTGCGGAATCAATAACACTATCGGGAACACGTTCTTGTACTTCAACACCTGTAATCGCTTTGACCTCTTCGTTTAAACTCTCAATATGCTGGATATTAACAGCGCTGATCACATTAATCCCCGCTTCAAGAATCTCCATAACATCCTGCCACCTTTTGGTATTTTTACTGCCTTCAATATTTGTATGTGCCAACTCATCGATAATAACAACCTCGGGATGTGAATTCAAGACAGCATAAAGGTCCAGTTCCTCCAACTGTTTGCCTTTGTAAAAAAGATGGCGTCGGGCGATAAGGGGTAGACCGTCGAGCAATTGATGTGTTTCCTTCCGATTATGTGTCTCAATATAGCCAATACGCACATCGATTCCTCCCTGTAAAAGGGTATGTGCATCCTGTAACATACGGTATGTTTTTCCTACGCCTGCACTCATACCGATATAAAGTTTGAAGCGACCTCTTCTCGATTTCCGAATAAGGTCCAAAAAGTGTTCAGCGCTTTTCCTCTCTTCCATTTTTATTGCCTTTCATTTCAGAAGGTTCCTGCCGATCCAACACACGGCAGGAACGATTGTTTTTAAAAACTAACGGTAAGTGCTGTTACAGCCGTTACACTATTTTTCACCAACTTATTTGTCCGATCAAGGAAAATAGCATCTTTATTCGTGAGATTACGTAGTTCCGTACGCCAAAGAACATTGGGAAGAATGGCATAATCTGCATTTAAAGAATAGCCAAACGTTTGAAAACCTTGCTCTGTAGTCGTAGAAACGATCACACCATGCTTATCGTTGTAATATTCTCCTCTTGCTGTTAAGCTAAATTTTTCGGTCGTCGCGTATCGTGCAATTAACACTGGGGTGTACCATACATTGTACTTCGAACTACCTTTTGCTTTTTGTTCAGCTCCAATATCAAATCCGAATGTGATTCCCAGCTTTTCGTTCATTTGATAAATTGCATATAGGTTATGAAAATAGCGCATCTGTCTGACGCTATCCGCTTTATCACTGCCTATAAAAGAACCACTATTGATGGTCCATTTATCTGTCGGTTTATAGACCAATTGATGCCCAAATGCTGGTAAACTGCTACCATCTACACGTTGAATCCGCTGCCATCCGTTTAAAATCAGCCCACTTAAAAATAGTTTTCCCGATGCGGATGTATAGGATATTTTTGCTCCTGTTTCAAAATAAGGTGAATTATCCGCAAAAATACTCCTTGTTACAGTCCAATTATCCTTTCCTATAGCACTTTCAAAGCCCAAATGGGAAGAAAATATGCCAGCATCGATCCATAAATTATGTTTTTTCGAGATACGTATACCGGCGTTCGCTTCGTAAATATTTTTTAAGACTCCGGGTTCCGCACCGTAGTTGGCATTCATATATGTACCAACACCTAAAGCAAGATTTGCACGGGTATTTGTTGTTTCGTATGCAGCTTTTAAAAGTGCCAAGTTTATGTTTACTTCATTCGTCCTATTGTGACTATATACAAAGCCTGGACGTGTATTTCCAAGTGGATTGTTAAAGTCCCGAAGGTAATATGCTTCAAGGTAACCACTGATAGACAATCGGGTATTTTGAGTCGTATCTTGCTGTGCAAATAATTGTGTTGCCCCTGCGAGTAAACAGGCCAACATCGCTAGTTTTTTCATGTAAATTGTTCTTATAAAATGTATATCGATAACCCTTTAGGTCAATTTTATTTTTCAACCATCTTGTCCAAAGCAATATTTAGTTCAAGGACATTGATTTTGCGAGGTCCAAACATATTCCATAAAGGCGTCTGAACGTGGGCATCAACAAGAGACTGTAGGCTATTTACCGATATACCTCTCGCTTTCGCAACACGATCAATTTGTATTTTTGCGGCCTCGATGGAGATATCTGGATCCAAACCACTACCACTGGCTGTAACAATGTCTACCGGTACCTGTTCGCGTTTTACAGTAGGATTGTGAACTAAGAAAGTATCGATACGGGCCCTAACTTCCGAAAGATATTCCCCATTAGAGGGTCCTTTGTTACTTCCACCCGATCCAGCAGCATTATAACCAACAGCTGAAGGACGCGACGAGAAGTAATCATCCCGCGTAAAGGCCTGTCCAATATTTCTGTAATACTTTTGCCCATTGTACTCAAGCATTTCCCCTTTTCCATGATTGGGTGCTATTTGAGCTATTGCCCATACGAGGGCTGGATATACCACTGAGAGCAGGAGCATTAAAACAATTGTAATCTTTATTGCCGGATATATATGAGTTTTCATCTTTGCTTTTATTATTAAAAATGTATTAGATAAATAGGGAAACCAGTAGGTCTATGACCTTGATACCAATAAATGGAACGAGTACTCCACCAAGTCCAAAAACAAGCAGATTTCTCCGTAACAGTGCGCTTGCACCTATAGGTTTGTATGCGACTCCTTTCAATGCCAAAGGAATCAGTAATGGGATAATAATTGCGTTAAAGATGACAGCTGATAGTATGGCACTTTGTGGACTACTGAGCTGCATAATGTTTAAACCTTGAAGTGCGGGTATTGCTGCAATAAACAAGGCCGGAATGATAGCAAAATATTTGGCGACATCGTTTGCAATACTAAACGTCGTTAGCGTACCTCTGGTCATCAACAATTGTTTGCCTATCTCCACAACCTCTATCAATTTGGTTGGATCATTGTCGAGATCGACCATATTTCCGGCCTCTTTTGCAGCTTGTGTACCGCTGTTCATCGCTACACCAACATCGGCTTGTGCAAGTGCCGGAGCATCGTTTGTACCATCCCCCATCATGGCGACCAATCGTCCATCAAGCTGTTCTTTTTTGATATAGTTCATCTTGTCTTCAGGTTTCGCTTCGGCTATGAAATCATCCACTCCAGCTTTTTCCGCAATATATTTGGCCGTCAACGGATTGTCTCCCGTCACCATAACAGTCTTGATACCCATTTTTCGCAACCTTTCAAAGCGTTCATGAATTCCGGGTTTTATCACATCCTGCAATTCTATGACACCGAGAACCTGTTCATTCTCTGCAACGACCAATGGGGTTCCCCCATTTTGAGAGATAAGCTTTACGCGTTCATCTATTTCCTGAGGGAACAGATTTCCAGCCTTTACAATGATATTCCGAATAGCATCTGTTGCACCTTTACGAATACGTGTCTGTGCAAAGTCTATTCCTGAGCTACGGGTCTCAGCGGTAAACTTAATGAATACAGGGTTTTCGATCTTATAGCTCGATGGGTCGACACCAGCCAATTCAACAATTGATTTCCCTTCCGGTGTTTCATCCGCCATGGAGCTCAATGTGGCTGCACGTACCAGAGCTTCCTTCAGGACGCCATCTGCGGGGTAAAAATTTGTCGCCTTACGATTTCCGATCGTAATAGTTCCAGTTTTATCAAGCAACAAGACATCAATATCTCCTGCCGTTTCAACTGCCTTGCCACTTTTTGTTATGACATTTGCACGAAGTGCACGATCCATTCCCGCGATACCAATTGCCGATAAAAGACCTCCTATTGTTGTTGGAATCAAACAGACAAAAAGTGAAATAAACGAAGCAATGGTGATACCAACATTGGCATAATCCGCAAATGGTTTTAAGGTCACCGTTACGATAATAAATACAAGTGTAAAACCTGCCAGAAGGATTGTTAATGCAATCTCATTAGGTGTTTTTTTGCGGCTTGCCCCTTCAACCAATGCGATCATCTTATCCAAAAAGCTCTCCCCCGGTTCTGTCGTTACCTGCACGAGAATTCGATCGGACAAAACCTTGGTACCACCGGTAACTGAACTTTTATCACCTCCAGCCTCGCGGATCACCGGTGCTGATTCTCCGGTAATTGCACTCTCATCTATGGTTGCCAATCCCTCAATAATCTCCCCATCCAATGGAATTACATCTCCCGCCTGGCAAACAAAAACATCATCTTTTTTCAGTTGAGCGGACGAAACTACCCGACCATCACGCAGGGTTGCTGGAGTTTCCTCCCTAGTTTTCCGAAGACTATCTGCTTGCGCCTTACCGCGGGCTTCGGCAATTGCCTCAGCAAAATTTCCAAACAATAAGGTTAAAAATAGAATAAGAAATACCGTAAAATTATAACCAAGTGTACCTTGTGATTTTTCCCCAGTCATTATCCAAAGACAAACGACGGCCATAATCAGCGTCCCGATTTCCACGGTAAACATCACTGGATTACGGAACATTATTTTAGGATTTAGCTTCACGAAAGATTGCTTTAAAGCTTGTTGTACAAGTTCTTTCTGAAACAATGTTTGTTGATCGCTCATTTTTAGAATTCTTTAATTTTAAGTACTACATGGAAAAATATTCCGCAATTGGACCCAATGCCAACGCAGGGAAGAAAGAGAGTGCTGCAATAATCGCGATCACAGCGAATACCATTAAACCGAATGTACTTGTATCTGTTTTTAGCGTTCCCTCACCCTCAGGTATAAATTTTTTCTCAGCCAATAATCCCGCAATAGCAATTGGGCCTATAATCGGTATAAAGCGGCCGAGTAACAATACGATACCTGTCGAAATGTTCCACCAAATTGTATTATCTCCAAGACCTTCAAACCCGCTACCATTGTTAGCTGCGGATGAAGTATATTCGTATAATATTTCACTAAAACCATGAAATCCAGGGTTATTCAATGTAGAAGCACCTTGGGCTGGAAACGCTGTAGCAAGTGCTGTACCGACAAGGATTAGAAAAGGATGGGCAAGAGCAACAATCATAGCAATTTTCATTTCCCGCGCTTCAACTTTCTTACCCATAAACTCTGGTGTGCGCCCTACCATCAAGCCACTAATGAAAACGGCGAGTATAATAAAAATGAAGAAATTGAGTATTCCCGCGCCTACACCGCCATAAAAAGCATTCACCATCATCGCTATAAGTTCGTTCATACCAGATAAGGGCATGTAACTATCATGCATAGAATTGACGGAACCCGTCGAAATCATCGTTGTAACAATACTCCAAAACCCCGATGCCGCTGCACCAATACGTATTTCCTTTCCCTCCATGGCGCCCATAGACGTGTCAATACCCATCTGTGCGATCGCTGGATTTCCAGCCATCTCCATTTTTATATTTGGTATTGTCAGGATGATAAACCCAATGGTCATCACACCAAACATCATCCATGAAAATTTACGCTTGCGAATAAAAAAGCCGAATGCAAATATCATCGCCATCGGGATAATAAACTGGGCAATCATTTCCACCATATTGGTCAAATAATTGGGATTTTCAAATGGATGCGCACTGTTCGCACCGAAAAAACCACCTCCATTTGTACCAAGATGTTTAATTGGGACAAAGGCAGCTACTGGTCCTCGGCTTACCTGTACGGTATCTCCAGCGACAGTAATCATGCTGTCCTTACCTTCGAAAGTCATCGGCATGCCTTGGAATACGAAGATGGCAGCAACCAAGACAGAGATAGGCAGTAAAATCCGGGTGCAAGACTTCACAAAGAAATCGTAAAAATTGCCCAATTGTGTTGTTGTCTTATCCCTAAAAGCTTTGAAAATAACCACTGCAGCAGCCATTCCCACGCCTGCGGTAACGAATTGAAGAAACATGAGCCAAATTTGTCCTAGATAGCTCACTCCTGATTCACCGGAATAGTGCTGGAGATTACAGTTGACCAAAAAAGATATACTGGTATTAAAGGCCAAATCAGCAGTCATTCCAGGATTCCCATCTGGATTTAAAGGCAAATGTCCCATATTCATCAGGATAGCCATGCTCAATAGGAACCACAGTAGATTAATTGTCAAAAGAGCAACGAGGTGCTGTTTCCAAGTCATCTGGAGGCTAGGATTAATTCCTGTCACCCGATAAAAAAATCGTTCCAATGGTTGAAACAATGGATCTAACCAGGTTTTTTCATTGCCATATACCTTAGCTATATATTTCCCAAGGGGAAGTCCGAGTAGTAATGTTACGATGAACATCACTATGATTCCAAGAATCTCTGTATTCATTTCTTTAGTTGATTTGTATAAAAAGTGTATCATGACCGATCGTCATCTAACCTCAAGCTCTTCTTTTCGCTATGTAACACGAAAAGAACTGACTGAAAGCGGGATTTCATCGCCGACGATAGAGAATGAGTAATCTTGTTATTAAAATTTTTCTGGCTTTAGAAGTACATAACAGATATATGCAAAAACCAGTAGTGCTACAATAAATAAAGCTGTCATTTACTTTGATATTAATAGATTATGAATTTGTTGTCCTTTAAGGACCTCTAAAAATGGTATTGGTAGCTGAGCTTCGATTACCGCCCATGCATTGACCGAACTGATGCGCCGAAGACCTCCTAAAGATCTTACAAAGAGATTTTCCAGAATGTATTTGACATAATGGTTTCCTCGCCCATAAATCATTCCGAGGAAATGAATATGCTGGCAAATTTTGTCCGTACTTTGCAATATAATTAAGCTCCGAAGGTGATTAATAACGGCCTGTAGGGCTCCTGCAAAATTGTGCTTCCGCAATAAGAAATTAATCTCTGATCGGATTTCCTTATAATGGAGCGCCATATACAAACCTGCACCGTATTGATTTAATTTTTTCATGTTGTGCGTAAAACTATACTTCAAAATCTAACCGATATAGAGTTGAAAAATCATTGCAATAATCAACACCACTACTATGATCTTCGCTATACGGTCTCCCGATAAATTATGTGCGGAACTTCTGCCTTTATTTTCTTGCTTCTCTTTCATATTATTTCTTTCATATTTTGCCGAAAAAATCGACCATTTTATAGAATAACCAGAAGAACAAAATTCCAGTTATGACGAGTATGATTGTTATTACCATTGTTAAATTTTATTAGTGAATCGCGATTTCATTTTGTTAAACTCAATTACATACCAGCAGCTTTACCGATCGTCCCTCTCGGAGGACTCTTGCCACATACTTTTCTTTTCCGTCCTGTTTTCATATTTACATTCATTTGTCCCAATAAGCCAAACAATGTTCCACTATGCCATAAAACATCATAACACACTGTTATTCAGATGTTATAAAAAATAAGCCACAAAATAGCATTGGCGAATCCTATCATTTTGATAAGGTTATTTTATCAAAATGAGAATGACTATGCTGAAAATGTGATCAAATCATTATAATGTGTAACTTGTCATTTATACTTGAAAGGTGACCAAAAAACATAGAGGGCTTGAACCAGTCTATTCTATAAAATGACGGAAAAGAATGTTTTAAAAATTCATAAATGAATAGGAGAATAGGTGAACCTCCGAATGAGTATTAGCAGAAGTACTATGTAACAAATTTGCAAAGTAACATGAAATTATCGCCAAAAGTTCATATTAAAAATTATTTTAGGGGATACATATTAAATGGGAAAACTTATTAAAGAGACACTTATACAAATAAAAACAATGATAAACTTAAACCTTTTCAAAAAAATCATCTTATCGGTCTTTATGGGCTGTATTTTACTCTCCTGTCAAAATGAAAAAAGCAGTCCGAATACATTAACAGAAGAAGAGCAAAGTAACGGCTGGCAACTTCTATTTGATGGTACCACGCTTAACAATTGGCATACCTACAATAATAGTAAAAATGCTCCTACAGCCTGGGTCGTTAAAAATGGGACTATTTACTGCAATCCAAACAGTGAAAGCCAAAAATATGACTTAGTATCGGACAAAGAGTATAAAAATTATGAGTTTAAGTTTGAATGGAAGCTCGAAAAAGAGGGAAATAGTGGCGTTTTTGTCAATGTACAGGAAAGACCGGATATCAATGCGACCTACCATTCAGGACCAGAATATCAATTGTTAGCAGATTCCCATCCTGATTTTGATAAGCCGCTAAAGCGTTCCGGCTGTCTTTATACATTTCTACCGCAGCAGAACTTTGTCAATATTAAAGCACAGGATGATTGGAATGAATCCAGTATTATTCAGAAAGACGGAAAGGTAACGTTCTACCTGAATGGTAAAATCACTGCTGAAATGGATTTTAATTCCGCTAAATGGAAAGATTTGGTAAAACATAGTAATTTCAAAGATTATCCAGAGTTTGGTAAACATATTAGTGGGAAATTAGCACTACAGGATTGGTCCAGAGGTGTTTCATTTAGAAACCTAAAAATAAAAACCTTATAATAAAAAAGTCCTTAGCAAATGCTAAGGACTTTTTTTTATGCAATAGCCTCAGCCCCATCATCCCGCTTTAACCCTCCTATTATCTTCCTGTTCCGCTTTCAATCCCCGCCTTTTGTCGACTGTCTTTGCCAATGAAATCCGTCAGGAGTTAAGCTCTCCCATCGCTAGACATTCAGTCCTTAATAAAGGATCTGCACCTTGATTTGAAAAAGATGCCTTATACACCCCAAAAACTTCACAAGCCTTTAGTATGTTAAAAAGAATTTAAAATCAAAATATGAATTAAATAAGAAATAAAATACTATGTAAAATAAATTGTAGCGAATTAAATTTCAAAAACGTTACCTATAGTAAGTCACATAAAATCCTGACTTAACTATATTAATGAAGAAAATTATATTCATCGTCCTAGTCTCCTTGATTTCGTTGGAAGGATATGGGCAAGAAAACATGCAAAAAAAATTAGAAATTCGAGTGGGGTATGGACTTATTCCGGTCCAAGAGATCGGTACAATGCTCGGTGAGGGAATATTTATGGGTTTACTCGGAAGAGAAGTAGAACATTCCAGCGGAACTGGCACATTTACTGCCGGGTATTGACGTAATTTAAACAAAAGACTGTCTATAGGCATCGACGGATTTTATGGTAAAAATACGGTTTCTTACAAAGATGATCTTGGGGATTCAAAATGGAATGTTTTTGGGGGGCTTTTGAATATGCGATATAGCTATTTGAATAAAACTAAACTTGAACTATATGGAAAAGGAGGTTTGGGCTATGCAAAATTTAACAATAGACAAAAAGAAGATAGAGAAAGCTTCGGTGCGCTATCCTATCAATTTACACCGATAGCCATTCGTTATGGCAATAAACTAGGTGTCTATGGCGAATTTGGATTCGGTTACCTTGGGATTGCAAATGTCGGGATATCCTTCAAATTGTAAATTATCCAATTTTGGTTCATTAACAGTTAAAACAAAACAAACAAAAAAAATATGATGTTAAAACTTACAATATCAGTAATTGCTGTCGCACTCGCTGCAAGCAGTTGTTCAACAACATTAAATACGAAAAAAATGAATACGGATACAACTGGTCTTTCCGTAAAAATTCAATCAACAAATGCTATTGCAGTTAAAAATCCAACGGGCAAGATTCGTCTGTATGCAGTTTCGGCCCAGATAGCAGATGTACCAGCTACAATGATTCTGGAAAAGAGTTTTACAGCGAACCAAATACCTTTTGATCTCAAACTCGATTTACCTAAAAATCACCTTAAGCTCATCCAGCCTAAAGTCAGTGACGCTGAGCCCATAAAATACTACGTAACATTAGATTGGGATTCCAACGGAGACGGCGAAAAGGGAAAAGGAGATATTGCGATTGACTTCAACAAAAAGTTTCCTACTGTGGTCATTGGACAAGAAAATGAAATTTTTGTCGCAGAATCCAAATAATAAAAAAGTTTCCCAAGAGGTATTCGTCGGAGAACGAGATAGCTCTTGGGAAACCACACTTCAATTAGCAGTAAACTACCGCCAGTCAATTCTTGTATCTATCCAAAAACAATCTCTATTCCGCCGAAATAAGTCGTCCGGTCTTTGGTGATTGTAGATAAGTTCTTCCAAGGCGTTAAAATTATAGCGAAACATGTCTTCATCTTTTGATTGAATGGGGCGCAGAATTGAATCTTCATCATCGATAAAAATGTCGGATTCAAAAATATTGATTCGATGCGCATTCACCCATGCAATAGCCGTCTCCTTACTCATGCGCTCCAATGCTTTGGTCGCTTCCTGAAATTGTTTCATTTCCCAGGGAAGATCTTCGGGATAATGTGAGGCAATATAGTCTTGATAAGCTTTTATATCACCTTCACGGAGACATTCGTTGCGAAGCAACAGCCTTGTTGTATCCCGAGCAAAGCTAATATACTCCGGTCGCATAAATAGGCCGTACCTTTTACTATACAATTCTATTTTTTCAGCTAGTTCTTGCCTCATAATTTAATTGCGCAGCAAAAATCATCCCAACCTACTCTCTTCTAATGAGTTTAGACTAAAAAAAATAGATTTTATATATTTTTAACAATCCAATTGAAGAAAATTGAGCGCACATTCTATTTTTTTATGTAGACTGCGATAAATAACATTTCCAGTATTTTTAAAAAATCTTTAAGCCAATAATTCCTGCGACGATCAATGTTGCAGACAGGAGTCTAAATACATTGGCCGAATCTCCGAAAAAAAAGATTCCGACCATTAATGTGCCCACTGCCCCTAAACCTGTCCATACGGCATATGCTGTACCTATAGGAATAGCTTTTTGAGCATAAAATAATAATCCGCCACTAATGCTCATGGAGACAATAGCTAATAGAATCCAACCAAATTTATTTGAATCTGGCTGTTGAGCCATTTTTAATCCGAGCGGCCAGCCAATTTCAAAAATGCCAGCAATAATCAATGCAATCCAATTCATTTTCAATAGTTTAAATTTCTAAAGCAAAGATAATCGCTATATAAGGGGCATTTTTTGACTTATATCAAAATCGTGTACTTATCGCCGTATCCGGCTAAGCGTTTCCTGTGTAATTCCTAAATATGATGCAATATGGCCAAGATTAATTCTATTTAACAAATTTGGCTGTAGGCGGATGAGAGATTGATATCGTTCTACTGCAGATTCGGTATGCAGGGACATAATCCGTTCTTCAAGAATAATACAAACCTCCTCAGCAATCTTTCGGCCTATAAGATTTAGTTCAGGATAAATCCTATACAATTCATTCAAATCGTCCACAGAAATTGCATAGATCTCGGAGTCTTCCAAAAACTGAATATTTTCAAAAGAGGGCTTTTCAGTATAAACGGGCAAAATCGATCCAAAAATCTGGTTTTCTTCACCAAACCAACTGTTCATTTCACGTCCATTTTTTAAGAAATAAGCACGAATCAGTCCTTTACGCAAAACAAAATAGCTTGATAAATGCTGCCCTTCCCTCAAAAAATGCTCACCCTTTTTCTTAAAAAAATAACGAGTTCTATTTTCTACCGCTTTCTCAAGCGCTTCATTGAGATAGCCATATTTTTTAAATTGTTCAATTAGGGGATTCATACTATTTTAGATTAAAATCATTCATAGTTTATCGAATTATCTGCTGGATTATACTTTAGAAGTTCTGTATATGCATCGCCTTCAATTCCCAATAGCTGACAAAATGCCGGCTCAGTTTTTACCCCGCTCCTTTTGAGCTGTCTGACCTGCTCAGCGAATTCTTCCCCCCTCAATTGAATGATTTCATGCTCTTTAAGCATATGTAAATATCCATTCTGAATTTCAGTTGCTTTATCCGTCGCATAAATTTCAAAAAGCTGTTCCTCAATCGAGAAGCTGCACACGATTACATGACCGGTAGCCCGCTGTAACCGAAAATGTGCATGCTGCGAAAAATTAAGAGACAGCTTTTCTTCAAGAGCATCAAAATCATCTACACACAGAATAATGTCTATATCGCTCCCATCAATATCTACCTGAATCGGTATCGTACCAACTACAATCGGACTGTAGCCCTCAAGACGGTTAATAATCTGATAATCCCTCAGTAACCGATAGGCTTTTTTTTGCACTTTATTTCCACTCTTCAAATACTCTATATTTCTAAAATTTATGGTCATAAGCAAATCGATAATTCGATCACACAAAATAGGTCAGAATATACTAAACAACAAAAGAAAATTGTAACTAAATCATATAAAAAAGGATAAGTCTTGTATCTTTATTTGCAACACATCATTCATATGCAGGAGATCCAACATTTCTATCTGAACCAGAAAGAACCAAATAAAAGCTGTCTTTTAGCATTAAGACATATTATCCTTCAACAGGATACGGATGTGAGTGAGACCATAAAGTACGGTATGCCTTGCTTTTGCTATAGAAAAAAAGCATTCTGTTACCTTTGGACCGACAAACGGACTACATTTCCGTACCTACTGATGGTTGAAGGTAAACATTTGGACCAGGTACAACTGGAAGCAGGTCAGCGTCTTCGGATGAAAACATTGCCTATTGATCCACAGGAAGATCTTCCGATAGACACAATCGAAAGTATTCTGACGGCCGCCTTAAACCTCTATCGCAATGGCACAATTAAAATTAAAAAATAGCCATCAACCAGTGAAATAACCTATCATCAACCATTAAACGATAACCTATATAATTACCAAATGAAGGCCTCATATAGCAGCGATTGTGGAAATATTTAAATAATATTTACTTAACACAAAATCAATAATACTCTCCTACCTTTATCGCGGTTTAAAAATCACCTAGTCATTTAAACAGCTACAAAACAAATGAGAAAACATTTGATTACCAGCATTTTGCTAAGCACAATTGGTACATCACTTACCTATGCGCAAAATGAAACCACCTCTGCTCTGAATGGAACCGTCAGAGAGGGAAATTCGCCAATCAATGGGGCGACAATTGAAGCCATACATTTACCTTCTGGGACAAAGTACGTTACTTCATCGCGAAGTGACGGTCGCTACAATCTCCCCAATATGAGAATTGGTGGCCCTTATCAAATCACCGTAACTTATCTGGGTCATTCACCCAATATCAAACAGATCGAGAAACTAGCTTTGGGACAAAGCTCAACATTAGATATTCAGATGCAGTCCGCATCGCAAGTGCTGGATGAAGCTGTCGTTGTAGGAACGAGACAGGGATAAGTCTTCAACTCCGGCCGAACAGGTGCAGCACAAAACATTTCCCGAACAGCGATTCAAAATCTACCTACACTCAATCGAAGCTTTACAGATTTTGTCAAACTGACGCCTCAATTTTCGATGCAATACGGTAATCCTTCGTTTGCAGGGAGAAGCAACCTTGCAAATAACTTTACGATCGACGGAGCGCTATTCAATAATGCTTTTGGATTACAGGGAACTATCGGAAGTCAAACAAACTCGCAACCCATCAATATGGACGCCTTTGAGGAGATTTCAGTAAACATCGCTCCTTATGACGTCAGACAAAATGGTTTTACCGGCGCTGCAATTAATGCTGTAACAAGAAGTGGTACAAACGAAGTACAAGGTTCATTAAATTATTATTTCAGAAATCAAAATTTAGTCAACAAATACAATTCGGCCGGGTTAAGAGCACCTGTCAACAACTTCAGCTTGAAAGGCTATGGTTTTACCGTAGGGGGGCCAATTATCAAAAACAAGCTATTCTTTTTTGCAAGCGGTGAGCTTGAGCGAAGAACAGACCCAGGAACAAATTTTATAGCTTCACGTGGAGGAAATACGGGGCCGAATGTTTCAACCGTATCTGCGGAGAAACTTGATGATCTAGCCAACTACCTAAAATCGATCGGCTATAATCCTGGATCTTATCAAGATTATCCTTTAGATACACGCAGTGACAAATTTTCCGTTAAATTAGATTACAATATCGATCAAAAAAATACTTTAAGCGCCAAATATTTCTACTTTCGTTCCTATCGCGACATCCTACCATCCAATAGTGGTGCGCCAAAAAATAATCGGCAACCGTCCAACCTTGGCCTACCTTTCAGCTCAGCAGGCTACGGTATAAACAACAACATGGACAATGTGAATTTAGAATTACGCACACGTATCAGTAGCAAATATTCAAATTCATTGACCGTAGGTTACAATGTCATGAACGATTTTAGGGAATCCAAAGGTGGTCAGCCATTTCCTTTGGTAGACATCATGAACCCCGACGGTAGTAGCATGACAGCATTTGGTTACGAACCATTTACAGCATTTAATAGTTTAAAGACGAAGGTATTTCAAGCTACAAACAACTTTAATATTTATGCCGGAAAACATGAGATTACATTGGGAGCCAATTTTGAAAACTACAAAACCACCAATGGATTTGCCCCGAACTATTATGGAGCCTATACATTTGCCAGTTTAGATGATTTCTACAACTCTGCAAAAAATAATGTTTCTAACGCAACCAAATACCAAATCCAGTATTCTGTTTTACCTGATGGATCATTTCCTTATGCAGAGATTTCAGCACGTATGTTTGGCCTATATGCACAGGATGCCTATGCTGTAAATGAGCATTTTAAATTGACTGCTGGATTGAGAGCCGATTTGACGAACATATCATCTCCCAATGATCTGAAAAATGATAATGTAACCAAGTTAAATTTTGATCAAGGTGAAAAGATCGATGTATCAAAATATCCAAAGAGTGCAATTCTTTGGTCGCCGCGAATTGGATTTAATTGGAATGTCAATGGAACAAATCAAACGCAGGTACGTGGTGGATCGGGAATTTTTACAGGTCGTCCGCCATTAGTATGGATTTCTAATCAGGCCGGCAATAATGGTGTCATGTTTGGTTCTGAATCCATCAATAATCCAACAAATAGACCGTTTACACCTGATGTGGATGCTTATCGCAACGTGAACCACCAAACTGCAGCCAACAACTCCAGTTATAACTTGGCGGTAACGGATAATAACTTCAAATTTATGCAGCTTTGGAGAACGAACCTTGCCGTTGACCAAAAATTACCGGGCGGTGTTATTGGTACTTTTGAAGCCATGTATTCGAAAGATATCAATTCGGTTTATTTCCGTAACGTCAATCTAAATACGACGGACGGAAAAGCTTTAGCTGGTGCCGATAACCGTATGCGCTATACAACACCACGTATCTATGGCGCCGCACAACCGACTCCTGAAAATCCTAACATTTCCGACGCTATTGTGATGTCCAATACATCAAAAGGCTATAGCTACACCCTTACAGGAACATTATCGAAAGAATTCAAAGGTGGTTTCTTTGCAAATATCGGTTATACCTATACAGATTCAAGATCTGTGAACGATGGAGGATCTATTGCGCAGTCAATGTGGCGTGATCGTTATGTTTCGGGCAATCCAAATAGTGCCGATCTTTCTTATTCAACTTATCTGGTTAAAAATAGATTTATTGCCAACTTCTCTTACCGTAAAGAATACCTGGATCATTTAGGAACGACATTCTCCTTATTT
The DNA here is from genome assembly GCF_007830445.1 of Sphingobacterium siyangense. Classification (GTDB taxonomy): domain Bacteria; phylum Bacteroidota; class Bacteroidia; order Sphingobacteriales; family Sphingobacteriaceae; genus Sphingobacterium; species Sphingobacterium siyangense. The sequence goes on along the minus strand of NZ_VLKR01000002.1, from coordinate 165,364 downwards.
TATCAACTACAGGATGGGCCTCGTTATTCCTATACCTATGGCGGTGACCTGAATAATGATGGTTTGTCGGGCAATGACTTGATCTATATCCCGAATAGTAAAGCTGAAATTGCTCTTGTTGGCGACAATGCGCAAGACACTCGGACAGCTGATCAACTATGGTCTCAATTGAACGGCTACATTAATCAGGACAATTACCTGAATGCACACAGAGGCCAATACGCGAAACGTAACGCATTGGTAGGAAAAATGATCGGAACACTGGATATTCGTATCGCGCAAGATGTGTTTTTAAATACCAGCGGAAAGAAACATCAATTGCAGATTACTTTTGATGTATTTAATTTCGGTAATATGATCAACAAAAGCTGGGGAGTTGCCCAATTTGCCAACAAAGCAAACGGTATCTTAAATTACAAAGGATCGAATGCTCAGGGACAACCAACATTCTCATTCCCGTATTTAGATGCAACAAATCAGATTCCTTTAACCAACACGTTCTCGAACAGTGTGGATGAAACTTCACGCTGGAGAATTCAGCTGGGTGTACGTTACCGATTCAACCAATAAACAAAAAATAGTGTAAATTTGAACCCATCCTATAATAAAGGATGGGTTTTTAGTTTAATAATCATGAAAAAACTAGCGCTTTCCATTTTTACATTTCTTGTGACCATGACCTGTCATGCACAGCATTTTGACCTTGTCCCGCTGGGAATATATGGTGGCGAACAAGAAGACAATCTTTCTGCTTATTTAGTAGGAACTCCAAAAGACACGGCCTTCCTTTGCCTCGATGCCGGAACCATAAATACAGGCATCAGAAAAGCCATTGCATTGAAAAGTCTAAATGGTTCGGTCGAAACAATTTTACATAACCAAATAAAGGGATATTTCATTTCCCATGGACATCTCGATCATTTATCGGGTCTTATTATTAATTCTCCTGCCGATAGCAAAAAGAACATTTTTGCTATTGATCCGGTCCTTCAAATTCTACAAAATCACTATTTTATCACGGATACCTGGATCAATTTTGGCGACCAGGGCCAAAAACCCATACTAGGAAAGTATCATTACAACAGTTTACAAGAGGGGCTGGAAACGCAAGTACCAAATACGACATTATCTTTGACGGCATACGAGCTGAGCCATGTAAATCCATATAAAAGTAGTGCTGCCCTCGTCCACTACGACAACCACTATCTCCTTTACCTTGGTGATACCGGTGCCGATCGGGTGGAAAAATCCGATCAGCTAGATAAGCTCTGGAATACCATTGCCCCACTGATCAAAAACAAACAATTAAACAGTATATTGATTGAAGTCTCCTTTCCAAATAATCAACCGGAAAATTTACTCTTTGGTCACCTAACCCCCAGTTTGTTGTTAGAAGAACTGCTAAAGCTCAAAGAAAAAACGGGACTGAAAAACTTGGAAGGGCTAAGCATAGTGGTCACACACCGAAAACCAACTGGTAACAACCCTGAAATCATTAAAAACGAATTGCTCAAGAATAATCCACTTAAAGTAAATTATATTTTCCCCGAACAGGGCAAAAAGATAAGTTTAAACTAATGTAAAAAAGATGAAACCGATAGTGGTTTCATCTTTTTTTACCTAGAGTTCTTCAATTATATCTGCAATTGTCAAGCGTGATTTTGCGGTAATGGCAGGCTGATTTGCATCCTCCACATGTCGATAGCCAATAGCAACTGCAAACAGCGTCTGATAGCCATCGAGTTCCAGTATTTCATCGTAGACGGAATTTTCAATTCCTTCCATTGGGGTTGCGTCAATATGATTTGCAGCACAGGCTGCAAGGAAAAATCCCAAAGAAAGATACACTTGTTGCTTCATCCAGGATTGAACATGGACCTCCCCTTTCGACTGCAAAAATTGCTTATAGTAATTAATCGATCCCTCTGGAAGCGTGTTTGCGATTTGCTCTTCAAAGCGATCTACATCGGTAAGTGCACTAAACACAACCAGATGACTTGCCTCATTTATCTTCTGTGCGTTCCAATAGGATGCGGCAGCGAGTTTTTGTTTCATGTCCGCAGAAGAAACAAAGAAAAACTTCCATGGCTGGCTATTGATGGAAGATGGACTCAATCGGATTATTTCCTTTAATTCAGCGATTTTCTCCTCCGGAATTAGCGCTTCTGAATTATACTTTTTCGTTGTGTAACGTTGCTTTGCAATTTCTAAAAAAGCCATAACATACAAGATTAAATTAACTATATTTTTTATAGTTGCAAACTTAAATATAGTGTTATATATTTGCAATAACGGTCAAACTTGATAGTAACAGATGTATTTGATAGACAACAAACAATACCCATGCAGTACCAGCCTGACTATGAAATACATAGGCGGCAAGTGGAAGGCAGTGATTTTGATTCATTTAATTGAAAAAAAACGCTATAATGAACTGAGAAAAGAATGCGCCTTAATTACAGAGCGTACATTAAGCTTACAATTAAAGGAACTTGAGGCTGATGGTTTAGTAAAGCGTACAGTACATACCGACAAAGCTCCTTTGAAAGTAGATTACGAACTGACAGAATTCGGGAAAACACTTGTTCCACTACTCGAGTCGATCGCAGAATGGGGAAGAGAAACGGCGGGTCGGACCGAACGGATTCAACAAATGTAACGTCAGCAACTTTCGATCACTCAAATCAGCTATAATGAATGAGCATCTAAAAAAAATCAATGCTTTAATTGACGGTTTTGATGCGGAAACAAACTCAGCATTACAGGCCATTTCCAAAACCAAAAAATACAAAAAGGGCGAATTTCTTTTATATCAAGGTGAGGTCTGCAAGTCTAGCTTTTGGATAGAGGAAGGTATTACGAGGAAATACTATATGAATGAGAAAAAAGAAGTAACGACTGAGCTACTTTTTAAACATGATCTCGCAGTCGCCTTTAGCAGTTATGTTTCGAATCAGCCTAGCAGGGAGTTTATTCAGGCAATTACAGATGTTACTGTCTCGTGCATGGATAAAAACGCCTTTCAGCATCTCAAAATAAATCATCCACAACTCATTCAACTCGATCTTTTAATGACAGAATACTATACAATGTGGTTAGAAAAACGTCTGTTCGAATTTCACACCCTCAGCGCCATGGAAAGGTATAAGCTACTCCTTAAGGAGCAACCAGATTTCATACGCCATATACCGCTTACCTATATTGCTTCTTATCTGGGAATTTCCCTAGAAACATTAAGCAGGGTCCGCACAAAAATCTAATTATTTGATTTAAGTCAAATGCCAAACCAGTGCATCTTTCAAAATTTGCAGTACATTTTGAAAATCAACTATCATGGCAGAAAAAATCAGATTTATAGGATTTGATATCCTGAGAGCTTACGCAATCTTTGGGATGTATATCGTCAATTTTAATCTCGTTCTTGGAGATCCACAACATACCAGTTGGCTAGGCCAGTTTCTCACGCTCTTTAGTGGCAATTCGAGTACAATATTTGTTGTCCTATCAGGCATGGGACTTACTTTGCGAACAGAAAAATCTATTTACGCTTCTCCGCAAGAACAAGTTAAACTAAAGGCTATTGTGCAGAAGAAAGCAGGTTTTCTATTTGTTCTCGGATTATTATTATCTATTTGGTGGCCTGCAGATATCCTTCACTTTTATGGATTTTACATGTTTATCGCCTCCTTCTTGCTATTCGTTGATAAACAATACTACATACATGGAGCAGTTTTCTTCACGATCGTTTTTCATCTTTTGCTCATTTTAATTCCTTATGAAACTGGATGGAATTTTGATACACTAACTTATACCGACAACTGGAGCCTAAAGGGGTTTATCAGAAACTCTTTATATAATGGCTGGAATTCCATTTTTCCGTGGATGTCTTATTTCATGATCGGTATGTACCTGGGTAAACTGAACTGGACCAGCGCCATTGTTCAAAAAAAACTGTTTTTCATAGGATTGGTATTATACCTGGTAGTACAAGTTGCACAATGTATTCCTCAAAACCTCATTGGCATGGCAGCCTACTCTTTTCTAAACGCGGATTATCTTCCTCCGGTACTTCCATTTTTAATCAGTACAATAGGTTTTAGCCTGCTACTTATTAGCAGCTTCATGTACATTAGCCGCTTTATTACTCCCAATACATTTGTCAACTGTCTCGCGAAAACTGGCCAGATGACATTAACGCATTATATATCCCATTTAACATTGGGCATCCTATTATTTTCTTTTTTGGCTAGCAAAGGGGTGTTTCATCAAGTAATCGACCAACAAGCAACCTTATCACCAGGGATGATTCTCTTCCTATCATCGACCTATTTTATCGGCAGCTATTATTTTAGCAAAATTTGGACAAAAAAATTTAAGAACGGTCCATTTGAATTTCTTTTAAGACAAGCATCGAACTAGTGACACGCTTAAAGACAGCATTTACGCATCAGGAAGTTTTTGTGATATACTTCCTGATGAATTAACAAATTGCGATCACAGCCGGAAAACCGATCAATGCGGCCACTAAAAAACCTCGTCGACAAGTTCTTTATTAACCATTGCTCCAGCTAGGTTTCCTGTCGCAACAGCATTCGCCACCGAACGCATCATACTAGAATTATCTCCACAGGCAAAAACTCCTGCAAGTGAAGTTTTTTGAAAATTATCTATTTTGATATGTCCCTGTTCCGTTATTTCACAACCTAGTGCGGCAGGAATAGCCGAATGTTGCCTGAAAGGAATGGCAGCATAAACAGCATCAAAGGCAAGTTCACGACCGTCTTTTAATTGTACCTGCTGAACCCATCCATTCTTGTGCTGGATTTTACCTATTTCTTCTTCAATAATCGAAATACCGTGTAACTTCAGTTTTGCTTTCTGCTTAACATCAAAACTAGCCTTACCCGAAGTCAATAGCGTTAAGTCGGACGAGAGATTGTGAACCAAACCTGCAAGGTGAAGAGCTCTTTCACCATTGGCCATAATAGCAGTTTTTCCTTTTCGAAACTCATAACCGTGACAATATGGGCAATGGATAACCGAAATTCCCCAACAGGCTGAAAATCCTTGTATACTAGGCATAATATCTTCCACACCAGTCGCAAAAATGAGCTTTTTAGCCTGAAAAACGTCCCCATTTTCGGTGGTTATTTCATACCCTGTAGCTGTCTTCGTGCCGCTCACAGCAAGCCCTTTCTGGAACTTGACACTCGGGTAGTTCAGAACTTCTTCCCTTGCTTTTTTCGCTATACTGAGCGGCTTTTCACCATCATGCGTGATGAAATTATGGGAGTGCGGCGTCTGTCGATTACAAGGTAGCCCACTATCGATAATCAACACATTCCGCAAGGAACGTCCCAATGCCATCGCTGCAGAAAGCCCCGCATAACTTCCCCCAACAATAATTACCTCATAGCTTCTATCATCTTTCATATATACATTATTAAATATTAATCCTTTTCTGACAAATGATGAAGTAGAATGGAAAATTTTCCTCCACTTCCCTAATTTCCATTAATCCATAGGGGTCGAATTCGGCATGAATGGAATCAACATCGTAAAAGAACATATGTACTCCACCAAACATTGCAAATCGATCAGTGCCTATGGCCTCCCCCTTTCCGTAGATGCTTGCTTGCTTTGATACGGACGTAAAAATCATATAACCTCCTTCAGCCAATTGGTCAAAACAATGCTGGATTAACGCATTACGTTCTTCAGCATCCAATAGATGAATAAGCCCGTAACAAAATATACCCTCATATATATCCTGATCAAAAGGCATTTCATTAACTGAACCATGATGGATAACCGTATCTGCCCCAAAGGATTTCCGGGCGAGCTCTATTGCCGTTTTCGAGATCTCAATGCCTGTAATTTTTATTCCATTTTCCAAAAAAGGGCGACCGTTGCGACCGTAGCCGAACCCAGGAATCAGTATATTTTTGATGTTGTGTTCCAAAAAAAGCCTACTGCAAACGTTGTAGACTTTGCGGCTTCATCCCCCCACATTTCTTGCTTCTCTATAAAATTACGTTCCCAAAATTCCATACTACTGTTGCTTATATTGTTTAAAATTGAAATCGATGCTGTTAGCTATACCAATTCGGTACTACAATGGATTAAAAGTCTACTCAGCGAAGATAGTATTTTTCACTATTGCAACTATGTAGCAAAAACGTTAAATGCAATTAAATTGCAAATAAATTACAATAGGATGAATTATTGAAATCATGGTTATTTATCAGTATTGAAAACCTGTGCTATGCTTAAATATCTTTGCTGAAAATGAATATCATCACAAAAACAAAAACATGAAAACTATAAAGACATTTTTAGCAGCTTCATTATTTCCATTGCTTACGATACAGGCCAGCGCACAAAAATTGGATAAGATGCTTTGGTTTAACGAACCAACAGAATGGAACATCAAAGACAATTCGCTTTCGATGTTCGTTACGCCTAAAAGCGATTATTGGCGTATCTCTCATTATGGATTTACAGTAGATGACGCGCCCTTTTTCTATACGCTACGCGGGGGAGAGTTTGAAGTCAAGGCGAAGATCTCGGCGAACTATCAAACCCGGTTCGATCAAGCAGGTATTATGCTGCGCATTGATCATGAAAACTATATAAAAGCAGGAATCGAATTTGTTGACGGAAAATACAATTTAAGTACAGTCGTTACGCATAAAACAAGTGATTGGAGCATTGTTCCGATCGATAAGGAAATCTCCTACATCTGGATCAAAGCGATACGTCGATTAGATGCTGTAGAATTTTTCTATTCCTTTGATGACAAGGAGTATATTATGATGAGAAATGCCTGGCTACAGGATAATCACCCTGTTATGGTCGGTCTAATGGCAGCTTCACCAGACGGCAATGGCTTTCAGGCCAAATTTGATTATTTTACGATCAAACACCTTGCAGACCAACGTCGAAGCAAATGGCTGAAAGAGAATAATTCAAACTAAAAATACCGACGCCCATCTATAAGGCTGCCTCAGGTGGGCGTTGTCTTAAATCTAGTCAGTATGATCCCGCTGCATCTTGTTAAACACACTCACTGCTTCATATGAATTTCGTACACGAAGCTTTTGGAGTATATTTTGCCGATGCCGATTAACTGTATTTATACTCAGACCTAGTTTTTCGGCAATTAGCTTGCTAATCATTCCCTCCTTGATACAGCTTAAAATTTCTTTCTCGCGTGTGCTAATCGAAGTTTTTGCGCCATAACCATCCAGGTGATGAACCACGCCCGTTACCTGATTGAGAATATAATTTCGGAGATTGACTGATGTTTCAGTTTCTGGTAATAGGGTATAACAGCATAAAGCCAACTGTGGAAATTCCGGTCCCGGGGTGTCCAAGTAAAAAATTTGATGGGACAGCTGCATGATTTGCCCCTCTCTCCCCTCGACCCGCAGGACACTGTTTGCTTGATAATTAAATCGCTCCGCCAGATCCATTTTTTTGACCAAGTCAAGAAATTGAAGCTCCAAAGCATGCTTGATGGCCAAATCGTCGGGGTAAACACGTTCGAGAAGAAAATCTTCCCAAATACCGTTTATTTCCAGTTTCTTTTCATCTGCAGGAAGATGAAGTCGCTCCGCAATTGTCCCTAAATATGTATAACTCCAGTTCGCTGTCAGGTCACTCAGTACAGCTATACCATTATGAATGTCGGCAAAAGTTTTTGCGTAACTCTTATAGTGTTTTAGCACAGACAAATCAATGCTGCTATTTCGTAGTCCACGCTCCGAAAAATTCTTATCTAATTTTTTTTTGATCTCCGATTTCATTTCATTTCACACTTAAAAAGCTTCATTTTAGGTCTTTAAAAAGAAAGTCCAACCCGAAGATAAGGCAATGTTGCTTCTTTACTAAAACCAATTACCCCCTGAATAGTGAGCAGGTCTCCAGGCATAAAATAAATTCCACCGCCGTACCCCATATGCCAGTCATTGGAATTTTCATGACTCATCCATACCCTTCCGACATCATAAAAACCAATTGCCCCGACTGTTCCTGGGACGATATAAGAAGAGTAGCTAAATAATTTTAATCGCATGTCAAAATTATTATAAAGCGCTGTTTTCCCAGTGAACCGTCGGGAATTATACCCTCTTAAGCTCATTTCCCCTCCAATTTGCGCATGCTGATAAAAATAGGGATCTCCCCATACCGCATCAAATCCCACACGATTTGCGAAAGTAATATAGTTATCGGCAACCGTTTTATAAAAACTCATGGAATGCTGCAATTTTGTATAGTTGCGGCCCTCCCCTCCAATTTCAGCATTCCAGCCCAGCCTGGTATGTACGTGTACTCCAGATTTAGGATTGGCCATATTATCACGTGTATCATAATCTATCCCGCCAGTAAGCCCAGTGAAGAAATTACTCCCATAGATAGGTTCCGATGGATATTTTTGATGGAATTCCTCAAAATAACGTCCAACATTATTCGATTCTTTACTCGTATAATATTCGGAAGAAGATCCATAGAACACCTTGAATTTAGGTTCTAGGTACTTTTCCAGAAAAATGTCACCGCTCACAAGATCAAATCGATTTCGGTAATACGAAATGCGCTTTGAATCCGATTTATCGAAAATAGTATTGTTTCCATATCCAAAGAAATTACTCAGGTTTTTGGGACCAAGGGACGAAAGATGAATATAAAGATCATGCCCTGCAATGAGATCTTTATAATTCCCTTTGTAATCAAACATAAATGATTCGCGACCGGTCAAATAACTGCCTAGAAACTGATGCCGATAGGCATAAGGCTTCTTTCTGAACCCCTGATTCTCGATCATATACCCCAGTCCAAAAATAAGTCCACGATCAACCCCATAATCTAGGTTAAAAACGACCCCTTTACGGTCATAGATAAAATTTTCATAGTCAAACTTATGGACAGCGCTGTCTTTGCTCAACTTCAGATGAATAGCATCATCAACCTGCATAGCACCCGGCACCTGATTTTTACCATCATAGATATAAACTTTGCTACCATTGGCAAATTTATCAGTTGTACGATATAGATTCTGTCCATCCCCCCCAATTAGCCGGATCTTTATGGGCGATTTGCCCGATCCATGTAACTTATATTCGTCAGTGCCCGATATGCCATATATACGAACTTCTTTGGTCTGATCAGGTACAAAGGTGCGTTTTAGCAATTTTCGTCCTTCGGTACCATCTTTTTTCTTGTTGTGGATATTGACAGTGACCGAGCCATCCTTATTGTAATCGACATCCACAAATTCAGATTTGGCGGACAATGGTAGTTCAACGACACGCGCAAGAAATCGATAATAGGTCAGTCCGCTTTCCATCAGCTCGTCCCTTCTTGAACGAATATTTGTTTCCAATTCATTCGCACTCATTTTCACAATTGTATCAGGCATCGTTAACATCGCTTGATGAATCAACGAATCCGTCAGTGTTTTCTGAACAAACTGTATTTCGTCAATCCATTCATCCTCTGTAAGATGAGTGAGAAAAAAATGATCAAAAGTACTCGCATTAAAATTCCAATGGGGCACATTTCGAATATGTGGACTAAAGGGTTGCAAATGAGCCTTCAGCCATTGATAGGAAAGTAATGTGGGAAATACCCCCGAAGTTTTATAATATACCTTATCCCGATCCCTTGGGACGGGAGTATAGATCTTTTTACCTTTTTCCTTTTCGGGATCCCAACGCCAATTATCCTGATGACGATCCCAGTCCCCCAGCGTAAAATCGAGCATCCGCGCACGTAGTGTGAGCTTCTGATCAATTTGCGTATCGTTGTCTTCCAACACTTTACGCATTACTTTTGCGCTATTATCTGTTTTTTGATCCTCAAAAGGGGTGCGCGCCTCAAACATGTAGGCCCTATTTTTAAATACCTCACGATACTCGCCGAACCTAGGGTCATCTCCTACAAAAACCAGTTCTGGCGAAGCTGAAGGAATACCTAAGGCTTTATTAAATGGCGGAACGGTCAATGCACCAAATGGATGATGTATCGAAATCTGATCTTGTACTATATCTTTTGCAAATGTCTTTCGAAGGCTTTCCGGTAGGCTACGTTCAGGGTATTTCTGAATAGACCTAAGAACCCACTCCCTACCCATAGAATCTACCAGTCGAAGTGACTGTGTCTGCATGCCACCACCCAACTTAACAATCTGAAGCCCGCCCCGCTCTGTAGCGAGATCCATCACACGCATCTTAACAGGAGTATTATATAATTTACGGTAACTATCTCCAAGCCAAAATCGATGCAGTAAACCCACTCGGTCATATTCAGGTGCGATCACCGTGGTAATACTGTCCATACGTTGTGCATGCGAATTAAAAACACAGCAACAGGCAATTAATGTAAAGATTCTTCTCATTTTATCTAAGTCGGGTCTTCGAGAAATCAACAGTCGATACAGGTAGAATGTTTGATGGTCTCGATATCTAATTGGGCTAAAGTTCACCTTTTAAAGCAAAGAATCAAAAACTTTCTGCTCCTTTTTTAGTATAAAACCACTATTTTGATAAAACGTATGGCTCTCGGTCCGAATGATATTGCATCTTACACGCAAACGGTAGCAATCGAGGGACCTAGACCAATCGGATGCCGCATGCAATAATAATCGGCCTAGCCCCCGACCTCGATATTCTTCATCGACAACCAAGCCAATGATTTCTACATAAACACCAGTCTCCATACTGATGACCTGATGAAGTTGAATCCAGCCAACTGTTTTATTGTCAATAATCCCCACAAATACAGCATACTCCTGCTTCCGCAACAGATCCTCCAAAATAGTTTTCGTTCCTTCAATATCGGCTGGATAACCCAGCTGTTCGGTCAAGGTTGCGAGATCCGGAGCATCAGATAATACCGCTTTTCTTATGTCCATACTATAAATTTGTTTCCTATGTTGTAGAACAAGAATAGGTTTACCAATACATTAACTATACCTCAGGTTGATCCAGCAGTCGCCGGTGATAGTTTATTTGGCCAAGGTGATAAGTTAGATGGGTGGTCAGATGAACAAGCAAATACTGCGTTGTTGTTTTTTCCTCAAACACGAGTATGGGATATATCTCAAGAAGGTTCTCCTCCGACAACAGATCCAGAGAACGTGTAACCACATCAATCGTATCATCTATCTGATCTAATAATCGTGTTCGAGGAATGTCTTTTAACGAAAACTCAGCCGCTCGATCTCTGATATACCCAGTCTTGCCTATTTCAGTACCAATATATGTTTGAAGATTTCCGATCAGGTGTAAACATAAGTTGCCAGCTGAATTGGAAATATCACGTTCAATAAGCCATATATTTCCTTCCTGTTTGTACAAAGAAATTTCATCACGCAGCCTGTTTAAGTCCCGTCGGAAAAGGTTTTTTAAAGTTTCTATAAGCATAGACTAAATTTAGGTATATTTTCTACCAAAAAAGCAACTTCTATATCAACACATCAACTTTAGCCGTCAATGGCCATATGTATACGAATGAAAAGTATACATCTCCACATGATATTATGTAATTTTAAACTACTTAAAGCCCAGTAACCATGAAGATAGTTTCAAATTCCCCAAAGAAAACTTGGGTAATTTTTAGTGTAATGACAGTTGCGGCCACCATTCTCTTCGCTAAATGCGATAGTCCATCCGATGGAAATGACAGATTGGGCTTTCCAATTCCTTTTTATGAATATATTGGCGGCAAACGCTCAATTGAACCTGAGAATCGAAGTAGTTTCAATTTTATTTGTCTTCTTTTCGATCCTATTATCTATTTGGACTTGCTTATTTTTTCACATTTTTAATCAAGAGATCTAAAAAATAGTGTACATTGAAATGGAATTAATCGACCAAATTATTTCCATCTTTTTTACAAGTTTTAAGCTAAACCGCCTTTACGATGAAGAGGAGCACAAAAATAACCAACCAAAGTATCGAATCTGCAGGACTTCCCAAAGACCCTAAACATGCCATTGCTGAATATATCTGGAATGGATTTGATGCAAAAGCCACACAGATCGAACTCTCCATAGACAGTAATGAATTAGGCTACATTAATCGTATAAGCATACAGGACAATGGTGAAGGCATACCCCTAGAGACACTTTCTTCCTCATTTGGAAACTTTTTGGATTCTATAAAAAAGAACAGCCTCAAACGCAGCTCCTATACAAGAGGAAAAAAGGGAAAGGGCCGATTTTCTTTCTCGCTTTTTGCAACGCGTGCAATTTGGAATACTGTTTTTCAGAAGGATGAATATTTCTCAAACTACCGAATTCAAATCGATCGCGAAAGTAAAGAGCAATACGATATCAGTGAAAGCTCGCCGGTAGGACATAAAAATACAGGAACACAAGTTACTTTTGAAGGCGTTTTTGGACTTAATGCTACTGTTTTTGAAAGCGATGACTTTAACAATTTCCTCGCACAAGAATTCGGTTGGTTTCTTTACTTGAATAAGGAAAGGGATTACGCCATACGCGTCAATGGAAAGCTGTTGGTTTATGATCATTTAATCCAGGAGACAGACCAGCTTTCGTGGACAGGCTATAGCCCGGATCGTGATACTTCTTATCATTTCACCATCAATTACATTCGCTGGAACCAGCAAATTGGTGATCGATATTATTATTATTTTCTTAATAGTGATAAAAAGGAAATTGCCAAAGTACTTAGCAGTTTCAATAATAACGCGATCAATTTCCACCACTCTGTCTATGTGGAATCTACTTTCTTTGATCATTTCGAACAACAAGATATCCTCCTATCTACAGAAGATAATCTTTTCTCGGGGAAAGCCAAACAAGTTATTTATCGAAATTTACTTGCTGAATTACGTGATTTACTCGATAGAAAGCAAAAAAAATATGTACTTGAGCACGCTGTCGCTGTAAAATTAACAGATCTTGAAAGAAAGGGCCTACTACCCGCCTACAACAACTCGGAAGAGGATAAAAAAAGAAAAAACCTATTGTTAGCATTAGTACAGGAATTATATATTGTAGATCCACGCATTTTCTTCGGCATTAAAACAGACCTTATCCGCACCTATCTTGGTTTCATCGACCTGTTATTACAATCGGAAAAAAGTACGGAAATTCTCCCTATCATCGAACAGGCACTTCCCCTAACTGAGAAAGAAAAGAATCGCATAAAACAGATTGTAACCCTTGCTGCAAGCCCTGAAAACGCTTCTTCCAAACCGAAAAAATAAGGCCTTTTTATTTAATGACTTTTAGATGTCAATAAATAAAATTAAAAGTATCACTTTTGCCTAACACTGTTAAATTATTTACACATTAGCATGGGTAGTAAAGAACGCATACAACGGCTCAAAGATGAAAATAGAACCAATATTCTAGATGCTGCGCTCCAAATCGTCAAAGAAGAAGGATGGCAAGCCCTGAGTATGCGCAAAATTGCAGATATCATTGAATATACTGCCCCCATGATATACGAGTATTTCGCCAATAAAGATGCCATTTTGATGGAACTTGCCAACCAAGGCTATCTCCTGCTTGCCAAAAAAGTAAAGCAAGCCAAATCAACTGAAACCGATCTGGAGAAGCAATTGGAAGCAATGTGGTTTAGCTATTGGGATTTCGCCTTCGAAGAACGGGAATTATATCAGTTAATGTTCGGTGTGGGAACTGCCTGTTGTGGATTTGAAAAAACGTATAAATGTGCAGAATCCCATGGGAAATTGATAAGTGATGTCATCCGTGAAATCATGAAAGAGAAAAATCCATCCGAAGAATTGATCTGTAGAAAGTATTTCACCTACTGGTCTATTATACATGGATTGATTTCGATCAATCTGGTAAACCAAGGTAATGGCGAAAATACCAATCAAGAAGTATTAAAGGATGCTATTTACGGCATCACACGCTCCCTGACTGACTAAATTTTTTTACAGCAAAAAATACAACGTTAAAAAATCTAACACCGTTAAATACACCAAAACTTCAATTTTTAATATCACATGAAAACAAATTTATCACCAAGTCTTAAAAAGATTTACGTTCCAGCACTTAACAGTGTTAAACGAATTAATATCGTAAAGACGGCATATGTGTTGAGTGCAATCTTTCTATACAGTTGCTCAACCGGAACAAGTAAACCCATTGATCCACCACCAGTTAACCTCCCGGTCGTTACCATCGAGAACGGTAACGAGACCGTTTACCAGGAATATCCAGCGACTATTGAAGCTTCCGCCAATATTGAGATCAGACCTCAGGTAGAGGGAATTTTGGAAAACATCTATGTCGATGAAGGAGCCAAAGTAACTAAAGGTCAAGCACTTTTCAAGATCAACGACCGCCCCTATCAGGAACAATTAAACCAAGCGAAGGCAAATTTACTGGCAGCAAAAGCTAGTCTGGAAAATGCGGAGTTAGAAGTCGAAAAGAAAACAAAGCTGGTGAATACCAAAGTACTGACAGACTTCCAGCTAAAAACAGCTATTAGCGCACGTAATGCCGCTAAAGCAAACGTACAATTGGCACTATCGGCCGTTGAAACTGCAAAAATCAATGTCGGATATACGCTAATACGGGCTTCAGCCGAAGGATACATCGGTAGATTACAGCGCAAGCAAGGGAGTTTGGTTGGTCCTACAGACGCACAACCACTTACCGCATTGTCAAATGTAAGAGATCTTCATGTTTATTTCTCACTGGGAGAAAATGACTTTATCGCATTCAAAAACAATACAGAAGGGAGCAACTTACAACAAAAGCTTCACAACCTCCCTCCGATCAGCCTAGTTCTTTCGGATCAGACAATTTATGATCAGAAAGGAAAAATAGATATGGTGGACGGGCAGTTTGATAAAAATACCGGTGCGATTACACTTCGTGCAACGTTCAACAATCCGGAGGGAGTTTTACGCAATGGAAATACGGGGCGTGTAAGACTACAGAAGAAGTATGAACAAGCATTATTGGTACCGCAGCTTGCTACCCTTGAAATGCAGGATAAAATCTTCGTTTATACCGTTGGTAAAGAAAATAAAGTTGTTCAACAGCCTATTACTGTCATTGGAAAAAGTGGTGCAAACTACCTGGTAAGTAAAGGACTGAATGCGGGAGATCGAATTGTCTACAAAGGCATTGACTTGCTTCAGGATGGTCAGAAAATTACACCACAAGCCTTATCAAGAGATAGCATCAATTCATTATAATATTAGAAAATCACATGCTTAAGAAATTTATAGAAAGACCTGTACTTGCTACCGTTATCTCCATATTACTTGTCATATTGGGGGTGATTGGTATCCTCAAACTGCCATTGCAGCAGTTTCCCGATATTGCACCGCCCGCAGTGCAAGTAACGGCATTATATCCTGGGGCAAATGCCGAAACCGTCCTTCGTGCCGTAGCCCCCTCACTCGAAGAGTCAATCAACGGTGTTGAAAATATGAGCTACATGAGCTCTACCGCCAGCAACGACGGTTCGTTAATGATTACGGTATATTTTAAACTTGGTACAGACCCTGACCAAGCTGCTGTAAACGTCCAAAATCGTGTGGCTCAGGCAACCAGCCAATTGCCAGCTGAGGTTGTACAAGCCGGGATCACCACCGCAAAACAGCAAAACAGCTTGATCATGGTATTGGATCTTTATACGGAAGATCAGAGTAAATACGATCAGACCTTTATTACCAATTACGCCCAGATCAATATCATTCCTGAACTGAAGCGGATACCCGGCGTGGGACAAGCATTGGCATTTGGTGGTAGTAAAGACTACTCCATGCGTGTATGGCTCAATCCAAATCAAATGGCGACCTATAAATTAACGCCTGAGGAAGTAATGGCCGCCATCCAAGATAAAAACGTCGAAGCTGCTCCGGGTAAATTCGGAGAGAGCAGCCGTGAAGCTTTTGAATTTGTAATCAAATATAAAGGTAAACTCAACCAGCCAAGTGATTACGAAAATATTATTATCCGCTCCAATACAGACGGTTCTGTATTAAAACTCAAAGACGTCGCTCGTGTCGAACTGGGATCTTATACCTATGCGAGTCATACGCGCATCAACGGTAAAGCAGGATTGAATATTGGGGTCATGCAGCTTGCAGGTTCGAATGCAAATGAAATTCAGATTGCCATTCAAAAATTCATGGAGAAAGCCTCTTTAAGCTTTCCAAAAGGTGTCAAATATCTCGTTTTATACAACACAAAAGATGCACTTGATCAATCCATTGACCAAGTAAAACATACACTAGTTGAAGCATTTATACTGGTATTTTTAGTTGTCTTTCTATTCCTTCAAGATTTTAGATCGACATTGATACCAGCGATTGCGGTACCGGTAGCCATCGTGGGAACATTTTTCTTCATGCAGCTCTTCGGCTTTTCAATCAACCTACTGACTTTGTTTGCTCTGGTACTAGCCATTGGGATTGTCGTCGATGACGCGATTGTGGTTGTGGAGGCTGTTCATGCCAAGATGGAGCATGAAAATCTCCCGCCTAAGCTTGCTACGACATCTGCCATGAGTGAGATCACAGGCGCCATCATCTCGATTACATTGGTGATGTCTGCCGTATTCCTTCCCATCGGCTTTATGGAAGGTTCAACCGGGGTATTTTATAGACAATTTGCTTTCACCTTGGCGATTGCAATCGTTATTTCAGCAATCAATGCCTTGACACTAAGCCCTGCGTTATGTGCGCTCTTCTTAAAACCAACGCATCATGGTCATGCTGATGCCAAGAAACTTAATTTCAAAGAGCGTTTCTTCGCTGGATTCAATGTCGGATTTGATCGGTTGACGAAGAATTATTTAGGTAGTTTACGCTTCTTGATCCGTTATAAGTGGGTTGCATTTGCAGGATTGGGAATTACCCTACTTTTGACTGTATTTATGATCCGTAAAACACCTACTGGATTCATCCCATCAGAGGATCAAGGATTCATTGCTGTATCCTTATCTATGCCAGCAGGTGCTTCTTTGGATCGTACCTCTGGAGCATTAGCCGAAGCAGAGAAGCAACTTCAACATGCTGATTTTACCAAAACTTTAAATGTACTTGCTGGTTTCAATATTTTGACACAATCCACAAGTCCATCAGCAGGTGTTGCATTTATCCTCCTTAAACCACATGAAGAACGTGGTAAGATAAAAGACATCAATGCTATTATGGCCGATGTCAATCAGCGATTGGCAAATATCAAAGGCGCAAATTTCTTTGTCTTTACCTTCCCTACTGTCCCAGGATTCAGTAACGTGGATGGTCTGGATATGGTACTGCAGGACCGGACCGGTGGACAACTCGGAAAATTCAGTGGCATAGGCCAAAAGTTTATTGGCGAATTGATGAAACGTCCAGAAATTATGATGGCTTTCACAACCTTTAAAGCGGATTATCCACAATATGAACTCCAGGTAGATGATATCAAAGCAGAACAACTTGGCGTAAGCACAAAAAGCATTTTACAGACTATGCAAGCCTATTTTGGTAGTGCCCAAGCCTCAGATTTTAATCGTTTTGGAAAGTATTATCGTGTGATGGTTCAAGCTGATGCCAAGGATAGAAGTGAACCAACTTCAATGGACGGTATTTTTGTAAAAAACAGATTGGGAGACATGGTTCCCATCAATACATTAGTCAAATTAGAACGTGTATATGGTCCGGAAACTGCATCTCGTTACAACTTATTTAATTCGATTGGAATAAATGCGATACCAAAACCAGGATATAGTTCTGGAGATGCTATCCGTGCGGTTGAAGAAGTTGCAAAACAACAATTGCCGACCGGATTTACTTATGAGTTCTCAGGTATGACTAAAGAAGAAATTGTCTCCGGAGGCCAATCCACATTGATTTTTATTCTCTGTCTGATATTCGTTTATTTTCTGCTTGCGGCACAATATGAAAGCTATATCATTCCATTGGCGGTTATTCTCTCCATTCCTACAGGTATATTTGGGGTCTTCGCAGCAATTAGCTTCACTGATATTGCCAACAACATCTATGTACAAGTTGCACTCGTTATGTTGATTGGATTATTGGCCAAAAATGCCATTCTGATCGTAGAATTTGCCATCCAAGGGCGTAAACAGGGACTATCAATTCCTAGTGCCGCACTTAAAGCAGCGAGATTACGTTTGAGACCTATTATTATGACTTCTTTAGCTTTTATCGTTGGTATGATTCCAATGATGACAGCGGTAGGTCCATCAGCGCAAGGAAATCACTCAATCAGTATTGCCGCTGCGGGAGGGATGTTCACTGGAGTAGTTTTAGGACTCTTTATTATCCCTATTCTCTTTATTTTCTTCCAATTTATCCAAGAGAAAATAGGAGGTTCTCCAAAGCAAAAACAACATGAAAACAATGCCGTTTCGTTGGAAATACCCGTGCATACAAACAATTAGTATATCATGACAGCATTTAAATATATGAATAGTAAATCAAAATTACTGACGGTTTTCATCTTATCCTTTGTCGCATGGTCTTGCAAAACAGATAAGTTGGTCAGCAATCAACACCTTGCCCCCAACTTACCCGAACAGTACCGCGACCAGGCTAAAGCTCCGCAGGAAACTAGCATAGGTTCTATTCCATGGCGTGATTTTTTTAAGGATCAAGTCTTACAAACCTTGATCGATAGTGCTATACAACATAACTTAGATATGCAACTGGCACTAAAAAATATAGAAGCGTCTCAACTGAGCCTGAAACAAGCAAAAGCAAACTATCTTCCCACGGCCCAACTACAGATCCGCGGAAATAGTACCAACCCATCCAATAATAGTATGAATGGATTGAGCCTGGGGCAGTTTTTAGGCCAACACCATGTGGAAGATTATACGGCATCCTTAGGTTTATCCTGGGAGGCCGACATATGGGGTAAAATCAAAAACCAAAATATCGCTGCTTTAGCTTCCTATCTACAGACAGAAGAAGCGAAAAAAGTAATTCAAACCCAATTAATTGCACAAGTTGCACAAGGTTATTATCAACTACTGATGCTTTATCAATTGCGTGATATCGCCAAACAAAACTTGCAATTGAGCGATACAACTTTACGCATTGTCCAGCAACAATATGAAGTTGGTGACATTACGCTGCTTGCGTTGGAACAGGTCGATGCGCAGCGATTGTCTGCAGCTGCCTTGATCCCAGACTTTGAACAACAGATCCGTATTCAGGAAAATGCCATTCAGATTCTTAGCGGAAAACTCCCGCAGGAAATTAAAATAGGGGAGAAATTGTCGAATATTCAATTCCCCGAAGAATTAGCAACTGGCGTCCCAGCCGATTTGTTAAGTCATCGTCCGGATGTAAAACAAGCTGAACTGGCTATTACAGCTTCACAAGCTTATCAACAATACGCAAAGGCACGCATGTATCCTTCCTTGGTTATTAGCGCCGAAGCAGGAGTAAATGCATTCAAGGCAAGCAATTGGTTCAACTTACCGGCTTCATTATTTGGGGCAATTACAGGAAGTATTACGCAGCCAATTTTACAGCGGAAGGAATTGAAAACTCAATATGAACTGGCACGTGTCGAACAAGAAAAGAACGTACTGATCTTCAAGCAAAAAGTAATCTCAGCAGCTGGAGAAGTTTCCGATGCTTTAATTTCAATTCAAAAATTGAAAGAAAAACAAAAGATTACTTTGGATAGAACGACACGTCTAAAGGAAGCAACGAAGCACGCCAATCTTTTATTTGAAACAGGAATGGCCACTTACTTGGAAGTAATTACAGCACAAAGCAATATCTTGCAAAGTGAGCTCGAACTTGCTCAGGTAAAAAAAGCGGAGCTTTCTGCAGTTGTTGACCTGTATCGTTCATTAGGTGGTGGATGGAGCAACAATTAATGCTGTAAAAAAAGCAATTTTCTAATTTTATTATACATATCTGGTAGATGGGGGGCTTTCGGGTCCCCTGTTTTATTTTTATCCGAAGCGCATTCTTCCATCACCTTTAATTTGTTTCCATGTAAAGCATACTTCAAAGCAAATTAAAAGCAAGCTTTTTCTTTTGTTTAACCTTCTTGTACAACGCGATCTCATTCAATTTATAAATCCTTCAAACCTTGGAATAAAAGAGACAAATGCAGCTGAAACAATGCGATTATTTTTGTGACATCATATAAATTTTATAAAATGAGAGATTTAAAAAAAATTGTATTAGCGGTATGTATCGCCTTAAGCACATTAGTAGCGATGAGCTGCAGTAAAGATGACGAAACTGTTGTTGAGCCACAGCTTACACCAAGCGAAATATTGGCCAGTACACCCTGGGAAACAACAAACGCAAAGAATAATAAAGGAGAAAGTGTAGTGTTAACAGATGCTAACGTGTCAAATTTTGTAGGATTTGCTTATTTCAAATCTGACGGTACATTTACAATGTTCAATCTTGACAATTCTCCCAAAATGCACGGCGACTGGACCGTATCTGCAGATGGTAAAACGAGAACAATTGTTGCTAAAAATGCTGCTGGTGAAACATTGTTTACTCGTGTGGTTGATATTACTGTATTAACGAAGAAAGAATTCACGTATAGAGTTTATCCAAACGCGAATGACAAAACAATCTATTTCGATATTATCCATACACCAACAACGCATCAAGAGCCAAAATAATTTACACGATAACACATCGAAAAAATAGTTACTTCAGTAAAACAGAAAGGCTTGACGAAACGATGTCAAGCCTTTCTGTTTATAGCTAAAAACGAGCCCCTTAACCAGAGTCATTCTTTTACACTGTTATATCAACAGATCACAAAAAAAACAATAACAACAAGATTTACAACCCATTAAAAAAAACAGAACATCCGAATTTCATAAAAAATTATATTCTGATATGCCAAGGCAAGATAATCTATCGGCCTTCGTCAATATACGTCTGAGTACATCAAATTGATATTTCAGTCGGGGCTTTATACGCTTCAGCAGAAATTTGTCGTCCAATACTAAAAGGAATTACGAAATTTGCATAGATTTCACCGATACATATAAGTTAAAAGAATGCAGGATATAGCGATCTATAAAAACGATAAGACTCTAATTAGTACAAATAAAAAAAGGCTGATATTTACCTTTCTGTCCTTTCTGCTTATTTATCTCGTCGCCTATATTATTGATCCTTTCTCGAGTTGCTGGGATGGCTATTTTAAACGGAATATGTTCGAAATACTCGGTGAATGGACATTTACGATCATTTACAGCTTTATCATTTCCGAATTTAGTATCATTGTCCATGACAAGCTTAATAAGTTCTTAACTTGGAAAGATAGTCCGACAGAGCGACTTCTACTTGAAACCGTCATCAACCTTTTTGCAGTACTCTTTATCAATTTACTGCTGGAGTACCTGATTTCAAAATATTATTTTGGACCTCAAAATGTTACTATAGCCCCATCTTTGGAGGAAAAAAGGGGGATGATTCAAAACATTACAATCAGTGTATTGATTGCGCTCATGATAATGGGGATCAATATTGGTAGTCATTTGATCACTAACTGGAAAAATGAGTCCATGCGTGCGGCAAAGCTCGATCAGGTCATTCTTGAAACAGAACTTCAATCGTTAAAATTACAGATCGACCCCCATTTTGTCTTTAATAACCTGAGCGTGCTCTCAGAAATCATCCTCGAAGACCAACAATTAGGCTATGAATATGCAGAAAACTTCTCCAAAATATATCGCTACCTTCTTGTCAATTCCAAAAAGGACATTATCTCACTCGACGAAGAACTCAACTTTCTAAATTCATACATATTTCTCATCAAAAACCGATTTGGCGATGGCGTAAACTTCGAAATAAACGTCAATCCCGCCAAACGCAATTGCCAATTACCTCCCCTTACCTTACAATTATTGGTAGAAAATGCATTAAAGCATAATCAGACAAATAAGAAAAAACCGCTGAAAATAAAGGTATACACCAACTCCCAGAATCAACTTGTTGTTGAAAATATATTAATCCCTATTGAGAATGTATCCGAATCATCGGGAATCGGGATTTCAAACATCATTAAGAGATACGATTTGCTATCCAACTTAAAACTGCAAATAAAGAATGATGGCAAAACATTTAACGTTATCCTCCCACTTTTAGCGCAAGCATAATGAATATAACCAAAGTATTAATCATCGAGGACGAAAAACTCAATGCCGATCGTTTAAAACGACTTTTGAAGGAAATAAAGCCATCCATCGTTATTTTAGATGTGCTGGATAATATCGCTGATAGCATCAACTGGTTCAATGGCAATGAACTTCCCGACCTCGTGATGATGGATATTCGTCTATCCGATGGTTTAAGCTTTGAAATATTAGAGACTATAAAAATAGATTGCCCAATCATATTTACAACAGCATTTGACGAATACGCTGTGAGGGCCTTTAAATTCAATAGCATAGATTATTTGCTTAAGCCTGTAGAAAAAACAGAGCTGGAAAACGCCATCCAAAAACTTGACTATCAAAAAGATCTCCAGATCCACCAACAACCGCTTCAAGGTTTATTGGATTTTATCTATCCGAAAGATTTTCGCTCACGCTTTCTAATTCCATTCAAAGACGGCTATAAAACCGTTCTTGTTGAAGAGATATTATACTTCTACTCCGAATTTAAACTTACCCATGCGCAACTCAAATGTGGCACTGTCGAAATTGTCCCTCAAACAATGGAAGAACTCGAACAGCAATTAAATCCAAAAGTATTTTTTCGCGCCAACAGGCAATTCATTGTGCATATAGATGCGATCAAAAGATTACATAACCACTTCAACGGAAAACTAAAAATAGAAATTAAAAATAACGATCAAGTGGAAATCCTTGTGAGCAGAGAAAAGGCTCAACTGCTAAAAAATTGGTTAGACTATTAATATTAAAACTGATCCGCTTACTCCTTTTTTCGTCAGAAAGGTAAAGTAAGTTTTTCGCGATGAAGAAGGGGATGTCAATCGGTAAGACCAATATCTCCAACACAATTGGATCGGATCATTTAATATCGTAAAATTCAGATCATCACTGATACGTTTCAGTAAGCAATTGTAACGTCTCGGTAGATTTCTTTGCCTTATGGCTTAAAAGAATTCTTTTCTTTGTTTCATTATAAAATGATAAAATGGCACAAAGAACGATGACTTTAAAACCTTTCCTTACACTTATTACAGCAGCAGCATTATTATCGTCCTGTGGAGGCAACCAAGAACAACCGCAAGAGCAGGCAGTTACTGTTGACTTTATCGAATTATCTCCTACCCACGCGGAGACCGAAAAAAAATATCCTGGTACATTAGAGGGGACCGTCAACGTCGATGTCAAAGCGCAGGTAACGGGGTATCTCGAGCAGATTTATGTCAAAGAAGGAGACTATGTATCCCAGGGTCAACCCCTTTTCAAAATAAAAGCTGATGTCTACAACGAACAAGTAAACAACAGCAAGGCAGCTTACCAAGCTGCTTTATCGGCAGAACAAAACGCGAAATTGGAGATTGAAAAAATCAAACCACTTGTTGAGGGTAAAGTGTATACCGAATTACAGTTAAAAACTGCAGAGGCCAATTATGCCGCAGCTAAAGCGCAGGTAGCGCAAGCACAAGCTGCACTCGGTTCATCTCAAATAAATGCCAAATTTACGTTGATCAATGCGCCAGTGAGTGGTTATATCGGCCGTATTCCTAATCGGATCGGAAATTTAATTACCGCAGCAGATGCGACACCTTTAACAACGCTATCTGAAATCAATACCGTAAATGTATATTTTTCATTGAGTGAGGCCGATTTTATAGCCTTTATCAAAGATCATAATAACAAAACATCCAATCAACAAGCAACGCTATTACTGGCTGATGGAACAGCATACAACCATTCGGGGAAAGTAGAGTTAGCTAGTGGTAACATCGACAGAACAACAGGAAGCATGGCACTTAAAGCAAGTTTCATCAATCCCGAAAAAATTCTCCGTTCGGGTGGCTCAGCAAAAGTAATCTTGAAAAAAGCGCATGAAAACGTATTGTTGGTACCTATGGCCGCTGTAAAGGATATTCAAGACCGCTATTTCGTTTATGTTATTGGTGAGAAAAATAAAATTTCCATGAAACAGATTGAAATTGCAGGTAATACAGCTAACGCCTATTTACTAAAATCGGGACTCACAGCTGGTGAAAAAATCGTTATGAATAGAATTGACATGCTTAATGATGGAATGCAAGTTCAACCGACTAAAAAATCCACCATGTAACAAGAATAGCAGGTATAGCAAAAGCTGAACTGCTCAAAGAAAGGCAACAAGGCTATACATTCAGTATTCACTTTTGAAAAAAAAACGATACTAAAAGCTTTATAAAATTTAAACTAAAATGTTAAAGAAATTTATTGACAGGCCAGTTTTGGCAACTGTTATATCTATCATATTTGTCATACTGGGGGTCATCGGTCTTTTTAGGTTGCCTCAAACGCGATTCCCGGATATCGCCCCGCCCACGGTTCAAGTTACCGGAAGCTATCCCGGAGGAAATAGCGAAACAGTATTGAGGTCAGTTGTTACACCCCTTGAAGAGCAAATCAATGGTGTGGAGGACATGGAGTACATTACATCTACTGCAAGTAATGACGGTACATTCTCTGTACGCATTGTCTTTAAAGCAGGTGTAAATCCAGATCAGGCAGCCGTAAATGTGCAAAACAGAGTACAACAGGCTACTCCTATCCTGCCACAGGAAGTTGTCCGAATGGGATTAACGACCTCCAAGCAACAAAATAGTATGATCATGATATTTAATATCTATACAGAAGATAATAAAAAATATGATGAACTATTTTTACAGAATTATGTGAACATCAACTTGATCCCGCAGATCAAGCGTGTACCTGGGGTAGGTCAGGCCATGGTATTCGGTTCCAAAGACTATTCGATGCGTGTATGGTTGAATCCGCAAAAAATGGCGAGTTATGGACTTGTGCCACAAGAAGTCATTGCTGCAATTTCCAAACAAAGTTTGGAATCTGCACCTGGAAAATTAGGGGAAGAATCAAAAGCACCACTGGAATATGTCATACGCTATAAAGGGAAAAAGAACCTTCCTGAACAGTATGAAAACATTATCGTCAAAAACAATAACGTTCAGATCGTACGCTTAAAGGATGTGGCACGTATCGAGTTTGGCTCAATTAGTTATAGTGGTAATTCGCAAAATAATGGCCTCAATACCGTTACCATTGGTATATTCCAGACATCAGGCTCCAACGCCAATGAAATTGAAATCGGAATCGACAAACAGATTGAAATAGCGCAACGCTCTTTCCCTCCTGGGATCAAGATTTTTAAATTGATCAGTACCAAAGAACGCTTGGATGAAAGTACGGCACAAGTACGTTCGACATTGATTGAAGCCTTCATATTGGTTTTCCTCGTTGTATTTTTGTTCCTACAGGATATACGGTCGACTATTATTCCAGCAATCGCAGTACCAGTAGCTATCGTAGGTACGTTCTTCTTCCTGCTGGTGTTTGGCTTTACCATCAATATATTGACGTTATTTGCCTTAGTACTCGCCATTGGTATCGTTGTCGATGATGCAATTGTCGTTGTCGAAGCAGTACACGGAAAGATGGAGACTTCCAACTTAACCGGCAAGCAGGCTACCCATAGTGCCATGAGTGAAATCACAGGAGCTGTAATCTCCATTACCTTGGTTATGTGTGCAGTTTTTATTCCCATTGGATTTATGACAGGTTCATCGGGCATGTTTTATAAACAGTTTGCCTATACCCTTGTTATCGCCATTGTGATCTCTGCGATCAATGCCTTGACTTTAACACCAGCACTCTGCGCATTATTGCTTAAAAATACGCACGCCGAAAATCACGATGGGCTGAGCCCAAAAACAGGATTTTCTCAACGTTTTTTCAAAGCGTTTAATGCTGGCTTCGAAAACATGACCAACCGATACGTTGGTTCATTAAAATTCCTGGCAAAGAAAAAATGGATTTCGGCACTTTTGATCCTAGCGACAATTGGCGTTGCCGGATACCTCATGACAAGCACTTCCAAAAGTTTTGTACCAATGGAGGATGATAACTTTGTTGTATACAGTTTGGAAATGCCCCCAGGAACGGGACTTGATCGAACCACAAAAGCAGTAGAAAAAATCGAAAAACTACTTGCCGATATCCCTTCTATTGAAAGCCATACAAGTATTACTGGATTCAATATGATCGGTAACAACTCCAGCGCAGCCTATGCAACAGGATTTATACGCCTGAAAGATAAAAAGAAACGTGGTGAGATGAACGATATCGATCAGATTCACCAAGTGATCTCGCAAAAATTATCCAGTGTCAAAGAAGGTAACGCTATGGCCTTCCGCTCCCCTCCTGTTGATGGTTATGGTATGATGAATGGCGCGGAACTCGTTTTGCAGGACAGGGCTGGTAAATCGCCGGTAGAGCTCAAAGCAATGTCCGACTCCGTTATTGCGCAGATTATGAAACAACCCGGGGTGCAGTTTGCTTATACCATGTTCAGAGCAGATTATCCACAGATGGAGTTAGAAGTAGATGAAGACAAAGCTGCCCAACTTGGCGTAGATGTCAGTGAAATGCTTTCGTCCGTTCAAACTTACTTTGCGGGTGACCAATCATTGAATTTCAATCGTTTCGGTAAATTCTATCGGATAGCAGTTAAAGCGGATGGCATCTATAGAACCGATAAAGAAGCCTTCAACGAAATATTTGTCAAGAATAATCTTGGCCAAATGGTTCCGGTGAACACTTTGGTTACACTTCGTAAAGTTTATGGTCCTGAGTCGGTAACTCGTTATAATTTATACAATTCACTCACGATAAACGTGGTTAGTACACCTGGTATCAGTAATGGTGCGATCATGGAAACATTGGAGAAAAATGTATTGACCAAATTACCGGGAGACTATAGCTACGAATGGACGGGACTTAGCTTGGAAGAGAAGTCTTCGGGCAATCAGACTGTGCTTATCCTAGCATTAAGCTTACTATTTGTATATTTCTTACTATCAGCACAGTATGAAAGTTATTTATTGCCCCTTGCCGTCCTGTTATCAATCCCAACAGGTATGATCGGTTCTTTCCTAGGAACACGTGCCATTGGATTGGACAACAATATCTACGTCCAGGTCGGCTTGATCATGCTCATCGGTCTTTTGGCAAAAAATGCCATTTTGATTGTTGAATTTGCTTTACAGCGGAGAAGAGCAGGCTCCTCACTCATTGATTCGGCTTTAGAAGGCGCAAGAGCTCGTCTACGCCCAATCTTGATGACTTCATTGGCTTTCATTGCGGGTATGGTCCCCTTGATGTTTGCGACCGGCGGAACGGCTACAGGTAACCATTCCATCAGTACCGGAGCAGCAATGGGTATGTTAAGCGGTGTTATCCTTGGGGTAATTATTATACCATTACTGTACCTGGTGTTCCAATATTTGCAAGAAAAAGTTTCGGGTAAAAAGCTTACGGACAATACAGTACACAATACAAACGATTAAAATGAAAAGATTTCATCACTATATAACAATTTTTGCAAGCACTACCCTGTTGTTGTCCGCATGCAGCGTGGGGAAAAAATACACACGTCAGGAGATAGCAATGCCCGAAAATTTCAAAAACAGCGAGGTTGTCGTAACATCTGATACGCTACAACTATCCTGGCGTAACTTTGTACAGGATCCCTTGTTGACCTCACTCATTGAGAAGGCATTATCCAACAATACAGACGTCAATGTTGCACTCCTCAACATGCAACAATTGGAACTCGCGTACAAGCAGTCTAAGAAAGGGTTACTGCCAACAGCTGATTTAAGCGTTGGAGCGAATAGAACCTGGTTATCGAGCAACTCCTTGAATGGCTCGCTGAGTGACCAATTTATCGGGACACCTTATATGGACGATTATAGTGCCACGCTCAGATTGTCTTGGGAAGCCGATATCTGGGGAAAGGTAAAAATGCAAAAAGAGGAATCTATGGCCAATTTTTTTGGCCAAAAGGAAAATTTATCGGCTCTGAAAACCCGGGTTATTGTACAGGTCATCCAGTCCTATTATAATCTGATTGCTTTGGATGAGCAGCTTAAGATTGCACAAAGAAATGTTCAATTGAGCGACAGCACACTGAATATGATACGTTTGCAATACAACTCATCACTGGTCAGTTCGCTTGCCGTGGAGCAAGCCGAAGCTCAGAAGAAAACTGCTGAATTGTTGATTCCCCTAGCCCATCAAAACATGGCTGTAGAAGAAAATGCACTGAGCATTCTTTGCGGAAGTTTCCCTCAGGGCATTCAACGTACAGCAAGTTTAGATGATACGATTGTTGGAGACGGACTTGCTACAGGGGTGCCGGCCGAACTCTTGAGCCGCAGACCAGATGTCAGAGCAGCTGAATACGCGGTTGTGGCTGCCACAAGCAGAATGGGACTCGCCAAAGCGGCGATGTACCCTTCCCTAAGCTTGACACCATCCATTGGTACAAACTCCATTCAATTTAACAAATGGTTTGATCTACCGGGTTCGATTGTGAAAACAATAGCGGGGAATATTGCACAGCCAATTTTCCAGAAAGGTGCTTTAAAAACAAACTATGAGATATCAGTCATCGAACGCGAAAAGATAGCATTGAAGTTTAAACAGTCGGTTATGGTTGCAGTTTCAGAAGTTTCTGATGCCTTGGCAAAAATCAAACATACGGAACAGCGCCTGCAACTTATCCACGCCAAATCAAATGCCCTCGCCAAAGCCACCGCTGATGCAGCCTTACTTTATAAAAGTGGGATGGCAAACTATTTGGAAGTGATAACTGCCCAAAACAATGCGCTCCAAAATGATTTGGAACGTATTACAGTAAAACGGGAAAAGCTCAACGCAGCTATAGATCTTTATCGTGCACTGGGTGGCGGAACAGATACTTTACCGCCAAATACGCCATAGAATCACAAAATAAAGGCAACTGACTAAATATATGCCCCTAGAACCAAAGACTTTCTAGGGGCTTTTTCATTCCTTTTTTGCAGCTGCGCCCAAAATTTCCTATCTTCGGGTAAATACAAATATGATGAATAGAACGAGTTGTCTTCCCCCTCCAATAGCGTAATATTTTTTCTCTATATTACTGAAGCCCAATACCAGAAATGGACCGATTTGCTGTGCTTCTTATTTACGATCAATTTTATTATTTAACACCTTTCGTCCTTCATGGACGGAACCGGAAGACAATTTCTTATGAAACATTCATATTTCATGCTGCACCTTGCTGTGCTGTGCCTGGGACTATCTGGCGTATTTGGAAAAGCGATTTCACTCAACGAGGGGATACTCACATGGTACCGTGTATTTTTAGCTGCCGTTATCCTATTTTTTATTCTAAAATGGTATAAAATACCTACCGATTTTACGTTCAAAGAGAAACTACATATTGCAAAAAATGGGCTACTATTGACAGCATCCTGGCTATTATTCTATGCTAGCATCAAATATTCAAACATTTCCATCGGCGTGATCTGCTACTGTATGGCAAGTTTTTTCACCGCTATTTTTGCACCGATGATCAATAAAACGAAATTCAGATTGTCTGAACTTCTGTTGAGTGGACTTACGTTGTGTGGGATAGCACTGATATTTCACTTCGATACCTCACACCAGCTTGGCATAGTCTTAGGGATAATTTCTCCGGCTTTTGCCTCACTCTATGCGGTTCACAATGAAAAATTGACCAAAAAGTACAACGCAATATGCATTAACTATTATCAAATGATCGGTGGAACAATAGGGCTGGCATGTCTACTTCCTTTTTACATTCAGCACTATCCAATCAGCACTTTCATTCCCGATGCCCTGGATATTTTCTATCTGATCATCCTATCTTTATGTTGCACTGTGGGAGTCTATCTCGCATTTACAGAAATCTTAAAGAAGATATCAGCATTTACATTGAACTTAAGCTTAAATCTTGAGCCAGTATATGCTATTTTGATTGCATTTTTACTTCTTAATGAAGCAAGAGAATTAAACCTATCCTTCTATGTTGGACTGTTTTTGGTTGTTTCATCTGTGTTATTGCAGTATTGGATCAGTAGTAAAAAGAGCGCTTAACAACCTCCATTCATTTCCCAGTCTAACGAAGATTGGGAAATGAATATTGTTTCCTCCTTGTGCCAAGCAGGTAGCCCCGATAAACAGGTAGCCCCCAAAAAACATGTTGAAAAGAAAAATGTGTGTCATTTTCAACAAAGCCTTATATTTATGAAACGGTTCGGGTTTTAATTCCAAAACCGGCACAACCGGTCAAGCAATTTATTATATATACATTAAATAGATAGTTCCGTTATGAGCAATAGCAGTACAGAAAACAAATTTGTCAATCAGCAGATCCAATACCTTGAGTTTGTATCAAGCGACCTTGAACGTGCCAAAGCATTCTACTCAACGAGTTTCGGTTGGGAGTTTACGGATTACGGACCAGCATATACGGCTTTTGGCGGAAAATATGTTGATGGTGGTTTTACACTTGGTGACCCCAGAAATGGCAGTATTCTCGTCGTTATCTATGCCGACGATCTGCAGGCTACGCGTGATCAGGTTATCCGTGCTGGCGGGACTATATTAAAAGATATTTTTAGCTTTCCCGGAGGAAAAAGATTCCAGTTCCAGGATCCTGACGGATATGAATTGGCCGTATGGACTGTTGAATAAAAGTTGAATACAGTATATACTCAAATACAAAGCCCCCATATTTTTCTCATATGGGGGCTTTGTATTTTAAAATCAGGCTCTTTTAGCTTTCTGATAGTTTTTATTTTTATTCCTATTGAAACGCTTCTTCTTATGCTGTGGATTCTTTTTGGCAGGATTATAAGTAGGTCCCGCTTCAAACCCCTCTGGCAATGGAAGTTGTTCAATCGGATAACCTATTAAATTCTCGATCTGAGCGAAACGGTTTTGGTCTTTCTCATTGACAAAGGTAATGGCTGTTCCTGTAGTTGCTGCCCGCGCAGTACGTCCAATACGGTGTACGTAGTCTTCCGGATCCGGTGGAACATCGTAATTAACGACCAAACTGATCCCCACCACATCGATACCGCGAGATATCACATCTGTCCCTACCAGTACCCGTACCTGACGAGACCGGAATCTAGCCATGATATCTTCCCGTTTCGACTGCTCGAGATCCGAATGGAAACCTTCCGCATCAATCCCCTGCTTCTGTAATTCCTGAGCGAGAAGTTTGACTGTAGTTTTTTGGGATGCAAAAATAATAACAGATACATAGTTGGGATCCTTCAGTATATTCTTCAGAAGCTCCATTTTCTGTTGATCATAGGCAAGATATACACGTTGATCTATCCCTTCCGAAGGTTTAGAAATGGCAATATTGACTTCCACAGGCTCTTGCAGAATTTTTCGGGCAAAAGACCTGATCTTCATCGGCATCGTCGCCGAAAACAAAAGCATCTGCTTTTTCTTCGGTAGATAACTTACAATACGTAAAATATCGTCTTGAAATCCCATATCCAGCATACTATCGGCTTCATCCAAAACAAAGTGCTTTAAATGAGAGAGATCAATCTTCATGGAGGTAAGATGGCTTATCAACCTTCCCGGCGTAGCAACAATAATATTTACCCCCTCTCGTATGGCCCGTTTTTGCTGTTCATACCCCATACCATCACCACCACCATAAATGGCTATGGATGTTGCACCCGTATAATAAGACATGCCCATAATCTGCTGGTCAATTTGCATAGCAAGTTCCCGGGTCGGAACAAGGATAATAGCGAGGATAGATTCCCTTGAATTCCGTGCTATTGCATCGAGGATCGGCAACATATAAGCTGCTGTTTTACCTGTACCTGTCTGTGCACAGGCAATCATATCTTTTCCCTCTTTAATAATCGGGATGGTCTGTTCTTGGATCGGCGTAGCCTCCTCAAACATCATACTTTCTAAACCTTCTTCCAAAGCTGGAACAAAGCCAAATTCATCAAATCTCAACGTATTGTTTTTATTGTTGTGCCCTAAATTACTAAATCTAATTCATAAAAGTCTAAAATTAATACCTATAGCTCGTTATCCGCTTTCAAATAGATGTCCAGATAGGATTAATCCATGAGAGAATCAGAAATAAATTTGACCAAAAACAACTGTCCTACATATTCCTGTAAGCCAAGCATACGACTGCTATCTATTCAAAATCTAATCAATAACCTCTGTTTTCTTTGCGGCTGACACTGCGCTCAAAACAACATAGCCTAGCAAGCCAGCGCATAAAGAAGCGATCAGAACCGCGAACTTTGCTTCTTCAATCAGCATGCTATCATCAAAAGATAGTATCGAGATGAAGATCGACATCGTGAAACCGATTCCCCCCAACAAACCTACACCAAAAATCTGTTTCCAGCCAGCCCCTTCCGGTAATTGCGCAATCTTCAATTTTTTAGCAATAAAACAGATCAAAAATATCCCAATTGATTTACCAGCGATTAGGCCAAGGATAATACCGATCCCCAATTTTGAAGTCAAACCACCAATCATTTCCCCATGGATTGGAATAAGCGTATTCGCAAATGCAAACAAAGGAATGATAATGAAATTGACAGGTTTGGTCAATAGATGCTCAAGTTTTTCCAAGGGAGATTCTTCCGCATCCGGTGTTGTCGGCAGCGTCATGGCCACCAGCACGCCAGCTATTGTTGCATGAATACCCGAGTGGTGAACAAAGTACCAAATAAATAGTCCCGGAATCAGGTAAGCCCATATCGCTTTAACGCCCAATTTATTTAACACGATCAAAAACAGAAATATACCTAAAGCAATAAATAAATAGGTCGCATGAATACCATTGCTATAAAAGATCGCAATAACCAATATGGCAAGTAGGTCGTCAACAATCGCTAGCGCAGCCAAAAAGATCTTAAGACTGGCAGGTACCTTATTTCCCAGAAGCGTGATAACTGCTAAAGCAAATGCAATATCCGTTGCCATAGGGATTCCCCAGCCGTTTGCAGTATCGGTTCCCTGATTTAATGCAAAATAAATGATGGCAGGCAAAAGTGCTCCACCAACCGCAGCCAAAATGGGCAGAATTGCTTTACTTGGCGATGAGAGTTCACCCTCTACAATTTCACGTTTTATCTCGAGGCCCACCAGTAAAAAGAAAATCGCCATCAAACCATCGTTGAGCCACAACAACCACGAATATTTTAAATGAATATGATCGCTCTCAAAGCCTACTTCCCGGTTCAGAAATTCCATTACACTGGCATACAATGATGTATTTGCTACGATCAATGCCAGAATAACACAGGAAAAAAGTATAATTCCGCCTGCAAAGCTGGATTTTAAGAACTCTCTAAAGACAGTTAAATTGATAAGTTTTGACATGATTTGAATATCTAAAAACGCTTACAAAGGTTCACAAGATACGATTTTTAGGACCATTTACCGAATTCCCTAAACAATATCCGGAGCTATATCCAATGTAAAAAAGCTGAATTAGCTGTGTTTTATCAGTGGTAAAGCTCCTCTCCTATCCTTTTATTTTTCGAACCTAACGAATCAAATGTGAGAAACAGACATTATAACTTAAAATTTCATAAAAATCTAACTTATTTTTTACCGAATTAATTTGACTTTGTTGCAAAAAATACTTAGCTTGCTACTATAGTTAATAAACCGTTTATTATGTGCAAGAAGTGGATTTTCATGGTGCTTCTTTTCGTAGCAAATTTTACATATGCGCAGACGACAGAGGATAAAACCCAACATTCAGGTTCCCATTACATTATTTTAGCAATCATCGCTATCATTGTCATTGTTTATATATTATACAGGAGGCAAAAGAGGAAATTTAATGAATAAGGGAGATCAGTAGATCTCCCTTATTCATTAAATTTCCTTCCATATCCCCTTCACTTCCCATCAAACTTTCAATGACTCGACATATTAATCACGAATCGGTTCATTCGTTTGTGCTAATCGTTGCGACCCCGTATTTGCCGGACAGGCAATATCATCTGTTGCATCGTATACAAGCTTCTTACCATTCAACTTTGTAATCAGTTCTTGAGGGACATACACCTGAACTTTAGTAACCGCATAACCACTTGGATAATAACGAACATAATAACCATCAGGATGAAGCGTCCAAATACCACTTGGCACGTCCGTACGAGGCTCAGCCATACCAGCTAAGATCGCATATTGTTCAAAATCAGCGTACGAATAGTTTCCTGAGGAAACGAGCTGCCGAATATTATTTTCTGCTTCAAAGATTGTCTGTACTGCCGGTGGCATCTGGTCTTTTGCCTTTTGGACAACGTCAAATGGCAAAACGCCGAGTGCACCACCTTCCAAATGTAAAATTTGTTCAGCTGTAAGCAATTTTAAAGCTGTTTCTTTCACCGGACCCGAATAATCAATAAATTTTGTCTTCGCAATGATCGTCCACAATAGCATCTGTATATCTGATTGTGCAACTTCAGGATGCTTTTCAGCGCTTTTCAAAATTGCAATGACCACGTCTCTCTTCTTGCCTAATGTAGGTGCATACATATATCCATCACCTTTCGAAGGCGCAAAAGTACCCGCTTTCAAGCAATAACTCTTATTGGTCATTTCAAAATGTCCAGCCTCCAATAAGTAACCATCATTGCCATTCTTTTGCAAATTTTGTAAAGGTTTATAAACAGCCGTATTTTGAAAATCTGGCATTTGCTCCCCTTTCCTATTTACATCTTCAAAACTTGTACTAATCGCTTCGGGCTCTTTTAAAAGTTTATCCAGCCCAAGTACCTTGCTTCCCTTGGAAGCAACGGCTTTGCTTGCCTTATCCAATAGCCCTCCAAATTGAGCCGAGGCTCCTTGGATATTAAATAAAAAAGCAACTGCAAGTATAACGACACCCGTTATTCTATTTCTTTTCATAATTGATTTCATTTCAGCTCTTGTCCACAAAAAAGAAGCCAATTTAAATCACCAGCACAATATTTATAATTTATTAATTCATAATTTGCACACATTGCTGGATTTCACGCTTCATTTCAAAGATCCTCTCCATCCATTGAAATTTCAGCGCATACAGGTTCGCCAAAGAAGCTAAAAACAGTTGATTTCCCCAACATTACTCTCTTCAATTTCTCCTGAAACTGATCACCGTAAATAGTTAAAAATACAATATTAAAACGTATCTTTGCAGCATGATTAATGTGTCAAATCTCTCCCTTCGTTTTGGTAAACGTGTACTATTCGAAGATGTCAATCTAAAATTCACACCTGGAAACTGTTACGGTATTATTGGCGCTAATGGAGCAGGTAAATCTACTTTCTTAAAAATTATCTCAGGGGAAGTTGATCCTTCGACAGGTTCAGTGGCATTCACGCCAGGCGAACGCATGTCTGTTTTAAGTCAGGATCACTATGCTTTCGATGAGTTTACTGTTCTTGAAACTGTCATGATGGGTAACCAAGAGCTTTACAAAATCATGAAAGAGAAAGATGCCATTTACATGAAAGAGGATTTCTCTGATGCCGACGGCGAACGTGCTGGCGAACTGGAAAGTCTTTTTGCTGAAATGGATGGATGGAATGCCGAATCTAATGCCGCAACTTTATTGAGCAGTTTGGGCATTAAAGAAGAACTACATTATAAGTTAGTTTCTGAAATTGACGGTAACCAAAAAGTCCGCGTACTCTTAGCGCAAGCATTATTTGGCAAACCAGATATTTTGATTCTCGATGAGCCTACCAATGATTTGGATATTAATACCATCGCATGGTTAGAGGATTTTTTAGCGAGTTACGAGGCAATCGTCTTAGTTGTATCCCACGACCGTCACTTCTTGGATGCTGTATGTACGCATACGGTGGATATTGATTTTGGTAAGATGACAATCTATACGGGTAACTACTCGTTCTGGTACGAATCTTCTCAATTAGCGTTAAAGCAACGTTCTGATCAAAACAAGAAAATGGAAGATAAAGTGAAAGAACTTCAGGAATTTATCCGTCGCTTCTCTGCCAACGCTTCCAAATCCAAACAAGCTACTTCTCGTAAGAAAGCATTGGATAAAATTAATATTGACGAGATTAAACCGTCCAACCGTAAATATCCTGCCATCATGTTCAATACCATGAATCGTGAACCAGGAGATCAAACGCTGCAAGTCGAAGGATTAAGCAAAACGGTCAATGGTGAGGTATTCTTCAAGGATATTACCTTTATGATTAATAAAGGCGATAAAATCGCTGTTCTAGGTCCAAATTCATTGGTTACCACAGCATTTTATGATATTATAACTGGTAGAGACACCGATTTCAGTGGCGAATTCAAATGGGGCGTTACCATCACTCCTGCCGATATGCCGATTGAAAATGCCGCATTCTTCGAAGGAAAAAGTGATAATTTGGTCGATTGGTTGAGAGACTATACAACTAACCCAGAGGCAGACGAACAATTTATACGCGGATTTTTAGGGAAAATGTTGTTCTCTGGAGAAGAAGTTATGAAGAAAGTATCTGTACTTTCAGGGGGAGAAAAAATGCGTTGTATGTTTTCTCGCATGATGCTTCAAGGTGCCAACTTCCTAATCTTTGATGAACCAACCAACCACTTGGATTTGGAATCTATCACTGCATTGAACAATGGAATGTCTGATTTTA
Source organism: Sphingobacterium siyangense (assembly GCF_007830445.1). Taxonomy (GTDB): domain Bacteria; phylum Bacteroidota; class Bacteroidia; order Sphingobacteriales; family Sphingobacteriaceae; genus Sphingobacterium; species Sphingobacterium siyangense. Next base: position 128,672 of record NZ_VLKR01000002.1, on the reverse strand, counting down.
AAGGATCAATGTTGTTCACATCCCGTGACCACGAATTGACTGAAACTGTTGCAAATAGAATCATCGAATTGACGCCGAAAGGTATCATCGACAAATTGATGACTTACGATGAATACATTAATAGCGATGTGGTGAAAGCACAACGTGAAGAAATGTATAAATAAGATAATTTATCCCAATTTAATAAAGGCTCCATAATTCATTTTATGGGGCTTTTTTGATGCGCAATAAAAAAGCACTGAGGGGTTCAGTGCTAATCGCGATTGATATGAAAGAATTGAGAAAGTTTTACTTTATTGAACCGAAGGCTTGACAACACGCCAACCTAATTGTAAGGACACCGCACAATGGTCGGATAAATCCTGTCCCTTTTCGTTTTGAAAAAGCTTTTTTTGAACCTGATAATTCTTTGCCTCAAATAGCAAATGATGGTTATTGCGATAGTAAATTTTATCAATACCTTCGCAATCCTCTGTCAACTCCAATGCTGTTTTCGCTTCAAAATTCACTTGATGCCCAGGAATATTACCTTTATTGCGTAAACTTACCCATGCATCTACCAAACCTAAGTCCTTCTGAAAAGAACCGATGTTATCCAGCTCATAAGCATAATGTGCATTAAAGTCGCCCATAATCAAAAGTGGTCTGTCAGCCGAATACTTTTTAATATAGGCCTTTAGCTGATTCATATTCTTCTGCCGGGCAATCGTTGCATTCGGATCATCCTGAGCAGTCGCATGTACATTATAAACATCAATAAATACGTCTTTGGCCAATTGAATTCGAGCATAAGAAAAGCCTTTTGGAGTCAGACAATCTGCACCATTGCAATCAGTCCAGCCTACCCGCTCAAACTCAACAATAGGATATTTTGAAAGTGTGCTCAGTCCGTCCCCAAAAGGTACCCCTCCCATATTTGCCGTTCGGTAGCTATGCTTATTTTCGCTGTAGAGGAACTTGTTGTAGTTAAAATCTTCCTGCACATTGACAATATCAAACCCATTGATCCGATTGCCGATCGACGTAATACTGGAAGACCGCTCGGTTACAGCACTGGAAATCAATTCAGGAAGGCCAGCTATATTGTACGTTAACAAATTTAGCTTTCCGTAAGTCGCTTCCGGCATAGCTGCATACACAGCATTACTGAGCTTTGGCTGTTGTTTTGGCTTCAACTTAAAACCCAGCATAACACCGGCAGACGCACAAATAAATAAGATGACAATCTTTCGAAAACCCTTAGGTCTAATTTTTTTTTCGAACAATAGATCTAATAGCATGGATTGAATATTTCGTTCACTCCAAAGCTACTGCGCCAACATTAGCTCTATTATCATATTCAATTAATTCTATTTTTAATAATTATGCACAAATTATTAAAAACTAATAATTTATAAACACTATAATGACAAAAGGTTAATACCTGCATAGCATAGGAGTTACAGCTTTCAGCTATTTTTATACAACCCCTAATAAGAATAACATGAGAAAGGTAGCCTTCTTTACAGAGATACTCGTCGAGGATTTTGACGGTGCATCACGGACAATGTTTCAGCTAATAAACCGTATAGACCAGCAGAAATTCAACTATTTTTTTATTTATGGTGGCGGCCCTACGCAATTTCGCAATTTTCATTCTTACAAGGTACCCACGTTCAAAATACCGGTCAACGACGATTATTGTCTCGCTATTCCTCAGCTTATTAAAAAGAAACTTGAGCTCGCCTTAGATAAATTTGCTCCCGACATGATCCATATTGCAACGCCTTCGCTTTTAGGCTTTTTTGCATTAAATTATGCCAAACGAAAAGGTATTCCTGTCCTTACGATATATCATACACACTTCATTTCATACATTGCCTATTATTTCAAAAACATACTCCCCTTGGTCAAGCCAACTGAACAATGGATGAAAAAAGCAATGAATAACTTTTATAACAAATGTGATATTGTCTATGTACCCACCAAATCTATTCTAAACGAATTACAGCAGATCGGATTACAACAAGAAGGATTAAAACTGTGGCAAAGAGGAATAGACACAGCCTTGTTTAACCCCAATAAAAAGAATCTATCTCAGCTGCAGACTATCACAAAGAATAACAAACCAACAATCCTCTTTGTCAGTCGTATCGTCTGGGAAAAAAATATTAAAACGCTTATCGAAATCTATCAACAGATACAAGCTCAGAATCTTAACTATAATTTCATTGTTGTCGGTGAAGGAACAGCCAAAATAATTGCAATGCAAGAGATGCCTAATGCCATTTTCTTAGGAAAGAAAAGCCATGATGAGCTTGCAATTCTATATGCTTCGGCAGATGCCTTTGTTTTTCCGTCGGTCTCAGAAACGTACGGAAATGTCGTTGTCGAAGCATTGGCATCCGGACTTCCTTGTGTTATCGCCGATGGTGGGGGTTCGGCTTCCTTGATTCAGCACGGGAAAAATGGATTTAAGTGTCAACCTGAAAATGCAGCTGGATATGTTTACTACCTCAAAAAAATTCTCTCTGACGTGAGCCTAAAAAAGAATCTCATCAATGAAGGTCTATCCTATGTCGGACAACTGGATTGGAATAGACTATCTGGGTGCTATTTTAATGACATTGAACTATTGATTGACAAAACACAGGAAGTCGATTTGGCATGGGCAAACTAACAAACCCAAGCCAACTCATCAAAGGTATTTTTCTATTTTTGATTCTGGCGTCCATAACTGTCTTTTTAGCGAAAAGCGACTTAAATGCCTTGAAAAAAGAGCTCTCCTCCGTTGGTTATCGCTTTATAATTATTTTGTTTACGACTTTCGCGGCCTATTTTGTTGGCACATTAGCTTGGTGGATATGCTTGGGCTCCGCAAAAAAGAAGGTCAATCTGATCGAACTCTTTGCCATCCGTCAAATCGGGGAAACCGTTGGACTATTCAACCCTACAAGCATTATAGGTGGTGATTTATTAAAGGCACAATTGATAACCCGTTATGACATCCCCTTAAAAGAAGGATTGAATTCAGTTGCAATATCCCGTATTACCGCCGTACTGTCTCAATTGACACTCTTTTTGATTGCGATGCTTTGGTTGGTATTTTCTCCCTTAAAAAATGAAATTATACGCTACGCAGGCCCGGTAATATATATTATCTGTCTATTTTTGTTCCTTTTGATGATCCTGATATTTTATTGGTTAATGGTTGCAAAAAGTCCCTCGCAAACCAAGGCTTCAACAGCAACACTTTTTGGAAAAGCAAAAGCGCATTTTCAGTCACTACTTTGGAACGTAAAAGACTTTTATCGGCATCAAAATAAGGTTTTTTGGTATTCTTACTTACTTTTTGCACTACATTGGATTATTGGCAGCCTTGAATTCTATTATATTCTAAAATTTTTGGGTGTTGCAGTACAACCAATACATGGTTTAATAGTAGATATGAGTGTCATTGTGCTGAAAAGCATCGGTGCTTTTATTCCAGGGCAACTGGGTATTGAAGAAATCGCCAATAAGCTCCTACTCCATATGATCGGTATTACTGGGGGTAGTATTTGGCTCAGTGCTTCATTATTACGTCGCGGCCGACAGCTCATCTGGGTAGCGTTGGGTTTTATATTTTATCTATGCATCAAAAGGAAACCAGTACATGTATCCATCTGAAATAGAAATACTATTTGTCAGCCACAAATATCCCCCAAGTGTTGGCGGTATGGAAAAACAAAGCTTTGAACTGATCAATACTGCGGCTCTTTACTTGAAGGTACACACCTTAGTCTATGACAACCGGGAACCTCTTTTAGCTTTCTTCTTCCAGCTGAATCGCCGAATTCTAGCCAAAATTAACGATAACCCCGGCATCAAGCTTATTCACTTTAATGATGGTTTAATTGCGTCTTTAGCCTCTTTTCACAAAGGATATTCCCATTTAAAACGAGTTGCCACGCTTCACGGACTGGATATTGTATTTCCCTTTCGCTATTTTCAACGTAAGATCATACCGCGGTTTAATACATTTGATCAGCTTATTGCGGTTAGCCAAGCTACCGCCGACGCCGCCCAGTTACGTGGTATCGATCCATCCAAAATTATTGTTATACCCAACGGTGTAGATCCGATACACCACTCCACTGCAAACAATGAATCAGCCTGCCAAAGCAAGCCCTATTTTATCACTTTGGGACGCCCTGTTAAACGGAAGGGCTTCTCGTGGTTGATGAAACATGTCATTCCCGCTATCCAGGGTGATTTCAAATTACTGATGGTAGGTCCATTCGATCACGAGCCTACATGGAAAGAACGCCTATTGCAGCTTATACCCAAAAAGATAAATCATTTAATCACCTTATTCCTCGGATTTCCGACCGATCAGGGGGAGATCAGAAAATTACTGAAAGCGTACCCCGAAAAAATTGAACATCTTGGAAAAGTGCCATTCGAACAACTACAAAGCCTCTTGACCAACGCACAGGCCTTCTTGATGCCCAATATTGAAGTGCCCGGAGATATGGAAGGCTTTGGGCTCGTCTGTTTGGAGGCTTCTACAGCAGGCACCATTGTTGTGGCCGCCGAATTAGAAGGAATTACAAGCGCCGTGACACATAATTGCAATGGCCTGCTCCTGGCAAGCAAAAACCAAAATGCATGGATTGAACAACTTCAAGCCATTTTAGCAAATCCAGTCCATTATAAAAGCCTGAGCCTACAATTTAAACAAAATACCCTAAAACAATATAGCTGGGATATTATGGCCAGATCCTATTGTCAATCATTTGCGGACTTAATTACAGCAGCAGGCCAATAATTGACAGTAACACTTCATAAATTTGACCGCATCTATCATTCAGAGGGAATGGCTTTTCAGAATGCAATTTTCAACATCTTTCAAGACGCAAAACTTTTTTATAGTGACCTGCTAATGTTTTATAAAAAATCAATTGAATCAAAGCGAAACATCCTACCAAAACAAGCCCCAATGGTGAATAAAAAGTTAGACTGATATACAGTAGTAATAAGAATAGCCGAAGCATCTCAAGTGGAAAAACCCAGTCTTCATGTTCTAGAAGTCCCCCAATACAAATGACGCTACAGAGAATAAATCCTCCGCCAATAAGGAGTTGTATGAGTTGCTGATAATTACCATAAAGCAAAAAAAAGAAAAGCAGGAGCATCGTCAGCATGGACTGAAAAAAGATATAGCGGCTTAATACCTGTGCATGAACTTGTGGCCTAGCTCCTGCGAATATGCGCTCTTCCAGTTCTTCTCGAATTTCAGGCTGTATATCGTCAGGCCTACCAAATATAGTCCGCATTTTGTTTTTAAATCCTTCGGCCCGCTTAAATGATAGACCAATTTCAAATAAATAATGAAAATGCTGCCATAGAAAAGTGTAGCGATGAATGGGCTTTGTGAGTCCATAGACACAAGGTTCTTCTTTTTGTTCCGGGATAAATGTTCCGAATAGCTTGTCCCAAATAATCAGGATATCTCCATAATTTTTATCCAAATAGATTTCATTGCTGCTATGATGCACCCGGTGGTGAGATGGCGTTACAAATACACGCTCCAAAATCCCCAAATTTCCTACGGTCTGCGTATGGGAGAAAAATGGATATACGCCATGAATCAACAAAATAGTGGTCATCATAAAGGGAGGGAATCCCAAAAGGGGAATAAAAGCCCAAAATAACGAACGGAAAACGGCTTGAAATATTGTGATCCGGGCTGCTACGGTAAAGTTATAATCTTCACTTTGGTGATGTACAACATGAGCTGCCCACAACAAGTTTATTTCATGGCTATAGCGATGATACCAATACCAGAGAAAATCTGTAAATAGAAAAAGTATAACCCAGGTCCAAACATTCGCTTCAATGCGAAATATCGCAAAGTTTTGATACACCCAAACGAAAAAAAAGTAAAATAAACTAACAGAAAACATATCACACATACGCTCGACGATACCAACATTGAGATTTGAGATCGATTCATCAAAAGAATAAAAACGTTTCTGTTTTTTGAGGCTATACCAATATTCCAACACCATCAAGATTAAAAATAAGGGAATGATAAACGCCAAAAAATTAAGTTTTTCTGTATACATGCAGTCGCTATTTTGAAGACAAAAAATCTACCTTAATCGCAATTCAACAAGAACCATCTTTTCTGATGCCAAAAGATCAATTCTTCCAAACTCTTTATTATTAAACAATCAATTTTAAATCAGGTTTTTCAATGGACAAAAATGTATGCTTTCTAACGCCCCTACAATAACAAACGCCAACTCAAAAAGAAATGCCAACTCAACGTGATTTTCTACCACAAAAGAACGTGCACAAAAAAAGTCCTCAAAAGTTAAACACTTTTGAGGACTTCTGATTGAACGATAAATTGTTCTTCACTGATGGTGCACTATGATAACAGCGCAGCAGACGAATCCAATATTAATGTACACTGGACATATCGATCTGTGTTTTCCCCTGTTTGATCATCAATACAAAAGGGACACAAATCAGAAAGACAACCCCGAGGTACAGGAACACATCCATGTAAGATAGCACTGTTGCTTGTTTCATCACACTCAAGTCTAATATTTGATGCGCTTTGGCCAAAGCCTCATTAGGTGAAAAACCTTTCGCCTGAAAACTCATCTGCAATTGCTGCACCCGTTGTTGCACATCAAACTTACTTGGATCTAAATTAGCTACCAGATCAACACGGTGTTTTTGGCTATCACGGGCGATAAATGTCGTAATCAAAGCAATTCCAAATGAACCACCCAATTGACGCATCATCCCTGTAAAAGCAGCTCCTTCACCGATTGACTTACCATGTAATGTTGATAAAGACAGTGTCATAACAGGCACAAACAACAATCCTAGGCCAACTCCGCGGAGAATCAATGGCCAAAACATATGCTCCGAACCTGTATCGTTTGTCATGAGGCTATACATCCAAAAACAAAAGCCAAAAAAGATACATAGCCCTAAAGCAACCATATACTTCTGAGGAACACCATTTTGGATCATCTTACCGATAAAAGGCATCATGATACCGGTCATAATCGAACTCGGTAACAAGAGCAAACCCGCATCTGTTGCCGTCCATCCCAATATCGACTGCGTATAGATTGGAATAATAAAGGTCGATCCGAACAAGCCAAAACCAAGAATAAAGCTCATCACCACACCCACCTGTAAATTCTTATCCTTCAATACACGCAGGTTAACAATCGGTTTATCGTACACCAACTCCCGCCATATAAAAAACAGTAATCCAAAGACAGACAAAATCGATAAGCCTAAAATCAAAGGATCGTCAAACCAGTCATCCTGTTGTCCATGTTCCAATACAAACTGAAGTGAACCAATAAACATGATCAAAAATATCATACCGAACCAATCCACTTCCCTAGCAGACTGCTTTTGACTGTATTTAGGACTGCGTACAAAAGATAAGGTCAACAAGGTCGCAATAATGCCAAGCGGCACATTGATATAAAAGATATAAGGCCAAGAGAAGTTATCGATGATGTACCCACCCAACGGCGGCCCTAATGTAGGACCAACAATGACGCCCATCCCGTAGATAGCTTGGGCCATACTACGTTTTTCTTTGGGATAACTTTCCGTGATAATAGTCTGGGCTGTAACCAGTAAGGCTCCCCCACCCATCCCTTGTATAAAGCGAAATGCAACAAGCTCCCACATATTGGTTGCATTACCGCACAAAAATGAAGATACTGTGAATATGATAATAGAAGCCGCAAAGTAATTTCTACGCCCAAACTGTTGGGACAACCAGCTGGTCATCGGAATCACAATTACATTGGCAATTGCATAAGCTGTGATAACCCATGCGACATCCGTCAGCGTCGCCCCCAATGAACCTTTCATATCGTTCAGGGCCACATTGACAATCGTTGTATCCACAATTTCCAACAGCGCACAAAGCACCGCTGTAATCGTGATTACAACGCGACGAAAACCATATTCAACCAGACTATCTTGTTGATTTAAATTTTCCATAGTTATTTAACATGCACATCTACGTCAGCATTCATGCCCGGTCTGAGCAAAGCCACATTTTCTGCTTTATTGTCTTTTGTCAATTTGATCTTTACGGGTAAACGCTGAACAGTCTTTACAAAGTTACCCGTTGCATTATCTGGAGGCAATAAAGAGAAACGTGAACCAGTGGCTGGAGAGAAAGAGTTTACCTCGCCTTCAAACTCAATAGCAGGATAAGCATCCACTTTAATACCGACTTTTTGTCCAGGTTTTATTTTTTCCAATTGCGTCTCCTTAAAGTTAGCAACGACCCAAGTTTCAATATTATCTACAATGTAGAACAAAGATTGACCTGGATTGACCATCTGCCCTGGTTGTACCTTGATATTCGATACCTGGCCATCCACAGAAGCAAGTACTGCAGTATAAGAAAGGTTCAATTTAGCCGCTTCAAGTTGCGCATTCGCTCTTTTTATATTTGCCTCAGCAACAGAAGTTTGCTTTGAAGCTACTGTAGTCTTACTCACGACTGCATTACGTTGTGAAGCACTGGCGTTACGTTGTTGTTGCAAAATTTCAACCTGCTTGTCAGCTTCCAATTTCGCTGTTAATGCCTGCTCATACTGTTGTTTCGTAATTGACTGATTGTTGTATAAGTTTTGGTAGCGGATATAATCATTATTCGCTTGCTTAGCACGAATACGTGCTGCATCGATGCTGCCCAAATTAGATTGGATCGTTGCATCCGAGATGGCTACATTCGCCGAAGATGCAGATACATCTGCCTTTGAAACATCAAAGCTACTTTGAGCTGCTGCCAAGGCTGCTAGCGCTTCATCCACACGAACCTGATAATCTTGGCTCTCAATGGTGAACAACGTATCCCCTTTTTTTACCAAATCATTATCTTTTACGTACACTTTCGAGATAAACCCACCAACACGTGGAATGATCGGACTCATATTTTTCTCTACCTGCGCATCGTCTGTCGTTTCATGCGCCTGACCGTGCATATATTTATAAGCACCATAGGCTCCTCCGAAGATGACCAATGCAGCCAAAATAATTGTGAATTTTTTATTTGTACCTTTCTTTTCAGGTGCGTTTTCTACTGTATTTTCCATGTCTAGATTAATTGCTATTTAATGTTTAAAGACCCATTTGCTAACAGCAGGTCGTAATATTTTTCAATGGTATTTGCTTTGCTGATCGCAAGATTGATCTTGCTTTGAAGTTGCTGTACGTCGGCCGTTAACAAATCGTCCGTATCCGCAATACCATTATCGTACTTATCTTTTGTAATACGATAATTTTCAACTGCCTGATCCACCGCCTGATGGTAAACCACATCCTGCTTTTGTGCCAGCATATAGTTTTCATTGGCCTGTTGAACCTGCACTTTCACCTTATCGTTTAATAATTCAATGTGCTCATCAATTTCCCTGATATGATTTTTCGCAACATTCACTTCTCTTTTGTTTTTATAAAGTGAACCGATGTCGTAGGATACACCTACACCTACCATGGCCGCATTTGTTACGGTAACCACTTTTTGCAAACCAAAAGCATTATAACCTGCCGTTGCAGAAACCTGTGGCAATGTAGATGCTTTTGTTACCTTCAACTGGTCCTCTGCAACCAACCGTTGTGACTCCAAAGATTTCACATCAGAACGCGAGGTTTTCGCAGCGTCATAAGATGCTTTTAAACCCAAATCAACACCGTTCACCTCAGCCAGATTGATCTGATCCAACTGCGTATCCGCATCAATTTTCAAAAAATTAGCCAATTGATAATTCAGCACCTTGATATTTTTCTGTGCTTCCTGAAGCGAAACCTGATAATTTGAAAGCTGCAGTTCTGCTTTTAACAGGTCGTTACGCGCGATCAAACCATTGTCAAGCATCGCTTTAAAATCCGAAACACGCTGCTCAGACTGCTTGATGTTTTCAGCAATCAACAAGTTGGTTTGCTGAGCCTTATAAAGACTTAAATAAAGATTCACTGCACGTATAGCCAGTTGTTCTTTACTTGCTACAGCGTTGTATTCCTCGGCTTTTAATACATCTTTTGCAATATTAATTCCACCTTTAATACGTCCACCTGTATAGATTGGCATACTCACCGAAGCCTGTCCCAACCACAATTGGTTTGCAGCAATATCCGGAGCAGAGCCCCCCTCACCTAAAGCCAACTTTAAATTCACATTTGGAGTAGTCATAGCCATGTATTGTCCACTCAATTTTGCATCAGGAAGCTGTTTCGATTTGGCAGTTTCGACTTCGAGCTGTCTCCCCAATATCTTCGTATCGGTAGACTTTGCTTCCACGCTTTGATTTGCGGCCAAGTGAATTATCTCTTCCAAAGTCATGTGTTTGTTGTCTTGCGCCAACAGACCCATAGGACTTAAAAGCAATAAAGCACTCAAATTGGCCAACTTATTTTTCATATGTCAATAAAGCTTTAATTGTTTTCTGTATAAATTCTGTTAAAGTTGTTTCTATATAATTTGCATAGTCCTCATCGTTATCGATATGCAACTGATCCTGTAAAAAACAATGATTCATCTGAAAATTCATAAATACGCCCATCATCATGGAGTGGATCAAGATGGGATCATAACCCGCTTTGAATACACCCTGTTCTACCCCCGCATTGATAACAGACGATATCACTTCAAGATTGTGCAGCTTGAGTTTGCGAAAAGCCTCCGAGATCAGCATGCGTTGTTTTAACGAACTTTCAATGGTGATGATATGATACAGTTTACGATGCGAGTTCATGGACTTAAACGATTTATCCACCATAGCGTCAATTTTATCCAACGCATTATCGACAAGCGCCAACTCATCCACATTGATCATAAAATCAGGAACACGCCATTCAAAAAACGTATCCAGTAGCTTGTCCTTTGATCCAAAATAATAGTTGATCATCGCAACATTCACATTCGCCTCATTGGCGATATCACGAACGGAAGTCCCATCAAATCCTTTTGTTGCAAAAAGACGCTCTGCTGCAAGCAGAATATCAATCTGTTTCTCGTTAAATTCCATTTTAAACCTCGATCTTTTAAAGATACAATCGCATATTCATAGCGATTATAAAATACGTTCTCGCTAAATGCGCGACAAAGTTAAACAAACGTTTAATTTAAACAAGTGTTTAATTATTAAATTTGTGTAAAAAAAAACACCATTTCTGGTGTTCTTGCTGTTGGATGGGATTAGTTAAGTATCCGATAGATCATTTCTTTTAAAATCTCTTCACTATTGAAATTGCTCGGCACATTGACACCTTTAGATTTTAAATCACTCTCCTTCAATACATTGAGCACATCGAAAGTTTTCCGCCGGTTGTAATTTCTTGCAGCAAGCTCGTATTCTTTCAAAAAGAAAGGATGTACCCCCAATTCTTTTGCTGCGACCGATTTGTCGATCAGATAATGGTATTTGAGAATCTTCGTGAAGTAGGTGGCAATTTGTCCAATGACCATTACCAGCGGATTATTTTTGGGGTTGGCCACAAAATAATCAACGATCTGATAAGCTTTTAGGGCATTACGTTTAGCCAATGCAGTATTTAATTCAAAAACATTATAATCTTTGGAGATACCAATATTTCGTTCAACATCTTCCATGCTGATCTCTTGACTCTTTGGAACATTAAGCATGAGCTTGTCAAGTTCATTGGACACTTTGGACAGATCATTACCGAGATAGTCCGCAATCATCATCGTCGCTTGCGGATGAATGCGCCAGCCGGCATCTTTCACATAAGCTCCGATCCAAGGGCCCACCTTATCGTCGTATAGTTTGGCAGCATCAACAACTAGTCCTTTTTTTTCAAAGACCTTATAGATCTTTTTGCGTTTGTCAAATTTCCCATGTTTAAAACAAAACACAAGAATGGTTGTCGGTGTAAGATGTTCCAGGTATTTAGTCAACAGTTCTTCCGTATCCGATTTCCATTTTAGCTCCTGTGCCTCCTTGATAATAATCACCTGATAGTCACTTAGCATAGGATACCTCTTTGCTGCATTGACAATCGTAGAGATATCGATATCTTTTCCGTAAAAAATCGATTGATCAAAGCCTTTCTGCGCATCATTCAATACGGTTGCTTCCAAAGCGTCGGCAATGGTATCAATGAAATAACTCTCCTCCCCTTGCAATAAATACACTGGTTTAAAAGACCTGTTCTTAATATCGGATAAGATCGGATTTATGTTCATATATATAGTCTATTTATTCGTCCGCAATAGATCAGTTGCCCAGATTTGTTTTCGGTATCCAAGCCATCTGCGAAGGCTAAAATACCCCCATGTCACCACATATCAAAATGTCTTTCGAGTTCGACCATGGGCTTTTTATGCGAAGCAAAATTACGATTTTAATGGCAATTCAACCGAGTAACTCCGTAAAATTACGCTTTTATAATTGACTCATGTATCGCGATTACATTAAACTATTGATTTAATGCCATGAACATTTAGCAACATAACTTTCACCATCTCGTTAAGTAATCGCATCATAAATACAGACCTCGGGTTTCCCCCGGCCTAAAAAATCAGACTAGTCAAAAAAACACCATCCTTCGGACTTGACGAATTTATTTCTTTTGCTAATATTTTAGTATATTTGTGTATGTTTTCACCGACTCCACTGAACTTACCGCCATTTAAAGCTAAAATATCCAAGAAGAACAATTCGATTTACATCTTTGATGAGCTCAGAAAAAAGGACTTGGTATTAACACCGGAGGAATGGGTTAGACAACATTGGATCAATTATTTGTCGCTCATGAAAAATTACCCCAAATCACTGATGCATATTGAAGGCGGATTGAAATTAAATAACCTTCAGAAACGAAGTGATTTATTGATTTACAACAGTAGCGGGCATAAGGTCGTGTTAGCCGAGTTTAAAGCGCCACATATAAAAATCACCCAACAGGTATTTGAGCAAATTGCAAATTATAATACGGTTCATCGTATACCATACCTATTAGTGAGCAATGGCATGAATCATTACTATTGTAAAATTGATTTTATCAACGCGTCTTACGAATTTTTAGAAGACCTCCCCAACTACAACGAAATTGACTAAGGAGCTATGCATGAAATAGATAAAGAATTAATCCGGAGATACAGTGTCCCCCAGGTCTTGAAAGGAGATCACCGAAAAAATGTAAAGTAGATGTAAAACATCTTTTCAATTTATTTGATTTTTAAAATATAGTTTTATATTAGTCCTACAGAATAGAAAAAATAAAAAGATGAATATAGATAAAAACGAATTCAGAAAATATGCAGTAAAGCATCACCGTATTGGAAGCCAACATGTTGATAGCTTCATTGCTCGTACAGAGACAAGCATTCCGACAAACCTTACACCTTACATCGTTGAAGAACGTCAATTGAACGTTGCTCAAATGGATGTGTTTTCGCGTTTGATGATGGACCGTATCATATTTTTAGGCAGCGGTATTGATGATCAGGTAGCCAACATTATTCAGGCACAGCTCTTGTTCCTACAATCTACCGATGCACAACGTGATATCCAAATCTACATCAATTCACCAGGTGGAAGCGTATACGCTGGACTAGGAATTTATGATACTATGCAATATATCACGCCAGATGTAGCGACGATCTGTACAGGTATTGCTGCGTCTATGGGAGCTGTTCTTTTGGTTGCTGGTGCAAAAGGCAAACGTGCAGCCTTACGTCACTCACGCGTCATGATTCACCAACCTTCCGGTGGTGCACAAGGAGTTGCTGCCGATATGGAAATCAACTTACGTGAGATGATGAAATTGAAAGAAGAATTATACACCATTATTTCAGATCATTCTGGACAAACTTACGAATGGGTAGAAAAATCTTCAGATCGCGATTACTGGATGAGAGCCAATGAAGCCAAAGAATTCGGTATGATTGACGAGATTTTACTTCCTAAGAAGGAGATTATTAAATAACAATGGCAAAGAATAACGATAGAGACATTCACTGTTCGTTTTGTGGCATAAGCAAAAATGAAGCCCAGATGCTTATTGCAGGCAACGGAGCACACATCTGTGACAGATGTATCCAGCAGGCAGGCGAAATCTTGGCAGAAGAATTAAAACAACGAAAAAGTAAAACTTTACAGACTGCTTTAAAGTTGATCCGTCCTTTGGAGATTAAAACTCACCTGGATCAATATGTAATCGGTCAGGATGATGCTAAAAAAGTAATTTCAGTAGCAGTTTATAATCACTATAAACGTTTAAATCAGAAAGTGGATAAAGACGAGATTGAAATCGAAAAATCCAATTTGATTATCGTTGGTGAAACCGGTACAGGTAAAACCTTGCTTGCAAAAACTGTTGCCAAGATACTCAACGTCCCCTTCTGTATTGTGGATGCAACTGTATTGACAGAAGCAGGGTATGTAGGGGAAGACGTAGAAAGTATATTAACACGTTTATTGCAAGCAGCAGATTATGATGTAGCCTCTGCAGAACGCGGTATTATCTATATCGATGAGATTGATAAAATCGCACGTAAAAGCGACAATCCGTCTATTACAAGAGATGTATCGGGTGAAGGTGTGCAGCAAGCTTTATTGAAGATTTTAGAAGGTACGGTTGTAAACGTTCCACCTCAAGGCGGCCGTAAACACCCGGATCAAAAAATGATCGCAGTCAATACAAGTAATATTCTATTTATCTGTGGTGGTGCATTCGACGGTATTCAAAAGAAAATTGCAAACCGTCTGCGCACGCAAACAGTAGGTTATAAAATGAACGAAGACGAAGAGGAAATTGACTTGAATAATCTATACAAGTATATTACTCCTCAAGACTTAAAAAACTTTGGCTTAATTCCAGAGTTAATTGGCCGTCTTCCTGTATTGACTTACTTAAATCCATTGGATAAGGAAACTTTACTGAGCATTTTGACTGAACCAAAAAATGCATTGGTAAAACAATATAAGAAGTTGTTTGAATACGAAGGTATCGAACTAAAATTTGATCCTGACGTATATACGTTTATTGTTGATAAAGCTGACGAATTTAAACTTGGAGCCCGTGGCCTCCGCAGCATATGCGAAGCCATTATGCTGGATGCCATGTTTGAGATTCCGTCAACAAAAGAACAAACGGGACAGAAAGCATTAGAAATTACCTTGGACTATGCGAAGAAAAAATTCGAAAAGTCCGATTTAAAAAAGCTTAAAGTCGCTTAAAAAAATCCCGTTCGCTGAACGGGATTTTTTTTTAGAAAAGAATTAAAAATCTTATATTACAATAATAACATAGCCATAACGGAATGTTGACAGGAAGATAAGAGATTCAAGAAATTAAATTTAATGACTATGACAACAAAGAGAAGTGCAAAGAATACCGTAAATAGTCCGATCACACCAGGTTTAAAAACCAAAGAAGAAATCGTGAACAACTGGCTTCCCCGTTATACGGGAAGGCCTTTGGAAGAGTTTGGGGAGTATATCCTTTTAACGAACTTTTCAAAATATATCCACCTGTTTTCTGAAATGCATGATAATGCTCCTATTTACGGGGAAGACAAACCGATGCAATCCGTCACTGCCGGAGGTATCACCATTATCAATTTCGGAATGGGAAGTCCAATGGCCGCAACCATTATGGATCTATTATCAGCAATTGCACCAAAAGCCGTTCTATTCTTGGGTAAGACCGGGGGGATCAAGAAAAAAATTCCTGTAGGTGAATTGATTCTTCCAATTGCCGCTATCCGCGGCGAGGGAACATCTAATGACTACTTTCCACCCGAAGTACCTTCATTACCTGCCTTCGCCATGCAAAAGGCCATATCCACTACAATTCGGGATCACCAACGCGATTACTGGACTGGAACGGTATACACCACCAATAGACGGGTTTGGGAACATGACAAAGCTTTCAAAAAATATTTAAAATCAATCCGTGCCATGTGCGTTGATATGGAAACCGCAACGATATTCAGCGTCGGATTTGCCAACAAGATTCCAACAGGTGCTTTACTGCTAGTTTCAGATCAACCGATGGTGCCAGAAGGAGTAAAAACTTCGGTCAGTGATGTAACAGTTACAGCAAAATATGTGGAAGAACATATCGGTATAGGTATTGATGCTTTAAAACAGCTTATCAATAACGGATTGACCGTGAAGCACCTTAAATTCTAAGGTACAATGCAAGCAACATCATATTTTCCTTTGGCGGGAAAATATGATGCACTCCTCTCTATAAAACAATAACTATCAAATACTTAAAACTATTAAACATTATTATTGATTAATAATTGAACAGTTATTAACTAAAATTTGAGATGTTAACAAATGTTAATCTTCACAATAATTAAACTATTTGGCGTTTATATTGTAATATTCATATTACCCAACACATATATCGTAAAAATTAATCAAGCATTGTGAAGAAAAAAACATTATCTATTTTTAAAGTATCCCTATTGATTTGTTCAGCCTTAGCCACACAGGTAAGTTGTTCTTCAAGTTCTTCAAAAGAAAATAAAACCAAAGAAAAAAACGTGGCCTTGCCCGTCTATACCGTCACTAAATCAGATGCTACCACCATCAAGGATTATTTGGGCACCATAGAAGGTAAAGTTAACGTTGAGGTCCGCCCACAGGTCGAAGGACTGCTTCAGGAAATTTATATCGATGAAGGTTCTTTTGTTCAAAAAGGCCAGAAACTGTTCAAAGTAGACCCCTCTACTTATCAGGAAAATCTCAATAACATGGTTGCTACAGAGCAGGTCGCCAGAGCCAAACTTAAAAATGCACAGCTCGAAGTCGACCGATTGAAACCGCTGGTTCAAAACGACGTTATCTCCGATGTCAGACTGGCATCGGCCAAATCAGACTATCAGGTAGCCAAGGCGACACTGGATCAAGCCATCGCAGCCGTACGTTCCGCTCAGATCAGTAAGGATTTTACGGTTATCACCGCTCCGGTAGGCGGTTACATTGGTCGGATCCCAAAACGTATCGGGAATCTGGTCTCAAAAGGTGATAAAGAACCCCTCACCTATCTTTCAGATATCCAGGAAGTCTATGTTTATTTCTCCATGAATGAATCTGACTTTCTTTATTTTTCCAAAGCACAGGCAAAAAAAGATAGCCTAGAAGGGAAAAAATACAACCAGAATCAGAAGCTTGTATTTCCCGAAGTTACGCTCGTCCTTGCGGATGGCGAAGAATACGCAAAAAAAGGTATAGTGGATGCCGTCAATGGTCAGATCAACCGTACTACAGGTGCGATCTCCTTGCGTGCGACATTTCAAAATCACGACAATATACTTCGGTCCGGAAGTAGTGGTACACTTAAAATTGCAGAGGTTAAAAAAGACGTTCTTCAAATCCCTCAGATTGCAGTCAATGAATTGCAGGATAAAACCTTCGTGTATATACTGGACCAAAACAACAAAGCACAAAAACGAAATATCCAACTGACAGGCAAAAGTAAAAACAATTATATCGTCTACTCAGGACTACAGGAAAACGATCGCGTTATTACCAGTGGATTTGACAAATTGACCGACGGTTCACCAGTAACCCCGATTTTACAGAAATAATTATCTATCATTTTTACATGCTACAAGGTGTCGGGTATACTGTACACTTCATGTAGCGTGTTTAAAATTCCATATATATGCTAAAAACATTTATAAATAGGCCTGTATTAGCCACGGTGGTTTCCATTATCCTGGTAATCTTGGGCTTAGTTGGGCTAAAACTTCTGCCTGTCTCGCGTTTTCCAGAAATTGCACCACCAAGTGTGCTTGTTTCACTAAGTTATCCGGGAGCTAATGCTGAGACTGTAGCAAAAAGCGTTTTACTACCTATCGAAGAAGCCATCAATGGTGTAGAGGATATGACCTATATCAAGTCATCTGCCTCCAATTCAGGATCGGGAAGTGTGTCGGTCTATTTTAAGACAGGTACCAATCCTGATATTGCCTCAGTCAACGTACAGACACGGATTTCCAAAGCAATCAGTTCCATTCCCGCAGAAGTAAATGAGGCCGGAATCACGGTCATGCCACGGCAAACGGGTGTCATTATGACCATCAATCTCTACTCTGATCATCAGGATAGTGCCTACGACGAAACTTTTCTCCAGGCTTATGCACAGATTAACCTGATGCGGCCTTTGCTGCGTGTTGATGGTGTAGCCCAGGTTTCCCGTTTAGGAGCACGGGATTATGCGATGCGACTTTGGTTGAATCCCGAAAAACTAGCCCTTTATAACCTCGTCCCACAAGATGTTACCAACGCTATAAAAGATCAAAACTTTGAGATTGCCCCCGGTAAATTTGGAGAAACCTCAGATGAAGCTTTCGAAACAGTGATCCGTCATAAAGGGCGTTTCACCACACCGGAGGAATTCCAGAGTATTGTGATCAAAACCAACACCGACGGTTCAGTGCTCTATTTAAAAGATGTGGCACGCGTCGAATTCGGTGCTACAAATCTAAGCAGCGACAATAAAGTAAATGGACATCCCGGTCTTACACTCAACTTAACACAAACCAGTGGTTCCAACGCCCATGATATTGATATTGCCGTCAGAAAGGTTCTCGAGGAACAATCAAAAACATTTCCAAAAGGCATACACTATGAGGTAACCTACTCTGTACGTGACCAGATCGATGAATCGATCAACCAAGTTGAGCACACCCTTTTTGAAGCCTTTATCCTGGTATTTATTATTGTCTTTATCTTCCTGCAAGATTTTAGATCCACCTTGATCCCTGCAATTGCAATCCCGGTTTCATTGGTGGGAACCTTCTTTTTTCTGCAGCTTTTTGGATTTTCGCTCAATGTCCTCACGATGTTTGCCCTGGTGTTAGCTATTGGAATCGTAGTGGATGACGCCATTGTCGTCGTTGAGGCCATCCACGAAAAAATGCACAGCACAGGAATGAAACCCAGAGCCGCTACATTATCGACGATGTCCGAAATTACGGGAGCCATCCTGTCCATAACCATGGTCATGGCTGCTGTATTTTTGCCTGTAGGATTTATGGAAGGGCCAGCAGGTATCTTTTATCGCCAGTTTGCTTACACCCTGGCAACAGCGATTCTGATTTCAGCACTCAATGCATTGACATTAAGTCCAGCCCTATGTGCGCTACTCCTGAAAGCCCCGCAACAGCATACCAATCAAAAAAACGGCAAAATCAATCAATTTAAAGATCGCTTCTTTAAAGCATTCAACACCTCTTTTGATCGACTGACCGCCCGTTATGTCTCGATTGTAGAAATACTGATCAAGAATAAGAAAATAGCCTGGGCAGGCTTAATTTTAATTACAGCACTTGGCATTGTGTTTATGATTAATACACCCAAAAGTTTTATTCCGACAGAGGATGATGGATTTATCACATACAACATTGCCCTCCCTCCCGGCGCTTCATTGAGCCGAACAACTGAGGTTCTTCATCGTGCCGATAGTATTTTAAAGAAAAGACAGGACATCAATGGAATGACAACAGTTTCTGGTTTTAATGCCCTGGACGGAAGCTCAAGCCCGGCATTTGCCGCTGGTTACATCACCTTAAAACCACATGCCAAACGCAAGCACATCAAAAATATCAATGCATTTATGGATACCATCAGGCATGATCTATCCCAGATCAATGAAGCAACGTTTACAGTATTCCCCCGCCCTACCGTACAGGGTTTTGGCGACTTTGCCGGAATTGAAATGGTTCTTCAAGATCGAATGGGTGGTGACATTCGGGATTTTAACACCATTGCAGATACCTTTATCAACCAGCTCAATACCTTACCGGAAATACGAAGTGCCTACACAAGTTTTAAATCAAACTTCCCTCAGTATGAAGTAAATATCGATGCCGTAAAGGCAAAATCCCTGGGAGTTGAGATCAAAGATCTCATGTCCACAATCCGATCTTATTTTGCGCGTGTACAGGCGAGCGATTTTAATCGGTTTGGTCGCCAATACCGTGTTTATGTCCAATCAGATTTCGACTTCCGCAAAGATCCCGAATCCTTCAATTCAATTTTTGTGCGAAACAGTAAAGGCGAAATGGTGCCTATTAACACCATATTGACCTTAGAAAAGACTGTGGGTCCAGAAACCATCACGCGTTACAATCTATACAATGCAATTGCAGTAAATATTACACCCGCGGAAGGCTATAGTACAGATGATGCGATGCAGGCTATCCAAAAGTTGGCCGACAACAAACTTCCGGGTAATTACGGTTTTGAATGGACGGGCATGAGCTATGAAGAAAGTCAATCCGGCTCACAGACGATATTGATTTTTGCGCTTAGTATCCTATTCGTCTACTTCCTGCTTTCCGCTCAATATGAAAGCTACATTCTTCCTTGGGCAGTATTACTGTCTATACCTGTGGGACTGATCGGCGTATTTTCCGTGATCAACCTTGTGGGACTTCAAAACAACATTTATGTGCAAGTAGGACTCATCATGCTTATTGGTCTTTTGGCCAAAAATGCTATTCTGATCGTCGAATTTGCCGTTCAGGAACGCAAAAATGGTAAAAGTATCGTCGAAGCTGCCATTAACGGTTCAAAACTTAGGTTACGGCCAATCTTGATGACGAGTTTGGCATTTGTTGCTGGCCTGGTACCCTTGATGTGGACGGTTGGTCCATCGGCGATCGGTAACCATTCGATCAGTTTCAGCGCCGCCGGCGGCATGCTCTTTGGTGTAGCATTCGGCATCTTTATCATCCCTGTACTCTTTGTCGTATTCAAAAGCCTGGATGAAAAACTACATGATAAACTAGCTAAAGAAGAGGAAGAATAATGAAAAACATAAAAAAATACCTTTCGGGAATATCGATCATCATTGGCCTCTTAGGCCTGATGAATGCCTGTAAGATCGGCAAAGATTATGTGCAGCCCAAACTCAAACTTCCCGAAAACTTTCGTGGCGATACGCTGGATTATTTCGGAGACACCTCCAGTATGGGACTGATCCATTGGAAATCCTTCTTTCACGATCCCACATTGAAACTATTGATTGATTCTGCCTTAGCGAATAATTTTGAAATGAAGACAGCATTGCTCAACCTGCAGATTTCAACCCGAGTTTTGGCGCAGAACAAAGCCAATTATCTGCCGAGTGTAAATGCGACAATTGCCAATGGAAACCGTACCTGGCGATCGAAAGACTTTGGTAGTGGTCCCCTGACCAAATATTATGATCACAAAGGTGAAACAGCACCGCAAAATATGTTCGTGTATCAATCTATGTTTGGTTCCGATATTAATTTTAGCTGGGAAATAGATATCTGGAAGAAAATAGGTAGCAAACAGGAGCAGCTGTTAGCCGAGTATCTGGATACACAGGAGGCAAAAAATGCGATACAAACCTCTATCATAACTGCTGTCGCAAAAGGTTACTTCAATCTCTTGATGCTCGATGCCAAGATCGAGGTTGCCAAACGTAACGTCCAATTGAACGATAGTACGCTGCGTATGATCAAGCTCCAATATGAAGCGGGTGAGATCACCGCCTTGGCGATCCAACAAACACAATCACAGCGCCTATTGGCGGCATCCCTCGTTCCCGAAATCGAAAAGGAAATTGTCATCCAGGAAAATGCGCTTCAGACACTTACTGGAAAATTACCCGATAGCATCAAAAGAGGCACTTCTTACGAGCATCTCTTCGCTGAAAGCAAAGACATTTCACTCGGTTCCCCGATCGAAATTGTGCGTAATAGACCAGATATCCGATCATCTGAATTTCAATTGATGGCAGCCAATGCGAATGCCAATATCCAACAGGCCATGCGTTACCCTTCATTGACCGTGGGCGGCGTATTGGGGGTAAATAGTATGCTCCCCAAAAATTGGTTCAATATACCAGGGGCATTGCTCGGTGGAATAACCGGGAATTTGACCACACCTATTTTCAAAAACAAAACCTTGAAAACACAATATGAGGTCGCTAAATTGGAACGTGATAAAGCCGAAATCCAATTGCAACAAAAGGTCGTGGAAGCCGTAGCCGAAGTCTCTAACGCAGTGGTCACGGTCGACAAGCAACGGGAGCAATTGTCTTTGGCCAAAGAAAGAGTCGATAATGCACATCTTGCCGTCAAAAATGCGGGTTTACTCTTTAAAAGTGGCTACGCCACATATTTAGAGGTTATTACAGCGCAAAGCAATGCCCTAAACAGTGACCTCGATCTGGTCGAGTTAAGGCAACAGCATTTAGATGCATTTGTGGATCTGTACCGGGCACTCGGAGGAGGTTGGAGATAAGGATTTAAAACGCTATTTTTGTGGTATGACTCCAGAAGAATTACAACAATATTTTCAATCCAAAGACTTGCCTGAATCGTTAGAAATACAGCAAGATATGCAGGTCTTCGACGTACAACGTTTCTTGAGCACAAGTTTTATCCATGTTGGATTATGGAAAAAAGATCTAAGCAAATGTCCATCCTGGATTAGACTTCTTAAATTCAAGGATGCCTTAGAAAATAAAGAAGAGGCCTAACATCTGTTAGACCTCTTCTTTATTTATAGCTATATGCTAGGAGCAAGTTGTTTCATTAATAGTGGCATCTGTTCTTTCGAAAAGATCTCTTCTGCCCCAGCGTCCCGCAATTCCATCCGTTCATTTTCATCACTACTTGATGTCAGCCCAAATATTCGAATAGAGGGAAACCTCTCCCGTATGATTTTTGCCGTTTCTATCCCGTTTAATACAGGCATATGCAGATCTAATATACATATTTCAGGAAGTTCGTGCTCATTTTCATCGAGGTAGTCGATTAAATCCCTACCATTGGAAGCACAATAAACCAAATCCAATAAATGAGATTGAGCCATAGCTCGCATCAACACATGATGAATCAGCGCATCATCTGCGTAGACAACCGTACATTTATTTTTGGTATCCATTTGAAAAAGCTATCATTTTAATAATTATAAAAACAATATTATATAAATATGTAATAAAATAAAAAATACAGAAAAAAGTTAGCAATAATTATGTTATTATACAAATTTTATTTCAAAATGTTCACTATTAACAATCCAACAAGCTTTTAGTTTGATTTATACAATAAGAACATCATAGGTAGTAAATCTCTCCGTGTCAATACCGTTAGAAAAGATTAAGTAAAGAGAAATAAAGATCGGTAGCCTATACCTTAAAAATCATCTTCAATAATTTCAGCCACTCTTCCTACTTGGCCATCCGTCAACCTGACTTTAATTCCCCTCGAATGATATGAGGATGATGTCAGCAAGTCTTTCACAATGCCTTCTGTTAAATTTCCTGTACGTTGGTCCTTTTTTAAGATTATATTCACCAACATGCCTGGCTTTACATCTGCTCTATTTCTTCCATCCATGGTCAAACTTAGAAAAATTGTTTTTTAAATGCAATATAAATAAACAATTTATTGTTAGAAAAACCTTCGTCTCGTATTTTGGAACAGGTACAATGAAAGCAAATGAAACCCAATAGCGTAGATGAATGGTATAAACCGAACTGCAGGCTATTTTATTCAATACCTCCTTACCATAAAAAATGGTCGGAATTTCTTCCGACCATGATTGGCTTTAAGCCTTTTTTTATGGGATGTAGGCCATCAGCATATTGGCTGTTTGACCAATTGAATTTATTTAAATAGCTTAAAAATATCGTTTCCGAATATAAAGACCATTAAAGCCAATAAAATAAAGAAACCGACCATTTGTGCTTTCTCCAGGAATTTTTCGCTCAATGGCTTACCTTGTATCATTTCAACCAACAAGAACAATACGTGACCGCCATCCAAAGCTGGAATAGGCAATAGGTTCATAAATGCCAATGCCATAGACAACATCCCTACTAAGGACCAAAAACGGATCCAGTCCACTTCTGTGCCGAACAGGGTCGCAATTCCAATAGGACCAGATAATGCTTTATCGGCACGTACCTCCCCTTTGAAAATCTTGCCAAATCCTTTGGCGTTGTCCGTAATCACGGTAAATGCTTTTTTAGCGCCGATTGGAAATGCCTCCATCAAGCTATATTGCGTTGTAAAAGATTTGATGGAATAATCACGATTAATGCCTATTCCCAGCATGGCATCCGCAGGAACATTCCCTTGCAATGAAACTTCAGTTCCTTTGCGTAAAACTTTAATCGCTACAGCTTTATTGATATTCGCTTTTATTTGTGCTTTAAACTCGTCGAAGAAAGGAACCTGTACCTCATTCACCGCAATAATGCTGTCGCCTTTCACAAAACCCATTTTACTTGCTGCCGATCCAGGTGATACTTCAGCAACACTTGTTGTTTTAACACGTGGCTCGATGAACTTTTCCCCTTTCTTATCTGAAAGCGTGTTCAATAAATCGGCTGGAACTTTTACTTCTGTTGTTGCACCATTGCGCTCAACTGTAAGTGCCACTCCGCCCATCAATACTTTAGAACTGATCAACTCCGAGTAATTTTCGATACGGTGCCCGTCTATTGAAATCACTTTATCGCCAGCTTTCAAACCAATGGATTCACCAATGGATCCCGGAACAATACCGTTTACCAGCTGATCCATTTTGATATCTGTATTGCCCATTTTAAAAGTCAGCATCCAAAAGACAACAACGCCGACCACAATATTGACAATAATCCCCCCAAGCATAACGATTAAACGTTGCCAAGCTGGTTTTGATCTAAATTCCCAAGGTTGTGGCTCACCCTTTAATTGCTCAGTATCCATCGATTCATCGATCATACCCGCAATCTTGACATAACCACCTAAAGGCAACCAGCCAATACCATATTCACATCCTTTATAATTGAATTTAAATAATTTCACTCCCCAGGCATCAAAGAACAGATAAAATTTTTCCACCTTGATACCAAATGCACGTGCTGCTAAGAAATGTCCTAACTCATGTAGAACAATTAAAATTGACAAGCCTAAAATCACTTGTCCGACCATAATTAAAACACCCATGTATGCTTTTTAAAATTTAATCTTTGATTATTTCCTTTGTTATTAATCTTGCGACACGATCCGTCTCCAGATAATCATCCAGCGTCGGTGTCGCAATGAATTCTACTTTATCTAATGTTTGTTCAATAATATCACTCATTTCCAAAAACCCAACTTGATCTTTCAGGAAGGCATCCACAACAACTTCATTGGCTGCATTTAATACACAGCTTCTATTTCCGCCGGCACGAAGGCTCTCATAGGCAAGTGCCAAGTTCCGAAAAGTTTCCATGTCTGCTTTTTCAAAACTGAGCGTTGGATAGTCCATGAAATTAAATCGCTCAAAACTGTTTTCAAAACGTGCCGGATAGGTCAGTGCATACTGGATCGGCAATTTCATATCAGGAACCCCCATTTGGGCCTTCATGGAACCGTCCTGAAACTGAACCAGCGAATGTACAATAGATTGGGGATGTACAATCACATCGACCTGATCTATTGCCAGATTGAAGAGCCATTTTGCTTCAATCACTTCCAGCCCTTTATTCATCAAGGATGCTGAGTCAATCGTAATTTTGGCACCCATCGACCAATTGGGATGTTTCAAGGCTTCAGCCTTAGTCACTGCGAGAAGATCTGCTCTCTTTTTACCACGAAAGGGTCCTCCGGAAGCTGTGATATATATTTTCTCGATTGGATTATGCTCCTCGCCAGCCAAACACTGGAAAATCGCCGAATGCTCCGAATCTACAGGAAGCATGCGTACACCATATTCTTTCACTAAAGCCATAATCAGCTCACCGGCGACAACCAGCGTCTCCTTATTGGCCAGCGCAATATCTTTTTTCGATTGAATTGCTTGAACAGTAGGTTTTAATCCCGCAGATCCAACGATCGCATTCAAAACAACATCTACTTCTTCGTACTGCACCACTTCAACCAGTCCTGCTTCTCCCAAAAGAACAGCGATATCATGTCCTTTTAAAGCATCCTGCACATAACTGTACTGAAGGGAATCTGTTACAACAACCGCTTTGGGCTTAAACTCCAAGGCCTGTTTAACCAACAATGTGGCATTGCTACCACAGGTCAGAACGATTGCTTCAAATTTAGTAGGAAAGGCTCTAATCACATCCAAGGCTTGTGTACCTATACTTCCCGTTGCCCCTAAAATGGCAATTCCTTTTTTACTCAAAACCTTTGCTATTAATTAAAATATATTATTTAAAATCTTTGGATCCTCTCCCCCATGGTAATCCGCCATCATGGATCGGTAAGCGACCGAAACAACAATACTAGCCAAAGGTACCACCAAGAAAGAACTCACGAGGTTCAAAATAATAAAAATTATGTAATATTCTAAATAATTAAAATACATCTGCAATAACTGAAAAAAAGCAAATACAGCCAAAATCAATAATAGTTTGAATACATTGCCCTTTGTCAGTGCAAAACTGAAGCGTAATGACCTCAATGTGCCCGCGTGTTTATCAATAATGAAAAATGGATAAAATGCCACTCTAATAATCAAGATGAAAGTCAATATTGCCGCGACAAAAACAACAAACATCGTAAAGTTGCTCATCAACTCCATCCGATTGTCACCATTTTCAAATAGATAAAGGAATGGTAAAGAAATGGCTCCTAAAATCATCAGGAGTGCTATGGAGAGCACCATTATACTTAACATTGCGCCAAAAAAATAGGCGAGCTCCTTAGAACTAGGGATGCACTGGATCAATTTCTTATCATGATTTCCATCAATCAGACTTAAGATATACTTAAATAAAGTCATATTCAATCCGAAATACATCACCATGAAAAAAAATGCCATAAAACCACTCAACACCACATTGAAATCACTGATGGTGGTCGCGAGATAATTAGAGAGTCCGGAGGTCACGAACAGTAAAAAACAAAGCCCCGCCACTGAAAAATAATGTCTTTTCAGCAACTCCCATGACTTATTAAAAACCTCATTAACAGCAAAAGTACTTTCCTTTAGGAATTGAATCATTTTTTCTTTGAATAAACTTCTACAAAGATGCCATATTTTTTAATTTTCAACAATTTACACTCCCATAAAAATCATTTTTTTTATAATATTTAACATAAAAAAAAATCCCCTATCCGAATGGACAGGGGATTCTATAGGGTATATCGAACTATGCCTATTTAAATTCTTTGGGAAGCGGCTTCTCCAATAAGTATTGATAGTAGAAACGCGCACGCTCATTAGAATCATATTTACTTTTCGAACGGTCAAATCCATGACGGCTTCCCGGATAGATCATCAACTCAAAAGGAACACTTCGATCTGTCAATTTATCAACAAGTTGGATTGTATTCTGTAAATGAACATTATCATCCATATCGCCATGCATAATACGCAAAACGCCTTTATAGTTATTTGCGTAGGTTAACACAGAACCAGCTTTATAGCCTTCAGGATTGTCTTGAGGCGTATCCATCCATCTTTCAGTATAATGGCTATCGTACAGATCCCATGAGGTTACTGGAGCACCGGCAATACCAAAATCAAATACATCTGCGGCCTTCGTCATCGCTAAACAAGTCATATACCCTCCGTAGCTATGCCCGGTGATAAGCACTTTGTTTTTAGCTACCCAAGGTTGCGATTTTAACCATTTAACAATCGTTGAATAATCAATAATCTCCCAGTGACCAAGATTGCGGTGCATATAAGCAACACCTTGTTTACCAAAATGACCAGATGCCCGGTGATCTGCAGAGACTTGAATAATTCCTTCATTAGCCCAATATTGATTATTCGTTCCTTTCCAGGTATCTTTTACCGTTCCAGCATCAGGACCACCATAGATACTGAAAACAACAGGGTAAACTTTTGATTTATCGAAATTTGTCGGATAAGTAATTGTCAATGGAAGATCGAACAAACCATCATCTGATTTAAGATGTAAGTATTCGGTTTTACCATACGTATACGAAGCAAAATCAGCCGCTTTACTATCTGCTAACTGACGGACGACTTTACCTTGGTTATCCAACAAAGCAAACCGATCGGGTGTACTCACATTGGAGTATTTGGTAATAAAATACTTACCATCAGGCGATACATTGACATCGTGTGAGTATTCTCCGAAAGTCAGACGTTTTAAATTTTTACCCGAATAATCCACGCGGTATAAATCAAAACGTGCCGAATTTTCTTTACGTGCGGTAAAATAAATCACCTTATTTTTTTCATCAATCCGTTTTAATTCGGTTACCTGCCATTCGCCGGAAGTAATTGGATTGACCAATGTTCCGTCCAATTTATAGAGGTAGTAATGCGCCCAGCCCGTCTTATCCGATTTTAAGATATAATATTTGTTGTCCGCAAGATAGGTGATACGCTCATCGTGATCCAAATTGATCCATGAAGCCTGACGCTCGTCGTAGATTTCTTTTTTAGAACCAGAATTCGGATCCACTTGATAAAACTTCAAATTGTTCTGATCCCTGTTCATCCACTGCACCATCACATTTTTGCTATCAAAGGCCCAGTAAGGCTGCCCAAAATACTGATCATCTTTTTCGTTGAAATCAGCCCAGGTAACGTTCCCCCCATCGAGATGAACGATACCCACCTTCACCTCCGGATTTGGGTCTCCAGCTTTGGGGTATCTTGTCTCCTCCAGGTAACCATGCTGGCCTTTGGACGAATAAATCGGAAACATAGGAACCTTGGTATCATCGAAACGCATGAAGGCGATTTTACGGCTGTCCGGAGACCACCAAAAAGCTTTGTATTTTGTTGGACGCCCAAGAATTTCCTCGTAATATACCCAAGATGACCAACCATTATAAATAACGTCGGTACCATCATTTGTATATTGCATTTCCTTTCCCGAAGTCACGTCCACGCTATACAAATTGCTTTTGCGGGTAAAGGCAACATATTTACCATCCGGCGATAAGGTCGGATTCTGTTCAGCAACATCAGGAGAGTTGGTCAACTTCTTGGCTACACTATCTGTACTTTTCAGGAAGATATCATTGTTTTCGACATAGACAACCGTCCCTTCTTTAGGAGGAACTGTATAAATGCTTCTGTGACCTGATTTAATGTTAACCTGATATAAACGACCATCATTTACATCATTTTCCAGATAAGCTGTCCCGTCTGCCCAGCCAGGATACTGATTCGTGCGAACTGTCAACGATGGCTTTTGCCCCCAGGACTGTGCAAAATCCAATTTCTTTTGTGCAAAACCAACCTCATGCACTAAAAAAACGATAGACGCACCTAAGAGTACTCTTGAAACCGTATTCATTAATTTTTGGATATGTTTATTAATTATTTTGGCTAAGATAAAGAATTGTGACAAATAACGACGATTTTGCCTGTAACAAGCTTAATTCAGATTGCGCGTACCATATGGCTTAGCAAAGACTTGATTAAGCCGGATGATTCCTTGCTAAGGACGATGCTCGAAAAGTGTTAGCTGTATACCTTCCTTTGGAAAATCAGCTTCTTCCACAAAATTTGATATCGAAACACCCAACAACCTTACTTTGTTCACCAGCTCAACCTTACTCAACAAACTATGGGCAGTGGCGTAAATTTTGTCTTCCGAATCAAAACTATTTTCTAAGGTTATACTGCGTGTCAACTGAACAAAATCGGCATATTTAATTTTTATGGTTAAGGTTCTTCCAGAGATTTCCTTTTTCCCGATGCGTGTCCACAACTGTTTGCAGAGCCGTTGCAAAATGGTATTTAATTCTTCAAATGCTTCTACATCCTCGCCAAAAGTATCCTCAATCCCGACCGATTTACTGCTGCGATTGGGGACAACAGGACGGTCGTCGATCCCGCGTACGATACGGTAAAAAAAGTGCCCAGTCTTTCCAAACCAGCGCACCAAATCCTCCTCGCGTTGTTTTTTTAAATCGAGCCCAGTAAAAAGCCCCAGTTCATGCATTTTTTTCGCGGTTACTTTTCCTACGCCAAAAAACTTATCCACGGGCAATGACTCCATGAACTTGACAATTTTCGAAGGACCTATAAATGTTAAGCCGTTGGGCTTGTCCATATCCGAAGCAATCTTTGCAACAAATTTATTGACGGAAACACCAGCAGAGACGGTCAGATTCAACTCTTCTTTAATAGCCTCTTTAATTGCTTTGGCGATATCAATAGCCGAACCAATACCCTGTTTGTCTATGGTCACATCCAAAAAAGCCTCATCCAGGGAAAGCGGTTCGATTAAATCCGTATAACGGAGAAAAATCTCCCGAATTTGGTATGAAACCTGGCGATAAACATCGAAGCGAGGATAGGTAAAGATAATATGGGGGCACAACTGGAGAGCTTTTCGGGAGCTCATAGCAGATTTGACGCCAAACTTTCGCGCTTCGTAGCTGGCCGTTGCAACGACTCCCCTCCCATCCGGGGAACCACCCACTGCAATCGCTTTTCCCCGATATTCGGGAAAATCACGCTGATCTACAGAGGCATAAAATGCATCCATATCCAAATGAATAATCTTGCGATGTACCTGTTCGGGATCCATGATCCAAATTTACAAAAATTAGCATTATAGACTAAGAAAACCGAAAAATAACTAATAGAATTAGCAACACAGCACAAAGCGACAATCACTCGGCTAGCCAAGCGTCAATCTAAGTATAATGCATTCGTCATTATGCTGTTAATTATTTATCTTTAGGTGAAACTATCCGTTGGACAGAAAAATCATCGTTCCGGCGCATAGTCCTAGTCACTGCATTAAATGGTTTTAATTAGCACACATGATGGAAAATTTACCCGAACAAAAACCGAAAAAATCCGGATTTAAGAAGTTCTTACTCCTGCTGATCCTTTTCCTCCTTGTGGGGGCTGGCTCCTATGTTTACTGGAAGTATTACTATGTATTCGGTGAAGGTGTAAAATCTGGCTATCTTAATTATGCTGTAAAAAAGGGCAATATTTTCAAGACCTACGAAGGCAAGCTCATCCAGGAGGGATTTGGAAGTATCAAAACGGGTGGTATCGCCAGCAATCAATTTGAATTTTCTATTGAAGATGATTCGATATTCCGTCAACTGGAGCTCAATAGTGGAAAATACTTCGATCTGCGCTACAAAGAATATCATGGTGTCCTTCCCTGGCGCGGAAACACGGTTTATATCGTTGACAAAATTGTCAATATGAAATAGCGAACTCCGCTAGGTTTACCAGCGGAGTTATCGACACAACTTACTTATGCAGAAAGCACATCACGCACGATCAATTTTTCGTTGAAATAACGTTTTAAAATGCTTCCGTCACCGTGTAGTGTCCAAACTTCTTTGGGATTTACCATTTTAATGTACTGAAGAATGTCATTCCAGTCCACATGATCAGAAATATACAGCTCGATATCATTCTGAGCCTGTAAACGTTTCCAGCCTGAGGCAAATGCACGTAATACTTTGGTCGCCCTAAAATAACTATTGAAGGTCATCGGCGGTACCAAGTAAACTTTGTTCTGTTCGCCCTGTTTCATTTCTTTTCTGTTGTAGGGCTCGTAGTCTAATTTCTTCAGCCCGTGTTGATCATAAAGGCGATGGTAAGGCAATATTCCACTATGCACAAGCACTTTTCGATCCGGGCAGTACCTGTTGATCAAATCAGTAATTCGCTGCGCCTTGCCCAACACATAAGTACCTAATAAGATATTACTGGCATGTCCATCAAGTTTTTTTATCTCCTCCGCCGGATCGGGATGGCTGATATCCGGATTTGCAAAGGTACTTTCCGTAATGAGGACATCAGCCTGCTGCACTTTGATCGGCTCACAGGTATCATCAGCTTGTAACTTGTAATCGCCGGTGTACAAGTAACGTACCCCCCGATATTCCATTAGAATCTGTGCTGACCCCAGTATATGACCTGCTGGTAAAAATGTGATTTCGACTGCACCTATTTTAAAGGGACTATTAAACAATTTGACCTGATAAGAATCTTTGCGATTTTGTTTATACCGATAAGTCATAAAAACTGAAGTCGCATGTGTGGCATACACATAGTCGTGTCCTGAGCTGGCATGATCGCCATGGGCATGAGATACGACATTGTGCATAACGGGATTGCTGGCATCAATAAAAAAATCACCATAACGGCAGTAATAGCCTTCTGGCTTTCTGACTAAGAAGTCAGCCAATAGTGTAGACATCATATTATTTTAGAAACTTTTGATGCAAAGTCCACACCTGCGGTAATAGCGGAGTGGTTCCATCATTAATGATGACGAAGTCTGCCAATTTTAATTTTTCTTCGTCAGATAGTTGCTTATTAATTCGCTCCATGACCTGTTCCTCAGTAACAGCATCACGTTCCATGACACGTTTAACGCGTATGGGTAAAGGCGCAGTAACCAGTATGGTATAATCAAGATCCTTGTAGGACCCACTTTCAAAAAGCAAAGCAGCCTCTTTGAGTGAATAACGGGACTTTTGCTGTTCAGCCCAGTCCTTTGCCGCCTGAATAACGACGGGGTGTACAATGCTGTTCACAAGTTCGAGCTTCGCCTTGTCGGAGAATATCTGTTCAGCCAAAAAAGCCCGATCCAGTTTCCCATCCTTATAGGTCTCTTCGCCGAACTCCGCAATCAAGCGAGCTTTGATTCGCAAATCGGAATTCATCAATTCCTTCGCCTCATCATCAGCATTATAAACAGGTACAGTCATGGCTTTAAAAAGCTGACAGATAAATGTTTTACCGGATCCAATTCCACCTGTTATTCCAATCTTCATGAAAATATTGTTATTTACGTACAAAAAAGTCCACGTTTTGAGGTACAACGCTAATTACCTTACAATAGTCCGGTACTTTGGTCAGCAAAATAGGCAGATATTGCACCTCGTTTTTCTCCCAATCGGACAAATCGACCACTGCTTCAAAATCTCGCGATGTATAGTTATTATAATCTTTGACAGACATCAACACCGTGACGACAACTTTGCTCGGACTAAGCCTGACCGAGCTATAACGTTGGCCATTCTCCACTTTTACGGGCAACTCGATTATTTTCTCTGTCAATTCACCTACAGGCATGAGCACCTCGACCGAAGTCGGATAAACATTGATATTCGCTTTTTGGTTACGTGCCAGGTTGGCCACGGTCCGAACGTCGGTTTCGACTTCTTTCCCTCTAACGGTATCCGTTTCCCAATACTCGATAGCCGAAACATCCTCGTAAGGTCCGGTGATTGTCACATAAGCTGGTGTAACTTTGGTATCAGCGATAAAACCGTAGCCACGTTTAAATCCGATATTTGCAAGGGGTTTTACAGGCACCTTACGCTGGGTCTGTTTGGAAAAATCAAAAAACAAGGTATCTGGGCTAACTGACACCACGCGTTGTTCATGTGGAAACTGTCGGTTGATAAAGCCCAATTGGTTGGAAAAAACAATCCAGTCTTTGGTTTTTAACGAGCTTAGGTCCACCTGAACCTTTGGGGTTTCCAATGCAGCTTTGGAAAACAGGAATTGCCATCCTGTCATCTCCAGCTTCACTTTTACCGTATCGGATTGCTGGGGGTGAAATGCGCGTTTCTCGGGAAGATTGACATATTCAATCGCCGCCTTGACGGAAACAGTATATTGATTGGAGATCGAAAACAATAACCAAGCTAACAACGAAATTCCAACACAACGCACGAAGACATTAATCTTACGCCGTTGGGTCTTATTTATTCGAACTGCATTCGCCATGATACAAACTTAATCAATTTGCGTAAAAATCTGTGTTCTTATCTGCATTTCATCTTAAAGACAGCAATATTTCCATTGCATTTTTCTCTTTTGTGGCAATGGTTCTGAAAATTTCTGATGCCTGCTGCACATCATCAAAACTGGCTGTCTCCGCAATTTGACCAAACAATTCCGCCAGGGATGTCCACAATAATGCAATCTGCGCAAACTCATGGTGAACCTCAGCGATCTGCTCTATTCCGAGCAGATCATAACTTTCCTTAATAAAGTCACGATATAGATTTCGAAACAAGGCCCCTCCAGTACCTGCGTTTTCCATCAGTGGATCAAATCCTAAAAACAAATGAAAAACAACATCGCAAAAACGATTGTATTTGATAACTATTACGTTTTATATTTACAGGGGGTTAACGGGGGTATTACAGGGGGTTAACAGGGGTATAACAGGGGTCAATCCCCTGATAAACCCTTGTTAATACCCTGTAAAAATAGTGTTACTACTAAATTAATTAAGAAAATAGTAGTAAATTGACAATAAGCTCAATACAAGAATTATAAACTAAAAGAGGAATAGCTATGGCAATTTTACAAAACGGTCCGAATGGACCTATTATTGGTAAATTTGGATCGGTGAGTGCCTACATGTTGAAGGATCAAAATGTGGTGCGCGGCCCAAAACGAAAACGCAGCTCCCCACCAAGTGCGGCGGAACTCTTAAACAGAAAAAAACAGCAAGTAGCCGGTAAGTTTGCCGGCCATAATAAGCGGCTTCTTGAATTTGGTTACCAGTTTTTAGCGGAAAAAGGAAGTCGCGTAGGTGCATTCCAATTGGCACAACGGCATATTTTTAAAGAGGCCATCGAAATAGACGCAGAGAATAACCCTTTTGTTAATCCAGAACGACTGCTTCTATTTTCTGGTCCGCTAACCCCATTATCCAACTGCCAAGTCAGTATCAACAATGATGTAATCGACCTGAGCTGGGAAGCAGATGATCACTATAGTGATAGCGTATATAAAATCAACCTGGTATTATTGGACCCTTTTAATGAATCCCATTTAAGAACTTCTATCGCACCTGTAAGTGATGGATCTTGTTCCGTTCAATTTGACCGGTTAAAGCGAAAAATCACTGATTTCCATGTCTATGTCGCAATATGGGATACCTTAGATGGCGGTTTTTCGAATTCCATTTATTGTGGAGTAATCTAAAGCTTTGTTATGCTAACAATTTATATGAACGCTCTTGCCTGGGCTTTCTATTAACAGCATAAAAAAAGCCAGTTTTCTACGAAAACTGGCTTTCATTTCTTTCAGGAAAAAGCTTATTCGTCAATTTTATTAACAACGTATTGAATAAACCAATTTGGAAGCTTATTTTCCGGCAATAAAACAGTACCCCCTCCACGCAATACTTCTGCTATCAGAACCATTGTTTCATCAGAGTTGTCAAATAGATAAGCTTTTTCACTAGCTCTTATCGCTGGCAATAAATTGGTCAGTGTACGATAGTATCTTTCGACTATTTTATCTTTTGGCACACCATGCCCCCCCTTCTCTTTTCTAATTTCAACCCGAGAAATATTAATCAATGGATCATCCAAGCAAACAAAATAAAAATACGTCCTATATTTTCTTTCACTTGCTTCATCAATTTCATCCAATTTAGATGGATGACTCATAACAGTCTCAAATGAATAGCTGATACCATTTTCGAGTAAATGATACCGTATAAAAGAGGTAATAAGTGACGCTTCATAACTATGAGTATCTCTAGACTTATCTACGATCATATTTTCACGGATAGCAATAGATATAGGGTGTCCTGACTCTTCGGCCTTCCGTAATAGGCTATAGATTGATCCCTGCCTAGAAATTGATCCAAGTCTTCCTGAGTAAGTTTTAATCCAAACCTATTAAGATTTATAAATCCAGCTTTACTAATATCCTGTTCAATTTCGTCTGAATTAACAAAATAGCCAGTATTAAACTGGCTACTGATTTGCTTATATAAAGTTGATTTACCCGAACCATTTGGACCGGCAAATACCCTCAATCTTTTGGCCCTAGGCATAAAACAATACCTTTTTTTAATTTAACTTTACTCTTTATCCGATCTATTTTTTTAATAATCTGACGACTTCCGTCTACACGTTTTTCAACAACATATCCGCCCTCAATGATCTGGATCGATAAATCTAAAGCCCGGTTCTCCTTATTCGCAATTTCAGAAGCCTGTTTCGCTGCTTGATTTAATTTTCTGCGTTCTTCTTTCAATTCTAATGATGTCATAATAACCTCCGATGTCTAAATATACAAAATATTCACTATACTAATTCGAATAGGGATACATTTTAGACTAAATCTCGTAAGACGAAATTATAAAATTGCTACCAAAATATTATTTTATGTTATCAAAAATCAGGGATATCAGTGCACCTTTTTTATATTCGGGATTCGTTCCCCAGCGTAATCGTTTTACCGGGAACATAATAAAAAAAGCCAGTTTTCGTAGAAAACTGGCTTTCATTTCTTTCAGGAAAGAGCTTAAGAAGCGCTCTTCTCCGTATTGTTAGCAGCCTTAGAAGCATCTAAAGCAATTGCTGATTTATCAAAACGGATTTTTACACCCGAACCTACATCGACTAAGAAAGTAGTGTCTGATACTTCTACAATACGGCCATGAATACCAGCTGTAGTTACCACTTTTGAATTTACACCTAATTGCTCAATATATTTCTTATGGTCTTTTTGCTTTTTCATCTGTGGTCTGATCATGAAGAAATAAAATACCACAACTAGACCAACCATCATTATCAGTTGACCATAACCGGCGCCACCTGCTGCTTGTAATAATACTGTATTCATTTGTTATTATATCGTTTAATAATGTGTTATTTTGCTAATACTTCGCCTTTGAGCTGCACCGTTGTTAAGCCATTGGAAGCATTCGATTGAATCGTAATGATCTTCTGCTGTTTACCAACCTGTCCTTCACTATTGAAAGTTACATGGATCTCAGATTTTCCACCTGGCAAAATAGGGCTTTTCGAAAACTCAGGTTGCGTACAACCACATGAAGCAGTCACTTTCGAGATAATAACAGGTGCATCACCCGAATTTTTCAACACAAAGGTATGTTTTACCTGTGCGCCTTCCTTCACCTGACCGAAATCAAATGCAGACTCTTCAAATTCTACTTTTCCCAATTGTGCTGCTGCCTTAGAAAGGCTATCCGCAGCTGCTGTTTCAGTCGCTGTCGTGGCTCCTTCTTCTTTTCCTTTTTGTGCATTTCCACAAGAAAATAAAAGTACTGCCGACAAAGCTAAAACCGAATATTTGCCAAAGTTTTTCATTCGTATAAATTATTTATGCGTTTGGTTTTAATCTCTTAAACCACGACCTGCCTTCTGGATTCTTCCCTGTTGGTTCAGATCGTTCAGTATTTTATCCAAGATACCATTGATAAATGTATTACTTTTCAATGTACTGAATACCTTAGAAATTTCAATATACTCATTTATTGTCACTTTCACTGGAATAGATGGAAAATTAACCAATTCACATATGGCCATACGCATCAATAATGTATCCATTAAGGCAATACGATCTGATTCCCAATTCTTCGTTTTCTCAGAGATAAGCTTTTGATACTCATTTGTATTGCGAATAGTTTTACCCAACAATGCAATGACATAGTCGCTATCATCATTCCAGTTTTGCGTAATCTCTGCAAGTTTATTTTTACGTGGATCTTCAGAACTAAAATTCTTAAAAGTCTTCGCAATCAACGCTTGCAATACTTCTTTATCTACCGGCCAGTTGATGAATTTTTCTTCAAAAACCTGCTCTATAACCGGCGATTTCAAGATGATCTTTTTAAAGATATGCTTGATGATATCTTTTTCCGTACCGATCGAACGATCTTCTTGTTGCAAGTACTCCAAATAAGCTTCAGAATCCTTTAACTGCAAAAATACAGTACGTACGATCTCCGGATCAAAGC
Source organism: Sphingobacterium siyangense (assembly GCF_007830445.1). GTDB lineage: Bacteria > Bacteroidota > Bacteroidia > Sphingobacteriales > Sphingobacteriaceae > Sphingobacterium > Sphingobacterium siyangense. Next base: position 90,977 of record NZ_VLKR01000002.1, on the reverse strand, counting down.
TCCAGGAAATCTTATACTTTTTGACACCTTCTCCATATTGTGGATTTTGTCTCAATGACTCAATAAAAGTGTTTGTACTTAACTTGGTCGTTAAAGACAAGTCTTTTTCAGTTGGTAAAAACTTATTGGCCCTACCCTCTGCATCTATTAAGACATAATCAGATACTTCATCTAAAAGATTCAGTGTCCACATATACATCTCATAAACTTCATCCACATTTTTTAATAGTGCTTTCTCAAATGTTTTGATGTCTTTATCTTCCGAAAGACTGTACGCATAAAGCGTTTGCACTACTTTTACCCTCAGGTGTCTCCTGTTTAACATAGTAATTTTAAAGAACGATTTTTTATAAAATAATAAATAAGAACGATTTTGGGATGAAGACTATCTCTTGATTTTTTTAATATCTTGGATACGCTTCTCCGCGATGCGATTGGCCGCTTCAAAAGTAGAGATATTCTCTTCTTTTGATTTTTTTAACACGTCTCTAGTCGCATTATAAATATTTTTGATCACAAATTCAGTGTGATCTACGCCATAATTTTGAATTTCTGAATAACAGCCGATTAATGCACCAGCGTTGATCAAATAGTCAGGAGCGTATAATATACCTCTTTCATGAAGGATAGAACTTGTAACAAGTTCATCTTTCAATTGATTATTGGCAGAACCAGCAATAATTTTGCATTGCATTTTCTGTGCGGATTCTGGATTTACGGTACCACCTAATGCACAGGGAGAATATACATCAAATTCGTGATCGAATACTTCACCGTAAGGTATTGGTTCAGCTTTGTACTTAGCCGCTACTTTTAGCATTTTTTCTTCCGTAATATCGCTTACATATACACGCGCATTCTCTTCACGCAACATCGCAATTAAACGCTCACCAACACCACCTACTCCATGTACAATTACTTTTTTACCAGCAACATTTTCCGATCCGTATAATTCCTTTAAGCATGCTTTTATACCGAAATAAACACCTTGAGCAGCGAAGATCGAAGGATCACCAACGCCACTGCCATGAATTGCTTTTGGTAAACCTGCAACATGGTCAGTTTCGGTATAAATATGTTCTAAATCGCGTTGTGTGGTACCTACATCCAAAGAAGCAATGAAATTACCATTCAATCCTTCAATAAACTGGCCCAAACGGCGCAATAAAACCTCAGATTTGTCCAAACGGCTATTCCCAATAATAACAGCACTACCACCGCCTAAATTCAATCCAGTGATGGCTGATTTATACGTAATGGCCTTGGATAAACGTAAAGCATCCTCAATAGCTTCTTCTGTACTTTCGTATGGTAACATACGAACCCCTCCTATCGCAGGCCCTAAGGTTGTATCATGGATCGCAACGATAGCTTTCAAGCCCACTAATTCATCATTACAGAAAAATAAGTTTTGATGGCCAGACTGGCTCATCAATTCAAAAATAGAATTTTGAGATGTTGACATAAAATGTACTACTCTAATTTGTTTTAATTTTTTAAGGTACTTGATGCAAAAGTAGGAAAATTATTCGTTGTGCATAACAACTTTTTTTATCCAAGACTTAACATTTGATTTCCGAATGACAGTAAATTCACTCAAATCGTAAAGCATTTTGATGAATTAGTCCTACTTTTGTATTCGTAATATGAAGGATCTCGCCTACTTAAATAAGTACTTTTATAAATACCGCTGGAAACTGATTCCAGGGGTTATTTTTGTTATCATCTCCAACTATTTCGGGGTATTGCCTGCGAAGGTAATCCGCGAAGCATTTGATTTGGTACAGGAAAACATCTATCTATACCGTCTATTTGATGGTTTCGACAGACAGGAACTCGTCTACCAGGTATTTGGCACCAGTCTCCTGTTTTTTGGTTTCGTCGTTCTCCTACTTTCGCTGTTGCGGGGCATATTTTTATTCTTTATGCGTCAGACGATCATTTTAACGTCGCGTTATATTGAATACGACCTCAAAAATGAGATCTATAATCATTACCAAGATTTAAACTTCGGTTTCTTTCGGAAGAACAATACCGGAGATCTCATGAGCCGAGCCACCGAAGATGTCAATCAGGTACGTAACTACCTCGGACCCGCCATCATGTATGCGATCAATACCGTAGTTTTATCGATCATGGTCATCTATGCGATGTATAGTGTCAATGGACGGTTGGCGACCTATGCATTGGCGCCAATACCGGTTCTATCGGTTATTATTTTATTTGTCAATAAGATTATTAACAAGCGTAGCTTAAAAATTCAGAAACAACTGGCGAACCTTTCTTCTTTTGTGCAGGAAACTTTTGCTGGTATCCGCGTGATCAAGACCTATACCAGAGAACAAAATAAAATGCAGGAATTTGAGAAGGAAAGTACCATTTACCGTAATACGGCTCTTGATCTCGTCAAAGTGCAGGCTGTTTTCTTTCCGCTTATTCTATTGCTTATTGGGCTCAGTACCGTAATCACCATTTATATTGGTGGAATTGAAGTTGCCAAAGGAACAGTCACTGCCGGAAATATTGCTGAGTTTATCATCTATGTCAACCAATTGACTTTCCCTGCCATGTCTTTGGCTTGGGTTACCTCATTGGTACAACGTGCTGCAGCCTCACAAAAACGCATCAACGAATTTCTCCATACTGAATCTCCAATTGTTAACGGAACAGCTACCAAAGAACTAGCGGGTGAAATCAGGGTTGATGGAATCTCCTTTACCTATCCAGAAACAGGTATTCAGGCGATTAAAAATATATCGTTCCAAATTCCGGTCGGCAAAACACTTGCTATTATCGGAAAAACAGGATCCGGAAAATCCACGCTGGCCAACTTACTCCTTCGGATGTATGATATCGACAAAGGAAGTATTCATTATGATAGTCTTGAAATTAAAAACCTTGATTTCAAAAGTTTGCGCCAACAAGTTGGATTTGTCCCACAAGATGTTTTCCTATTTTCAGATACCATTGCCAATAATATAGGCTTTGGTTTAGACCACTTTACACAGCAACAAGTTGAACAGGCCGCCAAAGATGCCGCTGTATACGACAACATTATAGCTTTTGAAGATGGATTTGAAACCGCCGTTGGGGAACGTGGTATCACCCTCTCCGGTGGACAAAAACAACGGGTTTCCATCGCACGCGCTTTAATTAAGGAACCCAAAGTATTGATTTTTGATGACTGTCTTTCAGCCGTGGATACAAAAACAGAAGAAACAATTCTCCGTTCGCTAAGCCGCATCATGAAAGGCAAGACCTGTATTTTTATTGCCCATCGCATCTCGACAATCAAGAATGCAGACCATATATTGGTGATGGATCAAGGAGAAATTGTGGAACAGGGTACACATGCTGAATTGATGGAGAAAAGAGGTGAATATTTTGAACTCCATGAAAAGCAATTACTGGAAAGTGTCGAAGGATAATTAAAATATCCCTGAATTCAGCTAAAGGATGTAAGGGATATCTCTCCTAAATTTGACTTAAATATTTAAGTCAAACATTTTACATTAAAGGATCATGGAGAGAACCCCTATTCAGAAGGCTACGTCAAGTGACGGAAAAACAATTGCTATTATTTCTTACTTAACCATCATCGGCCTTGTTGCTGCCATCATTATGAACAACAAGGAAAAGACTGCTTTAGCGCAATTCCATATCCGACAAAGTATAGGAATTTCAGTAACAGGAATGGCGTTGGGACTGTTACGTTTTGTTCCAGGTATTGGCGGAATTGCCATTAGTATTGTTGGATTGCTCCTACTTATTGCTCTTATATTAGGATTAATATCCGCATTTTCCGGAGAGCGGAAACCACTCCCCTTTATCGGTGAAAAATACCAGGAATGGTTCAATATGATCTAATCAACATTTTCAAGACATGGAGCACCTTCCCATCAAAGATGCTCCATGTTATCGTTTTTTATGAACGTTCTGCCTTTAATTGGACGTAGCGCATCTTTAGCTAGCTTTCATATCCGGCACCGCTTTCTCCTCTTTAAAAAACAGGGCAAATAGCACAAGACAAAAACCAGAAATACCTGCTGGAATAAACCAAAGATATTCCCAAAATTGAGCAGCATAAGCTGTTTTTAGGTAATCTGAAACAGCACCGGCAACCCAAAATCCGATCAGCATACCTACACCATACATCGCGATGGTAATAAGACCCTGTGCAGAAGCTTTGTATTTTTCACCAGCAATTCGATCGGTATAGATCTGACCCACTACGAACATAAAATCATAGCAGATGCCATGCAATAAAATTCCGAACAGCAATAAGAATGACCGTTCCTGTCCGTCGCCGTAAGCAAAAAACAAATAACGGAGTGCCCAGGCCGCAATGCCCAGTAAAATCATCTTTTTATACCCCAAGCGTCTAAAGAAAAATGGAATCAACAACAAGCAGATGGCTTCGGAAAATTGCCCCAATGCCATTTTTGCTGTGGGATTGGGTATTCCGGCGTTGACCAAAAATGGGTTCGCATTTTGATAATAGAACGAAATGGGAATACAGATGACAATTGCTGTTACAAAAAAAATCAGAAAACTCCGCTGTTTTAAAAGCTTCAATGCATCCAAACCGATTGCCTTTCCAAAATCAAACTTTTCATCTCTAAGCTTCACCTGTGGTGGTGTTTTTGGCAATGCTAGACTGAAGACCGCCAATAATAACGAACAAACCGCGCCCATAATAAAGGTATTATGCAGGGCACCTGCCTGTATCGATTCGGGAGCATCCCAACGGAACAAATAACTGATCACGAGTCCCGAACAGATCCAACCGATCGTTCCCCACACGCGTACCCCCGGAAAATACTTCTTCGCGTCTTCAATATTCCGGAATGCGATTCCATTGGATAAGGATAGCGAAGACATGTAAGCCATAAAATAGACAAATACATAGGGATAAAAATGTGTCGCATCCGGTGCTTGCGACATCCCGTAAAGTAGTGCAGCTCCAATGAGATGTAATGCTGAAAGTACCCGCTCGGCATTAAAATACCTGTCGGCGACAAAACCCACAAAAAAAGGAGCAAATACAGCACCAAGGGATTGTGTCGCAAAAATATTTGCGACCTCCATACCCGAGGCATTGAGCGATTTAATGAGGTATGTTCCCAAAGTTACAAACCAAGCCCCTTTGATAAAATACTCTAAAAACATCATCAGGGACAATTGCACGCGTAATACTGGTTTCATCTATTAATTGGTGTTGGAGGTGTTTGTTTTGATTCGTTTATTCGGCTTCGCTATTGTTAACTATTTGCTCTTCAAGACATGCTATCATCTGGGTAGGTTATTGACCTATTTGTGCTCAAGGATGTCTCCATTTCTTTTCTTAAGATTCGATTATCTTTTCTTAAGATTCTGGCAATGCATTTCGCATAAAATTAAGCCAGTTCTTGCTGGCAATCTTTTCAAGATCCGTGTTATCATACCCTCTTTTTGACAGGATACCAAATACTTTTTGGATATCAGCAATCGTTTCCAGATCATAAGGACACTGCTCACGGCCAAATGCTCCGTCTAAATCGCTCCCCACGCCAACATGATCTACATTTCCTGCCAATTGACAAATATGATCAATATTGTTGGCCATGATATCCATGGAGCAATTGCTTGTTTTAGGGTCGGATACACCGCGGACCCAATTCGGTACCATCATCCAAGCATCGAGCGCTACACCGATCACCGCTTTTTTCTCCACAAGTGTCTTAATCATTTCATCACTGAACTGCCTATTATGATCCACAAACTTGCGGCAATTATTATGACTGGCCCAAATCGCACCCTGGTAACGTTGTACAGCATCCCAAAAAGCATCATCATTTAGGTGTGTCGCGTCCAATATCATCCCCAATCGCTCCATTTCCTGCAACAACCTTATTCCCTGCTCATTAAGCTTGCCGGATGAATCTGTTCCATTGGCATATCTACCTGGCCCGTAATGTGCTGGTCCAATCGCTCTTAAACCATAGTTATAGGCTGTTTCGAGATAGCTGATATCCACAATGGAATCGGCACCCTCCAGACTCAGCAGATATCCGATTGGCTTATCGGCATGATCACTGCCATCCGACCAGAGCGCCAAATGCTGGTCCAGATCAGTTTTTGTACAGATCATTTTCATTTGGCCATCGGCTTCCATTGCTTTATACCATGCAAGCTGACCCTGTGTTTGTGCCCATGCCTGTTCCGGTGAGTACCAGCCTGGTAATAGGCTATCGGGTTTTACGAATCGAGCGATTTGTGTAGCAACAACCAAACCAATATGACCACGACGCAATTCGTCAAAAGTGACTGTTGCCTTAGCCCGATCGGGTTTGTCATCCATCCCCTTTTCCCTACGGTTCAGTTCAGTAATCGGCAATCGAAGATCCCGATTCCATTCCATGGCATTCATACTCAAATCCAAATGTGCATCGACCAAAAATGGCATTTCAAATTCGTACATATCAATAATTTATTTTTTTATTTCGCGCATAAACAGTCCAAATTTGATCTGCCTGCCGTTCATTGACAACTTGAAGTTCGCCATAACAAGCTACTGTCGGACAGATATGTCGTGGCACAGCATACAGCGCATCGCCAATATTAAATTGTGCAGTATTGGAAACTTCAACAACCAAATGTTCTTCACTCTGCATTTTTATTTCGCCAATACGGGGATCGAAAAACTTGACGCGAGGCTGCGGCGATTCACATGCAACTGATTTATACCCCAGGTCCAAACAAAGGTGCTTGTGATCAACGATAGAAACGACTCGCGTCAAAAGTACCGCCGCAAGCATAAAATCCTGTTCTGCGTAATTTTCGGCATAGCCGAAATCCCAAAACACAAACGTTCCGGGACTGCATTCTACATCGCTGCGTTCGGCATGAAAAGGGAAACTTGGTGAACCGCCAATAACTTTAGTCAAAGGTTTAGAAGTGGACACCTGCGCCATAAGATAGGCAGTTTCGAGTATACCATATGAATGTTGGGATTGCTTTTCGCGAAGTTTATAATCCTTATCATGAATATGACCGTCATAACCATGCACACCTACCAACTGAATACCTTCCAAAAGATGGATATCCATAACGAGACGCTCAATCCCTTCTAAAGGTAATCCTGTACGGCCCATGCCAATATTAACATCCAGATAAACAGCGCTGCGTAAGCCTTTCGACAAGCTCCACTTTGAAATCTCCTGTGCTGCATCGACATGATCCACAAGACAGGCAAAATGTGTCTCCGGAAAGGCGGTTACAAGATTCAAAAAACGATCTATCTTTGGCCCTACGGGCTGGTATGCCAGCAAAACATCTTTTGCACCGATAACACCCAATAGTTCAGCTTCTGCAATGGTTGCACACTTAAACTTTGTAATCCCCTTATCCATCATCAGTTGGCATACTTCCCGACACTTGTTCGTTTTGATATGCGGCCGCAATCGATCAGCCCGCCCATGCACAATATGTAAAGCGCGGTCTATGTTCTTGACAATGCGATCAGGATAGACCAGCAAGGCTGGCGAATCGACCTGATCAACATCATGTATATGGCACCAAGTTTCCATACAATTCCGATTAGTATAACTCAAATAATGCTTCGATTTCTACGGGAATATTATCGGGCAAAGATCCAAATCCAACTGCACTACGTGTTCCAATACCATTCTCTTCTCCCCAAACCGCAGCGAATAGTTCACTACAGCCGTTAATTACACCTGGATGATAAAGAAAATCCGAGGTACAGTTGACCATACCCAATACCTTGATCACACGCTTGATTTTGTTCAATGAGCCCAAATTGGTTTTAATGGTCGACAACATGGTTAGGCCTACTTGTCTCGCTGCAAGTTTGCCTTCTTCAGGACTGATATCACTTCCAATGCGACCGATAATTAATGCAGCATCATCTTGTACGGGACCGTGACCAGAAAGATACAGATACTTGCCGTCAATGACGTATGGTTTATAGACACCTTTAGGTGCCGGTGCTGGAGGTAATGTCAAACCTAATTTTTCGAATTGTTCGTCTGCGTTGTACATCTTTAACGATTTTAAAGTTTAAAATAATAGCTAATATAAAATTAATTGCAATAGTAAAACAGCAAGGAGCCCAACAATGGAAACAATCGCCTCCATGATCGACCAGGAAAATAACGTATCCTTTACGCTTAGGCCAAAATACTCTTTAAATAGCCAAAATCCGGCATCATTGACATGGGAGAACATCAGACTTCCGGCTCCTATCGCCAATACCATAAGGTTAGGGTCCGCTTTTCCCCCTGTAACAATAGGTAGCAGAACACCAGCGGCTGTCAAGGCGGCTACTGTGGCCGAGCCGACACAACCTCTGATAACAGCTGTAATTAACCAAGCCAACAGTAAAGGTGAAATGGGGAGCTGCTGCAGGGTATTGGCCAATAACAGACTAACTCCACTGTCCTCCATAACTTGTTTAAAGATTCCCGATCCAGCAATAATCAATAGAATCATGGCAATATCTTTCACCGCAGACTCATAGATTGTCATCACATTGGCCATCGATCGTCCCAATTTCAATCCTAATAAATAGGTTGCTACACCGACCGCAATAACCATAACAACGGTAGGGTTGCCGATAAACTTAACTCCCTGCTGCAGCGCTATATTGGTTGTATGATAGCAATAAGGAAGCAATGTAAATAAGACAATGAGCAATACCGGCAGCAAGGCAACAGCCAGACTTACCCCCACTGTCGGGCGCGGATACTGCGCTGACTCCGAACGATCTTTCTCGCTAAAAATTGATTCCTGACTTGCCCGTATATTTTTGAGGCTTCTTCCAAAAATTGGCCCACCCAAAATAATAGCAGGTATGGCGATCAACAGACCATAGATAAGTGTCAGTCCCATATCAGCGTGAAACAGGGCAACTAATGCAACTGGGGAAGGATGCGGCGGAATAAAGCCATGTGTTACAGACAGGGCTGCCAGCATCGGTAATCCGATATATACTGCCGGCAACTTATAGCGGTAGGAAATCGAAAATATCAAGGGAACTAATAAGACAAATCCGATTCCATAAAATAACGGTATTCCAACGATAAACCCCGTCAACATAAGCCCCCACTGAAGATATCGTTCTCCCATCAGGCGGACCATTTGCTCAGCAATAATCTCGGCGGCCCCACTTTCTGCTACAATTTTCCCCAACATTGCGCCCAATACAATAATTAAAGTCAGGCTTCCCATAACGCCTGCAACACCTTTTTCAACTGTACCCACCAACTGTGCCGGTGGAATACCCAAACAAAGTCCACTGAATAAGGAAACAACTAAAAAAGCGAGAAAGGCATTGATCTTAAAATAAGTTATGCAAAGGATAAGCAAACAAATGCTGATTACAATGAGGATTATAGTCATTATATCACTATTAGGTTTTCCCTCAATTTGAGAGCTTGTATAAAATTTGGTCTATTAAATCATTTTTTCATCCTGAAAGTAAGGTTATTTTTCATTTTTTGCAAGGAAAATGAAAAATTAATGAAAATAAAAAAGGTATGGCTTACACCATACCTTTCTGTTTCCGTGACCTATCTCTTTTTGCTTTCATGACCTATCGTCAAAAAAAATCAGCAATAGGCCCTTGTTGAAAATTTATTTTTTAGGGATCTCTTTGAGAATTTCGAGCACAAAACTCCAAAACTTCTGTACCGAAGAAATGGAGACACGCTCTGCAGGCGAATGTGCCCCTAAGATTGTTGGTCCAAAAGAAATCATATCCATTTCGGGATAGTTTGTTCCCAAGATACCGCACTCAAGCCCGGCATGGCAAGCCACCACTTCTGGAGCTTCACCATGTTGTCTCGTATAAATTGATTTGAGCACTTCTAAAATCTCAGAATTCGGATTAGGTGCCCATCCTGGATAATTGCCCGAAAAACCGACGGTAAAACCACCCAGTTCAAATGCAGCTTGTAAAGATTGAGCTAAATCAAATTTAGACGTTTCAACAGAAGATCTGGTTAGACATTTGATGGAAACCTTTTCCCCACCTACTTCTACTTTAGCAATATTATTGGAGGTTTCTACCAAGTCTTCAAAATCGGCGCTCACACGATAAACACCATTTAAGGCCGCATAAACGCTGTTGATCAGGTTTTCCTGCACGTTTACTGGAACTACAGTTGCATAAGCAGCATCAGTTTGCTTCACCACAATTTCCATAGCCGGTTCTGTCGTTGCAAATTCCAATTTAATATCCTGAGCCAATTGTGTCAAATTCTGAACAAAGTCAGTTGCTTTATCCTTACTGATAACCACCTTTGCAACACTTTCTCTCGGAATTGCATTGCGTAGACTTCCGCCCAATAAAGAAGCAATACGCAATCCATAATGTGCATTCGTGCCAAATAGCAAACGGTTCATTACTTTATTGGCATTGGCAAAACCTTTATGAATGTCCATACCAGAATGCCCCCCATGTAGTCCTTTTACTGTAATTTCAAAAGATAACGTATCAAAAGGACAAGGCTCTGCAACATAGGACTGTGTTGCCGTCACATCAATCCCGCCAGCACAACCAATATCGATTTCAGTATCATTCTCTGTATCCAGATTCAACAGGATTTCACCAGAAAGCACATCGCCTTTTAAACCTAAAGCTCCCGTCATGCCTGTCTCTTCATCAATCGTAAACAAAGCTTCAATGGCAGGGTGTTCAATAATGGATGATTCCAAAATCGACATGATTGTCGCAACGCCAAGACCGTTATCTGCCCCCAAAGTGGTACCCTCAGCTTTTACCCAATCACCATCAACGTACATCTTAATGCCTTCATTATCGAAGTCAAAAACAGTATCGTTATTTTTTTGGTGCACCATATCCAAATGCGACTGCAATACAATCGTTTTACGGTCCTCCATTCCCGGAGTAGCAGATTTTTTGATGAGCACGTTGCCAATCTCATCAACGCTTGTTTCTAAACCCAAGGATTTACCAAAGTCTACCATAAAGGCAATCACGCGCTCTTCTTTTTTAGAAGCTCTCGGGACCGCATTCAATGCAGAGAAATTTTTCCAAATTGCTTTTGGTTCTAAACTATTTTCAATCATATCTAAATTTTTTCCTTGGTCAAAGTTACTCCATTTTTATTAGATATCCGGTGATTATTGGCTTAGAATAAAAACAAAAGCCAATCACTGTTCGTTCTAATACAGGGTATAAACATCAACATATCATTATGCATAGACCAGTACAAGTTGAACGGAAGGATATTTACTTTAAACCAGATAAAAAGAGAGTTTTAGCACGTTTTTTCTCACTGGGGGATGATCGTACCATTAAAGTTCTCAAACGTATCTTATCCTTGAATGAATCAGAGCGAAAAGAAGTCTTTGGCCAGGTACTCCGAAGCTATACAAAAAGACATCGTAGTATAGTCCATATCTTTGAACGTAATTTTGACCGCATAAGCCACTTATTGGAAAAGATTCCATTTCCAAAAGAGAAACTGAGCCAAATTGACAAGCTACTGATCGGCTCCTATTTCACGATGGAATATTCGATTGAATCGGCGGCATTGTTTAATCCCTCCATTATAGAACATCCGGACCAGACAGAATTATTCAGGGGTGAAAAACGCATTATTTTGAGTTTCAGGGCAACCGGAGAAGGCCATGTCTCTTCGATCGTTTTTCGATCAGGGACATTGGATGTTGACAACAATATACATATCGATTATGTCGGCAGTTTATTGGATAAACCTATGCAAGTCAAAAATCACCGTTATCACAAGGAGTCATTCTTAAAGAAAATGAATGAGTTGCATGCCGAGCCAACGGAAGTCAAGTCCAAACTGGAAGCCAAGCTAACGGAGACATTTACCTACGAGGAACTCAAACGGTACATCGATGAAGTACGGCGCGATAGCGACGAAAACCTGGAAAATGTGACATTTCTACAACAGGCGCTCTGGCTCGCTTCCTCGCATTATGAAATGACTTTCTCCCTGGATACTTCCATTTCAGAACGTGTGATATTTCCGATTGCCGATACCGAAAAGAGAGGAATTGAAGATGCGCGTTTCGTTCAGTTCAAAAACGAAAGAGGTGAGAGTACGTACTATGCAACATACACCGCTTACGATGGATTCAGCATCCTCCCGAAATTACTCACCACAAAAGATTTTTACCATTTTAAAGTGAAACCTATTTATGGTGAAATTGCCAACAAGGGGGCTGCACTATTTCCACGTAAAATAAATGGACGTTATGCGATGCTCTGCCGCATTGATGGTGAGAACAACTACATCGCCTACTCCAATAATATCAATATATGGCAGGAAACGGCCATCCGGATTCAACAGCCAGAATATCCGTATGAATTTGTTCAGATCGGTAATTGCGGGTCGCCGATAGAAACGCAATACGGCTGGCTGATTTTAACCCATGCCGTTGGACCAATGCGTGAATATGTCCTAGGCGCAGCTCTTTTGGACTTGGACAACCCGCATGTGGAAATTGGACGCCTACATAGCCCATTGATGACGCCCAATGACGAAGAGCGAGAAGGCTATGTACCAAACGTCATTTATTCCTGCGGAGCGATAGTACACAACGAACACCTCATTTTACCTTATGCGATGTCCGATTATGCATCAACCTATGCGACCATCAAGCTCGAAGATTTATTGCTCGCTATCTTGAATCCTGATCGTTATCAATAAAAGCACGGTAAACTACGATATAAGCCAAATAGAAACAAAGGGTACTCTCCGCCCCTTGGTTTCTATTGATGCCATAGGATTCGAGGCCATCACAGCAACCTTTAGTTTCCTCATCATACAAACCGAGCCGAAGATCATTCTCTCCTAAAAACCAGCGGAAAGAAGCAATCATACGGGTAAAATAGACCTTTTTATTGGTCAATCGAAAAGCTTCACGATACATAAATACCATTGCCGTGACATCAAGTGGCTGCTGACCAAACTTGCTGATATGCTTCCCTTGCTTGGCCCACTCCTGGTTTCCGACCAATGAAAGCGCACCATTCTGGACAGTCATACTTTCGAGAAACTTTAAAGTCGATAATCCCAACTGTTTTATTGTTTCATCGTTCAAAAAAGGATAGGCCGTCAATAACGCATAGGGCAAAATTGCGTTATCATAACTCAATACCGCTTCAAACCATTGCCAGTTTTCATCTGAGCTTGCCTCGTATTCCCGTACCAGCTTGCCGATAAGGGCCCGCATTAACTCTATCATCACCTCGTCATTGGATTGATGATGCAAATATTCCGCAATTCCCAGTACAGTATAAGCTATCGCCCGGTTGGAACGCAACTGGCCAAAATTTGGAACGGCCCTAAAAAACAGTTCATGCCCCAATTGATAATAGCTTGTCAATTTTGTCTCCCGAAGAAGTACGCCCAATGCCCATATCGTCCGTCCAAAGGAGTCCTCCGAACCGACCTCATCGAGGAAACTATGTTGGAAATTCATAAAATTGTGAAAAAGCCCATCTTCGCGCTGATGATAATAGATATAACTCAAGTAGGTCGAGATGCGACGATCGAGCCTTTTGTCAGCAAAATCTTGCTGTGCCAATAAAGTAACTAAAAGTGCTCTTGCATTATCGTCCAGACAATAGCCCTCTTTGTAGTTCGGTAGCGAATAAGTTGCATGCTGTAAGATACCGACCTGATTGGTCAGTCTGTCGATATGCTTCCAACTGAATTTGGGCATTTCCTCTATACTAAATCCAACATTTTCTTTGAGGCTATCATAGGTAGGAATAATTTTATCTAAAATTCGTGTGTACCGAAGGCCTATATTTTTCCAGGTCATCTCTTTACCAAATATACGGGCATTGTCTCTTAGTGTTGTGCGATAGTCCAAATTTAAAAACAGATTTTTGAGCACCTCGGCCATCTTGGCTGAATTTTTAAATTCGACGAGCACTCCCCTTCCATCAGCGAGCAATTCTTTGGCGTGCCAATAAGGAGTGGACACCACCGCAGCTCCGGCACCGATGGCGTAAGACAATGTTCCACTTGTAATCTGTGCCTCATTGACATAAGGTGTAACATAAACATCGCAGGCACATAGATACTCCACAAGATCGGCTTGACTAACAAAGGAATTAACAAATTTCACATGTTCCTGCAACTGATAGGTTTCCACAAGACTGCCCAGGTATTCCCGATATTCCTCGCCGGAATGTGCCAATACATTGGGATGCGTTTTACCAACAACGAGGTACAACAGATCCGGTTCATCTTTGACGACCTCAGGGAGGGATTCAATCACCATTTCAATTCCTTTGTTTCGCCCCAAAAAACCGAAGGTCAATAAGACTTTCTTCCCGGAAAGTCCTTTTTTAAGCTTGGCAAGCTCATGATCTAAAGTAAACTCCGGCACACCGTGGTGTATCAGCCTAACTTTGGAGGTATTGACCCGATAAATCGATTTGAGTAATGTAATTGCATAATTGCTCATGACGATTACAATGGAAGCCCGTTTTACAATTTCAATAAGAATGGCCTTTTCATCAACATTGGGTTTTTCGAGAATGGTGTGAAAATTAACAAGTAGCGGAATGTGTAATGCATTAATCAATGATAAGATATATATGCCGCTATTCCCTCCAAAAATGCCATATTCGTGTTCGAGTATGACGCAATCGTACCCGTTTTCATTAATATAATTTGCGGCTTCAATATAGGACAATTGACGATGTTGATCTATTTTAAACACGACCTCACTGGGATAAACATAGTCCCGATCCGCGACCGCAAAAACATGTTGCGTCAGTTCCTGATTATGCAGTGCTACAGCATGCAATAAATCTGATGTAAAAGTGGCAATTCCACATTCTTTGGGCAAGTAGGTACTTATATAAGCAATCTTCATTGGAATAATATTTTGAATATAGCCCGGACAAAGGCAATAGCATCGTGTGCTCCACTATCTAAATGCGTTTCGAACGAAAATTGTTTGTCACAACTGTATGAATTAAATCGGAGGAAGGTTGGACGACACTTTGTGCAGATCAGTACGTTGCTATAAAACCTGGCGCTGAAAAGCTGTCCATTTGTTGGAAACAGTATAATTTGTTGGAAAACAGGGTATCCATTGATTATGCTTAGTAGAAAACAGAACCTTGATTATGCGAAATAAGAGTGCTCAATATCCTAGATTCACAACACGTAGATTGCTATTGCTTTTAAAAATCAATTTATCTAAGTTTGTTACAGAAAAACGGGCATTGAATGAAATCAGCAAAGGAAAAAATGATTGCCGGACTTCCCTATATTGATTCGGGGGGGCAATTATTTAAGGAAAGACAATACGCAAAAGAAGAACTGAAGCGATTTAACGATTCAGAGCCGAAACAACTGAAATTCAGAAAACAGATTATTCAAAAACTGTTTAAAGCGACGGGAACCCGATTCTTTCTCGAACCTCCTTTTCGTTGCGATTATGGTTATAATATTGCTATTGGTGAGAACTTTTACAGCAACTATAATTGTACGATTTTAGATGGCGCACCGGTTACCATAGGCGACAATGTATTATTTGGGCCCAATGTAAGTCTCTTTACAGCTGGTCATCCCCTCCATTTTGAAGCAAGAAATCAAGGTTGGGAATTTGCGTTGCCGATCGTTATCGAAGATAATGTATGGATCGGTGGACATGTTGTCGTCAACCCCGGCGTGCGAATCGGAAAAAATTCGGTCATTGGTTCTGGATCGGTCGTCACAAAAGATATACCAGCGGATGTCGTAGCTGCAGGCAATCCTTGCCGGGTGATACGTAACATTACCGAAGCGGATCGGATCAACTATACTGAAAATCTGTAGGGATAACACAGGTCACAAGGGATAACATGGGCCACATTTATAAGAAAACGATCTATCTTCCCACTTACTGTTAACTTACAGAATCATTTGTTAAAGATAATGAATAGGTGACGGTGGCTTCATGTTGTTTCAGAAGAGCAAATCCATTACTTGTCCAAAAATGTTGCTGATCGCCGGTCACATTTGCAAGAAGATATTGACCAGCAAACGTATGGATAAATAGTCGCGCATGCTTCAATAATGCTTTGCCTACACCTTTCAGCCTTACATGTGGAGCAACAGCGAGGAAATGGATTGTATAAGTATCACCTGAACTAATCAGGCTCAGCACGCCTACCACTTCGTTTCCATCGTAGGCCGCAAAATGCGTCGCTTCAAAATCGCCCTCCAACATCACCTCGGCCAACTTACCTTCCGGAGCGAAAACCTCTTTTCGAAGTTTCCAGGTCCGGGCGGCAAAAACTTGTTCAATGTACCAATCTATCATAATCCTTTTTCTAAAGACATAAACGCGTCGGAAAGATGATTGATGGTATCTGAAGGTAATAAGGAATAGGTGCCGATCGTCTTCACTGCAATATCTGCCGCGCGCCCATGCATATATACCCCCATAATTAAAGCCTCTTTAGAAGAATAGCCCTGTCCAAGCAAGGAGGTGATTATCCCTGTCAGTATATCACCACTGCCTCCTGTTGCCATCCCAACATTGCCCGTACTATTGAAGTACACCATCCCATCGGGCATAATCATAGCACTATTAGCCCCTTTTATTAATACGTAAAACTGATGTTTACGTGCAAAAACATTCACTTTCTCAATCTTTTCAAAATCATCTTGCCAAGCACCCAATATCCGGCTAAGTTCTTTGGGATGGGGAGTCAATATACTATGCGCTGGAACAAAAGCCCAAAGATTCGGTTCGCGGGAAAGAATATTTAAAGCATCAGCATCTAATACCAAAGGAGTATCATTAACACGGGTTATAAATACCTTTAGCGCATCAATTGTATGCGGCGCTGTTCCCATGCCGATTCCGATACCCACAGACTGATGGCCATCGATTACCGGGAATTGGCTAATAAAATCTTGTTCAGGATCAGTCAACACCATCGCTTCGGGCACAGCGGTCTGTAAGATGGTATTACCACCGTCAGGTACATAAGCGGAAGCTAAACCGCAGCCCGCTCGAAGAGCCGCTTTTAACGCAAGCTGAACGGCCCCCATTTTACCTTTACTTCCGCCAATAATAAGGGTATGACCAAATGTTCCCTTATGATCAAATTTCCTTCGTTGTCGATAAAAGGACCTGACAAGCGGCTCGTCGACATAAAAAAGATTGGTTTCTGCCGCTTCAATTGCTCGTTGGCTAAGATCGATATCCAATACCTTGAAGTCTTTTACATACCATTGGTTTTCGGGCAGCAGCAAGGCCATCTTGGGAAACTGAAAGGTATAAACCAAATCTGCCTTTACAATTGGAACATCTGCAGCAGTCTTTTTATCTGCCAGTAGTCCAGAAGGCATATCGACGGAATAGATCCTTGCACCACATCCATTTATACTGGAAATTATACCGTTCCAATCAGCTGTTAATACACGCTTTAATCCATAACCAAACAAGCAATCCAGTACGATTGCATCGGAAGGGATATCAATCTGGTTTTCCGCTGCAATTTTTTGAATCATATGATTGGGTAAACGCTTTTGATTGGCAAGATTATCAGCGGAGTAATCCGCTACATCCATTAAATAAACCTTGACTTGGGCCTGTTGTTGATCCAACAGACGAGCCAGCACCAAGCCATCGCCGCCGTTGTTTCCTTTACCGCAGAAGATGAAAAAGGTACTGTGCTCCAATCGGGGATGAAGCTTTTTAATTTCCTCAAAAACAACTGTTGCAGCTCGTTCCATCAGGTCTAGACTACTGATTTTTTGATCCTTTAGGGTTTCACTATCAATCCTGTTTATCTGCTGAGCGGAAAGTATCTTCATTTGGTCGCTATTTTTATTGAAAGTACCTATTCTCAAGGTCAATTAAAAATCTCGGTATAATTTTTTGGCAGGCTGGCGATAGTGATCCTAGTGTACGATCCGACGAAGGAACTACATCAGATCGCTATCGTTTAGCTCATGCACGTGTCTGCTTTTTATTCACTTGTTGTTACCGGCTTCTTATTCACTTGTTGTTACCTCTTTCACCCCGCCCGTACGTTTCAAGGTACCCCAAGTATTTAATTCACCTTTAATCGCTTTTCTGACAGATTTGAATAAAACGAAGTACATCAGTTGACGCCAGAAAAAACGCTGCGGAAACAAATAAATTAAATTGCTAAGCTTCTCGCCTTCCATTTTAAAGGCAATACCTGCAAAGAACATATCCACGAATACAAAAAGGAAGTAATAAAACATCACTTGACCAAAACCGTTATGCAGTGAAAATAATCCTGCAATTCCCGTCCAGCTGATACCATTTACCTCGCTTAAGGAGAAAAGACCACTCACTAGAGAGAATAACATAAAAATATCGACCAAAGGAGCAAATAAAGGAAGTATAATCTGAAAAATCAGAATATTAGGCATTCCGACCATACCAAAATAGCCATATTTGGGATTCAACAAGGTCTGTTTATTTTTCCAAAAACTCTGCAACACACCAAAACTCCAACGGAAACGTTGCTTGAAGAGCATTTTGACCGTATCTGGTGCTTCCGTATAAGCGATTGCTTCAGATGAATTTCGCACGGTATAACCCGCTCTTAATATACGCATGGTTAAATCACAATCTTCCGCTAATGTATCCGTAGTAAATCCGCCCACTTCCAAAATAACAAATCTACGAAAGGCCCCAATTGCTCCTGGTACGACCGATATCATATTGAGCAAATCGAACGCTCTCCGATCCATATTCTGTGAGGTGATATATTCGATCGATTGCCAATGTGTCAATATATTATGCACATTTCCCACTTTAACACTACCCGCAACAGCGGCGATCTGAGGTTTATTGAAATATTTCATCAACTGTTTTAACGCATCTGTTTTCAATTGTGTATCGGCATCGATACAAAGCACAAACTGTGCTTCGGATTGTTGGATACCATAGTTAAGCGCAGAAGCCTTGCCCCCATTTGGTTTTGTAAATAACCTTACTTTAGGATGATCGCCATACACCTTACTGACAATCTCAAAAGTCTTGTCTTTTGATCCATCATCAACAAAAATCAATTCATAATTGGGGTAATCCAAATTCAACAGGCTTTTTATCGTTGCCAACACTGTTATTTCCTCATTATAGGCAGGAATGATCACACTCACCTTTTCCCGAGGTTCCACAACCAATTGAGATCGCTCTTTTTTACTTTTTTGTTTTTGTCGGATTGCCAGATAAGCAATCATTGCTGTTCTAAAAATTGCCAATACAATTGCAACGGAAAAAACCAAGTTAAGGAAGATGTTACCGTAAAACAATGTTCCTAAGAACAAGCGGTTGGAAGATCCACTAAATCCCGAATCGGAAGCATTTTCTACAGGAGGCATCAGTTCATCACGTTTTTTCCCCATTAAATCTCCAATCGTCGCAAATTTATAACCATGTGATTTAAAATAATGAATAATGCGCGGCAAGGCGGCTATAGTCGCTTCTCGATTGCCTCCGGCATCATGTAATAGAATAATGTTTCCATTATCGCGTTGTTTTATGACTTCATTATAGATTTCATCTGCCGTACGACCAGGTAACCAGTCGTTGGGATCAATATACTCGCCGATATTGATGTAGTTCTCTTTCCGGCTCTGAGCAACAGGCAGAATTTCGGCAACAGTCTGTGGCTCGGCATCGGCATTAAAAGGGGCCCGGAAAAGAATTGTACTATGACCGGTTATGCATTCGATGATCTTTCGGGTGGCATTCAGTTCAAACTTAACGCGATTTGGGCCTATTGTAGACATATCAGGATGAAAAAAGGTATGGTTACCGAGTTCATGTCCTTCTTGATATTCTCTCCGAACCAGATCCATATTTTTCTCAGCCATAACACCAACAAGAAAGAAAGCTCCGGGAACATGTTCCTTTTTTAATATATCTAATACTTGTGGTGTATACGTAGGATCGGGACCGTCGTCAAAGGTCAGGACCACAGTATTATCTCTTTCTCCAAAGCGTTTGATTACATAATTACTTGGCGTCTTTACATACTCCTGATTCTCAACCATAAGCGTTGATGGGTCGTAAGTGAATTTCACTTCCCCCGGAGCAGGACTATTGACCAAGTCCAAAATTTCCCCATCCCCAATATATTGAATACCCCCGACATTGATCTGGCTTATCTTTCCAAAGTCAAAAGGTTCTTTTTTCAGATTTTCTCGGTCCAATGATCTTGAAATAAATGACCATAAACGGGAGTCTTCACTTCCTAAACGCCAAAGTGCAATACCAGCTAGCCCCCAGTCATCTGCTTTGCGGATAAGATTAAAATAGGTTGCAGCGTCTGTAAAATAGACATCATGATGCATCCCTGTCCCATCTTTATAGCTAAAGTTGAGATTTGCAGATTCGGGATCAAAAGTAATCTTAGCATTGTAATTATGCGCCAAAATAACAGCATTATCATATGTCAATGTCTTGCCGACACTGCCTTTTGGCCAATCATATCCATAACAGGCCAAAGCCAGGATCACCTTGTCTGCATCGATCTTATTGCAAAGTTCATCAAGATTTTTTTCGACCCATGCCTGATGTGAAATGGCGCCGGCATTACTTTCAATGGAATGCTGATCATAAGCCATAAGTATGATGTAATCGTTGTACTTTTGTAAGGCAATGGGATCGTAATCATCATTTTCAGGTGAAATATCCTGCGTGACAAGTAGGCCTTCTGTATGAAATACCGTATAGATGTGGCCCATAAAATCATTCAGCGCCTTGTGGTCATCCAACTGTAAATTCTCAAAGTCAATATTTATGCCAGCAAAGCCATTGCGCTTCACTTTAAGAAGGATATCGTCTATAAAACGCTGTTGTTTATCCGGATTAAGTAAAATAGCCTTTACAGTCTGCCCGTCAAAATCGTTACCACTGAAATTGGAAATCTGTGCGATAGCTTTGCGCTTATATTGATGAATGACCTTAAGCGCAGCAGTATCTGCTTTATCCACTACTGTATCTTGATTAGGCACAGTAAAAAAGGATTCCATAGCAACCATATCCAAATGACCAATATTGCGGCGTAGATCCGATAAAGACTGCTCACGAACTTCATTAGACCAAGAACTAACATAAAACCCCATATTGATTCTATCTTTGGTACCAATATGTTTCAAATGCTTCAGCTCCCGGTCACGTTTAATCTTCTCCAATTCGGATTTTACAATGGTAAACTCCTTAAATTGTTTGGATTTTTTTAATCTGGCGGTGGACTTTTCAGTCAATGCTGTGTTGGTATTAATTGTTGGAAAAGGAGGAATCTGAATCTTTCCCAATGTATAAACCACACAGATAACACCAATGATCAAACCTATCACCAATGCTCTGCTCATCCATGAAAAAGCGTACCAGCGCTTTTTGCTTGACGTCTGAAAAATCTGTTTTCCTGACATAATCGTATTCTTATTAACTTCGGCTAAGCTACATCAGAAAATGATCCAAAAAGTAGATGAATAGCTTAAAAATTTCTTAATTTTTTCAAATGATTCACACTTCGAATTATATCTAAATTTAAGTATATTCGATAAAACGCAATACACTAGCTCAGAAACTTTTATATGAGATCAATATATGTACTCATTCCACTCCTCTCGTGTCAGGTTTTCAGTGGATGTGGGCAGCCAAATGTTGCTGCACCTAATAACAAAACTTTGAATCCGGCAACTACTGCGTCAATAGCACCTAACGGAAATCAGTTTATCAACCCCGATGGGATGACGATCAAATCGCGCATTTTGTTACCAGAAGGCTTTAAAAGGCCTACCTACCGGGTCGAAGAATTTGGAAATTTTCTCGAAAATCTTCCATTATACCCCATCGACCAGGAGGTACATTATTATAACGGAAAAATTAAACCTAGAAATAACATCTACAATAGTGTTGTGAAGCTAGACATAGGAAAGCGCGATTTACACCAATGCGCCGATGCTGTAATGCGACTCAGGGCAGATTACTTATACCAACAAAAGCGGTATAAGGATATCAAATTCAACTTCCTTTCCGATAGCAAGCCCCGCGCATATACAAACTATGCAAAAGGAGACTACTCCTACCCAACCTATTGGAAATACCTGGAATATGTGTTTGCCTATGCCAATACGGCTTCGCTACACGATGAGCTGCCCAGCGCAAAAACGACTCAGGAAGTTAAGATTGGAGATACTTTTATCCAGAAAGGATCACCCATTGGCCACGCAATCATTGTAGTTGATCTAGCCAAGGACAATACTGGAAAAACAATCGTGCTGCTCGCGCAAAGTTACATGCCAGCCCAAGAAATACAAATTTTAAACAATTGGAACAACAGCACGCTTAGTCCTTGGTACGATATAGACCAGGATATTATAAAAACCCCTGAATGGACATTTTACCCTAAAAACCTCAAAACATGGGAATAGCCAGGGTTAAAAACTTGTGAATAGCCAGAGCTGATCATAATAATACTTTTTCAATCGATCAGGTGATGACCAAACAACAGGTAAAAAATAATAAAAGATATTTTTGTCTTTTATTATAAATTTCTATTTTTGTACCCGATAGTCACTTGCAAATGAACCCTATCAAGGTTTACAAAATTCCTCGTAGCGAGGTGGATTTTTTGTTTTTTATTCCGATCAAATAAAAGATAAAAAGGTATTTAAATATTTTATTATGATTACTGAAGCACAAAAAGAGTTAATCAAAGGCACTGTACCGATTTTAAAAGAACATGGTGTAGCGCTGACTAGTTATTTTTACAAACGTATGTTTGCCCACAATCCTGAGCTTAAACATATCTTCAATATGGGAAACCAACAAAATGCGCGACAACAAACGGCGTTGGCTACAGCTGTGTTAGCCTATGCGGAGCATATCGAGAATCCCGCAGTCCTCCTTTCTGCAGTGAAACATATTGGACAAAAACACAGTAGTCTCAATATTCGTCCGGAGCATTATCAGATTGTTGGCAAGCATCTATTGGCCTCCATTCAAGAAGTATTGGGGGATGCAGCAACAGAAGAACTGATTGAAGCCTGGAAAGTTGCCTATTTTCAATTAGCAGATCTGATGATCGGAGTCGAAAAGGATATGTATGATCAAATGATCCAGAACGAGGGCGGATGGACGGGTTGGAAGCCATTCACCATTGTAAAAGTGGTATCTGAGACCGCCGAGATTCAGTCTATTTATCTTAAGCCAACAGATCAAGGAAAACTTCCAAAACATGAGGCAGGCCAGTATGTAAGTGTACGTGTATTTCTTCCCGAATTACACCTGTATCAACCAAGACAATATAGTCTTTCCGATGCGAGCAATGGAGAGTACCTTCGGATTTCGGTAAAAAGAGAAGCTACGGAAGGAAAACCTGAGGGTATGGTGAGTAATTATATACATCAATACTTTGAAGTTGGAAAACAACTGGAACTCACAGCACCTACAGGTTCCTTTCAACTTATCGAAAGTGAAAAACCACATGTATTTATTAGTGGTGGAGTTGGTCAGACCCCATTAATTGCCATGTTAGAGCATTTAGCTGACAAGAAAGAAGACAAACCAATCACTTGGATCCACGGTTGCCGTAACCCTGATTTACATGCGTTTAAAGAAAGATTAATAACATTGGAAAATCAACATCAAAACATAACTAGTTTTTCTTTCTATGACGAAGCTCAAGATGCGGATGCCGACGTACTTGTGGGTTGGGTTGATCTCGCTAAAATAGATGCTTCGCATCTTCCACAGGAGGCAAACTATTACCTCTGTGGCCCATCAGGATTTATCAAAAAGCACTTCCAATATTTAACGAATCAGGGTGTCAACGCTGAGAACATTCATTTCGAAGAATTTGGTCCAGCATCTTTGCAACTAAATTAATTGCACTACCCCACTTCATCAAATAGTCATCCCTAATTTTTAATCATTGGCGGATGGCTATTTTTGATTTTGTACATTTGCAAAAAGCAAAAAGATTATGGGTATTTTTTCTAAAACATGTGAATATGGACTACGGGCAGTTTTTTTTATCGCACAAAGCTCCCAAGAAAATAAACGCGTGAGCATAAAAGAAATAGCAGAGAGCATCCATTCTCCGGAAGCTTTTCTAGGCAAGATACTACAGAATCTAAGCCGTGCAGGTATCATTCGATCCATGAAGGGACCTGGTGGTGGATTTTACCTCGATAGGGAAGACATGTCCACTCCACTATCCGAAGTCGTCAAAGCGATCGATGGTGAAAGTCTATTTGTCGGCTGCGGCATGGGGCTTGAATTCTGCTCCGAACAATATCCCTGTCCCTTGCATCACGAGTTCAAAAGCATACGCAACAACCTCTCGGAAATGCTTCAAAAAACAACGGTCGGCCAATTCAATGATGACCTGATTAAAGGGAAAATCCTGTTAACGAAAAGCCATATCGACCCGAATAAAACCACGGGTAATTCCTTGGATTAACAGGCTAAATCTTCAGCTTTTTCCTTCATTTTTTCTATTGAGTACCGTTTTGAAAATAATTCGGAAGACGTAAAATTCGCTTTTTTTCGTATAAAACTACACGTTCACATAATCCACATAACACAGCTGATTAAAAGCAATATAAAAATTACAAAACATTAGAATGTATCGCATTTAAGCGTCCCGGCATCCAATTATTCAAATCATTGAAATTACGCGAAATAGGATACCCCAAGACCATTTCTAAACTTGTTATCAGGTCGCCACCAAACTCGATATAACTCCCTGAAAGTAACCCTCACTTTTTATTTAATCCGCTCCATGAAACAAGGAAATAGGCTTTTTGTCAGCCTATACCAAGGCAACAATGCTCCTTTTTTGACGTATTTCTTTTGGGTTAAACCCAAAAAACATGAATTATTTTCTGACTATCACACCATTTTCATACAATTTTGCAGCTTTTAATATAAAACCAAAAAAAATACAAATTAACATCTAAACAACAACATATTACATATTTTATATAAATAAATAAAACACATATAAAACGGTTTAAAAAGCTTGATTTTTATAACAGAAAGGGTGTGGATAAAATTTTATCCACACCCTTTCTGTTATTCATGGATAGCGCTAAAGCGGGCATTCCCTCCAGTGCCGGATACAAAAAAATACAGGAGACCACAATCTTTAAATTCTTCATGTGTATTGTACAGTTCGAGGTCACAGTTCCCGCCATTAACGATGATTACCTACGAAAAGAGCATCCATGTAGTAGAGCGCGCACTTGTACTTAACTATAATTTCTCTAGCGCTTCTACCAACATCATGCGAAACGTTTCGACACCCAAAGCAAGTTCATTTGTAAAGACCACTTCATTAAATATAAGCAAACACCGGATTTTACACCATTTTAATTCGATCTAAGACAACATCTCTACACAATTAGTCCTTTACTTACAATTTGAATAAAATTACTTAGAACGAGTAATAACAACCTTTCAGCAAAACTATAGGATGATACAGGACACTTGTCCGCTACATAGACACGCAACTCCCGCCTGAATCGATCTGCGGCGACCGAGACCAACCATCCAAATCACCAGACTTAATTCTAGCCCTCTTTTAATCGATTTAAGACATCTTCTCCGAGTAAAGCACCTTACGGTCACTCAAGAAAAAAAGAAGCAAAAACGAGCTTAAAACAACCTTCACAGCATCGGACCAGCACTGGAATGTGATGAGTTAGACACCCCTTTCGGTATAGCCAATAGCTTCAAAAAACAACAAAATAAATCAATAAGAAGATTTAATACAGCTAAATAAACAGAATAGCCTTAAGTAAAACATTACAACTAAAACTACCCAAATCCATTAAAATCAAATTCACACAGAACAAAACAAACGCTTTTATTATATTTAAGTTTTCCCAACAAACCATGAGTAACACCCCCTCTTTATCGAGATCATTTTTAAAAGCAGAACTTGTAAAAATCAGGAAAACCCGCAATGTAATCATTGGTATATTCCTCGCGATGTTCGTTTTTTGTTACGGATTTTTTCTGCTGTCTTTTTTTCAGAAATGGTCGGACAGTGAAGACAGGCTATCGTTTTTTTACAAATCACTCCCTACCCTATCCTTTCTTTTCGCTTACCTAGGCTTTGCGTTCGGCCTGTTGAGTTGGATAGCTTACATTAAAAACCAAAAATTCATCCATGCACTACAACAACTGAACGACGATGATCTTGATATCTACCAACAATATAGCAGACGGCTGGTCCGCATCTTTTCAGCTATCTCCCCATATCTTTTTTGTGAAAATGAAATTTTATTTTTCCCATTCATTGGAAACAAACAGATCCCAATTAGTCAAATCCATCGCATTGAAACAAAAATCATAAGAAACTACCGGGGGCCCAACAGCTATCGCATCTATTTCTATAATGAATTCAACAAAATCTATCAGGTCACCATGAATCAGAAAGGAGCTTTTGATTTCTTACAGGAGCAACTTCGGAAGGAAAATCCAACGATAGTTGTTGTCGCTAGAAACCATTAAACACATACGAGTTTTCAGATAATTCAGCGAAAAAGCGGAGCATCCCCATATCATCGCTCATTGAACTGCTAAATGTGATCCAGTTAAAAAATTCAGTCCTATGCTTCTCGCGAAAACCAACAGTCGACACCTACAACCTATCGCTTATTCCCAAAGAAAACTAGACTGGAAGATACAGCCGATATTTACCCGACTCAGCAACTTCTTTGATCACCTGGTTTCTTTCTTCCAGAAAGCGCAACATGTATCGGGTTAAAAATAGCCATTCTGCAAGCCTTCCCAGAACCCCGAGAGGAGCCTTAAAATTGAACACATCGCGCATTAATACTTTACCATGTTCCAGTTCCTTGAAAATATGCTGGTGATCCATCGAATGAAACACTCCTTGAGTCATTCGATCTTCGAAAAAATGAGATTTTTCCATCGCTGTTATCTGTACAGTTAATGTTTGCTTTACGCCAAGATGCCTTGCACGCCAACGCACATGCTGACCTACCTCGATTAATCCTGTCGTCACCCCATCAATTGCCTTCTCCCCAGTTTTCTTTGTCGAATACATATGCAGATCAATACTACGTGCCAAGTCAAAAACAACCGATAAAGGAGCTTCTATAATTGTATCTAAAATAAGCTGCGGCATAATACTCTTTTAATATATTTCACACGAATTTCGTAAAATTCAGTAATTTCTTTAGGATCGGGCTCGAGAATTTTCTAAATTGATTTACCTTCAGAACGGCAACTAGACAATAATCATGATAACACTACTTCAATTCGAAAAATCAGATTTTCCGCTTTTTAAGTCATGGATTCGATCAGCAGAGGAACTATTACAGTTCGCAGGACCGTATTTTTCGTTTCCGCTTACCGATTACCAACTTGAAAAATACATTCAAGACCTAAAGCGAAACGCCTTTAAAATAATCGACACAGCAACCAAAGAAATTATCGGCCACTGCGAATTAAGCTTCGAACGGGACATTCCAAGACTTTGCCGCATCCTAATTGCAAAAAGTTCCGAACGAAATAAAGGTTACGGCAAGAGCACTGTGAACACACTCCTCAGGCGGCTTTTTATTGAAGGCAATTATGAAACAGCCGATTTAAACGTTTATGACTGGAATCACAATGCAATCCGATGTTATGAAGCCGTAGGTTTTCGAATTAACGAAAATATGATTTCGGAAGTAACAATTGGCAACGAAACCTGGAAAAGCCTCAATATGAAGATTAGCAAATCTGACTGGAAAAGTTAATTTAGCGCTATGAAAAATAAGCGAAAATTAAAGCATATAGCAATATGTTTATTCGTAATGGGTGCATTGCTCGGTTTTTACAGCTAGAAAATCGAGCCACATTGGGTAAAATACGAGCAGATCAATCTAACTGTAAAACATTTACCAGAAGCATTGGAAGGAAAATCATTGATCCAGATCTCGGACATCCATATCGGCAACTATGTGGATAAAGATTTTATAAAAAGAACCTTTCGGGAAATCGGAGCATTAAAGCCCGATATCGTGGTATACACCGGCGATTTTGTACGTCTTGTTAACAATAAAATCCCCTTAGAACAACTCAATGAAGTCATGCAAGATGCCCCAAAAGGCAAACTTCAAACATTGGCAATTCTAGGCAATCATGACTATGGAAAAAATTTTCAGGACAGTGCGGCAGCAGATTCAATCGTTAGCCTACTCCATGGATATTCGATAAAAGTATTGAGAAATGAAAGCGTAATAACCCAAGGGTTAAGAATATTTGGTATAGATGACTTTTGGGGAACAAACTTTGACCTTGTAAAGGCCATGAAAGACTACGATCAATCTCAAGCCAGTTTAGTATTATGTCATAATCCGGATGCCGCAGACCTCGACGGCTGGAATAGATACAATGGCTGGATCCTGGCAGGACACACACATGCTGGCCAAGTAAGAATTCCTTTTTGGGGCTCCCCGATTATTCCCGTAAAAAATAAAAACTACGATCAAGGAATCAAGAAAATAAGCGGAGACAGAACATTATATATCAACCGCGGACTGGGACACAGCATTCCCATCAGATTCAACGCCCGACCCGAGGTTACCATTTTCACATTAAGGAAAGAATAACAATCCAAGGAGCGATTCAATTTGCCCCGTTCCTTTAAAGAAGATATGGATAAAAGGCCGTATGAATCGTCTGTCTATAATCTTCCAGTGGATTTCCATTTTGGTGTGCAGCCAAAACAGCATAGCTTGAGCTCCAAAAATCTGAAATGATAAGAAGTTGGCGCACGAACCCCTGTAAATTTACCAAGGGTATATCAGAACGAAACATGCCTAACTCAGCGTAATACAAAAATAGAGAGACAAGTTGCTCTTCACGCTGTGTCACCAAATTTCTGTAAGCTTCTGCAATACTGGGGATCCAGTTGCAAATTTCAACAAAATTCTCAAAAATAAACCTGTATTTCGATATCAGCGCATAAGAGCCATCAATAAAACTATCCAGCACCTGGCGAAATGTGCTTGCATCATCTTCAGGCTTCAAAATCATCTTTTCATACTCATTTTGCAATAATTGGAAAAGTTGAAAAATAATATCCTCGGTATGTTTAAAATGATAATGAAGATTACCGGCACTTATATTCAGTTCCTGAGCAATTTGACGCGTTGTTACCGTACGTATACCATCACGATTATAAAGCTTCAACGCGCCCACAATAATTTTTTCTTTCGTATTCATGATGCAAAATTAGAACAGTTGTTCTAATTTTGCATCATAAACTAAAAATAAGATCATAATACATGGAAAAATCAACGGGAAATTGGCTAAAAAGGCAATACATCGAATTAAAACAAACTTTAATCCCAGCTCATCCAAACGACAGTTCTTGGAAGAAATTCGGTAAACAGACTGCTTTCTTTATGTTTTTAACTTTAATGGCATGTGGTGCTATAGCAATGTTAATCGCCGTTTCCTTCGCTCATTAAGTAGGGAGCTGTTTGACGGCTTATTTATCTTCTACTGGTTTTGTTGGTTCTTTATTCGATTTACTCGGGCTAATCATTTCCCTATCCCCTTCCTAAACGACTGGCTGACTGATTTCGTTTTTGTACCGATTATTATCCATTGTTCATCTATAGTAGGTAGTTATGTATTCAACAATGGCAGAGCCCATGGTTATCCGCTTTACCAAATCTGGATAATTTCATTCTTCACCTCCTTACTTTTTGAATGGATCATGCCTCAATGTACCACTTATAATACCGGAGATATTGCTGACGCCGCAGCTTACTTTGCTGGAGGGTTATTTTATTTCTGTTTCCATCAATCCTTCTATATCAAAAAAAATCATCAACTTATCCGAGAGAGGAACAATAAGCAGAAATTTACCTTATAAATTCTTAGAAGACAACGTAGAATCAACAGCATTTAAGGCAAAATATCACAAAACGACAAGGGTAACCTCAGAAGGACAGCATAAAAAGTATACAAATCACGTAAAAAGTAGACAGATCACATCAAAATTAGATCAACGACATATTCACAATAAAGGGGAATTCTAAAAATTGAACTTTTTCTGTAAAGGTAATCGTGAAATTATACCGGTAGGGAAAAACTCTTTTCGCTCTCAAGAGCGATTAATGAAAGCGATTTAAATGCTGAAACTGCAGGAAGCCTCTCTTTATTAAGAATACCATTAGCGGGAAAGCAGGCATTCGAATAAATGTAAAAAACCTTTGTTTGACTCCAAATACCCTGACATCAAACAAAAGGCCTTATAATCATCAATACTCGTTTAAGAGTACTTTTTCAGCTAATACTCGATCAAGACTTCAGTGACTTGAGCACCTTGTTTAGCACTTTTAAATTTAAACTTCACTTTCTGATTCAGGTTCAATTTCTGTCCAGCAAGACGGTCATTGAAATAAATAGATTGCTGAGTTTCGTTGTCTCTAATAAACCCATAGTTGGAGTCGTTATTGTAATGGACAACTTTTCCGAAGGAATACTCGTCATGATGATTTGAGGCCATGCTTGGACTCTCCCCTTCTTTCAATTTTATCGCAGGTCTATCTGAAATATTCCCATGTTCATCAACATAAGCAAACAATTCTTCCAAAGATTTCCCCTTGTCGTTGTTTGTTTTGTTGAATTCTTTTTTCTCAATTTTTTGTTGTTTTTTGAGTAGTTTCTTTTTTTCTCGTTCTTTTTTGTTAAATGTAATTTGGCTTTTGCTCATTCAATATGGATTAAAATAAATGTTCCCGAGGAGGTTACGGACCTTTAGAGCTTCGTTGAAAAGATAAAAATGCGATGTGTTCTAAGGAGATAATTGCAAAGGTACAAAAAATTCTTTAAAAAAGGGATATTGAGCGATCCTGTACAAAGTGATCTTAACCTGGAACCGATTCGTTTCTTCGACTTTAAACACGAATATCCAGTTCATAATTTTTTGTCTAAACCTAGTCGCGTACAATGGACCCTGATAACAGTCAGTTATCTGAAGCCCATCGATCTTTCGATCTTTTTAAACAAGATTTATTTCGATCACAAAATTGAAAAATTCCATAAAACAAAAAGATCATTTGGACGTTATTTTTAAAAAAAACTATGGAAATAAGAAACATCGAAAGGGACGAAAGAGGCAATTTTATTGCAGAAGTTGAAAATAATGAAGCCGGAATTTTAGAGTATACCTGGCAAAACGATCATGAGTTTTCCATTGATCATACAGAAGTCTACGATGAGTATCAGGGAATGAGTGTGGGAAAAAAATTGGTACTGGAGGCTGTTGACTATGCCAGAAAGAATGACGCCAAAATTATCCCAAATTGTCCCTATGCGAAAGCTATCTTCGATAAAACAATAGCTTTTCAAGATGTATTGGCATAAAAAAGCCGTTTTATCCTATCGATAAAACGGCTTTTTATACTGTATTGAGTGGGTTAAATCACGATATTGATTATTTTTCCTTTGACAAAAATAATCTTTTTGATTGCCTTCCCATCTAAATGCCGTTGTACATCAGTATGTGCTCTAATCGTATCTTCTACTGCTTTTTGATCTAAATCAAGCGGTAATGATAAATTGAATTTCATCTTACCATTGAAAGATACCGGATAAGCAAATTCAGATTCAACCAAATATTCTGCCTTGAACACAGGATATGAAGCGTAAGAAAGTGTACCGGCGTCGTTACCCAACAGCGCCCACAACTCTTCCGTAATATGTGGTGCATAAGGCTGAAGAACAATGACGAGCTGTTCCAATATCTGTCTTTTATTGCATTTCAACTCAGTCAATTCATTGACACAGATCATAAATGCTGAAACAGAAGTATTGAATGAGAAACGTTCAATATCATCTTCCACCTTTTTGATAATTTTATGTAAGGCTTTAAACTCTGCTTTGGATGGATCTTCATTGGAAACACTAAAATTACCCTCAGCATCGTGGAACAGTCGCCATACTTTACGTAAGAACTTATAAACCCCTTCAATACCATTTGTATTCCAAGGCTTAGCCTGCTCCAAAGGCCCTAAAAACATTTCGTATAGACGCAATGTATCTGCTCCATAGGATTCGATAATATCATCAGGATTGACCACATTGAATTTGGATTTAGACATTTTCTCCACCTCACTACCGCAGATATACTTCCCATTTTCCAATACAAATTCAGCATTTGCAAAATCCGGCCTGAAGTTTTTGAATTTTTCCAAATCCAGCACATCATTATGAACAAT
This sequence comes from Sphingobacterium siyangense, assembly GCF_007830445.1. Taxonomy (GTDB): domain Bacteria; phylum Bacteroidota; class Bacteroidia; order Sphingobacteriales; family Sphingobacteriaceae; genus Sphingobacterium; species Sphingobacterium siyangense. The sequence goes on along the minus strand of NZ_VLKR01000002.1, from coordinate 58,710 downwards.
ATTCACGTCTACATGTAAAGGAATAGTTTTGTATTCATTTTTTAATCCATAAGACACAAATTGATTTGTACCTCTCCCTTCGTCATCAAGTACACGATACACAAAATTAGAGCGCCCTTGAATCATGCCTTGATTAATCAATTTGCGGAATGGCTCTTCCTCATTTTGGTAACCCAAATCTTTCAAGAACTTGTTCCAAAAACGCGAATACAACAAGTGTCCAGTAGCATGCTCAGAACCACCGATATATAAATCTACGGCTTTCCAATAATCCACAGCCTCTTTGGATGCAAAATTACCTTCATTTTTTGGATCCATATATCTAAACCAATACCATGAGGAGCCTGCCCATCCCGGCATCGTACTCAATTCATACTCATATTGATCTTCATATTTCCAATCTTTGGCCCTTCCCAATGGAGGTTCACCCGATTCCGTTGGTAAATATTTATCAACTTCGGGCAATAAGAGCGGTAATTCTTCTTCTTTAATTAAATAAGGTAATCCATTTTTAAAGTAGACAGGCACGGGTTCTCCCCAATAACGCTGACGCCCAAAAATAGCATCACGCATGCGGAAGTTTATTTTCGCTTTACCTAATTTTAATTCTTCCAATTTAGCAATCAAAGCAGGAACCGCCTCTTGGTAAGTCATACCATTGATAAAATCGGAATTGATGTATTTTCCATCTTTATTTGGATCAGCTACTTCTTCAATATTTTGAGTATCCGAAATAGGAATAATAGGAAGAGTGAAATGTTTAGCAAACACATAGTCACGTTGATCGCCACTAGGAACAGCCATTACAGCACCTGTGCCATAACCAGCAAGTACATAATCCGCGATCCAAATCTGTACATCCTGTCCAGAAATTGGATGTTTAGCGTAAGAACCAGTAAAAGCACCAGAGACTGTTTTTGTATCAGCCATACGATCCAATTCAGATTTTTTCGAAGTTTTCTCGATATAGGCGTCTACTTCTGTTTGCTGCTCAGGGGTAGTCAATGCTGCAACCAATTCATGTTCTGGAGCCAAAACGACAAATGAAACACCATATATAGTATCTACACGCGTCGTAAACACTTCAATTGCTGTATTTAATTGTGGTACGGGAAATTTCACCGAGGCACCTACCGATTTTCCGATCCAGTTACGTTGCATTTCAACCAAAGGTTCTGGCCAATCAATGGTATCCAAACCTTTCAATAAACGATCCGCATAAGCAGTAATACGCATAGACCACTGCATCATCTTCTTTTGCTCCACAGGATAACCACCACGCTCAGAGACACCGTTGATTACCTCGTCATTCGCTAATACCGTACCTAAAGCAGCACACCAGTTTACTGTACTTTCACGCAAATAAGCAATCCGATATTTCAACAATTCCCGCTGCTGTTTTTCTTCATCCAAAGATTTCCATTCGTCAGCGCTGAATTCCAAGACATCTTCATCCGAAACTGCTGAAATGCCAGTTGAACCACTTGCAACAAACCTCGCGATTAACGTTTCGATCGGTTCAGCTTTATCGGATTCCTTATTATACCAAGAATCAAACAATCTCATAAAAATCCATTGTGTCCATTTATAATATGACGGATCAGAAGTACGTACTTCTCTACTCCAATCATAAGAGAACCCAATGTTATCCATTTGCTCACGGTACCGATTGATATTTACCTCAGTCGTCACTGCAGGATGCTGACCAGTTTGAATGGCATATTGCTCTGCAGGAAGTCCAAAAGAATCATATCCCATCGGATGCAATACATTGAAACCTTTCAAACGTTTATATCTTGAAAAGATGTCCGAAGCAATATATCCCAGCGGGTGACCAACGTGCAGCCCCGCTCCGGAAGGATAAGGAAACATATCCAATACATAGTATTTTGGCTTTTGATGCGTATCGGACGTTTTATACGTTTGATGATCCGCCCAAAACTTTTGCCACTTTTTCTCTAATGATTTGTGATTATACTCCATTTTTATTCGTAAGGAATTTTTATGACTTGCGAAATTACGATTTTAATACTGAAATGTGATAAAAGTTTTGTAGTTTGAACAATAAATTATAGTATTGAAAAGTTAATTAAACATAGGAAGAAAACAGCCTTCGAATTGATTTTTATCAAAGTAATTACAAGATTAATTCGAAATCTTCCACTCAAATAGTTACTTTCGCAAATAAATTTTTGCTTATTATGTCAGAATACGAATTAAGCACACAAAAAAGAAAAACAAAATCTGTATATGTATCTACGGTTATCAGTATCGCTCTCGTGTTGTTGGTAACAGGTATGTTGGGATTACTCTTGGTGCACGCTAAAAATCTTTCGAAATACGTTAAGGAAAATATCGTCTTAAATGTCATCGTAAATGATGGCACAAGTGAAGGTGATGTCCTTTCTCTACAAAAAGACCTGGAAAAAGATCCCTACGTGCTTCGCACCGAATATATTAGTAAGGAATTGGCTGCAAAAAACTTGAAAGAAGATCTTGGTGAGGATTTCGTACAATATTTGGGACATAACCCACTTCTACCTTCTTTGGATGTTTACATGAAAGAGAATTATGCCAATACAGATAGCATTAAAACTTTTATTGAAAAGATCTCCAAAAACAATAAAATTAAAGAAGTTGTATACCAAGAGTCATTAATTGACATGGTCAACAAAAACGTACGCATCATCGGAATGATTGTTCTTGCTTTTGCGGTTATCTTATTGATTATCGCCGTAGCTTTAATCAACAATACGATACGTCTTGCGATCTATTCACAACGTTTCTTAATCAAAAGTATGCAATTGATTGGGGCTACTAAAAACTTTATTCGTAAACCATTTATAACGTATGGCATCATTCATGGTTTACTGGGATCTTTGATCGCGATTTTACTCCTCATTTTAACGCTGAAATTTGCACAACAGCAAATACCAGAACTGGTCTTTTTACGCAACTGGTTCGAATTTGCGGTGATCTTTTTAGGAGTAATCTTGATTGGAATTCTCATTTCGGGACTTAGCACCTATTTCGCAGTAACAAAATATTTAAAGGCACAATCTAACGATTTATACAGATAAAAATGGCTCAAATAAAGAAATCTACTGAATCAGTCAACAAAGGTTCATTTGTATTCTCCAAAGTAAATTACCAACTGTTCATAGCGAGTTTAGCTATTGTAATCATAGGCTTTACATTGATGTCTGGTGAAACTGATATCTATAGTTTTACCAAGATTACCTTGGCCCCTATTGTTGTTGTTCTCGGGTTTGCGATAGGATTTGCGGCAATTCTATACCGCCCCAAAAACAAATCCAACTAAAGCATAATCTTATTTCAAACAGATGTCTATTATTGAAGCTATCATCCTTGCTATCATTGAAGGATTAACGGAGTTTTTGCCTGTATCTTCGACAGGTCATATGATCATTGCTACTGCCTTAATGGGTATTCAACCATCGGCATTTGTCAAATTGTTTACAATTGTGATCCAGTTAGGCACCATATTATCCGTTCTGGTATTATACTACAAACGTTTTTTTAAAACGCTTTCATTTTATTACAAATTGGTTATTGCGGCGATTCCGGCCTCTGTGTTGGGCTTGCTATTCAACGATTATATTGATGCATTATTAGAGAGTCCTTTAATGGTCGCAGTGATGTTGGTAGTCGGCGGCGTAGTGCTACTTTTCGTTGACAAGTGGTTCAACAAACCAACTGTTGAAGATTCGGACAAGGTTTCCTACAAACAAGCTTTTATGATCGGGGTATACCAATGTCTTGCATTAATCCCGGGTACCTCAAGATCTGCAAGTACAATTATTGGCGGTATGGCTGAGAAACTAACCCGTAAAGCTGCTGCGGAATTTTCCTTTTTCCTTGCTTTGCCTATGATGTTTGGTGCTTCTGCAGTAAAGCTTTTAAAGTTTTTTAAAGAAGGTAACACCTTCACAGGAGAAGAACTTAATTTGCTTATTATTGGAAATCTAATTGGTTTCGTTGTTGCAATTGTAGCCATTAAGTCTTTTATTGGCTTTTTGACCAAATATGGTTTTAAAGCATTTGGTTGGTACCGAATCATCGTTGGTGTTATTATTCTTGCCCTCCTACTTTCGGGCCATAGTTTACAAATTATCTAAAATCTTCGGATGGAAAATATAGAGGTTAGTGAAAATTCAGCAAAGTTCAACTTTGCTGAAGGAGAAATGTTGTTGATCGATAAACCTTTAACATGGACAAGTTTTGATGTTGTTGGTAAAGTTAGAAACTCAATCAAGCCATTAAAATTAAAAGTCGGTCATGCAGGAACTCTAGATCCACTTGCGACCGGCCTGCTCATTGTCTGCACTGGCAAACTAACAAAAAAAATAGACAGCTACCAAGCTGAAGACAAAGAATATACAGGTTCGATCACATTAGGAGCGACAACGCCTTCTTACGATCTGGAAACAGAGATTGACGAAACATTTCCAATCGATCACATCACAGAGGAAATGATCTTCGAAGCAGCAAAATCCTTTGAAGGCGAAATTCAGCAGTTTCCTCCAGCCCATTCAGCCATAAAAATTAATGGTGAACGCGTCTATGAAAAGGCCCGTCGTGGCGAAGAGGTTGAAATAAAATCCCGCCAGGTACGCATCAATAGCTTTCTCATTGAAAAGATCGAGCTTCCCAACGTGTATTTTCGCATATCCTGTTCAAAAGGAACCTACATTAGATCATTGGCCTATGACTTTGGAAAAATCTTACAGAGTGGATCACATCTGAGTTCTTTAAGACGCACCAAAAGTGGAGATTATTCGGTAGAAAATGCCTGGAATCTAGAACAACTTATCGCTGAAATAAAACGTCATAAAGAAATCATTAAATAACTTTACCCTCCCATTTTATTGATTCTTTATCTTATTTTTGCAAAAACTCCTATAAATGAAAATCTACAGAAGTTTAGATGATTTCTCACCAGTTGAAAATGCAGTTGTAACCATCGGTACTTTCGATGGTGTTCATATTGGCCATCAAAAAATATTGGCTCACTTAAAGGAAGCAGCTCATAAAATTAATGGTGAGACAATTTTGCTTACTTTTTTCCCACATCCACGATTGATTATCAATCCAGATGATGATAGTTTACGCCTAATCAACGATATCGAAGAAAAGGTCAGTCAATTGAGTAAAGTGGGAATTGACCACTTAATTATCATTCCTTTTTCCCGTGATTTTTCAAATCAGACTCCGGAAGAATATATTAGTAATGTTCTTGTAGGCAAATTGGGTACAAAAAAGATTGTGATAGGCTATGATCACCATTTTGGAAAAGATCGAAAGGGTACTATGGGCGATTTAGAGCAGTTTGCATCTATATTTGACTACAGTGTTGACGAAATTCCAGAACAGGATATCAACGATATTGCAGTATCCTCCACACGAGTACGTGAAGCGCTTATAAAGGGCGATATAAGAACGGCTAACCTCTATTTAGGCTATCCTTTCGAATTAACGGGAACTGTTATTAGAGGCGACCAAATTGGGCGTACAATCGGATTTCCAACAGCAAACCTGCAGGTTCACGAACCTCATAAACTCATACCGGCCTATGGTATTTATGCTGTTGAGGTATATATCTATAATCATATCCAAAACATCACTACAGGGGAGTATAAAGAGGAAAGTCCGGTTTCAATTGCGAAAGGTATGGGCTATATAGGGACCAGGCCCACTGTTGATGGGATGAATCGTGCTATTGAAATCAGCCTATTCGATTTCGATCAGGATATTTACGGCAAGACACTACGTGTCAAGTTCCTTCATTTTATCCGACATGATGAACGGTTTGACTCGCTTGAAGAAATGAAAGCTCAGATAAAAGCAGACGAAGTCGAAATCAGAAGTCTTATTGGTTAGAACAAGTCTGTTAGCTATAAAATAAAAAAGCGGGAATTCCCGCTTTTTTATTTTATAGCTATTTTTTCTCTTCCTTGCAAAAGAAGATATTATTTAATAAACGCCTCGATACCCAATCTGTAGCTATCCAGGCCAAAACCACAGATCACCCCTTTACAATTCTTTGCCAGGAACGAATGATGGCGAAACTCCTCTCTTTGATGGACATTGCTTATGTGAACTTCAATAACAGGTGTTGTAACAGCCGCAATTGCATCTCCAATAGCAACAGATGTATGCGTATACGCTCCAGCATTCAACACAATTCCATCAAATTCAAAACCAACTTCGTGGACCTTATCGATTAACTCTCCTTCTGAATTGCTTTGAAAATAGTGCAATTGTACCTTTTCAAACTGTTGTTTAAGTTCTTCAAAGTAGCTAAGGAAGTCCTGGCTACCATAAATCGATTTCTCCCTTACACCCAACAAATTCAAATTTGGGCCATTCAGTATGAGGATTTTTTTCATTGAAATATAATCATTTTTGTGCTGGTCCATTGGTTAACTGAGCTAACCCTTACCATTTTTGTTTAAATAGATCGTTTTTAAGCCGTAATAAATTATAAGAACGGATCGCCAACTATCGGATATTTTATTCTGGTTGTATCAAAGTTGTTTTTCCTATCTTCTCAATTTGTCCTGAGACCTCGTTTTAAAAACAAACTATATTGGTTTTTGTAGCGTTTATGGCCAATCAATATAGTTTGTCTTATTTCTAGATAGATCAGTTTATAAAAATTTCTATAAATCGTTATAAATTGCCCGGAAACTTGAGCGAAGTCCAAATGACACAACACCAGACTTATTGACTACCGGTGTTTCATATTGTGCTTTTGCGTAACGTTGGGTATAACCAAGTTCTAAGCGAAGGTTATACTTGGGGTTAAGCACATAGGCAGCCTTAGCATCCGCATAATAGATATTGTTCTTTATTCCTTGCGCAATGTGGTTTCCATATAAATTTGGTATCGTTCGATAGGATTGAAAAATATCTCCTCCCATATTACTTCCATCCGGGAGATCCAGCCCATTCTGGGTAAACATGCCCTGTAACGAAAAGTCCCATCTATCCCATGCATAATTCACAAGACCAACAAGCTCTCTAAAGTTTGCCCCTTTCGGATGAGCCAATGGTTCGGCATTGTTACTATAGTTTGAATACGATTTAAAGTGTGCGTAAGTATATGGTCTTGCTGTATTATACTCGGCAAGAAAATTTAAATTCTTCACACCAAACATATCATATCCCCTTACGCCAAGTTGTGCTCCCCATTTGTTGTGCGCATATCCGTTACCAGCGAAGAACTCTTTAGCAGTAAATTCACCCAGTAAAAACTGTCCATATGCAGTCAATCTATAAGGTAATTTATATTTGGAGGTCAATCCCAAAAACATTTTGTCAGGCGACGTTGAGTTATTACTTTCAACAGGTCGAATAAAGATAATTGGACTAATATAGCTAAAATCAAAACCTCTTTTACCAGCCTCATCTTGAGCAGCCCAAACGACAGACTGAAAAAAGCCTATCGATAGCTTATTTGTCACATTCCAATCCAAATATTGAAAAGCCCCCCATTTTTTTCCGTCTCCTAAACGTGTATTATTCTGCCCTTCCATCGGAGTTGTACCCGTCAAATCCTGTCTAGGATGCGTCGGATCATTCATATAGGCCCAAATCGAAGTATATTGAACATTTCCTATGGTCCCGGTCAATTTCAAATGGGCATAGTTTGAAGAAAAATCCGATAAAAGCATCGATCGATAGCCATCCCCGATAAAGTTTTTGTCGTAAGCCAAAGTTGCCTGGATATACTTATGGGCGTCATAAGTCATACTAGCTGTCGCATACATCCAGTCCATTTTATTCTTGGACTGAAATTTTGTATTTCCTTGACCCGGAATAACTTTATGTGCAACAATATAATCATCTAAATATTTAGGAAAGACAGCTTGGTTTTCAAATGCAGAGGTATTCAATGTAAATTTGTTTCCTACATTCAATCCCACCTGAAATCCTCTACCATTCATCCAAGTACGACGTTTGTCACCTTGCATATCTTTTCCAATATACATATCAGGCAAATAGTCTGCGTAAAATGTGTAATCGTCTTTTTCAACCTGAATAAGATGTTCGTTAAAGATTTTGCGCATGAACCAATTAGACGAAGAAACGGGTTTATTAGATTGGATTGAATCAAACTTAGCTAACAATAAAGAGTCTTTTATGACGAATGGTTTAGCAGACGTATGCATTCTCGTCTCCGTAGAATAAACCGCATCGTTCATTTTTTGATAAAAATGATACGAATAGGGCTGACTCTTAATCTGGGCAAAACCTCCGCAGGAAATACCTACTCCCACGCCTGCCAGCACAATTCGGAGTAAATTATTATTTTTTGTTATATTAAGCCTCATAAAATTATTTCAAAGATTATTTTTTCTAGCAAAATGCATTCCTAAACGCAAATTAACCGAATAAAATTGACTTTATTCATATGTTCAGTCAATTTTATCATGCTAAATCGTATTTGCTATTCCTTTTATTCAAAAATATTTATATCTTGCATTTCAGTAAATAACCTTAAATCATAAAAAATAGCCCTAATAAGCATGAAACGCAGAACATTTATCCAAAACGCAACCCTGTTAACCGCAGGTGCACTTACAAGCAAATTTTCATTCGCTCAGGAACATTCTTTTCCCACTGTTCGGACAGGTAAAGAGAAAAGACTTTTCTCGAGCAAGGTAATCGAAGATGCAATTGTAGAATTTCAGAAAAATGTTAAAAATAAGGAACTGGCTTGGTTATTTAACAACTGCTTTCCTAATACCCTAGATACTACCGTATTTCCCTATGTCCAAAACGGAAGAAATTATACCTATGTGATTACAGGGGATATTGACGCGATGTGGTTGCGTGACAGCAGTGCGCAGGTATGGCCGTACCTCCCTTTTATGAAAAAAGACAAAAAACTGCAGGATCTTATTGTTGGCTTAATTCAAAAACAGAGCAAATGCATCAATATTGATCCTTATGCCAATGCATTTTATAACGATCCAACAAAGAAAGGCGAATGGTTCAGTGATCACACAAACATGAAACCTGGAATTCATGAACGAAAATGGGAAATCGATTCATTGTGTTATCCAATTCGATTAGCTTATCATTATTGGAAAGAAACAAATGACAGCAGTCCATTTAATGAAGAATGGTTAGAAGCACAACATAAAATATATCAGACTTTCGTTGAGCAACAACGTAAAGATAGTCTAGGCCCATATAAATTTGAGCGAACAACATCCAGAGGATCCGACACATTACAGGTAGATGGCTACGGATATCCTGTAAATCCAGTTGGCTTGATTTGCTCTAGTTTTCGACCGTCAGACGATTCTACAATTTTCTCATTTCTTATTCCATCCAATTTATTTGCGATTGTTAGCCTTAGACAGTCTGCCGAGATCTTGAAAAAGGTTAAAAATGAACACGAGCTCGCTGCAAAAATGGAAGCGCTTGCCAATGAGGTCGAAGCAGCAGTCAATAAATATGGTATCATCGACCATCCGACACTGGGCCGGATTTACGCATTTGAAGTAGACGGTTTTTCGAGCCATCTTATGATGGATGATGCAAATATCCCTAGTTTGTTGGCCCTACCTTATTTAGGAGCTGTAGATCTAAATAACGAAGTTTATCAACGTACGCGTAACTTTGTTTTGTCTGATAAAAATCCATTCTTTTTTAAGGGAACAGCAGCAGAAGGCATTGGTGGACCTCACATAGGAAGAGATATGATCTGGCCGATGTCCATTATTATGCGGGCGCAGACCTCAACAAATGATGAGGAGATTCGTAATTGTATTAAAACACTGGTCAATACACATGGTGGAACTGGATTTATGCATGAGTCTTTTCATAAAAACGATCCTAAAAAATTCACAAGACATTGGTTTGCTTGGACAAATACATTATTTGGCGAATTAATTTGGAAAATATACAAAGAGAAACCATCTTTGCTTCAATAAATCTGAAACTTATGACACAATGTTATAAGTGAAAGAACTTATAACATTGTGTTATGGATAATTTAACAACCCCCTGTCCTATTGGTATTTTTGATTCCGGTTATGGAGGACTCTCCGTATTCAAGGAAATTCAACAACTTTTACCTCAATACGATTATATCTATTTAGGCGATAACGCCCGTGTTCCCTACGGTACAAGATCCTTTGAGACCGTTTATAATTACACCAAACAATGTGTTTTTAAATTATTTGACCTGGGCTGTAATCTCGTTATTCTGGCATGTAATACGGCTTCTGCAAAAGCATTAAGGACTATTCAACAACATGATCTTCCCCCTGGAAAGAAAGTCCTTGGCGTCATCAGACCCACTACAGAAATCGTACACAATTTTACGAAAACTAACAAGATCGGTATTTTAGCCACTACAGGAACGGTAAAATCTGAATCCTATAAAATAGAAATACACAAATTCAATCCAGAAATTGAGGTTTTTCAGCACGACTGCCCTTTTTGGGTTCCTTTAGTAGAAAACAATGAAATCAATACAGAAGGTGCACATTACTTTGTAGAAAAAGATTTACGGGAACTTTTACAGCAATCCGATCAAATCGATACCATTGTACTTGCCTGCACCCATTATCCTTTATTGCTACCCGTAATCCAAAAATATACACCAAGTAATATAAAGATCATCTCCCAGGGACCTATTGTTGCCAATAGCTTAAAAGAATATCTTGATAGACACCGGGAAATTGAAACAATTTGTTCTCAAAATGGCCAACTGGCCTTTTATACAACAGACGATCCAAGGGACTTTGAATACAAAGCAAAAATATTTTTTGGACAGCCGATAGCCGCAAGCCATATCAGTGTTTAGAAAATAAAAGGCAATAATTTTTAAAACTTTTACTTCCCAATTTTCGTTATTCTGATAAAAGGCGAGTAAAATGAAAAAGAACTTTATAACCATTGCTTATAATCAGGATACACAGCATTGCGAATCCAAAGAGTTTTCAAACATACAGGAAAGTGCAGATTATTTTAAGACTTTCGAGACCTCTGCACAGCCCAACTACGTTCCCGTGTGTATTTACAATTTAAATACAAACACCATTCTAGATATAAGTGATTATTATATAAACAACGATATTGAACTCCACCGAATTGTAAAAAACTGCCTGGCCGGAAAATAACTCCTTTAATACTTAAAAACAAATTAGCGGACTAGCATTCCCCTTTCTTATTAGCATGAGTTATATATTTATATTATTACATTCTGAAAAATAATATTTCATTAATTTTTAATATCTTCAAGCAGATAATCAGACCAAAAACAAGTCACAGATAATGAAAACCAAACTGACAATAAGCCTCTTAACAGTATCTTTAGGATTAACTGCATGTAATTCAAACCATGCGAATTCAAATTCAAGTTCGGATAGCAGTGCAAATTCTGCAACTGATACAACAAGTTATCCTCCCGTAGAAACACAAAATGCAAACACGAATTATAAACCTGCATTTGCTGGACAAACCAGAATTAAAGGTGCAAAGACGAGCACACCGTTCGAAGGTAAAGTAATTGCCGAGGGATTAAAATCTCCTTGGGGTATCACTGCGCTACCAGATGGCCGATTATTAATCTCAGAAAAAGAAGGTGATTTTCGCATTGCAACTGTAGACGGTAAATTAAGTGAACCAATTAAAGGTTTACCTCAAGTCAATAGCAGTGGACAAGGTGGACTTTTGGGATTACGTCTTGATCCAAAATTCGAGTCAAACCGTATGATATATTGGGTTTTCTCTGATAATACCGCTGCCGGAACTTTGACGGCTGTTGCGAAAGGAAAACTGTCCGCAGACGAGAAATCGATAGAAGGTGCTAAAGTTATCTACCAAGCTACTCCTGCTCATAAAGGGAACTTGCATTATGGTGGCCGTATTATCTTTGATAAAGAAGGCAATATTATTTTGAGCACGGGTGAAAGATCTGATTTGGTCACAAGACCATTGGCACAAGATCTGAATGCAGCATTGGGCAAGATCCTACGCATAACCACTGATGGACAGCCTGCCCCTGGGAATCCATTTATAGGCAAGGCAAATGCACGTCCGGAAATTTACAGTTATGGACATCGTAATCCACAGGGACTTGTCTTACATCCTGAAACTGGCGATCTTTGGGAAACTGAATTTGGTCCACGGGGCGGCGACGAGTTGAACAGAATTGAAGCCGGCAAGAATTATGGATGGCCAACGATTACGTATGGTATAGAATATAAAGGAGATAAGGTTGGTGAGGGCATACAACAAAAAGACGGTCTGGAACAACCCGTCTATTATTGGGATCCTGTTCTCTCGCCTAGTGGAATTACATTCTATACCGGACAGAATATTCCAGAATGGAAGAATAATCTCTTTATTTGCGGTTTGAGCAGCATGCACATTGCCAGAATTATACTAAAGGATAACAAGGTGGTTGGAGAAGAACGCCTACTAGGTAGTGAAGGTCAACGATTTAGAGATATCACGCAGGGAAAAGATGGCGCGCTGTACGCTATCACAGATATCGGAAAATTATATAAAATTGATAAAAAATAAATACTTCGATTCGACGCAGCCCCTCTCAAATGGGCTGCGTTTTATGTTGACCTAGCCCTAAAAACACCCTTTCAATTATTTTTTATCGACCTTATTTGCTATATTTCTTTTCGAACATGACAACCACTTTAGTTTGGCTCGATTATTGATCATCTATTAGCGAATCAATAAATTATTATATGGTAAAAAAAGAAAAAATGAAAAAACTATTAGAAATTAATCCCTTGTCATTCTATATGACCAACTGGGGATTTGTAAACAACACCGCCCCAAAAAGAACGCGCAAAACCTGCCAACCTTCTCCCAAAAATTAAGCGTTCTTGCTTAAACAATTCAATTAAAATTTATTAAAATTATCTGCTGATATCCTCCATACGGATATTAAGTAAGAGATTTATTTCTTTTACTAGATCCGTATGGAAGGGCATTAAGCTATGCGAAAAAATAGGCCAATGCGATTACGATTATAATACAAGCAATCATAATGTATTTATTCAATTGGCTATTTTTTTCTCCTTCGTCACTTTTATAGTGATAATCTCGTTTGTTGGGCAAATTCATAAGCTTGTTTTTATTCATGATGAAGTTACGGACTTTTTTCCATATTATTCGTGATGATAAGGCTCTCCCTTCATGATAGAAAATGCACGATAAAGCTGCTCTGTAAAAAACAAACGAATCATTTGATGCGAAAATGTCATCTTGGACAACGAAATTTTTGAATTTGCTCGATCATAAATTTTTTGGTCAAATCCATAGGGGCCACCAATAATAAATACCATATGCTGAACACTTTGCACCATCATTTTTTCCAGATAAGCAGAAAACTCCAGGGAGCGAAACTCTTTTCCATGTTCATCCAGCAGAACGACTAAATCTTGAGGCTGTAATTGTTTTAGAATCAAAAGAGCCTCCTTATCTTTCTGCTGCTCAGCAGAAAGATTTTTGACATTTTTGATGTCTGGTATCACCAGGATATTAAAGTTCACATAAAACTTTAACCGTTTAATATACTTATCAATACCCTCTATCAGGTATTTGTCATCTGTCTTACCTATACAAAGTAGCGTTATCTTCATCTAAACATTTTATAAGTTTTTGTTATGAATAGCACAATAGAAGCCGGCTTTCTCGATCCAAAATAATGGCTTTGTTCTTGTTCCCGGGTATTGTCAAAAGCTGCTCATAAACTTTTATCCAAGAGCTGCTACGCTAATAAATAGCGCATACATACAATTGAGCAAAGTTCTGATTTTATTTAAAATAAACACAATCAAAAGGACAAAAAAACATTAACCTCATTTATTCGTTTAGTTATAAAACATTTATTTTCTCGTACACGCTTAAAACATCACGCTGAAAATGGATAATGACCTCGTTTTAAGCGCATCGATCAGATCAGATTGTTGTATATAACAATAGGAACGAAATATATTTCAACAATTCCAATACGCAGAAATAAAGCTGCTGCGTTAGTTGTCTAAAAAGATGTGAAACTGTACGTGCTCATCTGGATTACAATAATATGGAAATGCAAACAAATTAAGTATACACATGAAAATAATAAAATCAATTATTCTTATTGCTTTTGGCTTATTAGCACATGAAACCTACGCTCAGACAACCGCGGTAGACAGTACGAAAACCTGGATTATCAAAGGAGAAAACACCTTTCTGATCAACCAAAGTTCATTTTCTAATTGGGCTGCAGGTGGTGTAAATTCATTCTCCGGCAACCTAACTCTTAATTACGACTTCAATTACAAAAAAGGCAAATGGTCATGGGACAACAAGGTCCTAGCGGCTTATGGGCTAACCTTTCAAAAAGAGTCGGACTGGCGCAAAAATGATGACCGATTAGTTTTAAATAGCTTGTTGGGACATCAGGCGTCTCAGTATTGGCTTTATACCTTTTTTCTAAACTTTAACACACAATTTGCCGATGGTTATGATTACACAGCTTCACCCCAAAAAAGGATATCCAGGTTTTTAGCTCCGGCATACCTGAGCTTCGGTCCGGGTTTTGCTTACAAACGATCGGACAACCTCAGATTTAATCTTTCACCTGCGGCTGTGCGCTTTGTATTCGTAAGTGATACACTCCTTTCTACACGATATGGACTAAATCCGAACAGCAAGTCCCGCACTGAATTCGGTGCATCATTTGATGCTTATTATAAAGTAAATTTAATGGAGAACATTTCATTTGAAAATATACTAAAACTCTATTCAAACTATTTAGATAAACCTCAAAATGTAGATATCGACTATACGGCCAATCTTTTTATGAAGGTAAATAAGTTTATTACAGTAAACGCAGGTGTACAGATGATCTACGATGACAATACGGCTATTCCGATTATTAAAGATAATGTTGAAGTTGGAAAGAGAAATTCTGCCCTACAAATTAGGCAAATTGTTGGTGCTGGCGTGACATACAAGTTTTAAAGGCAAAAAAAATAGCAGGCACAAGCCCACATAAGCAAGATAAATTACGAAGTCGCTGTAAACGAAAAAACCGAATTTAAATCATTCGGTTTTTTCTATTATTTAGGAATACTTATGTAAAATTAATCACTAAAATGGCGCATCATCAGGCATGTCGTTCATTCGGGATGGCATAGTAATCCCCCCACTGAAGCCCCCAGCACTAAAATCATCAGCAAAGTTTGGCGACGGATTCAATGCAGAAGCAGAAAATGTAGCCGGTGCATCACCGAATCCATCTCCACCACCCATACCCGAAAACTCATCTTCTAAATCCACAAACTTCACAAATTTACCCACAAAGCGAAGTGGAACAATTCCGGTCTCACCATTACGGTGTTTTGCAATAATAACTTCACCGACACCGGCAGTAGGACGTCCCTCTTCATCTTCTGTCAAACCATAATATTCGGGCCTATATAAGAAAAGAACCATATCCGCATCCTGCTCAATAGAACCAGACTCCCGTAAATCGGACAACATAGGGCGCTTACTATTTCCTGGCCTTGACTCTACTGCACGACTCAACTGCGACAATGCGAGCACAGGAATATTTAACTCTTTGGCAACAGATTTCAAAGCACGGGAAATACTACCAATCTCTTGTTCACGGTTCCCCCCTCCTTTACCGTCTGCTTTTCCATGCATTAACTGCAAGTAATCGACGATCACCATCTGGATATCGTATTGTGCCTTTAAGCGCCTACATTTAGCTCTAAATTCGAACACGTTCAACGCCGGCGTATCATCAATAATAATAGGCGCATCAGTTAAACGACCAATTCTCGAATGTAATTGTTGCCATTCATGATCAGCAAGATTTCCTTTTTTCAATTTCTCTTGCTCAATTTCGGTTTCACCAGCGATTAGACGATTGACAAGCTGAACAGATGACATCTCCAGCGAGAATACGGCAACTGCTTTTCCGTGTTCCACTGCAGCATTACGTGCAACGGAAAGTACGAATGCCGTCTTTCCCATCGCTGGACGTGCTGCAATAATAACCAGATCAGAAGGCTGCCAACCTGAAGTCATACGATCCAAGGCAGTCAAACCCGAAGGTACACCTGTCAGACCATCTGTGCGGTCACGCAGCATCTCAAGATTAGAGATCGCCTCACGCATAATATCGTCCATCTTTCTTGAATCTCTCCGCAAGTTATTCTGCGCGATATCAAACAAACTTTTTTCGGCATGATCCAACAGATCGAAGATATCTGACGTTTCATCGTATGAGCTATTAATAATTTCAGTAGAAACTTTAATCAGCTCACGCTGGATATATTTCTGTGAAATAATACGTGCATGATACTCAATATTAGCTGCCGAAACCACGCGATCTGTCAATTGCGTAATATAATAGGCACCGCCGACCATTTCAAGAGCCCCCATCCGTCTAAGTTCCGAGGTAACGGTTAATATATCAATTGGAGAAGTCTTTTGAAAAAGGCCAAAAATCGCTTCAAAGATTTTTTGGTGTGATTCCTTATAGAACGATTCCGGTTTTAAAATATCAATAATTTCACTCAGCGCATTCTTTTCAAGCATCAAAGCTCCCAAAACAGCCTCCTCAAGATCCACTGCCTGCGGCGGAAGTTTACCCAAACCACTCACCAAATTATTTAATTTGGTACGACGTTCGCCATAATTACCCCGTTTGTTATTATCCGTGTTATTCGCTTCAAAATTACTGTCGTTCATCATGATATTATATCAGAAATATAGCTTTGCTATCCTTATAAATTTTAGATAGGATAACAAATGTATAAAAAATAAAATTCACCACCATACGGAGTTACACACAGAGAAATTCAACGATCACACCCGAAACCTCAAAAAGCTTTGAAGGACACAGATTTACACAGTGAGTTTTCAACACTTACTGTTGAAAAGATGTTGAAAATAAAAAATTACCACTTAAAATCAACACATTAAAAAATGTTAATAACTTAAGCCATTGTGAATAAGCAAAATGGTAAAAAGCAAATCAATCCCCTCGACTATCATCAAAACAAACTGACTTTAAGATGAAAACAAATCCCTTTTTTAGCACTAAAAAATATTCATATATTGTATCTTTGTAACTATGACGCACGACTCCTCAACATTAAAACCCTATAAAGATACCAACGATGGGAAGAAGAAACAGGTAGCAGATATGTTTGACAACATCTCTCATTCCTATGATTTTTTAAACCATTTCATGTCTTTGGGTATTGACATTATATGGCGCAAAAAAGCCATCAATGCCTTGAAGTCCATAAAACCGCAACTGATGTTGGATGTAGCGACGGGAACTGGTGATTTTGCATTGGAATCAATTAAAATCTTGAATCCGAAAAAGATTATTGGTGTCGATATTTCCCAAGGAATGCTTGAAGTCGCTAAGAAAAAAATTGCAAGCAAGGGATTAGATAATCAATTTGAGGTAGCGTTAGGAGACTCAGAGAGGCTTCAATTTGAAGATAATACTTTCGACGCTGTTACCGTAGCATTTGGTGTCCGTAATTTTGAAAACTTGGAGAAAGGCCTATCAGACATATACCGCGTATTAAAACCTGGTGGGAAAGCTGTTATTTTAGAATTTTCGAATCCAAAGAAATTCCCCATTAAACAGCTTTATAATTTTTATTTCAAGTTTATTACACCAACCATTGGAAAATTCTTTTCAAAAGATTCCAGTGCATATGAATACCTACCAGAATCTGTTGCTCAATTTCCAGATGGCCAAAAGTTCGTTGCCATAAACAAAAAGGCAGGTTTTAATGAAACTATTGTTAGACCGCAAACATTTGGTATCTGTACCATCTATATTGCTACAAAATAGTACCAGCTAAGATCTGGTTTTGAATCAAATCGGATTAATTTTTAATATCAACGAGTTACTTTATATGACTAAAACAGTTTTTATTACAGGAGCAAGTTCAGGAATTGGTCAGGCTTGTGCCGAAGTTTTAGCGAAAGAAGGTTACAATCTTTTACTTTGCGCGCGCAGGTTAAACCGTTTAGAGGCATTAAAAGATGCATTGTTAGCGGCCTACCCTACTATTCAGATCCATATTTTTGAGCTTGATGTTCGCGATGCTGAACAAGTTGCGAATCAAATTGAGGGCCTGCCTCCAGCATGGAAGAAAATAAATGTTCTCATCAACAATGCTGGTTTGAGCCAAGGATTGGATCCTATTCAAAATGGTGATATCGGAGATTGGGACAGAATGATTGATACCAATATTAAAGGTTTACTGTATGTGAGTAAATCTGTGATACCACTTATGGATACTGAAAACGGCGCCCATATTGTTAATTTAGGATCTATTGCAGGGAAAGAGGTTTATCCGAATGGAAATGTGTACTGTGCTACCAAACATGCTGTTGATGCTTTAACTAAAGCTATGCGCATTGATTTGTTAACTCAGGGCATTAAAGTAACATCTATCGACCCCGGGATGGTGGAGACGGAGTTTTCGGAAGTTCGTTTCCATGGAGATCGGGAAAGAGCTAAAAATGTCTATAATGGTGTGCAGGCCCTGACAGGGAAAGATATTGCCGAAACGATCCTTTTCGTCATTACCAGACCTGCACATGTTAATATAAACGATCTATTAATAATGCCTACAGCGCAAGCGACAGGCACAATTGTCAATCGAAAATAATTTAAATATCATGTCATTAGAAATACAAATAAATCAAGACATTAAGGCCGCAATGATCGCAAAAGACACGGCAAAATTACGTGGCTTACGTGCAATTAAGGCAGCTATCCTCTTAGCAAAGACAGAAAAAGGTCATGCCGAAGACCTTAATCAGGAGGCGGAGATTAAAGTTTTACAAAAACTTGTAAAACAACGTCGCGAATCTGCTGAAATTTACAAGACTCAGAACCGTGAAGATCTTCATGAAATTGAAGTTGAGGAAGAAAAAGTAATTGAGGCTTATTTGCCAAAACAACTAAGCAGAGAAGAAGTCGAAACGATTGTCAAAGCAATTATCGCCGAAACAGGAGCTTCCTCCATTAAAGATATGGGTAAAGTAATGGGAGCCACAAATCAAAAGCTTGCTGGACAAGCAGATGGAAAAACCATCTCTGAAGTTGTTAAAAGTCTTCTTGCATAAAATGCTTAAATCAATAGAGTCAAATTAAATTGGATATGTCTTTCCAGCCATATCGATTACATAATTTGACTCTATTTTTATTTCAATTATGGCTTTTCAGTGGAATCTAAAGAGTTTTGACGAACTCAACACGACAGAATTATATCGTATTTTAAAGCTTCGAATGGAAGTGTTTGTTTTGGAGCAGGAGTGTTTATATCCTGAATTGGACGATAAAGATTTTGCCTGTCTACATCTGTGGACAGAACAAGATGATCGTATTATAGCATACACGAGATTGGTTCCTCCGGGCCTTTCCTACCCACAAGCTTCGATTGGTCGGGTTATCGTCGCCGAGGAAGCGCGCGGAACCGGTCTGAGCAAACAATTAATGATTCATTCTATCGAATCGCTCTATAAAGAATTTGGTGAAGGTGAGATACAGATAGGTGCGCAATTTCATTTAAAATCCTTTTATGAAAAATTAGGGTTTAAACAAATTTCCGAGCCCTACCCTGATTATGGAATCCTTCATATTGATATGATTAAACCCGCAATTTAGTAAATTTAGGCATGCAAAACGTTGTCATCATCACAGCCGCCCTATTTGGCGGACTCGCTATTATCCTAGGTGCATTTGGAGCCCATGCATTCAAAAAATTCCTATCAGCTGAAAAACTGGAATCCTTTGAGGTCGGCGTTCGATATCAAATGTATGCTGCGCTAACCCTATTGATTCTGGGATTCAATTTCCACTTTGAGCTTCAGTCTGAACGAGTCGCATTTTATCTGATCACACTAGGAACTCTTTTATTCTCGGTAAGTATATATTTTCTATCGTTTGCTGAATACTGGAAAAAGAATCTAAAGTTTCTTGGCCCAATTACCCCGCTCGGCGGATTACTTATGATCGCAGGCTGGGTTGCTATTATCATTCGTTTTTTGTAGATTTGAACTATATATGGCAATGATGTCTGCCCTGAACCGCCTTAATAAGCTGATGACGTCTACTATTTTAGTATAAAACAACAATTTTATATAAAGTGTAGACTTATGGCTATAACACATTCAAATCAAAGCAATCTTCATTTTTTTCTTAAATGGCTTATCTCCTGTAGTGCGATAGGTTTCATCGTAGGCTCTATTTGTGCGTTTTTTCTCTTTTCCCTCAATTGGGTAACGCAGTACCGAGAAGCTCATCCTTGGATAATTTATGGACTTCCCCTAGCGGGATTTGCCATAGCATTGTCCTATAAGTATTGGGGAAATCCAGCAAGCAAAGGAAATAACCTGCTGATTGAAGAATACCTTCATCCCCAACGCCGCATTCCGCTTATCATGGCGCCTCTTGTCCTATTCGGAACTTTACTTACACATCTGTTTGGGGGTTCTGCAGGTCGTGAAGGAACTGCTGTACAGATAGGTGGAGCAGTTTCCGATCAGCTTAATCGCTGGTTTGACTTCGATAAAACTGAACGTCGCATCTTAATTTCGATCGGCATCACTGCAGGCTTTGCCGCTGTGTTTGGCACCCCGCTCGCCGGAACGATATTCGGACTGGAAGTACTACTGATTGGCAAAAAAAGATATTTCGGTATTCTGCCCTGTTTATTTACCGCCTATTTTGCGAACTTCAGCTGTCAATTATGGAATATTCCACACACCCATTATCCAATTCATGATGTTATTCCAATGCTGTCCTTGACCAATATTGGATTTAGCCTCGCCGCAGGCATTCTATTCGGTATTACAGCATGGCTTTTTACATTTGCCAGCGATTTCTTTAGCCTTCAATTCAAACGAATTAAATATCCTCTGCTTAGACCAGTGATCGGCGGTATTATTTTAGTACTTATCATTACGTTATTCCATAGCAGTAACTATATTGGACTTGGTATCCCCATGATTCAGAACGCATTTGTCGATCAGTCGAATTATTATGACTTTATCATCAAATTGCTTTTAACGACTTTCACCCTTTCTGCCGGATTTAAAGGCGGAGAAGTCACCCCGCTGTTTTTTATCGGGGCAACCTTGGGGAGTGCATTAAGCACCGTTATTCCACTTCCCATCAGCCTGCTGGCTGCCATGGGCTTTGTAGCTGTATTTTCAGGCGCTACAAACACCCCGCTCGCCTGTATTGTAATGGGTTATGAATTATTTGGGATTCAGCCTATTTTATTTATAGCAATAGCGTGTATAGTCGCTTTTTTATTTTCCGGAAAAAAAGGAATTTATATTGCGCAAAAAGGCGGTTTAAAGGAAAAATTATACCGCAGACTCAATTTATAAGCAGACTCACTTTATAAACAAGACAATGCGCTTTCAGCTTCTCAGTCTATCTCCTTGCATCCCATTATGAACTACTTCAAATAAAAACAAGATAGGGCAAAAAAACATGTCAAGAATAAGAGTGCAGACCACAATGAATGGATAGATGACTTTAATAAAGACACGAGAAAAATTTTTTGATAAAAAAAAGCCTAAATCATAAGTATGCTTTAGGCTTTTTTTAAAATCTTATCATCCGAACTATAGTAGTTTTCCATGCAAAAAGAATGCTGCAACAGTAAAATAGATAATCAATCCTGAAACATCCACCAACGTAGCTACAAATGGTGCTGATGCCGTCGCCGGATCCAATCCAAACCGACGTAGAATAAATGGAATAAACGATCCTGACAAAGTCCCCCATAAAACAATAAACAATAAGGAAACAGCAACCGTAAAACCAATTGAAATCCAATAAGGACCATAGTCATACAGACCAAGAAAATGCCAAGCCAATATCCGTAGGAATCCGATCGAACCCAATATTCCACCTAAGATTAAACCAGAAGAAATTTCGCGCTTCATCACGTACCACCAATCTTTCAGCTTTAACTCTCCGAGCGCCATGGCACGAATAATTAAAGATGCCGCCTGCGACCCGGAATTACCCCCACTGGATATAATTAAAGGAACAAATAAAGCAAGTACAACCGCCTTTTCCAATTCCCCTTCAAAAAATCCCATTGCCGAAGCTGTAAGCATTTCGCTAAAAAACAAGATGATCAGCCAGCCGGCTCTTTTTTGAATCAATTGCAACAAAGGAGTTTTAGTATAAGCCAGATCCAATTCTTCCATCCCCCCAAATCGCTGAATATCTTCTGTATCCCGATCTTCAATTCGATCCAACACGTCATCAAATGTCACAATTCCGACCAATACCCCTGCTTCTGTAATAATAGGCAAAGCACTTCGGTCATATTTTTGAAAAATCTCGAATGCCTCTTCCATGGGTGTGGAAGCCTTAATCGCGGCAAAATTGTAATCTATTAAGTCGGAAATCTTGGTAGAAGAATCCGATAGCAGTAATTGACCAATTTTCAAGTCATCGATCAACACATTTTTCTCATCAACTACATAAATAAAATTAAGCGTTTCGGCCTTCCTTCCAAACACCTTGATATGCCGAAAAACATCATCCACAGTATAATAAGGACGAACTTGCACATACATTGGCGTCATAAGCCGGGCAATACTATCCTCTTTATATCCGATCAGCTCCAAAGCCATCTGCTTCTCGCGCTCATTCAATAGATTGATCAGATACTTGATCAGATCATCAGGCAATTCAGACAGTAATTCATTACGCGTATCCGGCTTCAAATTATTCAGCAATTCGGACAGTTCATGTTCCGTCATGGATTTGATCAACGTATATTGAACATCCATTTCAAAAAAAGAAAAGATCTCCAATCTATCCTCCAAAGGATAGTCCATAAACTGTTGATGTTGTTCTCCCTTACTTAAACGCGATATTTCTTCCGCGATATCGGCTGGGTGTAATGCTGAATTTTGTTCCATTGGAAGAATATTTTAATGGATTTAGCGCAAAAGTAGCTTATTTTGTATGATTTTCAACAATCTGAAAAACTATTTTTTCCAATGGGAATTGCTGCTAGTCTTTCGTAAAATCGTCTACTACTAGATTGAAGAGTACATTTGACTTGATATGCCCATGAACTTTACAATATCTTAAAAATTAATTAATCCAGGCGCTAGCTCCTCGGGCTCAAAACCAGCTTTAAATAGCCGGGCTGTTAAATTACCTTTCAGTTCTATATTTCCTTCATCTACATGCAACCAGCTCCCTTCACGCAAGCCTATGACTGGCTGAGGATTAAGCTGATGAAATTCCTGGATTCGCGTTTCCCTTGTCTCTCCTTTATGTGTAGAATTTGGATCCGGATCCAAATAATGTGGATTAATATTAAAAGGTAAGAAACCAAGTGCGTCAAAGCTAGGCGGATAAACAATAGGCATATCATTTGTAGTTCCTATTGTTAGTCCGGTCAAATTGGACCCCGCAGATGTACCGACATATGGAATCCCCTTTGCTACTTGTACACGCAATTGCTGTACCAAATCCAGCTCATACAAGGTTTTTAAGAGTAGAAATGTATTTCCTCCACCAATAAAAATAGCCTTAGCATCCTGAATAGCCTTCTTCATGTTATGAAACTCATGCAGCCCCCGAACCGTTATACCGCTATCTCTCAGTGCGTCCTGCACCTTAGCCGTATAACCATCAAACGAAATTCCTGATGGTCTCGCAAAAGGGACAAATAGCAATTCGTCTGACTGAATAAATTCTACAAAATCTTGCTTAATATAAGCTAAAAACTCACTACCATAGATCGTACTTGTACTTACGACCAATAACTTGTACGCTGGATTAACATTCATCTTTTTTTCGCTAAAACATTAAAATAAAAAGTACCCTTGGCTTTGTCGATTGCGAAGCCAAAGGTACAGTTTTCGTTCCTTACTCTATGCTATTTCTTATCGGTAGTCTTTTTTTCAGCACCCAATCTTTTATTTTCCTGCAGCGCTTTATGTAAAAGATATTCGATCTGCCCATTAACACTCCTAAACTCATCTGCAGCCCATTTTTCCAATGCTTTGTACATCTGGTCGTCTAAGCGTAGCATAAAGTTTTTCTTATCCGCCATTTCATTTCGTTTATTGGTACAAAGTACCTGTATTTACAATTGGTGTCGCCGCCTTCTCTCCACAGAGCACCACCATTAAATTGCTGACCATTGCTGCCTTTTTCTCGTTGTCCAACTCTACAATATCTTTCTCAGACAATTTATGCAAGGCCATTTCCACCATCCCAACAGCACCGTCTACGATCTTTGCCCTTGCTGCCACAATTGCTGCCGCCTGTTGTCTTTGAAGCATAGCACCTGCAATTTCGGAAGCATAAGCCAAATGACTGATTCTGGCCTCTTTAATAATAACCCCGGCTGGAGCCAAACGATCGGACAATTCTTGTTCAAGAATATGATTTACGGTATCCCCACCTTCGCGCAAAGTGATCTCCGCGCCTTCATCTTCCAGGTTATCATAAGGAAAGCTTCCGGCCAAATGTCTTACTGCTGCTTCACTCTGCGTGCGTACATAAGATGTATAATTACTTACATCGTAAGCAGCTTTATACGTATCACCTACCTGCCATACGATAACCGCTCCAATCTCGATTGGATTTCCCATCTTGTCATTTACTTTCAGTGTCTGTCCCTGTAAGTTATCGGAACGAAGACTCACTTTAATCGTTGAATACAACGGATTGACAAAAAATAATCCATTTTCCTTAACAGTACCTACATATTTTCCGAAGAAATTCAGCACACGAGAATGATTTGGATTAATAATCATCAATCCCTTTAAAATAAAAAAAGTAGCAATCATCAATATCACCCCCAGTACAACATACAGGGAACTTGCTTCGACATTCGCGAAGGAGAATATAGCTGCCACAAAGGAGACAACAGCTATCAATAAGGCTAAATAGCCAGACATTGGTTTAATTAGTTTTTCCATAATTTGTTAATATATATTTGATATCATTTTAATATCATAAATATACTATAATATTTTTCATATTTCAAATGAAAATTTAAAATTACTATTTTTGATTATGCGCAAAAGATCCTTTCTACCTTTAGTAAACTCCACGACAGAAATACTCATCCTTGGCTCTTTGCCTGGAGACAAGTCTTTGGCAGAAAATGAATATTATGCGCACCCACAAAATCGATTCTGGAAAGTAATCACCTCTTTGTTTAATGCGCCGGAACAAACAAATTATACGGAGAAGATAGATCTATTATTCAAAAACAACATCGGTCTTTGGGATGTTTGCGCAGAAGCCTCTCGTCCCGGCAGTATGGATCTAGCCATACAAAATGAAGTTCCGAATCAGCTTGTTGAACTGCTAGAAGCCCACCCTAAAATCACACAAATTATTTTTAACGGGCAAAAAGCGCACAGTTTATACTTAAAGCATTTCAACAAAAGAGAGGACATTATTTACAGATGCTTACCTAGCACAAGTCCAGCCAATGCGAAAAGTAATCTCGAAAATCTAATTAAACAATGGTGCGTAATAATAAGTGATTAAATTACACGAATTAGATTCGTTAATTCAGTCCTATTGCTTATTTTTGCCCTAAGATGTCAGATTTAAAATACAATCAACGAGGCGTATCCGCAGGGAAAGAGGATGTGCACAATGCGATAAAAAATATAGATAAGGGTCTGTTTCCCAAAGCATTTTGCAAAATAATTCCAGATATTTTGGGTGGAGACCCAGACTGGTGTAATATTATGCATGCTGATGGTGCTGGCACCAAATCTTCATTGGCGTATGTCTATTGGAAAGAAACTGGTGATATTTCAGTTTGGAAAGGTATCGCACAAGACGCAATTATCATGAATATTGATGACTTGCTTTGTGTAGGCGCCATCGATAACATTCTCTTATCCTCAACGATTGGCAGAAATAAGAATCTTATTCCTGGTGAAGTGATTGCTGAAATCATCAATGGTACAGAAGAGATTCTGGCGGAACTTCGGGAGTTGGGAATTGGCATCTATTCTACAGGAGGTGAAACTGCCGACGTTGGCGACCTTGTTCGTACCATCATTGTTGATAGTACAGTAACCTGTCGGATGAAACGTGAAGATGTTATTTCAAATCATCGCATCAAAGGCGGTAACGTCATTGTTGGCTTAGCATCGAATGGAAAAGCAACGTATGAACAGTCGTACAATGGCGGAATGGGTTCCAATGGACTAACTTCTGCACGTCATGATGTATTTAACAAAAAAGTAGCTGAAAAATATCCTGAAGCGTATGATCCAGCTGTTCCTTACGAACTAGTTTTCGCGGGGAGCCAAGATCTTACAAATGAAATCGAAGTTGAAACCGGAGAAAAAATAACTGCGGGTAAGCTTGTTCTTTCAGCGACACGTACTTATGCGCCTGTTATCAAACAAATACTAGACAAGTATCGTTCTCAAATTGACGGGATGGTACATTGCTCTGGTGGAGCGCAAACAAAGGTCTTACACTTTGTGGATAATGTGCACGTCATCAAAGATAATCTTTTTCCGATCCCACCTCTTTTTGAATTAATACAGAAAGAATCCAATACAGCCTGGAAAGAAATGTACAAAGTATTCAATATGGGACATCGTATGGAATTATATGTACCTGAATCGATTGCATCGGATATCATTGCTATTTCAGAATCATTCGGCATTCCGGCTCAAATCATAGGTCGCGTGGAAGAATCTACGGCTAAAAAAGTTACTATAACCTCTCCTTACGGAGAATTTATCTACGAATAAAAGATTTTCATCCCTGTCCCCTGCTTATACATGGGACAGGGCTATTTTTTCAATTTGGTATACATGAAAGAAAAACTTCTTGTGGGCTGGAAAGAGACCCTTGATTTACCTGAATTGGGAATATATGGTATAGAAGCAAAAGTCGATACCGGCGCTGCTTCATCGGTACTACACTGCAACTCGTACAAGGTAGTTAAGGAAGATGGTCAGGACTGGATTATCTGCGAACTTATCATTAATTTTGAAACCGAAGAGACAAAAACTTTAAAATTAAAGCTCTATAAAACAAAATTGGTTAAAAGCTCTTTTGGTCAAGAAGAGAAGCGATTTTATATCCGTACCACAGCAACATTGTACGACCAAGTGTTTGGCATTAAGATATCCTTTAGAAATCGATCCCAAATGACCTACCCTATGCTTTTGGGGAAAAATTTTTTATATAAAAGGTTTTTGGTTGATGTTTCCAAGGAAAATCTCTCCGTGAAGGCCTTGGCAAAATAAAAACAAATAGCCAAGCTATTTTGTTATCTTAGCACAAAATATACTCAATATACAAATCGTGAAAATTGCCGTATTATCGACAGTAAAGAGTTTATACTCAACTCGTCGTCTCGTAGAAGCCGCACAACAAAGAGGACACGAATGCGTTGTCATCGACCACAGTAAATGTTATGTAGGTATTCAACAAGGTAAACCCAGTATTCATTACAAAGGACAGGATCTGAGTGATATCGATGCCATTATTCCGCGGATAGGAGCATCGGTAACATTTTACGGATCAGCTATTGTTAGACAATTTGAGGTGATGGATGTTATTTCCGCTAATCCCAGCCAGGCAATTACGCGATCTCGGGACAAATTGAGGTGCCTGCAGATTTTATCCGGTGCAGGAATCGGACTCCCAATTACGGGATTTGCACGTACAGCCTCTGACGTAGACGACCTTATTAGCATGGTTGGTGGAGCTCCATTAGTTATCAAATTGTTAGAAGGAACCCAGGGTATTGGGGTAGTCCTTGCAGAGACAAAGAAAGCCGCTTCATCCGTTATCGAAGCATTCTACGGCCTTGGCAATAACATTTTGATTCAAGAGTTCATCAAAGAATCTAAAGGCTCTGATATTCGCGCATTCGTGGTGGACGGCAAAGTTGTAGGTGCAATGAAACGTACGGCAAAGGAAGGCGAATTTAGATCAAACATCCATCGTGGCGGTACCGCACAAATTATCCGTTTAAGTAAGGCTGAGAAAGACACAGCGATTGCCGCTGCAGCACAGTTAGGGCTTACGGTATGTGGCGTTGATATGATCCCTTCTGATCGCGGACCTTTAGTACTCGAGGTTAATTCATCTCCTGGTTTGGAAGGCATCGAGAAAGCGACCAAAAAAGATATTGCCTCAGAAATTATACAATATATTGAGAGACAATATGAAGCGAAACAGGCTCAAATGCCTAAAGTTGTCAAGAAAAAGAAAAAAAGAGAAAGTAAATTATAAGATTACCGAATCAGCAACTAAAAGGGTTGTCAATTTGGACAACCCTTTTTATTTCTAAAGACCCTAAACTCAACTAAATCCAGATTTCCAATACTCTTTAAATTCGGTTACCATTACGTCCAATTTTTACTTATCTTAGGCTAAATTAATGAATTAATGAAAAGATTTAGCCATCTTCTATTTGCCTTTGTACTCGTACTAGCTGCATTTTCCTGGTCTTTTAGCCAAACAACTATCCAAAAAACAGCATCACCAAATTGGCTCCGCCCTACTACAAAAAAGCCCATAAAGCCAAATTTGGATGATATTAGTGATGGATATTACTATGAGTTAATCGAACATCAAATAAACTTAGCTACCCAAACAAAATATTATAAGGACATAAAAGTTCTATTTGATCAGACTGGAATCGAAAATCTGGGACAAGTCCAGGTAACCTTTGATCCGCATTTTCAAAACCTTCAACTACATGAGTTAAAGGTTATTCGGAACGGCAAAGATATCAACCTATTACCGCAGGCAAAATTTAAGCTCCTTGCCTCCGAAACAGAGCTTTCGAGATCCATTTACAACGGAAGTCAAATGGCCCATTATGTTTTGGAAGATTTACGCAAAGACGACAAGATTGTATTTGCTTATTCAATAATAGGTGTAAATCCGGTATTTGAACAGAAATTTTTCGACAGCTATTACTTACAGGGATATGAACCTACAGGTCTGGTTCATCTCAACTATATTGTACCCAATGGTCGCAAACTTCAGTTTAAAAGTTTCAATGGCGCACCTGAGGCACAGCAACAGTCAACAGGAAATACAACAAATTTTTTCTGGGAGCTGACGGCGGACAAAACGGTTCAGTACGAGGATTATAGTCCGTCGTGGTACAGCCCTTTAAAATATATCCAATGCTCGGAATTCAATACCTGGCAGGAAGTTGATCAATGGAACCGTAAAATTAATCCTATTCCACAAATAGCAACGACAAGTACACTTCAAGCCTTCGTCAATCAACTTTGGAAAGAGTCCAACGGGCAACCCTATGCGTACCTGAAAAAGGCCTGCGACTTTGTACAAAATGAGATACGCTATATGGGTATTGAGATGGGAGAATATTCGCACCGGGCAAATGTTCCAGAAAAAGTATTTTCCCAGCGCTACGGCGATTGTAAAGATAAATCAATGCTGCTGGCCACAATGCTCAAAAACAAGAATATTGATGCAGGACTCGTATTAGCCAATACCTATAAGAATAGAGGCCTGCAGGAAGAACTTCCCTCGCCTTATGCTTTCAACCATATGGTTATTGAAGTTAATATTAGTGGACGGTCCCAATATATTGACCCAACCATAACTAATCAGGGTGGAGATATCAAAAACAGGTATTTCCCAGCTTATGGAAAAGTACTCTCGACTATGGGTAGTGGAAAGCTTACAGACGTACCGCAGCATATTGTCGGCAATATTAAAGTCAAGGAAACCTTGACGATGGAAGGCAAATTTGAGGCTACCCTTGATGTCCACACAACTTATGTTGGAAATGAAGCGGACGATATGCGTACTTATATTCAAAGTAGTGCAAAAAATGACATACAGAAGCAATACTTGGAGTATTATGCCAAGATCTATCCGAAGATCAATAAAATTAGTCATATACAATACAAAGATGATGTGGAGAACAATATTGTGGAGATCATCGAAAAGTATAAAATAAAAAACATTGGAAAGACAGAAAGCGGATCTACTAAAAAATATATTCCTTTGTTGGGAACAAATATAAATGACAAGCTTCCAGAGATTATGGAGGATCGTATTGCTCCCCTAAGCCTTTCTTTTCCAACAGATCTAACCTACGAAATGTATATTGTCAACAAAGGGAAAAAAGAATTCGGTAATTATAGAGACAATAGTTATTTCGACCGCACTGCGTATGTTTTCGGCAAAACACTGGAAGTAGAACAGGATAGTATTAAGGTTGCATACACGTTAAGTTTCCACGAACCCTTTGTCGAACAAAAAGACCTGAAACAGTATTATGCAGATTTTGCAGATCGTGATCATATCTTTTATAATGGCTTCTATCTTGACAATGACGGATATGTAACAGATGGGATAACTGATCTGAGTACGCCGGCATCGGCGGAAGACTTTAATTGGTTTGTCCTGATCCTATTCGTTCTTCTGGTGCCAGCTGTCATCTGGTATATTGTTAAAAAGTATAATAAGACCAAAGCTTTTATCATCAAACCTTATGACGAGATTTATCACGATCAGATCGGCGGATGGATGATCATACTGCTTATTGTACTATTTATAAATATATTGACCTTATCCGGTATATTTATCTTCCAACAGTCTTTCTTTAGTTTAAATACTTGGCAAGCGGTAGATCAACTGGAAGGTGTTTCCCCCGTTCTATACAGAACTTTACTATTATTGGAAATAATCGGTAATATATTGATACTGTCTGGATTGATTTATAGCTGTATCCTTCTAATTAAGAGAAGGGATATTTTCGCTCAGACCTTCTTTATGGTTGCACTATTTATGGCCATATTTTGTACACTAGATGCAATTGCAGGCTATTTTATGTTCAAACAATACTTGAATAAAACCGATGACATATTTACCAAATATGAAGATACGATAAGAACTATTATCTTTTTCTGTATTTGGGGAACTTATGTCTATAAATCGGAACGTGTAAAGGGTACCTGTGTTCGCCCATATCAGAACGATCAGATTATTCCCAAGGCTGCGACAGAGCATCCTTTTGATCAAGACTTTCTAAAGCCTTATTCAACGATGAAACAAGGAGAAAACGAAGCTGGGGCGGAATTTCAATCCCAGGGGGATACAGTTGCTCGCAGTCATCCCGAGGACGATCAAGACAAACCGTAGCTACCATTTTCATAAAAAAGGGTTCTGTAAATAATATACACAACCCTTTTTTATGGAAATCTGATTTACATTATTTCATTTTCATCACCATATTATCCGCGCCTTCAGTAGACACTTTTACCTGACCAGACTTGTTCTTCGTAGACTTATAATGGACATGGTTTTTGACTCCCTCAATTTGAACAGTCTCTACTGAACCAATATTAACCATATTGTCTGCCCCCTCTATCGTCACCGTTGTAATGTCATTCCCTGTTACAGTATTCCCCTTCCCCTCAATAATCAATTTACTTACATTGCCACGGATTACAACTTTATTGTCAGCACCTTCTATTTGTACAATCTCCCCCCCTTTGGCCTCTATCGTACGATTATTGTTCACCCCTTCAATTGAGATAACTTTTCCCTGCTGATTAACCACATCGTTCGTTAGAGCCTTCGAAACCGGCTCTTTGGCCGCCATCACCAAACTTCCGATCAAAAGAAGTGAAAATCCAAATGTAATTGTTCTTAGTTTCATAATGTTATGTTTTCTACAGATCAACAAAAATCAAACCTAATTTCAAATCTAAAAGAGCTATAAGTTGTAATATACAGCGTCACTTGCATCAAGAGTATAATTGGGGAGTAAGAACTAAAATGAAACATAGCATTGAATTGGGTTTACCTGGCACATAACGTCCCAAAAAAGATACAGTAACCGTCATAACAAAAAAAGGAGCCTTTTAGGCTCCTTTAATATCTCTAACAAATTGACAGCGGATTAAAAACTCTATTTTACTGCGTCTACAACTGCTTTGAAAGCTTCTGGGTTATTTAAAGCTAAGTCAGCTAAAACCTTACGGTTCAAACCAATGTTTTTAGCGTTTAATTTACCGATCAATTGGGAATAAGAAATTCCGTGTTGACGAGCTCCAGCGTTGATACGTTGAATCCATAAAGCTCTAAACTCGCGTTTTTTGGTTTTACGATCGCGGTAAGCGTATTGTAAACCTTTTTCTACTGTATTTTTAGCAATAGTATAAACTTTGCTACGTGATCCAAAGTAACCTTTTGCAAGGCCTAGGATTTTTTTGCGTCTTCTTCTAGAAGCTACTGCGTTAACCGAACGTGGCATATTTTTAAAATTAGTTTGGTAGAAGGTGTCATGTATTTCAATGAACTTACAACCTTATACCCGGTTAAAAAATTATTATTAATAAAATCGAATAAAACTTATTTACCGATAGCAAGCATACGTTTTACGTTGCCCATATCGCCATCAGATACATAACTTGTTTGTGTTAAGTTACGTTTACGTTTTGTGCTCTTTTTTGTCAAGATGTGGCTTTTGAAAGCGTTTTTTCTTGCAATTTTACCTGTTCCAGTCAATTTGAAACGTTTCTTTGCGCTGGAATTGGTTTTAACTTTTGGCATAATACTTATAAATTTTATATCAATCTGTTAGAATTCTTATTATTTTTTAGGAGCCTTTGGAGCTACTGTTAAAAACATGCGTTTACCTTCTAATTTCGGTAAAAGCTCTACTTTACCGTAATCCTCTAAAGCCTGAGCAAAGCGTAACAACAAGATTTCACCTTGATCCTTGTGTACAATAGCACGACCTTTGAAGTGTACATAAGCACGAACTTTCTCTCCACTTTCAAGAAACTTAATCGCATGCTTCAATTTGAACTCAAAATCATGCTCACCAGAGTTAGGTCCGAAACGAATTTCTTTAATAACAGTCTGTTTTGCATTAGCTTTGATTTCCTTTTGTTTCTTCTTCTGTTCGTAAACAAACTTACTGTAGTCGATAATCTTACAAACCGGCGGTACAGCATTTGGCGAAATCTCCACTAAATCAAGTTCCAACTCATCAGCCAACTCTAACGCTTTGCGCGTAGGGAAAACTCCTTGCTCCACATTATCTCCTACCAAACGTACCTCAGGTACTTTGATTAACTCATTAATGCGGTGATCTGGTTCTTTCTTTCTCATTGGTGGTCTTGGACCACCGGGTCTTTTTAATGCCAAATGTTTAAAAATTAAACGGTTATTTCCTTAATTAATATATCTCTAAATGCCTCAGCAGTCATAGTTCCTAATTCCACTGAGCCATGTTTACGTACAGAAACTGTGCCATTTTCCACCTCTTTTTCCCCTACAATCAACATATAAGGAAGCTTTTTCACTTCGGCGTCTCTGATTTTTCTGCCCACTTTCTCGTCACGTAAGTCTATCAGTCCGCGAATATCGGAATTATTTAGCGAATTCAAAACATTTTGAGCATATTCTTCATATTTTTCTGACACTGGCAAGACGATAAATTGCTCAGGAGCAAGCCATAATGGGAATTGTCCAGCACAATGTTCGATCAATACAGCCACAAAACGTTCTAAAGATCCGAAGGGCGCACGGTGAATCATCACAGGGCGATGTTTCATGTTATCACTTCCTGTATATTCCAACTCAAAGCGCTCAGGCAAATTGTAATCCACCTGTATAGTACCCAACTGCCATTTACGACCTAAAGCATCCTTCACCATAAAATCCAATTTTGGACCATAGAAAGCCGCTTCACCATATTCTACGACTGTCGGCAAGCCTTTTTCCTCTGCAGCTTCAATAATTGCAGATTCAGCCAAAGCCCAGTTTTCGTCAGTACCAATATACTTCGTACGATTCTCAGGATCACGTAACGACACTTGTGCTGTATAATCATTAAAGCCTAAGGCTCCAAAAACATAAAGTACTAAATCGATTACCTTTTTGAATTCATCTTTAACCTGATCGGGACGACAAAATAAATGGGCATCATCCTGAGTAAATCCACGCACCCTTGTCAATCCGTGAAGCTCACCAGACTGTTCGTAACGATATACAGTACCAAACTCTGCAAATCGAACCGGTAAGTCCTTATACGAACGTGGTTTTACTTTATAAATTTCACAGTGATGCGGACAGTTCATTGGTTTTAACAAAAACTCTTCTCCTTCGATCGGAGTCTTTATCGGCTGAAATGAATCCGCGCCATATTTCTCATAGTGTCCAGAAGTCACATATAACTGCTTATGTCCGATATGCGGAGTAACAACAGGCTCATACCCTGAGTTTAACTGTGCTTTCTGTAAGAAGTCTATCAGCTTTTGACGTAATGCAGCACCTTTAGGCAACCAAAGAGGCAAACCTGCACCAACTTTTTCAGAAAAAGCAAAAAGTTCCAACTCTTTCCCCAGTTTACGGTGATCGCGTTTTTTCGCCTCTTCTATAAATTTCAAATATTCTGTAAGCTCCGATGCTTTAGGGAAAGTAACACCATAAATACGTGTCAACTGTTTGCGAGACTCATCACCTCTCCAGTAAGCACCGGCAACATTAGTCAATTTAATCGCTTTGATAAACCCAGTATTTGGAATATGAGGCCCACGACATAAATCTGTAAATTCCCCTTGAGTATAGAAAGTAATCTTTCCATCTTCCAAGTCTTTGATTAAATCTAGCTTATACTCATCTCCTTTTTCAGTAAAGTAAGCCAATGCATCCGATTTCGAAACAGCTTTACGTTCAAATGTTTCTTTCCGTTTAGCCAGCTCCAGCATCTTGTCTTCGATCGCTTTAAAGTCATCAGACGAGAATTCACGATCACCAAAATCAACATCGTAGTAAAATCCGGTTTCAATCGCGGGACCAATACCAAATTTAATCCCAGGATACAATGCCTCCAATGCCTCAGCCAATAAGTGGGCTGAAGAATGCCAAAAAGTGGATTTACCTTTGGTATCATTCCAGGTCAATAACTTGACAGTAGCGTCATTTTCAATAGCACGGGCAGAATCCCACACTTCACCATTAACTTCGGCAGCAAGGACGTTTCTTGCAAGCCCCTCCGAGATTGATAACGCAATCTCTGCAGCAGTGATCCCTTGTTGATACTCTCTTACGGAACCATCCGGTAGTGTAATTTTAATCATTTACAACTATGATCTTTAAATTGTTAAAAAATAGAAAACATAAAACAACATGTACAATTATGTTATTACACTTACGTTTTCAATAAATAAATTGTGACACAAATTTAGTAAAAATTCTGATAAAATAACAGGAGTTTAGCGCTATTCAACGCATTATACAGGTATAATTACTAGCCCCGCTCCCGACCTCTGTTCAAACACACCGATTTCATCAGCTTTACATCCTCATCATTGCAGTTTAAAACGAATTGATAATCTGATCTTATTGATCAACAGCTCCTCTCTATTGTCCCCATGTACATCCCAACAATGAATGAAAATCAGGTTATATACTAACAGGGGTATAGCAAGGGGTTAACAGGTGTATAACAGGGGGTTAACAGGGGTAAATCCCTATTAACCCCTTGTTACCCCCCTGTAAAAAGAGTATTGTTTCGCTGTTAATAGAAAACATCGTATAAACCTGATACCATAGTAGCGGTAAACAATGTGCTTTGCTTAAACATCAACCTAAAAATAAAAGGGATAAAACAGATTATTACCAGCAACTATATATAAAAAAAATGACAGGACAGCTACTTAAAAGCCACAGGACAAATTGAGCATCTCATTAATATTTGCTACCTTTGCAGACTGAAATTTTAACTATGTCAAATCAAGTACCAGAAGACGGAACACTATTGCCCTTAATGGAAGAATTTTACACTATTCAGGGAGAAGGCTACCACACCGGGACTGCTGCTTATTTCATACGATTGGGTGGTTGCGATGTGGGCTGCCACTGGTGCGATGTAAAGGAAAGTTGGGATGCATCTATCCACCCCCTTACAACCGCAGATTCGATTATCGAAAATGCAAAGAAATATCCGGCAAAAACAGTTGTCATTACGGGTGGCGAACCACTTATTTATAATTTGGATTACCTAACAAAAGGACTTCATGAGGCGGGCATTAAAACGTTTATTGAAACCTCAGGTGCATATCCTTTGAGTGGCGAATGGGACTGGATATGTTTATCTCCAAAAAAATTCAAAGCTCCACGGAAAGATGTGTTAGAAGCTGCTGGTGAACTTAAAGTTATCGTTTTCAATAAAAGCGATTTCGCATGGGGAGAAGAATACGCACAACTTGTAGGACAAAACTGTAGATTATACCTTCAACCTGAATGGTCGAAATCTAAAGAGATGACACCTTCTATTATTGACTACGTAAAAGAAAACCCTAAATGGGATATTTCACTACAAACACATAAGTTCTTGAACATTCCTTAATCGTGCAAATGCACAATTAAATAGACACATAAAAAAGGCCTTCGATACTATCGAAGGCCTTTTTTATAAATAATAAATTTATATTAATGCATGGACTTTAAAATCACTTCACATAGGTCTTTAAAAAAGCTTCCAGGTCTAACGTTTTCGTTTCTTCACCCTCCTTCTCCCGGACCAGAACATTTCCAGCATTATCAGCATCTAAAAATAATAAGTTCGCCTTTAATAAAATCTTCCCATTTTCATCCAACAATCCAACTTTTCCATTTTCAGAGAACATCAAATAATTGTCTAAAAATTTACTGATATTTTCCTTTTTGTCAAGCAGAACTTTCCCTTCCTGTGTGATCAATCCAAAATTACCATCTTTCTGAAAAATGGCCAGTTTTTGATTTGCAGGCGTAAGCCAGTCAAACCCTTCTTTATTCACCTTTCCTCCTTTCTTATCCAACAACCAGAAATAATTATCTTTATCTGAAACAATAGCAGTCTGCTCATTAAAATAGGCTAAAGAGAAAAGAGAGCAAGGCAACACGTCCTCTCCCGCTATGCTTTTTATACCATAATATTCATCATTGGTATCTTTGTCCTTGACCATCGTCCATTTAAGTGATTTTTCCAATGGAAAAGTATCTTCAAATAAACTCACATCTTCCCCTTCACTCGTATTCCCTCCCCCTGAGATATCAATCACCTTTGCATTTTTAGGAAGTGCAAAATCTGTCACAGACGATACATTGATCACTTTTGTTGTTTCGAAACCAAGGTCATTGTTTTCACCCAAAGACAATTTGAGCACACCTCCAGGCAAATCATTGATAAATGAAAATGCTGTCAGATAATAAGTGGGCACTGCTTCCGAATACCATACCGTTGCTACCGCGGAATCGGCATGGTTTTTTATAAATAACTTTGCTTTCTTACAGGTAATTCCCGCTATCGATTCGATCTCGCCCATATCTTGCAGCTGCACATAAGGCCCTTCCGACTCCCCTAACTTCGTACTGACAATCTTATAGGATGGACTGTATGCTTCGGCAGTAACAACATCATCTCCAACCGAATACGAATATGTTTTTGCTAATTTTCGATTTAAAATAGCATGTGCTTTTTGATTCACTACAGTGGAAGAATAATCGGCATCAGCCAAAATCTCCACATTCCGATAAGCCATTTTTCCTTTCAAAAATGGCTCATAAAACTCTTTTGCAAATTCCGGAACTTCATTTTCAAATTTTTCAGGGGAAACTTCACCTTTAAACACCAACTCCATCTGCCATTGCTTATCTTGTGCATAGGTTGTCGAAATTGATAATCCAAATAATAGTGCAACGTTGAGTAAATTATTCATAAGAATGATAAATATGTAGCTAAATAACAAAAGACAGACCAAAAAGCCTATCTTTTACGCTATTTTTTTATTTATTTACTTTTTTCGCTTCATATTTCCATAAAAAGCAAAAAAAAGACCACTAAGCAAAATATACTACAATTTAATCATCTGCCTAGTTTTCACCGCTTCGTCACATGCCAAAGCAATTCGTAGACTATTAACAGCATCTTCCATCGAATCTGAAAGGTCCAAATTATCTACAATCGCCTGCTGAAAGAATAACTGCTCCCGGTTACATAATTCCTGATGGTCGGGCTCATCAGATAAATTGACCCACTCATCGACCTTCGTAAATTCATTTGCCGCATTTAAATCGGCATAATGTACGCGAAGGCTTTCTGTTTGTGTATGGGATGCTACCGAATCCGATTTACCTTCATCGCTTGCTTTATTTGCGACAATGGAAACTGCCCCCTTAGGTCCAAAAACATCCTTTACAAAAAAAGCGTTCTGACTAACCATTGGTCCCCATCCAGCTTCATACCATCCTACGGACCCATCTTCAAAATGCAGCTGCAATTGTCCGTAGTTGTAGTTCCAAGCAGGAATCTCATCGGTTAACCGCGCTCCGATTGCAGATACATACAATGGTTTCGCACCCACCATTTGACACATGACATCAATATAATGAACTCCACAGTCAACAATGGGACTTAAACTAGCCATTAGATTTTTATGCACATCCCACATATACCCATGGCTCTGTTGATTGAGATTCATACGCATAACAAGTGGTTTTCCCATCGTTTTAGCTATTTCAATAAATTTGACCCATGAGGGATGATATCTCAAAATATATCCAACAACCAATTTTTTATCATATTTCACTGCTGCATCGACGACCTCCTGCGCGGAAATCACATCTTCAGCTAAAGGCTTTTCAATAAAAACATGAGCACCAGCCTGAAAGGCTTTTATAGCATACGCTTTGTGTGTATCCGGATAGGTCGCTATACAAACGGCATCCGGCCTCGTTTCCTGAAGTGCATCCTCATAAGATTCAAACAATTTATAGTTGCCTCCCAATTGTTCATTCAGTTTACTTTTGCTCTCCCCACGAGCTACTAGCCCCACAATTTGAAAGCCATCTAAATCGTGATATGCCTTCGCATGAGATGCGCCCATATTTCCACATCCAACAACCAATATTTTAATAACCTGTTGCATCATTTTTTCTATTTCTATATTATTTCTTTAATCCATCTAAAGCAAAGGCTGCTCCTGTTCCCAGTACAGCACCTGCTAACACATCGGAGGGAAAATGTACGCCCAGATACATCCTTGAATACCCCACGCTACTCGCCCATAAAAGCGATGGTGCGACGACGTACCACTTTGAGTAAGCCCGAGACAAAGCAGAAGCAGTAGCAAAAGCAGATGAGGTATGACCAGACGGAAAGGAATACCCACCGGCCGTACGAACCGATATGAAATTAGGATATTTTTTAAATGGCCTGCTTCGCTTAAAAATATGTTTTAACCCAACATTCACGAGCGCTGTTACAGCTGTACTACTAGCAACATACAAGGCATTCTGACGCATTGCCTTATCATCGTTGACCGCACCTGCAACCAGTAAACCTACAGGAACGGCTATCTGAACATAGTTATTGATATCAGAAAGCACTTTAAATGTTTGTGTTTGTGGCGCTGTCCGAGTCTCGGCTATGGACTCCAATATACGGATATCTAACGTAGACGCTGGCTTTTCCTGTCCAAGGACAGGACCACATAGACAGTTAATCCAACAAATAAAAATAAAAGCTAATCTTTTCATCAAACAAATAATCTATCTAATTTATAATCCCTTTGAAACATGTACCACTAAACACATTCCTCCTATTTATTAAACAACAACTTATACTCCCTACTACTGCAACTCTTATTCGCTACTAACTTAGTATGTCACCCCCAATTCCTAAAAATAAGAAAATTTATGTGAGTTGTCAGCCTATAAAAAGCGTTTCGATTGAACAAGATTTCACAACTTGCTATTTAAAGTAATTCAAACAGCCTACTATAAGGATAGGAAATCAGCATTACCTTTTGTCTAAATTATGGTATATTCCCCCAATCAACAGCATTGTTTTCACATTTTTTTCAAGAAAATTGAATTCATTTCAACAACAAGTCCATTGGGATAAGAATTTTAAAATGATAGTCTTGCATTTCCCATTAATTTACTATACATTTGCTTGCAGTTATTAATACAAACATGGTTTATACTTACGTACATCATTTTCATTTGCATCATCGCCATTGTGGCGATATGTTAATTTAATGTGTTCTTACGTAGAATACCTTCCCTCTTGTTTGATTTCTTATTATTAATAATTTACTGCTAACATTTATAAAGCGTTGAAAAATCTTAAAATTGCTATCCAAAAATCGGGTAGGTTAAACGAAAAATCTGTTCAATTACTGAAAAATTGTGGTTTAGACTTCGAGAACTACAAAAGTTCTTTAATCACAACTGTTGGGAATTTCCCACTGGAAATATTATTTCTGAGAGATGATGATATTCCGGGATATGTGGAACAAGGCATAGCCGACCTGGGCATCGTCGGTGAAAACATCATCGATGAGACCGAATCCAAAGTAGAATACATCAAACGGCTTGGTTTTGGAAAATGTACATTGAAACTGGCTATTCCCAAAGATAGCACCATCCAAGATATTAAAGACCTTAACGGCAAAGCAATCGCAACCTCTTATCCAAATATCCTAAAGAATTTTCTAGACGATTATAAGATTAATGCAGACATCCGTTTGATATCCGGCTCAGTTGAGATTTCACCGGGCTTGGGTCTTAGTGACGCGATCTGCGATATCGTATCTACCGGAGGAACACTAAAAAGCAACGGTTTGAAACCTTTTGCTGATGTCAAAAATTCAGAAGCCATTTTGGTTGGAAGAAAGGGATTAGAAGGCAATGAAGTTTTGACCGAATTAGTACAACGTATCGAATCTGTTCTTTTAGCAAAAGAAACTAAATATGTGGTATTGAATGTCGAAAAGAAAAATTTGCCAGCCATCACTTCTTTATTGCATGGTGTTAAGAGCCCTACGGTTGTTCCACTGGCAGAAGAAGGTTGGGTAGCCGTACACACCGTTATCACTGAAGATGACTTTTGGGATAAGATCAATAAGTTAAAAGCTGAAGGTGCCCAAGGTATCGTTGTGATGCCCATTGAAAAAATCATTCTTTAAACTTGATGCACTTATACAACCATGTTAAAAAAATATGATTACAAAACGTTAGGAAAAACCGAAATCCAGCAACTGGTCGCTAGGAATACGGATCCAAACAATGCAATACAAGAGGTTGTCCAGGAAATTATTCAACAAGTACGCCACCAAGGTGATATCGTATTACGCGAATATGCGGCCAAATTTGATAAAGTTGAACTTGACAGATTATATTTAGACGAGGAAGATATCGACGCACTGGCATCTACCATTGACCGCGATCAACAAAGAGCATTGGAAATCGCGTTTCAAAATATACATAAATTCCATAGTACACAATTAAAAAGGGAGCGCACTGTTGAAACGATGCCCGGCGTAAAATGCTGGCGCGAGGTTCGTCCCATTGAAAAAGTTGGCCTTTATATCCCAGGGGGATCAGCAGTTTTACCTAGCACACTTTTAATGCTCGGTATTCCTGCGAGAATAGCTGGATGTAAAGAGATTGTCGTTTGTTCTCCTCCACAATCCAATGGAAAAATAAATGGCTTTGTTGCTTTTTGTTTAAAATTACTTAAGATAAATAGAATATACCTCGTTGGAGGCGCTCAAGCTGTTGCTGCTATGGGGTTTGGAACAGAGACTATACCAAAAGTCGATAAGATATTTGGCCCAGGAAATCAGTTTGTCACAAAAGCAAAATCCATCATACAGGGCCTTGCAAATGTTAGCATTGACATGCCTGCGGGGCCATCCGAAGTACTGGTCATCGCTGACGAGTCGGCTAATCCAGCATTTGTCGCCGCAGATCTTTTGGCACAGGCCGAACACGGAGCCGACAGTCAAGCTGTGCTGGTTGCAACTTCCGCGACTATAGTTGATGCCGTCAACACAGCATTAGTAGCCCAATTAGCGGTTTTGCCTCGCAAGGAACTTGCTGCAAAAGCGATTGAAAATTCCTATGCAATAACTGTCGAGAATCTTCAGGAGGCCATACAGTTTTCAAATGACTATGCGCCAGAACACCTTATTTTGGAGACGGACCAATGGGAGTCCTTAACACGCTATATCAGTAACGCTGGTTCGGTTTTCTTAGGTCACTTAACCCCTGAAAGCGCAGGAGATTATGCCTCAGGTACAAATCACACGCTGCCTACATCAGGCTATGCACGCTCCTACTCCGGCGTATCAGTAGATTCTTTTGTGAAAAAAGTTACTTTTCAGCATATAAGCGAAACTGGACTTCAACAAATCGGGTCGGTAGTTGAAATACTCGCTGAACTCGAAGGCCTGCAAGCGCATAAAAATGCGATTTCTATTCGGAAGAAATAATAAAACATAAACTCTTGATATCACACAAAAGGCTTTACGATGTAAAGCCTTTTGTGTGATACTGATCTTTCGAATATTCATGACTAATGTTGACTGCATTACCTTCCGAAGGTGTCATAATTATCCGTTGCATATTTTTCAAATCTAGTCAGCAAAGCTATATTATCTTTTTCTAAGGGGCTTAAGTCTGCAGACACATCTTTTGAAATAGGCACATACCAATCTACAGGTTCAAAAAACTGGCGAATGCTAGGTTTGGTAAACGCATAGCCATGTCGGGCAAAAATCGTATTCCGAATAATCTCCAGATCTAATTTCTTGAGGTTTTTAAGGTCTTTCTCCGTCAACTTTTGTTTAGATGCATTTACAGTAAAGACCGCAGGGGATGCCGATCGATAGTATTGAATAATGTAAGTATAAGTTGAATCTCCATCCACATCAGTTTCCTCCTTTCTTTTTTCGTTAATCCAGTCGACCAAAGTTCCGTCTTCTCCATCCTGATTTTTTAGCATCAGATTTGGATTATAGGCGAACTGCTTTTTCAACAATTTAAAGCTTCGCTTTTTAATCTTTACCCCTTGGTCATATGCGGTCCAATTGCCTATTAAGGTATCGTGATTAAGCTTAATTTCAAATCGCCCGTCGGACTTTTTGTCGCCGGGTTCATCCAATAATAACCGAATATCGGCACCATTTTCCTCCAATTTCCCCACAAAAGAGCGCAGATTTCCTTTGACAACATTCTGTCCGAAGATATTACCCTTATCCGTAATTTTTTTTATGGTCAAATTTATCTTCGGAGAATAATCTGTTGTGGGCAGCCCTTCTCCTTCCTCAAGAGTACTTTCATCCACAACAAATTCGCCCACCCAATTGCCATAAAGTTCCTGATGTGCCTCAGCTTCGGCCACAACAGTATCTTTTGTTTCGGTGGCTTCATTCTTTTTGCTTTTCCCGTCCTTACAACCAAGGATTGCTCCAAGCATTAACATTAAACAAAGGTTCTTCCTCATAATTTATGATTTTTTTGATAAATAATAAATTCCGCCAACAACAAATTAGGGACCCACCCCAACCAGGCAATAATTTGATAGAGATCCATCGGATTAGGCTGAAACAGGTATACTAAAGCAAGCTTCCAAAAACGTAGGGTAAGTGCAGAACAGGTTAAGGCAAAACTACGGATCATAAAATCACGGTGTTTATCAAATTTTCGCTGACTCGCCAAACGAACTGCCCGCCAGGTGAAATAAAACCATCCAAGCCCCAATAATTCAAATGCAATAATAGAGGTTAACCCGCCATTTGCCACGGATCCAATAAGCAAACCTGAAGGAGCGGCAAAAACCAAAATGGCGAATACATACAAATACCCGATACTTCGATGGACTCGCGGATATTTATTCAATAGATAAGTATTAAACTGCGTAAAGCCGGCAGGCAAGGCAAAGATAGCTGTGCAGACATGGACATAAAATACGTAGCGATACCACCAAAGTTCTTCAATTTCCGTTTGTTTAATCATCAGGAAATTCGCATCGAGTGAGAACCCACGATAGCGAAGTGTGATTTCAGCCATCAGCATACAGCTATAGGCAAAAATTAAAAGCCAAAATCCTTGCAATATCGAAAATTGAGCTTTTTTAAACATATCGCTTTCTATTTACTCCGGATCGCTTCTACCGGATCCAATCGAGAAGCCATTAGGGCCGGAACAATACCTGATATGAGACCAATAAACGTCGAAAGCGAAACGGTAAGCATAACCATTTTTAAACTTACGACAATAGCAACGCCAGTTGCAGCTTGCACTAGAAACGCCAAAAAATAAACAACAACGAGGCCTATCCCTCCCCCCAACAAACAT
This sequence comes from Sphingobacterium siyangense, assembly GCF_007830445.1. GTDB lineage: Bacteria > Bacteroidota > Bacteroidia > Sphingobacteriales > Sphingobacteriaceae > Sphingobacterium > Sphingobacterium siyangense. Next base: position 14,483 of record NZ_VLKR01000002.1, on the reverse strand, counting down.
AGTACGATAGACTCAACTAAAAATTGTGAAAGAATAAAGAAATTTTTAGCCCCCAGCGCTTTCTGGATTCCGATGATATGTGTACGCTCTTTGACACTGACAAACATGATATTGGCAATACCGAAGCCACCAACCAAAATCGAAAAAATACCGATTGAAAAACCCGCAAGATTAATTATCCCAAAAAGCTGATCCAGCGCACCTGTAATCATTGTTGTCTGGTTAATGGAAAAGTTTTCCTCCCGTTGTGGCGATATACGACGAATCGAACGCATGAGTGTCTTCGCTTCGCTCTCCGCCTCGCCAAGCGTATAGTTCGATTTAATAACCATCGCTATGCTCGGTGAGAAATTATCATAGTTGACCAAATTTCTCGCAAGCTCAAATGGAATAAAGGCGGTATCATCGGGGGAGGTATTGATCAATACACCATTTCCTTCTTTCTTTAATACACCGATAACCTGAATTTTTCGGCCTAACATATTAATATATTTGCCAACAGGTTCCTCATTAGGAAAAAGCCCTTCCGCAATATTTGCTCCCAACACAGTTACAAGAGCTCCACCCCTCGACTCGCTTTCAGCAAAGTAACGACCATCCACAATATTCAAATTTTGAATGTACAGGTTCTCATAGGTCGCTGCATTGACCGATGAGCCTTGGGCCGAATTATTCTTATATTTTATAGTCGTATTACCAATATTGATCATATACGCCATATACTCGGCTGTCGTCATCCGACTCTTCAAATCCAGGTAATTATTGTATGTAGGTTCAGGTCTATTCAAGTATTTCCACCAAGGGAAATTTGGACCTCCATCCCAGGGCCATTTCTCAATATAAAGTGTTTTGCTACCGATCTTCTTTACTGATTCCTCTATATTATTCCGTAGGGTATCTACCGCAGAAAATACACCAATAATCGTAAAAATACCGATGGTCACACCCAACAGCGATAGTAAGGTGCGAGTACGATTGTCTTTTAATGCCGAAAAAGCAAACTGACAACTCTCCAATATCAATCTAAAAAATAGCATAATTGTATTCTAAAATACAATATAGTTTTGATTTAATGTCAAAATCGTTAAAAATATATACATAAATTAGAAATAAGCCCTTTCTATACCCGAAAAAGTTATAACTTTGTATGCTTTTTGCAACCTAGTATTTGGTGCACTGTAATGCACTGAAAGGCAGACATTAAAATATATATCATTAAAGATGAAGTTATCTCAATTTAAATTCAACTTACCAGAATCATTACTTGCTTCTGAACCTTCTGAAAATCGTGACGAATCACGCTTGATGGTCCTACATAGAGATACTGGTAAAATTGAACACAAAATTTTCAAAGATGTATTGGATTATTTCGATGACAAAGATGTCATGATCTTAAACAATACTAAAGTTTTTCCAGCCCGCCTTTACGGTAATAAAGAAAAAACTGGAGCTACGATTGAAGTTTTCTTGTTGCGTGAATTGAACAATGAGCTTCGTCTTTGGGATGTGTTGGTAGATCCTGCGCGTAAAATTCGTGTAGGCAACAAATTATATTTCGGTGATGATGACTTATTGGTTGCCGAAGTGGTTGACAATACAACTTCTCGTGGCCGTACAATTAGATTTTTATTTGATGGTACCGATGAAGAGTTCCGCCGTAATATTGAAATCTTAGGTGAAACTCCGCTTCCTAAATACATCAAACGTAAAGCCACGCCGGAAGATAAATTCCGTTACCAAACGATCTACGCAAAAAATGAAGGTGCTGTTGCTGCTCCTACAGCTGGACTTCACTTCTCAAGAGAGTTAATGAAACGTCTGGAACTAAAAGGTGTTGATTTTGCAGAGGTTACTCTTCACGTTGGTCTTGGAACTTTCCGTACCGTTGAAGTCGAAGATTTAACCAAACATAAAATGGATTCGGAACAGTTCATCATCACTGATGAAGCTGCACGCGTTGTCAATAGAGCAATCGACAACAAACGTCGCGTGTGTGCTGTAGGAACGACTTCTATGCGTGCAATAGAATCTTCTGTTTCTGCAGATCACCACTTAAAAGCGGCGTCTGACTGGACGAGTAAGTTCATCTATCCTCCTTACGATTTCAGTATTGCAAACTCAATGATTACAAACTTCCATACACCAGAATCCACACTTTTAGTAATGATTGCTGCGTTTGCAGGCTACGAAAATGTGATGAATGCCTATGAAGTTGCTGTAAAAGAAAAGTATAGATTCTACAGCTATGGCGACGCTATGTTAATCGTTTAACGATGTGGCTTAAAAGATAAAATAAAAAAACGTGGATAGCCTTAAACTATCCACGTTTTTTTAAATAGTAACCTTTCAATAACAACATGAACTTTGTAATTATCGTTGCTGCCGGAACCGGAAACAGAATGAATAGCGATCTTCCAAAGCAGTTTCTTGACTTAAATGGACTGCCGATTGTTATGCATACAATTAATCGATTTTGCCAGTCAGAAACCATTTCGGAAGTTATTTTGGTCATCAGCGAGCCAATGGAAAGTTTTTGGACCGAACTGTGTTTGAAGCATCAGTTTGATCGCCCTATACATATCGCTTTTGGCGGACAAACCCGCTTCGAAAGTGTAAGGAACGGAATAGATTACATTCAGCAAAATTTTGATATCGGTCCAAAAGACTATATTGCGGTGCACGACGGAGCTCGGCCTATCATCACTGAAGCTCTTATTAAAAAAGCCTTCCAGGGGGCGTATGATCATCAGGCAATTGTCTTAGCACAAAAGAGCATTGAATCAGTTCGGATGGGAGACACCACATCCAACTCTGCTGTTGATAGAAATCATACCTGGTTAGTACAAACTCCACAGGTTTTTCATGGAGAATTGCTTCTAAAGTCCTATCAGCAAGCCGAAGATCCCCTTTTTACAGATGATGCGTCGGTGGTAGAGAAAATGGGCAAGCGTATCGCTATCATTGAAGGTGACTCCAGAAATATAAAAATCACCTACCCTCAAGACTTACAAATTGCCCAGTTCTATCTGAATTTGATTTAATGGATTAAGCATTGCCACGAATAACGCGCAATAAAACCACAATAATAGCAATGACCAAAAGGATGTGGATAATGTTATTGCCAGCCGCATAACCTCCAAAAAAACTTATCGCCCAAATGATAACTAAGATAACGGCGATGATATACAGTAAATTTCCCATTTCTTTATAATTTAATACCTAAATCTATTTTTTATAGGTATAACAACGAAAAAAGAACTATAGTTTTATTTTAAATGGATTAGCTAATTTCAAGCTGTAATCTATCGTAGGCTAAAAACATGTTTTCGGGCAATTCTCTGGAAACAGCTTCATGCAGTCCCATTCGATGCCCTATATGTGTAAAATAGGTTTTATCGGCATGAATATCATAGGCAAATTCAATCGCCTCATCCAATGTTAAATGTGAAATATGAGATTCCTTTTGCAAAGCATTTACCACAAGAATCTTTACTCCTTCCAATAATTTCCGTGATTCTGCGCTGATAAATTTCGCATCAGTAATGTAGGCGAAATCTCCGATCCTAAAACCCAAGACTGGCATTTTATAATGGAGAACCTCAATAGGCATAATTTCTTTTCCAAATAAAGACAAGGGTACACCGGCCTTTATCTCTTCCAAATCCAACCGCGGAGCTCCGGGATATTTAACTTCTGTAAACGCATAATAAAATTCTCGTCTGAGCGCTTCATGGAGAGCTGCTGTACCGTAAATAGAAATTGAGCTATGCTGCTGATAATTAAATGCCCTTACGTCATCTAAACCAGCAATATGGTCTTTATGTGAGTGTGTCATTAACACCGCATCCAAATGCATAACTTTCTCGCGCAACATCTGATACCTAAAGTCTGGGCCAGTATCCACAACCAATGTATGTTGATTGTATTCAATAAGAATAGAAGAACGTAACCTCTTATCACGTCTGTCTTCAGATTGACAGACCTGACATTGGCATGCTATTACAGGCACCCCTTGTGATGTTCCGGTTCCTAAAAATGTTATTCTCAAGCTACAATTTTTGATTTCAATATTTCTTCATAAATCGGAAGAAGTTTTTCAGAAATGGCCTCCGAATCAATTTCAATATCCAATAATATGTTCCACAATGACTGGATTTTTATTTCAAGATTCGAAAACTTATTGACTACTACAACTTTTGTCGTCTGCAACATACAAGCGCCTGTGCGGAATGAACCTTTCTCGTATCTAACTTTATACCCTTGCTCCTTAAAAAACTCTTCTAACTTAGTTAAACTGCTTTGTGTAAACGGCAACAAAATCTCTCCTTCCTTTTAAATTTCTACCTCAGTCTTCCAAACTTAGATAAATTTGATTTTATATACAAATAAAATCACTGCTACTCATCAACGCGCCAACTTAAGAAGTTCATTGCCAAAAGTATCCCAGCTGTATTTCCTTTTTTCATCGATAATATTCGTTCTAAATTGCTCTTCTTTGTTGTAATGGTAAAATGAAAAAATACCGTCGGCTATTTGACAGGCATCAGGTTCCACAACATAACCAACGTAGCCATCTTGAACCAATTCCGGCAATCCCCCAACATTACTCACAATCATGGGAAGATCAAAATGATAAGCAACTTGGGTGATTCCACTCTGCGTAGCGCTACGATAAGGCAATACAACGCAATCCGCAGCTGAAAAATAACGTCCCACCTCCTGATTTGGAATAAAATCGGTATGCATAAAAATAAACTCTTCGAGTTTATACTTTTTTATAAGCTCCAGATAGGGAGCAGGATCACCATAAAATTCTCCGGCAAGCAATAATTTAACACCGAGATCGCGAACCTTGGAATTAGCTAATGCTTCCAGCAAGATATCTAAGCCCTTGTATTGACGAATAAAACCAAAAAACAATACGACTTTATCCTCTTCGGCAATCTTAAGTAATCGACGTGCTTCCTTTTTACTTTGATGCGCACCATAGTTATCGTAGAGGGGATGCGGCGTATATACCGCTGGCATTTTGGGGCTTAACATTTTCAGATCTGCCAGCACACTTTTACTCATAGTGAGACAAGCATCAACAGATTTCAAAAAGTAGCGGATCAACATCTTATCCCCTATGCGCTGTTCATGAGGGATTATATTATCAGCGATACATACAATTTTAGTATGTTTATTTTTTCGAACCTGTCGCTGGATTGTTCCCAAACAAGGCCCAAAAAATGGCATCCAAAATCGCACGATAAGCAAATCGTAGTTCGCCTTCCTAAGCTCCCTACCAACCTTTATCCAATTAAGTGGATTAATAGAATTCACTATTGTTTTAATATGAAGACCGGTTGGTGCAGGCTCATCTGAATATTGGGACTTCCCAGGGAAAAGAAAATTGGGATACTGTAGACTAAAGGAATAGATATCCACTTCATGACCTAACTCCTGAAAATGGAATGCCAATCGTTCATTAAAAGACGCTATCCCCCCTCCCCTCAATGGATAGGCGGATCCTAAAATCACAATTCGCATAATTATTTAGATGACTTTCTCAATTTGATAATCATTCCGATCGGAGCTGCTTCTAGAGACTAATTCTGCCAAGAAACCTGTCAGAAATAATTGTGTTCCCAAAATAATCGCTGTCAGCGCAAAGAAAAATAATGGTTGATCTGTTATATCTCTAAATGGTGTACCGCTAGCTATACTCATGAGTTTGTGGCAAATCAGATAAATGGAGATAAATAAACCTGCAAGAAAACTAATCACCCCCATAACACCAAAAAAGTGCATCGGTCTTTTCGCAAATTTGCCGACAAAAAATATGGATAATAAATCCAAGAAGCCTTTCACAAAACGGCCCGGCCCAAATTTAGTTGTACCGTATTTACGTGGGTAATGCTGTACAACCTGTTCCTGTATATTGGTAAATCCAGCCCATTTCGCAATAACGGGTATATAACGATGCATCTCGCCATAAACCTCAATGTTTTTAACAACATCTTTTTTATAAGCTTTAAGACCACAGTTAAAATCATGCAGGTTATGAATTCCAGACATAGATCTTGTTACCCCATTAAACAATTTGGTTGGGATTGTTTTGGTCAATGGATCATAGCGCTTTTGCTTCCAACCCGATACTAAATCCGCTCCCTTGTTCACGATCCGATCATACAGTTCAGGAATCTCATCTGGACTATCCTGTAGATCAGCATCCATTGTAATAACAACATCGCCCTGTGCAGCAGCAAAGCCTACATTTAAAGCCGCAGATTTTCCATAGTTGCGTCGGAACTTTATCGCAGAAATATTCGTGTTCTTTAACTTCAACTCTTCAATAACTTTCCAAGAATTATCTTTACTCCCATCATCAACTAAAATAATTTCATAGGAAAAATGATTGGCCGCCATAACACGGTCGATCCAAGCTGTCAATTCGGGTAAGGATTCTTCTTCATTAAATAAAGGAACAACAACAGAAATATCCATGTGAATGTTAATCATGCTAAAAATGTAGTATTATAATACCAACAAAGGTATTACTTTTTCAGTAATACCTTATAGGGTCAATTTTATTTTATTAAACACTAATTGGTCTCTTGCTTAATCACCAATTTTTCTCGTTTTGTCAAGGCTGATAATAGTAATGCAAAAACAAATTGAAACATCAATGTGATTGCCAATCCTTTGAACACCTGTCCTAAGGTTATCTTTCCTATAGCATCAACTTGCTTTTCAAGTTCTGCGATTTTTGAATCTATAACTTCATCTGGCACGTTGTTTTTCTCCATATACTCAATGGTAACATTAATTGTATGCGTCACCACCTTTTCTTGTAAAGTTGGATTAATGAAATTAACATAGAGTTGCGTACCAATAGTGGAAATAATCGTAGAAATAGCAAGCATCATAAAGATCGATTTCAATGCTATAGAAAAGTTCCAGTATCCACCATTTGCTTTCCTAAGAGAGAAGGCGAACAGCGCAGAGATAACAACAAAAATCCCCGTATTAACAATAAATGACATCGACATTACCCCCCAAAAGGAATTTAAGTCTTTGACAACAAACAAAACAACTAATCCTAGAATAAAAGAAATTATTCCTAAAATAACACCATAGATAATACTTTTCTTTTTGTCGATTACCGCATCAAATCCTACATTACTTTGGTTGAATGATTCTGCCATAAAATTATTTGTTATAGTAAGTACTAATTATTTGGTAAAGGGCGATATCAAAAGCCTTATTGGAAGAAGCGTCAGCATACTCTTCAAATTGTTTTTCAGATGGTTTCAACTCGCTAAAGAAACTCATAATAGGATAGAAAAGTTCATAAACTTCGCTTCTCGGATTTATTCCCTTTCCTACTTTTGCAATTTCGGCATACGGGCTATCTACTACAATCTGATTAGCAATGATATCTTCATAAATTTCATGCTCGTCTTGGAATTCATCTTCGTCAACCAGTAAAAATTCTTTTAGGAAATCATCCAATTCAGGTTCAATCTCATCATCCTTACATTCCCCTAAATAAAGAAAAATATTCAACAATTCTGTTCCACGATCTATTGTTTCATCTTCGATCGCTTCCCATTCTTCAGAATCCAAATAATCATCTTCCAATTTTAATACGTCATTGGAGAAAAAGTTCATCAATAAAAGATCGACATATACTTCACGAAGTTCGTCAAACAACGGATAGTCATCAAAAGACTGATCCAACAGTTCTAATTTCTCTAGATAACTGGCCTCCGTATTGAATACGCCAATGATCTTTTCAAGAAACTCCGGGGCTGTCGAGATTCCATCAACCTTGCCATAATTTAATATACCTGCCTCAACGGCTGCTTTAACATTTGCTTCCATGGTTTTTAATCGTTTTTAATGATTTGACTATTATTGATGACCAATTCGACAGCGCCTTTTAAGATCTGTCCGAACAATGGAGAATTTTTTGATTTGGATTTATTGGTTTTCTCATCGAAGCTCCAAGTCTTCGCTGAGTCAAATACGACAAGATTGGCTACTGCCCCTTCTTCAATAAGAGGAACGTCAAGTCCTAGAATCTGTCGGGGTCTAACTGAAAGACTATTGACAATTTGTTCTTCGTTTAATCCAGCACGAACCATGAGTGGCAATACGGTCTGTAGTCCAATAATTCCATTTTTTGCAATATGAAATTCTACATTCTTAAATTCTATTTCATGCGGTGTATGTTGCGAAACAACAGCGTCAATAGTACCGTCCTTAATTCCTTTGAGTAATACCTTAAGATCTGCCTTTGTGCGTAACGGCGGACTCACCTTATAATTACTATCAAAACCGACAATATCTTCGTCAGTAAAGACCAATTGATGTGCAGCAACATCACATGTCACTGGAAGACCTTTTGCTTTAGCTTTTTTTATCAGGTCAACGGCTTCCGGTGTGCTAATGGATGCAAAATGAATTGGAGCTCCGGTATATTCCGCCAAATACAGATCACGAGAAACCATTAACGATTCGGCAAGATTGGGAATACCCTTCATCCCCAAATAAGTACTCATCGCACCTTCATTCATTTTGTTTCCACCTGCCATAGATTCATCTTCAGCATGTGAAAAAATCAACCCATCGAATCCCTTCGCATATAACAACGCTCTGCTCATTAATCCTGCCTGCTGTACACTCCTATTTCCATCACTGAAAGCGACAGCACCCGTTTGCTTCATATCAAATAGCTCGGCTAGTTCCTTTCCTTCTCGTTTTTTACTGATAGCTCCAATTGGATGTACATCAACAAGATTCCCTTTCGCTGTATTGACAATAAGTGCAACTTCAGAACGGCTTTGAATCGCTGGTTCGGTATTTGGCATTACAGCAACTCCAGTAAATCCTCCCGCTGCTGCTGCTGCGGTTCCACTTACAATGTCTTCCTTGGTTTCTAATCCAGGTTCTCCAAAATTGGCATGTAAGTCAAAAAAACCTGGCGCTAAAATTTTTCCTGCGCCATCGATGGTCTCTATGTTTTTATCAGCTACTTTGACAGATTTCCCAATCTGCGCAATCTTTCCCTTTTCGATAAATACATCAACTTGCTGCTGATGAAATTCATTACCAGGTAAAATTACTTTAACAGAAGTAATCAATAAGCTTTTCATATATGAATGTGATTGAAATTAAAAGGATACAACTTATTTATCGAAGCATATAGCGTGCGCAGTGTTAACAGACAAACGGTGGCTTTATCACTATAAATTATATAGCTGCAAATAACTTTTTCGCGTGATGCCTGTGATTGCTTCATTTCGAGAAACAAAGTTACAAAATACAAATTTATTAAAGAACATTAAAAATAGATTTCAACGAGGAATAACTAGGCATTTTCTCCCCACTGATAATGTTTAAATTCAAACCCTGCAAGACTCAAAATCCGATCAACCACAGTTTCTGCAACATCCTCCAAAGTCTTTGGCAAACTATAGAATGAAGGTGATGCAGGGCAAATGATACCTCCGGCCTCTGTCACCAATTTCATGTTTTGAATATGTATAATACTTAGCGGTGTCTCACGGGTAACCAAAATCAATCTTCGTCGTTCTTTTAGCATTACATCTGCCGCGCGAGTTGTCAGATCAGAAGAAATTCCGTGGGCGATCCTTGATAATGTCCCCATTGAACACGGACAGACAATCATCGTATCATAGCGAGCCGACCCTGACGCAAAAGGAGCAAAGAAATCACCCTTATCATAAAATTTGAACGGTACATCCTGATAACTCTCATCGCCTAACTCCGCACGCCATACATCCTTCGCATTGTTCGACATTACAATCCCAACTTCTGCGATCTGTGTTTTTAATACCAATAGTTTTTTAAGTAAAACTTTAGCATAGATTGAGCCGCTAGCTCCAGTAATGGCAATAACAATTTTTCTCTTAGACATCTCTTTTAAAATAATAAAAACAAAGCTATAAAAAAAGGGTCGTAGTGAGAAACACCCGACCCTACATCTACCTATGAAAAACATGCCCTTGGGAGGGGCTTAACAAAAGTACATCTACTTTTTAATTTACAAAAACATTATGCGCATTACTACACATTTGTGTATATAAAATACCCCAAAAATAACTTTTTCCCGGATTTTAAGATCCAATTCACCCCGTAAAAACACCCTTCTTCTAAATTTCAGTTCAATCCCAAGCAAAATTAAATACAAATATTTTCGCAAATCAAACATTTATTCTCATCAATAAAGTCTATTTTAGTGACAACGTTAGACAATTTGTTAAGACATGAACCTTTCCGTTTTAGAACAATATATTGAAGAAGGCAGAAGCCATGATATCGACTTATTATTGATTGGAAATCCCGAACTTTTACAAGAAACAACGAGTCATGGAATTTCTCCCCTCCTATTGGCTTGCTATTATAACAAACCCCAGATCATTCGGACACTTTTACAACACACCAAATCCATGACTATCCATGAGGCCTGTGCGGCCGGGTTAACCTCATACCTGGAGGCTATTATTTTGCAAGCTCCATCTATTGTCAACGAATGGTCATCACAGGGTTTTACGCCATTGACCTTAGCAACATATTTCAACAAAGCAGACATTGTCCGTCTTTTACTATCCAAAAAAGTCAATCCCAATGTCGTAACCAAAAATGAACAACTCACCACTGCGCTACATATTGCTGCGGCAAACAACAATGAAGAGATCGGCAAGTTGCTTATCGATGCTAATGCAAATGTCAATGCCATTCAAGCTACTGGTGAAACTCCACTTCATTTCGCGGCTCAATTTGGTAATATCGACTTTATTGTTGCCTTACTCGAAAATGGAGCCGACACCAGAGTCATCAATATTTCAGGATTAGCTCCAATGGATATGGCATATGAAAAAGGCCATAAGGAGATTGCAGAGATTTTAAAGAATTAATTTCTTTTTAAAATTTCTGATCCTATACTGCAATGAAGGCAGCGCTTCCTATCACAGTAAAATCTCTTTAATTGCAAAATCCCTTGACTTTGCAATGCGCTTTGAACAGGCCAATCATATTGAGTAAATTGTCTCACAACAACATTTTTTTCTGCAGGAAGCTGCTCCAAAAGATCTAGCGCTTTATCAATATATGACTGAATACTAAAATATTTACCGTATGAAAAAAGAAATACGATAATCACGTTAATAACAAGCGTGTCAATAGTTTCTTTACCCAGCCGAACCGATGTTTTTACCTTCGTTTTTGTACCGAAAGAAAAATATCCCCCAAAATAATCACCCGGCGACTCTATCTTAAATAATTTTCGAGCAGCCTCCAAATCATCCACAGCCAAAATCTTAGCAACGCCCAACTCGTTCTTACTAAACAAAAGAGCTAATTGCGTGATTCGCCGTTCAGGAAAATTATAAGGTCTCATTCTCATCCTTTTCCAAACCCCATAAATAGCCTCTATACCATGAATACGTTTTTGATACTCAAATTCACCAGCTAGCCGCTTCATATACTCGCTTTCTTGTCCTTGAATAAACAGCCTGCTGATCCCAAAGAAAAGAGCCTCTATTTTAAATAGGTTGGAACGATATTTTTGTAAAATGTTCCAAGGTAATTTTTCCCCAAGCTCCTGAAATGTATCTGCATTAACTTTTAATCCCATACATCTGCAGATCCATACCCATAAAGTTTTTTCCCAATCCGTATTACATTGTTTTAAGATCACCGACATTTGTTGAAACTTCATTTCTAGGCGTTCAATAGCTAAACTACTCAGCCATATGGATTTTTTAAAAAGATCGACAGAACTAAGCTGAAATTCACAAGGTATCGAACTTTTAGTATTCATCATCACTGAATACCGCTCCAAGAGATGCTGTTCCACATATTCCGAAAGCACCAATGTCGGTATAGATGTCCCATCATTTCGGTAGATAACTTTATCATTTTTCCACACCACATGTAAGATAACGTTATTATAAACGACATCTTCTTGATGACAATGTCGATCCCAATCCGAAGATTGGATATGCATCTCGACATGACCAAACCAATCATTATCTTTACACCTAATATGTGACATGAGAAAATCGGGGCCGGAATCTGTATTATATTGCCCCACATGAACAACGACCAAGGGTTCTCCATCAGTAGAATTCAACCCATTTGCACGGAATAGCCGAAGTTTCCAGATAAACTGCATTAAGTTTTCTGTAACTAACATAATTGTAATTTTAGAATTAAATCAACCGGCTATTGCTTATAATTCCTTAAATATACAATTTAATAATTACTGTTTCTTATAGATCTTTAAAAGATCATTGGAAACCAATTTGCTTTCTAGCAATTGTCCTTTAAATTGAGGAGCCTCAATCCCATTCAATAATCTTGTTTCAGACTCAAATACCCTTGCCTCATCCCAGAGATCCGCATCTATAAACATTTGCAGAGTAGCACGCCCTCCTTCTATGATTATTGACTGAACATCCATTAAATAAAGTTGATAAAGAATATTCTGCGGTAAATACAACCCATAATTTTCGAGCTCAATATACTTCACATTTGCTGTCCATTCTGTCTTTTTAGCATTGAACACAATTGTATCAGCTTGATCATTGAGAATATTAGCATCTAGCGGGATAGCAAGATCTCTATCTAAAAGAATACGCAATGGGTTTTTACCCTGCCATTCTCTTACGGTCAGACTGGGATTATCTACGACTGCAGTATTTGTACCAACCAAAATAGCATCTTCCTCCGCTCTCCAACGGTGAACCAACTGTTGGCTTGCGGCATTACTTATCCAAACCTGCTTACCCTCTTGTCCTATAAAACCATCCTTGGTTTGTGCCCATTTTAAAATAACATAGGGACGAAATTGACCGATACGTGTAAAAAACCTACGATTGAGCCATACGGCCTCTTTTTCCAGTAAACCAATTTCAACCTCAATACCAGCTTCCCGTAGTATTTCTACTCCTTTGCCATTGACCTTTGCGAAAGGATCCAAACAGGCTATAAAAACTTTCAAAGGTTTCAGCTCCGCAATCATATTAGCACAGGGTGGCGTCTTTCCATAATGCGCGCAAGGTTCAAGGCTGACATAAAAAGTACTTTCCGCGATAAGCCGCTTTGCCTTTTCCCCATACTTTTGCATAACCTGTTGTACAGCATTGACCTCAGCATGTGGTCCACCATACGGAGAAGTATACCCTTCACCGATAATTTTACCGTCCAAAACAATGACAGCCCCAACCATTGGATTGGGACTCACTGAACCCGCACCCATTTGGGCCAGTTCCAAACAACGATGCATATATTGCCTGTGCATATCCATAGATACAAATCTATGAAAATCGTACCTTTGACACATGAAAATACTTCAAGATTTCGAATTATTATTTCAACACGAGCTTCAGGAGTTATATGATGAGGATGAAATAAAAGCAATATTCTTAATGGTTGTTGCCGAAAAGTTTGGGTTAAATAGAACCAATTATCATTTGAGAAAAACAGATATTGTCAACGAGGCGAATAAGGCTGAAGTACTTAGCATCCTTCAGGATCTAGAAAAGCACAGACCTATACAGTACATACTCAATAGGGCAGATTTTTATGGTGAAGTTTTCCAGGTCAATGAATCGGTCCTCATTCCACGCCAGGAAACTGAAGAACTTGTCGATCTGATCATCAAAAACCATAAATCTTCTCAAAACCTAAAAATTATAGATATCGGAACTGGCTCTGGCTGCATCCCTATCACCTTATCAAAGCATCTCAATAATGCCCTGGTAACCACGATAGACATCTCAAAAGAGGCGATAAAAACAGCACAGGAAAATGCTAATAATTTAAAAACTCAGGTTCAATTTATCAATGCGGATATATTTGAATGGGAATACATTTTCTCCGACCAACAATACAATATCATTGTATCCAATCCGCCCTATATAACCCCGGGAGAAAAGCAGCATATGAATCAAAACGTATTGGCTTACGAACCTGAGCTCGCATTATTCATTGAAGAAAGCGCTCCGTTGATTTTTTATGATGTTATTTCATCCTTTGCACTGAAACATTTAGCCCCAAATGGAGATCTATATTTTGAAATCAATCAATATCTCGGTGCAGAAATGAAAGAACTTATGGTCAAAAAAGGATTTGAACAGGTCAGACTCATAAAAGATATCAATGGAGCAGACCGAATAATCCATGCAAAAAAAGCGCGATAAAAAATAATCCGTTTATTTATTAAGCAGTTAAGGCCTTTTTATCAAAATTTGCACGCAATAATTTGGCATATATCAAAAGAAATTCTACCTTTGCATCACTTTCAAAAACAGAAAGGATTCCGTAGCTCAGCTGGTAGAGCAATACACTTTTAATGTATGGGTCCTGGGTTCGAATCCCAGCGGGATCACTAAAGAAAAGCTAATCGCAAGATTAGCTTTTCTTGTTTTAAAGATATTAGGATTCGAAAGAAGGGTCGGCCGGGTTCG
>NZ_VLKR01000001.1 GCF_007830445.1 Sphingobacterium siyangense | reverse complement strand
TCGGCAACTCCTTTTAGGGTTCGCACTCGAGGCTGAAAGCCTCTGAGAACGAACCCTAAAAGGAGTGATGTGACACAGTTCAGTTTACACTACCTACAATGACGATACAGATCAATTGTATCTCAAATCTATATTCGCTTTATTGTCTCAGTAAAACTGCTAACTAAATCTGTTACGATTTCCCGCAACCAATCCTACTTCCAAGCCAATACCTTAGCCTTAAAGTTTATAATAATCTTGAACGCTAATAGCTGTAAACAATTAATTCAGCATATAGATACCAATTCCAACTTTCCAATAGTAGCGAATGTTGTATCGGCACCACTGTCTTTAGCGATATAGGCGCAAGCTATGTCGATTTCTTTGGCGGTCGCTCTAACAGCTATGAGAGTCTTCATCCATCCAATGGCATATAAAAAATGGGAAACCCTAGATATCTTTGCTGTCTATAATATTACTAATATTATTAGTAATATTGTCGAATGAAACCGCTAGAAATCTTTTGCCGAAATCGGGTAATGTACGCCCATATTACCGTGCATGATAAAAGCATGGGCATGAAAGATTATCATCTTTACAACAAAAATGGTCTTGCTTTTTATGTTTTCAGGAAATCTCAGGGAGAGTGGCAATTGGCATACGGTGTACTTGCCGATGACATCAAGGAAGCGTGCATTGACGCCCTTATACTGCGCTTTGATACGGATGTGCCTGAGTTGTTTTATCATCATGGAAAACGCCAGGTAGTGGAAGTTCGGGCCAAGAAATACAGCCTTTGGCATATATACCTCAATAATGCTTATGTAGGAAGTATTCAATATGACACCTTCACTAAGCAGTTCAATTACCACCTTGAAGACAATGGCTTATTGACCGATGATCACGTGCAAAAGTATATAGCCATGATACAACGCGGGGAATTAAAGTGGATAAAGGAGGATATTAGATGAAAAAGAATATAAAGTTCAAATGTGACGTGTGTGGTCAAAAGCAAGTGGTTGAGGTTTCTGTTTTGCATGGCGGTGGAACCTTGCAAATTATGATTGATCGGTTTTTTATAATGAATGTAGATTTTCGCAATGGCTATTGGGTAATGCTATGTAATAATACGAGCTGGTTGACCACCGATGAACTTGTTATTATCCTTGATGAGTTGGGCTATGAGGAATAAAAAAACCTTGAGTCTGGGAGGATCTCAAGGCTTCCTAGTTACAACCTATTTTTGAAAAGTACTATTAATACAATATCGAATCCTGTTTGGTTTTAAAAAAATTATTTCTAGCTGTTGAGTAAGGCGTACTAGCTATCAAAAAGTTTTCTGTTACCGGATATTTGACTATAGATGATCTAAGCACCAAAAATATTTTACGTTGACAGATCAGGTGTGGATGATCATGGAAGAACTTTTGATAAAAGATGCTTGTCATTATCGAAGAGAGGGTTGATCTGGAGTGTAGGTGAAACTGATCATATATTTGATGAAGTGAAAATAGCCTTTTGGAATTAAATTAGTATTAGATAGGAATTTTGAACAACATTTTATAAGAAATGAACAACAATTATCTCAACTAATCTCATGATCTTTACGATAGATGAACGCCCAAAGCCGGCTAACATCTAGCCCAAGCGGACATCTAGCCAAAATTGCCTCCCTTAACGGTTATAAGGGAGGCTTTTTTTTAATTTTTACCTTCTTAAAACGGTCGAATAAATCAGCTACGGTTTCCCGTAACCAATCCTACTTTCAAACCCATATCTTAGCCTTACAGTTTGTGATAATCTTGAAAGTTAATATCTGTAAACATATTAATTCAGCATAAATAATGTATATTAGGCTTGGGTATTAACCTTGCCCGATTGAAAAGTACAATGCCATGATAGAACGTCGTACCTTGTTTAATATCTATTGTTAGTCTTTCGAATATTTTGGCATAGGCCAATTATATTCCAATCCTTCCAACGATATTGTTTTAAGTGTTTTCTGGTCTACTTTAAATTTTCTTTGAATCTCGGCCTTGAACTTTTTTGCCAGTTGATGCTGATAACTATAATTCTTCTCTGCGTTGCTAAAGCTCGTCAATGGATACTTTCTTTCGGCCTCTTGCATCGACCTGTCCTCTGCCTGGATAATCTCCTTAAATATCTCTTTTCGAATTTCAAGTGTAAGTGATTTGCGATAGGATGGTGCATTTTCCGGAGGAGGAATTTTAAAATGCTGTGCAGCTACGGTAGGTTCATCATCGTTTTTAGCCTTTGAAAGCCTTGCGACCCATTGTCCCATACCACTTTGACTGTGCTCTTCCGTTTGAAATAGAAATAGACTGACTGCATTTGGGCTTGCATCACTATTCTTTATAGAATCATAAAGATGGAGTAGAAGCTGTTTATTGTTTTCATCATTTAATCCATCGTCACCCTTTAATACGATGTCGGCTCTATATAAGGTTTTTGTCGGTGTTCTAGAAATGGTTGGTGGTGATACTGTGTATCCGCTTAGTTTAGTGGGGGCCGCTATACTTATTTCATCATTAGTTGTGTCTGTCAACTCAGTAGACTCAGTTGTTTCTGAATTTAGACAGCTAGCAAAAAGTATTGTTGCACTCAGGGATGTGAATAAAAATCTTATCATCGTAGTATTCTTTAATATGTGCTTTGGTTAAATTTCCTGTTTGCGATTTTAAACAAGCTAAGATTTCCTGTACTCTAAGCTATTTAAAGTTTAAATGAACTGTTTTAATAGGGGTGTTTTCCACCAAGCCATCTCATAAGTCCATCTCCGCCAAAAAGAAAAAATACAATTAAACCACCTATGATGATAAACATTAGCAAACATCCAAAAGTATTGGCTTCTAGTTTACTTCTTTCGTCGTCCGTCATATTTGCCACTCGACGGTAATGATCTTCCCTTAATTTGCGACGACCATATTTCGTATTCGGATTATAAGGTTTTCTTTGCGCCATGTTGTTGCAGTTGGTTCTAAGATTAAATAGAATCTACTAGCAAATCTCAGCTTTTCTTTTACTTTCTCCTTACGGGTTCCCGTATTATTTCATTTTAAACAAGCCTTAGTTTTGCTTCAAGTTATTATAAAGAACATAGACAATGGAAATATTTTTAGGATGGATTATCTTTTCGTTAGCAGTGGAAGCTATTGGTGTTAATAGAAATATAGGTTTTGCCGGAGCATTCTTTCTTTCATTATTCCTATCTCCGGTTATTGGACTCATTTTTACGCTGGTGTCTAAATCAGACGAGCAACTCAGATTTGAAACGGAATTGCTTTCACATGCAAAAAAGCAAACCGATGGCATCTTAAACGTTGGTCATAAATCATTTACAGATGAGTTATTTAAACTTAAGACATTGTTGGACTCCGGTCTGATTAGCAGAGAGGAGTTCGAGTCGGAAAAAGAGAATTTAAGACGAAATGCCCCTATTAAGAAAACGGTACTTGCCTTATATTGCTCGCAGACTCCAAGTATGTCAAGAACACTTATGGTAAGGGTGGGGGATATAGGAGGTTTCGTTACTTTACCTTGGAGTAAGAATGATGCAATAGATTTCAATGTACAGACAGATGACGTGAAAGTGGTGATTAGTCCTAAATCAGTATTCGCAAGCGAAAAGACCGTATATCTTAAAACTATCAAAGATGAAGCTGCTTATTACGATATTTTTGAAGTCTATAGCAGGTCATAGACTATTAGAAATATGCGGCTATTAATAAACATACTTTATAAATAAATTTCAAAATTATGGCACTAAAACCAGGACCAAAAAGAATTGCCGAATCGACAGGCAAACCAGACAGACGCCAAAGAGACAACAAAGAAACTCCAGGCAATACGCCTTCTTTACCTCCTCCAAAAAGACAACAAGGGAAGAAGTAGTATTTTTTCATAATACACAATGCAAAGTTATTTGCATTGTGTATTTAAATATTGTAAGGATCTTAACGCCTACTGAAATGAAAGCTCTATAATCGTTGATGAGAGGTGTATGGATCTTCGGAGAAATGTTTTGTTATATCCAAAAATACTTCTCGATCGGCAATGGAGAATAAGAGCATTTCGGTAAAAAAAAGTTGGTCGCATTTCTCCTTTTGTCCAACCCAAAGTCTTTTTGCTATCTCTTTAATGAGGAAATTGAGTGTTTGGTATGCTCGTTCTTTACTGATATATAACTCGCCGTCTATTTTGCTAATATACTTTTTGTTGCTTAGCGATATTTTGTCTGGAGCAACATATTTATGTACATATTTTAGTCGGATAAGCGTATCCATATTGAAAGCGGACATTTTAGAATTGCGGCCTTCTGGGATTGGAAAAAATTTATGACCCGCATTTTGAGAGAGCAATATCCAATTTAGGGAGTAAGCAACACGAGAATCATAAATAATGCATTCTTCGGGGAACATATATGCGGCAACTTTTGAGATACTCGCAATACGGTCAAATTTGGCTACTCGATTTTTGAGAAATTCCTGTAATAATAGTTTGGTACTTTCTTCATTTGCGGCTTTAATTCCACCCCATTCTTTAATAATCCACATTGTCAACTTTTCAAACAATATGGTGTCATTGGTATGAGCATCAATTAAATGCGGGCGCAAGATAGCTTTTAGTGTTATTTCTTTTTCATAGAAACTTTTACTATTTAGTTCATCTACCATTTCTTGCGTCAGTATTTGCAGAGGAATTAGTGCTGTTAGATTTGCATTCCAGTTGTAAAGTTCATTTAAATGGCCACACAAAGGCTTTAAATAATTAACAATCTTATCGATATCAAAATTGGTCATGTTATGCTGCATATAACGTTAATATTTTAGTAGATTTCGAAAATAAAGTATTGACAGATATTCATGTTACGGAATACCGTAAAGCGACATTATTCTATTTCTTCATCAGGCTGTACTTCATCTTCAATATCTATTTCTTGTTCTTCATTAAGGTCTCAGATATCGAGCTATCCGTGAACTGGCAATTTTTACCTAAAATAGTTACATTATACTCATAGCCTTTATCGCTTGTAAACGAACAGGTGCCACTAGAAATGTCTTCCGATATAAAATGAGACTCGTCCAGCCAACCACCATTTGGCCAATGTATAATAACTAAGTTGTCACTTTCCACCTCAATATTTAAGGTATATGTACTATTAGTTCCTGTATTTGGATTATAGTATTCTACGGATGCACAGTACATTCCGTCCTTGTATTCATATCCGTCATCATCTTTCTCGACCTCGAGGATGTTCTGCTGTTCAGACTTTTCATAAAAAGAATTTGGGTTATCGTCGTTAGAGTCGACGTAGTATCTTTTATTTACGTCCGATTTACAGGATATAAATAAATATATGCATATGATGAGAATAGCCCTAATAGTCATCTTGTTTGCCTAATCAATTACACATGCTTCTGTCGACATAAGTCTTGTTGCCATTGGAGTTGATATAATAACAGCCTCCACGAGGGCCGCGGATATAATTTCTGGAAGAAGAACTACTTTTAGAAGTATTTGTTCTGCGCGAGGAAGGGGAGGAGCTCGTACTTTTAAATTGATTAATATTTGATGATGTAGATTTGTCTTTTACATATTCCCAGGTTCCGTCGCTTTTTAATAATACCGTCTTTCCATCCGTCGTTGTCGCATATTTGTTTTGCGCACTTAGAGATAACGTCAGGATTGATAATATAGCGAATAGTATTTTTTTCATCATGTTGGTATATAAAACTGAGCTAAATGCTTCAACAGGTTTATACTGAGGACTTATAAGATTAAAATAGTAAATAGCAATTAGCCAAACCAATAACAATCCTACGAGTTCCTAAAGCATTGAATTTAATTTATCATTGTCCCACTCAAAGAAGAAATCGCTACCATTAATTTCAACTTTCATCAAAAATGAGTTAATGTCTAATCTAAACGGAATATTACAATAACCACTATATTCACTGTTTGGGAATATTGTGTTCATCTTTATATAGCCATTTTGAATAGACGTAAGCCGATCAACCTGTTTTGCTTTCAAACTTTCTAAGTTTTGGCGGGCGTATTGAGCGGCTATATAAGCGTTACCACCATTAAATACTGTCGAATTTGATTTTGTATTTATGGAACCTGTTATGGACGTAGAATTAGTCCCAGTGTACATATTATTCCCGAAAAATCCATAATTAAGGGAGCGACCATTAGCAGTTACATATGTGTTCGAGTTAGAAGATATAAAAGAATATCCAGCTGCAACAGCTGCAAGCCCCTCAGATAGTCCATTCCAAAACATCTCACTCTTTTGGATTTTCTTGACCATAGATAGGTATTTTTTATAGTCAAAAATTGGAGCAGTAAAGAATTTGGATTTCACTTCATATTGAGCATATATTTTGGATGGATCTACCAAGATATCTTTCTTGTTGTAATTTTGCACAAAAATCTGTGGCTGAAAAAATTTCCCATAGTTTTCTTCAATGGCCAATTTAATCGCGATAATCATTCCTTTGTATGCATACCGTAGTACCGGGGAGCCTTCATTGTAGAAGATGTAAAATTCTCTCGAAGGTGTTTTACTGATGAATGCATCAACATTTAAAAACTCTGTTGATTGTGAACTATCAACCTTTAAATGAGGAAGGTTGAATTTCTTAATCGTTGCGCTTTGGACAGAAAAGGCATCGTTAACATTATCTATTTTTTCAAATTCAAGTGAAAAATTTAACTTTTCACCAGAATCGTTAAATAAATGTTTCTTTTCATCCAGCGGGAGATTATAGCTGTTCAATAATTTTTTTGCCTTTCCGTTGGAAATAAGTTGTATATCCTCAGATCCATTTAATTCTAGAGATGTAATGCTTGTGTATGAAAAATGTACGACAGTACTATAATCGTATTGATCAATTTGTTCAATGACTAATTCGGGGTAATTGCTATTGTCATAATCGATTTTATTATACTGTGCCATCGCAGGAAAATAGCTTGATAGGCCAATCCCTAACAATAGCATGCTTCTTAAACATACTCTTCTGAATTTCATTTTTTTTCTAAGGTTAATATTAAAAACAAAGGTAGCGAAAAATCCTTTTTACTTCTTCAAATAATAAATCACCACATATCATTTTCGTTAAGTCGCGATAAGTTTTTAAATTTGCTATATGCAATCCGATCTCACATACGACAAAGCGAACTTGCGAGAATTGGCTTCTTTGGTGTCTCATGCGTCATTTAAGAAGCTTTCAAGCAGTACCAATCAGTCTTCTTATATCAGGAAGATGAAAAAGTATGTGGGGTGGAATGAGATGGTTGGAAATAAACCCAACCAATTAGGGGATTTAATCGCACATTCTTATCATATCCTTGAACAAAATTATAGGCACGAATATATCTACAAGAATAAGTTGCTCAATGAGTATGTCTTGAAAAACTATTCCTTGGATGACACAATTCTACTCAATGAGTTTCGTGTTGGTCAGTCCATTGCTGATACGGTGCTTGTCAACGGAATAAATAAGGTTTTTGAAATAAAGACCGAGCTGGATTCCCCCGAACGCTTAGAAAGCCAATTGAACGATTATTACCGAGCTTTTACCGAGGTTTACCTATTTACGCACGTTTCCTTGCTAAACAAATATCTTCGGATACTTCCTGCTTACGTAGGCGTATTGATTTATACAGAAGAGGGAGAGGTTTCTGAATATCGTGCTGCTGTCAAATACACAGCTTCTCTTGATGCCAGCTATATGATGTCGTCCTTGCGAAAACCTGAATATAGCCGGCTTATAAAAGAACTGGTAGGGTTTTTACCTGACGTCACACCAGTATTTTATTATCGGGCATGTCTGGAAATATTAGCGGAGCTACCAGTTGAAGAAGTCCAAGCAATGTATTGCCATATCCTAAAAAGTCGTATTGATCTACAAACCAATTTATACTTGACTCTTGGCGATGTACCTTCATTTGTAAACTTCTCTTTTTATCAGGCGAAATACGATAAAAAGTCGTATCTTACTATGATTAATAATCTAAGTAAGAACCTATTATTATAAAGCGCTTATGTATTTCCCTTATCTCCGAGGTAAGCAATTTGAGTTAATTGCATTACGTGAACTTGTAGGGCTTCCATTAAACCCAGAGAAGATCATTCCTATTATTGAAGCTGTAAAGAAGAATACCTCATCGCTAAGGACAGCACTTAAAGCTTTAAGCGGGGCTAATATCCGTGTACAGTTGGTGGTAAATACTGAGCATGGAGAATTAAAAGGTGACAGTGAATCCATTTTTACTTTAATTGAAGAACTAAAAGATCTAGGCGTCACATCCATTATACCGACCTATTTAATTAAGACGGATCACGATAGTGCTTTTCCACAAGAAAGCATTATGCAAAGAGGCTTTTCCGATAACGGTTATGCATTGGTTCATCTTAATAAAACGAATGATATTCAATCTTTAAGCGATTTTACAAAGAATACGGCCTGCCTTTTTAATACCATTCATATAAACAATCTTTTTGGTCTTAAGCGGAAGTATGATAACAGAGCGTTATTAAGTGATAATTTCAATAAACTTACAAAGAATACGGATTATATTGCGATAAAAGAAGAAGTATTTTCAACTGATTACCTTTACTATCCCGATGAGGGATGCATTGCTTTTTCAGATTACCTATCCATCGGAAGCGCTTACAGTGAGGGCGGAGGTCCTGCTTATGCTGTCGCCATACATCTAACCTTTAAATTGGATGGAGACGAGGATATCCGTATCGCACACTTTGTTTCTAAATCAAATGATGATGCATCCGATCCAGCAAGGAAATATTTTGAAGCCTTAGAGGACTTAATACAATTTGTTGATGAAAAGAAAATACCCGAAACAATAGCATTAAAAGAGTTTCATAGACATTACCAGCAGCAATCTTTTTCGGGACTGGGTGTTGTAAAAAAGCTTTCCATCATGCACCACATCGAATTGATCCAAGGCTTAATCTCCTAATCTCAAAGCTATGAATTGTTGTGTAAACTGTTTCGCAGACCAAGGGTTGCGGGATAGGATAGAAGCGGAATCCAATGGAAAGGGACTTTGTGATTTTTGTGAGAGTAAAAATGTTTTTGTGATAGCCTGTGAGGAACTATCTGATATCTTTGATGCACTTTTCGAACTTTATATCAATCATCCAACGGCTGCATTATCTCTCAAGGATGACAAACCGGTTTCAATGCATGAACATTTAATATGTTATTGGCCAAAGTTGTTCGATAGCTCCAAATTAAAATCCAAAGATGTCAAACAATTGCTGAATCAGATTGGTCGAGGTTGGGTTGGATTTAAGGATTCATTATTTGAGGAACCAGTAGAGTTGCAGATCTATCTTAATGGTGAGGCGGCGGACGATTCCCATCGTATGCAATGGGAGAAATTTGCATCCGAGATAAAAGAGGAGAATCGTTTTTTTATTGCTAATACCTTAGATTTTGAGTTGCTGGAGTCTACCTTTAGCAGATTTGCGAAAACCTATCCTGTTGGAACGGATTTTTATAGAGCGCGGATCAGCGATCGCCCACTTGAAGTCCATGAGCTGGGTAAACCACCCAAGCTGTATACAACACCAGGCAGAGCCAATCCAGTTGGTATACCGTATCTATATATTTCTGAAAGTGAAGAGACGACCTTTTATGAAACACGGGTTTCTTTGCACGAGTCCATTAGCATCGGTCGTTTTACGTTAAAGGCTCCATTACAGATCATTTCATTAAAAAATATTGAAGATTACGGGCCATTTGAAATTCAGGATCGTGGGTTTGATATTGAGGAATTTATGTTGGTTCGATCTTATTTATTAAAACTTGAAGAAGAACTTTCAAAACCAGTTCGGAAGCAAGATGTTAATCTCGATTACTTGCCTACCCAATATCTTTGTGGGTATATTAAGTCATTAGGGTTTCATGCGGTAGAATATCGAAGTGCGATGAAAATGGGGGGATATAATTTGGCTGTCTTTAACGATACTGACTTAATTTGTACTGAAGTGAAACATCATCATGTAAAAGGCTTAAAATATGATTGGTAACTTAAGTATGTCCAATTTTTTTACATAGATTTTATAAGGCTAGAATTTCCCGTAACCAACCCTACATCCAAACCAATACCTTAGCTTTAAAGTTTATAAAAATCTTGAAAATTAATAGTTGTAAACATATTTATTAAGCATACTAATACCAATTCCAACATTCCAATAGCTGCCAATGTTGCCATCGGCACCATTGTCTTAAGCGATATAGGAGCGAGCTATGTCGATTTCTTTGGCGGTCGCTCTACCAGCAATGAGAGGCTTCATCCATCCAATTGCATATAAAAAATCGAAAATCATGAATATCTTTACTGTATATAATATATGCTAACTTTATTAGTGATATTGTAAAATGAAACCGTTAGAGATCTTTTGCCGAAATCGGGTAATGTACGCTCAAATTACCGTGCATGATAAAAGCATGGGCATGAAAGATTATCATCTTTACAACAAAAATGGTCTTGCTTTTTATGTTTTCAGGAAATCTCAGGGAGAATGGCAATTGGCATTCGGTGTACTCGCCGATGACATCAAGTAAGCGTGTATTGACGCCCGTGCAGCCGATATTGTAAAAAACTGGCTCAGGACAAGATACGCACTTGAATTTTTGAGTACTTGGGAACAAATCAATAATGCCCATTTTAAAGTGGTGGAATCTGACCACTTTAAAATGCAATCAGGTTTACCCAATTTTGTATTGAGTGCTTCTGAATGGTATGAGATCGATGCAGTGGGAAACAAGTGCAGTAGATATAAGATATGCAAATCCAGATGATGCTAAACGATTTAACGAATCCAGCGCTCAATTTTAGCCCTTATATAATTTTTATCAATTGGTAAATTGTTTAAGCTATTTTAATTTTAACTTGCAATCATGGAAGAAATGATCGAATATTTTCTGCAATTTGGCGATCTTAACAAACAGCAGATTGAGTTGATTTTAAGTAAAGCAAAATTGCTCAATTTAAAGAAAGAGGATTACTTTTCTGAAGCTCAGAAAATTCCAAAGCAGGTTGGATTTGTCATTGAAGGTGTAATCCGTGGTTGTTATTATAATAACAGAGGCGACGAAATTACCCGTTGTTTTATCAGTGAAAACAGCCTGGTATGCGACTACGTAAACTTTGAGGCAAATGCTACATCTTCTGAATACTTGCAGGCCATAACAGACTGTAGCCTTGCTATATTTTCCAAAAAAGATTGGGAAGATCTCTCAAATATTATCGTTGGCTGGGATTCAATTAAAAATAAAATGGTCCAGCTTTGTATGTACCAAAAATCAAGAAAAGGCCCTGTGATTTCACAAGACGCAACTACAAGATACTTAGAGTTTATGGAAAACTATCCTTCACTAGTCAATCGCATACCACTGTCTTTTATTGCTTCCTATTTAGGTGTAACTCAACAGTCACTTAGCAGAATTCGCAAAAATATCCGATAAATTTACTTTTTACCATTTGGTAAATAGCCCTACTTTCTAATCTTCGAATTTTGTATGGAAATTAAAACATACAAAAAAATGAAGACAGTATTAATTACAGGAGCGAACAAAGGAATTGGATTTGAAACAGCAAGGCAGCTGCTACAAAAAGGATTTTTCGTATTCATAGGTAGCCGTGATTTAGAAAATGGATTGAAAGCTGTAAATAAATTAAATACAGAAGGTCTGACTCATTCACACGCCATACAGCTTGATGTAACCGATCCCAAATCTATAAAACAAGCGCGCGAGGAAATGGGTAAAAAAACGGAGTCCCTTGACATCCTTATTAACAATGCAGGTATTAATGGCGGTAATCCTCCATACACAACACTTGAAGCCACAAATGAGGAATATCTCAATGCACTTAAAACAAATGTAATTGGTGTAGCCGATGTGACAAAGACATTCCTTGATCTACTTAGAGGATCCGAACAACCTAGAATTGTTAACGTGAGTACAAGTGTAGGCTCCCTTGCTTTACAGAGTGATCCAAAATGGCCTGCCTACAGCTACGCAAAATATGGTGTTTATGCAGTATCTAAAGCTGCTTTGAATATGTACACTGTACAATTAGCATACGAATTACGTGACACAAATTTTAAGGTCAATGCAGTTTGTCCTGGATTGACGAAAACCGATTTTACATTTTTTAATGGTGGAGAAGTAAGTGTTGCAGCTAACAGAGTCATCAAGTATGCGCTGATAAATCAAGACGGACCCACAGGCGGATTTTTTAGTGAAGAGACCAACCCATCAACAGATATAATTCCTTGGTAAGGTATATCAATGAAGGAGGTCTGTTAATTGAGCAGTCCTCCTTAATTGATCCAATAATATTTCAGCTTGTTGGGTAATATATGCGGAGGGGCTAAATCGGACGACCTGAACAAGACCGGAGTGTTTGTTCCTCCGTAAACAAACGGACAGAAAAGGAGTTTCTTTGAGACTTACCCTTTCCTTACCAGTAATCAGATAAGGTATTTCTTCTTTACGGAGAAAGGAGAGATATTCGGCAGAGGCGCTATGGCTTGTAAGATGAATAATTATCATACTACCCAAATACTGGACAACTGCATAAATGTTTAAATTAGCAGTTGAAAATGAAAAAAGAACGCAGGAAATTCAGTGCAAGCTTTAAGGCTAAGGTAGCCATAGAAGCGATCAAAGAGCAGCAGACCATCCAAGAGCTGGCGGTTAAATACGAGTTGCACCCAACCCAGATCAACACCTGGAAACGAGAGTTTCTGGATAATGCGGAATCTGTTTTTACTACAGATAAATCCCCTTCAAAAGACGATTCCAAGGAGAAGGAACTATATTCCAAGATTGGGGAGTTACAGATACAGGTGGATTTCTTAAAAAAAGTATTGGGCAAATGAGCTTGGAAGAGAAACGCGGGCTTGTTTGCCCGTCCTATAAGAAAATGAGCGTTTACAGACAGTGCAAGGTTATGGAGTTACCCCGTGCATATTCCGCACCATATTACACCACTATTCCGCACCAAAATGGTTCTTCGTCAATTTTGGTGAATTATGCTGATTTTGCAAGTATCATTTTCCTCAACAGCTGAAATCCTGCCCTTCCGTACATTTTTCTTTTTATATTTTTTATTCGATTCACTTGTCCCTCAACCTGGCCGTTACTTACTGTTCTTACTACTGCATTATTCACTGCTTCATAGTCCCTTAAAAGGTTTTTAGCGAAATTTTTAAGCCCGCACTCTGATGTTGATGCCTCCTGAATCCATTTTTGTAACATTCCGTCTTTCTTGATAAGAAACAATTGTTTAAAGTCCTTTATCAACTGCTCCAGTTGTTTTATTTGAGGAAGCTTTTCAAATAATAATTCTAAAAATTCTTTATCATCTTCCTTAAGGTGTTTTGACTCCCTATAGAGCATTAAGGATAATTTGGTTGGCGACCAAGTTTTTGCTACCACCACCTGCGCCTTATATTTCATTCTACTAAGCCCCGGCATATTATAAACTTCATTCATCTTGTGGCAAAACTGGGTATACTTACCATTGAATCCCATCTGAACAATAGTGTTATGTAGTTCTCTGTATGTTTTTCCGTGGTTCTCTTCGCTCAAAAGATAATTAATGAAGGATTCCAGGTTGGTGGAGTTTCTGGACTGTCTTTTCTCAAGTTTTTCCACGGATACATACCTTGCGACTGTTTTTCGATCCAGGTTTGTAATTCTGGCAATTTGTCTCAGCGTAATACCATTGGCATATAGCTCTTTAACCTTGTCGAATAGATATTGTTTATGTGCACCAATGTTTGCTGTAGAAATCGTTGCTAGAACTTCTAAATTTGCTTCAACAGGCCCGGTAACTTCCGTTAATGTAGGTTCTTTCCTTTTGGGATCATTATAAAGCTTAAATATTTCCTTCAATTCTTTTGCTTTTGATTGTAAGACTTTTTTAGCTGCTTCCCCTAAGTTCATAATTAGGTGAAAGCGGTCGGCTACCTGAATGGCATCAGGGGCCCCTGTTTTTATACCCAAAGCATATGGGCCATAGCGATCTCTGGATACTACTTTTATTTCTGGATGATTCTTCAGCCACTCTGCCAGCGTATCCGATTCACGATCCGGAAGTAAATCTATCACTTCTTTCCGTTCTAAATCCACAATAACGGTTCCGTAGGTACTTCCTTTTTTGAATGCCCAATCATCTACGCCAATTACCCCAGATGTCAAAGCCTTAGGTTGTATATCTACTCCCTGAATCACTCTTAACATAGTGGAGGAGCTAACCGGCAGTCCAACATAGCGACTAATTGCTGAACCTCTATTTCCTCCCAATTCAAGCCCCATTTTAAAAAGAAGTTCATTTGAACGAATCATTCTTCTATAATATGGCCTGATTTCACAATCGAAGCGTTCAGTAAAAACCTTTCGATGACAGACTGAATTATCACAAAAATACTTCCTAGCCCTGAGCTTGATTTTTACTAAATATCCGGAAACAGGAAGGTCTAAAAGAGTTCGGAAATATCTACTATGAACCCTATCACTCGTAATGCCACAAATAGGGCATGTTGAGTGTTTTTGATAAGCGTACGTACTAATATAAAGCTCTCCTAGAGAGGTGTACGTTGTTTCAGCTTTTAACTGTAAATTGGGAGGAAGTACAAATTCTGGAATCATAACTAAAAGTATAATATTAAATTACACATAATAATTTATATATTTGTTGTTTAGAAAAAATAAATTACAGTGGGAAAATCAGTCTTACAAATTCAGCGATCAGACGCAACAGAGATAAAGAAATTATTAAATACAAATGATGCTTATACCGTTGGTATAAGGCTATACATGGTATATCTTGTTGCATTAGGCTATTCGAGCAGACGGTTGTCTGAACTACATAATATCAGCTTCAAGCAGATAACAAATTGGGTTCATAGATTTGAAAAAGAAGGTATTGAAGGATTAAAAGATAAGAAAGGGCGCGGTAGACGGAGCAATTTATCAAACGAACAACTCGAAAGAATCAAAAACTTGGTCATAAACGAAAAACCCTCGGATCATGGATATCAATCAGTAAAGTGGACAGGCCCTCTTTTGGCTCAATGGATTGATAAAGAATATGGCTTAGCATATCAAAAGGCACAAGTCTATAACTTGCTCGAAAAGGTTGGAATTGTGTTTGAAAAGAAAAAAGGTTTAGTTTATAAAGTGTAATTATTTAACGTACTTTCACCAAAATTGACGAAGAACCACCAAAATACACCAGTAATTCCGCTGCAAAATACACCACTTTGGTATAGAGTTCTAGCAGCCTAATTATAAGTTGAAGGTCTAAATTATTATCAGATAATGGATCGTGCTACATATCTAAGGAACTTGGAAAATACCTGACCGAAGAACTGGAAATGAAACAGGTGCATGGTAGACCAGCACATCCACAGACTCAAGGAAAAATTGAAAGATATCACAGGACAATGAAGAATGTGGTTAAATTGAATAATTATTATTCACCAGAAGAGTTAAAAGAAGCGCTAGAAGAGTTTGTAAATAGATATAATAACGAACGCTATCATGAGTCTTTAAAAAACCTGACCCCGGCTGACGTATATTATGGTCGTGGAGACCTCATATTAAAACAACGAGAAAGCCTAAAAAAACTGGCCATAAATAACAGAAAAACAGAATATTTAAAACAAAAACTAATAGATTTATAAAAAGAAAACACTCCTTAGTCATTTGTCCCAATTAGTTGGAATACATACAGTAATGGCATAATTTATTATTCTTAATCTTATACGAAATAATAATCATTTTTATATATTGCTTACTACTATTACGGTTTGCCGTAGTGTAATTAATCGTTTATTATTTATTTTTATTAAGCAATATGCATTAATATCATTATTTTAGAGAAGAATAAAATTATTAGCCAATAACCAGATGATTATAAATAATCAAGATTATTATCTTTTTAATGAAATACTTTCAAAAGTAAACTCGAACTCCGAAATTTTAATCTGTTCGAATAACTTCACATTTAATGCAATATTTGGTTTGTTGAATCAAATTAATGGGGGACAACGTGTACGGCTTATTATAAACACGATTGATATTGAGGAGGAAAAGGCTTTATTTATTCATAATCCCTTAGAAGTGCGGACAGATGCTGGATTAAATGGGTATTATAGATTAAATACAGTTTTGAAAGAAATTCAGACAAATGTGGAGATTAGAAAAACTAATGTATCAGGTATCTCTTATATTGTCATTGATCAGCATGTTTTTATGTTTGCTCCTCATGCATTTGATGAGGCTACTTTAGGCATTATAAAAGATGGACGTCCATATTTATTTCCATATATTTTGGATGAACAATTTTCTTACAAACAGATATTTAATAATCTATGGAATGTTGCAGTAGATTGTAAAGAAGAGCTATTGTACTTATACGATCAGGCTAATCCCTTAAAACCAGCTCATGATATTTATCAATATACTATTTCTAAGATTTTTCAAGATAGAGATGAATCTGATTTAAAGGAAGAGAGATTGACTAGGACGGGATTCAAAAGTTCTGTGATTTGGTCTAAGTTATTTAATTTTCAGAAGGATGCTGTTTTAGGAGCTATTGATAAAATTGAGAAATATAATGGTTGTATCATAGCCGATTCGGTTGGGCTAGGTAAAACTTTCGAAGCATTGGCCGTTATAAAATATTATGAACTTCGTAATGATCGAGTTTTAGTTTTGGCGCCGAAAAAGCTAAGAGATAATTGGATCACTTATACCAAAAACTACACAACTAATATTTTAGAAAAGGATCGTTTTAATTACGATGTGCTGAACCATACTGATTTAGGTAGAGATGGAGGAATGTCGGGTGATATTGATTTGGATAAAGTGCATTGGGGAAATTATGATTTAGTAGTGATTGATGAATCCCACAACTTTAGAAATAATAATCCTTCTAAAGATCATATAACGCGTTATGAGCGTTTGATGAACCAGATTATCTGTGCAGGTGTAAAAACGAAAGTTCTTTTGCTATCAGCAACTCCTGTGAATACTCGATTAAATGATTTGAAAAATCAAGTAGCGTTTATCACGGAATCTAACGATCAAGCATTGAAAGAGGAAGGAATTGCGAGTATCGAACTTACTTTGAGACAAGCACAAACTAAATTTAATAATTGGCTTAAGGATAGTAATCCTTCTCGTGATGGCCTGATTAATAGATTGGATGGGGATTATTTCAAATTGTTAGATTTGTTAACGATTTCTCGATCTAGAAAACATATTGAAAAGTATTACGATGTATCGGATATAGGCAAATTTCCTGAACGATTGAAACCTAAATCAATGTATAGTGAGTTCGATACGCAGGACAAAGATTTTTCAATTACTTATCTCAACGAACAATTGCAATTATTGAATTTGCAATTCTATTCACCATTATTTTTTGTACATAAGCATTTGCAACCGAAATATGCAGAAAAGTACGACACGATAACTAAAAATGGCACAAAATTTAGTCAGCTTGAACGTGAAGAAAGTATCATAACGCTAATGCGTGTCAATCTTTTGAAACGTTTAGAATCATCTATACATTCCTTTTGTCTAACCTTGAATTCCGTTTTGAATCGAATCAATTTTTTAATTGACAAAATTGATAATCACAAAGAGTTCTTGGATGATGTAGATATTATGGATCTGGATTTTGATGATGAAGAATTGCGCGATTCGGTTATAGGGGGGAAGGTTAAGGTTTTGCTTCAGGATATTGATCAAGTTAAGATGAAAGGTTATCTGGAAGCTGATAAATCAATTATAGAAAAACTTTTAGGTCGTTGTGAGGAAATTACCGTAAATCGGGATCAGAAACTAAAGGATCTAATTCAATTAATTGAAGAAAAAATCCAAAATCCGCTGAATAGTTATAACAAAAAAGTTATTGTGTTCAGTGCTTTTGCAGACACAGTCCGATACTTATATGATCATTTTGCTCCTTATTTTCAAAATAAGCATCAGTTGAATGCAGCGATGGTTGTTGGTGGTGATGCTAACAAAACCAATTTAATTGATTGTAAAACAGACCTACAGTCAATTTTGACTAATTTTTCACCTTTATCTAAATCGCGTGATTCGGTAATGCCAAATCAAAAGGGGAATATAGATCTGTTGTTTTGTACAGATTGTATTTCCGAAGGTCAAAATTTACAAGACTGCGATTACTTAGTAAACTATGATATACATTGGAACCCTGTGCGTATTATTCAACGTTTTGGGCGTATAGATCGTATCGGATCTCAAAATAAATATATACAGCTTGTCAATTTCTACCCGACTCGAGAACTCGACCAATACATCGATTTAGTAAAGCGTGTAAAAGGAAGAATGCAAATCTTGGATATTTCTGCAACTGGTGATGATAACGTCATTGATGAACGATCAGGACATCAAAAAGAGCTCGAATATCGTAAAAAACAATTGGAGCGTATGCGTGAATCAGTGGTTGATTTGGAAGACCTAGAAGGTGGGATTAGTATTACGGATTTGACTTTTAATGATTTCAAAATAGATGCTGAACGTATTTCAGCAGCAGATAATTTGCGTTATGAGAATTTTGCTGGTGCATCTTTTTCTTTAGTTCGCAATAATATTGTAGATCAAGAGGCTGGTGTATTATTCTGTGTTAAGGATTTGAATAGCACAAATTTTGATGAGAAGTTGAAATTAAATTTATTACATCCATATGCATTGGTTTATATCAGTAAGGCTGGCGATATCTTAGTTCCTACTCGTATGGGCAAGAGAGCGTTGGATTTGTTCAAAAAACTAGCCTTCGGAAAGGAAACTTTAGATGCTGAATTGCTTAAAGATTTTAATATCAGTACCAAATCTGGACGTTATATGTCCGAATATACTGAATTATTAGATTTAGTAAAGTCTCATCTTTCGGGTGAAGAGAAAGAAGCACAGATATCTTCAATTTTTAATTCAAATGCTGTTTTCTCTGGTAAAGTCTCAAACAACAGCCAATACCAAGTCTTAAGTTATTTAATCGTTTCTGCATAATGAATTGGGAGGATATAATTGGATTCCCAACTGGGGTATTAGTCAATGCTATGATAAAGAAAGTAGAATTAAAAAAACATCGTGACTTAAACACGTCGGAGCTTAGATTGGTAGATTCGGCTGATATTCAGCAAATACAATTGCTCGCAAGTATCAACAAACCTATGGCTAATATAGAGCCCTATAGAGACGAATTGGAGGATTATACACAGTTATACTTTATACGTGTACTTATTAGTACCGAGAGGTACAATATCTTGTATAAGTCTATAGGTAAACTGATACACCAACTCCTACCTCATCACTGCATAGTGATTACACAATCTGATGACCATAAGGTCAATCACTTATCTTTGGCTTCTAAGCGTTTACATAAGCAGTTGGCTGAGCAGCGTGTATTGGAGGAAGTATACCTTTCGGAATGTATAGGTAGTGATTCTCCCAAAGAGTTTTTAGATGCTTTAACGTATGGACAGGCACCTAAACAAAATTTGAAGGTCTTCTACACGTACTATATTCAAGTATTGAAAAACTATGCTTTGGTGACATGGACAGGCGAATATATACAACGTCCTGACTATGTAACGGATGAATATCTAGCGATAGCGCAACAAATAAAAGTAGCCGAAGAGCAAATAGAAAGCTACAGCAAAACATTAAAATTGACAACCCAAATGAGCGAAAAAGTGGCTTTAAATACCGATATTCACGCATTGAAACAAGAAGTACAGTTACTAAAAGAGAAAATAAAATAACATGGAGAAAATCAACGCTTTAGGTTCTGAGGATATCGTAGCTAATAATATAGAAAAACTCAAAGAACTATTCCCAAATATTTTTTCGGAAGGTAAGCTAGTGGTAGAAGAATTACAGGCTTTGCTGGGCGACTATGTGGAGAAGAACAAAGAATTCTACCAAATGACTTGGGCTGGAAAAACCCAAGCAAAAAAGGAAGCGAACAAAATATCTACAGGTACGCTTCGTCCTAATAAGGCTGATAGTAAAGACTGGGATACGACAGGAAATATATTTATCGAAGGTGATAATTTAGAGGTATTAAAGCTGCTGCAGAAAACCTATAGCAACAAAATCAAGATGATCTATATCGATCCTCCATACAATACAGGTAAAGATTTTGTTTATAAAGATAATTATAAGGACAACTTATCCAATTATTTAGAGATAACAGGCCAAACTGATGAGGAAGGTAAAAAGTTATCTACCAATACCGACTCGGACGGACGTTACCACTCGAATTGGTTGAATATGATGTATCCACGTCTTAAGCTTGCTCGTAATTTAATGACGGATGATGGGGTTATTTTTATCTCAATAGATGATAATGAACAAGCCAACCTAAAAAGGCTTTGTGATGAAATTTTTGGGGAAGAGAATTTTGCAGGAATTTTTGTTTGGCAAGCTAGACAATCAATTCAAAATGATACGGATTTAAGTAATAGTCATGAATACATTATTTCCTATTCTAAAAATCGGCGTAAAGAAAACAGACGATTAAAAGAGTCAAATTTGGAAAACTGGTATAATGAGAAAAGTTTTGCTTTTTATCCAAAGCCTTTAGATATAGAAAAATTCTCTAACCCAGATAATGATGTAAGAGGAGTTTGGAAAGCAGATCCTTTTGATGCTCCGAATCTGAGGCCCAATTTGACCTATAAAATTACTAACCCAAATACACATGAATCTTTTATGCCTCCGATAGGTAGATGCTGGAGAACCACTGAAATTGAATATAATAAGTTGTTTGCAGACAATAGAATAATTTTTGGTAAAAATGGGACATCAAAACCACAATTAAAAGTTTTTTATGAGGAAAAGAAACATTTAGGATCTACAATTGATACATGGTTAGATGGTCAAAAATATGGAACAGCAACTAAAGGGACTAAATTACTTCAAAAAATATTTAATGGAAAAAGTCCATTTGATACTGTAAAACCAATTGAGTTAATATCTAATTTAGCTGCTTTTTCTACAAGAAAAAGTGACTATGTATTAGACTTCTTTGCAGGATCAGGAACAACTGCACACGCTGTAATGGCTTTAAATGCTGAAGATTGTGGGAATAGAAAATGTATTTCTGTACAATTACCTGAACCTATTAATGTAAAATCAGAAACTTCAAATGGTACTTATAAAAATATAGCCGATATTACAAAAGAACGTATTCGTCGAGCAGGTGAATTAGTCAAACAAGAGAATAAAGATAAAGAAGAAATAGAAAAATTAGATGTTGGTTTTCGTGCCTTTAAGTTAGATTCATCCAATATTGAAGCTTGGGATACTACAGTAGATCAGTTTGAGAATCAATTGGATTTATTCACAGAAAATAATGGGGATAGTATAAAAACAGATCGTACGGAAGAAGATGTATTGTTTGAGATCTTACTCAAATATGGCCTAGATTTAACCTTACCTATTCAAGAGAAACATGTAGATGGTTGTAGGGTTTATAATATAGGTTTTGGTGCTATGTATATCTGCTTGAGTGATCGTATCAACATTTCAGTAGCTGTGGCTATGGGCGAGTGGCACAAAGATTCTTCAGATACAAAACCGTCTGTTATATTTAAGGATTCTGGATTCAATGGTGATGATGCAATCAAGACTAATACGGTCCAAACGCTACGTCAGGCAGGAATCGAAAATGTGAAATCGATATAATTATGGCTATGAAAATACAATTTGAAGGTAATTTGAGTTACCAACAAGATGCTATTGAGGCTGTAATTGATATCTTCAAAGGACAGGAGAAATTAGAATCTAATTTTACAGTCTTAGCACCGACAGATCAATCTATTGACTATGCTGCAGATTTGGGATATGCCAATAAATTGAACCTATTACATAGACAATTGGTTGAAAATACACAAGCTATCCAATTGCGTAATGGTTTACGTATTTCTACACCTCAGGATGTCGATAAGAATGATTTGCATTTTTCCATAGAGATGGAAACGGGTACGGGAAAAACCTATGTGTTTACACGATCTATTTTTGAAATGCACAAAAGATATGGATTTAAAAAATTCATTATTGTTGTTCCTTCTCTATCCATACGGGAGGGTATTAATAAATCATTAGAGTTGACAGATGAGCACTTCAAGCAAGTGTTTGAAAATGTGCCGTATAAATATTTTATTTATGATAGTGCAAACTTGAGTCAGGTTCGTGATTTTGCGATTTCTGATAAGGTTCGTATTATGATTATCAATATCCAAGCTTTTTCACAAGATATGGATAGCGAGAAGGCAACAAAGCGTATTTTATTGGATTATTACGATAAATTAGGTGCTATACCAATTAATTTATTGCAAGAAACAAATCCAGTGGTTATTGTTGATGAACCACAAAGTACAATAAGTTCTCCTTTACAGAAGAAATCAATAAAAAACTTAAATCCTTTAGCGGTTTTTCGTTTTTCAGCAACACACAAAGAAAAGATTAACCTATTATACAAATTTGATGCAATAGATGCCTATAATGATAATAAAGTAAAGAAGATTGAAGTAGCCTCTATTACTACTAAAAATGAAGTGAGTGATGGTGCTTTTATTCAGTGTATTAGCATTTCAAACAAAAGTGGAATTAAAGCTAAGGTTACTATTGATATTAAAGGAAAAAACGGTAAAGTTTCGAGAGCGAATAAAGATGTCAAACTAGGAGATGATCTTTATGAGATATCTAAACTGGATCAATATTTTGGTTACATCATCAATGAAATCAATGTCGAATTAGATTATATTTCATTTGTGAATGGTAAGTTGACTCAAACAGGTCAAACACTTGGTGGGGTAGATGATAAAGAAATTAAACGCAAACTCATTGCAAAGACAATTGAAGAGCATTTGGATAAAGAAGTAAAGTTAAATCCAAGGGGAATTAAAGTCTTGAGTTTGTTTTTTATTGATACAGTAGCGAAATATCGTCTCTATGATGATGAAGGAAATCCTACTAATGGCGATTATGCACAAATATTCGAAGAAGAATATGCACGTATAATACAACATCCTAAATACAAGTTGTCACTATTCAAAGAAGTGAAAGATGTAAATATTGATGTTACTGAAGTGCATAAGGGTTATTTTTCTAGAGATAAAAGATCAAAAAAGTCGAATGCTAAAGAGAAGTTTGAAGCTTTCAAAGATACTTCAGGATCAGTCAAAGCTGACGAGGATACGTATCAATTGATTATGAAAGATAAAGAACGTTTGTTGAGCTTTGATTCACCTGTACGTTTTATTTTCTCTCATACAGCACTTAAAGAGGGTTGGGATAATCCGAATGTGTTTCAAATTTGCTTGTTGAAGGAAATGGGTGCTTCTGAAATTCGTCGTCGTCAAGAGATTGGACGAGGTTTACGTATTCCTGTGGATCAATCAGGAAACCGAGTCTATGATGAAAATGTAACTATCCTTACCACGATTGTGAATGAAAGTTTTACAGAATTTGTGGAAGGCTATCAAAAAGAACTGACAGAAGATACAGGGATAAAATTTGGTTATTTAGCGCTAGAGTCATTTAATACTATTGTGAATGGTTTTGACGAAGAAGATGAGCCTATTTATTTAGGACAAGATGAGTCTAATAAGCTATATAAACATTTTATAGAATTAGGATATATCGATGCGAAGGGAAAGATTCAAGATCTTTTAAAACAAGCTATCAAGGATGGAGTAGTCGATTTAGGGCAGGAGTTTAGTGATGACGTTACTAAACAAATTATTAATAGGATTAAAGAAGTTGCGGGTAATCTTGATATTAAGAATAATCAGGATAAGGTTCATATTAAACTTAATAAGCAAGTATATTTATCTGATGAATTTAAGGCACTTTGGGACTCTATTAAATACAAAACAGTATATAAAGTTGAGTTTGATTCGAATGAATTAATCAATAAATGTATTGAATCATTAAATAATAACCTCCGTAATCAACAGGCTAAAATTGAACATACAAAAGCAAAATTGGCGGTTAACCAAGGCGGTATTAAGGCAGATGGTCAAGTCAAAAACTATGTTGAACATCTTAATGTTCAAGTGAATCATTTACCAGATATTATTACTTATCTGCAAAATGAAACGGATCTTACACGTAAATCAATTGTAAGGTTGCTTAAAGGATTAGAACCTCGTGTAATTAACTATTTTAAGTCTAATCCTCAGGCATTTATTGAGAGCTGTATTGAAGTGATTAATCTACAGAAGCGATTGTTTATAGTAGATGGTATTAAGTACGAAAAGATTGGTGATAAAGAGTTCTACGATCAAAAAAAGATTGAAGAAGAGGATTTAGTAGGTTATTTGAGCAAACATTTGGTAGCTTCTAGTAAGTCTGCCTACGAGCATACGTTGTGTGATTCGGATGTTGAGGTGAATTTAGCTCAAGAATTTGAAGCGAGTGATAACATATCACTTTATACAAAGCTACCAAGCTGGTTTAAAGTGCCGACTCCATTAGGAACATACAATCCTGATTGGGCGATTCTATATAATCAAGGTAATGAAGAGCAATTGTACTTCGTTACTGAATCTAAAGGCACTGTTTTCGATGAACATTTGAGACCTATAGAAAAGGGGAAAATTCACTGTGGCAAAGAACATTTTAAATCTATCGGCAGCCGTATGATCGTTGCTCATACGATAGATGATGTATATAGCCAGGTATGATATTATAAAAAATTATGGATAGGGCGCTGAATAGTACGTTTTTTGATTTTCTGCCTAGATTGAGAGTTTACTCAAAACGTCTAGGGTTGGTGTATTTCAATCATCAAAGAACTTAGTGAGATAAAGTCACAGCCTATAGCTATTATTGCTACCAGCTGGGCTATCAATATCACTTCTTTGATAAACGTGAGTCTTTCTGATGATGTGTTCATTCTCTGTAAAGATAAGCAAATAATTACGTCCCAAATTGAGGAGTGGCAAAACGAACAGCCTCTGTTTGTCTAGTCGAAATATGCATGTACTATTTTTAGCTAGCTCCGTCGGGAAGCCCTATCCATTTATAAACTAAAATTATGAGTAAGAAGGAAGAGATAGATTGGTTTAAATTAAAGAGATATCCACATATAGGATATCCTTTAGGTTTGAGGGATCGAAAATGGGTGACAAATTATGTTAAAACCAAGACGGCCCAACACTCGTTTTTACCTTTTATTCATAGAACATCCAAGGTTCGAAAGTTTAGGAAGAAATATAATAATGAAACAGGGATTGTTGAAAATGAAAAAAAAAGAGTCCCTAGTATCAAGCTTCGAGAACTATACTATGCAAGCCATTTAGATTCATTAATATATAGTTACCATACAAAAGAACTTAGTGATAAATATGAAACTTTCATTTTAGGTTCAGATCTCGCAAAATCTGTCATTGCTTACCGTAGAATTAAAAAGCCAGGATTAAAGTCTCATAAAAGTACGATTGATTTTGCAAAAGAAGTTTTTGACTATATTCAAAACTATAGTTTAGATAATCTTGTAGTCATGACATTTGATGTCTCTAGTTTTTTCGATAATCTCAATCATAATTTATTGCTAAAGGAGTGGGTTAAAGTTGCAGGCGGAAGCAAACTCGATGATTCTTCATTTAATATTTTTAAAAGCTTGACTCGATTTACTTATGTTGAATTAGTGCAATTATTCGAAAGTTATAAAGAAAAAATAATAGTTGAAAAATTCGACAAAGATGGAAATAGTCTAGGTAGAAGAAAAAAGAAAATTTCAGCTATAAAATTCTTAAAGAATCAAAATGCCATATCGTTTTGTGAAAAGGAAGAATTCTTGAAAACTAGTAAAAGGTTAGTTAAAAGGAAATTATACCAAACTGATAATACTGGTGAATTTTTGTTTGATGAAAATGGCTCTAAAATTAAACGCGATTATGGTATTCCTCAAGGAACTCCAATGAGTGCATTGCTGTCAAATATATATATGATACCATTTGATGAAGCTGTTTTGAACTTATTAGATGGGAAAAGTTTATATCGTCGGTATTGTGATGATATAATAGTTGTTTGTTCAAAAATTGAGTATGTGAAAATAAAGGATTCTATTTATGAACTGATCAAAGAAAGAAAATTAGAAATTCAACCTCAAAAAACACAAGTTTTTCACTTAAAGAGAAAAGGAGAAGGGTTTCAATGTGGACAAGAGTTTCCTGACGGAATTAATTGGAATAAAAAGCTCACTTATTTAGGTTTTGAATTTGATGGCAAAAAAGTTTTATTGAAGTCAGCAAGTGTTTCAGGATACTATAGAAAAATGAAACGTGGAGTTAGACGTGGTAAGTATTTTTCGAGTAAAATTTATGGAGGAGAGAAACAGCCTTTGTTTAAACGCAGGATTTATAAAAGATATAGTTATTTGGGTGCAAAAAGGTGTCGAGTCTATTTACCTGATAAATCAAACCCTAAAAAATTTTATAAATCTGAAAGATATAATTGGGGAAATTTTTTATCATATGCTTACAAAGCTGAGTCAATATTCAAAACTGGCGCCATAAAACGTCAAATCCAAAGGCACTGGAATATATTGCATAAGTTATTAAGCTGATAATTTATTGATATTGTTATTGGACTTGCAAATAAAATCGGCAGTTAAGCTGAAGTAGTCAAGACTTAATCTGACAGTTGCGATAAATTAACAACTGTAAAATAAATTAGAGTTATAACAACACAAGAAAAAATCATCAAGAACAAACTGGGGGTTTTAGAACTTGCCCAGCATCTGTCTATTTCGGTAATGTTGGGCCAGATGTTTCGGCGATTGCATATTCCGGTGATATGCACTCAAGTATTCCGGCGATAGGCACCCAGTTTTTGTGACTGTGCTTCTTGTTTAGCATGACAAAGTTACGGTTTTTTACGTAAGCTTTCTCCTTTGATAGTAAACCGATATGCCGTATGCACAATTCTGTCGAGTATTGCATTGAACTTCACATTATCTTCATTTGATTATACATTTTCCTCTATTATTCGCCTCGCGATTGAATTCTTTAATCTTATTTAATCAAATTATTCCTCTTTAGCATTTTAATTGCAAATCTAAAATTACATAACGGAGCTTACTAAGCTGCTCGATTTTTTTACTGTTATGCGAACTAGATATTGAGAGGCTTTTCAGGCATAAAATCTTTTATGCTACATTCTAATCCTGTTGCCAGCTTGTTTAATTGATCGTAGCTATACATGCTGGGAGAGTTTTCTATTTCAATCTGCCCTATATATCCCGGGGTTACTCCAAGCATTTTAGCAAGGTTTGCTTGACTTACATTTTTTTCATTCCTCATTTCTCTAACCAACTTCACAATTTCCCACTCGATTTTAGTTTTCGGTATTTTTTCACCCATAATTTCATAAAATTATTTGCATAGCAATAACTAAGTGATTATATTTGCTTAGTGATAGCTAAGTTTTACTTGTCTGTCTTATTTTATTGATGCCTTTCATAAAGGGCATCGAGTTAACTTTGAAAATATTAAGTGTTTTGAGCACTTTGATATTATTGACGAGTCTCCAACTTTCCACTTGGTACCTGGGAAGGAGGCGGTAAGGTTAGCTCATTACCTGCGAATATTGTATCTTTGCATACGCGCGGGGATGAGCCTTGCTGAGTAGCCGCTTCCGGGTACCACCTTAAGTTTACTTAAGGCCTAGCTAATGCCTCCGGGCTTTAGCGAAAGAGTGGCGAAAGGCAAGGTTTCATTCCTTAGTTAATTTTTGGAGCTCGTTCACATAAAAACCAAAAAAGATTATGAGAACGAACAGTACAAACACCTTTCATTACCCGCCACCGATCAGAGATCGCTTGTTGAGGTATTCCCGCAAATCACTTTTAAAGAACATTTTTCGTGCGCCTGAATAGGTCACAATAAATAAAACAGGCTGTAAAAGAGCAATAAATAGGGGAGGTGTTGACTTTCCTTAAAATGAAAAGACAGCTGAACGCAGTTCAGTCTAATTTCCCTCTTTTTACGCCTGTCACCGACCTATACATTTATATGATTGCATTAAAAGGTAATATTGGCCAGTGATACAGCTTCATTTAAAATTCGCACTTTAAAATTAAGCAAATTTTCATTCAGTCCAAACTTTTCACCTGTAGTTTTTATTGCAATCCAATAGTGTTGTAGGTCGGTATTTACTTCTTTCCGGCAGGGAGCGCCATAATTAACCCTATGTATGCCTTGAAATTGTATTTCGGCGCTTTTCGGACTTTTAATCTTATTTGTCCATTTCGCATAGGTGGCATTTGATCTGTGCAGTGACAAGCCTTTTTAACGCGAAAAAATCGCGAAGGGGGATGCTTTGGCCTAATTTTCCGGTAGCACCTCGGGTTTGTCATATTTGATGAAACTAAATTATGAATCAAAAATCAAACAATATGCTACCCTTTGAGCTAGCATGTTATGAAATATACGACAATGGATACGATCCATTACATACCATTATGGACTTCTGGTCCCAACATACCATTACCGAATTACAGGAAATCCTGTGGGTACTCTTTGAAAACTATAGAAAGGGGACCGTACAGGAAGATGTTGCCGACGTAAAGCAGATGCATACCTTTTTGATGAAAGTGTGCCGTGTGCTGATGGCTTATTTCCTGGTGCACTTTCGCAAGATCGGCATTGATGTGCTGCCATTTGCCTTTGCGGAACCTGCCGACGTCATTACGGCCGATCTGGAAGCCAAACAAAGGATCCACAGTTTCTTTAACCGAATTGCTGAATAATACTTAATCCACAAGCAGATGATAAAAAGATCTAATCTATTCACTGCCTTATTGGATAAGGTAGTCAATATTCCAATTATACAGATTACATTACTTGTAATCGTTTTCCTCTTAGTTTCTATGTTTAGTTTATCAGCTCAGACGCCCCGCAAGAACAGCGGGGCCGATGGGCCAACTCCGCTGGAGATTGGTGACAGAATTCCCGAAGAGTTATGGAACAGTGAGTTTTTCTTTTTTAATGAACGATTAAATAATATACAGAAAGTCTCACTTAACGAATTTAAAGCAAAGCCACTCGTGTTAGACTTTTGGAATACGGGATGTGCTCCTTGTTTAACCGGGCTAGCCAAACTTTCTGATTTCAGCAGAGGTTTGGATATAGGCCTTGTTGCAGTCTCAGAACAGACGGAAAAGTCCATTTTGTCCTTTTTTAAGAGGAATGATCTATTAAAAGGTACTGGTCTGAGAAGCATTATAGCTGACAGCAGATTGAAAAGTTATTTCCCGCATGAAAGTATACCTCATCTGGTATGGATAAATAAAGAGGGCGTCGTCGTTGGTCTCACGGGAAGCAAGGAAATCACGAAAGATGACCTGCTTACCTTCGCCACAAAAGGTGTATTGCATGCGGAACTCAAACCTGAACTCCAGCCGAACTTCCATCGATTTATAGTGGATATGGAGCTTAATCGAAAGGTTCGATCTACCCATGACAGTCTATTGGGCTATGCAATTATAACCGACCATGTAAAAGATATAAGCCCTTTTGAAAAATCTAAGGTCGGTCCCTACGAGATTATTTCTTATCGAAATAGATCAATTCTGAGCTTATATAGATTGGCCTATGCAGACCGCTACAAATTTGCCGCTAATCAGATCATCTGGAATGTTTCTGATCCGGAAAGATTCGAATATTATCTTTCTAAAGGCGAGGGTATAGCATACTGGGAGAAAAAAAACCTGATCTGCTTCGAATCAAAATCCATAGGCAGGATCAATATGGCTGATCTCTTGAACACCTGTCTGGGCTTAAATGTCAGTGTAAGGGATTCACTAGTTGAATGTATTGTTGTAAAAGCAGGCAAGGGGAGGACATCCATAAAACCTAAATCGGGCAGGGAATTTAAATCGCTAAAAAATCTGATCAAAGATCTTCGCCTGAGTAGGCCTAATTGGCAGATTATTGATTCAATAAAAGGTGAAGTTCTTATTCCCAATTATTCAGTGAAGGACTTTGAGACGAAGGACAAGCTCTGTAATTTCTTAAAAGAAAACGGTCTAATTGCCGAAAAAGACAAAAGAATTGTAAACTTCTTAATTATACAGTGATGAAACAGTTGAACTATTATATATTATTGGTCGCAACTTGTTTTATGTTGCGGCTTGAAGTGTTTGCGCAGAATCCTGTCATGCTAAAAGGCCGTGTGCAGAACCAAGAAGGAAAGGCGCTTTCAGATGTCAA
Organism: Sphingobacterium siyangense; assembly: GCF_007830445.1. Classification (GTDB taxonomy): domain Bacteria; phylum Bacteroidota; class Bacteroidia; order Sphingobacteriales; family Sphingobacteriaceae; genus Sphingobacterium; species Sphingobacterium siyangense. The sequence continues at coordinate 467,789 of NZ_VLKR01000001.1, read as the reverse complement.
TATTATTTCGGTAGGAAAGGGCAACTTTAAGGTTCAGAACAATGGTACCTTCAATATAAACAGTCTTTCGGTCGGCGATACCCTCAAATTTTCGCATATATCCTACGTCCCCAAATCGTATGTTGTCAGGTCGAATGACCTGAATATCCTGATCGTACTGGAACGTAATTCGATCCGATTGCAGGAGGCTGTATTCTCTACAGGTTTTCAGTATATTCCAAAAGAACGTGCTACTGGATCGTTCGAGAAAATAGATTCACTTTATATCAATCGTTCTCCCGCACCTAATATTTTGACACGTGTCAAGAGCATGGTCTCTGGTATGTATTCGGATAATGCAAATGCTAATTTTAACAATACAGGGAAATTTGCAAACGAGTCACTCAACATACATGGGGTTAGCTCAATCCGAGGGGCCAATTACCCCCTGATCATTGTCGATAATTTTCCCTATAGTGGTGATATAAATGCCATTAATCCGAATGATGTGGAAAATATCACTGTCTTAAAGGATGCCGCCGCCAGCTCCATTTGGGGAGCACAGGCGGGCAATGGTGTTATTGTTATTACCACAAAACGAGGTAAACAAAACTCATCGCTGGTGGTAGAGGCGAGTCAAAATACCGCAGTCATCCAAAAACCTGATCTTTTTAAAAGACAGGCTATTGCGAATGCTGACCTGATTGCGGTGCAGCTGGAATTATACAATAAAGGCTATTACAATTCGAATATAAATTCAAGATCCAAACCCATCCTTCCGATGGCGATTGAGGCCATGGAGAAAAAGAAAAAAGGATTGCTAACCGAAGAGGAATTGAATGATCTCTTGGATACTTATGGTCAGACGGATATTAGAAATGATCTATTGAAATATCTTTATCGGCCTGCAATCAGTAGCCAATATTCTTTTTCAGTGAGTGGCGGCGGTGACAGGAATAGTTTTCGTATATCAACAGGGTATGACCGCTCAAAAGGTACTCAGGTCTCCTCAGATAATAATAGGTTTACGCTGAAGGCTTATAATAAACTCAAGCTGACGCGAAAACTAGAGGCGGAGCTTGATATGATGTATGCTAGATTAGAAAGCAGGCAGACGCAGCTGCTCAGCTATTATGACAATTCCGGGAGCAGGTATCCATATTCTTCATTGGCAACTGCAGACGGCCAGTTTCTTTCAATACCCTATAATTATAGCATTGGCTATATCGAAAGTTTAGCTGATCCTAATCTGCTGGACTGGACATATAAGCCCTTGGAAGAATTACAGCACAATAAGGGCAATGCTGTGCTGAACAGCTTATTGACCAGTGCGTCGCTAAATTATCAGATCAACAAACTGTTTGGACTGAGTTTTAGGTATAGAAACGAAATACAAAAGAACGATGATGAGACGGTTTTCGACCAGTACTCCATAAGATCAAGAGGAATGGTCAATCTATATACCAATGTCGGCACAAATGGAGTGGTCAATAGACCGATACCTGTTGGGGGGATACTTGAATTCGGAAGCAATAATGCCGTTTCACATTTTGGTCGTTTTCAGGTAGATTTTAAATGGAACAATCATCCTGATCATAGGGTGAACGTAATACTGGGGTCAGAAGTCAGCGCGAAAGCCGTTAAGGCGTTTACGGATGGAATGTATGGTTATGATGGGGAGAAGCTAATCTATAGTACCCAAATTGATTATATGAATAGGTATCCTACTTACAATAATCTCGCATCCAATGCACAGATACCTTCTTTTATAACCAAGAGCCAGACAAACAATAGATACGTATCATTATTTGGAAATGGATCTTATACTTTATTGAACCGCTATACGGTAAGTGGCAGTTTCAGAAAAGATGCTTCCAATGTTTTTGGTGTAAATACAAATGATAAATGGAATCCGCTCTGGTCGGCTGGATTGAGCTGGAATATCAAGAAGGAACGGTTTATGGAATCTATTCCTGTCAATGAACTGAAATTCCGGGCTACATATGGTTTTAGCGGAAATATTGATCCCTCACGTTCGGGAAATACAACAATTCAATACAGCACACTTAACGCTTTATATGGCATCAGTTGGCCATCAGCGCAGGTACTTGTTGCTCCCAACCCTTCTTTACGTTGGGAAAAAATAAAAACATTTAACCTCGGACTTGATTATTCCCTATTCAATAGCCGTATTTCAGGAAGTGTGGATATGTACTGGAAAAAGTCATTTGATCTGATCCACCTATATCCGTTGGATCCGACGGTAGGTTTGATCAGTCAGCTTATGAATGTGGCAGATGTAGACGGCAGGGGTGTTGATGTTCGTTTATCGTCAATTAACTTCAATAAACGATTTAAATGGCGGACTGATTTTATCTTCACCTACAATAACAATTGGGTAAAAAAGACTTTTGTTGATTATCCGGGAGCTTCTTCTTTGGTGTCCAGTTCTTTTATAGCCTATAAAGATGTGATGCCCTACGCCATGTACAGTTATAAGTTCGCGGGGCTTGACCCGCAGACAGGTGAACCGATGGGATATTTTAATGGCGAAGTGTCAAAAGATTATTCAAAGATGGCGGGTAAACAGGCTCCTATTGAAGATTTGAAGTTGCACGGGTCTAAACGGCCACTGATCTACGGTACTGTAAACAGCTTTTTTGATTACAAAAAATTTAATCTGTCCTTTTCTTTGCTGTATCAGTTTAAATATTTTTTCAGAAGGCCTTCCATAAGCTATTCAGATCTTTACAGCAGGGGGGATGGTCATCCTGACTTTTACAGTAGGTGGCAGAAGCCGGGCGATGAAAAGTCGACCAATATACCTGCAATGACTTATCCATTGAACAAGGCAGACGGATTTTATGGTAATAGTGAAGTGCTGGTCGAACCGGCTGATCATATCAGATTGCAGGATATTAAACTTCAGTATCGAATGGGTGAGATTAGTCCCTTGCACATCAGTCAATTAAGCTTCTTTATTTACATAAGTAATCTCGGAGTAATCTGGCGCAAGAATGATAAAGGCCTTGATCCGAGTTATCCAAATACAATTCCGGTTCCCAAACAGTACACTTTTGGATTTAATTTAAAATTTTAAGAAATGAAAACTACGTATTATAAATGGATATTATATGCTGCTTGTTATTTGTGTATCACTTCATGCAAAAAGTTTTTGGAAGAAAAGCCCGATTCCAAGCTTAATACACCGAATAGCAACATTGAACTGACAGCCATTTTGGACAATCATTCGTTCAGAAATCCCGGGCTTCTGGAGGTCGCTTCCGACAATTATTACCTGACAGATGCAAATTTTAAAGCCATTTCAATGGTAGAATATCGGGAAGCTTACCTCTGGTCAAAAGAGCCGACAGAAAATAGCTTTTGGAGTAATTCTTACATCACTATTTTTTACGCTAATGTGGTGTTGGATTATCTTGATAAGGTAAATTATCTGCCGGATGGTCTTAGTCGTAATGAGCTGAAAGGAATGGCTTTATATCACCGTGCCTTTTCTTTTTATTCACTGGCACAGGTATTCTGTAAATATTATAACAAAAACAGCGAAAATGCTTTGGGAATAGTACTTAAGACCAATTCGGATATCAATGAGAAATTACAGCGGTCAAGTTTGGGCGAAACCTACAATCAGATATTACAGGACCTGGAAGAGGCTCTGGGGCTTTTATCGGATAAAAAATATGAATACCCAACAAGACCTAATAAAACAGCGGCTCTGGCGCTGTTAAGCAGAATATATCTGGGACTTGGGCAATATGACAAATCACTGGCATATGCAGATAGGGCGCTGGCGACAGGTGGAAAAACAATTGATTATAATCAAATTAAAAAAACAGGAGCCCGTCCATTCGATGCCTACAATGATGATATTATCTTTTATGCCTTGATGATCCCTACAAGTGTTTTATTGGAAGATAAGGCTACCGTGGATACGCTGCTGTATAACAGTTATGCCAAGGAGGATAGGAGAAAAGAATTGTTTTTTACGAAAAATGCCAATGGCACCTACGCGTTTACCGGTAATTATAACCCTTCTGGACAGGGTATATTTATGGGATTGACGGTAGGAGAAGTGTTATTGAATAAAGCAGAAGCTGAATGTAGGGCCGGGCAACTGAGCGATGCAAAATTAACCTTAATGGAATTATTAAAAAATAGATATGCTGAGATACCAACATTGCCGGTTAACGAAGCATCTCTGCTGGAATTTATTCTTTTGGAAAGGCGGCGAGAACTTGTATTTAGAGGACTGCGATGGACGGACTTAAGACGATTTGCTGCTGAGAATAGGATAGTTGATCTTAAAAGGAGAATTGACGGTGAAGTCGTTTCGATGCAGGGAAAGAGTGTGATGGAATTCGCTTATAAAATTCCGCTTCAGGTCATTGAACGGGGCGGCATCGAACAAAATCCATAATCGGAAGTGGGACAATGAAAATCATTGTCCCACTATCCCTAACCTACTTAGTTATGAAAACGCACTTTGTTGGTGTCTTGAGGCTCGTTTTTTAGAATCTGGTTTTCCAGTTCATTTAAACTTCCTTGAGTAGGTTTCCCACTTCCATTATCTTCACCATGCACCTCACACAATTGTGCCCCAGTGCTACAGGAAGGTGATGTAACTGGCGTATAGTTGTCCGGATCCATTATTTCATCCTCATAATTAGGATCAGAGGAATTTGGTCCAGTATACTGGAACCATTGATCCGGAACAAATGTGGATTGTGTTTCAATATTAGACTGCTTATCCACTTTCTTTTCCATTGCATTTACCGCGAATGCGATACCTAGTACTAAAGTCAATGCCGACCCGAAGGCGATGGCAGCTTTTTTAATAAACTTTTTGCTGTTCATTTTTGTGGTCTTTTTTATCCGATCAAAAAAAGGTTGCCTCAAAAAACTTTGATTAATTTTATGTTGTGGGGTGTCTTTTAGCAGACCTCGCTGGCTAGCTTTGCATCCCGATACGCAGCCTGCCTGTTCCCAGATGACCCCTAAGGGCCATCCGGGATTTCCGTGAACAGTGCCCCTTTACGGTTGTGCAACGTTCGCTGTACAACTCTCTTCTGGGCGAAGACAATCCGATGCGGTAAAGTGTCCAGTTGAAACGGGTCTTTGACCAGCCTGCTGACCAATGCCTTGGGCATAGACAGCAGATGCACCTGCGTCCTCAGGGACGAGTATAGCTTTCCGATGCAACGGAAAAGGGCTATCATCCTATTCAATATATGGTACTTTCTGTTCATAAAACTTTGTTTTACCTGATCCATTTGTCTGTTGGCAGCGGCGCATCCTTAGCGCGGCCTGCCCACTGGGCTTTTATTGTTTCTTCGTTTTTATCCTACTAACTTTTTCGTCGTTAACTTATACCAAAGTTCGGTACTAAAAAGCAGCCGGACTTGGCCGAATCTGGAGTCGAGTATGTACCGGATTGAAGTGATGATAGGGTATGGCAATAAAAAATCCCCTCGGGAGGGGATGCTGCGGTTAAATTTTCAAAGGTGTATTGTGGTGGCTTCTTGGATAATCTCGTCAATGAATGCCAGATATTCGTTTTCGCTTTTAAAATTTGGCTTAATTTTCCGATCTACTCGATAAAGAATATGATCGCGTATAAAGACTTCTTCAAAAACAGAACAGATAATTACATATTTATGTGTCAGGTCAATCTTCGAAAGAAGATGATTTACTTCAAGATAATCACCACCGCTACTCAAGATCAGTATCTCGGCTTTCGCAGCAGACAGTTCCAGCGTTTCCTCACGAATTTCTATTAAACGGGGGTGTTTGGTGAGGGTTGTGACGATATCCACTTTTGATAGATTGATCATCTGCCATGCCACATAGCTATAGCTCGTTTTAATGGGCAATGGCTGCCGCGGTGCTGCTATCTTCCTTGCATGGGACAAAAGGTAATAAAGCATAGCCTTTGGAGAATAAATATTGCCAGCAGCATTTGCTGCCTTGAGTACCTCTTCATCAAGTTGATAATTTTCAGGGAAATAGGAGGCGGCCATCTCGATACAAATACGTAGCGGGCCATATTTCCAGGCTCTATATTTTCCACAGACTTTTCTCGCAATAATCTTGCTTTTGTCAGCTGGCTCAGCGATAAAAAGTTTTCCGATCGCGCTGAAAAATTTTCCGATTTTTTGAATGATTTCTTTCATGTTTTTAGGTCACTAGGTTAATTTAACAATAAATTTTATAAATAGTCTTGGTTATACCGCTTAAAAAACTCCGTAGCCGTCATGCCCGTTTTCTTTTTAAAAAAGCGTGCAAAACTGCTCGGTGAGGCATAGCCCAGTTCATAGGCGATTTCATTTGTAGGCATACCGTCCACAATATATTTCTTGGCGAGATCTAGCATGAATTCTATTTTCAGCTTTTGAGGACTCTGTCCATAATAAAGTTGGATAAGCTGATGCAGATAGTCCATACTGATCCCGAGCTGCCAGGCAATATCGTCCAGTTTAAAATCCTGGCCAAGCTCGGATACGGCCTGCTTAATAGCTGCATGGGCTTCTTTGGATTTGATTTGGGATTCCGAAATCCTGTCATATTCTTCAAAGATCTTTTCCTTCGATAGCTGGATTAGTTTCTTGATACCCCAAAGGATATTGACCTCACTGTCGAGGTCGCCTTTCTTGATTTTTGACGCAATGGTTTTTAGCAATGAAATGGTCCTGATGCCAGCACGGAAATCGATGCTGCACCACGAATTCGGATCTTGTTTTCGATAGGCATGGATCAAGGGGTGAAGAAACTGGAAGGGACGCTCATTGCCATCGCGAAAAATGCTACCGCGGAAATAAAAGTTAATGAGGGTATACCTTCCGGCAGGAACATGGATTTCATAGTCACTTCTGGTTAAGTAAAAGTAGCGGCCGCGATTGCAAGAGATGCTGTAACTGATCCGCTTCTGGACATCCCTGATCTGAATAGCACGATCTTCTGTAAAGAGATAAAAGATATGCATATCCGACGCTGTGACTTGCATCGGAATGACAATATCCGCAGGTAGATGCAGATCCAATATATTGATGTAGCCGAGCATGCCATCAAACAGCTGCAGGCAGGCTTGCCCATGTTGGTTTTCGTAATGTTGATAGTCCGCATTGGACATGCTTATGCTTGGCTTGAGCGTATCAGTTCTCGGACTGATCGGCTGGTCAAATACTTGTGCGATATCGATCTGTAGTGCTGTTTTCATAATGGTGTATAAGTCAATAAAAATCCCCCCGGTCAGGATTTCGGTATGATCGGGGGAAATGGATTTTGGATAACGTAGGGTTGGATTACTGCTGCGGACCGGTGTAGGAAATCCGGATAAACAGCGGAGTGAACATCATCGTCGCCACACCATCCTGCCATTCATCGAGGCCGTGAACCATAAGCTCCTTAAAATCTGGATCATCATCATCTCCCTTGTCTTCTTTTTGAAATTGAAGTACGTTGCCCTGCATGAGATAATTGCTTATCGCTGTGCCAAGTTGTTTCCGAAATCCAGGTGAAAAATCATAGAGCTGCTCCACCTGATGGGGCTTCAAGTCAAAATTGTGTTCCATCCAGACTGCAAAATCGTCTTTAAGAAGTTGCATCTCGAGCGCGCGCTCCGCTAAGGGTAGCGCAAGAAGGGTGGCTACTTTTTGCGCCACACCTGGATTGTCAAAGTTCTCTTTCATACAAATTGTGTTTTTGCAAATATTTATTTAAATAGATCAAATTAGCAACCGCCCTGTCCTAACCTCCGGGGTTTTGGAGGATAATCTTCTTTTGGATGATTGAATTTTGCTTAATATTTGATTTTATTTAGTAAATTGGATCTGTAAACCAGTAGAAACCTAAGCCATTTAAGAGAGCTTGACATAGCATATGAAAGTATTAAAACTAACGGTGGAGAGTTTACTCATCTCCATGCTTTTTAATTTAATCGGAAATCACGGTATTTATCTGAATCGATTTTGGACACAGACCTATTGGATGTGGACGGTGGCATTTGCAATTGCGATTGGTGTTGCGGTCGTGTTCACGCAGATGTTTCTTGAAGCCTTTGGGACTTATTGGCAGAAGCGGTACCCTGATTTGATACTCATGAGCAAGGGGAGGGTCATGACCAAGAGTATACCCAAAGGTCAGCTCTGCTGTGCAATTCTTGCTACAACTATATCGATTCTATCGATTTATCTCTTCATTATCTATTGTTTCGCTTCTGTGCGCAGCGAAGATACGTACAGCTTGTTAAGAAGCTATCTGCTGCATTATATGCCTTTTATTGGTCTAGGCTTTATAGCCTACGTGATCTATGTTTTTCGTAACGGCGAATTATGGTGGCTAACAACTGAAAATGTGATGGCTTTGTTAGGGAAAGAGGTCATGTCGCAGGAAAACACAACAGATAGAGCGGGAACTATAGCACCTCCAAGTGCATTGGATAGGACTATCGTAATCGGATCACTCTATGATGTGCTGCATAAAGATTCGCCATTCAATTTAAATACCTTGCAGATGAATGATGTACGTATGTTTGATGTGCCCTTTTATTTTTCCCAAAAAAGAAAAAAAGAAGTCGTCCTGATCAATGGTATCCGTTTGGAAGCCCATCATTTCATGCAGGAGCTAGAAAGGTTGGGGCTTGATAAATGGTATTTCCGCATCAATAAAACCTGTAGGGTAAATATGATGCTCGTCCGTCAACCGATATTGCCAAATGCCACTTACCTGGAGTTTCGTAAGGAAGTGTTTGACAGCCTCAAGTTGAATATGACGGAATTGGAAATCAGCAACCTGCTGCAGATAACTGAATGGATGCGCAAAGAAAAAAAACTAAAGGATTTTTTGGATAACGTCAATAACCTGGAGCATGAGGGATGGGATAACCTTATTCGGCTCAATTGAATCATCCCACTTTATAAACTTAGATAGACCGAGCGCAGTAGACAACAGGTCTGCTGCTGCGCTGGATTTCGGCGGTTAGTCGAGCTAACCTTACCCGTTTATGTTTTTTGTAAAAGGATCTCCTGATCAACAGGAGATCACCCCCCGTTTTGTGTCCAATGCGACAGCTATTCACCTTAAAATCCACTATTCTTTTCAATTAAAATCAGGCATCGGATATACGCCCTTAGCGGCCAAGCTGGACCGTATCCTCGACCTGCTGCAAGAACAGCAGTATACGGAGCTCCACAAGCTGACCGGTACAATGACCATCCACGAAGTCGCCTATTTTTTGAGCAAAAGTGTGCGCACCATCGAGCGCCGTATCGCCAAAGGCCTGCTCAAAGCCACCTATAAAGAGGGTAATGCGGATCTCTTTCTCAAAAAAGATGTGGTGCAGCTGTATGTGGCCGAATATAAAAAATGGCCGCGGCAAATGCCTTAAATCCCTACACTATTCGTACCTGCTTCGTATTGTCTTCGGGGCTGCATGTAAAAGCAGCCACTGTTAATCCGTTGCTGAACAGTATTTCCCTGTTCGGAGACTGGTGAAGGTCTGGTCAGTATCTGTACAAGATCTATTGCTGATCCGAAGCAGGTACGAATCAGGTGCGAAGCAAAGGCCCGAGACTGCTGCTCAAACCCGTAGTTTTTGAAGTGCCAGACGGCGGTGTACCTGGAATATGCCCGATTGCCTCCGACAACACGCCGACAAAAGACGGGCTGCCGCCGACGAGTCTCCGCCAACCTGTTTTATGCTATTGACAAGGGGCTATGTGATGTGGTATGTTTGTCGAAGTAAAGCAATACATACCGGTATAAATGAAAGCTTTATGGGGTTTAACTTTTTAAAAAAAATAACAACATGGCAACAATCAACAATGGTGTAATCGGAAGAGCAAGTGGTAAAGTGGGCGCTGTGATAGCTTCGTCCTGGAAATCCATCAACTACCTCAAAGGCCTACCCAAAAAGCGGACGAAAGGGATGTCCGAAGAACAGCTGATCCAACAGGACCGTTTCCTGAAAATCTCCAAATTTCTGATGCCGATCACGCCGATCCTGCAGGTGGGGTTTGGGCTTTCCAAAACCGAAAAGATGACGCCCACAAACGTGGCACTGCAGCTCAATATCGCACAGGCGGTAAGCGGTACTTATCCAAACTTTAGCTTGGATTACAGCAAGATCGAAATCAGTACGGGCTCTTACCTCAATGGCGGCGGCATGGAGGCTGCTGTGGATAATGGAATTCTTTCTATCTACTGGGATACCATCCTCAACAGCCTGTACAAGACCAAGGCCGATGATCAGGTCATTATCTTGGTCTATTCGCCCGAAAAGGATGAATTTATGACAGCACCTACACCGCCCACCCGTGCTGCCGGTACGATAGACATCCAGATCCCGGCCCACCTGCTCGGTGGCAAGGGGCATGTCTGGATCTTCTTTACCGACCGCAAGGCCGAAAAGGTATCCAAAAGTACGTATTTGGGCGAATTTGACCTGGCTTAGCCGCTAAAGGATTAATTGAAAGGGAGGAGCATGTGGCTCCTCCTGATTTTTGAACACAAAACGATAAGATATGCTGGTGATTTCTGAGTTTAAAAAGCAGGTTACAGATCCGACACGTAGGGAGGCTGCGCAGGAACGCTTTCGGCTGGCACGCCGATTTTTAAATCCGCTGTACCCGCTCATCCGCAAAGGTTTTGCCCACAGCAAGTGCACGGTGCAGGCGGCTTTTGGCCGCGCCATGTCACATACGCTGACGAACGTGATACAGGGGGAATATCCGGATTTTGAGGTGGTGCCCGCCCTCGCAAAAATCAGCAATGGCATGCTGTCTCCGCTCGCGGTGAATACCTGTGTACGCACGTCCAATACGATTCAGCTGAGCTGGGATGTAACCGAATCCAACATCAAAGATTATAACCAATGGGATGACCAGGTCATACTCTGTGCTTATGATATTATTGGCGAGCAGGCAGCCATCAATGAACAACAGGTGCTGCGGAAGGATCTCCAGATGACGATCGAGCTGCCATCCATTCTGCATGATCGACCGGTGCACCTGTACCTTTTCTTGCATGATCGTGATGAAAACCTGTATTCCAGAAGTCAATACCTCGGTCTTTTCTAATTTAAATCTTGCGTATGAAATCAACGATAAAAGTAATTCGTACAAAACATGGCAAGCATAGCACGCTGTCCGAGATCTACCTGAACAATCAATTTGTCTGCTACGGTCTGGAGAATATTCCGCGCCCCGTGAAAATAAGGGGCGAAACCGCTATACCTACCGGGCATTACCCACTCGGTTTTAACCGCGACGGGGCAATGAATGGCCGTTACTACGACGCTTACCCCAAAATGCACCGCGGTATGCTGGAGATTGGAGCTATACCCAACTTTAGCTATGTCTACTTCCATAAAGGAAATAGCTACAAAGAGACCGCCGGCTGCATTCTGGTAGGTACGCAATATGTACTGGAGGATGGCGATTATCGCCTGTTAGCCTCGGGCGTCGCCTACAAAAAATTCTATCCGCTAGTGGTCGAACTAATGCTGCAGGGACTGGTCGAAGTACAAGTCGAGTGAGCGTCGCCCGATACAGGGCAAGTGAACTCCATTAAATAGAATAATCATGAAAAAAATCTTTAACAAAATAGGACGGGTGCTACAGCTGTTGCTGGCCGCACCTGTTAAGCTACCGGGAAAGGTAGGGAATGTATTAAAATACCTGGCCTTGGGGCTTGGCATTATCGAAACGGTATTGGATGAGGCTAAGCCGCAGTCGGAGCTGGATGATGCGAAGGAGCCGCAGGAAGGGAAATATAATCCGGACGATGGTGAAAGGAATCAGTCGGCACTGGATGATACGATGTCGGCAGCTGTATCGCCTACCGATAAGGAACCTTCGGCGGGCATCAGGGAGAATAAGTCCGTTAAAAATGGAACCGAAGATACCGTAGAAAGGAGCACGATGGATGAAAGTGAATGATATGCGCGTCTCGGCCATCGGCGGTACCATCTGTTCCATTTGGGCCAGTATCTCGCTGGGCGATGTATTGCAGACCGCCCTCACGGCAGCATTGGGTACCCTGGTCAGTTTCGCCACAAGTAGACTACTGGCCAAACTGGGGAAACGGAAAAGATGAGTAGAATAAAAAAGGCGCACGGGATTGTGCGCCTTTTTGTAAAGCAATCTCTTCATTTGTAAGGCAAAATCCTCAATATTTATCTTTTTTTTATTTCCGAAAACAGCCGATCCACATCTTTCTTAGCGAATAGCCCAGTTCCTTCGGCCATCGTCGTGGCCGAGCCGCAGGCGATTCCCATCTGTAGGACATGTTCGAGATCTCCCTGTTGGGCTAAGACAGACACCATTCCAGCAACCATACTGTCACCAGCGCCCACCGTACTACGTACCTTGACCAGCGGGGAAGGCAGCTGTATTCTTTCTGTTTCTGAATACAATATAGCGCCCTGGGCACCCAGAGAGACTACGATTAGCGTAGCCTTCCCCTGCGAAATGAGCTGTTGGGCGGCCATATCCAGATCGGAATGCCCCAATTCCTCTTTTCCCACAAGCGCAGCGAGCTCGCCGGCATTCGGTTTGATTAAAAAGACACCTTCTTCCAATGCAAGGCGAAGGGCATCGCCAGATGTGTCAATTAGTATTTTACTACCTTTCGTTTTGTACGTATTGATCAGTGATCGTATAAATTCGGGCGGTACCCCAGCCGGCATACTACCACTGATAACGACAAAATCCGGGATATCCTTGAGTTCGTCAATCGAAGTCCTAATCCCCTCCAGTTCGTTGGATTCAAACTCTTCGCCTGGAAACCCAAATCGATATTGCTGATTGGTTGCGCTGTCAACCACGATAAAATTTTCGCGGGTCTCACCGTTCACCCGAATGGGATCTATAGCAATATCTTCCAGCTGCAATAAGCTTTCGAGCAAACTGCCTGTCATTCCCCCGGAAGTAAAAAGAGCCGTTGAAGCCAAACCAAGTCTTTTCAGGGCACGAGATACGTTGATTCCGCCGCCACCAGGCTGGTATATAGGCTTTTCACAGCGCAATTTCTTTTCAGGAACGATATGTGGTACGCTGGTACTCTTGTCTACGGATGGATTCAGCGTGATTGTTAAAATAGATTTTGCCATTTGTTTATGTTATAGAATAATTCGGTTTCGTCAACATTGTCTGCCTCAGCTAATTTGAATCATTGCTGCATGTAGACGAGGTCTTTGCTCAGGCAGTGTTCTTCCCAGGGCATTGTTATAAGCCGGCTATGGGCATTTTGGGGAATGATACTTTTTGATGTCGGCAGGTAAAAATGGTTTTTATTTCCACTGCTCAGGGTATCACGTAGATCGGGGATCTTTTTGAGGTTGCGCTGCAGGGCCGCAAAAAATGCTTTTGAGGATTTGTCCGCTTGCTTCATAATCTGCCGCAAGTGGATGATTTCCCTTGTCCGCTCTGTTTCATAGCCCCCGCTTCCTGCAATGGTATATTCGGCGACAGGTGAATCATAGAAGACACCTGAATCTACGCTGGTTTCCTGATCTGAAAAAGGATAGGTGGACAGGAAAAAACCATGATAATCCGCTGATGAAAAGCTTTCTAGAAACGCAGACGGATTTTCCTCGCTGTATTTCAGATAATTCCGTTTGCCTGAACGACGGTTTATCTTCTCAATATAGGCGTGCGCCCGATGTTTTTCCATCGTTTCCGCGCAATACTGAAAAAACAGCTCGGCAGGTATCGCAATCCAAAAGTATTGACTCATTTTCTTTTATGTATTTAATTTAACATATATGGTTTGGCGCTTGGCGTTTTATCGTAAAGCTTCTATCTAGCCACATCCTTTTTCAGCTTGGCAAATGCGCGTACGGGAAATGTCCCCACACCTTTAAACTTTCGAAATCAAATTTTACACGTTTATCCATGTTGGTTTGTATGCAAGTTGATATAAAATAAGCCGTAATGTTATACTAACGAAGTTAATGAAAGTACGGCTAAATTTTTAACAAGAGTGGACGAAAATATCCGGGCCTCCAATGGACGGTATAATTATTTTGTTTACTTGTGCCAGCGCGAGTTGTTGTGGGATATACTCAATTGTTTGATTTTCGTAATCTATTGCTTCGATTTAGTTATTACTGACATCTATTGAAGTTCTAATTTTGTCCTATAAATAAATTAGATATGGAGACAAATAAAGTATGGTTTATAACGGGGGCTTCTAAGGGAATGGGGTTGTCGTTGGTAAAAAAACTTATCATAGCGGGGTATAGCGTAGCAGCAACAAGTCGAAAATCTCAGCGTTTAATAGACGCCGTCGGACATGTTGAAGGGCCACGATTCTTACCGCTGGAAGTCGATTTGACAAGTGAGAAATCCATCAACGAAGCTTTTGAACGTACGGTTGCCCGCTTTGGGAAAATCGATGTTTTGGTGAATAATGCAGGCTATGGGATCGGCGGAGCTGTAGAAGAAATAAATCAGGAAGAAATCAACGATAGTTTTAACATTAACGTATTGGCTGTAATTAAGACGATGCAGTCTGCGATGCCTTACTTCAGGCAGCAGAAATCGGGCAATATTATCAACATATCGTCTATTGCGGGGTTTGCCCCGGGAACGGGCTGGGCGATGTACGCTGCTACGAAATATGCGGTGACAGGGCTTTCAGAGGTGATGGCAGAGGATGTGAAAGAGTTTGGCGTGAAAGTGACAGTGGTGGCACCGGGGGCATTCCGGACGGAGTTTCTGGAAGAAAACTCCCTTGTTTTTGCTGAAAAGAAAATTGATGACTATACTGCGGTGAGAAGCTCCCACGAAAAATATGCAGCCATGAATGGATCGCAAATCGGTAATCCGGAATTGCTGGCTCAGGTTTTTATCGATTTGGTAAAGAATCCCAACCCGCCTGTACGGCTCTACCTCGGAAGCGATGCCTACAAAAGGGCAACGGAAAAAGTTAATCTGCTTTCAGAAGAATTAGAAAGCAATAAGTCTATTTCTTATTCCACTGATTTTAATTGAAAATCTTATACTTAAAATAAAAAGCGTTGTCATGACTGAGCGACAGCGTTTTTTATTTGATTTTCGTACATTTATCCTATGGAAAAAATGCAGTCACTGGAGGGGTTTTACCAATCTAAATTTGACCGGATACCCGAGAATTTCCGTCATGGGGTAGGGCATTTCAATGTTTTTAAAATAGATGAATATATAGGGAAGCATACTAAGCCCGTGGTCTACAGCAGGAAAGATTATTTTAAGATTACCCTGATTATCGGTAGAAACCGAATACATTATGCTGACAAGGTCATTGAAATTAAAAAGCAGGCCTTATTTTTTACAAATCCGCAGATCCCTTACAAATTTGAATTGATTGACGATTATAAAGCTGGATTTTTTTGTGTCTTTACGGCATCATTTTTTCATCACTTCGGCAACCTACACGACTACGAAGTCTTTAAACCCAACGCCTTACCTGTTTTTGAGCTCACGGATGAGCAATTGGAAGATATAAAGCAGATATACTTAAAGATGCAGGCTGGATTAGAGTCGGATTATGCACATAAATATGATCTGCTGAGAAATCTCGTGTTTGATCTACTTCATTATACGCATAGGATGAAAACGGCTTCTAAAGTTGAAAAGCAGCAGGCAAATGCTTCTCAACGGATCACGCATATGTTTCTGGAACTTTTAGAGCGTCAGTTTCCGATTGAAGATCTGAGGCAGCGGATCTGCTTTCGATCGCCCGGCGAATTCGCAGGTCAGCTTTCCGTCCATATCAATCACCTTAATCGCGCCGTCAAAGAGATTACTGAAAAAACAACCTCCGCAATTATTGCGGAGCGCCTGTTACAGGAGGCTAAAATATTACTGAGACATACCGAATGGAATGTCTCGGAAATCGCTTATTCTTTAGGTTTTAAAGAGGCTACTCATTTTAATAATTTCTTCAAAAAAGCGATGCAGATGACACCGATCCACTTTCGGGAAATTAGTTGATTTGCCTAGGTATCTCTTCTACCAGAATTTCATTCCCGCCATTATCATAATACGCACAGGTCATCTTGTCAAGAAAGACAGTCCATTTTTCGATACCACATATTGCACACATCGCCATAAAAGTGGGGTAATCTGTTTCGCCCTGCTGATGCTCTTTTAAGCCTTTTTTGAACTGCTCTGTCTCAACGGTGTTGCCAATGGTCAATGGCTCATGACTAGCTGGAGAGCTCGTTCTGTAGTGATTATGCCCATAATAATCAGTGTGCCCATCCGCAACAAAAACGTCGTAAGCGGTAACGCCTAATTTTTTGATGTCCTGGATATAGGCAGGAAAGTCCGCACCTGATTTTACTTTGCTATGAGCAGCTTTTATTTGTTCTACTGTAAACATTTTTCCTTGATTTATACGTATTATGCCTTTTATTGAATTACAAACGATAATGTACAGTGCTGGCCGTACTGAAAATGTCTGTCAAATATCTCCCATCCAATAGATAAGTAAATATACTAAATGGATCAGACCGCGCCACCAAAGATGATGAGGTTATTTTATTATTTTTGATTATCTTAAACGGGCTAAAGATGATCAAAAAAGACTTTAAATGATGCGTGAACAATTCAAAAAACACCTGGATAAATTTATAAAGATTTCCGATGATGAATTTGCCGATATAACCGGATATTTTGAGCAGCAGACGCTTAAAAAGAAAGAAAACGTATTGACCGAAGGGCAGATCTGCAAAGCCAGTTATTTTGTACTGGATGGAATTCTGCGAAAGTTTTTTATCAATGAAAAGGGTGTGCAGCAGACGACTGAATTCGCGATTGAAAACTGGTGGATGACAGAGACCTTCTCTTATATAAATCAGACGGCCACAGAGTTTTACATTCAGGCTGTACTGCCAACAGAAGTCCTGGTCATTCGCCAACATGCCCTCGATGATCTACTGGAAAAGCACCCGGTCATGGAAAAGTATTTTCGCATGGTGTATCAGAAAGCTTATGCCGCTGCACAGATGCGCGTCAAGCTGCTTTATGAGCACTCCAGGGAGGAGCTATACCGTCAATTTCTCAAGAATCAGCCTGCATTTCTGCAGCGCGTACCTCAATATCTCGTGGCTTCCTACCTGGGCTTTACACCCGAGTATCTCAGCGAAATCCGCAAAAAGAATTTTTCTTAAAGCCTTTTAAGTTTTTCCGGCTCTCCATTTTCCAAATTTGTAGTATCAAATTAAAAAATAAGATACACGGAAAAACGAATCAATATCAGCACAACAGAACCACAGGCATTCAAAGCGGCTACCAAATTTTTCAACGAGGAGGAGCAGGTCAATTTCAAACATTTTGTACTATTACCCATAATTATGAAATCAATTTTTGGTTTCCTTAAATTGGGCAGGTGTAATACCCACCAATTTTTTAAACAAACGGGTAAAATATGAAGGGCTTTCAAATCCCAGACCATAGGCTATGCCAGAAATGTTGCTGTCCGATCCCAGCAATAGATTTTTCGCCTCTTTAATCAGGTAAATATGGACATGTTCCAGAGCGGTTTTTCCGGTTTCCTGTTTAAGAAGATCGCTCAGATACCTGCTTGATAGAAAAAGTTCTCCCGCAAGGTAATTTACGGTGGGCAAACCTTCTTTAAGGTGCAGCTTCTTATCAAAATAGTTCTGTAATACTGTCTGAAACCTTTTTAGCGTGGTTCCCGAAACGTTATTACTTCGATCCACAAACTGTCTTCTATAAAAGCGGTCGGAATATTTTAGGATGGAGTCAATATGTGATAGTATAATTTCACGGCTGAATTCATCGGAGTTTTCGTCATATTCCTTGCGTATTTTTTCGTAGAGCTCCCACATGATAACCTCCTCAGCAGGAGATAGGTGCAGGGCTTCATTTATTTCATACTCAAAATAGCCATAGTTTTTGATCTGGTCATGCAGAATATGGCCGGCCAGATAATCCTCATGAAAAAATATAACAAAACCCTTTTCTGCAAACTGTACATTACTGACCTCAATAATTTGCCTTGGCTTCATAAAAACGGTGGATCCATTACTGTGGTCATATTTCGTTTTGCCATATAGCACATAGCCCGATTTGATCTTTTTCAGAGCAACCATATAAAAGTCTCCGGTGAACCTGTCTTCTCCGACCGAATAGGTCATAAGTTCTTTACAGGTCATCAGGCTCAATAGTGGATGCTTCGGAGGTTCAAAGCCACTTTTTTCATGAAGTTCGGTTATGCTTTTATAATGATTGATCTTTTCCAATGTCTCTAATTTTAGGAATTTGCTTGTTGAAATGTTTCAAAATTACATTTTCGTAAATCTGTGCTATTCTTCCGCTGATATGGAGTAGAGCAGAGGCCGGTTCTGGATATAACTTTGTCTTATCAAAATAACAAATAATAATTTAAACAATAACAACATGGCAAAGACAATTTTTATAACAGGAGCAACTTCAGGATTTGGAAAACTTTGGACAGAAGCACTATTGCAACGTGGGTACAACGTCGTGGCAACTTCCAGAAAAGCGAATGCTTTTACAGCATTATCAGAAAAGTATGGTGATCAGTTATTACCGTTACAGTTGGATATTACCGATAGAGAAGCTGTATTTGCTGCCGTAAACAAAGCCAGCGAACATTTCGGTCAGCTTGATGTGGTGATCAACAATGCGGGGTATGGCGTTTTTGGTGCAGTGGAAGAAATCGGTTAAAAAGTAGCCCGGGATGTTTTCGATGCAAATCTGTTCGGAACACTATGGGTGACACAGGCAGCACTGCCAATCCTCAGAGCACAGGGACATGGGCATATCATCCAGCTTTCAAGTGTACTGGGCGTATGGAGCCTTCCGACTTTAGGCATTTACAACGCTACTAAATTTGCGGTTGAAGGATTGAGTGAAGCGCTGGCCAGTGAGGTAAAAGATTTTGGTATCCATGTAACGCTTATCGAACCAAATGGCTATAAAACAGAATTTGGTGGAAGTTCGGCAGTATTTGGCGATCAGTTGGATGTGTATAATCCGCTGAAAGAAAGCCTAACTAAAATTGAAGGACTTGGCCCTGATGATTACGGTACACCTGAAGCTACTGTTCCAGCAATCTTAACACTGATTGACAGTGAAAATCCGCCGTTAAGATTATTCCTGGGCAAATTGGGTTATGTCAAAACAGAAAGGGTGTATGGTGAAAAACTTCAACAGTGGAAGGAATGGAAGGATGTTTCAGAAGCAGCGCACGGGTAATCCCGTGCTTTTTTACATATAGTTCAACATCGTTATGAAAGCCCAAAAAATAGAATATTTACACATCAGCACCCTGCTCGCCTTTATCCTCATTCCGCTTGGAGGACTTACCACCGATATTTATATTCCCTCGTTGCCGGCGATGGCAGGTGATCTGGGCGTTTCCATGCAGCAGGTGCAGCTTTCTTTATTGCTTTTCATGGTAAGCTCCGGACTCAGCCAGCTTTTTATCGGGAGTATACTGGATAGCTTTGGGAGATACAGGATCAATTTGTTTGCCCTTATTGTATTTTCAATCGCCAGTTTTATCATTGCACTGGTTCCCCATATCGGTGTGATCTATGGAATGCGGATAATACAGGGAATAACAGTATCGCTGATCATCGTTGGAAAGAGGGCATTCTTTGTGGATATGTACAGTGGTGAAAAGCTGAAGCACTATACGAGCCTATTTTCAATTGTATGGGCAACGGCTCCTATTGTCGCACCATTTATTGGCGGATATCTACAGGTAACATTTGGCTGGCAGTCGAATTTTTATCTATTGGGCTTTTTGACAGCAGCTGTTCTGTTTTTCGAGTGGAGATATACCGGTGAATCGCTCCGTAAATTCCAGTCCTTTAACCGGAAGCAGATCCTAAACGTCTATTCAGGTATGCTAAAGACAGCGGATTTTAGTGTAGGGCTGCTTATTATCGGACTGAGCTATTCACTACTCGTTGTTTACGGGATCAGCAGTCCGTTTATTATCGAAAAAGTTTATGGTTATTCACCTGTTGTGACAGGCTACAGTTCGCTGGGTTCAGGAATTGCACTGATGCTGGGTGGAATCACCTCAAAGGTTTTGATAAACAAAAATCTCTTCTTAAAAATCAATACAGCTGTGATCCTACAATTGATTTTCGCAGGCCTGATGACCCTTATATCATTTGGGGCGAATGGATTTTATGTACTGCTTATTTTTACGCTGCTTATTCATTTCCTTTCCGGCTTTATTTTTAATAATGTCTATGCATACTGTTTACAGCGTTTTAGCAAGAATGCAGGTGTAGCAAGCGGGCTGACCGGCGGCGGTATTTACGTCATTAGTTCCATTGCCGGTTACGGCCTGATCAATTTATTTGAGATAAAAAATGTTCAGAGCATTGCAATGGTCAATCTACTGATCGTGGTTTTGACTTTCCTTGGGATTTTTATTTTTAAAAGATCAGTCGTTAGACGGGGGTGAAATTGAAAGATTCAAGTAAACAATAATAAATAATAAGAATATGAAAACTATTACAGTTCCAAACAAAGAACAATTGAGCGAAGAAGCTCAGGTCATTTTATCATCAGTAGAGAAAAAAATGGGCAAGATCCCGAACCTTTATGCTACTATCGGATATTCTTCATCAGCTTTAAAAGCGATGCTGGAAACAGAAGCAACCTTAGCGCATCATTCTTCTTACACCGCAAAGGAAAGGGAAGCGATCAACTTGGTGGTGTCCCAGGTAAATGATTGTGATTATTGTCTTGCTGCACATACCATGCTGGCTAAATTAAATGGTTTTAGTGAGGAGGACACTTTAGCAATCAGAAAGGGAGGTGTCGAGGATGTTAAATTGGATGCCATTATAAAACTTGCCCAATCGATCGCAAACAATAAAGGCAATGCCGGAAATGCTGCACTGGAAGACTTCTATAAAGCTGGTTTGGATGAGAAGGCGCTTGTAGAACTTACAGCCTTGGTTGCCCTTAGAAGTTTTACGAATTATGTTTTTGCAAATACCCAGATCCCGATTGATTTTCCGGCAGCAAAAAGTTTATCATAAGTGTTTTAATTGAAGTGTTGGTGAGAGCTTCTTTTAGAAATGGAAGGAGCTCTCTTTTTAACTAAGGTGTACAGCTAAAGCTATATCGTAATTATGTGCTATTCTTCAGCTGAAATGAGTTAGTGTATAAGTATGGATAAGGATAATTTTGGATTAACAAAAAAAGAATAAACAATGAGCAAAATAATTTTTATAACAGGAGCTTCCAAAGGATTTGGAAAATTATGGGCTGAGGCCTTACTTAAAAGAGGCGATAAAGTTGCAGCTTCAGCTAGAAATATTGATGCGTTGCAGGATTTAAAAGAGAAGTACGGTGACAGCATTCTTCCGGTGAAACTGGATGTCAACAACCGTACAGAAGTTTTTGAAGTAGTGGAGAAAGTAGAAAAACACTTTGGAAGAATCGATGTTTTGATTAATAATGCTGGTTTTGGTTTATTCGGAACAACGGAAGAAACAACAGAACAGCAGGCGAGAGACCAAATGGAAACCAACTTTTTTGGTTCACTTTGGGTAGCACAAGCAATTTTACCGGTGATGAGAAAACAAAGAAGTGGACATATCATTCAGATTTCCAGCTTTTTGGGGTTAACGACGCTACCGCTTTTAGGATTGTACAATGCTTCAAAGTTTGCAGTCGAAGGACTAATTGAAACGATTGGTTCAGAAACAGCACATTTGGGAATCAAAACCACATTAATTGAACCTAATGGATTTGCAACGGATTGGGCAGGAGCTTCAGCGGTTCAGACTTCTTCGGATATTACCGATTACAATCCAGTACGAGAGGCATTTGCGGAAACAGGGGATAATCCTGATACATGGGGAAAACCTGAATCGACAGTAGTGCCATTTTTGAATCTTATTGACAATCAAAATCCTCCACAAAGATTATTGTTCGGTAAAATTGCTTATCACGTAGTCAATGAGGTTTACACCAAAAGATTGAACGATATCCAAAATTGGAAAGAGGTGAGCATTGCCGCACATGGGCATTAGATTTATTAGGAATGATCCGCGCAAAGAAATTGTTTTCTACAGTTGTACTGGTTTGCTTTTTTAGCTTAACTTCAGAGAATCAGTTGTAATAGAAAGAGATTGTCGAACATTCGAAAAAAAATAAAATGAAACATTATAAAACCCTCACAGAATTGCACACCGGAAATGGCTGGGACGCTCCGGAGCATCCGCTCTTTAGTATGATCGGCTGTCAGGCGGCCTGTCCGTTGGGAAATAGGGAATTTACCACAGATTGCTACATTATCGCTTTCAAAAAAATAAAATCAGGGATGTTTATGTACGGACGTACAAAATACGACCACGATAATGGCTGTCTATTTTTTGCCAAACCACGGCAGATCATTGAAATGAAAGACCTTGAATTTGAAGAAAAAGGCTATATGTTGATGATTCACGAAGATTATCTGAACGGTCACGAGCTCTTTAAAAGCATTAACAATTATGGCTTCTTTGACTACGATGTAACGGAAGCGCTGCAACTTTCTCCAAAAGAAGAGCAGATTATTCTGGAGCTTCATGCGAAAATTCAGGGCGAATATTTTAATAATCCCGATGAATACAGCCGTGAGATTATCTTGAGTCATATATCATCGATTTTGAAATATGCACAGCGCTTTTACAAAAGACAGTTTATCGACAGAGAACAGGTTATTGGAAAAACAGCATCAAGATTCAATGATATCCTTAAAAAATATATTGATGAAAGAGGTCTGGAAAAAAACGGGTTGCCAAGCGTTACCGATATTGCCGACCAGCTGTTTATTTCGCCACGTTATTTAAGTGACGTACTGAAACAGGAAACAGGTAAAACTGCTTTGGAACTCATTCATGTATTTTTGATTTCAGAGGCTAAAAATCTATTGAGATTGGGAGAGAAGGGAGTTGCGGAAATAGCCTATCACTTAGGATTCGAGAATGCTTCTTATTTTACAAAATTATTTAAGAAACAGACAGGTCTGAGACCTTTGGAATTCAGAAAATCACAGCTGAACTAATTACTGCAATTCTGCTTGTTAAAGTCACAATGAAACTTCATTAGTTTCCTGTGACTTTTTTTAATGATCCGATCCCCGGATTATTACCAATATGATGACTTTTTCGTTGGCGGCGAACAAGCAACTTTTGCTTAGAGAAGCGCCAAGCTTTCCTAAATTATCCTCCGTTATTGGAGGATTTTTGATTTTTCGTACGTCTGTGCTATTCTTTCCGTAAAATGAACTATTTATCCGCTGCAGTGCAATATAACTTTGCTATATCAAAAACAAAGCAAGTTATGAAGACAATAATTGGATTGATAGCATTTATGACAGCCGTTTCATCGGTAAAAGCACAGCTTATTCCCGTAGCAAGGAGTGCCAACACAATCTGGGCAGACGCTTTATGGATTGATGACAATGGATATCTATGGATTCCGACAGGCCAGCTGAACCGTTTGGCGGCGTTTGAGAACGGAAAAGGTAAAGTGACATTTCCGGTTGTGATATATAAGCTGAAAATCAATGCGAAACCGCTAAGAAATTGAAATCATTTCAAGATTTAAATTAAAGTAATTCAAATAAATAATATTTAAAAAATATCAATATTATGAAAGCAATTGTATTAAAAGAAGCAGGAAATGTAGACAATTTAGCATACGTAGAATTGGCAAAACCAACCATTAACGAAGGCGAAGTATTAATTCAAGTAAAAGCCATCAGCATCAATCCGGTAGATGTAAAAAGCCGTGCCGGAAAAGGAGTTTACGGAAGAATTAAAACAGAAAATCCATTGATTTTGGGTTGGGATATTTCCGGAATAGTAGAAGAAACTAAAAGTTCAGCTTTTAAAGTTGGCGATGAAGTTTTCGGAATGGTCAATTTTCCAGGCCACGGAAAAGCGTATGCAGAATATGTCGCAGCTCCAGCCAATCAATTAGCCCTAAAGCCCAAAAATATCTCTTTTGAAGACGCCGCGGCTTCCACTTTGGTTGCGCTAACTGCGTATCAGGCTTTGGTTCACCATGCGAATATTCAGCAAGGGCAAAATGTTTTGGTCCACGCAGCTTCTGGTGGAGTAGGACATATCGCTATACAGATTGCCAAATATTTAGGGGCGAAAGTGACGGGAACTTCTTCTCCAAAAAATAAAGATTTTGTCTTGAGTTTAGGTGCAGATTCACATATCGATTATCACGTCTTCGACTGGAAATCAGCAGGCAGAACTTTTGATTTTGTATTGGATACAATTGGCGGGGACAATATCGACCATTCGCTCGAAGTGACCAAAGAAGGCGGTTCCATCATCAGTATTCCGACAGGTCTGAATGAAGATGTAACTTCAAAAGCAGAATCCAAAGGTGTGAAAGGTTATTTTATTCTTGTACAGTCCAGCGGAGAGGATATGAAACAGATCGCTTCTTTATTGGAAAGTGGAGCCGTAAAACCTCATGTTTCCAAATCTTTTCCCTTTGAGCAAATGAGAGCAGCGCATCTGGAACAGGAAACGGGGAGAACGGTTGGTAAAATCGTGATTACTCTATAAATTGTTTCAGCATTAGAATTAGGCCTTTACTTTATTGTTGCACTTCCTTATTCGCGGTATTGTTTATACTATCCAGATTTTTCAGGGAGTCCAGGATTGACCTAAACCATTGTTGCTCGGCCGCTGACAGGGACAATATAATGGTTTCATTTAGAGATGCATCAAGAATATCCCTGGCTGACCTCGTCATATGATGGCCTTCGAAAGAAATGTAATAACCGGATGCCCCTAAAGCCGTAGTGATCTGATGGACCTGGTGCGGAGGGCAGACAAAAAGTGTTCCGGCAGGCATGATCAGCTGTTCAAAATCAAATAGGACTTCCAGCTGTCCCGCATCAACAAGCATGCAGGTATAATGGTCATGCCGATGCGGATTGAGCGCTTGTAGGATGCCCGGAGTTGAACCATCCCATATTCCAACAGCCATACTGCTGCTGGAATCCATGCTGTTCACTAAAATAGAATCTCTTTTTGGCATGCGGCGCAATTTTAAATTCAAATTTAGTTCATATACTTTAAGAATTCCTATCGATCGCATTTTATTACCCTGATTTTCTAATTATTTATATATAGACCATTAGATCTATAAACGAATTTCGGAAGGCCTTTGGTCACGGATGGTATTTTCGACCGTATTCCCGAGGATTCACACTGCCGCACAGGTGCTATCATCGCCACCGATATCAAGGGATACAGCAATGCTTCCAAGATCTTTCTTACCGGTTAAAGCATATTTAATGATATCAATACTTTCATTTTTAACTTTTTGAATGACTTGATGATCATGGGGATCAATTCCCGTGACGCTCGTGACGATGGTGTCAATCTTAAAATTCGTTTTTCGAGGTTTATTCACAACATGGGCTGTCTGCAACCTCATCAGTTCTATAGCAGGCTGAAGATCCGGTAAGCGGTGGTGAAAGAATGTTTGAGCGGATTGGTTTGTGCCGGTTCGTGTACTGGAGGTCCATATGACGTTCACTATTCTGGGGCTGAGGGATTTTCTTAGCAGTTCAGTTAATTTGTTGACAATGCCTTTGGTCCCGGCATCGTTAACCTCAAAAATTCCTTTTCCGGAATCAGGATGAGCTGATAGACCATACGTTGACATAAAGAACGTATCAATGGTGTTGTTGATCAGAACATCCAAAGAATTGATCAGTATGCCGATTTCTTGCCCCGCTGCGTCTATCGAGGATTCGCTGCTGATGTCTACATAAAAAATATCTACGGTGCCAATACCTTCAGCAGCGAGTTCTTTGACGACCTGTTCACCGATTGCAAGGTCAGAACATCCAATATAAACAAAATAATTCTCATCAGCTAGCTTTCTTGCCATTTCAAGGGAGATTATCTTATTTGCTCCAGTTATTAATGCTGTTCTCATATGAATAATGATTGTTTATGATATCTTTTTAAAATGTGATTAACGCTATTACTTAAAATTTACACAGTATCATCATTATGTATCATGCAAATAAAGATAAATCAGGTTCGATCAATACGGGGAATTAAGACGAAGCGGGCAAATTGCCGATTGAAGCGGGCGGGCAAAGCTATTATTTATTCCTACGAAAAGAGGAGAATTAGTACCTTTGACCAGATACCAAATGAATCTTTATTGAACAGATTTTATGTCAGCGATCGGGTAATATCTGGGATTTTAATTCATGCATTTCTAAGTTTTCTTTGATGTTTTTTTGCTTTCTTCTATTTAAAAATAATGTATGTCAAAACAGTATCGAATATTGGGTGTGATAATTTCATTGGCAATAGGACTTGCCATATTACCGATAAAATTGACCTCAGAAGATCTGCACTCAGGTAATTTGTTTTTAGCCGCTCGTACAATCAGATATACGTTTACTGCAGGGATACTGGCTTTTCTCCTTCACCTTTATCTTAACCGCACCATATTTGCGGCGAGATGGATTATGGTAGAATATATTTTAAGAATTATAGTTATCGCTTTGATTATCTGTTTGACTTCTATCGTAGTCGATGCAATTTTCAACAAATTTGTTAAAGAATCTTCTTTTACTATCGCAAAAGAGGATCTAAATTGGTACCTGGTCATTCTACGGTGCTTATTGGTCAGCACTGTGCAGTTCTTTGTAGTTTTTTATCTACAATTGGTAGAAGAAAGCCAAAGGCGTCGTCTAGAAATAGAGAAGCTCAATCGATCGCAGCTGGAAGCTAACTTATCCAATTTGAAAGAGCAAATGAATCCACATTTCTTGTTTAACACGTTAAACACCTTAAGTGCAATAACAAACGATGTAAAAGTGAAGGATTATGTCTCTGAAATTGCAAACGTTTACCGGTATATGCTCATTCATAATAAATTGAACCTTGTTCTTCTGGAAAGTGAATTGAGTTTTATAAATTCCTACTTATATATTATAAAAACTAGATTTGGCAATTCTTTAAATATAAACATTCGGATAGACGAATCTATCTTGCCGACGAAGATCCCGCCACTGAGCTTGCAGTTGCTGCTTGAAAATGCAATTAAACATAATGTAGCTTCCCTTGATAGTCCATTAGCTATAGATGTATATAATGATTCCGAAAATATTATTGTCAGCAATAGCCTGCTACCAAAGAAAACTAACTACCATTCGACTGGTGTTGGTTTAAATAATTTATTAAACCGTTATCAGCTTTTATTTAAACAAGATATCATTATAGAGCAGAATACGGCTGTGTTCAGCGTAAAGTTACCCATTATAAAATCATGAAAATTCTGATCATAGAAGATGAAATAAATTCTGCCAAAGAGCTCGAAAGGATTTTGGTAAAGCTTGATATACAAAACGAAGTTACAGCTATTCTTGACTCTGTGAAAGCGAGTATTGAGTATTTGCAACAACATGATTCTCCTGATCTGATATTTTCAGATATTCAATTGGCGGATGGGATGTGTTTTGAGATCTATAGCGAAGTCACTGTAAATAGCCCGATCGTTTTTTGTACGGCCTATGACGAATATATGCTTGATGCCTTTGAAACGAATGCCGTTAGTTATTTATTGAAACCAATCACTGAGCTGATGGTTGAGAAGGCCCTTGGAAAGCTCAAGCGTTTAAAATCTGCCTTTGAGCCGGCCATTTTAAAAAGATCTATTGACCGCTTGAGTGAAAAATTTAAGGCTTCTTACAAAAAGTCAATACTCGTGGAGCAGCGTGAAAAGATAATACCAATTTCAGTACATGATATTGCTTGCTTATTTTTGGAGAATACAGTGATCAGGATTATAACGCTAACGAGTCAGCAATACTTCATGGCTTCGACATTGGATGAGCTCGAGAGAATGCTTGATCCTGAATCTTTTTACCGGGCGAATAGACAGTATATTATTAATCGCCTTTCTATTGCAAATATAGAACGATTTTTTTCCCGAAAGCTTATTTGTCGACTTACAGTAGAAACACCAGAGACTATTGTTGTCAGCAAAGCGAATTCTTCAGATTTCTTGAGATGGTTGGAAGGGGGGACGACAAAAAACAGATAACACCAAACAGTCGAACCATTTGGTGTTATTCTTTGGAAATGCAGGGTATTTTACTTCGCAAACAGTGCTTTTCGCAAAACAGTTGCTGCATCTAGCACCGATTCCTGTACAGCGTGGATATGCGCCAGCGGATTCAGCATCCCGTAATCGTGAATAAAGCCTTTATACTCTGTAACAGTCGTTGCAACACCGGCTTCATCTAATTTTCTTCCATAGGCGACACCCTCGTCATGCAGAATATCATTCTCGGCCACCTGAACAAGTGCAGGAGGCAAACCTTTCAGCTCTTCCAGAGAAGCTTTCAGTGGGGACGCGTATTTGTTGTCGCGTTCTTTTAAGTCAGGCAGGTAATTATCCCACATCCATTTCATCAACGGCGTTGTTAAAAACCGTTCCTGTGCAAATTTTGTGTACGATGCTCTGCTGAAGTCGGAGTCTGTTACGGGCCACAAAAGTACCTGCTGTTTTAGCTTGGGACCATTTTTGTCTTTGGCCATCAATGCGACCACTGCGGCCATATTTCCACCGACACTGTTTCCGGCAACAGCAAGCCTGCTGGCGTCGACCCCGATTTCTTTTCCATGCTCGGCAACCCATTTTGTTGCGGCATAAGCCTGATTGATGGCTACGGGAAATCTGGCTTCCGGAGATGGCGTGTAATCCGGGAACACGGCTACTGCACCACTGTTGACAACAAGGTCACGAACCAGTCTTTTGTGGGTAGGGTAGTCTCCCAATACCCATCCGCCGCCGTGAAAGAACATAAATACGGGTAGGCCAGCTTGGGCACCTTTGGGTTTTACGATATGTATTTTTACGGTCTGCCCGTCCTGGGTAATGGTTCTGTCTGATTCCTGGATATCGGAATAATCGAAGCTTACTGATTTTTGAGCGCCTACCAACACCAATCTGGCGTCTTTTGGTGAGAGGGTTTCCAGCGGTTTTCCGTCGCCGCTGTTCAACTCTTTTAAGAATGCTCTTGTTTCCCGGCCAATCTTGGGGTCTTGAGATGCGGGGTTTGATTGTGCCATGATATTGGAATTTGTGATGGCGAGTGCCGCCAATGTTAAAACTGTTGAATAGATTGTCTTCATCGTGATTATTTTTTTAGGTTGATGTTTAAGATGATTTTGAAGCTGAATGCTGCGCTTACGGGACAGGTTTTTTCGGCCTCTCGGGCAATTTTTTCAAATTCTTCCGCTGAGATGCCATCTACTTCTGCATCAAGTAGAAGTTCCGACTGTGTGATTTTACCATTATCCAAGGTAATAATGGACTTTGTTTCGAGTCTTTTAGGGGGATAACCCGCCTGTGTGAGATCAAGGCTCAGCTTCATTGTAAAACATCCTGCATGGGCAGCAGCAAGCAGTTCTTCGGGATTTGTACCGACACCTTCAGCGAAGCGGCTGTTGAATGAATACTGGGTCTGGTTCAGAACGGAACTTTGTGTGGTCAGATGTCCGTTTCCTTCTTTGATGGTGCCGTTCCAAACGGCGGTAGCATTACGTTTCATACGCTTTATTTTTGATTGTTAATTTCTTATAGGACAAAGGTATGTCATATAGGCAATCTAAATAAAGAGCAAAAAGTCTATATAAATTGTACTTTTTTCCTTTTATAGTTTAATTTTTAATTTCTTTCCGAAAAGCCGCCGGAGTTTTTCCCGATTTCTGCGTAAAGATCCGGTTGAAGTAAGCTGGGTCCTCATAACCCAATTGATAAGCGATTTCCTTTATGGTAAGCTCACTGTAAAGGAGCAGGCGTTTGGCTTCAAGGACGATCCTGTTTTTGATCATCTCGTTCGGATTTTCAAGGTTGAGTTTATGGAATTTGTTGGAAAGCGTTTTCGGGGCAAGGTTCAGTAGGTCTGCATAATCGGCTACGCTGTGTTTTTCCCTGTAGTGAATATTGACCAGTCGGCTGAAGTTTCTGAAAAAGTCCTGATCCATGCTGACGAGGTCGAGCGTTTCATTTTGGAGGTTCTGCTTTTTCCACTGCCGCGTTGCACGGATGATAATCTGCTTGAGGTACGTTCGGATCATTTCTTCCGAAGAGCGGTCCTGAAAATCAAGCTCATTGCTGATTTGAGCGAATAATTGGGGGATGGCGTGCAGCTCATCGCCGGACAAGTCCACTATCGGATTCTCAAAAATATTATTGAACAAGAGTCCGTCACAGGCAACCTCCTCATCATGAATCTGAATACAGTAGAAATCCCTGTTGTAATGGATTAAAAAGGCTTTATTTTCATTGGCCGACTGAATGTCAAGATATTGATTGGTATTGATGAAAAGTAAGGTGGGATTTTGGGTTTCATAAGCAGTGAAGTCCACCGTTAGTGCGTAACCAGCTGGAATGAGCAATATTTTAATGTAATGGCGGAACGTTTCGCCGTTTACCAGGTCCAGCGAGGAGGAATCGAAAGAAATCAGGCCTAATTTTTTATGGTTCGATTCGAAAATGGAAGTAGCACTGTTCATAAGGACTTTTGTTTATGTTCAAATGTATCTCTTTTGCTTATAAAACTAAAATAAACGATACAATTTACAGCATCAGGAAAATCATCCTGCTCCAGTTATGCGTAATCGTCTCTAGATGAATTCATGTGTAAATAAATCTTGGTTAGCGTGGAATAGTTTTTTTTGCCCGTTTTGCTGACTAAATTAGCCGACAGACTTCCCGAATTTTATAGGTTAATATAAGGTGTAAAATAATAATGCTAATATTCTTACAATAAGTATCTTTACGTAATTGAAAAGCACTTTTAAATCCTAACAATTGTATGATTAACTTGCACGGTGCGGATTCTACCTTTACGGTATCCCAAAAACATCTTGCGCAGGCGCTCGCACAGGCCCGTATCGGCTTCTGGGAAGTTAGCCTTCGGGAAAAAAATTACATGTCCTGTACCGATCAATGCAAAAGAAATTTTGGGTGGGATACGGCAAAGGATTTTAGCTATAGTGATATGCTGGGCTGTATTGTGGATGAAGATCGGGAAGCGATGCAAGCGAGTGTCGCAAGGGCTATTGAGCAGCACATACCCTATATTGCACAGTATCGTGTAAGATATGGTGATGATAGCATCCATTGGATTGAGGCACGTGGATCGGTTACTTATGACGAGAACGGCTGCCCACAGATAATTTCGGGCACAACGCTTGATATTACAGAGAAAAAGGAACTTGAAATTTTGCGCGATGAAATGTTGAGCATCGCCATGCATGAAATTAAGACACCGCTATCATCCGTCAAAGGAACCCTGCAGCTTCTGAACAGGCAGTTGACAGCGCAAGAAAATGCTCTGTCAAATAAACTCGTAGAAAATGCGCTCAAAGCCACTGACCGTATTAATCGTCTCCTCAATGAGATGATAGCCCCCGTGATGGTAATGGCTAAAGGAATCGAACTCGATAGATCTACGATAGATTTGACCCAGCTTATCCTTGAAATAAGTCATAATGCTGCGCTCATATTTCCCGAGAGTGATCTGTACTTACATCTGCCCGATGATACCGTATTTTTGGAAGCGGATGGTTATCGTATCGGACAGGTGATTACCAACCTGATCAATAATGCCATTAAATACAGTGATAAAAAATCACCCATACACATCACGATGACAACAGATCAGCATGAAATATCCGTATTGATTAGCGACCTTGGTATAGGAATAAAACCTGAGGATAGAAAAAAAGTATTTGAGAAATTTTATCGCTCCAAAGGTCACAGCCATATTGAAGGTTTCGGTATCGGGCTGTTTCTCTGCGCCGATATCATATTGCGCCATGGTGGTCAGATCCATGTGCTCGATAAAGAGGGGCCGGGCACCGATATCGCTTTTACCCTTCCGCATAAATGAAGGGAAATCTTCCATTAAATAAAACCTACCGAGCAGACTACAAGAAAAACCGGAGCAAGATTCTGGTTCACATTGCTAGTATTATTGGATTTTTGTGAGAAGCAATGTAATTGCAACATGATGTTTACAAAAGCTTTCGTTACGTCAATGTTACAATGGTCTACTGCGTCATTGTTTATATTTGTAGTGTACGCAAATCAAAATGCTGTGCTTTAGATATCATACAACCTATGTTAAGACGAGTCATATTTCAATTTCTCTTACTGGTAAGCGCTATGCTGCTGATCGTGAAGCCTTTGATCGGATTTTCATTATATCATCAGGCAAAAACGCAAGGCGAGAATGAGTTTATCACCGTTATCAAGGCCTTTAGTAAACGGAAACAGGAATACCTGGATTGGGTTGATGTAAACGATAGCGCCTGTCTGACGCTCTCGCCGCTTCGTCACTTTACCGCTAAAGTAAAGGAGTTTTTTATTACCCACTTTTTCAATACCTTCTTTCCGAATTCGGATACGTTTTCGATTGGTAACTTGCTATCCAAAATAATATTGCCGCTCGAACGGCTATACCTGCGTAATCTTCAGCTGACTTTATGATAAAAAAGCCATTTTAATCGTATTGAGTGGGTTCCAATGGGACCGCAAACATTCATTTATTTTAAAATAAGCTTTTTATATGTTTCAAAAACTTGTCCTTATGGGGCATGTGCTGCTCTGCTGTAGCTTCTTTAGCTATGGACAGGAGAGTCATGTGCCTATCAAACTCAACCAGCTGCTGTCTTCGGTAACGCAGCATGCGCCATCCTTACGCACCGACTATGTACGTACACAGGTGCAGCAGGCGCGCGCCGCAGAAGTCAAAAACAACCGTCTGCCGAGCCTACAGCTGTCGTATCAGGCAGACGTCGGCTCCAATAATAATGTGCCGGGGCCTTACTTCGGATTTGGTCTCGTGCCGACCAATAATGGCGGTATCCGTGCCGATAATAAGTATCAGGCTGTGAGCAGCAATCTTGGCATTGCCGCCTTCCAGTGGGAGGTCTATAATTTTGGTCAATTCAATGCCCAGGACCAACTTGCGCAGGCGGAGGTGACCTTGGAGAACCGTCGTTTTGAACAGTCGAAGTATGACTTACAGTCCTTCACGATTTATAGTTACCTGCAGCTACTGAAATTGCATGACCTCATCGGTATCCAGTCGCGCAGTATAGCCCGCAATCAGGAAATACGGCAATCGATCTTTGCCCTGGTTAAAAGTGGTATACGGGCAGGCGTGGATACCAGTATGGCCGATGCTGAAATATCGCGTAGCCAACTTGGTCTCATTGAACTGGATAATCAGCAACAACAATTACAAATTCAACTGGCTACTTTGGCGGGTATGCCGCCAGCGCAGATTGTAGCGGATACCACTGCCGAAAAGATTCTTTTCGAACAGGTAAAGAACGCGCCGATTGAACTCGATGGCGGCCGTCAGCACCCTATGATCGCCTATTATAATGCGTTGTTCGACAAGACGAAGATGGAAGAAAAGCTGGTTGCCAACAGTTACCGTCCCAAGCTGTTTCTCTCGGGGGCTGTATGGGGCAGGGCATCCAGTGTACATAGCGATAATAGTTATGGTTCGCTCGCCGATGGCTTTGGGCTGCAACGCGCTAACTACCTTGTTGGTCTAGGAATAAACTACAACCTGTTTGATCTGCGCCGCAAAAAGGTAAAACTCCATACGCAACGCCTCATGGTGGACGAGGCTGGTCAAAAGCTACAGGAACAACAGGCCAACATCGCCATGAATATTGCACAGTCTACCACTGAAGTGGCGACTGCAGAAAGACGTCTGAAGGAAATTCCGCGTCAGACCAAAGCTGCAAATGCCGCCTACCGCCAGAAGTTTTCCCTATATAAAAATGGACTTATCGATATTGTGGAGGTCAATGTTGCCCAGAACATGCTCAATCAGGCAGAGCGCGATTACATCACCGCCAAGTATAATTATTATCTGGCATTGTTCCACCAGGTGGTGGCGCAGAACAATGTCGATGGCTTTCTTCAACTTTTTAACTAATCACTTATGTCACTAGTCACAGCTGCTTTACGAAGGCCGATTACCACAGTGATCATCACCCTGAGCCTACTGCTCTTTTCGGTACTCGCTGTACTGAAAATACCGATTGATATCTTTCCGCAGCTCAATTCACCGACCATTTACGTTATTGAATCTTACGGCGGGATGTCTCCCCAGCAGATGGAAGGTTTTTTCTCCTCCCGGATGCAGGATCAGTTTCTCTATGTCAATGGAATCAAGAATATATCCGCCAAAAATATTCAGGGACTTACGCTCCTGAAACTTAGTTTTTACGAAAATACCGATATGGCCGAAGCCTCAGCGCAGGTAGCACTGCAGGTAAACCGCGCCATGAAGTTTTTTCCGCCAGGGGCGCTGCCGCCACAGGTGGTCCGTTTTGACGCTTCCTCCTTACCGGTGGGGCAACTGGTGCTATCTTCGAAGACAAGAAGCCTCAAGGAGATTTACGATATGGCGAGTACCCTGGTGCGGCCCATGTTTTCTGCGGTACCGGGTCTCTCTGCACCGCCACCTTTTGGCGCCAACTCCAGGACGATTACGGTCAATGTTGACCCCAATAAACTGCGGAGCTACAACCTGACCGCCGACGAGGTGGTGATGGCATTGTCGAAATTTAACGTGATGTCACCATCCGGTAACCTGCACCTCAACAACACGATGTATGTGACAACCATCAATTCACTGATCAAGAATGTCGCAGATTTTGCTGATATCCCTATTCTGACAAAAAATGGAATTCCGATTTATATCAAAGATGTCGCACGCGTATCGGACGCCTCGGACGTGACGGTAAGTTATGCACTGATCAATGGCCGGCGCTCTGTTTATATCCCTGCCGTTAAGACATCGGATGCGTCCACCTGGGCAGTGGTCAGCAACCTCAAGGCCAAGCTTCCGGAAATCCAGAATCTGCTGCCCGAGGATGTGAAGGTGTCTTATGAATTTGACCAATCAGTAGCGGTTATGAATTCGGTGCAGAGCCTTTTGCACGAAGGGGGGCTCGGTGCTTTGCTTACCGGTCTCATGGTTCTCTTGTTTCTGCGCGACTGGCGGAGCAGCCTGATCGTAATCGTAACCATACCGGTATCCATCCTGATCGGCGTCCTGCTACTGACATTGTTTGGCCAGACCATCAATATCATGACCTTGAGTGGTTTGGCCCTGGCCATCGGTATCCTCGTGGATCAGGCCACGGTGACCATCGAAAGCATACACCAGCATCAGGAACAGGGTACGCACAAACGTAAGGCGATCTACAATGCCTGTCAGGAGATTGCCGTGCCGCTGCTTTTGATCCTGTTCTGTATTTTGGCCGTATTTGCACCTTCTTTTATGATGACGGGAATTCCCCGGGCGATGTTTCTTCCCCTTTCTTTATCCATTGGATTGACGATGATCGCTTCGTATTTTATGGCGCAGACTTTGGTGCCTATTTTATCCAACTGGCTGCTCAAAGAACATCATATCGGTCATTTCAAGTCAGACTCGCCGGGCTTTTTCGATAAGTTCAAAAAGCGTTATCGCTTCGGCCTATACCGCTCCATGCGCCATAAGGGCAAAGTCATCATCGGTTATCTGGTGCTTACGCTGGGGCTTGCGGCAGCGGCATTTGTGTACATCGGCAAGGACATGATGCCAAAAGTCAACAATGGACAGTTTCAGCTACGGATCAAAGAGCCCGATGGAACCCGGTTGGAACGTACCGAAGAGTCCGTTAAACAGGTGCTGCAGGTAATCGATAGTACGGTGAACCATCAGGTCGCCATCAGTTCGGCCTATGTTGGTCTGGTGCCCAGCAGCTATGGAGTCAGCAACCTCTATGTATTCAATACCGGAACGCATGAAGCCGTGATCCAAGTGAACCTCAATGCAGACTACCATGTGAATATGGACGAACTCAAAGATGTTTTACGACGAAATATCCATTATAAACTGCCCAAATTGCGCCTTAATTTTGAGCCTATTGATATGACCGAAAAGATTATGAGCCAGGGCGCTGCAACGCCGATCGAGGTGCGCATAGCCGGAAAGAAAATGGACGAACTGAAGGTCTATGCCGATCAGGTTGTCAGCGCATTGTGGCACATCGATTATCTGCGGGATGTGCAGATCGCGCAACCGCTGCGGCTGCCAACCATTTCCATTGCCATCGACCGGCTCAAAGCATCCCAGCTTGGTCTGCAGATGGATGATATTGCTCGATCGGTAACGGCCAGCACTTCCTCGAGCCGGTTTACGCAGAAGATCCAGTGGCTCGATGAAAACAATACCTATACCTATCAGGTACAGGTGCAGGTGCCTGAATATGTGATGAATACCATGGACGAGCTGCGCGAAATTCCACTGGTGAAAGGACAGCTCACACCGACCTTGGGCGATATAGCCACTTTTAATACACAGTATCTACCAGGTGAGTATGACCGGCATGGGCCAAGGCGGTATTTGACCGTGATGGCAAATATCCATAAGAAAGACCTGGGCACAGCAACAGCGGATGTGCAACAGGCTATTCGTGAACTCCAGGCTCCACCGCGCGGTGTCGTGGTAGAAATGAAAGGGATGTCGACACTATTGCTCGATACCATGGGTAGTTTGCAGTTGGGGCTTGCCTGTGCAGTTGTTGTTATATTTCTGCTACTGGCAGCGAATTATCAGAGTGTGAAGCTTTCGCTGACCGCATTGGTGACTATTCCTGCAGTGATCCTTGGATCCTTGGCGATGCTATTGCTCACAGGGTCGACGCTCAATCTGCAATCCTACATGGGTATGATTATGTCTACCGGTGTCTCCGTAGCCAACGCTATTTTGATCGTGTCCAATGCGGAAGCACTGCGATTGGATTTCCGTAATGCCAGGACGGCGGCGCTGGCCAGCGCGACAACGCGGCTACGTCCGATCCTGATGACCAGTATGGCAATGATTGCCGGAATGATTCCTATGGCCATGGGAATGGGGGAGACGGGTGAGCAGGCGGCACCATTGGGCCGGGCCGTGATCGGCGGTCTGTTTGCCTCCACATTTGCTGCTCTTTTTATCCTGCCGCTCCTGTTTGTGTGGATGAAGGAAAAATCCACGTTCGATTCCGAATCACTATTGCCGCAGGACGAGCCCGATCATCAAAAGTTACTGGTGGAAAAAGACAAGTATAGTGTTAACTAAAAAAAATGTAGTGTTCTTTCAGAATTTAAACCCAGCAGTATAAACTAGGGCGATAAAGATGGAAGTGGCTATGCAACAGGAAGAGAATCGTATTTAAAGATAAAATCGCCCATGGCAGTGATGCCTTAAAGACACAATTGAGTAATGAATATGAAAATAAAACGGATGAAAAAAATAGGCTATTTACTACTACTGACAGGCTTACTTTTCGCTTGCGGTCAAACCGAAAAGCCGATTGACCTGACGCCAAAAAATCCGGCTAAGGCCAGTACCTATCAGACAACAGTCATACAAGAGAAAGTCATGTCCAGCAGTGTGCGTTTACCCGGTAAGCTCAAACCCTTTAATGAAGTAAATATCTATGCCAAGATGAATAGCTTTGTTAAGCATATCTTTGTGGATAGAGGTACAGTTGTTAAAAAGGGGCAGCTGCTGATGCAGCTGGAGGCGCCAGAAATGCTCGCAGCGGTTCAGGCCGCACATTCACGTTTTGTACAGGCACAGGAGACCGCTTCTGCGAGTAAGGATAAATATAAAAGACTCAAAAATGCCGCACAGGAGGAAGGCGCAGTATCCCCGCTTGATCTGGACAATGCCCTCTCGAAGATGAAAGCTGACGAAGCAGTCGCCATGTCGGAAAAAGCAAATGTGGAAGAAGTTGAAATGTTGCAATCGTACCTGAACATCAAAGCGCCATTCAATGGTGTGATTGTACAGCGTAATATCTCCGAAGGAGCACTGGTCGGACCGGGAAAAGGCAATGATCAACCTCTGTTGATTCTGCAGGATCTCAATAAATTACGGTTGGAAGTGCAGATCCCCGAGACCTATGTCGATAAAGTAGACCTCTCGAAAAAGGTTGCATATCGTTTTAATAATACCCCGAATAAGGTGTTTGAAGGGATGATAGCCCGTTCGGCGAATTCGTTGGGCGCCATGCAGTCTGAAGCAATAGAGGTCGATGTCGCAAACTCGGATAATAAGCTCAAACCCGGTTTATACTGTGAGGTCGATATTCCATTGTCTGCCGGAGCCAATTCGTTATTGGTACCTTCCAATAGTATCGTGCGTTCTACAGAAAGGCAGTATGTGATCCAGCTCATAGATGGCAAGACACATTTTGTGGATATCAAAGAAGGGGTATCCACGCATGATTCTACCGAAGTTTTTGGAAAGCTAAACAGCAGTGATCAGATCTTGCTGCATGCCAATGACGAAATCAAAGAGGGGGTCAAGCTGCCTTTGGAAAAATAAGTATACATCTTTATCTCCAAAAAGTGTGAAAGGTCCTTTTGGGCCTTTCATTGCTTTCATTGTATTCTATAAAGAAACGCTTGTTTACTAATCAAGAATAGAAAAATAGCTTCAGCTAAAAGCGGCAACTATCATGAAATCAGCCTCGAAAAATGGCTGGCATACATAATAAGGCTAGGCGTTTTTGTATGAAATCCGTATATACAGGGGAGTCGCCTCTGCTTCAGTTCCTCCATCGAGCCATTCGTCGACCCCGTATATACAAAGCTCTGTGAAATCTGGTTGCTCAACTTTCTTTTCGTCTTTTCGAACTTGAAGTACATGGCCCTCCATGAGGTAATTGCTGATCGCAATGCCAAGTTTTTGACTAAGCTCAGCGGGAAGTTGGTTAAGTTTATCCGCCTGATTGGAGCTTAGGTTAAAGTTGTGCTCCATCCAGTCCACAAAATTATCTCTCATAAGCTGCAGCGCTAGTGCGCGATCTACCCGAGGTAGCGCGAGAAGTGTGGCAACTTTAGCTGTCAAACCGACATCGTCTAAGTTTTCTTTCATAAAAGTTCTCTTTTGGCAAATATTTATTTTAAAGATTACCTAAGCGAATGCCAAAGAATAACCTCCGGGATTTTGGAGGATAATCTACTTTTTGAAGATTAAATTTTGCTTAATACTTGATTAATTTTAATAAATTAGATGTTCAAACAATATAAACCTTAGTCTAATAACAGTATTTGATGGAATGATATGAAAATGTTAAAATTATTCGTAGAGAGTTTTTTCGTCTCTTTGATTTTTAATCTAATTGGAAACAATGGATTTAAATTAAATAGAATTTGGATGCCAGCGTATTGGACCTGGACGTTGGCATTTGCTTTGGCAATAGTCGTTGCTGCGCTGCTCATTCGTGTTCAATTGAAAGTTTTGTGGATTTATTGGCAGAAAAAATATCCGCAATTGCAACTATTTGGAAGAGGACGCGTGCAGACCAATAGTTTACCAAAATCAGAACTGGTATGGGCTATTCTGTCCACATCCTTAGCAGTTTTAATGCTATACCTCTGCTTTATCTTTTTAATCGCTTTTGTACGTAGCGGTAGTACGTATATGCTTTTTATAAACTATTTATTCCATTATATACCTTTTATTGCTACAGGATGCTTGGCCTATGTAAGCTATGTTTTTATTGGAGGCCAATTATGGTGGCTTACGCCAACAAATGCAGTGGCGCTTTTCAGCGATCTATTACCAGAAAAAATAGTTCCTGTAGAAAAAGTGGTCACCATACTGCCTCCAAGCGCATTGGATAAAAGTATTCCAATCGGATCACTCTATGATGTGCTTTACCTCCAAGCTCGATTCGATCTAAGTTCATTGCAGAAAGATGCTGTTCGTATGTTTGATGTCCCTTTTTATTTTTCTAAAAAAGGAAAAAAAGAAGTTGTACAGATTGATGGTACGCGGCTAGAAGCCGATCGTTTCTTGCATGAGCTAGAAACTAGAGGACTTGACAAATGGTTTTTCCGTATAAGTAGCACCTGTAGGGTGAATATGATGCATATCCGTTTTCCAATTTCGCCTAACGCGACTCAACTGGAGTTTCGTAAGGAGGTGATTCAAAGTCTGAGGTTGAAGATGACGGCGATGGAGATCGGAAACCTGCTGCTGGTAACAGAATGGATGCGAAAAGAAAAAAAGTTAAAAGATTTTTTGGATAACGTACATAATCTGCGGCATAAGGGCTGGGACCAACTTATACCACTGAACTGATAAATTCTGCTATTATAAAGATCAAACGGATATAGCCTAAAATGCTGTATCTCTGACTTTTTTGAAAAACAATCAGATGACGTTCCTTGAATTATTCTTGCGGGTAGACAAGGCCTTTGCCGAGGCAGTGTTTATCCAAAGGCATTGTTATAAACCGAGTATGCGCATTTGTCGGATCTGAGCTTTTTTGCAAAGTATAATTGAGCTTTTTTGCCAAGTTGAGTCGAGATGGTTCCACTAAATTTGCTTTATAAATAGGAACAAAATGAAAACAGTTAATAGGATTTATGTCAACGGGGAATTTGTAAGCTCGCACGGAACGGAAATTTATGAGCTCATCAATCCGTCTACGAATCAAAAAATCGGTGAAGTCACTTTAGCCGATGTAACCGACACAAGGAATGCCATTGCAGCGGCAAAAGCTGCCTTCCGCACATTTTCAAAATCCACCGTTTCGGAACGTATCGGTTATTTAACAAAATTGAAAACGGCGATTGAGAAGAGAAAGCAGGATTTTATCGATGTGATGATCGAAGAATACGGCGGAACGCATCAATTTGTCAGCATGAGCAACGCGCATACCGGAGCCTGGTTTGACAGCATGATCGAAGTGCTTAAAAGCTTTGAATTTGAACGGACAATTAACGCCGCATCGGTACGCTTTCAGCCTGTGGGTGTTGTCGCTATCATTACGCCCTGGAATGCCAGCAACAGTTCGGTGGCCAGTAAAGTCGCTACCGCAATCGCGGCAGGATGTACCGTAGTCGTCAAACCCAGTGAAATGAGTGCTTTGCAGACGAATGTGTTGATGGAAGCTTTTCACGAAGCCGGTTTACCGAAAGGTGTGATCAATGTGGTAACGGGTCTCGGAAATGTGGTGGGCACGGAACTGAGCGAGAATCCCGGAATTGCCAAAATATCGTTTACGGGTTCTACAGCCGTCGGAAAATCCATCGCTAAACAAGCGGTCGATACCATGAAACGCATCACGCTCGAACTGGGTGGAAAATCGCCGAATATTATACTGGATGATGCAGACCTCGATAAAGCAATTCCGATGGCCGTATACGGCGCTTATATGAACAGTGGCCAGGCCTGTATAGCGCCGACAAGGCTCCTCGTGCCACAGGACAAGCTGGATCAGGTAAATGCTATAGCAAAGGCCACTGCGGAAAGTATGGTTGTCGGTCTGCCACAAAATGCCAATACCAACATCGGGCCGATGGTGAGTGTGAAGCAGTTTGATAAAGTACAGCAGTATATTAAAACGGGTATCGAGGAAGGGGCAACCTTGTTGACCGGCGGATTGGGAAAACCTGAAGGTCTGGAAGAGGGCAATTTTGTGAAAGCCACCATTTTTACAAATGTCAGCAATGCGATGACCATTGCCCGGGAAGAGATTTTTGGTCCCGTTTTGTGTATTATTCCCTATCAAACCGAAGCGGAAGCCATAGAAATTGCCAATGATACGCCTTATGGACTAGCAGCCTACATCTCATCGGCGGATAGCGAAAGGGCAAAACGTGTGGCCGAAGAGATCGATGCTGGGCGGATCTGTATCAATGGATTCAGTCACGACCCGATGGTTCCGTTTGGCGGATTCAAGCAGTCGGGCATTGGACGGGAATATGGCGTATATGGTTTGCAACCTTACCTTGAAATCAAAGCCGTACTAAGCTAAATTTTTATACATTTGACAAAGCGTTGTCGTACGAACGGCGCTTTGTCTTGATCGATCGTCTTATGATAGAAAATTCGGATATTGTCTATTCCTGTTACCACCAGGTGAGCAGAAAAGGGGAAAATTTTGTGGCTCAGCATACGATTTCTTATCAGCTGTCGGGAAGTTTTATGTTGTCCGACAATAAAGACAAGCATACTGCGAACCCGGGCGATTTTCATCTCATCAGAAAAAACCAGCTGGTGAAATTTGCAAAAATTCCACCACCAAACGGCGCCTGTGAAAGTCTGAATATCTACCTGAGCGACGAAACGCTAAAGAATTTTGCGAATGAGTATCAGCTGAAATCCGAACATTCAACGCCAACAGAAGCGCTGGTTAAAATTGATGTCAATGCGGTTCTTGAAAATTTTATCGTGTCGCTGAAGGCCCTTCTCCAAAGCAATTTGAATAATAAATCACTCACCGACCTGAAAATCAAGGAACTTTTGTTGATCCTCCTGCAAACGAAACCAGCGCTCAAAAATATCCTGTTTGATTTTTCTGAACCGCATAAAATAGACCTTGAAGCCTTT
The DNA here is from genome assembly GCF_007830445.1 of Sphingobacterium siyangense. Classification (GTDB taxonomy): domain Bacteria; phylum Bacteroidota; class Bacteroidia; order Sphingobacteriales; family Sphingobacteriaceae; genus Sphingobacterium; species Sphingobacterium siyangense. The sequence goes on along the minus strand of NZ_VLKR01000001.1, from coordinate 425,315 downwards.
ATGAATCAGAACTACAGGTATAACGTTAATTTAGACCGTTTTGCCTGGCTCACAGGCAGGAGCCTCGCCACATTTAAGCGCGATTTTGAAAAAGTCTTTCAAACATCGCCGCATCAATGGATTTTGAAAAAAAGACTGGACGAAGCACATTATCTGCTAAAAGAAGAAAAGCGGGCTGCTTCGGACATCTTTGTTGATCTGGGCTTTGAAGATCTGTCGCATTTTTCCCATGCGTTTAAAAAAAAGTTTGGCTACAGCCCGAAAAGCCTACCTAATACCGAAAAGCCTACCTAATATTTAAAAACACTAAGCGGCGTTCTGAACTTCTTTCTTAATTGAGATACCCCTTAAATTGGCTCCGTCACTTGGTTTAATTTTGAAATACTCGATTAGGGATAGCAGCGATAAGCCAGCAATTAACTGCAAGGCCAAGCTAAAATCCCGCATCTGATAAACCGTATCCTGATAATAACTGCTTGCCAGGTGTAGCGTTACTGCACCTAGGGCGATACCCATACCAAGTGCCATTTGTTGTGCCGTATTGTACAGCGTATTTGCATTGCTCATCTGTTCGTTTGGTACGTCTGCATAAGCCAGGGTATTTAGGCTGGTAAATTGGAGCGAGCGTGTAAGGCCCGAGAAAAAGAATACAATTGCCACCAGCCAGATCGGCGTTTGTATGGAAAGCAGGGAGAGTCCGGCGGTTACCAGTGTTAAAATAATACCGTTGCCGATCAGGACCTTGCGGAAGTCAAATCTGCGTGTTATCCACATGGCCACCGGTTTCATGCTCATACTACCGAACATGTTGGCCATATAGAGGAGTCCGGCGTGAAAAGGGCTCAGTCCAAAACCCAGCTGTAACATAAGGGGCAATATAAAAGGAGCAACATTGATGACCATACGGGTAATGGAGCCTGAATATACTGTAATCCGGAAGGTTTTTACGTTCAGAATACTGTAATCAATCAACGGATACTTAATGCGTTTGGAGTGCCAGATCGAAACGGCCATCAGCGCAAAGCTTGCCACAATGGTCGCCGCTGGTTTTGTATAATCGCCTTGGGCTGCGCCGATCATTTCAGTTCCCAGCATAATTCCGGCAAGACCGATACCGCTGATAAAAAAACCGATAATATCAAGGGGACGATTATTTTCGGAATCCATCGCTGGAATAAATTGATGCACGGCCCACAGCGCAAATACACCGACGGGTATATTGATAAAGAAAATCCAGTGCCAGCTAAAATAGGTTGTAAAAAATCCGCCCAGCACTGGGCCGATAATAGGGCCTAATAACCCAGCCCAGGCAATATAACCGATCGCTTCAACCAGATCTTTCTTTTCGGTGTGCTTGAGTACAATAAGACGTCCCACCGGTACCATGAGGGCTCCGGCTGTACCCTGGCAAATACGTGCAATAACGAAAGATGTTAGGTTGGTACTCAGTCCACATGCGATTGAAGAAAGTATAAATCCGATAATCGCCAAATTGAAAACTTTTTTTGCGCCGTAGCGGTCGGCAATCCAGCCGCTGATTGGAATAAATACAGCTAACATGACGGTGTAAGAGGTAATACCTGCACTGAGGTGTACAACATCACTCTCAAAATCATGTGCCATTTTGGGTAAGGCTGTCGATATCGCTGTGGTGTCGAGCATCTCCATAAGTAAAGTGCCACCTACAATGAGCGATATGATGCGCGATTCTTTCTTCATCTTGCTCTTCTTAAATCCCGAACGGGAAACATTTGCGACAAAAGTAAGCCTATCGTAAAAAAGAAAAGTCATTTAAAGGCAATTAAATAACAGATATGTCCGCGTATGTGTTTGGCGAAGAACCGAAGAAAAAAACTTTTAATGTTTACCTTACTGGGCGGGAAGCTGCACCTTAAATGTGGTTCCTCCGGCCGAGTTGCTCTCCACAGCGATGTGTCCGTTATGCAGTTCTACAATTTCACGGCAGAGATAAAGTCCTATGCCAAATCCAGAGATTGTTCCGACTCTATCTTTTCCTGCCCTGTAAAATCGCTCGAATATCTGATCCCGGTCTTCTTCGGCAATACCCATACCCTCGTCACTGACAAAAATCTCTACTTCCTGATTTGCCGTGGGCAAATAGCCAAATGTAATCTGGGTTCCTATCGGCGAATATTTGGCCGCATTTTCCACAAGATTTTGGATTACCTGCGAAATTTTATTCGGGTCAGCAGCAATGGATAGACTTTGCGTCAGGTCAGCGACAATCTGATGGGTGTTTATCCTCAATTTAAATTCATCTTCAAGTTCAGCAAATAATTCCTTCAGATCAAACACTTCTCTTTCTATCATCATTCTGCCGGAGTCGAATCGCGAGATGTTCAAGAATCCATTGATTAAGTTCTTCATATTTCGAACTTGTCGAAGGGATTTCATTGTAATGTCTTGGTAATTCGTGTTTGCTGTAAGGAATGCCTGACGCTGCATCAATTGAAGATAGGCGTTTATAGAGGTCAAGGGTGTCTTCAGTTCGTGGCTAACGATGCTTATGAAATCATTTTTCCGCTGTTCCTCAGCTTTTTGTTCGGTAATATCCCGTAAAGTACCGTTCAGACTTACTGCTTTTCCCTTGGCATCGTAAAATACTTTACCACGTGCCTGCACGAGTCTAACGTTCGGGGACTGCGCATGGAAAATACGGTATTCAATAAAGTAATTGCCATCCGACTCTTCACTTAGTGCATCAGTTATGGCAACTATTACACGTTCCCGATCCTCTTCTACGATGGAAGAAATAGCGGCGGATAAATCCAATTGATCCTTATCGGCTAAACCAAACCATGATTTTAACAGCGCATTTCCGGAGAACAGATTATTTTTGGGCTCATAATAGAACGTCGCAAGCTCTCCGGCATCAATAGCCATGGACAGCATGTGTTGATCTTTTTCACTTTTCCGCCGTTCAAGGATTTGGTCGGTAATATCTTCAAGAATAATCAGAATTCCAGTGACTTTGTTGTCAGTTGAAAAAATAGGTTGATAGATCGAGTTTACGATAGCCTCCCGCAGCCCGTCATTGTGACGCAGCAATATGGAGAGTTCGTTGTTTGTTTTCCGTTCGCCTTTTTCGAACGCTTCCCGGAGCCACTGGTTCACGGGCTGGCCTTGCAGTTCAGGCCTTGCGATTTCGTGGGGCCGGCCCTGCACATCGGCTAACTGATGGCCCCATATTTTTAATATGGTCGGATTCGCTATGTCAATAATAAGTTCCGGACCCTTAAGCATCGCTATGCCAACAGGTGCCTGCTCAATAATTGTCCGCACTTGTTCACGGCTTTCTGCCAGAAGTTGTAAGGAACTGTTGAGCTCATCATTTGTAGCGGTCAATTCTTCGAGCGTTGCCGCCATTTCCTCCATCAGCCCTTGTTCCTTTTTTTCTTTTTCCCGAATCTGTTGCTGATGCTGCCTTCTTAAAGTAACGTTGCGGGCAGTGTTTAAAATACACCAGGTTTTATTGTTTTCGTCTAATAGGGCTCTATATTCATAATCGAAATAATCAGTCACCGGAACATCGTTTTTAATGAGTCTGGCTGGTGCCTCGTTAACGGAATAGGATTTACCCGTACGCCAAACCTCTTGCAGAATAGCTAAGAACGGCTGGTCTTCCAGTTCGGGAATAGCACTGATAAGTGCTTTACCGATAACGGATGCGTCTTTGCCCCACACGGAAAGCATGCCCTCATTGGCGAACTGTATAGTCATTTCTGGGCCGGTATAGATCGACGTCGGCTCGGGAGAACAGCTCAGTGCCTGTAAGATGAGGTCTTCGCCAAATGAGGCACTGCCAAATTTTTTCTTGATGTCCATTAGACCAAAGATAAAGAATACATTCTATAGCGTAACACATTATCTTCCGCTCTGGGAAGTAAAGTCTTGAAGAAAGCCGAACTGTGTGCTTTCTTTATGAAAATCCTTGCGAAAAGTTGCTTAAGGCTTCGCATAAGGTAATCGTTCAATCCGGCTTGTGGTATGATAGCTGTCAAGACCGCTAGAAGTCACGGTTCCGGCTACTTCGATATCGATATAACCATCCTCTTTTAAACAGTTATCGGGCACGAAAGCTGTTTTTATTTGGCCGATGATCAATGTTGTACCGTTCAGCTCAATAGCTGTTTTCTGAACAAAGCTGCAGGCGAATTTTATTTTACTTTCTTGAACAAAAGGGGCCGGAATATTTTCCAGGTATTCAGGGCTAAGTCCAACCTGTTCAAATTCGCTAACATCTTTAGGATATTTTGCACTACATTGGTGTGCCTCATGTACAAATTCGGATGAGACATGATTAATCGTATACCATTTCTGCTCCAGGATATTATCCAGGGTGCTGCTAAAATCTGTCGCCGGCCGAAGTATAATGCCACAGAGTGCCGGATCTGCGCCCAGGTGGAACAAACTGCTGAACGTGGCAAGGTTTTCACTTCCGTCCCTGTTTTTTGTACCGATCAATACCAGGCTTTTAAAGCCGCCCAGCGAGTTTATAAAATTTGCTCTGTATCTTCTTTCAAATGCAGCAATTGCGTTCTCATTATAAATCATCGTTTATGAATTTTTATTTTTAAGGTTTAGCTATTCTATTAATCATGCCCCTAAATATGAAGCCGTGAAAAGGCCATACGGCATACCAATAGAGCCTTCCGGCAAGGCCCAGGGGTCTAAAGGTCGCGGTCTGCAGCAGGATATTATTCTCGATTTTAAATTCTAGCCATGCCTCTCCCGGGAGTTTCATTTCGGCATAGAGCAGCAATCGTTTTGTCTTTTTATCGGCGATCAGTACGCGCCAAAAATCAAGTGCATCACCTGCAGCCAGATCGCTTTTATTTTTTCGTCCCCTTCGCATCCCCACTCCGCCGACCAATTGATCCATGAATCCACGGATTTTCCAGAGCCAGTTGCCATAATACCAGCCGGAATTTCCTCCAATGGACCAGATTTTGGTCAATGATGCTTCACTATTGTGGAGGGGAGCCGAGCGGACATCCCTAAAGCAACCATAACTGGGCACTTCCAGCAACCGGGTGAGTCCGCCCGATAAAATATGAGTGGTCTGTGCGTCTTTCCAGCTGGACACCACATTGTCGCTTTCAATTTTTTGAAATGCTAATTGGATGGATTTCCTGTAATTGATCAGCATAATACCGAGTTCTTCCGCCAGATTATTGGGTTTACAGATCACTTCTACTTTCATGCTATCGACCAGATTTTTGGCTAGGTTATAGGACGTCGAGGTAACAAAATAGAGCCAGTAGGAGGAAAGCCGCGGCGTCATGAGCGGGATAACAAAGATCTTTCGCCTCAGTTTTCGTTCGGCAGCATATTGCAGCAGCATCTCTTTATAGCTAAGGATGTCTGGACCGCCGATATCATAGCTTTTGTTAAAGGTATGCGGGTTGGCGATAACACCGATCATAAATTCGATCACGTTGCGTATGGCGATAGGCTGACATTTCGTCTGCAACCATTTGGGCGTAATCATAACCGGAAGTTTTTCCACAAGATCCCGAATGATCTCGAAAGATGCGCTTCCCGAGCCAACGATGATACCGGCCCGCAAGGTGGTTATCGGAATCCGCCCGCTGGCCAGGATGTTTTCAACGTTTCTTCTCGAGTCGAGATGCTTCGATAAGTGATCTGAATTAATTATTCCGCTCAGATAAATGATCTGTTGTGCGCAGGTTTTTTCCATAAAGTTGCGGAAGTTGGTCGCACATTGCGCTTCCATTTGCTGGAAATCACCGGACTGCGTCGCCATGGAATGGATCAGGAAATAAGCAATATCAATTTCAAGTGGTATTTCTTTCAGACTTTCGTTATCCAGGAAATCGACTTCAACAACTTGAACATGCCCCGGGATTGCCGAGGTATCAAAACGATTCTTATCTCTTACACAACAAATAATTTCATGTCCCTGTTCTAACAACACAGGCAAAAGACGTTTTCCAATATACCCCGTCACTCCGGTCAATAGAATTTTCATAGCCTGATTTGTTAAGTTCAATTGTTATTTAGTGTATACAAATATACCAAAATGCAGTCTAATTTGTTTTTATTTGGTGTGTTTTTATTCTAATGCAGCAAGACGCACGCTATTGATCTTTTATTTCTTCAGTAAGCAAAACTTTAATTGCAACATCATGTGTGTAGCGTTTTTGGCTGTGCCCTGGCTTCGGTCAGCTCCAGTGCATTGGAGCCTTTGAAGAGAGTGCTTGTACCATCCCCACCTATAGGCTACGTGAATAGGGTGCTTGCTAAATGATCGAAAAGAGCGAGCGAAAAGGAAATACTAAAGGCGCACGGAAGCGTGCGCCTTACAGTTTGTGAAAGCAGTTCTGACAAGCTGCTTTGGTGGAAACGCTTAACTTCTGATTTCCCTTCGCATAAAAATGTAATAGGACCAGGCAAAACAGATCATCATGGCTGCACAGAGGCCACTGACCTGTGGCCACACCATCAGAAAACTTTCCCGAAAGGAAAGTGGTGCGGGGATGGCACCGACCATCTGTTCCATGGAAATGGGACCTAAGCTGCGTACCGAGGGCATCAATAGGGTAGTGGTGGCATCGGTATAGAGCTGACTCGGTGATAAGCGGAGCAGATTTAAGATGAGCTCATTATAGCCGATGTACTCCTGCTCCGAAATGTAATTGGGGTTAGGTAAAAAAGGGCGTATTGCCAGATTGACCAGAATAGGAAAGAATACCGTAAAAAACAACCAGATGCCGATCGCGGTAAGTGCTGAGGTGGCCGGCTGGCGAAAGCGGATCGACAACAGGATGGAAAGGCTCAGCCAGAAGGCGACATAGAGCACACTGATCAAGGTAAAACCGAAGATACGCAGCAACTCCTGGGGTTCTATCCGGACACCTGTACCGAGGAGACCGCCACCGATCATCAGCATGACCAGCGCAACAAATAATGTACCCACCACGGCCAGTGGCGCCAGAAATTTGGCGAACAGCAGGTTGTCTCGGTAAATTGGCTGCGCCAGCAAACGGGTGAGTGTACCGTTGTTGTATTCTGCATTGACGGCGTCAAAACCCAAGGCTATGCCCAAAAGTGGCGCTAGAAAGTTTAAAAAAACATGAAATGGCGGAATGGAATTATCCGTTGTGGTCAGTAGCTTGAGATAGAGAAATGACTGATCAGGATCGCGCATATTGCTGACAGCGTCTTTCAGCCCTATGGATGAAACGTATAGGGATGCGCCGAAAGTCAGTACGATGAGCAGGATCAGTATAATAAAACGCCAGCTGCGGATATGTGCCGCAATTTCTTTGCGGACCAGCACCTGCATCGGAAAGGATGGCCGTTTATTGGTATCTTTTGAAGAAACCCTTGGATTTTTCATAGGCATTATCTGTAGTTATGCTGTTCTCAAAATATGTATTATAAATATCGTCGAGCTGGTAGTCGTTGCGGCTCACGGAAACGATATCGGCGCCATTGTTTACCAGCAGGCGTACAGCCATTGCTGTTGTATCGCTGTCTGTTTTTAATTCGATCGTAAATCCGTCCACCTTAAGATCACGGAGTCCGGGCAGGGCCTTTAATGCTTCTGCAAACCGTTTGGTATCGCCCTGGGCATGGTCAAGGGTAATGACGGTACTGATGCCTTTCTGCTGCTGCAGGTTATGGGCAAGGATTTCAAGTGATCCTTCAACCAGTAATTTTCCGCCAACAAAAATACCCACCCGATCGCATACACGCTGCACCTGGTGGAGGTGGTGTGAAGAAAGCAGTACCGTTAGGTTATGCTCCCTGCTGAGCTGCTTGATGAGCTCAAGGAATTCGTCAACACCCTTGGGATCAATGCCAAGCGTAGGCTCATCAAGGATGGCAACCTCGGGAGCCTTGATCAGCACTTCGGCCAAGCCTAGACGTTGTTTCATACCGCGAGAAAAAGCGCTCGTTTTTTTATGCATTTCCCGTTCGAGCCCCACCACATGTAACATGTCTTTTGCAGAAGCTTGTGCATAGGATTCCGAAAGACCATTTAATCTGGCAATAAAGCTTAGGTTTTCCAGGGCCGTCATATCCGGGTAGAAACCTACATTGTCGGGCAGGTAGCCGACTTTTCGTTTCACGGCGATCGGATTGCGCGTAGCATTATGACCACAGACATAGGCTGTGCCGGAAGTGGGTTCGGTCAGGCCCAGCATCATGAGGATGCTGGTTGTCTTGCCGGCACCATTGGGGCCGAGCAGGCCAAAGATCTCTCCGGGATAAATGTGCAGGTCCAACTGATCTACAGCGGTTACTTTGCCGTAGCTTTTTGTCAGGCCTGTCAATTGAATGATAGGATCCTTCATCATGATAATCTTTTTGTAGCGCCCTTATCTGCGGCCGTATTTGCGGATGAGAAAATACACCAAACCAATGGCCAATACAATGACAAGCATACCGATCCAGCCAGAAAGCAAAGAAGTTTTCACAATCATACGGAATGAAATGTCGGCGCTACTATTGGATGATTTGATCTCAAATTTGGAAGCATAGTCACCGGCAATAGTTTTGTCGGGAACTTTTAGGTTGACTTTGACGTCAATAGATTTCCCTGCTTCGAGCTGTTTGATGTTCGACGGATCGAAGCTTGCCTCCCATCGGCTGGGTAATTGGGACGTCAGTTCCAAGGCATTGAGTGGCAGGGTGCCCGTGTTTTTGACTTTAAGTAGAATCTCCTTGCTGCTACCGGATACCACTTCGTCGCTCAGCCGCCCACTGGGGGTGGTCAACTCAAGGGCATAGGAGCCTTTGACGACTGCTTCGAGTTCAAGCTTTAAGGTATCGGTTGAGGATATGGCCCGTAGCGGAATTTTATATTTATCGGGCTTGGCCGTGATCGGGCAGCTGATTTCAATGCTGATTTCCTGGGCCTTATTAGGCTGCATCTGAAGGGAAGTCACTTGCGAGCCTTCTACGCGGTAGCTAATCTGCCATCCATCGGGTAGCTGGGCATTCAGGCTGTAGTTAACCAATTGAGCGGATCCGTTGGTCAAGGTGGCCGAATAACGAAAGGGTTCGTTGCTGGGGGCCTCAATATTGATGAGCCTCGCTTCGAAACCAGATTTGAGGGGCTTCAAGGCTTGCCCCGATAGATAAAAACTGTTAGCCAGCACAATAAGTGCGATAAGAAATGGCCTGAAAGAAAAACGTCGGTCTGTGTTTGTAATTAGTAATTCTGTTAACATGATCCAATAACTAAAATTTATATTTAAATAGAATATTAGCTTTTAAAAAATGTCGGTTTGGGTATCAGCTACCTTTTTGAAAAACCGCACCCAAATTAAAAATCAATTTGATAAAAATCAAGATTGAAATAAAAAAATAGTGTAAAAAGAATGTGTTTAAATGGTCTATAGGCTGATAGCTTGTGTTGTATGCTGCAATGCACTTCCGTCAGTCAAAGTTTACTGAGCGGAAGGTTTTCTTGATGATAATCTTGGTGTTCTCGGCCAACTCATCCAGTGTACAGTGGATGGATCGTAATTGTGTCCTCTGAATTGTAGCGTCGTTCAGAAGAAGATTGATGCGAAGACGTCTGCTGTCTGAGGCTTCAGGCTCACCGCGCAGTTCATCAAACAATTCATGAATAATCTTTTCGCAGCTTTTTTGGTCAAAACTGGCGATAGTGATATAATGTCCGTGGCTGTACATCTGTAATTCAATATAGTAATTCGACGTTTTCATAATCTTCGTTTTAAAGACTGAAAAAAATAGGTTAGCCTCCGTGGGAGGCTAACCATTAAAATTTGCTATCTGGATCTTTAGGATATTTCGATCATCCGCGGTTCTTTCTGTTTGGCTTCTTCTTTCTTCGGTATTGTCAATCGGAGCATACCATTCTCATAGTGTGCCTGAATATTGTCCTGATCGACAACCTCCTTCTGAAGTTCGAAGCTGCGTTGGAAAGATTGGTAACTGAACTCCCGGCGGGTGTAGTTGTCCTTATGCTCCTCGTTTTGTTCTTCCTTAGCCGAGGATATGGTTAAGAGATTGCCGTCGAGGGTCACCTTGAAATCGCCTTTGGCCATGCCGGGAGCGGCGACCTCCACTTCGAAGCTATCTGCGTTTTCCTTGATGTTGACCGCAGGAACGGTGGTACTTGTTGATGAATAATTTTTGTTGTCCCAGTTTAAAAGCTCGCGGTTAAAATTATCAAACATGGGCGAAAAAAGTGAAAAATTGTTCCAGTTTCTTTTTGCAAGTTTCATAGTAACCTCCTTTTAATGAAGTATAACAATAATTTAAATCTATCAGTCGGCCGACTGTATTAAAAATCTCACAAAAAAGGTGCCGAGCTTAAAAAACTGAAATTTTTGCAGCAAAACTGTCAAATTTTACCTGATAAATTGACAGAAATGATAAGATCTACCTACAACAAACCGAAAATTGAATTTGTTTCAAACGATGTTCAGCTCAATCTTATCCTTATAATAACCCATTTGATGGATAAATAGTTAGAAAAGACCGGGCTTCTTAGCGATTTCTGGTCTTTTCTTTTTTGCTGAAAGCTACCAACTTCTATGGCACATAAAGGCCATAGGGAAGGGACAAAGGAAATGAAGCGACTTGCTAATAACTAGGTTATTTTGACAAGGCCTCCAGCACTTTTAAATGCGATCTAAATGCTGTCCAGAAGCTCCGAAACTCGTTGTATTGTATTTTATATTCCTTGCAGGTCTGCTTCACAATCCTATTGAGCGCAGGATAATGAACATGGCTGATCTTTGGAAAAAGGTGATGTTCAACCTGAAAATTGAGACCGCCAAGCAACCAGGTAAGTACCTTGCTGCCCGTAGCAAAATTTGCGGTGGACTGAATCTGATGAATCATCCATTCTTCTTCGACCTTTGACTGGTCAATGGTTTTGAATTCGGTTTCTTCCACCACATGGGCCAGCTGGAATACTGTGGCCAGACTCATACCACATACAGTACCAGAAATCAGCAAACCGATAAGTGTGGGCAGCCACCCGACGAAAATGATCGGAACAATGACAAATAAGCTGAAGTGAATTAGCTTACTGACCCAAAAAATAATACGCTCTTTGACCGGAAAATGAAATTGCTCCGTTTTATGTCCCATGCGCCCACGGAAATATTTCTCATAATCCTGATAAAAGATCCACGCTAAATAGGAGATTCCATAGAGCAACGGAAAATAAAAACGCTGATAGCGATGGTGTTTCCGAAGTTTCTGGTCGTGGTGTATACGCATAAACTTTACTTCGATATCGTGATCTTCGCCATCGATATTTGTATAGGTGTGGTGTGCAATATTATGTTTGAGCTTCCAAAAGTAGATATTGCCGCCCAGTAGATTGAGCGAGTAGGAGAGCACAGTGTTCAGGTTTTTATTGTCCGAAAAAGAATTGTGCCCAGCATCGTGCATAATGTTAAAACCAATCGCAGCGAGGTTAGCTCCGAAAATGACACATAATGCTATTGCAATACTCCAATGCAAAGGTGCAAATACCAGAAGGAGATACAATACCGCAAAGCTGATCAGGAGAATAGCGGCTTTCAGATAGATCTTACGATTCCCGGTTTTTGGCTGAAGTGAATTTTGAAAATAGTTATTAATTTTTTGTTTTAACGTTTTAGAGAACAATGTATTTACATTGCTGAATTTTACAGACTGGGACATTTGGATTTTTACTCGAGAGATATGCTTAATATTTATTACGTTCGATCTTGAGCGATAGAACAATGTAAATATACGCTATAAAATTTGAAAGATCGCGGTAGTAAAGTTAAAGATTGTTAAAGGTCATTCTGCCATCCTTGATTTCCCATGGACCGGAAGATACACCTTTTGAATTTTTGAAGCCTCCGGTATTTATTCCGCGCCGAGGTATCCTGCGCGTTAATCAACTATTCCATATCAATTTGCCGGAGCGCAGGTTTCTTTAAATGTAACACACAACTCGCACTAAAATTTATTTTACACTGTTTTGTCAGTTAAACGATTGCCTGAACGCTAAAGGTGAAACATTGGTTTTTTTCTTAAACAGTTTGTTGAACGATTGCGGATGTTCAAAACCGAGCTTATAGGCAATTTCGGCCACGGAAAGGCTTGTCGCCGTAAGTTGTTCCTTGGCTTCTTCAATTAACTTGTCGTGAATATGCTGCTGTGTGTTTTTACCGGTAACGGAACGTAGTAAATCGCTTAAATAACGTGCTGATACATGGAGGCTTTCGGCTAAATACTCTACGGTTGGAAGCCCTTGTTTTAAGGTTTCTTCGCTGTCGAAATAATCGTCCAGCAATTTTTCCAATTGGGTCAGCAGCGCATGGTTAACCGCTTTCCGAGTAATGAATTGACGCTCATAGAAACGGTTGCTGTATTGCAAGAGCATATCAATTTGGGACAAAATAATGTCTTGGGTATGCTTGTCGATATGCTGATATTCTTGTTCGATTTTAAGAAAAATTTCTATAATGTCTTTTTCTTCCCGTTCGGAGAGATGTAATGCTTCGTTAAGCGCATACGAAAAGAAATTGTAGTTTTTTATTTTGGTGGCTAGGGGATGGGTATACAAAAAATCAGGGTGGAATAGGAGCATGTAACCTTTTCCGCATTCGACCTTCATCTTTCTGATTTCGGCCATCGTCAACGATTGAATCTGCTTGGGCGCAATAAAATTCATTGTTCCTTTGTCGAAATCGTAATATTGTTGGCCGTACTTTATTTTTGCAGTAACATCTTTTTTCAGCGAAATACTGTAGAAATTCACGTAGAACTGCTCCCAGATGTCGCTTTCATCGGGTTTTATTCCAGCTACATCAATTACACTGACGAGCGGGTGTAATGGGGCCGGCAAGGACAATTGCCGATGAAATTCGGATATGGAATTGATACTATGCATCCTGTTTTTGTTATACAAATTTACAAAAAACAACTGCCTCGCAAGGCAGTTGCTGATTTAAAAATTAGGCCTCAAATTGTTTTGCAATTTCCTGTCTGAACGCTTCTTTTCCGATTTGTAATCGTCTTTCATAGAGTGCGTGTGCATCTTCGCCTGCCAGATAACGTACCTGATCTTTATTGTCCGTGGCGGCTTCATACACCACTTGGGCAATTTGCTCGGCAGTGGATGCATTTTGCATCATCAGACCCATTTGTTCGAACAGTTTGTCTTCGATGTCCTGATAGTCGGAAGTTCGGTTTAGATCCAAAGAACGACCTGCAAAATCTGTCGCTATTCCTCCCGGAGCAACTGTTTTGATGGCTATTCCAAATTTTTTCAATTCAAAGGACATGCTTTCGCTCCAACCCTCCAGGGCGAATTTTGTGGCATGATACATCGAATGTAACGGGAACCCCATAAATCCACCAATTGATGTGGTCGAAATAAATAAACCGCTTTTCTGTGCTCTAAAATGGGGAATAAAGGCTTGTGTAACGCGCAGTACGCCCAATAGATTCGTGTCGATTTGGCGAAGTATTTTTTCGTCGCTCAATGTTTCAAAGGCACCCATTAACCCATAACCTGCATTATTGAAAACGACATCAATGTTACTTATAGCGATCGCTTTTGCTACAGTTTCTTTGATCTGGGCCGGATCGGTAACATCCAATTTTAATAGCCTGATGTTTTCGATCCCGGCAAGTTCGGTTTCATTTTCAGGATTTCGCATGGTTGCGATCACATTCCAACCCGCCTGTTGAAATAATTTGGCAGTTGCTTTTCCCAAACCGGAAGAAGCTCCTGTAATGAAAATTGTCTTTTGCATGCTGTTATTGTTTGATTCCATACCACAAATGTCTAAAGAAGGCATCGGGTACCTGTTGCCAAATTGAGCTTGATTGTAGCCAAAATGACGAAATCAAAATATGTGAAAAAAATCATTCCCAATAGAGGGGAAAAATCATCGACTTTGGCACGATTATTTGTTGATATTCGTTATAAAAATAAGGCAACGTTAAGCTGATTTTTGCTCGATTTTATACTTTTTGGCGTATTCGTATTGGCGTAATTGCTGTATTTTAAAAATTTTAGAAGATCTATATTTATGCAAGGCACAATTGACGGGATAAGCGGGGAACCACATCGTTCACAGGTGTTCCGTTTAACTTACAAAGGACAGGATTATCAACTGGTGTTGTTGAAAAAGTCTTTATCAAAGCTCGATACGGAATTGCCAATTTCGCTTGATGGAATTGATCAAAAAATCGTAAAAAAAGGCGACCACTGGTTTTTTGAAAATAGGCATTCAGATCAGCATTTTGCGACAGAAATCTGGCGCAATTTATCGCTTCGATATCGCCTTTAAGGTAAAAATTCTGCTGTATGGTGGCCCGCAGCTCAATATACAGCAAATTTTAAGGATGTTATCTTAGCTTGAGGCCATCTTCCGTCTAAACTCCAGCGGTGAGAGCTCCGTTTTCTTTTTGAATAAACGATTGAGTGACTGTGGCTGTTCAAAGCCCAGCTGATAGGCAATTTCGGCAACAGAAAGTTGCGATCTGGACAGCAGATCTTTCGCTTTTTCAATGAGTTTATGCTGGATATGGTTCTGCGCACTTTCACCGGTCTGCAACCGTAATAAATCGCTTAAATAGTTTTTCGACATATTCAGCCGCTCAGCAAAGTAGCCCACCTGCGGTAAACCCTTGCGTTCGGTTTCGGTTTCAAAATACTGATCTAGCAATTGTTCAAACCGGCTCACCAAGGGTACATTGTGTACCTTACGCGTAATAAACTGCCGGTTATAAAACCGCTGCGAATACACCAGCAGCAGTTCGATGAAACTGACAATGGCATCCTGGCTATAGCTGTCGATCGGACTGTCATATTCGCTTAAGATCCCTTTTCCGATGTTTCGGATCTGCTCTTTTTCCCGGTCGGACAGAAAAAGTGCTTCGTTGACTTCGTAATCGAAAAAACTGTAGCTGCCGATTTTGTTTGCCAGGTCATAGGTGCGGATAAAATCGGGATGGAAAACAAGGGAATAACCTACTTCGGCATGGGCAGTATCGGGATCAACACTGATCGTCTGCCCGGGTTTAAAAAAGGTCATCAGGCCTTCCCGGAAGTCGTACTGATGTGGGCCATAACCCAATACGCATTGCGCATCTTCTTTGATGGAAATGCAGTACAGGTTGAGCTGAAAGGTGGTCTCGACCGTTGGATGTATATGCTTGTTTTTGGAGAAATCGGTGATGCTAAAAAGCGGATGCTGCGGTTTGGGCAACTGCAGCGCTTCATGATAGTCAGCGATACTATTGATCCTGATCAGTACGGGTTCTTTCTTTGACATGCTCTTTTTGCCTGTTAAATAATAGCCTAATTTAAGTAAAATGCCATGCGGTTTTTGCTCGCATGGCATTTATATTTTTTAAGATTGCAGCGGAATACTTACATCGCGGGATCCGGTATCCAGTCCGATCGGCAGAATAGCCTCAATGCGTTGCAGCTCTTCGGCGGTCAATAGGATGTCTGTTGCGGCGATATTCTGCTCCACATAGCGCACTCTTTTTGTCCCCGGTATCGGCACGATTCCTTTTTGGATCAGCCAGGCAAGGGCCAGCTGCGACGAGGTAACGTCTTTTTCTTTTCCAATCTGTTCGAGTTCACGCACCAGATCGAGGTTTTTATAAAACTGCTCGCCCTGAAACCTCGGGATAAGCCTGCGGAAATCATCTTCGGGGATATCGTCCGGCGACTTGATCTCACCCGTGATAAATCCACGGCCCAAAGGGGAGTAGGCGACCAGGCCTATACCCAGCTCCCGTGTCAGATCGTATACGCCATTGGTCTCTACTTCGCGTCCGAACAGGGAAATTTCATTCTGCACAGCCGTGATCGGGAAGGTCGCATGTGCCTTGCGGATCTGCTCGGCACTGACTTCCGAAATGCCTAGGTACCTGACCTTGCCCGCTGTGACCAGCTCGCCCATGGCACCTACGGTTTCCTCAATGGGTACATTGGGGTCGGGGCGGTGCATATAATAGAGGTCAATCACATCGGTATCGAGGTTTTTCAGCGAGCGCTCGATAGACTTTCGGATATAATCTGGCCGACCGTTTATGCGCCAGGTCACCTGGTCCTTATCATCAATCTCAAAGCCGAACTTGCTGGCGAGGATATAGTCGTTGCGCTTGCCCCGTATGGCCCTGGAGATCAACCTTTCGTTTTCAAAGGGTCCATACAGATCGGCCGTATCCAAAAAGTTGCCCCCCAGTTCTAAGGACCGGTGGATGGTAGCTATGGATTCTTTTTCGTCGGCCTTGCCGTAGATATCGCCAGTGGACGCAAAACTGCTCATCCCCATACAGCCTAAGCCGATCATTGGAATTTCAAGTCCCTGCGTGCCTAATTTTCTTGTTTTCATCTGCTTCTTATTTTTGTTACCCAAAATTACAAAGCAGAGCCTGCAGCATGTTTACCCCAATTACGGAAACTTGTAACTGAATTACGGATCTAATCGCTAATTAAGCTACCCTGAATTTATCGTTATAAGCATCTTCCAGGTACTGTCCCAACGTTCTTGTCCGCTCGGTATCAATGGTACTGATGTAGCGATGGAACATCTGCTCGGTACTGTGACCTGTAGCTTCCATCAGTAGCGGAGTAGGGATTTTACCGTAAAAATTTGAGGCAAAGCTTCTTCTTCCGATGTGGCTCGTGATCGCTTCCCATTTTTGGACAAACATTTCTACCGCCCGGAAGCCCTTTCTTTTGCGGACTTTGACCAGGCTATTGATACCGGCAAGTTCCGCGACTTCCTTGATCTGCAGATTATACTTTTGCGCAGTAAGTTTCTCTGGAAATACGTTTAAATTGCCCGACAATATGGTCAATGGTACCGGATGTAAAGGCAGCAGAATTTCTTTTTGCGTTTTCTGCTGGACAAATGAGATACAGGGTTTTCCCTTGATTATCTCGAGGTTCTGGATATCAAAATTCATGAAATCTGAAATGCGCTGGCCGGTGTAGCAGCTGATGATCAGCCAGTCCCGGGCTGCCTGTAGGTTTGGCGGGACATCCGTTTCCTTGAGTTTTACCAGTTCATCCTCACTGAGGGTGACAAAAAGATTGACTTTTTTTTCCTTGGGAAGTTCAAGTTCATATACGTAGGTTCTGACCCCTCTTTTTTCCAAAAAATTAAGCACCGTCCGGACAAAATGTATGGTGCGGCCGATCGTACTTTTATTGTATTCTTCCAGCTCGCCAAATTCAAGGAACTCTTTGACAAAGGATGCATTGACTTCGTGCAGCAAAAGGTGTCTTTTGCGATGGCCTTCAAATCGCTCAAGCAAATGGAGGAATACCCGGTAACGCTTGGAAGTCGGTTCAGAAATAAGGTGGGCACGGCTCCGGATATAGGCTTCCACATAATCTAGAAGGCTGTTGGCGGGGCGACAAGTCTTTGTGCCATCACAATTTTCTTTTATTATCTTGCGGAGTTTGATAGGCGAAATTTTGCTGTTTTTTGCCGTGACATTGGCCAGGTATTCGGCGATTCCGATTTTTAGCCTATCGAGCTTGGCATTTAAATTTTTATTTTTTTTGAGGTAAATATTGTGGGGTCGCTGTTTTTTTAAATCCCATAAATCCGGGCAAATTTTAAGGGGAGTATTGATCACATGTTCCGTCTGAGAATCATCAAGGATCGTGAGGGATATTGTTGAAAAAGGGGAGGAATATAGCAGCGTAAATTTGAAATTTATCATTGGACTTGAATCTAATTTTCTGAAAATAAATATATAAGTTTTCCAGAGAAGTCCAATTCAGACTACAGTTCCAATAATCAAATGTAACTATTTTACCTTACAAAAAATAATCTAATAAATATTATTAAAAACTACACCTTAATCGCTATTCATTTCATGACAAATTCTATTTAGCTAGATAATTTCATTTTTTTTATCCTTTATAAATCAGTTAATTAAAAAAAAGTTGTAGTCTGAATTGGACTACAGTACTATGTAACTAACGCATATATTTCAAACTTAAACAGAATCGCAAATGAAGGATCAATTAAAGTCCAAACGAGAATATATACCACCTGCAATTCATGCAACCAGCGTGGAGATGGAGGATGCTTTCGGGGCTATACAGGTTACTTTTGTAGCAGGAACTGAACAGGACTATTTGCCATTGGATATTTTGCAGAAGGGAGAAGATGGCAACTGAGATCGGAAGAAAAATAAAAATAGCATTTGTCGACGATAGTCTCTTTCAGCGGACGCTCATGAAAATAGTGCTTGTCAACAATGAAACATTTGACCTGCGTTTTAATTGCAGCAATGGACTGGAGCTCCTGAAAAAACTCGAAAGTACCACTGAATTGCCCGACGTATGCCTTGCGGATCTTAATATGCCTGTAATGGATGGACATGAGGCCGCTCTTCATATCCGCGATCGGTTTCCATCGATTAAAGTATTCGGGTATACGACCACAGATAATGTCACCGAACTTGAACGGTTTAAGGCCAACGGTGCACTTTTCATTTTCAGTAAAACCAACCTGAGAATGACATTGGACGAAATTAAATATTGGCTTGATGATGACATCCGATCTCCATTAAGCAAAGGATAGATACATAGCATAGCTCATTTATGGACAGTAAAGCGGCTGAATTTGAAATTATACCGTTAAAGGAATGGCAGCAGAAGCGGTTTCCCCACTGGTATCATGGTCAGGATCTTTTCACTATCCTGGTACCATTTGATGACATTGAGATCCGCCTGGCGAATGATTCTTTTTGCATGGAAGGCAATACGCTGATTTTTATTGGTCCGGCGAAAGATTTTACCCTCAGTGGATCGGGCACTCCGAACGGGTATCTGATCCGCTTTACTTCACGGTTTTACGAAAGGTCGGCCCTGGATAGGACATTGATCAATTCAGGACTATTTTTTGACAGTGAAAGATTGCTCAAAGCTGTTAAAAGCCGGATAAAACAGGAAGAGATGAAGATGCAGATCATGGGAAATATCCAACGTCATCCATCAAGAAACGCCGCGGTGACTTCGCTGATCGTGCACAACTTCATCGAGTCGGTCCTTTTACAAGGGGTATGGGAAACAGATTTCGATAAGGAACTCAGCAGGGGTACGGACAGTACAGTGCAGGGAATGGCCAACCGTTTTTCCATACTCGTACACAAGCATTATAAAGAAAATTGCAACGTCAAATTCTATGCAGACAAACTACATATTACGCCAAGAAAGCTAACGAATCTATGTACAGAAGTCTGGAATAAAACGGCAAAGAATGCCATTATCGACATCGTTCTGAAAGAAGCGCTGCGTTATATTGAAAATACGGATCTTTCTATTTCCCAGATCTCCTATGAAATGGGGTTTTCAGAAGAGTCAAATTTTCGGCATTTTATCAAAAAACATTCGGGTTCCAATCCACTGCAGTACCGTGAAAGAATGCGAACGGCGAGCGATGCGTATGCGCATTAGCAGCTGTTTTTTTGTGCGGATTGGTGTAAAAAAATACTGGAACGAATCCCTTCGCCCCAGTGTCCATTAATATTATATTAAATAACAACCCGCAAAAAAGTTGTTATCCAAAAGTAGGGCGATAAAAGGTGTGAAAGTATGTGAATAGCGGCAATAAACGTGTAAAAAGTGGAAACCGAAAGGAGCGTGGGGGCATATATAGCGGATCGAAGAAATTGAGATTGGAGAGAGAAGGTAGGGGGCTGATTCGGTATATAATAGAATACTTTAAAATAAATTAAATTATGGAAAAATTTGAAGATCAATGGCGGGATGTTGATGCGGATGTGGGACGTAAGATTAGAGAAGCCACATTCAATGATGAAGAGATCGGCCGATTAAGGGAGAAACTCAAATCACTTTTGGTAAAATTTGCCGAGCATAAGTTGGTTGAAGGTGAGCTGCATCCATTCTTTAGGGATCAGAAGGTTCAGGAGGAATACGATCATACGGTTCTTCTGATCGAAAAGAGACATGCGGAGATAAAAGGGCTGTTTTCTGTTAAAGATAATTGAAGCTTTTTTAAACGATTTCAATCTGACTCTTGTCTTTCTATTAATCCATTTGATGGATAAATAGTTAGAAAAGACCGGTGCTTCTTTGAGGTTTCTGGTCTTTTCGTTCTAAAATAACCTGTCGATCTATGGGCTCGGCAAGATTGAGAACTTAACAAGCAAGATTGAAAAAGTAAAAAGACAAGCTATGAACGGATTGAATAAAAATATGCTGGGCGGATTGATCGGTGCACTCGTCCTCAATATAGTGCACAGCGCTGCCAAAAGATTTGATTCCCAGGCGCCCGAAGTGGATAAGGTGGGTGAGGAGGCGATGAAGAAAACAGTACGCTTCGCCGGATTTAAACCACCCCAAGGTAATACGCTGGTAGCAGCTACATTTGGCGCCGATGTGGCATCAAATGCCATGTTATATACGCTTATCGGCTATGGGGGGCAGAAAAATAGACTGCTTAAAGGAGCCTTGCTCGGTACTGTGGTAGGGCTCGCAACATTGACTATTCCGGAACAGGCAGGACTCGATGCCGAACCCATAAAAAAGACCAGTCGTACGAAGTTAATGACTGTTGCTTGGTATGTCATCGGTGGTATTGCAGCCGGACTGGCCATGAAAGCGATGGAAAAACGCTAAGTTTTTTATAGCTCGGGCTTTGATCACACCTTTTTAGGTACTATACGCTACGTGGCTACAATTCAACTGTACGCTATGCGACAACGGTTCAACTGTACGCTAAACGGCTACGATTCAACTGGGCGCTATGTGGCTACGATTCAACGATAGTTAGCCGCGGTGCTGTATCGCTATTTTATTGAACTGATTAGCCAACTGTTGCGAATATGAATTAATATCCAGCGGATTGTAAATGTGATTAGCCAGATTTCGAACAGTAGCAGAAAACAACGGACAAAAAATGTAATTTACATTAATATTAGGTCTCAAGACCAGAGTTTAATCGTTTTGAAATCGCTAAATTAAAACAATCATGATGAGAAAATATGTTGGTATAATACTCTTTTTTATTGCTGCAGCGGGTAGCCTACATGCGCAAACGCTGACTACGAAATTGGTCCCGATGCGTTTAGCTGCAAGTTTTGACCGCGTAAAAGAGGCCATCCCGGATATGTCCGGCCAGTTTGTCGACAGCAAGATGAAAATCACATCCCTGGGAAGTACAGATTCGACTGCCCGATTTGAAATCGAGGAGCAGGGGATAAGCATTGAAACGGTTGTGGATAACGAAAAAGAGTATCATAAATTGGTCACGGCTGCGGCAAAAGATGTTTCCAAACCAAGTATTCATATGCTGTATACGTACACGTTAAAGAATAAAAAATTGAAAGTACCGCCGCCAAGAAAAGTCTTTTTCTCTCCGGAATATGGGGTAATCTGGACTTTGACGTTAAAAAAAATAGCAGAAAAGGAAACCGAAGTTGTACTTAACTACAAATCATTATCGCCTGCATTCGCCGAGAAAATCGAAAGTGAGTTTGAAAGCGACAGCTATTACAGCCACAAAATCGTAAAAATCGACGTCAATGATAAGCGAATGAATCACCTGATCAAGGAGATTTTGATCAATCAGATGCATGTCGACAGGGATTATCCAGCGCCAACGTATCCCGCGCGCAATTAATCATTCCACATTAATAAATAAAGTACAGTCGCCCAACCGTTGAATCTGAATCTGAATCTACCCTTATTTTGGTTAGAAATATCCTCAATTCAGCTACAATTGTCCGCCCATAGTTGCGGAACTTTGTCCTGTTACATTTAAATAAGTTTAACATGCAGACAAATGAAATAAAAGTAGCCCTAGTTACAGGTGCCAATACAGGTGTTGGTTTTCAGATTGCCAAAGCTCTTGCTGAAAATGGATATCATGTGTTTGTTGGATCACGAGATTTAGAAAAAGGAAAGGATGCCGCCAATCAGATAGAAGGTGAAGCGCATGCCATTCAGCTGGATATTACCGACAATAATTCAATCAGGAATGCTGTCAGTAAAATAGAAAATGAGTTTGGGTACCTTACTTTGCTGGTCAATAATGCGGCGATTTCAAACGCAGGGATCCCCGGCCGTACAATGTGGGAAATTCTGAGTGCGCAGAAGGCAAGCGTCACATCCATAGCTGAAATGCGCCAGGTTTGGGAAACCAATGTCTTTGGCACGCTTGCCATAACACAGGCCTTATTGCCCTTCCTCCGGAATGCAAAACAATCTAGGATCGTAACCGTTTCAAGTTCTCTAGGCTCACTAACCCTGAATGCAGATCCGGACAATACATTCCGTAGTGGATTTGATGCCGTATATGGCGCTTCGAAAACCGCTTTAAATGGTGTTTTCCTTTCTCTTGCAAATGAATTGGAAAATACAAATGTTAAGGTGCATCTGGTAAGTCCGGGTTTTACAGCGACAGCCCTGAATAACTTTGAAGGTACAGATACGGTGGAGGAAGGCTCACTTGAACCGATACGCGTGGCACTGGCGGAAGATATACCCAATGGAAGCTTTACGGGACCGGCGACCTATCGCACAGAACAAGGCGATCAAGTGCCATGGTAGAATCACACAAAGGAAGACCTGTAGCTATAAGCTACAGGTTTTTTTATAAATTTATTGTATGAAAAAGAAAGAGGATAAGTTAAAACGCTTTATTTCTATATCCGAGAGTCACGAAGCTTTTGGCCTGCCAAAACCGCAGCATCCCCTGATTAGCCTGGTCCATTTCAATCAGGATAATCCATTCAATACCGATATGGCACCAATATACGATGTCCTAAGTTTCTACAAGATCACTTTTATAACAAAAAACAGCGGAAAACTCAAGTACGGCAGGGGTTATTATGATTTTAATGAAGGAAGTATGCTTTTCTTTGCGCCCAATCAATTGGTGGGTAGCACAGAATATAATAGGGATACCTATGCTTATCTGCTGCTGATCCATCCTGACTTTTTCCTGGGTTCCCCTTTAGCCCATAAAATTAGGAAGTACGGCTATTTCTCCTATTCTGTGAATGAAGCGTTACATTTATCTGATCAGGAAAGAGAAACGATGATAGCGATCTTGAATTTCATGAAAAATGAACTTGACAACCGGATAGACGAATTTAGCCAAGAAGTCATTATCTCGCAGGTGGAGTTGATGCTGAGCTACGTCAACCGGTTTTACAAGCGGCAGTTCATTACGCGGAGAAATATCAACAATGATATTCTACTGAAGGCAGAAGCGCTGCTGGATGATTATCTGGATCAGGATCATTCGGTAATTCAGGGAGTTCCAACGGTCCATTTTCTTTCGGAGCAGTTGAATGTGTCTGCGGGTTATCTAAGCGATATGCTACGTTCGCTCATTGGCCAGAGCACGCAGCAGTATATCCACCATAAACTTATTGAGCGAGCAAAAGAGAAATTATCAACGACACAACTTACCGTAAATGAAATTGCTTACGAACTGGGTTTTGAGCATGCACAGAGTTTCAGCAAACTGTTCAAAAAGAAAACCGCCCAGACGCCACTGGAATTTAGAGGGATGTTTAAATCAAAGTAAAAATATATGTTCGGAGTATAAACGAGCAGATCAAGTTCTGCCTGATTGGCCCAGATTATAACCCCTTCGCTGTTGACCCAATGCAGGGATAGGGAGGTTTTATTGTTGCAACCCTTCAAAGGTATTGATGTCCGCCATAGATCTTTCAGATAGAAAATTTTATTCATGAGCCTAAAATAGGTGTTACAGTCCAGTTTTGAATGGGCAAAATTACGTACTCTGCAAGGGTAATAATAACGTTAAACTGCGGTATGAATACAGGTTTCAGCTAATATATATGACAATATTATGTTTTGCGCAATATAAAATTATTTTAACTTTGTTTTGTATCAAAGCATCTTAATCTTGTTCTACAAGATATAAAACACACTAGACACTTTTACTTTATTAAAACAAACAGTTTATGCGCTAGGTGTGTTTTAAAATGCATAAAATCACAAACAAATGACGACAGAAATTAAAAACAGAATAAAAGAAGTATTCGAAAAACAGAAAGACTTTTTCGGCACGCAAGCAACGAAGGAAATCACATTCCGTAAAAGACAGTTGCAAAATTTCCGTAAAGTTTTTGCGAGTTATACGGATGCGATCTGTGAAGCAGTGAATATCGATCTTGGAAAAAGCAGGGCAGAAGCAGAATACGTTGAAGTTCAGATTGTTCTCGATGAACTCGACGATATGATCGAAAATATGGAAGAATGGGCAAAACCAACCTATGTCAAATCAAAACCGCATGCTTCGGGAGCGGAAGTCATCAGTAAGTACATTTATGAGCCCTACGGTGTAAACTATATTATAGGTCCCTTCAATTACCCGGTGCAGTTGACTTTCAGTCCGCTGATCGGGGCCCTGATGGCCGGAAATACGGCTATCATCAAACCTTCTGAAAACACGCCCCATGTTGCCCAGGTGATTGAAGATATTGTTAGCGAAGCTTTTGATGAACAATATGTTGCCGTTTTTCAGGGCGCTATTGAAGAAAACACCTATTTATTGAGCCTTGCTTTTGATTACATCTTTTTTACGGGAAGCCCTAATGTTGGCAAAATTGTTATGAAAGCCGCTGCCGAACAACTGATTCCGCTTACTTTGGAACTGGGCGGAAAATCCCCAACGATCGTACACCATGATGCGGATATCGAAAAAGCCGTTCAGCGCATTTCTGCCGGCAAATGGATCAATTGCGGACAGACCTGTGTTGCTCCGGATTACGTGTATGTGCATGAATCTGTGAAGGGCGCCTTTATCGATCAGTTGAAATCTTATCTTAAAGCTGCGTACAACGACGAATCTTTAGGGAAAATCGGTAAGATTGTAAGTCAGCATCAGATCGGGAATTTAGCGGGATACCTGAATGCCGCTCCCGAAAAAGTTATTTATGGGGGAAAATATGATCTGGAAACACGCCATTTTGAAGCAACCTTGATGGACGATGTCAACTGGAATGACGCGGTGATGCAGCAGGAAATTTTTGGTCCGATCCTTCCTATTTTAACTTACAGCAATATCGATGAAGTGCTGAAAGAGATTAATAGCAGACCCAAGCCATTGGCGCTTTATGTGTTTTCTGAAAGTCAGCAATTTGCCGATGACGTGATCGCAAGAACCACCAGCGGCGATGCGGAGATCAATAGTACATTGATCCACGTCGGATCGCATTATCTTCCTTTCGGTGGCGTAGGTGCTTCGGGAATGGGAAAATATCACGGCAGATTTAGTCTGGAAAACTTTAGTCACCAGCGTTCGATCCTGCAGGTAAAATAGAGATAATTCACGCAATGGCTATAATTCACGCATACAATTAATCAATTAATCAGGACCACCTCAACGGGTGGTCCTTTTTTGGGGGGGATATTTCCGGACGTTATATTTCCGTTCCAATCTCAGATCGGGTTAGTTAACTGTTGAATCCTCAGATCAGATTAGTTAACTGTTTAATGAAAATCACTTCGACCTAGCTACTCTTTCTAGCAATCGAAGCATATGGATTGATAACCACGGGACTACCTGCTATTTTGATAAGTGTGATAGCAGTGTGAAACCCTGTTTTTTTTGATTGGCAGCTCAATTATTGATATTTGGTTTGAGAGATTCTAGCGGGGTAAAATGGCTTTGAGAGGCCAGAATAAGCGCTGATAGAATCTAAACCTGTAATCCAGCACGTCCACGGCAAATCAGTGGGCGATGGATTCAAATTTTCAAATTTATGGCAAATCAAGAAGTAAATGGAAAAGTAGTTTTGATCGCAGGTGGTGCGAAAAACTTAGGGGGACTGTTGAGCCGGGATTTTGCGTCACAAGGAGCAAAGCTTGTCATTCACTACAATAGTGAGAGCACAAGAGCCGAGGCAGAAAAAACATTGTCGGATGTAAAGGCGTTTGGTGCCGAGGGACTGCTTGTCCAGGGCGACCTTACACAGCTATCAAATATAAAAGCGCTATTCGACAAAGCCGAAGAAAAGTTCGGTAAGGTTGATATCGCAATCAATACAGTCGGTAAAGTACTGAAAAAACCATTTGTGGAGACTTCAGAGATTGAGTACGACAGCATGAGTGATATTAATTCGAAGGTCGCTTATTTTTTTATTCTCGAAGCCGGCAAGCGGATCAACGATAATGGCAAAATCTGTACTGTCGTTACGTCTTTATTAGCAGCCTATACAGGCCTTTATTCGACGTATGCGGGAATGAAAGCTCCTGTAGAACATTTTACAAGGGCTGCTTCTAAGGAATTCGGACCGCGTGGAATCTCAGTTACGGCGGTAGCTCCTGGTCCGATGGATACACCTTTCTTCTATGGACAGGAATCTGAAGATGCTGTGGCCTATCACAAGTCGGCGTCTGCGTTGGGTGGACTGACCGATATTAAGGACATTGCACCACTGATTGAGTTTCTGGTAACGGATGGCTGGTGGATAACCGGACAGACTATTTTCGCCAATGGCGGGTATACCACAAGATAACATGTGTAAGCAAAAGGCAGTCAAAGCTGACTGTCTTTTGATACACAGATAACAGAGCATGATAACATAGCACAGCTTCATAACATAGCACAGCTTCCAATCCGATGTGGGTTCCAAATAGGATCAGCTTATGATCTCAGACAAGTGAAGATGATCTGCAGGAGGTTTTAGTGCTGATAACTGTATAAACGCTTATCGAGACGATGATGAATAGTAAGGACCTAGAAATAGGGCTACAGGATTTTGGGATTTGTACACTCGCCGAATTCCAACAAACCGAAAGTGATATAGCAAGTGATACTTATTACATCATAAAAATAGATGAACCGATCGTCATTGCTGTAAATAGGGAGTTTTATACGCTGAATAGCGGACAGCTACTATTTGTAGGGCCTAGAAAGCGAATCAAATTCATGAACGATGCGCCAATAGGGGGCTATGTGCTATCATTTACCGCGGCGTTTTATCTGAGATCGAAATCCGACGTGAAGATGCTCAACTCCATATTGTTCTATGGCATTCAGAATGCCATACAGATTGAAGGTAAAATGGGAAATCAGGCCTATTTTGATACGGCTATTATTGAACGCATAAAAATGGCGCGGGTACAGGGACCGGAAATATTGGATCTGGTCGCTCATCACTGTGTCGAGTCAATTTTGCTTGAAGGGCATTACAGGCTCTCTCTTCAGGGGATCCTATCAAAGCTGTGCAGTTCATCGGAACAGATCGTCTTTAATAGCTTTAACATTCTGGTATACAAGTATTATCGTGAAAGTACGTCCGTCAGTTTTTATGCTAATAAATTAAAACTTACAAGTAGAAGGCTTTCCGAGCTCTGCGCAGCGAATAGCGGGAAATCTGCAAAAGCATTCATTTCTGGAATTGTAGTCCGGGAGGCTATCCGCTTGATCAGACATTCGAATCTATCCATTTCGCAGATTTCTTTCGAAATAGGTTTTAGTAATGTCGCAAATTTCAGAAGTTTCATCAAGAAACATACCGGCAAACAGCCCCATTTGCACCGTAACGAAAGAGATAATTAATTTTGGATAACGTATATCATTTGCGGTCTAAAGGCAGGGATGAGTATAAACCAGACAGACCGGTGAGGGCAAGCAACCGCAAACCCTAAATGGCATTTCGCAAAGACTATTTTTTCAATGACGCAGCCCCCGGGCTGCTTCATTTGTTATGAAGCAATATCCACTGCTTCATAAAAGGCTCTCGCAAAGCGTGACTTTGCTTTTTCAAATCCTGATTCAAATCAAGTATTTATTTCAATAAATTGATATTTGTTTACTAATTTTATTAGTATGTCAATCGCTTTTAGTATATTTGTTTAGTCAACGAAACGTTTCCCCGGATGCAATATCACGCTCAAAGCATGAGGAATGTACATAGCGCAAGGGTGAGGGGCACGAATAAAATAGATACAATGCACGCAAAGTTTATTCAGCTTATCAAACAACACTGCCAGTTATCGGAGGCAGAAATTGATCTGTGTAAGAACTATATGGAGCCAGTGCGCTATGCCAAACATCAGATCATCGAAGAGGAGGGAAAAGTACCGGCTTACCTCTATTTCGTTGTATCGGGCTTTGTACGTCTTTTCATTATAACGATAAAGGCGACGAACTGACGACACATATCAACTGTCCCCCGGGATTTATATGCTCTTACCAGAATTTTAGCAATCAGACGCGTTCCGAAGAAAACCTGGAAAGCATCACCGACTGCGAACTGCTGCGTATCACTAAAGCAAACCTCGATATGCTAACTGCACAATCGCCTGCATTTAAAGACTTTAGTGTGTATGTGTTTCAGTAAGCCTTGAGTTATAATGAGAAGAGATCGAAAGAGCTAGCCACGCTTACGGCCGAAAAACGCTACCTCAAGCTCATGGCCGAACAGCCAGATCTGCTGCACAACGTACCCATGCAATATATCGCATCGTTCCTCGGCATGAACCCCAAAAGTTTGAGCCGTATCCGCAAACAGATCATTAGATGATACTCTTCTTGGCCTACCTGATGGAACACCAGGAATTACTTTAGTGCAAATCTTGAAAATTGAATCCCACACGGATCGCTTTCAGGCCAACCAGTCCCTGCAGATCTTCCACCTCAAACTGCTCGATATTTTCGTCGAGTAATCCTTTGTGCTGTAGTAGGTTGATGTATCCCATATATTCTGTTTCTTCATGTACATTGGAGTAGACAACAACCAGTTTGCCTTTTTGTGTGATGCGCTCCGTCGAGCCCTTGATCTTGGCTTTATCAATGCGTTTCTTGGCAATCTCGTAGCGTACATTATAGGATCCATCGATATCAAACTGCTTCTCGTCCATGCGAAAGCGGATGGAAATGGGGGTGGCAAAGACCAGTACCAATGAGGTCACTTCCAGCTGATGCGGAAGGGCGGGCTGGAGCTGCCTAAACTCGCGTTCCATCGCGCACATCACCTGCAGCTGCCACAGCCGTAAATTGCGTAGGTAGTAGAGCTCAAAATTCCGACCGGGAGCGATGGAGGCCCCGATATACATGTTGTGCTCGATACCGTCTGTCTTGTAGCGCTCGTAGTAATGTGGAAAGTATTCTTGGGCTTCCACCTGCTTTTCGTCGAGGATGGCCACCAGCTTTTTATTGATCAGCGTGATGGAGTTGTCATAATCCTGTCGGGCCTCATAAAAACCGCCGATAGAGAGGTTGATTCGCTCAAAATAGCGGTCGATGGCTTCGGTGGCGACGCTATTTTTGTTGTTTTTCCTGAAATTTTCTAGAATAGGGTGAATATCCTGGTTAAAATAATCGAGCATAAGCTGTTCCGTATCGGTCAGCAGCGCTTGCTGCAGCGTAGTCAGGTTTCTTTCCAGATCGAAGACCTTTTGCTCAAAGAGCGGTAATCGCTGCGTTTGGTTGATCGCCGTGAACAATGCGATCAGTTCCTTGCTCTGATTGATGAGGTCCTGACGGATGGCCTGATTGCGGGATTCTGAGGAGCCCTGTACGTCGATCTGCCCATAGAGCGGATAAACATGGTCAAAGACGATTTCCTGCAGGGCATAGTCTTTTCCAAAGGCGCGGTCGTTGAGGAAATGCATGGCTTCTTCCTGAAACCGCCATTTAACACTCGGGTGTATAGCGGTATATTCCTTTTGGATCACCGCTTCGATCTGATTTTCAGTTTCGGCAAAGGCTTTCGATACTTTATCTTTGATAAAGGGCAAGATGAAGTTGAGCTTGTTGGCATTGACCGAATTGAGTTCCCGCACCTTGGATGAGGACATTTCCAGTAGACCCAGCACTTTGTCGCCTTCGACGAGGGGAACAAAAATAAAGCTCTTCACCTGTTGCTGCTTGAGCTTGTTGATAAAATAGGCCTGCTTTGGATCATCCAGCGACAGCTTGTCAATATCCGGTACAACAAAATATTCGTCCTTGGTGAGCAGGTTCTCCAAGGTCTCGCTGCAGAGCATGTTTTCACATTCCTCGATCGTCGAGTCGTAAAGCAGATGACTGTACAGCTGTTTTTCGACAATCCGTAAGTTGTACTCGTTCCTGACCTTTTCAAAGGAGGTCAATCCGATGCGCAGATCATTTATTTTATAAATCGACCGGAAAATGCTTTCTATTTCTGCCAGCTGGACAGCGCTTTTTTCGCGCAGCAGATTGCTCTTGAAGCTGGATACCGCATTTTCAATGGTCGCATCAAAAAGCGTCATAATGGAAAAACCTTTCAGGATCCAGCTCTGCTCGGGGAATTTGGACTTCCATAGGGCAATATCCGAAAAGTTGTCGACCAGTTCGGTAATATCTTCAACCGTAAGATCGAGTGCCCGTTCTGTCGGAAGGACATCGATAAAATCGGCATTGAATAGGACGCGGTAATGATGGATGATATTATCCTTGTCTGGAATATCCAAAAAGAGGGGAGCATCCATGGCATCCACCTTAAACCCATAATACTGGCTGATGATAACGCAGCAATTGAGAATATAATAGGTATCGGGCGAGATATCACGAAGGCTAAATTCATAGTGATCGCCGGCATCCGCTAATATTTTTTCCAGTCTTGCGGTATGGTTGAACGTATAGAGATGGAAGGGAATGGTGACGGCCTTGATCTCATTATGTGTCAGTGAGCTCGGGAACAGGTCGGCCAGCAGCACCTTGATAATAGGCTCATAGCGCAGCAGGTCTTCTGCTTTTTCGACCCCATCGATAAGTTCGGGGTATTTGCTGATTTCTTCCAGCAGCGATCGGGCATAGCTGGCCTGAAAGCCAACCGGCGATAGGGCCGCTGCTTCAAAGGATGGTATAATCTTATGAAAAGCGATCAGGGTTTTAAACGGACTGGAATCAAAGGCGAAGTTAAACTGCATAATGGTTGTTCCCGACTAAATTAGATTATTGCTGGAAGATGTACAAAAATATAAAATAATCGGCGAAAAGAAAACCCAAAGCGGACGGATAAAAACACTGCAATGACATTGGCGCCATTGAACTGTGCTGCTTTTCCGATACCGTCTTTGCTGCTGTTGGTCGGGTTGTTGCCACCAGCAATGGTGGTCACTACACCATAGCTATTGACAACCCGGATACTATAATAATGGTTGTTGTAGTCGTTATCACAGACGACAATATACTGGTCTGACCACAGGGCTATACCCATCGGACTGCCAAATAATGCGGCATTGCCCTGGCCATCCTTGGCGGGTTTATGGTTGTTATTATTGGCTCCGGCAAGGAGGTAAAAGCAAAACTGCACAAATTTGTTGCCGGACGGCGACGCTAGCTATTCGGTAAGCCAAGTTCGTCTGATGTTATCCTTCAGTTCCGCTAATCTGTCCTGGCCGCTACTATCGTTTGCAAGGATGATAATAGCGGTATTCTTTTCGGGGTATAGGTAGCATAGTACAGTGAAGCCACAACCGTCGCGCCCCGTGTGCATAAGGTAGGAGATACCATTTTCCTCCTTATCCATCATCCAACCCAATCCCATGTGCATACCGTCGGGCCTTGTAAACGTAGTTTTATGACTTAGTGCAATGGCTGCATGGTTGTTCTTTAGATTAGCGGATGCATACTTGAGCATATCACCGAGTGTTGAAAACATGGAGGGAGCAGCTCTGTAACCATAGTCTGGAATAAAGGGCAAGATTTTGTCACGTTCGTCATGACCGGCGATGAGCCTCCGCTCATCCTTTGCTAAGAGTTGTGGTTTTGTATCCTTCATACCCAGTTGATCTGTTAAATATGATGTTACCAGATCGTTGTAGGGTTTATGATAAACGCGTTCCAATAGGGCAATCAACACCATCATCGCATTTCCATTGTAGTGGAATTTTGTGCCAGGAACCGTATCAAGCACAAATTTGTGCATATCCCGGAACATGCTGTCGGCGGTATAAACACGGTAAAACTCCCGAAATGCTTTGTGGGGCAATTTGGTGATGCTATCGAGATATTTATCATCATAATTTCTCGACATCGAAGGTAGGGCTGAAGTATGGTTTGCCAGATCTACCAGTCGAACAGGATGCCCCTTATACTGCAAATTTGGATAATCCCCAGGCAAATATTTTCGGATATCATCATTCAGATTTACTTTCTTTTCGATGACGGCCTGCGCAAGCATTATGCCGACGAACGTTTTTGCAATGGAACCTAAACCGAAAATGGTATTGCTGTGCTAAATCGCCTGTTATTATTCCGATTGATAGGTCAACGGTAATCGGAGATTGTAGATAGTGTTCTGCCGACCGTTGAACTAAGCTATCCAGCGAAGTTTTCAAAGGGTTGCTGCTTAAAATCGAGTCCTGAGAAGTTTGGCCGAAACAGAATTGTATCGTGAGAATGAAAAAAACAATAACTTTTAAAGGAGTTGATTTCATATAGATCTAACAATGATAGCATAAATATAGCCAAAGAATTCGTATTCAATAACTTTGCAAACGAAATTAAGATTTCTGGACTGTTCGTTATCAGGGAAATAGAATATACAGACTGAGCATGCTACTGACCGGAATGCTTATATTGTCGTAACCGTCTTTGCTACATGCTTCGGCTATGGTCACGACGAGAGCCAGGGTACATATCATGGTGATTTCGCTCATGTGCAGGCTTGGCTCTTGCATATAGTGTCCAATTACAATCACGGTAATCAAAGCGCATACAAAGAACACTGCGGACCCTAGTAGTGTTTTTCGCGCACCGAATAGGCGGTAAGAACCATAAGGCCATTTTTTGCCAGATAATGCTGCCATCGGATCACATATTGCCAAGGTGAGCAAGGGCAAATAATAAAAAATAGACCCTTTGTCCAACAATACCTGTGCGAGAAAGCAAAGATAGACTGCCGCAGGATAGGCCAGGCTACCGACAGATTTTCGGTCGATTGCATGGATAGATTTCAATAAATCGAACTTGATGGACAGCAATAAAATCAAAGTGAACAATCCGCATAGGATGAAAACAGACCAGTGGCTGCTGATCAAAATCGGAAATGACATGCAGATTATCCCCGTACCTACATGGACGAGTTTTCGGGTAAACTCAGCTTTGACCTTAAACTGTTGATACAATAGTTCAGCAAGTCCGAATAGCAGCAAGAAAAGGGTGCCTAATAGGAGCATGTTCTCTAAATCGTTTTTCATGATGTTGTTTTTAAAGATAAATTAGTCCGTACATGGCTCCGCTGAATATAAAGCTGTCAAATCGATCCAGTATTCCGCCATGCCCTGGAATGAGGGTGCCGTAATCTTTAATTTGACAGCTTCGTTTGTACCACGAAGCCAATAGATCGCCCAGCAATGCGGAAAAGCAAATAAAAAGGGCGGTCTTTAAAGTTTGCGTGATGGACAGGTCGATGGATGGAAAGAGGAAAAGGCTGGTGCCAGTGGCAATGACCAAAGCGCCAATTAGACCTTCAACAGTTTTATTGGGACTAACCGAGGGAATAAGTTTTCTTTTGCCGAATAATTGACCGCAGAGCTGGCTGAATCCATCAAAAATCACCACCATAAAATACATAAAACAAACCTTTTCTGTCGATGCCCTATGCCCGAAGTTTATAAACGCCGCTATAAGAGCGAGATAAAGGACCACTACAGGACATAAGAATAGCAGCGGTCGTTCTGAATTTAGGTGGGCCTTGACAATTTCGTAAAAACCGACTATTCCAATGCAAATAGCCAAAAGTCTGACATAGTCCGTATAAATGGAAAAAAAGACAAGGATTAAAATCAGAAAGTAAAAACCCAGTTTTAACCAGCGTTCTCTGGCTTGCGCAACTTGACTATTCTTATTGAGATAGCCTGTGACCAATGCCCCGATGCCAAAAAATAACAACACTATATTCGCCATCAATACATACATAATCAAGCTTTTTTTTGTAATTGGATAAGGAATATACTTTTCAGATTGGATTGCAGCTTCGGGAGAATAATCACGAGGACCAATTCTTCCAGGTAGGCCAAATAACTTACGGTTAGCATCAGGTGGAAATAAAAACTGTTAAATCCGAATACAAAATAGCTAAAGATAAATATGCCCTGGAGATAGCCCGTTAATTTATAGGACCATAAATGGAAGCTGGGAAAGCGTTTAAATCGGATAAGAGCATAGATCTGGGGAACAATCCACAGGGCAATAAGTAGGATAAATTCGATTTTATAGGCCATTACAAATTCTTTTTCCAATGTTATCATCCCGATGAATGCCATGAGGTATGTTCCGATATCTGCGATCGAATCTATTTTGGCGCCAAATTCCGTCTGAAGGTTAAATAGCCTGGCGATTAATCCATCGAGGATATCGCTAATCAGGTTGATGGACAGCAATAGGATAAAGAGATCCCTGTCTGCCGTTAAAAGGGCATAGCTGATAAAGGGTAATGCCAGTATGCGGTAGGCGGAAAGTGCATTGGGCACATTCCATCTGTTTTCTTTTTTAGTTTCCATTTTATAGTGATTTTTTTCTGCCTAATTTTTGATGTGCCTGTGTAAAATGACCTGCCGAAAGGGCCGCGGCAATAGATAATTCTCCTGCGAGTGCAAGGGCTGCAGCTATTTCGGCATATTTTATGGCCTTCCCTTCGCCATAACAGTCCATCATTTCCAGGCACTCTCTTTGGGTCGGAAGTGCTGTTCCACCACCGATAGTGCCGACAATAAGATTGGGTAAAGTCACGGCTGCATAGAGTGATCCGTCTTTATTCTGCTCCATTCGCGTGATACCCGTTGCCGCTTCGGCGACACAGGCGACATCCTGACCTGTTGCCAAAAACAAAGCGGCCAATCCATTGGCATAATGCCCCTGTGCACCTATAGCTCCACTTTGGATAACACCCATGGTGGACGTACGCCAATAGCGATCCATCAGCTCGGCTGAAGTTTTAAGGATTTCGGACACGATGTTGGCCGGTAATGTTATTTCAGCTGTTACCTTTTTACCCCTGACATGATTGAAAGCCGCGGCGGTCGCTTTTTTGTCTCCCGAGCTGTTTCCCTCAATAAACCAGTGACTTGGCTTAATAGGACAAGAGTCAATCATAAACCGGCAGATGGCCTCTGTGCAGATGGTAACCATATTCTGGCCGGCCGCATCGGCAGTGAAATATTCAAAGGATATGGTTAAATGGTTGCCTTCAATCTGTATGCGGGTATCGGTTAACTTAGCAAATCTGCTTGTGCGTTTGACGATTTCCTGAAAGTTTTCTTTCTCTGCGAGGAACCAGGAAACAAAAAGACTTAAATCCTTGATGTTCTCAAATTTGAATACGGGGCTTCTCTGAACCCCTTCTTGCAGACAGATCGATGTAATCCCGCCAGCGAGCAAACAGGCTTTAGATCCGCGGTGATAGGATGCAACCAATGCACCCTCAGTTGTGGCAAGGGGAATATGGTAATTTCCGTTGGCTGAAGTGCCATGAACTTTAAGGGGGCTGATGACCCCTGTAGGGATTTGACTCATGCCGATGAAGTTTTCAATGTTGCCATGGAAGAGCGATGGCGATAGACGGGTGTCTGTCAAGATCGGGAATCGGCTTGCGAATTCCTCTTGTTTATTTAATACGGTTTTCATAGCTGGCTTTTAATAAAATAAATGTGTATTGTCTTCCAAAGTTATTGTGATAATCGCAGTTAAAATTGTGGGAAACAATAATATAAATTTTTATTTTTGTGATTATCGCAAAAAAATAGTTGGCTTATGTATCAGGAAAAGTTGATTCAGGAAATACAGCGAAAAATTGATCCCTCGAAATCTCTTATTGAGGTGATTGCAGACGCGCTTGATATTAGTTATGATGCGGCGCACCGCAGAATTTCAATGAAGAGCAAATTTTCAATAGGAGAGACGGTGCAGCTTGCAAATCGCTTTTCAATTTCTTTGGATAAGCTATTTCAGCAAAGTGATCACATCTTAGTAAAAAAAACAGCGGAAATCCAGTCCTTTAATGATCTTTCAAATTATCTGGAGCATTCGTTTAAATCGTTAACGGAGTTTGAACCCAATCTTCAGACTTACCTGTATTACTCGGCAAAGGATATTCCGATCTTTTATACCATCAATACAGGGCTTTTGTCTATATTCAAAAAATATGTATGGCTCAATTTATTGAGTCCAGACGGTTTGGAGTTGTCTTTCGAATCTTTTTTGTCGAAAACACCCATCGATAGTAGGGGGCAGAAGCTTTACGATTATTATTCGTCCATCCGGGTGAAAGAGATCTGGAATGATACCACAATTAACAGTACACTCCAGCAGATCATCTATTTTTCCCAGGCCGGCTTACTGACCGCCGAAAACGGAAAGATGCTCTGTGAGCAGCTTAAAGAACTGCTGTTTTCACTGGAGAAAAGTTGTGTGCCAAACAATGACCAGTACCAGCTGTACTACCATGAGCTATTGATTTTAAACAATAATGTCCTTGTTGGAAATAACGACAGAAAGTCATTATTCGTTCCGCATACGATGCTGGGCTATTTCATTACCAATGATAAAGACAGCTGTCGACACGCTTTCAATTTCTATCAGCATCAGCTCAAAAATTCCAGGTTGTTAAATACGGCCGGAACACGGGACAAGAAAATGTTTTTTAACAAAGTTTACCAAAAGATTGATCGCTATAAGGCACAGGTAAGTGCGGATAATGGAATGTAAGAAGAGAGCGCGATTGGTACATCGTTAAGGTTGAATTGGGTAATCGGAACGAGAGTGATGTTCGGATTGGGTGTTATTTCGAAGAATGGAGTGTCCCCTTTTGTTTTTCTTGGTCGTTAAGTCGTAAAATAGTTAAAACGAATGAAGACCATTTTACACATTACATCAAGTGCAAGAGCAGACAGCTCCTATAGCACAAATTTGGGCAAAGAAATTATCGATCGTATCAGAAAAAAATACGGCTCAATCTCCGTGATCACATGGGATCTGGTTGATACACCTCCGCCTTTGTATACCCATGAGATGGTTCAGGGATTTTATACTCCAGTAGATACGCCAGATTATTGTTCGATTAAGTCATTGGCCTATGCGAATGATTTAATTGAGCGAATTAATGCGGCAGACATGCTCGTCATCAGTACGCCAATGCATAATTTCGGCATTTCTGCGCACCTTAAAGCATGGATCGATCAACTGGTTCGTTTTGGTGTTACCTATACGTATGATGGCACGGGTAATCGTGTTGGACTTATCGCGGATAAAGATGTCTATTTGGCTATTGCTTCCGGTGGAACGCAAAGTTCATCGCCGGTACAAGACTACATCGCGGATTATTTAACTGCTGTCTTCCGAACATATGTTGGGATAACGAAAATCCAGACTTATCGGATAGAAGGTACGGCCTTCCCTAATTTTTCACCCGATTACAACGCGATATTGGCTGACTTTCCACACTAAGGTCAAAACAAGGGAATAAAGCTGATACCTTAACCGTTGTTTTTAGCCCAGATCCCAAGTCTTTTGCTTTGGGATCTGGTATCGATTATCACCGGATTGCAAGGATTTGTTTTTGGTAAACATCCTGTTCAGTTAATGAAGAAGCTAAATTCAGCGCTTTAGTGTAGTTATCAATTGCTTCGGCTTGGTCAAGATCCCGATAGAGGTAGCCCAGTAATCCAAAATAATGGGACATTTTAATGAGATTAAGCTTTTTTGTTTCCTCGATACCCGCCTCCGCCCCATAGACCTTGGCATAGGCAAATGCCCGGTTGAGGGCCGTCACAGGCGAGTATTCGATCAGAATCAACTGATTATAAAATTTTAAAATGTATTCCCATTTCGATTGGTTATCCACCACGGTGTGCCAATAAGCGATGGCTGCTTCGATATGGTATTTGGAGGTTTCCTGCGTATCGGTCGCCTGTACCATATAGAAATTACCTTGATCGATCATATCGCTATCCCATTGTTGCACATCCTGTTGTTCAAAAAGTACGATTGCCCCATCCTTATCCATTCGGGCATCAAGCCGCGAGCTTTGGTAACACATCAACGCTATTAAAGCGTTGGTCTGTGGCAGGTTGGTTGTTTCATGTGCTGTCAATAGGAGAGCTAATCGTATGGCCTCCATGCATAGTTCTTTTCGAATGATGTGATTTTCATGTTGAGCATAATATCCTTCGTTGAAAAGAAGATATATCGTTTTCAATACTGCGGCTAGGCGAGCGCTTATTTGGCTATCGGATAATTCTTTTAGTTCAAATTTGCTATCCCTTAAGGCTGTTTTTGCTCTAAATATGCGCTTCTTAATGGTTTCTTTATTTGTGAGCAGCGCCTGGGCGACCTCTAGGATACTAAATCCGCATAAGATCTGCAATGCTAAACTAATCTGTCCCGCTATGGGTATTATCGGGTCACAGATGGCAAATAGCATCGCCAATTGGCTGTCGCTAATGGTACGTTGGTCTATGTCGTCTGGCAGCGTCTTTTTATTCAGTTCCTTTAAGATATTGTCTTTGACTTTAAGTTCAAAGACAGCCTTATGTTTAAAGTAATCTTTTACCTTGTTTTTGGCGACAGTGTAGAGCCAGGCCTGTGGGTTTGCTGGGATGCCGGTAATCGGCCAGACTTCCGAAGCTTTTAAAAATGTATCGCTCGCAATATCTTCCGCAAGCTGGATGTCGGACAATCCAAAATGACGGCATAATACAGCCGTCATTTTGGAATATAGGTCGCGAAACAGACCTGGTATCAACTCAGCTGTTGATGTAGGCTTTTCCAACGGAATTAGGATTTTAGGAGCTCACGCACTTCAATACTTCCTCCAATTTTAAATATTGGATTCTGTTTGGCAATTTCTACAGCTTCATCAATGTTTTCGGTCCGCACCACAATAAAGCCACTGACGTATTCCTTTAATTCGGTAAAGGGGCCGTCGGTAACTACTTGATCAGCGGATATATGTCGTCCACTGTCGATCGTCGGTAAAAGTGTTTTTCCCTTATCCACCAATTTTTCCTGAGCAGCGATACTGGCCAGCCAGTTCATACGCTCCTGCATTTGTGCTGGAGAAGGCTTGAAATCAGCGCTGGCCTTTAGTCTGAAGATTAGCATAAATTCTTTCATCGTTTTTAAATTTTAGTATTTACCATCAAACGATCGAGCATTACAAAAGGGGACATCTGTGCTGATAATTGAAAAAAATAACATTGGAAACAGTCCATTTTAAAATGCTGCGGTGTATGGCAAGTTACGAAATATCAGGTGATTGTTTTTTTCTTTCTTTGGTATTAATCCACTCCCTGGGTATGCATGGGGATCCTATAGATGGCTGTTGAAGCGGTGATAAATAAAACCGTACGATCTTTACCTCCAAAACAGACATTGGATGTCCATGGTTCATTTACTTCAATATGGCCGATCAGCAGGCCTTTCGGACTATAAATAAAAACGCCTTTGCCTGTCAGATAAATATTTCCGTGATGGTCCAATGTCATCCCGTCAGATCCCTGATCGATAAGCGCTGTCTGTCCGCTGAGCTTGCCGTCAGATTCAATGGTGTACCTGTACGTTTTATTCCGTTCGATATCTGCGACATAGAGGTATCTTCCATCGGGCGAGCCGACAATGCCGTTCGGTTTGCTTACATCATCAGCTACTACGATGGGTTTTTTCGCTTTTCCTGGCGGAAGGTAGTAGACTTTTTGCCCCGCTATTTCTGGCTTTTTCCGGGTCCAATAATCGCGCAGATAAAAGGGGTCTGTAAAGTAGATGCCACCTTTCTTGTCTGCCCAAAGGTCATTTGGACCATTCAGTTTCCTTCCGTCGATAGCTGTCAGCAGGACGGTAACCTGACCATCTTTGCTGATTGACCAGATTTCGTTCTTTTCGTCGGCACAGGCAAGGAGCTGACCCTGATGGTTAAAGTACAATCCATTTGCGCGGCCTGCAGAATCTTTAAAAAGCGAAAGTTGCCCTTTGGTGCTATATTTCCAGATTTTGTTATTGGGCTGGTCGGTAAAATAGATGTCCCCGGCCTTGTCCACTGCCGGCCCTTCGGTAAAGGCAAACTGTCGGGCTATTAATTTTAGGCTGTCCTGATGAAACAACTGTGCGCTGAGATCTAAGCCATTTAAGGAGAAGAGTACGGACAGCAAGAGTGTAGGCCAGTGCCTGCGAGAATGAGCTGAATGGAACATATCAACTAATTTATCAATTTTCCGGGAATAAATAATTTTCTTGGGCTACCACCTGGCCTTTGTAATATTTCTTTCTTAACCAGAAAGCTACATTGACTAAGGCAATCAATGCGGGTACTTCCACGAGCGGACCGATGACGCCGGCAAATGCCTGGCCACTGTTGATGCCGAAGACGCCAATAGCAACTGCAATAGCTAACTCAAAATTATTACCAGAAGCTGTAAAGGAAATGGCTGCATTTTTGGAATAATCTGCGCCCATTCGTTTACCGATAAAAAAGCTCACCAGGAACATAATGGCAAAATAGATCACCAAAGGACCCGCAATTCTGACAACGTCCATAGGAATCTGAACGATCAGTTCACCTTTCAGGCTGAACATGACTACAATTGTAAATAATAATGCGATTAAGGTGATGGGAGAGATCAGCGGCACAAATTTGCTTTGGAACCATTCTTCTCCATTTAACTTAATCAGGCCATAACGGCTGATTATGCCCATTGCAAAGGGAATACCCAAATAAATTCCGACACTTTCCGCAATCTGACCGATCGAAATATTGACATCAAGACCTTTCATCCCAAATACTTGAGGCAGAACGGTGATAAAGATATAAGCATAGACACTGTACAATAAAACCTGAAAAATGCTATTGAGGGCGATGAGTCCTGCAGCATACTCGCGGTTTCCTTCCGCTAGCTCATTCCATACAACGACCATTGCAATGCAGCGGGCTAGCCCGATAAGAATAAGGCCGATCATATATTCGGGATAGCCCCGAAGAAATACAATCGCCAGGATAAACATTAAAATAGGCCCTATGATCCAGTTCAGGAGTAGGGAAGTCCCCAGTATCTTTGTGTCCTTAAATACGTTGCCCATATTTTCATATTTCACCTTGGCAAGTGGTGGATACATCATCAGGATCAGGCCAATGGCAAGTGGAATATTGGTGGTGCCGCTCGAGAAAGAATTGATAAAATCAGATGAAGACGGGAAAAGGAATCCAATAGATACTCCGATTGCCATCGCCAGGAAAATCCATAAGGTAAGGTATCGGTCGAGGAAACTCAGTTTTTTCCTTTCATGTGCTGGGGCGCAGTTGTTGGCTGACATATTTTTTTGTTAGTGGGTATGTTTATTTATCGAGATTTTCCGCTACAAATTCAGCACTGTATGTTTTGATAAGATCACGTACCCTTCTGAATTCATTCATAACTTCTTCCTCCGTCCCGGTAGCTTTTGCCGGGTCTGGGAAATTGTAATGTAGTTTTTTAGCCCTTGAAGGAAAATATGGACAACTCTCTTTGGCATTATCACAGACCGTAATTACATAGTCAAAGTCTATTGCCGCATACTCATTGACATGATTAGAGGTGTGGGATGAGATATCAATGCCGGCTTCAGCCATAACCTGAATGGCTTTAGGGTTAACGCCATGCGTTTCTATACCGGCGCTATAAACCTCGGCTCGGCTACCTGCGAAATGTCTTAAAAATCCTTCTGCAATTTGGCTGCGGCAACTGTTGCCGGTGCAGAGTACCAATATTTTTTCCATTTTTTAATGTTTTGATTAGCAGCAGCCGCCACCAGGTTTACAAACGGGGCCATCAGCAGCCAGATTAACCATTTCCAGCTTTACAGGTTCGGCTTTAGCAACGGGTGCGCAGCATTCTTCTCCAGCTGACGTGTTGCCACAGCTTCCTCCACGGTTAATGGCTTTGCACTGGGTATAATCTGGAGTAAGGTTAACGATTAAATCTTGTCCGGACACGGTAAAATTACCCGGATACATTTGGCGTGTATCGAACTGCGAGTTGCCAAATTCAATTTTTACAATAGCATTGGGATTAAGCGGCAATTTCTTTTCAACGATATCCACGATAGACATCGCTTTACTTGCTTGCATTGCACGGCCTTCTTCTGTTTCCCTTGGTTCCCATAGTTGGACAATGATTTCAGTCCAGGAGTTCATTACGCCACCACAATCGACGGATATGATCGGAGCCTGTTTGATTTCTGTAATATGGTAGGAGGGATCTACCCATTTACCTTCTGCATATTCAAATTGTAAAATTTGATTCGGGTTTTGCTGGAGCTGCGTTTTAAACGTTTCCCAGTTGATAAATGCGGAGTTGTTCATGTTATATTGCAATTTAACGATTAATTGATGTAAATTTTTTAGCAACAGTTTGTGTTCTCTTTATAAGAGTCAAAGAAAGCTGCCAGGTTTGTTTTCAATAATTTCCAGGCTTTAGGTTCAATGCAATAGCATACCCGTACACCTTCAATGGTGCCCTGGATAATACCCGCATTCTTCAATTCTTTAAGGTGCTGGGAAATTGTTGGCTGTGCCAATCCTAGTTCCTCAACCAGATCACCACAGATACACGAATTTGCACGGATGATAGATTGAAGGATCGCAATACGAGCAGGATGGCCCAACGCTTTGAGCATTGTAGCGAGCTGATTCTGCTCTTCTGTGAATATTTCTGTCTTAGTAAGTCCCATAATGTTATTGCAATATTACGATTAATTTTTTTGAAATCCCAAATTGGCAACATAAAAATTATGCTACGATGATATTAATCGTAGTATTGCGCTCAAATCGAACTCGAAATGGCCTAATATTAAATTTGGAGCAAAGGGTTATATTGGTATAAAAAAAAAGAGACAACCGATATTCGGCGTCTCTTTTTGTACCTAGGGCGGGAATCGAACCCGCACTCCCTTAACGGGAACAGGATTTTAAGTCCTGCGTGTCTACCAGTTCCACCACCTAGGCAGGTGAGCGAAAAACGAGATTCGAACTCGCGACCCCAACCTTGGCAAGGTTGTGCTCTACCAGCTGAGCTATTTTCGCATTGGAATTATTATTCTTTCAATCTGTCAGAACCTTGCGTTCTTCCTTTTTGGTGGTGCCAGCTGGATTCGAACCAGCGACACAAGGATTTTCAGTCCTTTGCTCTACCAACTGAGCTATGGCACCTTTTCAATTTAGCTGTCTGCCTTATTGATGATGCAAATATAGACGGATTATTTGAATTACGAAAGCTAAAAGCGCTTTTTTTTGCGTTTAAACGCCAACCTGCTGATTTTTAAGGAAAAAAAATAAGGGGCTATTCTACACGAATAGCCCCTTTATAGGATATTGGTCGAGTTGATTAAGACAATTTACCAACTTCTAATACCAAGTCAACGATTTTGTTTGAATATCCCCATTCGTTGTCATACCAAGATACAACTTTAACGAAGTTATCATTCAATGAAATTCCTGCTTTTGCATCGAAGATTGATGTACGTGCATCACCTAAGAAATCTGAAGAAACAACTTCGTCTTCAGTATAACCTAAGATACCTTTCAATTCACCTTCAGAAGCTTCTTTCATTGCAGTTTTGATTTCTTCATATGAAGCACCTTTGTTCAAACGTACTGTTAAGTCAACAACTGAAACGTCTGCTGTAGGAACGCGCAATGACATACCTGTCAATTTACCTTTCAATTCTGGAAGAACCAAACCTACTGCTTTAGCAGCACCTGTAGATGAAGGGATGATGTTTTGGTATGCACCACGACCACCTCTCCAGTCTTTTACTGAAGGACCG
This sequence comes from Sphingobacterium siyangense, assembly GCF_007830445.1. Classification (GTDB taxonomy): domain Bacteria; phylum Bacteroidota; class Bacteroidia; order Sphingobacteriales; family Sphingobacteriaceae; genus Sphingobacterium; species Sphingobacterium siyangense. The sequence goes on along the minus strand of NZ_VLKR01000001.1, from coordinate 381,540 downwards.
TCTACAGTTTTTTGTGTTGCGGTAACCGCATGTACTGTTGTCATCAAACCTTCAACGATACCAAATTTATCGTTTAATACTTTAGCGATAGGTGCTAAACAGTTTGTTGTACATGAAGCGTTTGAAACGATGTGTTGATCAGCTTTCAATTCTTTGTGGTTTACACCCATTACGAAAGTAGGGGTGTCGTCTTTCGCTGGAGCAGACATCACTACTTTTTTAGCACCTGCATCGATGTGTTTTTGAGCCAACTCTTGAGTCAAGAAGAAACCTGTAGATTCGATGATTACTTCAGCACCTACTTCATTCCATTTCAAGTTTGCCGGATCTTTCTCAGCTGTAACACGGATAGTTTTTCCGTTAACAACCAAATTACCGTCTTTTACTTCTACAGAACCGTCAAATTTGCCATGTGTTGAATCATATTTCAACATATAAGCCATATAATCTGGTTCAACTAAGTCATTGATACCAACAATTTCAATTTCTGGACGATTGATAGCCGCTCTAAATGCTAAACGACCAATACGGCCAAATCCGTTAATTCCAATTTTCATATTCTTAATTTTTATTGATATAATATTTAATTAAATTATGTATCGGTTCTTTTACAACAGTACCAATACTGATATTAAATTCGTCTGTGGCAACTTCCCGAAGCAAGTGCTCATAATTAAACGCTACTGAACCCGTAAAGTTTACGTCACTGTCCGGATATTCTTTCATTAAGGGCTTGATGTAGGTTTTTATAAACGTACGAAGCCCATTTTTAACCAATTGACTAATGAATAGATGATCCTTATTTTCGAGGACAAAGTCTGTAAATGAATTCAGAAAATTTGTCGGTTGTGGGGAAATATACACCCTTTCCAAAATGGTTTTCTTATCGATGTTAAATTCTCTTTCCAGTTTGTCCCGCAGATCAACAGGTAAGGTATCCGTCATGTAATGTTTGAGCAGCTGCTGGCTATTCCAGTTTGTCGCCCCCTCATCGGCCAGAATATAACCTAGACCATAGTTATTGTCAATGATTTTTTTCCCTGTATAATAAGCTGCATTTGATCCACTCCCAATGATGCCAATAATTCCTCTTTCGTCGCCGAAAGTGGAAATTGCCGAAGCAATGACATCATGATCAACCCGTACGCGCGCATTGACGAAAAAACGTTCGAGGACGTTTTTTATTTTATCTTTACGTTCCTTCGACGAAGATCCCGCTCCGAAAAAATAGATCCGTCTGATTTTTTCGGCGTTGTTGATCAGGTTGGTGTTTTTATGCAAATGCTGTAGTATGGAGCGCTCATCCTGAAGATAAGGATTGATCCCGTTCATGCGGAACCCCGTAGTGATCCGCCCCTTGTCGGCCAACCGCCAGTCTGAAAATCGAGATCCACTATATACTACTGCTATCATGTCTGTTCAAATTACGATTATAAAATCTCAGCCATTTCCAATAAATCAGGGCTAAGTTTAATTTCCTTATTGCTGATTGCTTCTTCAATTGGAGTTGTCTTGATTTCATTACCACGAAGCCCAACAGTAACTCGTGTGTTTCCGGCCAATAATTCATTGACCGCAGCAAAGCCCAATCTACTCGCAAGCACGCGGTCGAAACTCGTCGGAGAACCACCCCGTTGCAAATGCCCTAATATACTAACTTTCGTGTCGTAATGATCAAACTTTTCTTTTACTTTTTTTGCGACATAATAAGCACCACCATTTTGGTCGCCCTCTGCAACAATAACTATAGATGACGATTTCTTCTTAATGGCACCGTCTTCTAAATGACGGATTAGATCGTCAATGGCCGTTTCTTTCTCTGGAAGTAAAATGGCTTCGGCTCCGCCAGCAATACCGGCATTTAAGGCGATACAGCCTGAATCACGGCCCATCACTTCAACAAAGAAAAGACGTTCATGTGACGCCGCAGTATCTCTGATTTTATCAATAGCTTCAATGACTGTATTGTTGGCCGTATCATAACCGATGGTATAATCAGAACCGTAAAGGTCATTATCTATTGTACCAGGTATACCTATAATAGGTATCTCAAATTCTTTGGAGAAAAAATTAGCCCCTGTAAAGGTACCGTCACCACCAATGACCACCAAGGCATCTACACCGGCAGCGATCAGATTGTCATAGCCTTTTCGACGGCCTTCCGGCGTCTTAAACTCCATGCAACGCGCGGTTTTTAATATTGTACCACCACGTTGTATAATATTGCTGACCGAACGCGTATCCATTTCAATGAAATTTGCGTCGATCAAACCTTGGTATCCTTGATAAATACCCGTTACTTGCAATCCTTTATGTAATGCTGTTCGAACGACAGCACGAATACAGGCATTCATGCCAGGAGCATCACCTCCCGACGTCAATACACCTATTTTTTTAATTTCTTTTATCACACGCTATATTTTAGGTTTTACGAATATAAGATTTTTATAGTGTATATTCTACACTTTGAATAAATTTTTCAATATTTTTTTGCGCATCACGTTTAGGAAGCGTATAATTGTTACAGATAACCCGATGATTAGTAACCGCTAAATTTAGCTCAGTATATTGCACATAAATAAATTTAGAAGTTTTGTATAGTAATTTTACCGTTGACTGTGTCATATTAGGCTTTCACGAAGGAGAATTAAAAGTTCTTTTGGCCGAAAGAAATGAATATCCTTTTAAGGATTGGTGGGCATTGCCAGGTTTTTTCGTGGATAATGACGAAGAGATGGAAGATGCCGTAAAACGAATTCTGTATGAGAATACAGGTTTGAAAGATGTATTTATGGATCAGCTGCATTCCTTTGCCGGATTAAAACGGCATCCAAAGGGGCGCATTCTGACGGTGGCATATTACGCCCTCGTGCAGCTGGATAATACCAAATTGAAAACCAAACCTGTTACAAACTATATGAAGCAGGCCAAATGGTTCCCCGTTCGGAATGTACCTGAACTGGCCTTTGACCATAAGCAGATTTTGGACCTCTGTCTGGAGCGGTTGCAGCGCCGCCTTGCCTATAAGCCGATTGCTTTCGAGCTGCTGCCTGAAAAATTTACACTCACCCAGTTACAGCTGGTGTATGAGGGAATCTTGAATAAACCACTCGATAAACGCAATTTTAGAAAGAAAATGCAAAATTATGGCTTTCTAAAAGAGCTCGATGAAGTGCAGACTGGAGTAGCCTATCGTGCAGCAAGGCTCTATAAATTGGATAAACGAAAGTTTTTAAAACATTTTCAGAACACGGTCGCATTCTAATAGATCTGTTCGTATAATAAAAGGCAAACTTTCGAGTTTGCCTTTTTTTTTCTGAAAGTGTATGATCTTATTGGCCAGAAAGAACATTCAGTTTACTTTCATTGCTGTTGGTGCGGCGAAGTCATGAAGGTTTTGTTGTCAGGTTAATATCAAAATTATTACAATTTCAAAATTTATTTTGTATAACATGTTACTTTTTATATTTTTGAACAATTTTTGATAAAAGTCAGAAAGTAGAAAGGAGTTTTTTGAAGAATGGAAGATAGAAAAGATCAAATCATTCATGCGGCGATAAGACGCTTTATGCATTACGGTTTTAGTAAGACTACGATGAATGAAATTGCGGAGGATATAAAAATTACCAAAGCGAATTTGTATTACTATTATTCGGAAAAGAATGAACTTATACGGGATGTGATTGTGCGTTTGACGGATGAATATAGGGAAGAGGAGGAGAAGATGGTGGCTGTGCATGTGGGCACCACCTACGAGCTGATCATTAAAATTTTGGAACTGCGCGATGCATTTGTCCGGAAATACTATATGTTGCACATGAATGAAAATCTGGAATGGATCAAGGGACTTTCCATGCAGGATTTTTTCCAGTGCCTACACGACCGTGATGTGAAAGCCTTGTTTGAGATCCTTGAGATCGGTGCCGAAAAAGGTGAAATCGATGGGGAGCATCTCTATGAAACGGCCGAAATCTATGTGGAATTGATGAAAAGTTTATCCCTGATGTGCAATATCTCCGATATCATTTCGGGAATTCCTAATCAGGATCGTTTTGATGAAGTGCTGCAAAAGCAAAAGCTGGCTACCAAGCTCTTTTTTAATGGTATAAATAAAAAGTAGATATAAAATTAGGATAAATAAATTAGGAATGAAAACAATCAGAATACTAGCCAGCCTTTTATTAGGTACGATGGTTTTCCAGAGTCATGCACAGCAACAATTGAGCTTAAGTGATGCGATTAAATTTGCTTTGCAGAACAAAAAGGAAGCTAAAAAGGCAAAGTTAGATCTCGAAAACTCGCAATACCAGATTGATGAGGTTAGGGGGAGCGCGTTGCCACAAATTACAGCAAATGGTTCCTTAAAATACAATGTGTTAATTCCAGAAATGGTATTGGAAGCCGGTGGTCAGACTCAGAAAATTAAAATGGGACAACCCTGGAATTCTACAGCGGCCATTTCCTTAAATCAACAGCTTTTTAATCAATCGATCTTTACAGGCTTGAAAGCTGCTAAGACAACAAAAGAGTTTTACCAAATAAATGCGCAGTTAACAGATGAACAGGTGATCGAAAAAGTAGCAAATGCTTATTATGATATCTACCAAGAACATCTGAAACTTCAAACGATAGAAAATAATTTGCAAAGTACCACAAAAACGAAAGATGTGACGGAAGGACTTGTCAAAGCTGGACTTGCAAAAAAAATAGATTTAGATCGCTTGGTGGTTAATGTGAATAACCTAGAGGCACAAAAACAACAAACAACCAACGCTGTACAGATCAAAGAAAATGCATTGAAATTCGCAATCGGAAAGCCGATCGAGGAAGATATTGAATTATCTGGAGAGACGTTTGATATCAACGTAGCACTGGCGGTAGAATCGGATAATGTAGAAAATAGGACTGAGGTACAGTTGATGAAAAAGCAAATTGAGCTTTACGAACTGAACAAGAAATCGAAAGTTGCTGATCTATATCCTAAATTATCCTTAGGTGGAGATTTTGGTTTTAATGGATTTGGTAAAGGCTTTCCAATTGGTGGCGATTTTAGCTGGCCAAAGACCTCGAGCATAGGTTTAAATCTTTCGGTTCCAATCTTTACCGGAGGAACAACAAAAGCGAGAATCAACCAGGCCGATATTCAGATTAGACAAGCACAGGTTGATCTTGAGGATACCAAATTGGGCCTTAATCTGGCGAAAGAAAATGCCAAATCACAGATTAAGATTAGCTTGTTGACGATCGACAATAATCGCCGGAATGTTAAATTGGCCAAAGGTGTGCTAGATGATACCAAAAACAATTTTAACAATGGTTTAGCAACTTTAACAGAATTACTTGATGCTGAAAAAGCATTAGCTGATGCAGAAAATAATCTAAATACGAGTCTGTTGAACTATAAAGTAGCCGAAGTACAGATTATTAAGGCAAATGGCGAATTAAAATCACTAATTAAAGAATAATTGACTAATACAATATGAAACGCGGAATTATTACCTTACTTATTATTGCTGCTGGTCTAGCAGGAATATTTTTTGTGTTAAATAAAAATAAAAAGAAAAATGAGGCCGAAACTGCAGAGGTAGCAAAGAAAAATGTGGCTATTGCAGTGCGTATCGATACGGCAAAAGTATCTTCCATGGACTTACGCTATACGGCTAACGGAACATTTTCTCCGAAACAAGAAGTAACTGTTTCAGCTGAAACTGCAGGTAGAGTGGTGAAAGTATTGGTTGATGAAGGTTCTCATGTAAGTGCCGGACAGACTTTGGCGATCATCGAGGGCGATAAACTGAATGTGAACGTAGCGAATGCGCAGGCTGCATTTACCAATGCGCAGGCCGATCTGCATCGCTTTGAAAGTGCCTTCTCTACAGGTGGTGTAACCAAACAACAGTTAGACCAGGTGAAATTGCAATTTGAGAATGCGAAAAATAACTTAAAAGCGTCTAAATTGAATGCTGGCGATGTGACCATCAAAACTTCGGTTTCGGGTATCGTCAATGCACGTAAAATCGAACCGGGTACTTACCTAAATGTGGGCGCTGCAGCCTTCGATATTGTCAATGTTGCCACCTTGAAATTGCGTGTCAATGTGGACGAAAAGAATGTGGCTACCTTAAGGATCGGTCAATCTGTTGATGTGACAGCGAGTGTGTATGCAGACCAACGCTTTAACGGTAAAGTAACTTTTATTGCGCCTAAATCGGATGGCAGCTTAAACTTCCCGGTGGAAATCGAGGTAAATAATGCATCGAACCAATTGCGTGCTGGTATGTACGGTACAGCCATCTTCGGTGAAGGTGTTGCTAGCAATACGTTGATCGTACCTCGTAATGCCTTTGTGGGTAGTGTGAGCGACAACAAGATCTTTGTGCTGAAAAACGGTAAAGCCATCGAAACAAACGTCAAGTCAGGCAGAAACTTTGGTGATTACATCGAGATCTTAGGTGGTTTGCAAAATGGGGATCAAGTGATTGTTTCGGGTCAGATCAATCTATTTGACCAAAGCCCTGTAGAGATTATTAAATAGAGCATACTGTAATCGGTAGCAGATGGAACCTCGGTTGCATAGCTATTAAAAATAAATTATTCGAATGAAAATTACCGAAATATCGATAAAACGCCCCAGTATAATTATCGTATTATTTATAATACTGACATTAGGCGGGTTGTTTTCTTATACGCGATTGGGCTATGAATTGGTCCCTAAATTTGAAATTAACGTCATTACGGTACAGACGGTCTATCCGGGAGCTTCACCTGCAGAGGTGGAGAGTTCGGTGACCAAAAAAATAGAGGATGCCATTTCATCCTTGGAAAGTATCAAAAAGGTGGAGTCGACTTCCCTTGAAGGGGTATCGATTGTCATGATTACCCTCAACAACGGTGCGGATGTCAACTTCCTGCTTACGGATGCTCAACGGAAAATCAATGCCGTGATCAACGATCTGCCGGATGATGTAAAGACACCTTCACTCTCCAAATTCTCCCTGGATGATGTGGCCATCATGAGTTTGGCCGTCACGTCCAACTTATCGGAAAAAGAACTCTACGATCTTTTGGACAATAAAATCCAGCCGGTCTTTGCGCGGATCAATGGTGTTGCCAAAGTGGACCTGATCGGTGGTGAGGAACGGGAAATCCAGATCTCTGTAGACCCGAAGAAAATTGAAGGTTATGGACTGACAATTTCGCAGGTACAACAAATTGTAGCATCATCCAATCTCGATTTCCCGACAGGTAACGTCAGTACTCGTGATAACCGGACAACCATCCGTCTTTCGGGTAAAGTAACTTCGATCGAGGAGCTGCGTAACCTCCCGATCACAACGCCGGCAGGGGTGCAGATTTATCTGCGCGATATCGCCGATGTGCGGGATGGTATCAAAGAGATTGAAAAAGTAGCCCGCCTGGACCGTCAGAATACAATCTTATTGCAGGTCTTTAAACAGTCTGATGCAAATGCGGTAGCGGTGTCCGAAGCGGTCAAGAAAACCATTGCGGTACACGATAAAGACGGAAAAGTAATTTCTGGTGTAGAGAAGGATTATGCGGCACAGAATATTAAAATTCTGGTGGCCAATGACTCTTCAGAATTTACCTTGAATGCAGCTGATAACGTGATCCATGACTTAATGATTGCCATCGCATTGGTGGGCTTTATCATGTTGTTCTTCTTACAAAGTTTACGTAATGCGGCGATTACCATGGTGGCGATTCCTTTATCTTTGATTGCTACCTTTATTGGCTTGCTTTTGATGGGCTATACCTTAAACTTGATGTCTTTACTCGGTTTATCCCTGGTAGTAGGTATTCTTGTGGATGACGCGATCGTTGTTATCGAGAATATTCACCGCCACATGGAGATGGGTAAAAACAAGGTGCGTGCGGCCTATGATGGTGCTTCGGAAATCGGATTTACCGTAACGGCGATCACCTTGGTTATCGTGGTAGTGTTCCTGCCGATCGCGATGTCTACGGGTTTGGTGGCCAATATCCTGGCACAATTCTGTGTGACGGTAATCATCTCGACTTTATTATCCTTATTGGTGTCATTTACGGTAGTGCCTTGGTTATACTCGCGTTTCGGTAAATTGGAGCACTTGAGCAAAACTTCTTTCTTTGGTCGTATTATTCATGGTTTTGAAAGCGGTTTGAACAGCTTTACACATTGGGTTGCTGGATTGTTGACCTGGGCTTTAAAGAACGTCGGTACGAAATTGGCTACGTTGTTTTTGGCAATCGGTTTACTTGTTGCATCGTTTTTTTTGGTCGGTATGGGGTATATTGGTTCGGACTTCTTCCCGAGTATCGACCGTAAGGAGTTTTTCATCCAGTTGGAACTCGATAAAGATGCTTCCCTGGAGAAGACCAACTTGTTGACGCAAAAAGCGGAGGCTTATATTAAATCGAAACCTGATGTCAAAGAAATTATTACGACAGTGGGGCAGTCTTCGGACGGTATGGCTTCAACAACGGGTTCGCGTTATAAATCGGAGATCCACGTGATCCTCGACAAGGAAAATTTTGAGGGTAACTCACAGGTGTATTCAGCGACGCTGAAGCGTGAACTGGAAAATAAACTGATCGGTGCAAAAATCAAAACCGTCAACGTGGGTATCATGGGAGCGGAGCAGGCACCATTGAAGCTGACCATTATCGGTGCTTCTGTCGAAGATGCACAGGAATTTGCAGAGAAGGCGGCAGATCAATTACGTAAGATTCCTGGGGCAGCGGGTGTCAAATTGACTTCTGAAGCGGGTAACCCTGAGATTAATGTGAAGATCGACCGTGATAAAATGACCTCTTTGGGACTGAATGTCTCTACTGTGGGGATGACAATGCAGACGGCATTTTCAGGAAATACGGATAACAAATACAGAGCGGGTGATAACGAGTACGATATCAATATCCGCTATGCGGAAAATGGTCGTGCCAATATCGACAACGTACGTGATCTGAAATTTATCAATAATCAGGGTGCCTCTATTTCTTTGGATCAATTTGCCAATGTAACTTTTGGTTCGGGACCTACGTTGTTGGAACGTCGCGACAAGTCGCCGGCAGTATCCATTCAGGGACAGGCAATCGGTAGACCAATGGGTACCGTAGCGCAAGAGTGGCAGGCACAGTTTGAAAAACTGCCGCGTAAACCGGGTATCGTCTTTATCTGGGGTGGTAATATGGAAAACCAAACCGAAGGTTTTGGTACTTTGGGTATTGCCTTATTGGCATCTATTATCCTAGTATACTTGGTAATGGTTGCTTTATACGATAGTTTTATCACACCATTTGTGGTCTTGTTTTCGATTCCATTGTCGTTTATCGGAGCCCTATTGTTCTTGGCGCTGGGAAATCAGACCTTGAATATCTTTACGATTTTGGGTATCATCATGTTGATTGGTCTGGTGGCCAAAAATGCGATCATGCTGGTTGACTTTGCCAACCATCGTAAGGAAGCTGGCGATAATACACACGATGCGTTGGTGGCAGCCAATCACGCGCGTCTTCGTCCGATTTTGATGACGACAATTGCCATGGTATTTGGTATGATTCCTATCGCAATCGCTACTGGAGACGGTGCCGATATGAATAGAGGTCTGGCGATCGTTATCATTGGTGGTTTGTTATCTTCTTTATTTTTAACCTTGGTTGTTGTACCGGTGGTGTACTCCATATTTGACAGTCTTCAACGTCGTTTTGGAAAGAAAGAAAAGACAAATTATGAAGCCTTGATGAAGGAAGATTATGACCATGTCGACGTGGCAGAACATTAAAAAATAATACATTTTACAATAGAAAAAGGCGGCTAATAAAACATTAGCCGCCTTTTTTGTGTTAATTTTAGGTTAATCAATCGATTGCGTAAATATTTTTTATTACATTGCGGCGCATTAACAAAATATACACTTAAAATTGAGACATACATGTGTGGAATTGTAGGATACACAGGTTATCGTCAGGCGTATGGTATCGTCATTGACGGATTACAAAAGTTAGAATACCGTGGTTATGACAGTGCTGGAGTGGCATTGCATAAAGGTGAGCAGATCGATGTTTACAAAAAAACAGGTAAAGTCGCAAACTTGGAAGAGTTTGTGTACGGAAAAGATCTACAGTCGACCACAGGGATAGGCCACACCCGTTGGGCTACCCATGGTGAACCTTCTGATCGGAATGCACATCCGCATTATTCCAATAGCCGACGCATCTCGATGATTCATAATGGCATCATTGAAAACTATGCTTCCTTAAAATCAGAATTAATCAATAAAGGTTATACGTTTAAAAGTGATACCGATACAGAGGTTCTGGTCAACTTTATCGAAGAAATCCAATTGCAGAATGAATGCTCGTTAGAAGAAGCGATCCGTATTGCTTTAAAACGGGTCGTCGGGGCCTATGTGATCCTCGTATTGGAAGCTGGTCATCCGGATCGTATTATTGCAGCACGTAAGGGAAGTCCTTTGGTAATTGGTATCGGTAAAAATGAGCATTTTTTGGGTTCAGATGCTTCCCCGATGTTAGCGTATACCAAAGAAGTTGTTTACATCAATGACTATGAACTGGCCATTATCACACCGGAGGAGTTGATCCTTAAAAATTTGGGTAATGAGCGCATCACACCTTATGTCCAAAAATTGGATCTGGAACTGTCAGCTATTGAAAAAGGAGGCTTTGATCACTTTATGTTGAAAGAGATCTTTGAGCAACCGCAAACGATCTTTGACTCCATGCGTGGACGTTTGGATCTGCAATCTCATCAGATTACACTCAGCGGCATTGAAAAATTTGCCAATGAGATCAGCAATACCAATCGCATTGTAATTGTTGCCTGCGGTACCAGCTGGCATGCCGGACTTATTGCAGAATATGTTATTGAGGAATTGTGCCGCATAAATGTAGAAGTTGAATATGCATCGGAATTCCGCTACCGTAATCCGGTTATTCATCCAGGAGATGTGATCCTGGCGATTTCCCAAAGTGGTGAAACGGCTGATACATTGGTTGCGTTGGAAAATGCAAAAAAACAGGGTGCTATTATATTGGGTGTGGTCAATGTTGTTGGATCTTCTATCGCCCGACTTTCGGATGCAGGTGCCTATACCCATGCTGGACCAGAAATCGGCGTAGCAAGTACAAAAGCATTTACAGCACAGTTGACTGTATTGAATCTGATTGCCTTAAAGATTGCTTCTTTGAGAGGCTCCATCAGTGAAGAGCGTTATCAAAAACTCGCAAAGGAATTAAATGAAGTGCCTGAAAAGGTGGAGTGGATTTTGGATACGCAAGTTGATAAAATTAAAACCATTGCCAAAAAGTACAAAGATGCCCGCGACTTTCTTTTCTTGGGTAGGGGATATAATTTCCCGGTTGCTCTGGAAGGTGCGCTTAAACTCAAGGAAATTTCCTATATCCATGCCGAAGGTTACCCTGCAGCAGAGATGAAACATGGACCGATCGCATTGGTTGATGAGAACTTGCCTGTTGTTTTTATCGCTACAAAAGATGCTTATCACGAGAAGATTGTTTCAAATATTCAGGAGATCAAAGCACGTAAGGGAAAGATCATATCGGTGGTTACCAAGGGCGATACCGTTTCTGAAAATCTATCCGATGATTTTATGGAAATTCCGGAGGCCGATGAGATTATTGCGCCATTGATTTCGGTTGTACCATTGCAACTGCTATCGTATTATATTGGTGTAGAACTCGGATTGGATGTGGACAAACCACGTAACCTGGCGAAGTCGGTAACTGTAGAGTAAGGAGGCCTATGAGTGTATTGAAGAAGAAACCTTTGGAACAGCTGGGCTATGGATTTATCCCAGATGAATTTATTCCAGCAGGACAAGATGAATATACCCTGCGCTTTCAGCAAAACCCGCGTAATGACTACCGCGATCTGACGGAAACGGAGATTCAACAGTTGATTCATAACGGTAACTGGTCAAGCGACTGGGCCAAGGTCAAAGTATCGGCAGTCTTCGATCCGAATCAGGTGCAGCACTGTAAGTTCTACGGTCTGGTCCGTATCGGCAATTTGAGTCCGAGTTACCTGGATTACCGCAATTTGCAGCTGCCCATTGGCCTGTACCATTCGACGATCATCAGCTCGGACTTTGGTGACGATGTTGCTGTTCATTATGTGGGCTACTTGTCCTACTTTATTGTTGGTAATGAAGTGCTGTTGAGCCAGATCAAGGAAATGGAGACCGGTAGTACAGCCAAGTTTGGTAATGGCATCCTCCGTGACGGTGAAGAGTCGGAGAAACGGATCGAGCTGGAGCTCTGCAACGAAAATGGTGCCCGCTCGGTTTACCCTTTTGATGGCATGCAGGCTGCAGATGTATACCTTTGGACCCGCAATCGGCATGATCATGCTTTACAGCAGCGATTTGGAGAACTGACGGATCAAAAATTTGGAAGTCAACGCGGCTATTACAGCCAAATTGGCGACCGTTGTGTCATCAAAAATACGTTAACGATCAAGAATGTCAAGATTGGGACTGATGTTTATATCAAAGGGGTCAGTAAGCTGAAAAATGTAACCGTCAATTCCTCACAGGAATCGTATACACAGATCGGTGAGGGTTGTGAGCTTGTTAATGGAATTATTGGCTATGGCTGTCGTATATTTTACGGCGTTAAAGCTGTACGTTTTATCCTGGCTTCCTATTCGCAGTTGAAATATGGCGCGCGCCTGATCAACTCTTATTTGGGAGACAACTCGACAATTTCCTGTTGTGAAGTATTAAATTCCTTGATTTTTCCAGCACATGAACAGCACCATAACAACTCGTTTTTATGTGCGGCATTGGTGATGGGCCAAAGTAATATGGCTGCTGGAGCAACCGTAGGATCTAATCACAACTCCAGAGCTGCGGACGGTGAAATTATTGCGGGACGTGGTTTTTGGCCTGGACTCTGTGTGAGCCTAAAACACAACTCCAGGTTTGCATCGTATTGCCTTATTGTAAAAGGGGATTTTCTGCATGAACTGGATATCAAGTTGCCTTTTACCTTAGTGAGCAATGACGTACAACATGATCAACTGGTCTTGATTCCGGGGTATTGGTTTATGTACAATATGTATGCTTTGGTACGGAATGCCAATAAGTATGCGGCGCGGGACAATCGACATTTTAAAAACCAATATTTTGAATACGATATGTTGGCACCGGATACGGTGAATGAAATGTTTGAAGGGATGGATATGCTGGCCTTGGCCGTGGCAGATAGTCTCCACACTGCAGTTGGGAAGGATAAGCACGAACGTATTGTTGCGGGCCGGGCACTGCTTGCCAACAACATGGACCTAAAAGATCAGACAATTGTGCTGCAAGGAGCCGAAAATTCACGAAGACCGACTGTTATTCAGAAGGTTGGCGAGGCTTATCATTTATATCGTTCGTTTATTAAATACTATGGTGTACTGCACCTGATGGATGCGCTCGAGGAAGGCCTGTCACTGCAGGATATTATTGAAGCCTTATCGGGTAGATCGCGTACGAGCTGGGAAAATATAGGTGGACAGCTGATCGAAAGCAATGCCCTGCAAACTTTCCTAGATGACGTCAAATCAAAAAAAATAGATTCATGGGATGGTATTCATGAATTCTATCACGATAAAAGTAAAGCATACCCCTTAGATAAACGTGAACATGCACTCTTGTCTTTAATAGAAATCTTAAATTTGGAAGGTATGGTTTTATCAACAGATAAAATTGTATCTTTGTTGGATCAGGCGCTTGGACACCGGATCTGGATTGGTGAACAGATTTATAAATCCCGTGCCAAAGACTACAAAAATCAGTTCAAAAACATGGTTTATGCCAATGATGAAGAGCGTGATATTGTGGTAGGAAAACTGGAGGAAAATTCTTTTATCAATCAACAACAAAAAGAATTAGAGATATTTAAGATAAGGGTTGCTAATTTGAAAGGGCAATTTTAAAAGAAAGGCTTCCGCTCGGAAGCCTTTTCTTTTTTTTTGAACCACGGATTAACGGTCTTGACAGTTGGTAATGTCCCAAAAGTGGTTTTGTAGATTCTTTTTCTGCGATAGCCAGAAGCGGTCAAACTTTGATTTCTTCCTGCGCTGTGAAGCGCATCGCAGGTCCTTAGTCGTTGATCTTATCAAGTGGTTTGCGTTTATTGTCTTTGATTTGCTTAAAGTGGCTTGGCGTCAATCCGGTTACTTTTTTGAATTGATTGCTTAAATAAGCAACACTGGAGTAATTGAGTTTATAGGCAATTTCACTCAAGGTAAGTTCATCGTAAACCAATAACTCTTTGACATATTCAATTTTCTGGCCGATGAAGTATTTTTCGATGGTTATGCCTTCAACATCCGAAAAAAGATTGGAGATGTAGTTGTAATCATGGTGCACTTTCGTGCTGATGATTTCGGAAAGATTAAGGGGGGTGTCGTTATGTTGATTACGGATAAGATCCAATACGACATGTTTTACCTGTTCGATGATGACGGTTCTTTTATCGTCAATCAATTCAAAACCAAGTGCCGAAAAATTTGAGGCAAGTTGCTTGCTCTCCGCTTTGCTCAGCTCTTCTTCAATCTCAACCTGGCCCAAAGAAATATGCTTAACATGGAGATTGAGCTTAGCCAATTCATTTTCAACAACCATAATGCATCTATTGCATACCATATTCTTTATTGCAAGTTTCATATCTAAATTATTACTGATTTAAGTCTGCATCCAATGGTATTTATGAATGCTTCGCATGTTGTCTTTTAGAGGTCCTATGGAATATCCTGTTGATTTTGTGCAGGTGTATTTAATTCTTGGATGCCGTGCATGCTGTGATGTGGTCATCGGTATTTGTGTTTATCACATTGGATATTCCATCGGAATTATTTTAAATACAAGTTACTAATGTAAACTCAAAAATCGATAATTTATTAGACATGGGGTTGTAATATTTAGGGTTTATCTTGTAGTATTTTGAAAACGAGGTATAGGGTAAAATAGGGGGAACGGCTAAGCGGCCAGCGGATGAGCGTAATGGACGGGCCATTCGGCGCTTTAGCCTTCAGGTCGTTAGGGGTGTGTTCCAGCCAAGAGTTGTTTTAGTTAAGTCTTTATTCCAGTTAGGGTTTTATTTCAATAGCTGCACCTATGGGAACAGCATCAAAAAGTTCGTCAATCTCTGCATTTGTAAGTGCCATACAACCGAAAGTCCAGTCCATGTGGCGCTGCAATTTACCAATAAAGCCTAGTCCGTTTCGAAGTCCGTGGATCTTGATGTCGCCACCGGCCTCTTTTCCTAAACTTTTGGCGTGGGCAATATCCTGTTCATTTGGGTAGGAGACCCCAGGTTTTTGTGATAGCTGCTATATTGATTTTTATCGTTGATCGTGTAAAGCCCTTCGGGTGTTTTTAAATCGCCTTCAAATTCTTTGGCGCCCACAGGTTGGCCGCCCAATGAAATACGGTAAGATTTTAGGAGCTTTCCCTTACTATAGGCCAATAGTGTTCTTTTTGATTTATAGACGATAAGCTTGTCTACTTTGGCATGCTGATCCAACGTTGGTTCTGGATAAAGATTATAGCCTATCAGGCCCAGGCAAAGTAAGATGACGAGGCTGATTACTGTTTTTAAAACTATTCGACGATTTCTTGGTCGCTTCATCTTGGAGATTGTTAGCTAATGGATAAAACGTTTAGACCGAGTGCCTAACCTAGGGCCCTGCACTCGGCCTACTCATGTATTTTGATGCTGCCTTCTAGAATTCGCGGTCAACATCTTTGTCGCCACGTCCCGAGAGGTTCACAATAGCGACTTTGTTTTTGTCTTTTAGCAATTTCACCGCAAGGGCAACAGCATGTGATGATTCAATGGCAGGAATAATACCTTCCAGTCGGGAAAGTAACTTGTAGGCATCGATAGCCTCCGCATCTGTCACGGGGTGATAGTTTGCACGATTGCTATCTTTTAGCTGGGCATGTTGTGGCGATATCCCCGGGTAGTCAAGGCCCGCAGACACCGAGGTTGACGGGATCGGATTGCCCTCATCATCGACCAAACAGTACGAAAAGGTTCCCTGGAATACGGTTGGTTTGCCAAAAGAAAGTGTCGCAGCTGTTTTTGGATAAGTTCCGGTTCCACCGCCTTCGCCACCATGAATCTCGACGTCATGATCATCGAGAAAACCCGAAAATAAGCCAATAGCATTTGAGCCACCACCTACACAGGCGAAGATGCTGTCTGGAAGGCGCCCTTCCTGATCAAGTATCTGCTGGCGTGCTTCCTTACCGATAACGCTTTGAAAATAGCCGACCATTTTTGGATAGGGGTGCGGGCCGACATGCGATCCCAGTAGATAATAGGATGTTGGATTTTCAACGTAATACATCAAGGCCGCATCGACGGCATCCTTCAATGTACGGCTACCTAAGTTGGTCGTTACAACTTCGGCGCCTAACAATTCCATGCGTTTGACGTTCAGCGCCTGGCGTGCAGCGTCGATTTCGCCCATAAATACTTTACATGGTATGTTTAACAATGCTGCCGCTGTTGCTGTTGCAACACCGTGTTGACCGGCGCCAGTTTCGGCAATGATCTCTGTTGCTCCCATCTGTTTGGCCAGAAGAATTTGACCGATACAGTTGTTTATCTTATGGGAACCCGTATGGTTGAGATCTTCCCGCTTTAAATAGATTTTGGAGCCAATATACTCACTTAAATTCTTCGCGTAATATAAAGGTGAGGGACGACCGACATAATGTTTTAAGATCGCAATAAACTCTTTCTGAAATTCTTCTTTTTGGACATGGCTATCGAAAAAAGAAGCCAGTTTATTTAATTGCTCTTCCAGTACCGGGGGGATATAAGATCCGCCGTACGCTCCATATTGGCCATTGTATTGAAGCATCTTTTCGTTTGCTTCGACAGATGCTGCTTGTGTTAGACTCATTTTAGGCTTAAGTTTCTTGTTGTAAAAGGATATATTATTTATTGAAGCCTAATATAGTAATCTTTGTAGGTATTGGGAAAAAAAACCAGGCATCTTTTCTAGAAAAGATGCCTGTTAAATCTTGTATTTGCAAACAAGGATATATTGCGCCCTGTTTTAAGCTTTGGTTTTCCGGAAGATAAAGTAGAAACCCACCAGGATAAAAGGTATACTCAGTAATTGGCCCATGTTTAAAGCCATACTTTGCTCGAAGGCTTCCTGATCAATTTTAAAATGTTCCAACACCATACGTGCACCAAATAATAAGACTAGGAATATGCCAAATAATTGACCTTTTTGGCGATTGGGATTCGATTTGAATAGGGAACCGATGATAATAAAGATCAAAATATAGGCGATTGCTTCATAAAGCTGTCCCGGGTGGCGCGGTACATTGTCGACACGTTCAAACACGATAGCCCAAGGTAAATCTGTAGGCGTACCAATTATTTCAGAATTGAAGAAATTTCCGATACGGATAAGTGCACCGGCAATAGGGACTACGACAACCAATCGGTCCGCTAGCCATAGAAAGTCGGTTTTTGTTTTTCTGCAGAATAAATATAATGCGAGGATAATTCCGATGGCGCCACCGTGAGAAGCCAAACCTGCAAAGCCGGTGATATGAAATCCTGTTTTATCCCATTTAAATGGAAGGAAGATTTCAAGTATATGATCTTTGTAATAGTCAAAATCGTAAAATAGGCAGTGTCCTAATCGAGCTCCGATCAAAGTGCCCAGGAAAATATAAATTGAAAGCTGATCCAGCTTTTCTTGTGTGCGGCCTTCCTTTTTGAATATACGCAACATGATCACGTATGAAACAAAAAACGCTAATAACCAGCATAAGGCATAATAGCGAAGGGCAAAGGCGCCAAAGTTGAACATTTCAGGGTCAATATTCCAATGTATTGCACTTAATATTGAATTCATAAATTTTATAGCTGTTTAAATTACTTTGGAGTAAAGATAAGCTTTAATCTCATTTTTTATTCCTACAATTTGTTTTTAAATATAATATCATTGGGCTGCGAACTTAATTGATTCATCGTGAATGAAATATTGTCTTTTGCTGATCCTTTTTACTAAAATAAAGGGCTATGATCTAAAATAAATTGCGCAAACAATATTTCAAAAAACATTTTTACTTTTGCATTTCATTGAAATTTTCATATTTTGACGAAAGTAAATAGAAAAGGAAAAGATGGCAGAAAAAAACAAGAAAAAAGAGCCGAAGCACAACGCGGTTGTGACTAAAGATTCGCTTTCATTTTTTGAAAAATATATCAATAATGCTTCTCCTACAGGATTTGAGTGGGAAGGACAGCGACTGTGGTTGGATTATTTGAAGCCTTATGTCGATGATACATTCGTTGACAACTACGGTACAGCTGTAGGGGTAATCAATCCAAAAGCGGAGTACAAGGTCGTTATAGAGGCTCATGCGGATGAGATTTCTTGGTTTGTCAATTACATTACCAAAGATGGACTGATCTATGTGATTCGTAACGGTGGTTCGGATCACCAGATTGCACCGTCTAAGCGCGTGAATATCCATACGGAAAAGGGCATTGTCAAAGCTGTATTCGGCTGGCCGGCAATTCATACACGTTCGGGAGAGAAAGAAGAAAATCCTTCGCTGAAAAATATCTTTTTGGACTGCGGCTGTAGTACCAAAGAAGAGGTTGAAGCCCTGGGTATACATGTGGGTTGTGTTATTACCTACGAAGATACATTCTCTATCCTCAACGACCGTTATTATGTTGGGCGGGCTATGGACAATCGTGCCGGTGGTTTTATGATCGCTGAGGTTGCTCGTTTGCTAAAAGAGAATAAAAAGAAATTGCCATTTGGATTATATATCGTAAATTCGGTGCAGGAAGAGATTGGTTTACGTGGCGCCGAAATGATTGCAGATCGTATCAAACCGAATGTCGCTATCGTAACCGATGTGACACATGATACACAAACTCCGATGATCAATAAGATCACGCAGGGAGATCTGTTTTCAGGAAAAGGCCCTGTATTGTCTTATGCTCCAGCGGTTCAGATCAATCTGAATAAACTGTTGGTGAAGGTTGCTGAAAAGAATGATATTCCTTTCCAGCGTCAGGCTTCCTCTCGTTTTACAGGAACTGATACGGATGCATTTGCCTATAGCAATGGTGGTGTACCGTCGGCATTGATTTCCTTACCGCTCCGTTATATGCACACAACAGTGGAGATGGTACATAAAGAAGATGTTGACAACGTGATCAGATTGATCTACGAGACATTATTGAATATCGAGAACGGACAAGACTTTAGAACATTTACAAAGTAGAATTTAAGAATATATTAACTTATCATTAGAATTATTATGGAAAATAACCAAAATCAAAACGAATTGAGCATTGAGTTGACAGAAGAAGTAGCAGAAGGAACCTACTCAAATCTTGCGATTATCACTCACTCTAATACTGAATTTGTGGTTGACTTTATCCGTGTGATGCCAGGAGTGCCAAAAGCAAAAGTGAAATCAAGAATCGTTTTGACTCCAGAGCATGCAAAACGCTTGTTAGGTGCATTGGTTGATAACGTGAACCGTTTCGAAGCATTAAATGGCCCAATTAAAATGGACTTAGGTGTTGCTGAACAACCTCAACAAGGTGGCGATCCTACAGTTGCATTCCCTTTTGGAACGCCACAAGGTCAAGCATAGTTGAGAGCAGCTATCATTGAGATATCAGAAGCGCCAATTGAACATTGGCGCTTTTTTTTGGCTTTATTTTTAGTATGTCTTTCCGATGCTCCGATTCGGTTTATGTATGAAAAAGACGATGATCCTAACTGCCTGTTAAGATATTGGATCATCAAGATCTATATTAAAATTGAAACATCTGCATACTAGGTAGTAACTATTAACATTTTTTAATCAATGTTTAGACAGTAATAAGTCAGTGCATATTCAGTGTACACTGAGCAAGCACTGAACGAGCACTGAACAATCACTGAGTAAGCACTGTCTAAAATACGAAATTGTATGCCATCTGGTGTTCGCTTGTTGCCTATTGCTAGTTTTGGACTTGGCCTTTACTTTTACTAAATTTAAATAACTAATTTCAAAAAGGAGATTTATATGGATATTCAAGTGCGGAACTTGACAAAGAAGGATTATGTTGATTTGAAAAAATCGATGGAACAGGCATATGATGGTGTTGGTGAGACCTGGTCAAAGGAAAATATTCAGGATTTGATAGAGTTATTTCCTGAAGGGCAGCTATGTGTGGAGATTGATGGACATGTGGTCGCTTGTGCCTTGTCGATTATCCTGAATTCAAAGAAGAATAATATTTACGATAGTTATTATGATATTATCGATGACGGTAAGTTTACCAAACATAGTGATGATGGAGATACACTGTACGGAATAGAAGTGTTTGTTCATCCGGCACATCGGGCCTTACGTCTTGGACGCCGTCTCTATGATGCACGTAAGGAGCTGTGTGAACAGATGAACCTCAAATGTATTGTTGCCGGGGGGCGTATTCCCAATTACCATAACTATGCGGATAAAATGAGTCCGCGGGTTTATATCGAGAAAGTCAAACGTAAGGAGATCTATGATCCGACGCTGACCTTTCAGCTATCGAATGATTTTCATGTCAAAAAAATACTTAAGCACTATCTGCCCGAGGATGCTGAATCGATGGAGTTCGCTACCCTGTTGGAATGGAATAATATTTATTATGAGCCCGAGACAAGGTCTATTTCGACGACTAAGCAGACAATCCGTTTGGGACTGGTGCAATGGCAGATGCGTTTATTTGATAATCTTGAGGCATTTTACGATCAGATAGAATTCTTTGTGGATACGGTGAGTGATTATGGAACCGATTTTATCATGTTTCCGGAATTCTTTAATACGCCGTTGATGAGTCCGTATAATGATCTTCCCGAGCGCCTGGCAATGGAGAGGCTTGCGCAGCATACCTCGGAGATTATCGATCGCATTCAACAGTTTGCCGTTTCCTACAATGTGAATATCATTGCCGGGTCGATGCCTTTGGTGGAAAACAAAAAACTCTATAATGTTTCCTACCTCTGCCATCGCAACGGTAAGCTGGATGAGTTTAAAAAAATTCATATCACACCAAATGAATTTAAATATTATGGTATGGTGGGCGGAAGTGAGGTGAAGGTGTTTGACACCGATTGTGGTAAAGTGGGGCTGTTGATCTGTTACGATGTAGAGTTTCCTGAACTGAGCCGTATTTTGGCCGATCAGGGGATGCAGATCCTATTTGTGCCCTTTATGACGGATACTCAAAACGGATACATCCGGGTGCGTACCTGTGCGCAGGCTAGGGCGATAGAAAATGAATGTTATGTGGCCATTGCAGGCTCCGTGGGCAATTTGCCGCGTGTGAATAATATGGATATACAATATTCGCAGTCCGCTGTTTTTACCCCTTCGGACTTTGCTTTTCCCAATAATGCCATTAAAGCTGAGGCGACACCGAATGCTGAGATGGTGCTTATTGCCGACGTTGATCTTTATGCCCTACGAGACCTGCATGAGTACGGTACCGTTAAAGTCAAGAAGGATAGACGGAAGGATTTGTATGAAGTGAAACTTTTGAAGTAAATTTAAATACTCTTTTAATCTCTTAAAATATGATACAAAAAGTCAAATGGGGGACGCTATCCATGGTCTTAATGATGATGTCATGTCAGTCAAATAAGAAAAGCGATACTGCTCAGGAGGTCCGCACAAATTTTTTTGATGTCTCAGGCATGGACACCACAGTGAATCCAGGAGATAATTTCTTCCAATATGCGAATGGAAGCTGGATGAAAAATACCCAGATCCCGGCTTCTGAAACTGGCTGGGGTTCATTTTATATTCTTGCTGATGAAAACCTGGCAAACCTGAAATCTATTTTGGAGGGTGCGGCGAAGTCTGACAACAAAAAAGGTTCCGATCAGCAAAAGGCCGGCGATTTCTATGCGAGTGGTATGGATACGGTGACGATTGATAAATTGGGCGCGAAACCGATCGAAGGGGCTATTCAAAAAATCAATGGGTTGAAAAGTATGGATGAATTGATCGCTTATGCTGCGGATGGATTTAAAGAGGGTGATGGTGATCTTTTTACATTTTATGTAGCAGCAGATGACCGGATCAGCACTAAAAATGCATTGCAATTTTTCCAGGGGGGACTTAACCTGCCTGAAGCAAGTTATTACTTGGATCAGGATGACAAAGCGAAGAAAATCCGGGAGGCCTATGTTGCGTATCTGGTAAAATTATTCGGACTGATCGGCGAAGGGGCAAATGCGCAAAAGTCGGCTGAGGAAGTGCTGCGCTTGGAAACAGAAATAGCCAAATCGCATGCTACACCGGTGGAATTGCGGGATCCCATCAAAAACTACCATAAATTTGCGGTACAGGAATTTCAAAAACAAACACCAAACCTCAATTGGAAAGATATTTTGCAACGTTTGGATGTGAAGACCGATACCATTTTGGTACAGCAACCCAAATTTTATCTTGCTCTGAATAATTTGTTGAAATCACAGTCCTTAGCTAGTTGGAAAACAAAACTAAAAGCAGATTTAGCGAATGCTTCTGCGACGGCACTGAGCAAAGGTTTCAGGGATGCAAAGTTTGAATTATTCGGAAAAACCCTAAATGGACAGAAGCAGGAGAAGGAACGTTGGAAGCTGATGGTGAGCTCGGCCGACGAGAACCTTGGCGAGATTGTCGGAAAGTTGTATGTGGATGAGTATTTTAAACCCGAAGCAAAAAAACGAATGCTCGAATTGGTCGATAATTTGCAAAAAGTCTATAAGAGCCGTATCGAGAAATTGGACTGGATGACACCTGAAACCAAAAAGAAAGCGATTGAAAAATTGGAAGCATTTACCAAAAAAATCGGTTACCCGGAGAAGTGGAAAGATTACAGTGATGTGGAGGTTGCCAAAGATACCTACTATGCCAATTTACAGTCTGCTGCAAAGCATGCCTATAAAGAAATGGCAGGTAAAATCGGCAAACCGGTTGACAAGGCCGAATGGCTGATGACGACACCTACGGTGAATGCCTATTACAATCCACCGTATAATGAAATTGTATTCCCGGCCGGCATCTTGCAGTTCCCATTCTTTGATGCCAATGCGGACGATGCGATCAATTATGGCGCTATAGGTGCCGTTATCGGACACGAGATGACACATGGTTTTGATGACCAGGGGCGTCAATATGATAAAGATGGTAACTTGAACGATTGGTGGACGGCAGTGGATGCGAAACAGTTTACGGAACGCGCCAATCAGGTAGCGAAGTTATATGGTGGCTTTACACTGTTGGACAATCAACATGTAAACGGTGAGCTTACTTTAGGTGAAAATCTGGCAGATATCGGCGGTTTGAATATTGCTTATGATGCTTTCAAATTAACCAAGCAAGGGCAGGGACAGGATAAAATTGATGGTTTTACACCAGATCAACGTTTCTTCCTGAGTTTTGCGCAAGTGTGGCGCGTAAAGAGCAGCGATGAGCGCATGCGGTTACGTTTAAAAGTTGATCCACATAGCCCCGAACAATTTCGGGTAAATGGTCCCGTATACAATATGGAGGCCTTCTATAAAGCATTTAATGTACAGCCTACGGCAAAAATGTATGTAGCACCAGAGAAGAGAATTTTGGTTTGGTAAGCGAAAACAGGGGTGAACAGCATTGTCCCGATACGGATTAAGACAATGCTGTTCAACTCATAACGTTTAATTGGAAACGAAAAAGTAAATTTGTCTTTGAATTATGATAAAAACTGATTACTTTTGCCCTTCATTTAATAACACATTTAATTAATTAACAATGTACGCAATAGTAAATATAGCAGGACAGCAATTTAAGGTTGCAAAAGACCAGTTCCTTTTTGTACACCGTTTACAAGGAGATGAAGGCGCTAGTATTGAATTTGACAATGTATTGTTAGCAGAAGACGGTGGTAAATTTACCATTGGTACACCTAGCGTTGCTGGTGCAAAAGTTTCGGCTAAAATTTTGTCTCATTTAAAAGGCGATAAAGTTATCGTTTTCAAGAAAAAACGTCGTAAAGGCTACAAAAAGAAAAACGGTCACCGTCAACAATTTTCTAAAATCCAGATCACTGGTATTACGTTATAATTGAATTTTTAATCAGACAAATAGTCTTAAATTAAGATAAAGAAATGGCACACAAAAAAGGTGCGGGTAGTTCTAAGAACGGCCGTGAGTCACATAGCAAGCGTTTAGGTATCAAAATCTTCGGTGGTCAACAAGCAATCGCTGGTAACATCATCGTACGCCAACGCGGTACACAACACAATCCTGACACAAACGTTGGTATTGGTAAAGACCACACATTGTTCGCTTTAGTAGACGGTAAAGTAGTTTTCCGTAAAAAAGCTAACAATAAATCTTATGTATCTGTAGTTCCTACAGAACAAGCATAAGGTTTTGCAACAATATTGGAAAGGCATCAAGAAATTGATGCCTTTTTTTGTTGTTTATACTTTTAGCTACTGTTCCGATGTGTCTGCTATCGGGTGATGCTGGAGCAGGATAGCGGGCTGCTCTGCGGAATTGCTACCTGGTATGCTGAATTTATCGGGCTTGGTACTGAGCTTTTTAAGCTTTTTGGGCTGTTTAAATTGTTATTTTCTGTTAAATGTAACCGCTTTGGTACAATTTTTATAAGGGATAGGTGTTTTTAAGACAATAGGCGTAGCATTCGTAAATATCACTGGATGCAAGCACGATTGAATAAATACTTACATATGAAATACAACAAGTTTGGATATGGTTTGTGTGCCGGGTTATTTGCCTGTTCATTTTATTCCTGTAGTTCGATTTACATGCCTAATGTGCCTTCAGCGCCGATGTTTACAGAAGCTGGCGAGGTCTATGTTTCCGGCAATATCAATACAAAGGCCAATGTATCGGCCAACCTGGGGGTAGCTGTAACTGATCATGTGGCTGTCATTGCCAATGGTTCATATGTCGATAATAGATCCAATATCAAAGACTACGCACAAAAGATGGGTGAAGCGGGGATAGGTTATTTTACACGCTTTGGTAGAAAAAATAATCGTGTATTTGAGGTTTACGGGGGCTATGGACTGGGTAATACCAGCGTGGTTGATAAGCGTTCGTCGACAATGGGACAAGCCGTTGTAGAAACGAAGGACATGGATTTTGACAAGGTGTTTGTGCAGGTGAACTTTTCATCGGAGAAAAAGGATGCTCTGAAATTGTTCGGCAACCGGCATGATATCGATTACGGTACCATCATCCGGCTGAGCAATATGCGTATGAAAAATTTTGCTATTGATGGCCTTCCGGCAGAGAAAGAAGATAATATGCTTATTGAACCTGTATTTTATACAAGAATGGGGTTAGGGAAAGGATGGAAGTTGCAATATACGAACGGTATGGTATTCGGTTTTAAAAGTAATACCTATTTAAAAGCAGGGTACCCATTGTTTACACTGGGAGTTTTATATAAATTTGGAGGAAAATAGTGGCTATGAGCAAGAAAATTTTATTTGGATGTTTGGTTCTGCTGGGGTTGTTTATTTCCGGCTGTGGTGTGAGTCGACAAAAGGCACAGATCGAAAATTTGGCGAAATGTAAATTCGATGTGGAATCGGTAGATAGTATTCGATTGGCTGGAACATCATTGCAACGACTGATCAGGAATAATCAAATTGACCTAGGTGCCGCGCCGAGCTTGGCATTGGCCTATTTGCGGAAAGATATTCCATTGGATGCAGTTATCCGACTTAAAATTGATAACCCGACGCTCAAAAAAGCGTCTATCAATAAGTTCCAGTATATCATTCTTTACGGCGGACAGCAGCTTGTGGAAGGGATTGTGAATCAATCATTACAAATAGAGCCCGGAGAATCTACAGTGGCCAATGTGCGTATAGCCACCAATATCTATGATTTGTTGAAGAATTCGGACCTGCAGGATTTTTTAATGTCAAGCGATGAGAATAAAAAGGGAATATTTACGTTAAAAGTTAAACCTTCTATCAATATCGCAGGGCAGTCGGTGTTCTACCCGGGGTATATTACCATCGATAAGGCGGTAAGTCGTAAGATTCTGCTTTAGACACAGGCATGCTGTGATAAGATATCGAGGTTTTCCATGAAAATGGAAAACCTTTTTTATTGATCTTGATTTTCAGGCTAATTAAGTTCCCCGAGGATCCTAATCAGTATCTTGCTAAATCGTTATTACGAATGGACTATTATGTTAAGAATTAAACTGTAATAAAAAAGTTATAGTGTCAAAGTGTAAAGTATACACCTTATTTTATATTTTAGTCTCTAATTACAAACCTAAATATGTTAAAAAGAATCTTTATTCCTGTTTTGTTATTTGCTGGCGTGCACGCTATGGCTCAGAAGACGTTCGAACCGTATGAGCAACCCATTGAAGGAACCAATCTGACGTTCAAAATGCTAGCAATCCCTGGTGGTAGTTTTAAAATGGGAACTACAAGCGGCGGGAAAGAAGATGAAAAACCTGCACATGAGGTGAAGTTGGACCCATTTTGGATGGGGCAGTATGAAGTAACCTGGGATCTCTTTGAACCGTTTCTGTATAAAGATTATGAGATCGCAAAGAGTAAGGACGGTAAAGTATCCAAAGAGATTGATGCCGTTACGCGACCTACCAAACCCTATTTGGATATGACTTTTGGTTTTGGAAAAGAAGGACACCCGGCCTTGGCGATGACCCATTACAATGCCATCCAATTCTGTAAGTGGTTGTATGTCCGTACGGGTGTGTTTTATCGTTTACCAACAGAGGCTGAGTGGGAATATGCAGCTCGAGCTGGTTCAAAGACAACTTATTTTTTCGGTGATCAAGCAACGCCATTAGCAGATTATGCCTGGTTTAAAGATAACGGTGAACAGAAAACACATATTGTAGGACAGAAGAAACCGAACCCTTGGGGCCTTTATGATATTTATGGCAATGTTGCTGAGTGGACTTATGACCAATATAAGGCCGATAGTTACAATGAAGGCAAAGGAAAGGTATTGACCAACCCCGTAGTTGTTCCGACAACCCTGTATCCACATGTTGTACGAGGTGGTGCTTTTGACAGTGGGGCCGAGGACATGCGCTCTGCAGCGCGTGGTGCTTCAGATCCCGTGTGGAAACAGTTGGATCCACAAATTCCAAAAAGTAACTGGTGGTTTCCGGAAGCCCCATTTGTGGGTATGAGACTGGTAAGACCCCTTAATCCACCCAGTCACGAAGAAATTATGGCTTATTACGACAAACAGCCAATCAAAGACTTTTAATATAAAATAATCAATATAAAACTGTTATGGAAAATCTAGAAAGAAGAGATTTTATTAAAACTTCTGCTGTAGTTGCTGGGGGCGCTGTGTTGAGCTCAATGCCTTTATCAGGTGCATATGCTGCTGGTTCAGATGTTATCAAAGTTGCCTTAGTGGGCTGTGGGGGCCGCGGAACTGGAGCTACATTTGATGCGTTAAGTTCGGGAATGAACATTAAAGTGGTGGCACTTGCAGATGCTTTTAAAGATAATTTAGAAAGTACTTATAAAACGCTGAAAGAAAAATGGCAAGATAAGATCGATGTAAGTGACAACCATAAATTTGTAGGGTTCGATGCGTATAAAGATGCAATTCAATTGGCCGATGTTGTTATTTTGGCAACTCCTCCAGGATTTAGACCAATGCATTTTGAGGAAGCGATCCGTCAAGGTAAACATGTTTTCATGGAGAAACCGGTAGCGGTTGATATACCTGGTGTACAACAGGTCTTACGTGTGGCTGCAGAAGCTAAACGTAAAAAATTGAATGTTGTGGTTGGTTTGCAACGCCGTTATCAAACGAATTACCGTGAGGCTATCAAACGTATTCACGAAGGTGCTATCGGTGATGTTACCTCTGGACAAGTCTACTGGAACTCAGGTGGCGTATGGGTGCGTCCGCGCAAGCCAGAGCAAACTGAAATGGAGTACCAAATGCGTAACTGGTATTATTTTAACTGGTTGTGTGGCGATCATATCGTTGAGCAGCACGTGCACAATATTGATATCGCCAATTGGGTAAAAGGCGCTTATCCCGTATCGATCCAAGGTACAGGGAGCAGAGCACACCGTACAGGCAAAGAGTATGGTGAAATCTATGATAATTTTGCATTAGAATTAACCTATGCTGATAACAGTGTTGTTTATAGTCAGTGTAGACACTTTGAGGGTATACATAACCGTGTAGACGAGCAATTCCAGGCAACAAAAGGACGTGCTTATCTTTCTGCAGGTGGACAGGCTGTATTGTACGACTGGAAAGGAAAAGAAATCTATCGCCATGATGCCAAGGGCAATCCAAATCCTTATCAACAAGAACATAAGGAACTTTTTACAGCAATTTCGAAAGGCGAATATAAATTTGATAATGCAGAATATGGTGCTTATAGTACGTTGACAGGTATTATCGGGCGTATCGCTTGTTATACAGGTAAGGTGATCAAATGGGATGAAGCCTTGAAATCTACTATCAAACTGGGGCCGGATGTACTTGCTTGGGATGCTAAACCAAAGTTACTTCCGGATGCAGAAGGTTTTTACCCTGTAGCGATGCCTGGTCAAAACACAAACCTATATATTTAAGTTTTTGGGCCGATGGGATTAAGGTGGAATTTGTGTCTTCTATTTTTTGTCACGATTTGTTGCATTGATGTACAGGCGCAAATACCATCAACGAAACTCCATAAAATTCGGCTGGAAGGACCCGCGCAGGGGACTCAATTCCATATCACTTACTTCGCTTCCGACAGTCTTGTTAGACGGTCGGAAGTTGACAGTATTTTAACGGCGATTGATTTTTCGATGTCAATTTATCGGAAGGACTCGAGAATATCCAAGTTCAATACAGATACGGTAATGTCTATTGTGATGGATAGCCATATGGCCAAGGTGATAAAAGCTTCCTTTAAATATCATAAATTATCGAAAGGTCAATTCGATATTACTATTGCCCCGCTAGTCAACCTATGGGGCTTTGGTGCTAATAAGAGTCCGGTCGCCCCAGATTCGGCGACGGTGCTAAAAGCGAAGGAACTAGTGGGAATGCACTATCTGAAGGTTAGCGGCAATCGGCTGATCAAAAAGAAGAAAGGGATTAAAATAGATGTAAATGGTATTGCCCAGGGCTATACGGTAGATGTTTTGGCCGACTATCTTGGGCGAAAGGGGATTGCCAATTATATGGTAGAGGTCGGTGGTGAAATCAGGGCTTTAGGGACTCCGCCAAGTGGGCAGGGCTTTTCTATTGGTATTGTTCAGCCCGATGATGCGGGCGGGGAGGAATTGATGACCGCTGTTGCGCAGCTCAAAGAAGGGGCGCTGACAACGGCAGGCAGTTTCGAAAAGTTTATTAAGTATAAAGGGAAAAAATTGGGTCATCATATCGACCCTGTTTCGGGTTTTCCATACATGACCGATATATTGAGTGTCAGCGTCTATGCGAAGACTGCTATGGAAGCAGATGCACTGGATAATTATTTTATGGGCATGGAACCCGAACAAGTTAAGACAAAGGCCAAAAAATTGAAGGGTGTGGAGGTTTTTGTCATTTTTAAAAATAAAAATCAGTCCATCGAAGCGATTTATTCGGATGGATTTGGTAAATTATTTAAAAATTAATCAATTATAAATAAAATGAAGAGATCGGATTTTATTAAAGGTAGTCTTTTGGCCGCCGGGGCAGGACTAGCTGGACAGACTTTTGCGTCAACCACTCAAAATACAGCAAATACGATGGATAAAGGAAAGACATTTAACTTAAATTATGCCCCGCATCAGGGGATGTTCAAAAATCATGCAGGTGACAATTTCCTGGATGAAATTCGGTATATGTATGATTTGGGATTTCGTGGAATAGAAGATAATGGCTATTTGGGCAGAACATTGGATGAGCAGAAGAAGATCGGTGATTTATTGGCTAAGTTAGGCATGACAATGGGTGTATTTGTTGTGGATGGCGGACAAAACTGGATGCCTTCTTTAGCGACGGGTAAACAAGAGTATTTAGATAAGTTTGTCGAAACATGCAAGAAGTCTGTCGAAGCTGCCAAGCGTTGCAATGCAAAATGGCTGACTGTGGTACCGGGCTTTTATGAAAGAAAACTACCTTGGGGTAATCAGTTCAGCAACATACTTACTGCGATGCGTAAGGGTGCTGAGATCTTTGAACCACATGGTTTGGTGATGGTGTTGGAAACCTTAAGTGATACACCAGATTTATTTTTGCAGCAAACACATGAGACGTATGCTTTATGTAAGGCCGTGAACAGTCCATCCTGTAAAATTTTATATGATATTTATCATATGCAGCGTACCGAAGGAGATTTAATTGCAAATATGAATCGTTGCTGGGATGAAATTGCTTATATTCAGATTGGCGATAATCCAGGCCGTAAAGAACCGACTACAGGAGAGATCAATTATAAAAACGTATTCAAACACATTCATAGTAAAGGATATAAGGGTGTCATGGGGATGGAACATGGTATTTCCAAACCTGGTAAAGAGGGTGAGGATCGCTTGGTGGCGGCTTATCGGGAGGTCGATAGCTTTTTGTAATATTTTAATAGTGTACTATTGACAATTAGATTTAATTTCTTAAATTGAGCAGGTAAAACCAATTAGTAGTATTGTAAAACACCATTTTTTTTATGATTTCATCAACAATAAAATTTAAACTATCCTTCATGATGTTCCTCGAATTTTTTATTTGGGGGGGATGGTTTGTCACATTAGGTACTTTTTTGAGCAAGAATTTGAATGCAACAGAATTTGAAAAGGCTAATGTATTTTCTACACAATCATTGGGTGCTATTATTGCTCCCTTTATTGTCGGAATGATTGCAGATCGCTATTTCAATGCGGAGCGTATTTTGGGTGTTTTACACTTGGTCGGTGCGGTATTGATGTATCAGATGTATGGTGCTGCAGACATGTCGACATTTTATCCGTATGTTTTGGCCTATATGATACTTTACATGCCAACATTAGCTTTGACTAGTTCAGTTTCTTTTCGCCAATTGACGAATCCAGAAAAACAGTTCTCAGGTATACGTATTTGGGGAACTATTGGTTGGATAGTAGCTGGTTTAGTTATCAGTTATTTTTGGGATGCAAAAGCATCAGAAGGAGCATTAAAAAATACTTTCCTATTATCGGGTGTTGCTTCTTTAGTATTGGGTGTATTTTCTTTTGCACTGCCTAAAACGCCGCCGGTTAAATTGGATGAAACCGAAAAACCATCCTTTGCATCAATCATTGGTCTGGATGCGATTAAATTGTTAAAAGACAAGAACTTCTTTATTTTTTTCATTTCTTCGGTATTGATCTGTATTCCTCTGGCATTTTATTATTCGAATGCAAACCCTTTTCTTTCCGAGATAGGGCTAGAAAATGCTACTGGTAAAATGACAATCGGTCAGGGCTCTGAGGTATTGTTCTTATTGGCCTTACCAATTTTCTTTACAAGATTTGGCTTTAAGAAAACAATTTTAGTCGGTATGTTGGCTTGGGTAATCCGTTATCTGTTATTTGCTTATGGCAATGCGGGCGAACTATCGTTCATGTTGTTGATCGGTATTGCATTGCACGGTATCTGTTACGACTTTTTCTTTGTTTCGGGACAGATTTATACAGATAGCAAAGCTGGCGTTAAATACAAATCAGCAGCACAGGGCTTGATCACTTTGGCAACCTATGGCGTTGGACAGTTGATCGGTTTTTGGGTAGCTGGTTACGTAGGAGACAAATACAAAGAAATGAAGACAACAGACCTAGCGGGATTTTGGAATCATACTTGGGTTGTACCTGCAATAATCGCAGCTGTTGTATTTTTTATCTTTTTAGCTTTTTTCAAGGACGAAAAGATCGACAGTACAAATGCTGCACACTAAACAGAAAAAATAACTATTTAAAAACAAATAATTAGAAGAGAGATGGCAACAAATACTTATGACGCAATTGTAATCGGTTCGGGGATAAGTGGTGGATGGGCTGCGAAAGAATTGACAGAGAAAGGGCTGAAAACAATTATGCTGGAGCGTGGTCGTAACATTGAACACATCAAGGATTATACTGCGCCAAATAAAAATCCATGGGAATGGCCTCATGCTGGTGGTCGTACGCAACAAATGATCGAAGATTATCCGGTTTTGCGTAGAGATTATCCTTTGAATGAGAAGAACCTGGATTTTTGGGTAAATGAAAAAGAGAGTCCATATACAGAGGTAAAACGTTTTGACTGGTACCGTGGGTATCATGTTGGTGGACGTTCTTTAATGTGGGGAAGACAATCTTATCGTTTGGGCGATTTGGATTTTGAAGCTAACTTAAAAGATGGCCACGGTGTGGATTGGCCGATTCGTTATAATGAAATTGCTCCTTGGTATAGTTATGCTGAAAAATTTGCGGGTATCTCTGGAAATAGAGACGGTGTACCGTCTTTGCCAGATGGAGATTACATGCCTGCAATGGCGATGAACATTGTTGAAAAAGACCTGGCTGAGCGTTTGAAAAAACAATATGGTGGTCAACGTCATTTCATCATGGGTAGAACAGCAAACATTACCGTTCCGCATCATGACCGTGTAAATTGTCAATATCAAAATCAATGTTGGTTGGGCTGTAACTTTGGTGCTTATTTCAGTACACAATCGGCGACTCTTCCTGCGGCAAAAAAGACAAATAACTTGACATTACGTCCTTTTTCCATCGTAACAAAAATTATCTACGATAAAAACACGAAAAAGGCAAAAGGCGTTGAGATTGTAGATGCTGAAACAAACCAAACTTATGAATTTTTTGCTAAAGTGATTTTTGTTTGTGCATCTGCATTGAACTCGACTTGGGTATTGATGAACTCGGCTACAGATGTTTGGGAAGGCGGACTTGGTAGTAGCAGCGGTGAATTGGGCCACAATTTGATGGATCACCATTTCCGTTGTGGTGCTGGTGGTAAAATAGATGGCTATTTGGATAGCTATGTATATGGCCGTAGACCAACAGGTTTATATGTACCACGATTCGTGAACGTCGAAGGTGATACCAAAAAACGCGACTATGTACGCGGATTTGGCTACCAAGGTGCTGCGGGTCGTGGACGTTGGTCTGGTGCTGTTGCCGAGATGGAAGTAGGTGGCGCTTGGAAAGATGCAATCTGTGAGCCAGGCGACTGGACGGTTGGCTTCACCGCATTTGGGGAAACCTTGCCATATCACGAAAATAAAATTACACTTGACAAGTCCAAAAAAGATAAATGGGGTTTACCTGTATTGTCTTTTGACGCTGAGATCAAGGATAATGAATTGAAGATGCGTGGTGACATGCAAAATGAAATGAAGGAAATGTTGGAAAGCATTGGCGTAAAAGATACGTATACGTACGATAATGTATATGGTCTGGGCCAAGGTATCCACGAAATGGGAACTGCCCGTATGGGACGTGATCCGAAAACTTCGGTATTAAATGGTAACAACCAAGTTTGGGATGCATTGAATGTTTTTGTAACGGACGGTGCTTGTATGACTTCTGCAGGTTGTGT
Organism: Sphingobacterium siyangense; assembly: GCF_007830445.1. GTDB lineage: Bacteria > Bacteroidota > Bacteroidia > Sphingobacteriales > Sphingobacteriaceae > Sphingobacterium > Sphingobacterium siyangense. The sequence goes on along the minus strand of NZ_VLKR01000001.1, from coordinate 347,914 downwards.
CAACCCTTCATTAACGTATATGGCGCTTACTGCTCGTGCGGTTGATTTCGCAGTGAGCGAATTGAAAAAAGGTAACATCTAATAGCTAAAGATTGATAACAATGGAAAATAACTCAAATAAGACGAGTAGAAGAGGTTTTATAAAGAGCGCGGCAACAGCTGCTGCGGCTTTTATGATCGTCCCTCGCCATGTATTGGGCGGAAATGGCTTTACAGCTCCAAGTGACAAATTACAAGTAGCAGGTATTGGTGTAGGGGGTAAAGGTTTTAGTGACATCAACGCATTCCATGATTCAGGAAAAGCAGATCTAGCTTTCTTGTGTGATGTGGACGACCGTCGTGCAGCTGGTGCGTTGAAACGTTACCCGAAAGCAAAATATTACAAAGACTACCGTGAGATGTTGGATAAGGAGCACAAACGTATAGAAGCCGTTTCTGTATCAACTCCAGATCATCAACATGCGATTCAAGCGCTTGCAGCTATGCAATTGGGTAAACACGTGTACGTTCAAAAACCGTTGACTCACGATGTATGGGAAGCGAGAGCATTGACGCATGCAGCTAAGAAATATAAGGTTGTTACCCAAATGGGAAATCAAGGTGCATCAAATGATGGACCGCGTTTTGTACGTGAATGGTACGAAGCAGGTCTGATCGGTGATGTACATACGGTATATTGTTGGACAGATCGTCCGGTATGGCCTTCAGGTATTGCATGGCCTACAGGTAAAGCTGAAATTCCAAAAGAATTGGATTGGGACCTTTGGTTAGGTACAGCGCCGCATAAAGAGTATGTTGACAAATTGGTGCCTTTCAACTGGCGTGGCTGGTGGGATTATGGTACTGGCGCATTGGGCGATATGGGCTGCCACTTGTTGGAAGTTCCTTTCAGTACTTTAGGATTGACTTATGTACAAGATGTACAGGCAACTGTTGGATCGGTGTATGTGGATGAGTTCAAACGGGGATATTTCCCTGAAAGTTGCCCTCCATCGAGCCATGCGACATTAACTTTCCCTAAAACGCCGCGTACAAATGGTCCTGTTACGTTACATTGGATGGATGGTGGTATTCAGCCTGCCCGTCCAGATGAATTAGGTCCAAACGAAATTTTTGGTGACGGTGGTAATGGTATCTTACTTGTCGGTACAAAAGGTAAAATCCTTGCTGATACCTACGGCCAAAATGCACGCTTGTTACCTACTTCGAGAAAAGAGCAAGTGGCACAGAAATATGCCCGTGTTCAAGGACAAGAAGGCGGACACTATGCACAATGGGTTGAAGCTTGTCAAGCTGGATACGGCAAGAAAGAAGTGAGCTCACCTTTTGAAATAGCAGGTCCGTTGACAGAAGCTTTATTAATGGCTAACCTGGCGATCAGAGGGGCTGATTTACGTATTGATGGTAAATACCCTGGACGTAACTTAAAATTGTTGTGGGATAACGATAACATGCGTGTCACCAATTTTGACAACGTCAATCAATATGTAAAACGTAATTACAGAGAAGGTTGGGAAATGAAATATAATTTCTAAAATTAAGATATTTAGTAGTATGAATAGAAGAGAAGCATTACAACGAGTTGCCTTAATTTTAGGAGGTACCGTTATCGGCGCTAATTTATTTTTGGAAGGTTGTACACGCTCAGCAACAAAAGATGTACAAGCCTTGTTTGAAGCGAAGATAACTGATTTATTAGGTGACTTGGCTGAAGCAATTTTACCAGCTACCGCAACTCCGGGCGCGAAAGAAGCAGGGGTAGGAAGTTTTATTCCGGTCATGGTTCGCGATTGTTATACGGAGAAGCAACAAAAAGCATTTTTAACGGGTTTTGGGAGCTTAGATGATAAAGCAAAAGAGGTGAAAGGAAAACCATTCCTGGAGCTTTCTGCTGAAGACAGAACAGCTGTTGCCGCTGCTTTGGATAAAGAAGCAAACGAGTTTAATAAAAAGCAAGCTGAAGATCAAAAAGATATTCTGGAGAAAAATAAAGAAAAACAAAATCAATTGTACAATTATGTTGAGAACGATCCACCACACTGGTTTACGATGTTCAAACAGTTGACATTGACTGGTTTCTTTAACTCAGAACTGGGTTGTACAAAAGCTTTGCGTTTTGTGAAGATCCCAGGAAGATTTGATGGCAACCTTCCTTACAAAAAAGGAGATAAGGCATTTGCATAACATGATGCTATATGTAAAATAAAGGGAGGCCCAAAGCCTCCCTTTTTATTTTGTTTCTATAGCCAAAGCAAAGTGGATTCGTTGCTGTTTAGTAACCGTCATAAAGTAACCTTGATCTGTTGCATCACCATTAATTTCTACCGTATCATTATAACGTAATTCACGCAGGTAATTCATCTCCAAGGATCTGATCTGATTGGTCAATACCAGCTCAATGGGCAATCTGTCCATACACCAATCCAGGTATTTTACATTGTTGGCGTGATTGACAATATCCAGGTCAGAGAGCTTAACGCTATATTCATCAATATTTTTGACGGTCTGGGAAATATCCAATTTTGAAAATGGCTGTTGTGTTGCCGGGCGATCAGGATAGGTGGTAAAATCTTCGGTGGAAATTGCGAGTGTTTCAGAGCTCCTTTTCACGATATTGATGACAGCCCAATAACTGGTTGCAGTAACATAGATCTGTCCATTGACTGTAATTTCGAAATTCCGCGTTGAGCGTGCGCCCTCTAATTCTTGAACCCAAGTTTTTACCTTGACATGGTCCATCCATTTGGGCAAGCGTGCAATCTCTATGCGTATGCGGCTAAGTACCCAGGTTTGGTTATGTTTGGCCATTTCTTTAAAACCGAATCCGACAGCATTGGCATGTTCTCCCGCGGTAAGCTGCAGAATATTGGATAAATCGGAGAAACGAATACGGCCGTTAGAATAGCATTGTGTGAAATAAATTTCCCACTCTTTTTCAAAAACAGATTTTTCCATTTACATATTGTTTTGATCAAAAATAGCCAATATGAATGATTTGGGCTATAAATTCAAAATGAAATGACACTATATTTAGATATCTCGTTATAAATGCCTGTTGGGCTTGCTGGTAATCCTCAAAGCGGAGCAGTGTGTCCAAAGTACAATCGTTTTTTTATTGTAAAATAAATGATAGTTTTCAAGGATTTAATTGATTTTTATCATGGGAATCGGTAGATTTAAATAAGCCAATGGCAGAAAGAGATAAAATAAGATTGGCTTTAAAGCGTTATAAAAGTAGCATAGCGCAAAACAATAATTTACACATTAAATGCTAGTATTATGGTTGGAGAACTAATAGCTAAAGAGGAAATTCCTCAATTTAAATTTATCCCGGCGAGTGAAGATAAGACAGCGACTTTTATGGATAAATTGAAAGGGGCACTTCGGTTGGGAAATGAGTTTAAATCCAAAACTGAAATCGCCTTTGAGACTGATTCCGGACCAAAGCGTATCGAGACCACTGTATGGTCGTTAACCGATAGATATATTCAGATTAAAAGTGGCGTTTTAATACCACTGAAATCTATTATAGCAATTGACTATTAAATAGACAAAGAAAGGCTCCTCATTTAGTTAAGGAGCCTTTCGCTTTTAATGATAGATGCTGTTAAGAAACGTATCAGTACTGTTTTCCTTTCTAAGAGGACCTCGTGCAAAAGGAAATTTCTAATACGTTTCGCCTGTTAATTCTTTTAGGCGTATCTCGGATACTTTCGCATCATATTGTGCTGTATAGCTACGTGTCATTACATTGATGTAGTTTAACTGCGCTGTTCTTACTTCTAAGGTTGTGATGGTACCGATACGGAATTTATCCATCGTGATGTTTAAATTTTCTTTTGCCAGCTCCTCATTTTTCCGTTCTACATTAGCCAGCTCCATATTGGTGATGTAGGTTTGGAATAGGGTTCTGACCTGAGCCTGGATATCCTGTTTTTGTTGCTGTATCTGTAGCTCGGAGCCTTTAATCTGAAATTTGGCAATCCGTTCGTTTCTATTTTGCAGAAATCCATTGAAAATATTAAGGGAAGCCGATACGCCGTAGGTAAGACCTCTATTTTTGTTTTCTGTCGAGAAACCGAGGGAGGAGTGGGATTCGTTCCAATTGTACCCACTATTTAAGCCAATTTTGGGATAACGTTCGGCCTTAACTGCTTTTAAGTTGAGCTCGGCCACCCGATTGTTGATGATGGCAAGCTGAATTTGCGGATTTTGTCGATCGGCAATTTCGATCAGATTACCAAGTTTAAGATCCGTATCAAGTTTCATGTCGTCTTCAATTTGAAAATCCAGGCTCAAGTCGCGCGTCATCAGCTGATTGAGGTAAGTCTTGGTATTTTTGAAGCTTTCCTGTTGTCTGAGTAAGTTTGTCTGATCGGTATTTAAATCGACTTTTGCATTCAGGAGGTCAAGCTTGGAGCCTTTTCCGATCTCTAGGCGATTTTCGGCAAGCGTGACACGGTATCTCGATAAGGTGATGGTTGTATCTAGGGCATTTATCAGGCGCTTTTGCTGCACCAGATTGTAGTAGGTAGCCATGACTTCGCTGAGCTGGGTAATCACTTGATATTTAATCTCCGCTTCCCCTTGACGTTGTATTTCTTTGAAGCGGTCGCGACGGGCGAACATGCCCAATCCATCGAATATCGTCCAGTTTAGGTTAACTCCATAAGACATGTTATCATTTTTGGCATTGGAAATTTGCTGTATTTGACCATCTGCTCTGACCTGCCTTGAATTCTGGGTGGAGTTGCTTCTATTGAACGTTCCAGTTACCGCTGGAAGCATACCGGCGCTTCCCAGACTGGTATTCTCCATATCGATGTTATTGTCATTTTTAGCCAAAAGAATATTGAAGTTATTGCTCAACGTTGTTTTTAGCGCATCTTCCAAGGTCAGTATCTCTTGTGCACGAGCTTGAAACATGATGGAGTAAAGTAATACTAGTAGGATGAAATTTCTCTTCATGTCTTTATTATTCGTAGCTTTTAATGTTATCAAATTCAGGCCTATGCTTTTTTTGTCTTGACCACATGTAATAGATTGCCGGGATAATGAACAAGGTTAGGATAAGGGAGAATATTGTACCACCAACGATAACAACCCCCATACCAATTCTACTCGTTGAAGCAGCTCCAAGTGACATGGCAATCGGTAATGCGCCCAAGGCAATGGCTAGACTTGTCATTAAGATCGGTCTGAGGCGTGATTCGGCAGAGTGCATAATTGCCTCAAATTTTTCCATTCCCTCTTCGCGCATCTGGTTGGCAAACTCAACAATCAAGATACCATTTTTGGTCACGAGACCAATTAGCATAATCGTTCCAATTTGGCTGAATATATTCCAGGTTTGATCAAATAACCATAGACTTATCAGTGCTCCGGCAACGGCCATGGGTACCGTAAGGATAATGATAAATGGGTCGAGGAAGCTTTCAAATTGGGCCGCTAAGATCAGGTAGATAAGCAACAAAGCAAGGCCAAAGGCAAATAGTGTATTGGAACTACTTTCAACGAAGTCACGTGATTCGCCACTGAGGTCGGTGGTGAAACTCTGATCGAGGACCTTTTCTTTTATGCGATCCATTGCTGCAATGCCGTCACTCATACTCATGCCCGGCGCCAAACCGGCTGAAACTGTAGCCGACATGTAGCGGTTATTGTGGTAGAGTTGGGGTGGACTGCTCTCTTCCTTAACGCTTACAACGTTGTCTAACTGGATAAGCTGTCCGAGGTTATTTCGCACGTAAATTGACGCAAGGTCTGTAGGTGTGGCTCTACGGTCGTTTTCAACCTGGCCTATGACCTGATATTGTTTGCCATCACGCATAAAATAAGCGAAACGTTGGCCGCTTAGTAATAATTGGAGGGACTGCGAAACGTCAAGTACGGAAACGCCCAGACTGAGGGCTTTCAGACGATCAATTTCGACATGCAGTTCGGGTTTGTTGAACTTCAGGTTGATGTCCGTTGTGGAGAATGCGGGATCGCTGTTGACCTCATTCATAAATTCGGGTATCTTTTCCTGAAGTTTTTCAAAATTTTGTGCCTGGATAATGTACTGAACAGGTAATCCACCTCTGCGATTCATGGATATCGTCGGCGTTTGCGAAACATTGACGCGGACACCATCGTATTTTTTTGTCCATTTAGTGAGCTCTTTGGCAATATCGTCCTGTGATTTTTTACGCTCACTTGGATCAACGAGAGTCATCCGTATACGTCCGGAGTTGACTGAGCTTGCGCCGAAACCCGGAGAGGTAATGTTTAAACTGATTTTGTTCTCAGGAATGGAATCGTAGACCAATTTGTCCAATTCCTGCATGTATCGGTCCATGTATTCATAGGTAGCACCTTCCGGGCCTGTCACATTGACGGAGATATTACTTCTGTCATCATAAGGCGCCGTTTCTTTTTTAATGGAGGAGAAAAGGATGCCAATAATGACAAAACATAGGATCAGGATTGGAAAGCTGATCCATTTGAATTTCATGAATTTCTCCAGTGCATTGGCATAACCTTTATTCATTTTGACGAACATAGGTTCGGTCCAATCGTAAAATTTCGTCTTCTTGTGTCCACCACCTTTGATTAGATAGGCATTGAGCATCGGCGTGAGGGTGAGGGAAACAAATGCGGAAACCAATACGGCCGAGGCGATGACGACACCAAACTCCCGGAAAAGCCGTCCCACAAATCCCTGAAGAAATATAACGGGTAAGAATACGGCTGCAAGTGTGATTGAAATGGAAATAACAGCGAAGAATATTTCCTTCGACCCTTTCAGGGCCGCCTCAATAGGGGACATTCCTTCTTCAACTTTCTTGAAGATATTTTCGGTAACAACGATACCATCGTCGACAACAAGCCCCGTCGCGAGTACAATAGCGAGCAGTGTCAGTACATTGATAGAAAATCCGAAAATATACATAATAAAGAATGTCGCGATCAAGGATACGGGAATGTCCAATAGAGGACGTAGTGCGATACCCCAGTCGCGGAAGAAAAAATAGATAATTAGGGTGACCAGAATGATCGAAATCAGGAGTGTCTCGGCGACCTCCTCAACAGATTTTTTGATGAATGTCGTATTATCAGAAGCGATGTTGAGTATAATATCTTGGGGCAGATCTTCTTTGATCTGATCGAGCATTTTATAGAAATTGTTGGCAATATCGAGGTAATTTGTTCCCGGCTGCGGAATAATGGCAATACCGACCAGCTGTTTACCGTTACTGACCATTTTTGTTTCTAGATTTTCAGCATCTATCTCTGCACGGCCAATATCGATAAACTTGACGATACGGCTGCTATCGGCCTTTAAAATGATGTTATTGAATTGCTCAGGAGTAGACAGGTTGCCGACGGTTTTTACGGTGAGCTCGGTTGTGTTTCCGACAATTTTCCCTGAAGGTAATTCAACATTCTGGCTATTCAATGCCGTACGAATATCCGAAGCTGTGATACCATAGGCAGCCATACGGTCGGGGTTGAGCCATAGACGCATGGCGTAACGTTTTTGACCATAGATCTGTGTGCTGCTGACACCGGGGATGGTTTGCAACCTTTCGGAAATCACATTTTCGGCGTAGTCGCTCAGCGAAAGTTTATCGCGCGTCTCACTTTGCAATGTCAATGTAATAATGGGATCGGAGTCCGCATCGGCTTTGGATACCACTGGTGGGGCATCAATATCCTGTGGTAGGCTTCGCACGGCTTGGGATACTTTATCCCGGACATCATTTGCGGCTTCCTCAAGGTTCTTTTTTAAGTCAAACTCAATGGTGATATTACTGGATCCCTGATTGCTCGAAGAAGAGATGTTGCGGATACCATCGATCGAGTTTATGGCCTTTTCTAGCGGCTCGGTAATCTGAGATTCAATGATATCTGGGTTGGCACCGGCATAGTTTGTTCTGACGGAAACAATCGCTGGGTCAATAGAGGGGTATTCGCGTACGCCTAGAAAACTAAAACCAATATAGCCAAACAATATGATGGTAATATTGACGACAATAGTTAAAACAGGACGTTTAATAAAAACTGCAGATAAATTCATGTACAACTAGTTAGCTAATGATACCTTAACTTTTGCTCCATCTTTTAACGACAGAACGCCCGTGGTTAAAACGGTGTCACCGGCACTGATGCCAGATAGAATGACGATGTCTTTGTCGGTACGCGCACCTGTTTCAACCTTCACTTCCTTGGCAAGGCCATGCTGTAATACAAAGACCTTTTTTCCATCCTGTACGGGAACAATGGCTTCTGTTGGAATGGATATCGCATCGTTTTCCACTTCGATCGGCACAATCACATTGACAAAGGATCCGACTTTCAATTTACCCTGATCGTTCGTTGCTCTGGCGCGGACGGTGAGTGTTCTGGTGTTAAGTGATACTTGCGGTTCAACGGCGTAAATGTTTGCTTTAATGATGGTTGGGTCGTTGGCTACGCTGAACTCAATGGGCATGTTTATTTTAACAATATTGCTGTATTTTTCGGGAACTGCAAAGGTAATTTTGACAAGATTGTCCTTCACTAAGTTTGTAATCAGGGTACTGGATGAGACAATGGCTCCTACGGAAATATTCCGAAGTCCAATCATGCCACTAAAAGGGGCGCGGATGGTTGTTTTGGATATTTGTGCCTGAATCAACTGGATCTGTGCTAAGGAGGTTTTTAAAGCTGCACTGGCTATATCAAACTCCTCCTGACTGATTGCTCCTTTTTGCAGCAGCAGTTTGGCCCGACGTTCATTTTCGGCATTCAGCTGGTTTGTTGTTTGTGCTTGTCTTAATTGTGCCTGAAGTTCAATATCATCAATCTTGATCAAGGGTTCGCCCTGTTTGATGCGCTGCCCTTCGGAGAAATAGATTTTGGTGATTCGACCACTTACTTCACTTCTGATTTCAACCTGCTCTTCTGCGTCAATGCTTCCTGAGAGATTAATGGATCGATCGGCGACGGAAGATTTGGCAATGATAGCCTGTGCGGGGACTGGCATATCTTTTTTCCCATTGGGCTTATCAGCTTCTTTTTTGTCTTTTTTAGCAGTTATCAGAAAGTATCCACCTCCAAACACAGCACAAGCCAAAAGGAGGTAAATGATCGATTTTTTATTCATACGGATATAGTCTCTTATGTACTTTTTACATTTAACGGGTAAATATAGGTTTATTATTATGAGGATATCAGTTGTCAAAAGGATTTTACAATAGGACCAAAACTTTGCAAATGGACATCGAAATGGGCGTATTGGGAACGATTGGAAATAAAAAAAGCCAGAAATAAGTTTCTAGCTTTATTGACTACTATTTTTTTGATTTTGCTTTTTGTTCCACTTCTTTTGAAGCCCCATTTTTTACTTTTGGCTTGATGGCAGCTTTCGATACATGTGGTCTTCTTTTTCCAAAAGAACCATTTGATATTTTTCCTCTTCTGGTCTTGATATCACCTTTTCCCATAGTGTAAAATATTTTGGTTTTAACAAATTATATTGATTACCTAAATATAACACTTTCTTTTCGGATGTTCAACCTGTTCATTTTTAAATAATTGGAAAAATACGTTTTTGAATAGCTACATTGAAGTTTTGGTTAATCGTGTCGAAAAATAAATTATTGACGGGCCTGTTTTCAGCGACTAAATAGGGGATTTCCAATATTTTGTTCTTTAACTTGATACGGTAGTAGCCGTATAATAACCCTTTGGTCGTTTGAATTGATTCGATTTTCTGAACGGCTTCTATGTCCTTAAAAATGTTAAAAGCATAATTTTCTCCTTTTAGCTGTTCAATAAAAACCTCATTGGTTTTGGCATTGTACCATATTTGTTGGCTTTTGAGCTTACTAAAGTGGTTGTTGAACAGAAAGAGATAGCCCAACAAGAAAAAGGCAATCGGAAGCAGGAACAGGACAATTTTTATCTTCATGAACAGCAACACGGTGATCAAAATGAGGATAATCCCCATAACGGCATTGGAAACACTCTTCTTTAGATTTGCCTGGATGACTGGAGATGAAGCTTCAATCAACTGAAAACCTGATTTTAAATTTCTGGACATATCCTCGGTAAACCCAAATAGATTGAATTTTTTGCGTATCATCAGATAAGCAATAAGAACAATAAGCCCAATGATCAAAAACCGCATATTTTTCTTCTAGTATTGTTCGTCTTCGTTCGGGTATTGTACTGCTTTTACTTCGGCCACATAATTTGCTACTGCTGTTGTGATTTGTTCGTGCAAATTAGCGAAATGACGCATAAATTTTGGTTTGAAATCGGCATTCATTCCAAGCATGTCGTTAATCACAAGGACTTGTCCATCGCAATCCGGCCCAGCCCCAATACCAACTGTTGGAATCGCTAGTTTTTCGGTTACTGTTTTAGCTAATTTTGCCGGTATCTTTTCCAGAACAATTGCAAAACAGCCCGCCTCCTGCAAAGCGAGTGCATCTTCTATTAATTTAGCGGCTTCTTGCTCTTCTTTTGCCCGCACACCAAAATTTCCAAATTTATTGATGGATTGGGGAGTCAAGCCCAGGTGTCCACATACAGGGATTCCTCCGGCAATGATTTTTTTGATGTTTTCGATGATTTCAAGTCCTCCCTCGAGTTTTAATGCGTGCGCACCTGATTCTTTCATCATGCGTACAGCTGCATTGTAAGCTTCATTGGCAGAGCCCTGATAAGATCCAAATGGCAAATCTGCTAATACCATGGCACGCTCGGTACCCCGAGCAACGGCAGCGGCATGGTAGATCATATTATCTAGGGTGATAGGCAAGGTTGTTTCGTAGCCAGCAAATACGTTGGCAGCGGAATCTCCAATCAAAATAACGTCAACACCAGCTTGATCTACCATTTTGGCCATGGAGTAATCATAGCTTGTAAGCATAGAAATCTTTTCCTGACGTTCTTTCATGGCTTGCAGCATTGCTGTGCTTACTCGTTTCATTTCTTTGTTTACAGACATCTTAACTTATATTGTGTGTTCAAAAGTAAGCTTTTTATCATACATTGAACAATATTCTGCCTTGTGTTTTGTATTTTTGCAAAATGATACAAAATGAGAATCGTCTATTTAAATTTCCCAAATTTTCAGAATTAATCATCCATGAGGATGAAAATTTGATTGTTATCAATAAACCGCCGTTTGTCGCTTCTTTAGATGAACGTGAGGGTGGGGAGGTCAATATTCTTCGCTTGGCGAAGAAATATCATCCTGATGCACAGGTATGCCACCGCCTGGATAAAGAGACCTCGGGTATTTTATTAATTGCAAAAAATCCAGAAACATACCGTACAATTTCCATTGCATTTGAAAAAAGAAAAGTGAATAAGATTTATCATGCAATCATAGGTGGTACACATACTTTTCAGGATTTGCTTGTCGATTTGCCCATCTTGAACCAAGGCAATAAAAATGTATCTATTGATCGTGCAAACGGCAAACCGGCAGAGACCATCTTTAATTCGATCAAATACTACAAGAACTATACCTTAGTGGAATGTAAACCCATTACAGGACGAATGCACCAAATCCGTATTCACCTAGCGACACAACATGCCGCTATTGTGGGGGATGACATGTATCGCGGTAAACCTGTGTATTTGTCCCAAATCAAGAAAAGGGGATATACATTATCCAAAGATGAAGAGGAACAACCCATTATGAAGCGTTTTGCACTACATTCAAAACATGTTGAATTTGAGTTGAACGGAGTTAAGATGGCTTTTGAGGCACCTTATCCAAAGGATTTTGCGACCTTGTTGAAGCTGTTGGATAAGTTTGATTCTTAATAGCGGGATTACCTATGAGTCCGAAGACAAAAAAGATAATCGGAAACGTTGTATTTGTACTGCTCATCGGTTTGTTGATCTGGCCAACAAGTAGAAGTTATTTTCAGCAATTTTTAATGAAAATGGGTTTTTTCAAACCTAAACTGGAGCTTAATTCAGCTTCTAAAGATTCCGATAGGGTGGCTCCAGGGGGCGCATTCAGTCATGTCTCCTTTGTCAATTCGCTGGGAGAAACAGTCAAGGTGGCGGATCTGAAGGGAAAAGTGGTGTTTATTAATTTTTGGGCAACGTGGTGTGCACCTTGTCGCGCAGAAATGCCTTCGATCAATGTACTCTATGATCGCTATAAAGATAACGCAAATATGGTGTTTTTGATTGTGGAGATAGAAGGCAGGAAAGCAAAAGCAGAGGCTTTTATGAAGGAACAGCAGCTGACTTTGCCGATTAGTTTTCCAAATAGTGATATTCCAAAAGAGTGGCTCTCGGGTTCAATTCCTTCAACGGTGATATTGGACAAAGCGGGTAATGTAGCGACACGGCATGAAGGTATGGCGGATTATTCAAGCCCTGATGTAGGTAAATTTATTCAAGATTTAATCAATAAATAATTTTAAGATCTCTAAATATAGCATGACAAGAGCAGAACTTATTCATCAAATAAAAGCGAAACGCTCATTTTTATGTGTCGGATTAGACACAGACCTCACGAAAATCCCGGAGCATCTCTTGGATGATGAGGATCCGATCTATAGCTTCAATAAGGCTATCATAGATGCAACGGCTGATTTGTGTGTTGCCTATAAGCCCAATATTGCGTTTTATGAATGTTATGGAATCAAAGGCTGGCAATCGCTTCAAAAAACCTGGGCTGCGTTACCAAAGGATTGTTTCAGTATTGCTGACGCAAAAAGGGGGGATATTGGCAATACGTCGGGACGTTATGCGATGGCATTTTTTGATGAAAAGACGTCTGGTCTTGGCTTTGATAGTATTACAATCGCACCTTATATGGGGAAGGACTCGGTGACTCCATTTTTGGATTTTAACGATAAATGGGCAATCGTACTTGCTTTGACATCGAATGAGGGTAGCTTGGACTTTCAAAATTTTGAAAACAAAGAAGGGCTGCAATTGTTCGAACAGGTGATCGATAAAGTCAATACCTGGGGGACACCTGACAATTTGATGTATGTTGTCGGAGCAACACGCGGAGAGGGCTTTATCAAAATTAGGGAACATGCACCATACCATTTTTTATTGGTTCCAGGAGTGGGGGCGCAAGGAGGTTCGCTTGAAGATGTTTGTAAATTTGGTATGAACAAAGATTGTGGGCTTTTAGTAAACAGCACAAGAGGAATTATCTATGCTTCAAAAGGACGTGATTTCGCTGAAAGAGCACGGGAGGAAGCTCTAATTCTACAGAAAGAAATGGAAGTAGAACTGTTAAAAGCAGGCATTATTTCCTGATTTGACATTTAATAATTCATTCGTAATACTTACCTTTGCAGCATGCCAGAAAAAATTATAATTCTAGACTTCGGGTCTCAGTACACACAGTTGATCGCTAGACGTGTCAGAGAACTAAATGTGTATTGTGAGATACACCCGTTCAATAAATTGCCAGATTTTGATGACTCCGTAAAAGGTGTTATCTTTTCAGGAAGTCCTTATTCTGTTAGACAAGAAGATGCACCGCAAATTGATTTTGTCGCTATTCAGGATCGTTTCCCACTTTTAGGAGTTTGTTACGGAGCACAATACATTGCTCAAATATCAGGTGGTGAAGTATTACCTTCTGAAATCCGCGAATATGGTCGTGCAAATCTGCAGTTTGTCAATAGTGAGAATGAATTATTGGCAGGAGTACCAACTCAATCGCAGGTATGGATGTCACATGGAGACACTATCAAAGAAGTTCCTGCAAATTTTAATATTATAGCAAGTACGGATAAAGTTCGTGTTGCTGCTTATCAAGTAAAAGGCACCCGTACCTATGGTATACAATTCCACCCGGAAGTAACACATAGTACTGATGGGGCTATCTTATTGAAAAACTTCGTTGTAAACATTTGTGGTTGTGCACAGGATTGGACACCAGACGCATTTGTTGAAACAACAGTATCCTCTTTGAAAGCGCAATTGGGTGACGATCACGTTATCATGGCTTTGTCAGGAGGAGTAGATTCAACAGTAGCAGCAGTATTGTTGCACCAAGCAATCGGAAAAAATTTACATTGTATTTTCGTAGATCATGGACTGCTTCGTAAAGATGAATACGAACAGGTATTGGATTCTTACAAAAATATGGGGTTAAATATTAAAGGAATAAATGCCAAGGATTTATTTTATGGTAGATTAGCTGGGGTTTCTGAACCAGAAGAGAAACGCAAAATCATTGGTAATTCATTTATTGATGTTTTTGATGAAGCTGCAAAAGAAATCCAAAAGGAATTACCTGAAGGAATTGAAGCGAAATGGTTGGGACAAGGAACAATTTACCCAGATATTATCGAGTCGGTTTCAGTGAAAGGACCTTCAGCAACAATCAAATCACACCATAACGTTGGTGGTTTACCTGATTTCATGAAATTGAAAGTCGTAGAACCGCTAAAAACGTTGTTTAAAGATGAAGTAAGAAGAGTAGGAAAAGCTTTAGAAGTGGATCAGGCAATTTTAGGCAGACATCCCTTCCCTGGACCAGGTTTGGCAATTCGTATTTTAGGTGATATTACACCTGAGCGTGTACGTATTGTACAAGAAGCTGATGCGATCTTTATCAATAATCTGAAGGAAGCTGGCTGGTACGATAAAGTATGGCAAGCTGGTACAATTTTCTTGCCAGTGCGTTCTGTAGGCGTAATGGGTGACGAGCGTACTTACGAGCATGTTGTTAGTTTACGTGCAGTTGGTTCTCTTGATGGAATGACTGCGGATTGGATACATTTACCATATGACCTGTTGGCAAAAATTTCAAATGAAATTATCAACCATGTGAAAGGAATAAACAGAGTTGTATATGATATCAGTTCAAAACCGCCCGCTACAATTGAGTGGGAATAAAATATGGGTTGCGGCACTTGTAGCATTATGTCTTGCAAGCTGCACAACGAAAAAAAGCACAGTATTGCGTTCGCCTTCCTCTGGTCAAGGCGAACAGCAAACTGCTGTGACTAAACCGGCAGTTGACAAAGATAAGATCGTTGCCAAAGTGGGGGATATCCAGGATGTCAACGGCCATGCTGTGAAAAATAATCGCATCGCCTTGCTATTACCATTCGAGTTAAGTGGTATTGCGGGGACGATTACAAAAGAAGATGTGGAACGTTCTTCCTTGGCACTTGATTTTTATCAGGGATTTCAATTGGGCCTTGACAAAATTGCCAAAGAGGGTGCTTTATTTGATCTACAGGTAATTGATTCTCGAGACAATGTTGCCTACAATGCGACTTTAGGGACTTCGGCGAATGTCAAAGATGCCGTACTTGTGGTCGGTCCGGTATATCCGCGTGAGATAAAAAGCTTTGGGCAAACATTTGCAAATAAGAATGTGTTACAAGTTTCTCCGTTGGCGGCGACTATGGCTTCTGAATTTAGCTTACCTAATTTGGTTTCCATCACACCATCTATTCGTACACACTCGGAAACATTAGCAAAATATGTTGCTGATCAGTATTATACGGGTGATCAGATTCTGGTATACGATGCCGGTGACGATGAAAGCAAACAGTTTCTAGTCAATTTTGTTAGCGAAATTTCAAAGGCTAATGCACAGGCAAAAGTAAAAACTGTTATGAGCGTCAACGAGCTCAACAATAGCCTTGTGTTGACTGGAACTAATCATGTCATTTCTGGTACGGCCAATAAGAATTTGGTAAAGGGGCTTTTGGATGCGATGGACGAACGCTTTTTGAATCCAGGTAACCAGTTTAAGTTGTATGGACATCCAAATATGGCTAAGCTTTCGTTTGAGAATTTCGAAAATATGGATTTCTATGGACTTACTATTACCTCATCCAACTTAGTGAATGAGAGTGATAGTGATACCCGCAAATTTATTGGAAATTATAAATCGGCTTATAAAGTAGACCCGTCTGAGTTTTCTTATAAAGGTTATGATGCGGCATTGTATTTCGGTCGATTAATTCATAAATATGGCGTGGATTATGTTAGCCGAATGACGCAAGATAAGTTTTCGGGATTGAATAGCGATTACAAATTTGAGTTTTATCCAAAATGGGGCTATGCTAATAGAGCTTTGGGTATAATGGTTTATCACAACAAAAAATTTGAAAGAAAATAATCTTTGAATGGCTGAATTCAGTGAAAGACGTGTTCATCAGCAAATACGTAATTTTGAGCGGGCAATGGATGGTTTTGAAGCTGATCAACCATTTTCGCGTTATTTGACTACTTTTTTTAAGTTGAACAAGCAAATGGGATCTTCCGACCGGAAGTCTACCTCCCGTTTATGTTATAATTATTTTCGTTTGGGAATGGCGGCTTCGCAGTTGTCGCAACAGCGTAGATTGGTGCTTGCGGAATTTCTATGTGAACAGGAAAGTCCCTTGGTGGCCCTTTTTGAGCCTTCCTATAGCGATAAACTCCATCTGCCGCTGAAAGACAAAATTGCATTTCTAGCGTCTGAGGGTATTTTTAAACTTAATGACCTCTTTCCTTTTGCGGATTATATTTCTGAAGAGGTTGACTTGGTGCAATTTTTAGAGAGCCAGTTGATCCAGCCCAACTTATATATTCGGGTGAAACGCGGGAAGACAAAGGTCGTGTGCGCTATTTTGGATAACAATCAGATTCCTTATTCCATGATTGGCGATCAGACTATCGCCTTGAATAATGGAACATCCTTGCAGCGATTTGATGTCTTGGATGGGATCATAGAAGTGCAGGATCTGTCTTCGCAGCGCACTTTGGATTATATGGAACCCGCTGAAAGAGAATCCTGGTGGGATGCATGTGCGGCTTCGGGTGGGAAATCGCTCTTGTTGATGGATGCTTGTCCATCTGTTAATCTTTTGGTTTCTGATGTTCGCATGAGTATTCTCCGAAATCTCGATGAACGTTTTGACCGTGCCAGAATAAAGCATTACCGAAAAAAAATACTCGATCTTACCAAGGATAGCTTCGCAATTCTTGGGAGCGAACGATTTGACGGGGTGTTATTGGATGCGCCTTGTACTGGATCGGGGACTTGGGGGCGCACACCAGAAATGGTTAGACAGTTTCGGGCCGCTAAGATTGCCGAATTCAATGCACTACAAAAGAATATTGCAAGTAATGTGGTGGGGCATGTTAAAGCGGGCAAGCCTTTGATTTATATAACCTGCTCTATTTTTAAAGCAGAAAACGAAGATGTTGTCAATTACATTGTAGATAATTTTGGTTTTGAAATAGAACGTATGGACTATTTGAAAGGTTATGAAGAGAAAGCGGATAGTATGTTTGTGGCGAGATTGATTAAAAAGTAATTTATATATATAATACAAGCAAAAAGGCTATTTTTTCCAATGAAAAAATAGCCTTTTTTTATACATATGGACCGTTTAATATCAGTCACATTTACTTGGAACAACGAGTACAGGGCAGGTAGATTTACGAATGACTGATTCGGATACAGAGCCGGAAATAAAGTGATCAAAGCCCGTCCGTCCATTGGTCCCCATAATAATAAGATCTGCAGACCACTCATGGGATGCCGCCAGAATTTCTTCTTTAATGGATCCGATTCGATTAAAAAGATATACTTCGCCTGCGCCTGTAAATTCGCGGCTCATTTTCTCAAGATATTTTTGTGCATTATCCTGTTCCATTTCCGATACTTCTGGAACGATGATGGGTTGCTGACCTAATAGCGGGTCCGCACCAAAGCTGGCCGGAGAAGTAGGGGGAACAACAGTGACAAGCGCTATGGAGGCTCCAAATACCGCGGCCATTTCTTTGGCATATAGTATAGCCTTTTCTGAGCATGGTTCGTCGTCAACAGCGACGAGTATCCTTTTGAATTTTGAATTTGTATTCTCCATTTCTACTATAATTAATTTATCTTAGTCATATAATATATAATCACATTTTTGACGATTTTGTTTTGTTTAGCACATGAAATATGGTATTTGTACACTAGCTCTCGTTCCGTTACGTTTAGAACAGGCACACCGTAGTGAGATGGTTTCTCAGGTATTGTTTGGGGAACTTTTTGAGATCCTTGATGAACAGGCCGATTGGACATCAATACGTCTGTTGGAAACGGACTATTTAGGCTGGATTCAAAACGGGCAGTTTCAGGAACTAAACGACTTGGATATGCAACATTATCTGACCGGAACACCAATTATCGTTGGAAGGGAGGGGGGATTTCTGTTTACTGATACCGCACAGTTTCAGCTCTGTCATGGAACCAAGCTTTACCTAGATGCAGCAAATACTGTCAATTTATCTCCATTGAGATTAACTTATCAAGGTAGTATCAATCCGCTATCCAAAAATCAGTTTGAAAGCGAGGTAATGCAATTAGCACGCAGTTATGAGAATACCCCTTATCTATGGGGTGGGCGTTCACAATGGGGAATCGATTGTTCCGGTTTCTCCCAATTGATTTATAGCTGTTTTGATCTTTCCTTGCCTCGTGATGCTTATCAGCAGGCAGAGATGGGGCAAACTGTGGATTTTGTTTCGGAAATACGGGTAGGGGATTTGGCTTTTTTTGACAATGCCGAAGGAAGGATTACTCATGTAGGAGTTATGCTGGATCGCGATACGATTATCCACGCCTCAGCGAAAGTCCGTGTTGATCGGATGGATACGGAAGGTATTTTTAATGCTGAACAGAATCGTTATACACACAAACTCCGGATTGTTAAACGGTATAATTGATAAAGGTGGACATATAAAAAAAGGCTATAAGTAATTATAGCCTTTTCTATTGTCAAACGCCTTATTGACTAGAAGTGGAATTGTACACCTAAAGTTGGCGCTAATGAGTTAACATTCAAACCAAATGTATTTACTGCAACGTCATTCGTTTTATCTTTATTGTAGTTGTAGTATAGACCTCTGACTTTTAATTCGATACCGATTTTGCTTGTCGGGAAGTAAGCTAAACCCGGAGCTAGTTCCACACCATATGATTCGAATTTATTTTTTGTCTCTACGTTATTTACTTCAGTTGTAGTTGTACCCCATGCCATTGGAACTGATAATTGAGCAAAGAATCTTACCGGGCCGTTTGCAGAGTACTTTCTAGCGAAAGGTGATACCTGGAAAGCATCGTTTTTAATACTATTATCTTTACTTGTTTCAGTTTTTCCCCAGTTATAACCAATTCCAGTACCAATTGCCAAGTTGTCACTTACAAAGTAACCAACTGTTGGGTTGATTGAGAATGAATTATTTTTATGGTCAGTATCTTTCACTTTTGATGTTTCGAAGCCAAGTTGACCACCAACCATAATTTTTCCTTGTTCAGTTTGAGCTTGTGCTGCTATTGTTAAACCTGCAATGGCAGTCAATGTTAGTAAAACTTTTTTCATGTCTTTTTTATTTAATAGTTTGTTTTAATTTGCCAGTAATTACTTCCTGACTTTTTAAATTTGTTAGTCAAATATCGAAATCTTATTTTGATTTTTTGTCACTGGATTGTCTAGATGTTTTGTTATTATTGTAAATTATAGTGGTTCAATTGATTAAAATTTGATGTATTTTTATTTTTATCGTTTCTATTTAACAATAATGATATTAAGCTGACTTTTTGTTTTTAATTGTCAATTTCAAGTAAGAAGATAAAAAAAAAGCCATTTGTCAACAGCGGACAAATGGCTTTTTTTTGTATTTGAAAGACCGGTTTTAATCGAAATATTCTTTGATTCGCTCGAAGAATGATTTTTCACTTTTACCTGGTTGAGGTTTAAAGTTTGGCGATTCTTTCAGTTTGTTCAATAATTCTTTTTCTTCGTTAGATACGGCTTTTGGTGTCCATATATTAACGTATACAAGTTGGTCCCCTTTGTGATAAGAGTTGACTTCAGGAATACCTTTTCCTTTTAACCGTAAAATTTTACCACCTTGTGTGCCGGGCTCAATTTTGATCTTCGCTTTTCCATCTATTGTAGGGACTTCAACGCTTGTGCCTAAGGTCGCATCTACGAAATTAATGTATAGGTCATAGATCACATTTAGTCCGTCACGTTTTAAACTTTCGTGTGGTACTTCTTCGATCAGGATAATTAAATCTCCTGGTACACCACCACGCGGAGCAGCATTTCCTTTTCCACTCATGGAAAGTTGCATGCCTTCACTTACTCCTGCAGGAATATTGATTGCGATTGTTTCCTCACCGCGTTCGAGTCCTTCACCTCTACAAGTTGTACATTTTGCTGTAATTTCAACGCCTTCACCATTACAAGTAGGGCAAGTGCTTGTTGTTTGCATTTGTCCTAAGATGGTATTTGTTACTCTTCTAACTGATCCGGATCCCCCACAGGTTTTACAGGTATGGAAAGAAGATTTATCTTTAGCACCAGATCCGTCACAAGAATGACAGACCACTTGTTTGTTAACCTTTACCTTTTTCTCGACGCCTTTGGCAATTTCTTCGAGTGTTAATTTAACTTTTATGCGTAAGTTGCTTCCACGAGCTACCCGACGGCCACCACGCTGGCCACCACCGCCGCCAAAGAAACTTTCAAATGGATGTCCTCCACCAAAGATATCACCAAATTGGCTGAATATGTCTTCCATATTCATGCCGCCGCCACCGCCAAAGCCACCACTTGCCGAATTACCGGCATGGCCAAATTGGTCATAACGTTGACGTTTTTGTGGATTGCTCAAGATATCGTATGCCTCAGCAGCTTCCTTAAACTGTTCCTCAGCTTCATGATCACCAGGATTTTTATCCGGGTGGTACTTTATCGCCAATTTGCGATATGCTGATTTAATCTCCTTCTCGTCCGCTGATCGCGAGACACCAAGTATATCGTAATAATCTCTTTTTGACATCGTCTTAATATTATTGACCTATAACTACCTTTGCGTGACGGATCACTTTGTCACCTAAGTAGTACCCCTTTTCGATCACGTCCACTACTTTATTCTTTAATTCTGCTGTGGGTGCAGGAATTGCCGTGATAGCTTCTTGTAATTCAGGATCGAAGGCTTGGCCTGTAGCTTCCATTTCCTTTAACCCCAATTGCGACAACGTTTGTCTGAATTTGTTGTTAACAATATCCATTCCTGTTTTTACAGATTCAACATCTGTCGCAGTTTCCATGGCTGTTAATGCTCTGTCAAAATCATCTAGTGTAGGTAATAGCTTACTAATGACATCTTTTCCCGCTGATTGAATCAATTCAACACGTTCTTTGCTTGTACGTTTTCTATAATTGTCAAATTCAGCAGAAAGACGAATGTATTTATCCTTTGCCTCTGCCAATTCTGCAGCCAATTTCTCTTCAGTAGACAGTTCATCTGCTATATTATCAGCAGGCTGTTCTTGTTGTTCAGAAGAATTTGTTTCTACTGGATCTTGACCTTCATCGTAATAATTATCTTGCTCATTCATATCTTCAATGCTAAAATTAGATTCAAAAATTTACTCTATGCTTCGTTTGTCAAAGTTTTTGCCAAACAATAAAATTCCGACAGCTTGTCAGATTTTATTAAAAAAGCCTAACAATTTGTCGGAATCTCATTTTTTATATGTCAGTTTTCCGTCTAGATACTGACATTGTCCTGTAATACCCCATCGGTGGTTTTGATGATGCGGGATGGCATATTACGGATAATGGTATAATCGTGTGTTGCCATTAAAATAGCTGTTCCCGAATTGGCAATGTCACGTAATAATAAGACGATTTCTTCTGATGTAGCAGGATCCAAGTTACCGGTAGGCTCATCTGCCAGAATGATTTCGGGGTTATTTAGTAATGCGCGGGCAATTACAATACGCTGTTGTTCACCGCCAGAAAGTTCATGCGGCATTTTCTTAAGTTTGGAACGAAGCCCAACTTTTTCCAGTACATCCAATATACGGCTATCGATCATTTTCTTATCTTTCCAGCCTGTTGCTTTCAGTGCAAATTCGAGGTTTTTCTCGATGCTTCTATCGGATAAAAGATGAAAATCCTGAAATACAATACCCAATTTTCTACGCAGGTAGGGAACATCATTTTCGTGCAGCTTCTTAAGATCAAAGCCCGCAATCATTCCCTCACCATTGCCGATGTATAAATCGCCGTAAATGATTTTTAGTAAACTACTTTTTCCACTACCGGACTGGCCGATAAGATAAATAAACTCTCCTTTACCAATGTTTAAATTGACATTGGACAATACCAAATGTTTTTGTTGGAAGATATCAACGTTTTTTAATGTAATTACTTTATTTTCAATCATGGAAGCTAAAATTCTAATTTTTTAATTTGCCCAAAAGGCATTTCTTTAACCAGTTGCATGATATATTCTGCCTTTTCTCCTAATCCAATCTTATCGAGTGATTTATCTGGGCGGTCGACTCTAAAATATGCCAGCAAGGTGAAGGCATCATCTCTTAATTGAACATAATCAGGGATTTTGGCGACACCTTTTACTTTAATGATATACATGATTTCAAAGTTAGTATTTTTAATGCAATTTATTTACTATGAATTTAAAGGAAGCTTATTGGTTTGCGAATAAAAAATCCAGTGTATTCACGCCATCAGCAAAATCATCTAAAGCAGGGCATTGGCTTTCTCCAAAATGAAATACCGGCGACGGCACATTTAATGCTATTTCTGAAACAATACATTGGATATTTTCTTGCGCTAGTTTGAGCTTATTTTCAACTTCAGCCAGTGTTTCGTATGTTTCGTAATAAACCACAGCAAGGGGAGAAGCCGTGCGCTCATCTTCTTTGAGCAATAAAAATCCATTGTCAAAATGCTTGTCGCCATTGATCAGATAGATGGATTTGTTATAGTCGTAATTGTTATTGTATTTAAAATGCTCTGTTATGCTGTTAAAAGCAGCGATACCTTCAAAGAAGTGTGCTATTGGGTAATCTTTTGGAATAAATAGCTTTGATACAGAGCGACAGCCCAACCCAAAATAATCAAAGATGTCGTGTCCCAGTGATTCCAACTGGTTAGGAGATTCTTGGCCACCGACAACGGCAATACTATTTCTATTGCGACGAATAATATGTGGTTTGGTGCCAAAATAGTAATCAAAGTAACGGGAGCTATTGTTAGAGCCTGTTGCAATAACCAGATCGAAATCTTTTAGAATGTCAACAATTTCAAAGGCATCATTAAAGTATGGGTCAATTTGTTTAAGCAGGTTGAGCACATAGCTTGTCAATCCTGCATCGTCCGATGAGACTTTGATTTTTGCTGTAAAGCCGCTGATCAGTACCGATAGGATATCATGGAAGCCAACCAACGGAATATTGCCGGCCAGAATTAAACCTACAATTTTCGTTGAATGAAGATCTGGATAAGGCGCCAACCAGTGATTCAGCTTTTCTATCGTCAAATTGGCAGCAATGGCTTGAATGGCGCGTTCAACATTTTGAGGGGTATACCAAGGGTTTTTATGTTGGGCGAATTGAATGATTTGAATCAAATCTTCAGGGCGCTTTTGCAGCTGTTCGCCTAATTTTACAAATGCATTTATTCGTTGTTGCTTTGTCAAAATATTAAAATTTTAAAAGATGAATACACAAATTTGTATTATATTTGTGCTGTTAACATTAATCAACGTGAATCAACTAGCCTTATTGTTCAATCAGACTTTGTTTCATATTGATAATGCAAAAATAGTTTATTTATCATAATTGTGAGGTTATAAATGGCGATTAAAATTACAGACGAATGCATTAACTGTGGTGCTTGCGAACCGGAATGCCCAAATAATGCAATATACGATGCTGGTGTAACTTGGAAATTCTCAGATGGGACGGCTTTGGATGGGGTTATCGATTTTGGCGATGGTGTTACACTAGATGCCAACGAGTCTCAAGAAGCAATCTCTAATGAAGTCTATTATATTGTTTCAGATAAATGTACAGAATGTGTAGGTTTTCACGATGAGCCTCAATGTGCAGCGGTTTGCCCTGTGGATTGTTGTGTGGATGACGAAGATGTACGTGAATCGAACGATGAGCTATTAGCGAAAAAAGCTTGGTTACACGCGGAATAAATTTAGTACTCCGTTAAAATATAAGGCAGGATAAGAAATTTTCCTGCCTTTTTTGTGTCTTTCTATTTTGGCGAAATCGATATTTTGTTGCGAAACTTGGCTATTTGGAATAATAATATTTGCAAAAGCATAGTATTTTTTTATTTTTGTTCTTTTGACCATTAAAATCTTTTAAATGTTAAAAACCAAAATAGGGTTGATTACCCTGATCACAGTTACATTAGCTTGTATCATTGCTGTATTATACGAATTTGATGTTGTAGGCTTTTCGCATGAATTTCTAATGGCTGTCCGTTGGATAGTTGCTACCGTTTTGGTTGTAAATGCGCTCTTTAAGAAAAATTTGACGACCTGGATTTTGACCTGTATGATTATGGGGATATTTGTCGGGTTGGATTTTCCAAATTTAGCGATTTCCCTGCAACCTTTGAGTAAAGGTTTTATCAAGTTAGTCAAGACGATTGTGGGACCGATTCTTTTTTCTACGCTTGTTTATGGAATTGCAGGCCATTCTGATTTGAAACAGGTGGGACGTATGGCATGGAAATCTATGCTTTATTTCTTTTGCGCAACGACATGTGCTATTTTTATTGGTTTAGGTGCTATAAATCTGACTCGAGCAGGAGTGGGCGTTGATGTTGCACATATGCCACATGAAGAACTCCCTGTAGCAAAGGAAAGTATGGATGAGCATATCCTCAAAACGCTTCCGGACCATGTGCATCCTGTATACAAGTTCACTTCTTTTATACGCGACTTGTTTCCTGAAAATATCGTCAAATCTGTAGCGGATAATCAAGTTTTACAGATTGTTGTATTTTCAATTTTGTTTGGGATTGGATTGGCAATGGTAGATGAGAAAAAGCGTAAACCCTTGGTTGATTTTACCGAGAGTATGTCTGAAACGATGTTTAAGTTTACGAACATGATTATGTACTTTGCGCCTATTGGGGTTGGTGCCGCTATGGCCTACACGGTGGGGCATCTCGGTGTCGATATCCTAAAGAATCTTTTCATGCTTTTGGCGACGCTGTATTTTGCTTTAGTGTGCTTTTTATGTCTGGTTCTTCTTCCGGTAGCACTTTATCTGAAAATACCTGTGAAACGTTTTATTAATGCGATTAAGGAACCTGTTTCGATTGCATTTGCCACTACAAGCTCAGATGCGGCATTACCGAAAGCAATGAGCGCGATGGAGAAATTTGGTGTACCACGTAAGATTGTTTCGTTTGTAATTCCGACAGGATATAGTTTTAACTTGGATGGTACTTCACTTTATTTATCATTGGCTGCGATCTTTGTCGCTCAGGCGGCTGGTATCCATTTGTCGTTTGGACATCAATTAATGATTGCATTTACATTGATGATCACCTCTAAAGGTGTTGCTGCTGTACCAAGGGCTTCATTAATTATTTTGATTGCGACAGCGGATCAATTTGGTTTACCAACATTTGTCATTGCTGCAATTTTAGGTATCGATGAACTCATGGATATGGCGCGTACCTCTGTCAATGTAATCGGAAATTGTTTGGCAACCGTTGTTGTTGCGAAATGGGAAGGCGAGTTCGATGAAGAAGCTCCTTACCGCGAAGATACTGAAGAGGCGATCTAATTGAAATAACTAACGAATATTCGTTGAAGAGAGCAGTCTTGACATTCCGTTGAGACTGCTTTTTTATTGTCTTTAACTCATGTTGATGATTTTGCTGCGCCTATTTATTATATTTAGCGCTGTAAATACCGTTCTTTAAACCAAATAGAACTTTAAACCAAATCCGTACGGGGAAATGAGACGATCTATATTTTATTTTTTTTGTTTAATGATTACGATCAATATGGCATTTGCTCAAACAAAGACGACTGCTTTGGATCGTGATTCATCCGTTTATATTGAAACCCAGGATGGGGTCAAACTTTTTACGAAGTCTGCTGGAAATGGTCCGGTTTGTATTTTCGTACATGGAGGGCGAGGTGTCTGGAGTAAGTCGTTTGAGGAGATGGGAGGTCGTGGTCTTGAAAAAGCTGCTTGCAAGCTGTTGTTGACGGCATGGTATCCTTTACACTAGCTTGCAAGCGAAATATGTTATATCAACGTCCGTCAACGTAGTACCATAAATCATCTTGTTTTTTGAACGTAGACTTTTCATGGTGAATTTGAACTTCCATCTGTGGATCCAAGTAATGTGCTTCAAACTCGACTGTGTGGAATGTAGATTTAAGGATAGAGAGTTGCATCCATTTATTCTCCCGCGCCCATTGTCCGATTGCCTGTTTATTTTGGAACCGTCGTGTTGAGGGATGAAACGTATCGTATAGGAAATCGATCTGTTGTGCTACAAAGGCGCTATAACGTGCGCGCATCAATGCCTCTGCTGTGGTTGCTTTGGCATGGAAACGATGAATTTGCTGGCAGCATTCCTCATAGGTATTGCCAGAGCCACAAGGGCATAATTGACCTGATTCTATCACTTGAATGTTTAAAATTTTACCAGCCTTTAATAGCGCCATTTTTGAACACTTTTTTTGCGGTCGCTTCGACTTCTGGTGACTGATACGCCTGGATAAACTGCTGCACCTTCTCATCGTTTTTATTATCTGAGCGGGCAACAATCAGATTAACATAAGGCGATTCTTTATCTTCTGTGAATAAGCCTTGTTTTTCGGGATCCAACCCAGCTTGAGAGGCGAAACTATTGTTGATAATAGCAATTGTAACTTGAGGATCATCTAGGACGCGAGGTAACTGTGGGGCCTCCATCTCTATGATTTTAACCTGTTTAGGGTTGCTGACAATATCTGTTACTTTAGGTTGGATACCTACATTTTCTTTTAGACCGATAATTCCCTCGCGTTGGAGAAGCAAAAGGGAGCGTCCACCATTGGTAGGGTCATTTGGAATGGCAATAACGGCTCCAGGTTGTAATTCTGTGATTGTTTTTATTTTCTTTGAATAGGCAACAATGGGAAATACAAACGTGTTTCCGACAATGGTTAATTTCGTGAAACCGCGTTGTTTGGATTGCTCTTGTAGATAGGGCTGATGCTGAAATACGTTTACATCGATATCACCCTGATTTAAGGCTTCATTAGGTACGACATAGTCGTTGAAAGCCACTAACTCAACATCAAGATTGAACTTTTCTTTTGCAACTTTCTTAGCCGTCTCCGCAAGCTCCTTTTCTGGGCCGGACACAACACCGACTTTGAGGATATTCTCTTTCTTTTCTCTGTTATTGCATGCTACAATCGATACGAGACTGAAGGCTAAGATTGCAAATGCATAGTTCAATTTTTTCATATGATATAATTTATGTTAACGATGGTTTACTTTTTTTGAGATGTAATCTCCTGTATATTGTAACAGGAATACTATTAAAATTAATAAAATTAGAACAGAATTCATGATAAAAGTATCATATCCGACATAACCATACTGATAGCCAATCTGTCCAAGTCCACCAGCACCTACAGCACCGCCCATTGCGGAGTAACCAACAAGTGTTATCAAGGTAATTGTCGCATTGTTTACTAGTGAGGGGAGAGCCTCCGGAAGCAAAACTTTGAAAATTACCTGTTGTGAATTTGCACCCATTGCTCTTGAGGCTTCAATCAGGCCATTTGGAATTTCCAGAAGACTATTTTCCACAAGTCTTGCTATAAATGGGGCCGCGCCTATACTCAAGGGGACCAATGCTGCGGCCATACCGATTGATGTTCCGACAACGTTGCGTGTAAACGGAATCATCCATACGATAAGTATGATAAAGGGGATAGACCTAAACACATTCACCAGCAATGAAACAAGTTGGTGCATGGCTTTGTTTTCGAGCAGTTGATGTTTTCGGGTCAAAAAAAGGTATATCCCGAGTGGGAGACCTAGGATAAAACCAAAGAAGCCTGATAAGAAAGTCATGGTTAGGGTTTCTAAAGTACCCGATAGCAGAAGATTAAATACCTGATCAGACATAGCCTAATATTTTAGTTTGTGAATGCTTTTCTTTTAAGAAAGATAGACTACGCGTTACATTTTCTTTTTCACCCGATAGTTCGGCCAATATAACACCAAATTTCATTTCGCCAATATAGTCTATTTGAGCGGTAATGATATTTGTCTTGACTTGATATTGTTGTTCCAAATGTTGTATAAATGGGATGGATTCTTCATTTGAAGTTAGATAGATCTCTACGAGTGGGTTTCCAGCGCTTTTTAAGCGTTCCTGAAAACTTAGTGGAATTTCAACTTCAAGTGAAGACTGAATAAAGTTTTTAGTTGTTGTTTCCTGAGGATTGGCGAATATTGATTCTACCGGGCCGGTTTCAATTAATTCTCCGTGGTCTAATACGGCAACCTGATCACAAATACTCTTTATAACATCCATCTCATGAGTAATCAACAATATCGTAAGGTCAAGCTGCTTATTGATTTTTTTTAGCAGTTTAAGGATGGATTTTGTAGTTGCGGGGTCTAAGGCACTTGTGGCCTCATCGCAAAGTAGAATGTAAGGATCATTGGCTAATGCTCGCGCGATAGCAACACGTTGTTTCTGGCCTCCGGAGAGATTTGCAGGGTACACGTCGGCTTTATCTTCCAACCCGACCAAACGCAATAGTTCCAACACTTTTTGGCTGATAAATTCTTTCGATTTGCCTTCAAGCTCGAGCGGAAAGGAAATATTTCCATACACTGTTCTTGATGATAGTAAGTTGAAGTGCTGGAAAATCATACCAATTTTTCTTCTTTTCAACATAAGACCAGTGGAAGATAGCGACATCAAGTCGTCATTTTCTATAATTACTTGACCACTGTCTGGTCTTTCCAAAAGGTTGACGCAACGGATCAAAGTACTTTTGCCGGCTCCGGAAGCGCCTATTACACCAAAAATTTCACCTTTTTCAATAGACAGTGAGATGTCTTTTAAGGCATCAATACGTGTCGCTTTTACCTCAAAAGATTTGGATATGTTGTTTAGTTGAATCATTGACCCTGTAGGGATTTAGCAATTTTAGTTGGACAAATGGATGATGTTGATATAAATGTACACAAATGCCAGGGATAAAATAAAATCAAGTGAAAGAAAATGGGTTCTTTCATACGGAAAAAGAATGAAAGAACCCAGATATATGTTTTTTACAACGCTTGATAAGCCGAAATCACTTGTTTTGCAGATCCGAGTCCATCGATGCCATATTCGATGATATCGCCATCTTTCAGGAATCTTTGTGGGGATTTGCCCATGCCAGATCCTGCAGGTGATCCTGTGGAAATGATGTCGCCTGGAAGTAAGCTCATAAAATGGCTTAAATAAGAAATCAATTTGGGCACACGATAGATAAAATCACTTGTATTGCCATCTTGCATAAGCTCACCATTGAGTTTAAGCCATATTTTTAAATTATCAATATCTGTGAATTCATCTTTGGTTGCTATAAATGGGCCAATAGGAGCGAAAGTGTCACATCCTTTACCTTTATCCCAAGTTCCGCCACGCTCGATCTGAAATTCACGCTCTGTAACGTCATTGTGTAGCACATAGCCAAACACATGGTCCAAAGCCTCTTCTTCAGTAACATAAGAAGCTTTTTTCCCAATTACAATAGCAAATTCGGTTTCCCAATCAGATTTTACAGAGAACTTCGGAAGGGTGATTCCATCAAAAGGGCCATTGAATGCAGATACAGATTTCATAAATACGATAGGCTCTGAAGCTTGTTGCAATTTGGTTTCTTTGACGTGATCATCGAAATTAAGCCCTACACAAAGTATTTTGGACGGAGCTTCCAATGGTGTACCGATACGCTCGTCGTCGGCTATCTCTTTAAGCGTATCGCCTTTTTCATTTATATATGTTTGAAGTTTTTCTAAATTTGCAATATCCGCAAAGAAATCGCGGTTGTATTGAAAATTTCCCTCTGAAACATCATATTTCTTTTCGTTTAAAATGACTCCCGCTTTTTCGGAGCCCTTTGCGCCATATCTAAAAATCTTCATAAGCCGCAAATATACGGATTTTGTCCCAAAAAGGGCAGAAATTAACGCGAATTAACAATTAATCAATATGTAAATTATCTATACAATTATTGTCCAAAAGGGGATATTTAAAAGGGAATTTTTCATGCACTATCTTTTTGTTGCTTACCCAAGTGCCATTGAGCACCATTTCCTGCCCTTTTTTTCCAAGCATAAATTTAATCAAAAAAGAGGGGACGGGTAGGGGAATATAGAATGGACCGTATTTACGTTTAGCTATTCTTTTTGCAAACTCCGCGAGGGAAAGCGGTTCGGATGAACAGGCATTATAAATTCCGGCTATGGTATCATTTTGTATGCCAAAGAGCAGCATCCGACAGAGATCATCCATATGGATCCAACTGAGTATCTGTTTTCCAGAGCCTAATACCGGAATTGAACGAAAGGGTAGGAAACGGTTAATTTCTTTGAGTAAACCTTGATCCTTGCTGATAACTACCCCAAAACGGAAGACAATGAGTCTTTTTCCCAATGTTTCGATAGGTTTCACGCTTCCTTCCCAGAGGTTACATACCCAGGAGAGAAAATTTCCGCCTTGTGGATCTCCTTCTTCAAAAGGTTTCTTTTGGTATTGATCGTCTGTTCCATACCAACCTATAGCGGAGGCAGATATGACTGCTTTTACTTGATTTGGTATTTGTTTTAGACTTTGATAGAGCAGTTGCCCACTTTCAACCCTGCTGGCAATAATTTCTTGTTGATATGATTTTGTCCAGCGTTTCGAATTGAGGTTTGCACCCGCCAGGTTAATGATATAGTCGGCTTCCTGAATTGATTTGACATCAATCTCCTGTTTACTGGGATCCCAATGTACGTAACGGACATTGTTTTGTATGGGATGAGACTTCGGATTTCTGGTAAAAATAATAACTTCATAGAAATTGGCAACCAATAGTTTTGTTAAATGAAGGCCTATAGCTCCAGCACCACCTGTAATAATTACTTTTTCCATGAATTGAACCTTGTTTTATAATATACGCCTGTTGTTATTTAAGCGAACCAATTTCTGTTGATACTAAATATACTATTTTGGTTTATAAAAATCGACCATTGCGGCAGCAATTACAAAAAAAGGTTTATCTCGTGGGGAGATAAACCTTTTAAGAGTCGATTAAACGATCTTATTTGTTAAAGCGTTTGAATTGTGCTGCCGCATGTTAGCATCTGTGCGCCGTAGTATGGATTTTTGATTTCTTTATGTCGGCTTAACCAAGTCGCACCTTTGCCTTTGTTGAACATTGGACACTTTTGGTAATAAACAGAGGAAGACGGTTTCGAGTTTTTGGACAAACTATAGATATCTTCTGACAGTAGCGCGAAGGCTTCTCGTTGTTTACTGATATCCGTTGCCTGTTGTAGGCTCTTCACTGTCGCTTTGAGTGATGTTGTTTTGGTTTTCCAGACCTCCTGTTCCGCTTTCGTTAGATCAGCAGTTTGTATTTTAGCGATTGCATCGGCAAGATCGTTTGCTAGGCCTGTAGCTTGTTTACTATCCGCAGCTACAAGTGCATCTTTAAGCAGAAAGTATTGGTCATAGATCTTTTGAAAATTGCTTGCGTTGCTGATGTAATCTACT
Source organism: Sphingobacterium siyangense (assembly GCF_007830445.1). Classification (GTDB taxonomy): domain Bacteria; phylum Bacteroidota; class Bacteroidia; order Sphingobacteriales; family Sphingobacteriaceae; genus Sphingobacterium; species Sphingobacterium siyangense. The sequence goes on along the minus strand of NZ_VLKR01000001.1, from coordinate 316,316 downwards.
GAAGCTACCGGCTCAATGCTTTTGTCTTGTGGGCTATCTGAAGCTGGAGGAGCTAAATTTCTTTCGTATTGGCAGCAAGCATGTAGTTTAGCATAATTATCTTCCGCGGCAAGGTATTTTTCATTGTCATAGCCTGCTCCTGCGATACTTTTCAATACAGCATCTAAGGAAGTTTTCTTTCCGTCATAGGCTATTGTCGCTGTTTGGTTGTCTTCGTTCCATTCAACTTTAGCCTGAGCGGCGGCTCCTGCATTTTCTATTGTTTTTTTACACATACCGCAGTTTCCAGCAATTTTAACAGTGGTGTTCACGGTGTTGTTTTGTGCATAGTTTGTCAAAGAGGATAGTACTAAAGCCCCTGTTATAATATAATGTTTGATTTTCATATGATTGGATGAAAAAATAAATAAAAATAAGTAATCAAAAATGATTGATAAATGATCAATGTATGGATTGTATGGATTAACTTATTTTTGGCGGGACCCAAGGACAAAAATATCCCTCAGAAATAAACGTTGGCGCTATGGGTTTATAATTTTTTTTGATTGCTATACAGCAAAGTTCATGACCTTGTTCAAGGGGATTGGAAATTGCCAAAAATGTACCACTATACGTGCATTGACAATTGCAATTTTTACATGGTTTGTGATGTTTACAGAAAGCCTTTTTTTGGAAAGATTTAAATTTTGAACAACAATGGTTCTTTTTGTCAGTGGTAGTATTACCTTGTGTGTGACTACTGTGTGCATTCATTTTATGGCAGGCGAAAGCGTCGGGTGCACTTAAAAGGAAACCGAAGGTTAAAAATAGTAGTATAAGTCGCTTAAGTACCATAACAGCTCAAATATAGTTGTTTTGGGTAGAATTTGCTTCCACTTTTAACTTTTTTTGGCATTATGGACTTTTTTATACGCTCCATGTTATTTGAGTTTGGGAGGACCAGATAACATGGAGCGACGTTTGGAATTCTTTTTTCGGAAAGCAAAGAAATACTTAAAACTTAAAACCAGAAAAAAAGCCGGGCTTTTTCCAGGTACGTTTATATTCATCAGCTAAAGGAGAATGATCCGAATAGGCGAGCACTTCATCAAGCAAATTGTGTGCTTTTTTCAGATTCCCTGTTTTATAGTTTGCATATGCCTCTGCTAATTTAACCGATTCGACATCATCGTCGTAGCCCCAATCACATTGCTGATAAATACCGTTGAAAACACTGACGTATTTATTTACTTCATCTATATCTCCGTTTTCGGCCAAAAGTTCAATTCCAAATTTTAACCAAAGGACATAATCATTAGGCTCCATGACAGACTGTACCCAGTTGTCATACGTTTGGAATGTTTCTATACCTGCGCTAAATTCCGTAAGATAGTAATGGCTTTTAACAATGAGATAGAGCGTCTTTGCTTTATCGAAATTATCGATGATAAATTCCCGTTTATTTTTAAGGTATTTCTGTGCAGCGAGGTTCATGGACTTGTAATTGCTCTTTTCATTATATAGCTGCATCAACACATATTGAGGCTGTGCTTCATGTGGGTACCGTTGTGCCATATTTTCGTAATAGGAGACACGTTGCTCAAAATTATCCGGCTCGATTATCTGATAGATAATATGTTCGATCCCATTCTTTGATGCCTCAAAATCACGATACTGGTAGTCGTCTAAATTGGGATGATCAATATAGAATTTGTAAATAAACTCGAGGAGCTGTTGGGCCCGGGATTGAATATTCGCTGATCGACCTAGCTGGTATTCAACATCGATTTGATGCATAAGCATGCGGTAACAGGGAGGAAATACAACAGACTCCATATCTTCAGCTTCTTCATCTTCTTCGGAGGTAAATGCTTGCTGCTCCAGGGTGGCTTCCAGCGAGATCTGATAGGTGTCAAAGTATTGTTGAAGTACCTCCTCCAGACGTGCGTAATCTTCCAATGCTGACAAGGCATCGGCTCGGGTGAAATGAAGTTCTTCAAAGTCGGAATAGCTTAATCCTTCGGTGGCGATAGCATAACAGATTTCCAGTTCTCCTGCTGCCTTATACGCTAACGCTAGATTATTACAATTCATAGCTCTGTTGTGGGAGCCCCCAAAGTAGTCACTTTCATATTTATTCTGTTCAAAATACTCGTTGAAAGCGTCGTAGGCTTGACGATAAAGTTCGAGGACGAGCAATTGTAGTGCAGATTGATCAACTGTGGTTAAGTTGTCCTGAGCGTGAATAAAATCAGATAGCGTGACAGCTTCATTATAACATTCACGGGGAAGGTCATGGAAAGTAGGAACCTGATCGTAAACTGTTCCATTAGCTTTAAAGGTGCATTCAACTAGGCGTCGCCAGGATGTTGCATTCCATTTTCGTTCACCTACCATTGTTAGATGCGGAATAGCCGCGGCATACTGCCCCTCGTCATAGAGATAGGCTGCCGCAAAATGGTAACCGACATAAGAATCAGGATAGGCATCGACCAATTTGAGTGCATGGAGATAATAATAGTCAAGCGGGATTCCGATTTCTTCTGAGTAATTGCGCTCAATGATAAGCTGATAGTAGAAGACCTCAGGGTGCTCATACCCCTCGGCAATCAATTCCTCAAAACGAGTATGCCATTTGACCAACTCCTGATGGATATGCAGGGCTGAGTTTTCCCCTTTGATAAGCTTAAGTAAAATTTGCAGTGCTAGGTCGATTGCTTTATTTTCGTAAGCAATTTCAGCGAGATCCACATAATTCATTTCATTGCTGCTGATGAAATGCTTAAAATCAGCTTCCATTAAAGCTAAAATATTAGACTCATTGATCTGTTTGGTACGGTCAAGCAGGTATATTTTCTTTATCCAAAAGATGGAAAAATTATGATCCAAGGTTTCCCGTTCATCCTTGAATGTTTCTTTAACGAAATCAATGCTCGCCTCCAAAACTGGAAGCATCGCTGTATCGTCCTGGAGCCCTTCGTAGATATTGGTTAAATAGTTGTGCCCATATCCGGACATATTTGGGGAAGCGATTAGTTTTTTTGCGTATTCGATGAATAGACCTTTATTGCCTTCAGTAATATGAAATTTTGGACGACCAATTTGTGCTAATGTCGCTTGATTGTCCAAAACATAATTCAGTATATGATATAGGGTCGTTTCATTATCAGGTTCGATGGCCAATGCTTTTTGAAAATAGGGGATCATTTTTTCCTGAATAACATCGAAAATAGCTTCGTGGCCTTCATAGAATGCCTGATCATGATAGGCGATGGCTAGGTGTGTCCAAAGCGTAACATCTTGATCGTTTTGTCGCAGTTGGTTTTCTCCTTCAATGATAAATAAGTCTAGTTGTCCGCTGTAGAACAAATCATATATATTCTTTTCTTCCATTTATTAATTTTTATATGTATCCAATATGTTAAAATCTGTGGAAAATACTATTTAGCCGTTGAAAGCTTTTCAAAGCTATTACCGTTCCATAGAAATTCTTCACTTTTTTTTGTGATCTTGAAATTCGGATTTTCTGCATCGTCGTCAATAGCTTCTCCCTCTTCGATGTATTTATAGATAATCTGATTATTTTTTCCGTGTTCGGAAGGGAAAAGAATCTTTTCATCGTAATAGAACACACCAGCATCACTAACAGAATACCTGCTGGGAAGATCTACAAGTCGTTGTCCTGTCCAGGCCACATAGTTGTACTCAGAAGGTATACCACAGGCTTCCCCCAGAAATTCGATGCGTATGATTTGTTTGACATTTTGCAGCCCCATGGCCGGCAGCAATTTACTCTGAGAGAAGGTTTGTTCTGAATAGGCGAAAGGGAAGGTGTGTTCAGCTAGAAAATTTCCTTTTGCGTCGAGAAGTTTTACCACTGTTGAAAAATGATCCTGTTCCTGTTCGTTGATACTTTTGGTAAAACGTTCAAAACCGTAAATATATTGCGAGCCGTCCGAAGCGGTTTGTTTTCCGAGCGCTAATAATCCGAGCCAAATAAATCCACTTTTTTTGATACTGCCTTCGAAATAGCTTATTTGGTGCCAAGGTGCATAAAAATTTTTCAGCGTATTTCCTTTGAAAGGCGCGCTGGTGATCGTAACGACATTTCCTACCGATAAAGAATCTACGATTGCTGCCTTAAGACTAGGTTGAGCACGCACATAAGCTTTTGTGGCAAAAACAGTTGCCGACTGACCCTTTTGTATGTTCCATAGGTTGAAATTATCGTCAAATTTTAAGTTTTCCTGCGCCTTTGAACAAAATGGTCCGATGACAAAGATGATTAAATAGCATCCCATTAGTTTTCTCATTTTTCACTCTCCTTTCCTGCAAAAATAGACGAATTGGTCCATAACCCTTATCACTGGTTTCAGGTATTTTTTGTGGAGTGTCCCGAACGAAGAAATAGCTTGCGAGGAAGTTGTAAAATAAAAAGGCTGGACTTTCGTTCGAGAGAAAGTATGTTGGAATCTTTAGATAAGTGATAGGGCTAGTCGGGTCGATCTTTTTAGCACATGAATTTTAATTATATTTATCATTGCGGAAATATGAAATTACATTTAAAATAGGGGGAAAGCTGTGGAAAATGAAAACAATAAGCTGCTCGTATTAGAAGCTGGTAAGTATATTGGGAACGAAGTTAGCCAAAGTTCTTTTGCTGGTATCATTACTTCTGATATTTATTACGAGGCTGGTATTATCTCTGATTGGCATTGTCATCAGAATCCACATTTTTCACATATTTTGAATGGTGGAAGTGTTGAAATCAGGCAGAATGAGAAAAATCGGCAGCAACAGGGTACTTCTCTATATTACTATCCCGGTATTATCCACCAGAATATTGGTTATATAAAAGGGACAAGAATCTTTAATCTTGAATTTACCGAAGATTTTCTAACTAAATATGATTTAAATATACCAGATGAATCCTGTATGTTTTCGAATGGTATTCAATGGGGCACAAGCGGTTTAGTAAAGATAATGGGGGAACATTATTTAGACGACCAACAAAGTTTATTGGCAATGGAGCAACTTTCCGTCCTGCTTTTGACATGTACCACTCCCATTAAGCGTATAGGGCCAGCGTGGATTTTCCGTATCAAAGATTTTTTGTATGATCATTGGGATATTCCATTATCGTTAAGTTATATTTCTGAAGAAATGAATTTGCATCCGGTTACAATCTCTCGATATTTTCCTCAATATTTTGGTTGTACAATTGGAGATTATCTTCGGCGGATTAAAATTGAAAAGGCATTACCCATGATCAGATTAAAGAAGCTATCACTCACAGAAATAGCATTCAATTGTGGCTTTGCTGATCAGGCTCATTTTATTAAAACCTACAAAAGGTTTATGGGGATCACGCCGAGTCAGTATCAACGGATGTAGAAAAAAAAGTTGAGGCTAATTGGGTACAATTTTGTCTAGCGCGTTGATTTTAACTTTGATCATAAGGAAAATGGTCCAGATGGATTATTTATGATTAAAGCTTTAATTCCAATGAAAAAGAAAATTTTAACAACTGTATTGTTGCTCTCCTCTATCTTGTACTCGAGAAAATCTATGGGACAGCATTTAAGTGCTTTACATAGGCTATTTGAAAAATACTATGAAAAAGAGTGCTATTTCAATCCGCTCCAAGCAACAGCGGATGGTATTCATGTCTACGATGACTTGCTTCAGAACGAGGGTTCTTTTGATTTTTTAGTCGCTAAGAAAAATTTCTATCAGTCATGTTTAAACGAATTACAGCAATTCGATAGGCAAAACTTGACAGAGGCAGATCGTATTTCCTATGATGTATTGGATTATACGTTAAAAACGGGTTTAGAGGGGCTCTCTATGCATTTTGAATATATTCCTTTTAATCAGTTTACAGCTTCGGTTCCAACAGACCTTGCACTATTTGGTTCGACCAATGGTCCCCAGCCATTTCATACCATTGAAGATTATACAAATTGGTCTAAAAGGATGATCTCTTTTAAGGCCTGGGCAGATACTGCTATCGCAAATTTCGAGAAAGGGAAGAAAGCGGGAGTTGTTCTACCAAGGTCTCTGGTTGGCCGTATGATTCCACAATTGATCGCGCTCGGCGAAAGAGATACTTTAAAAAGTGTTTTTTACAGGCCATTGCAACAATTTCCGGAAAACTTTTTCCATGAGGAAAGGAAAAAATTGACAATACTATACAACGAAGTTATTCCTAATTATGTCTTGAATTCCTATGCGAAGTTAGCAAGTTATTTACAATACGATTATATGCCTTTTGCATCTTTACAATCGGGCTTGAATAGTCTTCCTGACGGGGATAAAATGTACCAGTACTACATCAAGTTATATACGACCAGCTCTACACTTAGTCCCGACCAGATTTATCAGATCGGACTTAAAGAGGTGGACCGTATAACCCATGAAATGGAACAAAATATGGTTCTCAATGGCTTTAAAGGCTCTTTAAAAGATTATTTTAGATTTTTGCGCACAGATCAAAGGTTTAGGCCATTTAAAACCCCAGAACAGGTGCTAGACGCCTATCAAAAAATATATAATAAAATTCAGCCTCATTTAAAAGATATGTTTTTAGTGGAGCCCAAAACGAAATTTGTTATAAAACGCGTAGATCCTTACCAAGAGGCGTCACAAGGAGGTCCTTATTATATTAAAGGAAACTTAAAAGAAAAGAGAGCTGGCATTTTTTTCGTTCCGATACCTGACCCGACTAAGATAAATACAGTTTTTTATGGCCTAGAATGCACATTTATACATGAGGCAATACCTGGGCATCACTATCAGATTGCATTACAGCAGGAGTATAGCGAACTTCCTACTTTCCAACAACAAAATGCCCTATATGCTTACATGGAAGGTTGGGCACTGTATTGCGAATCCTTGGGTGAACAATTGGGATGCTATACAGATCCATATCAAAAGATGGGTGCGCTAAATAATGAGATCCACCGTGCAATACGTTTAGTAATTGATGTTGGTATTCATACCGGAAGGCTGACTGAACAACAGGCAATTGTATATATGATGGATCATGAATCAATAAGCGAAAATATCGCAAAGGCAGAAGTTGAAAGATATATGGCTTGGCCAGGACAAGCACTTTCTTATAAAATCGGGGAGCTAAAAATCAAAGAATTGAGAAAAAAATACCAAAACTTACAGGGCGAGAAATTTAGTTTTCAGGCTTTTCATGCCGCAGTGTTAAAATATGGTTGTTTGCCATTGGATGTTCTTGAAAATTTCCTGGATGACTGGAATGCTAAAATTTCCAATTAAAATTTGGAATATTATCTGGTTTGATCTTCTCATTGGTTCACAAACAACATTTTATGACCTTAGGCATGTCGCTGTTATTAGGGATTAAAAGAGCTATTTGGCCAACAAGTATATCAGTGGGAAGAGTGCTGCACTACTAATCTATTTTTTGTGAATAGGGGCCTGTTTTAATGTAATCATTTCTTCTTGGTAGTAGGTGAAATGAAAAATCGTTTATAAAATTCATCTATATGCTTTATCAAATCATTCATTTTGCTGCTTACGTTTTGAGAATCGATAAATTCAATGTTATTTTAATTCGATATTATTTTCTGTTGAGGGAGAATGGATAAATTTTCTCACACATATGGGACAGGTTCCCTAGAATCATATGGATGGCGTTCTGATCATGTCAAAGATGTTGATGGCGTCATTTGTTGCAAATAATTGGATAGGATGAAAAACAAAAATTATGATATAGAGCATTTCGAATATTTTCAGGAATTGAGGGCGACAAAAGAAGAGATTCTATATTTCAAGACTGAGCGGCAGATGTTTAGAAATGAGCCTATCGGACTTGATTTTTTTTCGTTTTTGTTGTTTGAAAGAGGTGGTGGCACGCATACTATCGATGGGGTTGCCTATGAAATAAACGATAAGCAGTTACACATAGTCTTTCCTGGCCAGCTTCATCACTGGGATATTTGGGCAGGCACGAAATCACATACCGTATTTGTTTCCGGGCGACTTTTTAAGCATTTGAGAATTTCTTTATTTATCCGATTGAATATTGTAAAAAGAATCCTGTGATGAACCTTTCGACTCGGATTTTTCAAGTGATGTTGAGAGAGTTTAGGGGAATTGATCGAGAGCTTGCGTTCAAGCAGGGGATGAAGGAGATTATTTTTTCAAAATTTAGGATTATAGCATTAATGTTCAACCGAGAAGTTTTTGGGAAATTAAAACGTAAGAAAAAAAGGTAAACTTGAACGATCAAGTATTTTTATCCGTGTGTCCACAGCACGATTGAAATCAATATCCCATTGGGTTCCCCAATGAGGCTGGGAAACTAGGATAGGTGAATGTATCAGATCGACGAGATTTGTAATTGCGCTATTGCCGGATTTTATGGTATAGATGATATGTCCGGGGTATGCGCCGCTGTTGATTCTGTATGAACGCAGGAAAATAGTTGGTCGCCCGGTTCAAACAGCTGCAATTTAACCTTAATACCTAGAAGTGTTTTTCGTATTAAATCGATGCTAGATTGAGCAATTTCAGGATTTTCGCTCTTCGAAAAATCAAGACGATCTTATATCCAAATTTCAAATTCGGGTTTGGTCATTTTAATTTAAGATGCAAATTCCTAATAGAAGCAGCAGCTGTTGGTGTATATGTAATTAATTGTAATAATAAGAATGCCGTATCTTACTACTATTTCCAATATAATAAGATCTCCCTGCGCAGTAAGGCAGTCTGCCTTCCAGAAAACAGTTTCATGAACACCATTTTTGATGACTCATAATTGCCTGATTAGGTTGGTAGCTAATCAAGAACAAAAATAAAACGGAAACATTCTAATACCAAGCGGTAGGTAATAACAATATTCAATCAATCTTTAGACAGTGATTAGTCACTGCTTATACAGTCTATACTGAGTGATCACTGAACAAACACTGAACAAGCACTGAACAAGCACTGTAGAAAGAGATAATCTGACCACCACCTGATCTTCGTTTGCTGCTACCCAAAAAGTGTACGAGAGAATAAGCTGCGCTTGTGTAAAAAATAAAAATCGCTGTCGTCATTGAGGGGGACAAACTGCAACGCAACGATGGTGATAGTCTGATCAGCAAGCGAAAATAACGCAAGTGGCTTTTACAATGAATTTAATACGAGTGTAGATATACTTTAAGTGCTGCCCCTGCTCCAAAAACAAAAAAAAGGCTTTCTGATTTCTCAGAAAGCCTTTTTGTCTTGGCGGAAGAGGCGGGATTCGAACCCGCGGTACCGTTTCCAGTACGACAGTTTAGCAAACTGTTCCTTTCGGCCACTCAGGCACCCTTCCTCGTTTTGACATTGCAAACATAAGGCAATTATTTGATTCTGCAAAGTCTAAATACTAAAAAAAATGCAAAAAAAATGTAACGTTGCAATAAGCGTTTGAAATTCAATTTGTTGTTTGACAATTAAAATTACATTGTTTTTTTGCTTAAATCATAATCTACCCGAACATGGTAGATACTTTTGAGCATTGCCTTAAAAATAACTGCAGATTCGGTGATATCTTTAAGCGTAATGTTACTATTATTGAACTGCCCCCGCATCAATTTATGTTCGATAATTTTATCGACAAGGTTATTGATAGACTCTTCAGATGGTTCTTTTAATGCACGGGATGCGGCTTCGACCGAATCCGCCATCATAAGTACAGCTGTTTCCTTGGAAAAAGGAATAGGTCCGGGGTAGGTGAATAAAGACTCGTCAACCAGTTTATCGGGGTTGTTCTTGACAAAAACGTTATAAAAATAGTCAACACGCGTTGTTCCGTGGTGTGTGCGGATAAAATCCAGGATCACGTCAGGCAATTGATGTTTTTTGGCGATATCGACGCCTTTGATGACATGTGATATAATAATCTGCGCACTTTGTTCCGGTGAAAGCTCATCATGCGGGTTTTTTTCTGTCTTCTGATTCTCGATGAAAAACTGGGGATTTGTCAATTTCCCGATGTCGTGGTACAGGGCTCCGGCGCGGACCAACAGCGGATTCCCGCCAATTTTGTAGATAGCGGCTTCCGCTAGATTAGCCACCTGTAAGGAGTGTTGAAATGTTCCCGGAGCTTTAAAAGAGAGCTCCCGCAATAACTTGGAGTTACTATTGGTAAGCTCCATGAGTGTTAGATCAGATACAATACCAAATAACTTTTCGAATGCATAGATCATTGGATAAGCCAACAAGGTAATCATGACACTTACGAAAAAGGGAAGGAGGTCGGACCAGTAAATGGTGTCTATAGATCCATTTCTCGTGACGACCAAGCCAATGTAAGCAATCCAATAGGTACCGAGGATAATAGCAGAGGAAATGAACAGCTGCTCTCGTTTGACCAATGTTTTAATACTATATATCGCAACTATCCCCGCCATAAATTGTAAAAAGACAAACTCAAAACTATTCGGTACAAAAAGACCTGCTAGCAGAACCATCAACAGATGGATATTGAGTGCTACACGCGTATCAAAAAGGATACGAATAATAATGGGGACGGCGCAAAATGGGATGTAATAGAGATTAGGGATTTTGATTTTGATCGCCCAAGATAGGACAGCGAGCATACCAATGATCACAATCATGATAATGACCAGCAACCTATTGTTAAAATAGATGTCCTTACGGAAAAGAAAAAGGAATACCATCAAGATAGACAAGGCAAGCGAGATAATCAGAAATTGCCCAAGGGTCACATAGTTTTGATTTCCGCTGATCTTGCCTTCATCTTCATATACCTTACGAAGCGACTCGAGTTTCTGGTACGTCTCATTGGATATGATTTTCTCCTTTTCAGCGATCAGTTCTCCCTTTTGGACCACACCGCGCGTAGCCGATATGTTTGCAATGGCATTTTGTTCTAAAGCTTCTGTTTGTTGATCGTTGTAGATGTAGTTAATGGTAATGTAATTTTTTAAAGTTTCCTCCAGCCAGCTCTTTTGCTTTATCTTGGTCAATTTGGGCATAATTTCATCCATATAACCATAAGAGCTTTCGATGGTGTAACAGTCGGCCGTGTTTTTTTGGCTGGCAACTTTGTCCTGGATCAGTGTAAAGTTGTAATGCTTGGAAGCTGGAGATTTGTCATTGCTGCGGTTCTGAAACCGATTGTTCAATGACAGAATGCCTTTGCCATAGAGATGGCTTAAGATGGCATTACCGGCATTTCTATAATCTACTATATTTTCATGCGTTGTATCTAATTTGCTGCTTTGCCACTTTTCGGCAAGATCCGTGTTGAACTGATCAATTTGCTCTTTGCTTGTTGTCGTATTGGCATTATAAATCGGTTGAATCGTGTTTAAGATACTTTTCTTGTCCGCATTCAATTCCTCCTGCGTTTTTAATATGGCAAAATTATAGGGTGATATCAGATTCTCATGATTCCATACTTTTCCCTTTTGGAATTCATAGCGAAAACGAGGCTGTTTGGGAAGGAATATACAGATCAGAATAATGGTGATAAGTATTAATCCAATTTTTCGGACGAGGTTCTCCGTTGTATTTAATTCTCTTCTGTATTTTATTTTTAGTCTTCCCACGGTGAGCTGTATTTTATTATCATGTTAATATACAAATGTAATTATAATTATTTTCTGCAGCTTCAGCCAATTGTCGTTTAGAGGTATTAAATCGGGTAAACGCTGTGATGAACCAAAAATACTTGTTATCTTTGCAAAAAAATACAACATGTCAACAAAATCACATCTAATTGCACCATCCGTTCTTGCTGCAGACTTTGCAAAATTATACGATGATATCATCATGGTAAACAACAGTGAGGCAGATTGGTTTCATATTGATATTATGGATGGTGTTTTCGTTCCAAATATCTCTTTTGGATTTCCAGTTATGCAGGCTATTGCAAAACATGCTGCTAAACCTTTGGATGTACATTTGATGATTGTTGATCCAGACCGTTATCTGCAGGTATGTAAAGACTCGGGTGCAGCAATCATTACCGTGCATTACGAGGCCTGTACACATTTGCATCGTACACTGGCTGCTATTAAAGAATTGGGCTGTAAAGCAGGCGTTGCATTGAATCCACATACGCCAGTAGCACTTTTAAAAGATGTTCTTGCGGATCTGGACTTGGTTTGTATCATGTCGGTTAACCCAGGTTTCGGCGGTCAGAAATTTATTCCAAATACCTATGCCAAGGTACAGGAACTAAGGGCCATGGCACAGGGAGTGAATGATGGTCTGCTGATTGAAATCGATGGGGGAGTAACGACTGCGAATGCAGCACAGTTATTGAAAGCCGGAGCAGATGTGCTGGTGGCAGGTTCATTTGTATTCAACGCGACAGATCCTCTGGAAACCGTGAAAGCATTAAAAGACATTGATATAACTGTAGAAAGTATATAAAACGAAAAGGTGATTTAATAATTTAAATCACCTTTTTTTTGAAAGAAATAAATACAATATAGCGGATTTCAAAAAAAGATGGCAGGATTGCATAAATGCTGTTTAGAACAATTCCAAATTGATTTAAATAAATGGAATGCATGCGTTTAAAGTTGGATTTTCACTATTTTTGTAATTAGTCATACAAGTTGATTTACGACAAATAGATCAGCTTCAAAACATGAAGTGGAAGGGCTAATTTGTGATTTGTCAGGGAGGACCCGATAGATGGCGTATTAGCTTAATTATATTACAGACATGGTAGCATAGAAAGACAATGTGTTTTTAGGCTGCCCATAAAATAGAAAGATAGATATCTATGAGTATTTACAACGATTACGTACAAGAGGTTGTAGAACGAGAAGGCCAAGGATTACATCCTAAGCCTATTGACGGAGCAGAATTACTAAGTGAGGTAATTGCTCAGATTAAAGATTTAAACAATGAAAATAGAGCTGAATCTTTAAGATTGTTTATTTACAACACGTTGCCGGGTACTACGCCTGCAGCGGGTGTTAAAGCGCAATTTCTGAAGGAAATTGTTTTGGGTGAATCAGTTGTTGCTGAAATTACACCTGATTTCGCTTTTGAATTGTTGTCACATATGAAGGGTGGTCCTTCAATCAAGGTTTTATTGGACCTGGCTTTGGGTACAGACCTAGCTATTGCAAAACAGGCAGCTGAGGTTCTTAAAACACAAGTTTTCCTATATGACGCGGATACCGCTCGTTTGAAAGAAGCTTTTGAACAAGGCAATGAGGTTGCAAAAGATATTTTAGAAAGCTACGCAAAAGCAGAGTTTTTTACAAAACTGCCTGAGGTTGCTGAGGAAATTCAGGTGATTACTTTTATCGCTGGTGAGGGTGATATCTCGACAGATTTATTGTCGCCAGGTAACCAGGCGCACTCGCGTTCAGATCGTGAATTACATGGAAAATGTATGATCACACCTGAAGCACAGCAACAGATCGTTGCCTTACAGGCGCAACACCCTGGTAAAAGTGTCATGTTAATTGCTGAGAAAGGAACAATGGGTGTGGGGTCATCTCGTATGTCGGGTGTCAACAACGTTGCATTATGGACGGGTAAACAAGCGAGTCCTTATGTTCCTTTTGTGAACATCGCACCAATTGTAGGCGGTACAAATGGTATCTCACCTATTTTCTTGACCACAGTGGATGTGACCGGAGGTATCGGTATAGACCTTAAAAACTGGGTGAAGAAAGTGGATGAAAATGGCAACGTAATCCGTAACGAGAAAAATGAGCCAATCCTTGAAGAAGCTTATTCTGTCGCTACAGGTACTGTCTTAACAATCAATACTAAGACTAAAAAATTATATAATGGCGAGCAGGAGCTGATCGATATTTCCAAAGCTTTGACTCCACAAAAAATGGAATTTATCAAAGCGGGTGGTTCTTATGCTATTGTCTTTGGTAAAAAAATCCAAACTTTTGCAGCGGAAACGTTAGGCATTCAAGCGCCGACAGTGTTTGCTCCATCAAAAGAAATCACGATTGAAGGACAAGGGTTGACTGCTGTAGAGAAAATTTTTAATAAAAATGCGGTTGGTGTAGCTCCAGGTAAAGTGTTACATGCCGGTTCTGACGTTCGCGTTAAAGTAAATATTGTTGGTTCTCAGGATACAACAGGTTTGATGACAGCGCAAGAGCTTGAAGCAATGGCTGCGACTGTAATTGCACCTACTGTAGACGGCGCTTATCAATCGGGCTGTCATACGGCATCGGTTTGGGATAAAAAAGCACAAGCGAATATTCCAAAACTGATGAAATTTATGAATGACTTTGGATTGATCACAGCACGTGACCCTCAAGGTGTATATCATTCGATGACAGACGTTATTCATAAGGTATTAAATGATATTACAATTGATGAGTGGGCAATCATTATCGGAGGCGACTCGCATACCCGTATGTCTAAAGGCGTTGCTTTTGGTGCTGACTCTGGTACGGTTGCGCTAGCTTTAGCGACAGGTGAAGCTTCTATGCCAATCCCTGAATCGGTAAAAGTTACGTTTAAAGGCAGTATGAAAGAACACATGGATTTCCGTGATGTGGTTCATGCTACACAAGCACAGATGCTGCAGCAATTTGCTGGCGAGAACGTTTTCCAAGGCAGAATTATTGAAGTTCATATCGGAACGCTTTTGGCCGATCAGGCATTTACTTTTACTGACTGGACAGCAGAAATGAAGGCGAAAGCTTCTATTTGTATTTCGCAGGATAATACGTTGATCGAATCATTGGAGATCGCTAAAAACCGTATCCAGATTATGATCGATAAAGGCATGGAAAACAAAAACAATGTTTTGCAAGGCTTAATTGACAAGGCGAATAAACGTATTGAGGAAATTAAATCTGGCGCTAAGCCTGCTTTAACTCCAGATACCAATGCAAAATATTATGCTGAGGTTGTTATTGATCTGGATATCATCGAAGAACCAATGATTGCTGACCCGGATGTGAATAATGCAGATGTTTCCAAACGTTATACACACGATACAATTCGCGACCTTTCGTACTACGGTGGCAACAAAAAGGTAGACTTAGGTTTCGTCGGTTCTTGTATGGTTCACAAAGACGATTTGAAAATCGTATCGAAGATGTTGAAAAACATCGAACAGCAAAAAGGTGTTGTTACGTTTGAAGCTCCTTTGGTCGTTGCAGCGCCAACGTACAATATCATTGATGAGCTGAAAGCTGAAGGCGATTGGGAATTCTTACAAAAATACTCTGGATTTGAATTTAGCGATGCTTTACCAAAAAGTACTGCACGTACTGAATACGAGAATATTATGTACTTGGAACGCCCTGGTTGTAACCTTTGTATGGGTAACCAGGAAAAAGCAGCTAAAGGTGACACGGTAATGGCTACTTCAACACGCTTATTCCAAGGACGTGTGGTTGAAGACAGGGATGGTAAAAAAGGGGAGTCTTTATTAGCATCAACTCCAGTTGTTGTTCTTTCAGCAATCTTGGGCCGTATTCCGAATATCGAAGAATATAAAGCTGCTGTGGAAGGCATTAACTTAACAAAGTTTGCGCCTATTCCAACAAAATAATGAGTGATTAGGGTTTAGTAACTTAATTAAACAACATAAATTAGAGAGATATGGCTTTTGATATAGATATGATTAAAAAGGTCTATAGCCAATATGACGAGCGCATTGCTGCGGCTCGTCAAGTGGTTAACAAACCTTTGACTTTATCTGAGAAAATTTTGTATGCCCACCTTTGGGATGGCAATGCTACTGAAGATTACAAACGTGGCGTTTCTTACGTCGACTTTGCTCCAGATCGCGTTGCTATGCAGGATGCAACTGCACAGATGGCATTATTGCAATTTATGCAAGCTGGGCGTCCAAAGGTAGCAGTTCCTTCTACTGTACACTGTGATCACCTGATTCAGGCGAAAGAAGGAGCAGACAAAGATTTAGCACGAGCTAAAAACGAAAGCTCTGAAGTATTTAACTTTTTGAGTTCTGTGTCCAATAAGTATGGTATCGGTTTCTGGAAACCCGGAGCAGGTATTATTCACCAGGTTGTTTTGGAAAACTATGCTTTTCCAGGCGGTATGATGATCGGAACAGACTCGCATACGGTGAACGCCGGCGGTTTAGGAATGGTTGCGATCGGTGTGGGTGGAGCTGATGCTTGTGATGTTATGGCAGGTTTGCCTTGGGAGCTTAAGTTTCCTAAGCTGATCGGTGTAAAATTGACGGGTAAGCTCAGCGGATGGGCTGCAGCAAAAGACGTGATCTTGAAAGTTGCAGGTATCTTGACTGTAAAAGGCGGAACAGGTGCTATCGTTGAATATTTTGGCGAAGGTGCGGAGTCTTTATCTTGTACAGGAAAAGGAACAATCTGTAACATGGGCGCTGAAATTGGTGCGACAACCTCAACTTTTGGGTACGACGAATCCATGGAGCGTTATTTACGTGCTACCGGTCGTGCCGAAGTGGCGGATGCGGCAAATGTGATTAAAGAGCACCTGACAGCGGATGCCGAAGTTTATGCTAATCCTGAGCAGTATTTTGATCAGTTAATAGAAATCAATCTATCTGAGCTGGAGCCTTCTCTAAATGGTCCTTTTACACCAGATTTGTATACACCAGTTTCGCGCATGCGCGAAGAAGCTGAAAAGAATGGCTGGCCATTGCAAGTGGAATGGGGATTGATCGGTTCGTGTACAAACTCTTCTTATGAAGATTTATCCCGTGCTGCCTCCATTGCAAAACAAGCAGTTGATAAAGGATTGATTACAAAAGCTGAATTTGGTATTAATCCAGGGTCAGAGCAAGTACGTTTTACGGCTGATCGTGATGGTTTGCTGAAAACTTTTGAAGACCTCAATGCGACAATTTTTACCAATGCATGTGGTCCTTGTATCGGTATGTGGGATCGTGTAGGTGCCGATAAACAAGAGAAAAATACAATCGTTCATTCTTTCAATCGTAACTTTGCAAAACGTGCAGATGGCAATCCAAATACTTATGCATTTGTTGCATCGCCAGAATTGGTAGCTGCAATCGCGATTTCTGGTGATTTGGGTTTCAATCCGGTAACTGATACCTTGACAAACAATAAAGGTGAACAAGTGAAGCTAGATCCGCCTGTAGGGGATGAGTTGCCAACGAAAGGCTTTGCGGTAGATGATCCTGGATATCAAGCACCTGCGGCTGATGGTAGTTCGGTGGTGGTTGATGTAGCTCCTACTTCTGATCGTCTTCAACTGTTGGAGCCTTTTGCGCCATGGGAAGGTACGGATTTGAAAGGGTTGAAATTATTGATTAAGGCAAAAGGTAAATGTACTACTGACCATATTTCAATGGCTGGTCCTTGGTTGAAATACCGTGGTCACTTAGATAATATTTCAAACAACATGTTGATTGGCGCTTTGAATTTCTTCAATGAGAAGACTGATAGCGTTAAAAATCAACTCACAGGCGAATATGGTCCTGTTCCTGCAACACAGCGGGACTATAAAGCACACGGTATTGGTTCAATTGTAGTCGGTGATGAAAACTACGGTGAAGGTTCTTCCCGCGAGCATGCTGCGATGGAACCTCGTCATTTGGGTGTTCGTGCTGTTTTAGTTAAATCTTTCGCACGTATTCACGAAACGAACTTGAAAAAACAAGGTATGTTGGGATTAACTTTTGCAAACAAAGACGATTATAACAAGATTCAGGAAAATGATACCATTGATATTCTCGGCTTGACAACATTTGCACCAGGTAAACCTTTAACACTTGTATTACATCATGCCGACGGAACGCAAGAAGAGATTTTGGCGAACCATACCTACAACGCGCAACAAATTGAATGGTTTAAAGCTGGTGGGGCTTTGAATATCATTCGTAAAAATCAAGGGTAACAATTCCTTGGAAATAAAATAAATGAAAAGCTGCTTTCCTGGAAGGCAGCTTTTTTCGTTTCTGGCGTGGAATGACATTTCTGTGATCTTCGTCATATTTTTCCAATTCCCATTGATTTTATTTGCTTATAAAATAGAATGCAGGTACTTTTGCCCAACGTTTTTAGCACCGATATGAGAAAAATATTTTTAACGATTGGAGCACTTGCATTAAGTGTTTCTGCCTTATTTGCCCAAGAAAATCCTGAGATAGGAAAAAGCATTTTCAAACCGAAAAATTTGAGAACAGAAAGTAACAAGGGCAAATTCTTCTTCTTTTGGGGGTACAACTTCTCTTCTTACGCAAAATCAGATATTCATTTTACGGGTCCTAATTATGACTTTATACTCCATGATGTAAAAGCGGGTGATAGGCCAACTAAATTTGGTTCGACGTATTTTGATCCAAGCCGGTTAACTATTCCACAATTTAATCTGCACTTTGGTTATTATATCAAAGATAATTATTCAATTTCATTGGGATGGGATCATATGAAATATGTGGTCGATATTCCGCAGCAGGTGAAAATTTCCGGTTTTATCGGTGAAGAAATTTCTAATCCTGGTATCCCGACGGGAAACCGCGCCGGTCAATATAACGGTGAATTGATTACTGTAGACTCTGCTATGCTGACATTTGAGCATACAGATGGTTATAACTTTGCCTCAGTAGGTCTGGAGCGTTATGATGACATCATCAATAATCGCAAAGGTCAACAGGTGCTGACAATGGAATCTGGTGTGGATGTAGGTCTATTGATTCCTCGTTCCGACGTGCATCTTTTTGGCGAAGGGGCCAACCACTTTTGGAACATTGCGGGTTATGGTGCTTCGGCAAAAGTTGGTTTGCACTACCGTTTTTATAAAGGACTCTATCTTCAGGGGAACTTCAAAACGGGCTGGACTGATTTAACAAACATTCGTACAACAGGAAGAAGAGGGGTAGATAAAGCATCCCAACAAATATGGTTTTTTGAGAATTATTGGGCTTTGGGCTTTAGATTCTAAACATATTCATGAAACAAAAAAAGGCTACTTTCAAAGTAGCCTTTTTTGTTTATCCTTTTTCATATCCTATTTGATCTTCTTTAAAAAGACCAGCTAAATCTCGCCTAGTTTGAAAATATCCTTTACCCGGATACCTTTTTCAGTACGTTGAAGTGTACAGCATTCATGTATGGGATCGTGTTCGAAAAATAAGATGTATTCATTATCGACGATCTCATTCCAATAGCTGTTGCGTTCCTCCATGGTCACGAGGGGTCTGACATCATAACCCATAACATAAGGAATGGGAATATGTCCCACCGAAGGCAATAGATCCGCCATATAGAGGATTGTTTTGCCTTTATACTGTATCTGTGGCAACATCATAGCTTCTGTATGGCCGTGTGCATAACGGATAGCGATATTGTTTCCAAAAGGATTTTGATGATCTTCGACAAATTTTAATTGTCCGCTCTCCTGTATCGGTAAAATGTTCTCTTTTAAGAAAGAAGCTTTTTCGCGCGGGTTAGGATCGGTCGCCCAAGACCAATGGTCACTATTGCTCCAAAAATGAGCATTTTTAAAAGCCGGAACCAGCTGTTCACCTTCGCGCACTATAGCGCCGCCGCAATGGTCAAAGTGTAGGTGTGTAAGGATGACATCGGTGATATCGCTTCTGTTAAATCCAATATTTTTTAATGATTTATCCAGCGTTGCATCGCCGTGAAGATAATAATAGCTGAAGAATTTTTCATTCTGTTTGTCTCCCAGTCCTGTATCGACCAGCATTAATCGATTACTGTCCTCGATGAGGAGCAGGCGGTTTCCCCAGGTACACATATTGTTTGAGTCGGCCGGGTTTGTTTTGTTCCAGATACTCTTTGGAACAACGCCAAACATTGCACCGCCATCGAGTTTAAAAAATCCCGTTTCTATAGCATGTAATTTCATTCGCAGATTATGTGTCTTTTAATGGTTATATAGCATATCCAGTTTATTTTAAGCACAAGCAATTATTTGTCAGATAGCATGAAAGCCACCCTGTGCTCTTCCGTGTTCGTGCTACAATTCTAGCTATTTCATCTCTTTATCTTTACTCATGTTAGTCCGTCGGCCTGGACATTGCTGCCACTTTCAACGATCAATGGCTGATGGACGTTACACCTTCTGTTTTTTTACTTTATTAATATTTGTAAAGGTTGGAACAATTTACGAAAAATATGTGATATTTTTTGATAGTGATAAATTGATGTGCTAAAAAAATATGCTAAAAAGTTTATTTTTTTTTACTTGCGTAAGTTGTTGTTAATGAGTGTTTTGTTTTTGTGTTTTTTGTACAATAAGCTTGATTTTTAGATAATTAAGTTTTGTTTTTAGCGAAAAATGCCTTTAAATTTGGGCACATTTTAAAACAAACAAAAAATATGAAAAAGGGTAACATTGGAAACGCGCCTGATTTGAAATATTTAAAAATTGATAGTACAAAAAATGTATTTTATCAATTGCCTGTTTCTGAATTGGTCGAACATGCCTTAGCAAATCACGAAGGTCGACTTTCTGATACGGGAGCACTCGCTGCTGATACGGGAAAATTTACTGGGAGATCGCCAAAAGATCGGTTTCTGGTCGAAGATTCTTTAACAAAAGATAGCGTTTGGTGGGGAGAAATCAATCAACGGATGTCTCCGGCTAATTTTGAAGCACTATTTTCGAAAGTAGCTGCTCACTTAAGTAATAAAATCATCTATGTAAGAGATTGTGCTGCAGGGGCTGACCCAGCTTATCAAATAGATTTGCGTGTTGTTACGGAGACAGCTTATCAAAGTATATTTGCCAATAACCTGTTTCTGCGTCCGGAACCAAATTTGGATGCTCAGCCTGCTTGGTCGATTTTAGCTGCCCCGACGCTGCTTATCGAAGAGCCGCATCAATATGGCATTATCAACGAAAATTTTGTTGCGATTGATTTTACAAAAAAGATAGTTCTGATTGCAGGGACCGGTTATACAGGGGAGATTAAAAAGAGCATTTTTTCAATATTGAACTTTATTTTGCCATTTCAGCATAATGTGCTTTCTATGCACTGTTCGGCGAATACTTCGAAAGAAGGGGAGACTGCTTTGTTTTTTGGACTTTCGGGTACAGGGAAGACGACCTTGTCAGCTGATAGAAATAGAAAGTTGATCGGTGATGACGAGCATGGATGGAGCGAAAAGGGAATATTCAATTTCGAAGGTGGCTGCTATGCCAAATGTGTAGGTTTATCGGAGGACAAAGAGCCTGAGATTTTTCACGCAATTCGTTTTGGGTCTCTGCTTGAAAATGTTGTTTTGGATGAATTTGATCGACCTGATTACAACGATATTAGCAAGACGGAAAATACCCGCGTATCCTATCCAATAGATTTCATGGAAAATGCCGAAATGAGCGGTATTGGTCGTGAACCTGAAAATATTTTTTTCCTGACGGCAGATGCTTTTGGTGTACTTCCTCCCATTTCATTGTTGACCATCGATCAGGCAGTATATCATTTCGTTAGTGGTTATACAGCAAAGGTCGCGGGTACAGAGGTAGGGGTAAAGGAGCCTACAGCAGCATTTTCAACCTGTTTTGGACAGGCATTTTTGCCGCTTCATCCTTCAAAATATGCGGCTTTGCTGCGTTCAAAACTAGAGCAAAATCGCAATATCAAAGTTTGGTTAGTGAACACGGGCTGGATTGCCGGTCCTTACGGAATAGGCAGACGTATTAAGCTAAATTATACGCGATCGCTAATTCGAGCAGCAATAGATGGTTCACTGCTGGAGTCTCACTTCAACAAGCACAATATTTTTGGACTGGAGTATCCAACGAGCTGTGGAGAGCATGTTCCTGCACAAATTTTAGATGCGCGAGGCTTATGGAACAATGACGAGGCTTATGACATGCAGGCAAAACGCCTGGCGAAGCTGTTTATTTCGAATTTTGAAAAATTCAATAATGAGATGCCACCCTCGGTGCACGCAGCAGGACCTAAAATAGAAACTACAGTTCTGGTGTCCTAATTCGTTCTGCCATTATAACAAACAGGAGGAAATACTTTTCCTCCTGTTTGTTATAATTGTACCTTTCCTAATCGACAGACCTTTAATCGTGTTTTGTGACGAAAGAATCTATTTTTTCCTGTTCACTTCCAACAAGAGCATTGATAATAAGTCTGAAGGACGCCAGGCGAGCCTTTTTCTTATTATCTTTCGCGATTTCTAGCCAAGGCGATTTTTTTGTACTTGTCTTTTTAAATAAATCCTCAATATAGCCCGTATATACATCCCATTTCTCCTGTGCCTGCTGGTCTAGCACACCGATTTTCCATTGTTTTAGGATATCTTCTTTTCGCTCTTTTAACCTTTCGGCTTGCTCTTCTTTGCTGACGTTCAGGAATAATTTGATAAGGATGATGCCATCATCGATTAACTGCTTCTCAAATTCAGGGACCTGGTTCATAAACAGCTCATGTTGCTCCTTGGAGCAAAATCCAAATACAGGTTCAACAACAGCTCTGTTATACCAGCTACGGTCAAAAATCACAATTTCGCCGGCATTAGGGAGCTGTTTGATATATCGTTGAAAATACCATTGTCCAGCTTCCTCTTCGGTTGGTTTGGGCAATGCAACAACGCGTACCTTTTTGGGATTTAGATATTGGGTTATGCGGCCTATTGTACCACCTTTACCCGCAGCGTCCCTACCTTCAAAAATAATAAGGACCCGTTTTCCTTTTTCAATGATTTCATATTGAAGCTTTAAGAGCTTGACTTGAAGCTCGTAAAGTTCTTTCTCATAATCGTAAACATCATTGAATTTTTTTATTTCCAGAATGCCATGTTGTTCCAGATAGTTTAAAACATCTTTGTTTTCGTGGATCTTCTGAAGTTCATTTAAATCGTACTCTGCCATATGATATTTATTTATATGTTCGTTTTCCTAAAGTTACTTATTGAATTGTTAAAAAATGTCAAATTTCACATAAATCCGTAAGAGCTGCGTAATAATAAGCTTATGGTTTACGTTTAATAGTCAAAACAGCGAAAGAGGCTGTTTGTATAAATTAGACTTTTCATAAATTTAGGTTAATAATTGGTTAGGTTAGCTCGGAGTTCCCCACTTCGAGCTTTTTTTGTGAACAGGATCGGAGGATCCCTGACAAGAACACGAAAAATTATGGTTTTTGCCACGCTCAAATAGAGTTTAATATTAATCTCTTCTAAACGTTAAAAAATGTTAAATGACTATTCTTGTTATAATGAATTCAAAAATGTGGCGTTTTTATTACAAATACTTTTCATAAAATAGGTTAATATATGGCTAACGAAAGCTCAGAGTTCCCCACTCTGGGCTTTTTATTTTTCAGCTTCCTTTTTTGACTTGCAGACTCTTTTTTTGACTTGAGTCAATGTTTAGCTTTTTGATCCGCGGCATATTTGCACTCGAAATATAGTTAAACAAAAAATTTATGAGTGTAATTTTAGAAAAAGGACAAACAATTGGTTTCTACAAAGCCATAATTCCCATTATTGTATCGGTATTTGGAGTCTATTTGACTATTGGAATTGCTTTGGGGCTACTTCCGAAGTTTGTTGAGGAGAAATTAGGATACGACAGTTTTATTGTTGGTTTGGTTATTGGTTTGCAATCGCTCGCGACACTTCTTACACGCGCTTACTCGGGTAAAATTACCGATACGAAGGGCGCTAAGAAGAGCAAGATGTCGGGCGCTATTTTAGCTGTTCTAGCGGGATCAGCCTATGTTTTAGCTGTTTTTTTTCAATTTAGCAGCGGTACAGCGCTTGCATTGCTTCTTTTTGCCAGGGTAATGCATGGTATTGCAGAAAGTTTTCTGGTCACAGGAGCGCTTACTTGGGGCATCGGGTTGGTTGGACCGGCGCAGTCAGGAAAGGTGATGACCTGGAACGGTATTGCGATGTATGCTGGTATCGCTATCGGCGCCCCTCTAAGTATTTGGTTGGGACGAGTATCCGGAGACCTTTCCGCCTGTTTTCTTATGTTATTATTGCCAATGATGAGCTGGCTAGCCACGGTAAAACTGCCAGCCGTAGCCATTGATAAAGACCATATCCGTACACCGTTTTATAAGGTGATAGGGGCGATTTCTGGACAAGGGCTTAGCCTGGCATTCTCTTCCATGGCATTTGGCTGTATTGCGTCCTTCATTGCCTTGTTCTTCAAGGCAATGAATTGGGGGGAGGCTTCATTGGCGTTTATGGTTTTTGGGACATGTTATGTGTTGACCAGAGTGTTCTTTGCATCATTTCCAGATAGATTTGGCGGTCTTAAAATAGCTTTGATATCATTGTTTATCGAAGTTCTGGGACAAGCGCTGATCTGGACTGCCACATCCAAAATGCTTGCAATAATAGGCTGCGGACTTACAGGTGTAGGGTTTTCCCTGGTATTCCCGGCTTTGGGTGTGCTAGCCATAAAAAAAGTTGCACCGCAGATGCGTGGTACAGCACTTGGAGCTTATGTTGCGTTTGTGGATTTGTCGCTGGGACTGGCAGGACCATTGGCGGGAATGATCGCGGGCTCGTTTGGTTATCAGTCGGTCTATTTATTTGGGGGAATCAGCTGTCTGCTGTCTATCCTTATATTGATCTGCAACAGGAAATAAGCTTACGGAAATTCACAGCATGTTGCAGCAAAGAATTTCATTAAAGGCGAGAGGAAATTAAATTGATCTGTATAAATAAGACGGACCGGGTGTAGATCCCCTGAGTCCGTCTTATTTATTGTGTATTTCGTTGCTCACTAAGCAACTTCTCTTAGATCTACTGCAACTACACGGGATACACCTTGTTCAACCATGGTTACGCCATAGATGATGTCTGTACTTGCTATCGTTTTTTTATTGTGTGAGACCACGATAAATTGTGAATTCTTGGAAAAATCCCGGATAATATTATTGAATTTATCAATATTAGTATCATCCAACGGAGCGTCCACCTCATCGAATATACAAAAAGGTGCCGGTTTAGAAAGATAGAGTGAGAATAACAAGGCTGTTGAAGTCAAGGTCTTTTCACCACCCGAAAGCTGATTGATAGACAGCGGTCTTTTCCCTTTTGGTCTTGCAATAATGTCGATGTCTGAATCCAGCGGATTGCTTGGGTCTGTGAGCACCAGGTCGCAGCTGTCTTCTTCGTTAAATAGCGAACGGAATACCTTGACGAAGTTATTCCTTACGGCATCGAATGTAAACATAAACTGAACTTGAGCGGTATCGTCAATTTCTTTTATTGTTGCCATCAATGAGCCTTTTGCTTCGATTAAATCAGCTTTCTCTTTGTTAATGAAATCATAGCGTTCATTCATCTCGTCAAAAGCCTCTTTTGCCATTAGATTGATCGTTCCAAATTCATCAAGCTGTTTCTTGAGTTTACTGCATTTGGTTGCCAATGTCGTCTGATCTTCTGTGATCTCAGGCACATCTTCACGGTCAATCAGGTCTTTCAGTTCAACGTTGAATTCAACAGAAAGACGTTCTTTCAAGGCATTGAGGTCGATCTGAAGACCCGTTTTTTTATCTTTGATCTCTGAAACAAGAAAGTCACTCTGTTCTTTTGAACGACGCTGCTGTGTCAGAGCATCTTCGAGGTTATTGATTTTCTGCTTATCTGCATAGTAGCCGTCTTCCAATTCTTTGAGACCATCTTCCAGGGCGATCTTCTGCTCATACATCGCAATAAGATCCTGATCTTCTTCATCTTCAAATGGAATGGTTGTTCTTAAAGCTTCCTGCACTTCAACTAATTCTGCACTGTTTCGCTCCACACGGATTTCGTGATCATCTTTCTGCGTCTCTCTAAATTCGAGATCTTTTGTGATATTGGAAACTTTGTTTAACTGTTGATGGTAAGCGATATTCTCTTGATTGTATGCGGTTGATTTTTCGTTAAGTACCTCAGATATTTCATGGAACTGATCTTGTAAAGTCGATAATTCGGCTATACTCTGTTCTTTTTCCAGACGGAGCTCCTGAAGCTGTGGCTCCGCAATTTTTAAATCCGATTCTATACCTTCAATTTTCTCCTGAATATCTTTTTTACGGGCCTGGGAGTTATTGATGAAGGCTTGGTATTGCTCTTGCTTTGTTTTGACGGTAATTAATTCATTATTCAGTCTATTGAGCTGAAAGCGCAGCTCATCGATTAACTCTTTCTGTGAATTACCACGCAGTGCATCCAAACGAGCTGTTTCGGCCGTTATTTTATCTTCAAGTTTTGCTATTTCCTGATTTAAGGTTTTGATCTCTTGGGATAGCACTTCCAGATTTTTCGCTCTTCCGATACGTTTGCCCTCAAATAATCCCACTGAACCACCCGAAAGGCCTAAATGATGTTTCGAATAACGTCCATTTTTTTGTAGAATCACCTGTCCTAGAGCAGGTAGCTTTTCATCCAGCTCCTTTTCATTTTCATGTTTAAGGATGAAGACTTGCTGGAGCAGCATCGTACATAAAGCCTTGTACTTTTCGTCTACGTTAATCACATCTAACGCAGACATCAAATTGTCATTTGGTGCGGGGGCAGCGCTTGGGGAATCTACTATGGCATCTAAAACAAAGAAATTAGCTCTTCCTTTTGCTGCATCGCTCAATAGTTGGATAGCCTGAACGGCATCTTGTTGTGTTTCGACAACATAATGGTTCATAATAGGCTCTAGGTAGTTCTCAATAGCCACACGGTAATCTTCCTGACAGAAAAGGACATCTGATAGGAGTGGGGGCTGCTTTTTCCAGCCTGCATTTTTCTTGAGGAAGCGAATGGAATCGGGGAAACCTTCTAAATTATCAACAAGGGATTTCGTGAGGTTGTATTCGTTTTGTTTGGCATCTACCAGGCGGAGATCTTTGGCAAGCTGGGCCTTAAATTCCTCGAGGTTTGCCTGGCACTGATTAATCTGTCCTTGGAGCTCTTCTTCCTGCTGGTTTGCTGAATCGTACTGTAGCTGCTGTGCTTCTACACGGCCTTCCAATTCCATAACAGAGGAATTGAACTGCTGCAATTCGGCTTCTTTTGCTTCTGTATCTACACTATTGCGAACAGATTCTTGCAGAAGAGCTTCTTTCTGAATTGTGAATACCGCAAGATCTTTTTCTAATTTGTATATTTTTGCCTGTAATTCAGCATTGCTCTTATTAAAAATATCGAGCTTTCCCTTTGCAGATTGTTGCTGTCCTCTCAATTCGTCGACTTCGGTTTTATCCGATTCAAGATTTGTTTTTAACGAATCGAGTTTATTTTGCTCATCAAACAATTCCTCATTCAGTCGTTTGATGGTGTAGAGGACATGGTTAAGCTGTTGTTTATCGCTGTTGATATCGAGGTTCAGTCGGTTTTCTTTATCTTGAAGATTTTTGACTTTTTCGTTTTTGATCTTCTTTTCCGATTCATAACCTCGGATTTTATTGACAAATTCCTGTGTTGTCTTTTGCTGTACCGAAAGGTTTTTTTCCTGTTCCAAATTTGTCTGGCGGAGTATTTGGAGTTCAGTTTCCGCGTTCAGAATATTTTGCTGTGCATTGACGGCATCTTTTTGAACCTTGGATTCTTGTGTCTGAAGTCTTTCTAATTCGGTCGAAAAATCAGCAATTCTATAATAAGCCAAATCTATACTTCTCTGGCGGTATTCTGCTTTAAGGGAGGTATATTTTTCAGCTTTTTTAGCTTGATTTTCTAATGATTTGAGATTCTTTGTGATTTCGTAAAGCAAGTCATCAACACGGGAAAGATCGGCTTCAGTATCTCTCAGCTTTGCTAAAGTTTGTTTTTTACGAACTTTATACTTAGAGATTCCGGATGCTTCTTCAAAGAGGTTGCGACGTGAATTATCTTTGTTGTTGATAATTTCATCAATCATTTTCAATTCGATGATCGAATAACTGTCGGCACCAACTCCGGTATCCAGGAACAGATCCGTGATATCTTTTAAACGACATTTGACATCATTCAATCGATATTCACTATCGCCGTTGCGAAACAGCTTACGGGTGACCGTCACTGTAGAGAATTCCGTTGGTAAAATATTATTGTTGTTGTTGAAGGTCAGCGAAACCTCTGCAAGGTTTGCCGGCTTTCTATTTTTCGTTCCATTGAAGATAATATTTTCCATTTTATCGGAGCGAAGCATCTTTGTACTTTGTTCCCCCAGTACCCAGCGTATGGCGTCGACCACATTGGACTTTCCGCATCCATTGGGACCGACAATCGCTGTGACACCATCATTGAAGTTGATCGTGATCTTGTCTCCGAAACTCTTAAATCCTTTAATTTCTAGTTTGGTTAACTGCATTTATACCAAATTTGTTTGTCGTTATAAGCTTGCGAAAATAGTAAAATTAAACAATAATTTTTTCTTTCTTTATTCACATTTTCCTGTTTCAGGATCACATGAAGGGCCTTCTTCGCCTCTGCGTTCAAGAGGTGCAGGCTGACCGGCCAGGCATTCATTTATTGTATTGTGAAAGACTTCCATGGGCTGTGCTCCGGGGATAGCGTATTTTCTGTCAAATACAAAGAAAGGAACACCTCGGAGTCCTAAGCTGACACCTTCTTGGATATCCTGTGCAACATCATAAGCAAATTCATCCGATTCCAATAAGTTTTTTACATCCTGAGCGGAAAGCTGCTCTTTCGTTGCGATAGTGACGAGAACCTCATTGTTATTTACATCGAGACCATCGGTGAAATGAGCCTTAAATAAGGCTTTTTTGATCTGAGTGCCTTTTTGCTGCGCCTGGGAAAAATGGATCAGACGATGAGCTTTTTTTGTATTTACAACGATTGCTTTTTCAAAATTCAGGTCAATACCCAGCTCTTTTCCCTGCGCACTGAGCTGTGAAGTCATTGCAACAACATCGTCCATGCTCATGCCTTTCGTTTGAACGAGGTAATCGTAGGTTGGCATTGCCGGAGCATCTTCGGGATAGTCGGGGTTAAGCTGATACGATTTCCAGATGATTTCAGCGGCTGGCTTACTTGCGGTTTGTTGAAGAGCCAATTCAAGCTTTGTCAAGCCAATATAACAAAATGGACAAATAATGTCCGACCAAATTTCTATTTTCATATTTCTTTTTTTACTGCGTATATTGTAATCAAAAATACATATAATAACGATGATTATCTGTTTACATTGTTGCTTGGATGTAAACAAGTGTTTCATGTACTTGTATAATTATGTTGGAGAAAGCTTTTTTGAATCGTAAAGTTACCCTTGTCCTGGGCGGAGGTGGTGCAAGAGGTCTTGTGCATATTGGTATTATTCGAAGGCTTGAAGAGCTGGGCTTTGAAATCGATGAGGTGGT
Organism: Sphingobacterium siyangense; assembly: GCF_007830445.1. Lineage (GTDB taxonomy): Bacteria > Bacteroidota > Bacteroidia > Sphingobacteriales > Sphingobacteriaceae > Sphingobacterium > Sphingobacterium siyangense. Next base: position 287,104 of record NZ_VLKR01000001.1, on the reverse strand, counting down.
AGGTTGTTCAATAGGAGCACTTGTCGGTGGTATTTATGCGCAGGGGAAGATGGATGTTCTCGAAGATTGGATGCAGCGCCTGACGAAGAAATCGGTCTTTAATATGATGGATTTTAGCTGGAAGGGACTAGGAATGATGAAGGGGGTCAAGGTGTTTAACGCCTTGAAATCTGTGATCCCCGATGCTAATATAGAGACTTTTCCAATTTTGTTTAAAGCCGTTGCGACAGATCTAAACTACGAAAAGGAGGTTGTGCTGGATTTTGGGAGTATGTATGATGCCATTCGGGCTTCGATTGCAATTCCAGCTGTATTTACAGCGGTAGAGGAGGAGAACCATGTGTACGTTGACGGTGGTGTACTGAATCCATTGCCCATAAATCATGTAACCAAGAAAGAGAATTTAATCATTGCTGTCAATCTGGAATCTAAACCGGATAAACAATATTCTGTTATCAAAAAACTGGATCCGAAGACTTCGAATTCCTTGGATATTCTACAAGCCTCGTACTATGTGATGCGCAGGAAAATGAGCCGTATGATTGTTGATTTATACCATCCCGATGTGGTGGTGGATATTCCCTATAATATCTGTAACCTTTGGGATTATCACCGCTCTGAATTTTTGGTTCAAAAGGGACGGGAATATATTGAAAAAGCATTAAAAAACAAAACCAAAGCAAAGTAGTTGAGGCGATTAACGAACTGCTTTGCTTTGGTGTGGCTTGGTTTCTCCTGGCATTGAGATGAACTAGAACTCAATTTTTTTCATTCTAAGCGAAACAAGCAAGGTGTTTGTTAAAACAAATTGGGGTAATCGCTAATAATTCCATCAACCTTTACAGCCTTCAGCTGTTCTATCTCGTCCTTTGTATTGACTGTCCATGGAATAACCTTGATATCGGCTTTGTGGCACTGTGCAATAAAATCGCGTGTAGCTATTTTATAGTGCGGACTTATAATAAAAGGTGTAAAGCCCAAAGCTGCAATTGTTTGCTCAACGCTTTTGGTATAGTTTGCATCAATAAGATAAGAAACTTTGATTTGAGGATATGCTTTGTGCAGATATTTAATAGCTCTACTATCAAACGATTGGATGACGGTTCGTGAAGCAATTTTCTTATCAGTGATCACCTGCACCATAAGGTCCACAAATTCTTCTACCCTTGGATGGAAAATACCATCTTTATCTTCCTTACTCTTCACTTCGATATTATAAAACATCGGCGCTTTCCTTTTTACACTTGCGTAGGCTTCAGTACTGTCAATAAGGTCTGATAGTTTTGCTATACGCGTAACCTGTTTTTTCTGTTCAGGAAACTCTTTATAAAATTTCGATCCGATATCGTATTTAATCAGCTCTTTATAAAGCATATCATAAATTCTCAGCGGTTTATCTTTGTCAGAAATTTCGGAGCCATTGGGTTTCAGTACAAATTTTGGGTTAAGATAATCGTCGTGAAAGACAACAACCTTACGATCTTTGGTAATGTGGCAATCCATTTCCAGTGTGGTCACCTTTGCCAGATCTATTGCATTTTTCATGGCAGCGATAGACTCTTCAGGATATAGGCCGCGGCCGCCGCGATGTGCTTCCAGACTAAGTTTAGGGAAATTGCCTGAATTTGATTTTGCTGAATCTTTCATAACTGAACAAGATACAAATGGTAATAACGTGCCCCAAAAGGCAATTCTGAGAAGACTTCTTTTCATTATTAAAATATTTAAACAAAATAGGGGAGTTGTTATATATTGCCCTTTTGAATAAGCGAATATACATATATATTTTACTTATACGTATTTTAACTGTTTCGAATATTTGATTTTGCAACTTTATGAAGGTTGATTCGAAACCGAATAAAGTTAAATGAATTTGTTTTTGTCTGAAATAGACGGAAACAAAGTGGTTGGAGTGGCAAATTCGCTTGATCTGACAGCGTTTCTGTGTCGAGCTCAACTCCGTTGCGCGGTCCTTTGTCCTTGGATAAATTTCTTTATTGTTGACATGAAATCTATTTTTTTTGTCTTTTTTGCAAGAAATTATTGTCATTCCTTTCAGAATTCCCTTTATTTGCACAAATCTCAAATTAGATGGCGAAAAATTTATTGATAGTTGAGTCTCCAGCGAAAGCGAAAACGATAGAAGGGTATTTAGGAAAGGATTTTTTGGTCAAGTCAAGTTATGGACATATTCGCGACTTGGTGAAAACCGATGATGCAATTGATACCGAAAAGAATTTTGAACAAAAGTATGAAGTTCCCTCCGACAAAAAGGCGGTTGTAAGTGAACTGAAGAAATTGGCTAAAGCTGCAGAAACCGTTTGGTTAGCGTCCGATGAGGACCGCGAAGGAGAGGCTATTTCATGGCACTTATTTGAGACTTTGGGATTAAAAGATGAAAGTACAAAAAGGATTGTGTTTCATGAGATTACGAAGCCAGCTATTCTGAAGGCTATTGACAATCCGCGTAAAATAGATTATAACTTAGTAAATGCACAACAAGCGCGAAGAGTTCTAGATCGATTAGTCGGTTTTGAATTATCTCCGGTTCTATGGAAAAAGGTGAAGCCTTCCTTATCTGCTGGTCGGGTGCAGTCTGTTGCAGTTCGTCTGATTGTAGATCGTGAGCGTGAAATCAATAAATTTGAACCCGAAGCGGCTTTTAAGATCGTTGCTTTTTTTCATACGGGAAAAGTTAAAGATAGTTTTAAAGCCGAACTTCCGCAGCGTTTTGCAACAGAAGCAGAGGCGACCAAATTTTTGGAAGATTGTAAAGCAGCGCTGTTTTCAGTAAAAAATCTAGAAACAAAACCTGCAAAGCGTTCACCAGCGGCGCCATTTACCACATCAACATTACAGCAGGAAGCAAGTAGAAAGCTTGGATTTTCGGTTGCCCGCACCATGCAGGTGGCGCAAAGGCTGTATGAATCAGGACGAATTACCTATATGCGTACCGATTCTGTTAATTTGAGTGATACGGCGATTGAGGCTGCTGAAAAGGAAATCAAATCGGCTTACGGCAATCAGTACCATAAACTCAGAAAATATAAAACAAAAACATCGGGTGCTCAAGAAGCACACGAAGCTATTCGTCCTACTTATTTCTCTGAGCACACCATTGATGGGGATGCATCCGAAAAAAGATTATATGAGCTTATTTGGAAAAGAGCAATTGCTTCCCAAATGAGTGAGGCGGAGTTTGAACGTACATTGGCAAAGATCGACATCTCAACCCGTACCGAAGATTTGAATGCGTCAGGAGAGGTTATGAAATTTGATGGGTTCTTGAAAGTTTACATGGAATCCTTGGATGACGATCAAGACAACGCGATGGACGAAGATAGTGACAATGCTATTCTTCCACCGTTAGCCATTGGTATGCCATTGACTTTGAAAAACATGTCGGCAACGGAGCGCTTTACACGACCTCCAGCACGTTATACGGAAGCTGCTTTGGTGAAAAAATTGGAGGAATTGGGAATTGGCCGTCCTTCAACCTACGCCCCTACGATTTCAACTATTCAAAACCGCGGTTATGTTATAAAGGAAGAGCGTGAAGGTAAATCGCGCGATTACCGTGTACTGACATTAAAGGATGCCGAATTAACAGCGGTAACAAAAACCGAAATAACCGGTGCCGAAAAAGGAAAAATGTTTCCAACGGATATCGGTGTTGTGGTGAATGACTTTTTGGTTGAACACTTCAACGGTATTGTGGATTTTCATTTTACGGCCAACGTAGAAAAAGAATTTGACGATATTGCGCATGGACTGACCGAATGGACAAAAATGTTGCATGATTTCTATGGACCTTTTCATTCCGAAGTAGAAGATACTTTAGTAAATGCAGATCGTGCGAATAATGAGCGTGAGCTCGGTGTGGATCCAGTTTCCGGAAAGCCCGTTTCGGTTCGTATTGGTAAGTTCGGCCCATTGGTACAGATTGGTTCTCCCGACGATGAAGAAAAACCTCGTTTTGCGTCCTTGCGGAAGGGCCAAATGATCGAAACCATTACTTTTGAGGATGCCATGGAATTGTTCAAATTACCGAAAAAAGTCGGTTTATTTGAAGATAAAGAAATGACTGTCGCGGTTGGACGATTTGGACCTTATATACGTCACAATTCATCGTTTTACTCCTTACCAAAAGGTGTTGATCCTTTGGATGTAACAGAAGAAGAGGCGATACAGATTATCAAAGACAAACGTCAGAAAGATATCGAGAAAGTGATTCGGGTTTTTGATGAAAATCCAGATGCTCAAATCGAGCAGGGACGCTGGGGACCATTTATTCGATTTGGTAAGCAAAATCTGAAAATCCCTAAGGGAACCGAGATTGAAAAAATCACGTATGCGGATGTGCTGAAATGGGCTGAGGCGGATGCTCCGAAAGGAAAAGCGACCAAAGCAAAAACAACAGAAAAGAAAACTGTAGCAAAAAAAGCTACAGCAAAGAAGGCTCCAGCTAAAAAAACTACAAAGTCTAAATAAGGATGAAAGCAGATTTGCCTGAAAATATTGTCAAAGATATTATGATCGCCGTTGTTTTGGAAGGTGAGACGGTGGAGACAAAAAATTGGACTGTCTATGTGATCAATGACAAGAACATTGCCATTCAGAATGTGCTGATCAGCTCAAAAGGTTATGGCGAAAAGGATGGCCGACAAGTAACAACAACAACTTTGCGTCATTTTATTGGAAATATAGAAGCTAAATCTTTCGATCGTGTTGAAGCGATTGACGAACAGGTATTCGGGCTGACAAATGAATATTGGTTGAGTTTTTATATTGATAATATTATTTACGATAAAAAATATATCTTTTTACCCGAAAGCATTGTGGATGGTAACCTGACTAAGGTTCCTTTGGTCAATCGTCCCGGTGTAATCATAGGAGGAAACGAATAATGAGTGGACGTCACAATTTTATTATCGCCATAGATGGTTTTTCCTCCTGCGGTAAAAGTACCCTCGCAAAGGCCTTGGCAAAAAAACTGAAGTTTGCCTTTATTGACAGTGGAGCTATGTATAGGGCCGTCACACTCTATTTTATCCGGCATGAGATAGCGCTGGATGATCAAGAAGCGATCGAAAATGCACTGAAAGATATCCACATTGATTTTATCCCAAATGCAATAAAAACAGAAATTCATCTAAATGATGAGGATATCTCGGAAGAGATCCGTCAGATGTATATTTCTGATAAAGTCAGCGATGTGAGTGCAATCAAAGCTGTTCGGGTTGCTATGGTTGCCCAGCAGCAAAAATTGGGTAGCAGACGAAATATTATTATGGATGGCCGTGATATTGGTACTACTGTTTTTCCAGATGCTGATCTGAAAATTTTTATGACGGCAGACCCTAAAGTACGTGCCGCGAGGCGTTATCTGGAGTTGACGGAAAAAGGAGAGGACGTGACTTTAGAAGAAGTCGTGGAGAATCTTTCTACACGTGACCGTATCGACAGTACGCGTGCGGAAAGTCCATTACGGCAAGCCGAAGACGCTATTGTTTTGGACAATTCAAATCTGACACCAGAACAACAGCTTCATTTTGTTGAAGAAGAATATTTAAAAGCTAGGGCTGCAAAAGCACAATCATAAAACAAAAAGGAGGCCGACTATTTAGTCGGCCTCCTTTTTTTAGCTATTTTACACTATTGATCTGCTGCTGTTCCAATAGTTTTCCAACGTTGTTTTTCTCTCCGAATTCTGCTGTCTGCTCTTGAAAAGACTCCAGAAGAGCTTTGATAGCATCTGAATTATCTGCTGTACGCTGATAGATATCGGGAATTGTTTTTTCAATATTCTTATCGCCGAGTTCAATGTTATCAACTTCGATTTTGCCTATTTTTTCCAAAACAGCTTGTTGACTATTTCTGACATCTTCTAATTCTCTTGCTATTTTTTCCATCAATTGGAATTTCTTCAATTTATCCATATGAAATCGTTTTGGTTACTATAATAAGAACAAGATGCCTCGAAAGTTTGTTTTGTTTTTTTTAAAAATGCAAATAGAAGAGGAGTTTGTGGGAAGGAACTACAAAAAAGAAAAAGGCGGAACATGCCTGTCCCACCTTTCATAAGTCCTGTTATTTTGTTATTAATTTGTACGTCCCGGATACACTTGAAGAGCTTTCTCTAGGCAAACCAATGCTTTATTAAGATCATCTTGATTAAGCACATAGGCAAGGCGTACTTCATTTACACCAGCACCCTCCGTACTGTAAAAACCCGTAGCGGGAGCCATCATTACTGTTTCGTTATTGTAAGAGAACTCTTCCAACATCCATTGGCAGAATTTATCAGCATTGTCAATCGGTAGTTTGGCAACGACGTAAAATGCACCACCTGGGTTAGGAGAGTAAACTCCTTCAATGGCGTTAAGTCCTTTCACGAGGGTATCTCTTCTTGCTGTGTATTCTTTGGATACTGCTTCAAAGTAACTGTCTGGTGTATCAACAGCAGCCTCACCCGCAATTTGACCTTCCAGCGAAGGGCTTAAGCGAGCTTGCGCAAATTTCAGTGCAGTCTGATATAGCTCTTTATTTTTGGTAATGATACATCCAATACGCGCACCACAAGCAGAGTAACGTTTTGATACTGTATCAAAAATAACCACATTATTTTCGAGACCTTCTAAATGCATTGGTGAGATAAACTCTCTGCCATCGTAACAAAATTCACGGTAGGCCTCATCTGAGAAAAGGTAAAGATCATATTTTAGACAAAGTTCACGAAGAGCTTCGAGTTCTTCTCTGGAGTAAAGGTAACCCGTCGGGTTATTTGGATTACAGATGCAGATCGCTTTGGTTTTAGGGGTAATTACTTTTTCAAATTCAGCGATAGAAGGTAATGCAAATCCACTTTCAATATAGGACATGATTGGTTTGATTACAACATCAGAGGAACACGCAAAACCATTGTAATTTGCATAAAATGGCTCTGGAATGATAATCTCTTCTCCTTCATTTAAACAGGCTTGCATAGCGATCATAATCGCTTCTGAACCGCCATTCGTTACTAATATATCTGTTGGCTCAATATTATAATTTAGCTTATTATAATATTCTGCTAACTTATTTCGATAAGAGGCTGTACCTTCAGAAGGTGTATAGGCCCACACTTTGAACTGTATATTTTTCAAAGCATTAAGCATCACTTCAGGTGTTTGGATATCAGGTTGTCCGATATTGAGGTGGTATATCTTTTTACCTTCTTTTTTTGCTTGATCAGCATATGGCGTCAGCTTTCTAATAGGCGACGCAGGCATATTCAGCCCTTTTTCTGATATTACTGGCATTATAGTTTTTTTAAAATTAGTAGTGCAAAGCTAACCAAAATAAAACGAAAAAAGCCACATGATTATGTGGCTTTTTTCGTTTTATTTACGAGCATTGTTATTCTACAATGCCCTTAATATATAGCGTTTTTACAGGAGTCTTGGTGTTCGACTGTACGGTGAAACTCTTTGTGAATGGAGCTTTTGCCGCCGCATTGTAAGTTACTTTGATCGTTCCGCTTTCGCCTGGTTTAATTGGTGTTTTCGTAAATTCTGCTACAGAACATCCGCAGGTAGGCACAACATTTGAAATGATAATTGGCTCACTGCCTGTGTTTGAAAACTTGAAATTATACGAAACGGGCGTACCGGCCGGAATTTTGCCAAAATCATGGGTTTCTTTTTCGAATTTAAATTCCCCTTGTCCTGTCTGCATCGAAGAAAAACCTATAAAGGAAATGATCACTGCTAAGATTGTTATATACTTTTTCATGCTTCTAAAATATTACTTTACGATTAAAATAGTACAACTGATATGCCAAATTTAATATTTATTGCCAATTTATTGTACATCTAACAACTTTATTACAGTTATATTATACCTTCTTTCAATAGATCCTGTATGTGGATAACACCAGCATAATTCCCTTTGTCGGAAACCAGTAGTTGTGTGATGTTATTTTCACGCATAATATGGAGAGCATTGGCTGCCAATTCATTTTTGTCGATGATTTTTGGTGATTTTCCCATGATATCGGCGGCAGTAATTGCCGCTAAATTGGTGTGTTTCTCCAGCATACGACGGATATCACCGTCTGTGATGATGCCGAGTATGCGGTCAGCAGCCAACACCGCTACAGCTCCCAGTCTAAACTGTGTTATGGTGATGATGATATCACTTACAGTGGCTTGCGGTTGGACACTAGGTTTGCCGTTCTGATCGGATAGATCGCCGACTCTTAAGTACAGTTTTTTTCCTAATGCTCCTCCTGGGTGGTATTTTGCAAAATCTTTATCCGTGAAATCGCGGCACTCTTGTAAAACGACAGCAAGCGCATCGCCCATGGCTAGCTGAGCAGTTGTACTTGAAGTCGGCGCAAGGTTGTTAGGACAAGCTTCTTTCTCAACGGTGGTATTTAAAATATAGTCTGCATTTTTAGCGAGATAGGATTCCGTATTTCCGACCAAAGCAACCAAAACATTCTTTGTCTGTTTTAAAAAGGGGACAAGTACTTTAATCTCAGGTGTATTACCACTTTTAGAGATCGCAATAATTAAATCATTTTGTTGGATAATACCAAGGTCTCCGTGGATAGCGTCAGCTGCATGCATAAAGATCGATGGTGTGCCTGTCGAATTTAGCGTTGCAACTATCTTTTGAGCGATAATGGCACTTTTGCCGATTCCAGTTACAATGACGCGGCCCTGTAAATTTAGAATACGATCGACAACGGTAACAAAATCATCATCAATATATTGAGCTAAAGCAGCTACCGCCTTGGCTTCTTCTTGAATAGCTTGAATAGCTATATTTTTTATTTCGTAGTTGTTTTTCACAAAAAATACTCTTACTTTTATGTATTAGAATAGATTGCAAAAATAGATTATTTTTCAAGATTATTTCTTCATTTATCTATCTTATTTTTGCCCAAGGCGCAATGGAAATAGAAAAATCACTTTTCGACAATTTACAAGATTTTTTTGGTTTTGATACTTTTAAAGGGGATCAAGAGGCAATTATAACTAGTATTCTTCAACGAAGAGATACTTTTGTAATAATGCCAACCGGAGGAGGAAAATCAATTTGCTACCAGCTTCCTGCTCTTATGAGTGAGGGAACTGCAATTGTTATTTCTCCGCTGATTGCTTTAATGAAAAACCAGGTAGATCAGCTTCGTGCATTCGGTGGCGAAGATAGTATCGCTCATTTTTTAAATTCATCATTGAATAAGAGCGAAATTACAAAGGTTAAGGATGATGTACTCGCCGGGAAGACCAAATTGCTGTATGTAGCTCCAGAATCCCTTGCCAAGCAAGATAATTTGGAATTCTTACATCAGATTACCGTGTCTTTCGTAGCGGTTGACGAAGCGCATTGTATTTCGGAATGGGGGCACGATTTCAGACCAGAATATCGTAAAATACGCCAGGTAATCAACGAAATAGGTGCCAATATCCCTGTTATCGCTCTTACGGCGACTGCTACTCCTAAAGTTCAGTCGGATATCCGTAAAAATTTACAGATGAATGATGCTGTTTTATTTAAATCATCATTTAATCGAAGCAATTTGTATTACGAGGTGCGGCCCAAAAAGGATGTTGTTAAGGAGATTGTTCGTTTTATCAAAACCAAATCGGGTAAGACCGGTATTGTCTATTGTTTGAGCCGTAAAAAGGTAGAAGAAATCAGTGAGGTTTTGAACCTAAATGGCATCAAAGCCTTACCTTACCATGCGGGATTGGACGCTAAAACAAGAGCTGATACACAGGATAAATTTTTGATGGAGGATGTGGAAGTGATTGTTGCTACCATCGCTTTCGGTATGGGAATAGACAAACCTGACGTTCGTTATGTCATTCACCATGATATTCCTAAATCCATGGAGGGTTACTATCAGGAAACTGGACGTGCTGGACGTGATGGGGGGGATGGTTATTGTTTGGCTTTTTACTCGGAAAAAGATGTTGAAAAGCTGACCAAGTTTATGAAAGATAAACCTGTGGCCGAACGCGAGATCGGTACACAGATCTTAAAAGAGGTTATTGATTATTCGGAGTCTGCAGTATGTCGTCGTAAACAAATTCTTCATTATTTTGGAGAAAATTTTGACGAGCAGGGCTGTAATAATATGTGCGACAACTGCCGCTCGGAGAAAGAATATTTTGAGGCCGAAGACTCCTTGAAAAATGTACTGGGTTTCATTCAGGAGCAGGGCGAGAAATTTGATGATCATCACGTGATCAACGTCATGATGGGTCAAAATAATCAACCCGTATCTTCCTATAAACATGATGAACATCGTCTTTTCGGAACGGGTAAAGAGAAAGGTGTTATTTATTGGAAATCTTTGCTGAGACAGGCTGCGCTTGACAACTTTATCGAAAAAGATATTGATCACTATGGCCTTTTAAAATTGACAGATATTGGCCGTCATTATCTAGATAACCCTTATCAACTAAAATTTGTTTTGAATCGTCCAATAGAAGGAGGAGATAGCACAAATTCGGAAGATACAGGCCACGGCACAGGAGCCTTAGATACCGTCTTGTTGGGAATGCTTAAAGACCTACGCAAGAAAATTGCAAAAGGGAAGTCATTGCCTCCATTTGTCATCTTTCAAGATCCTTCGCTGGAAGAAATGTGTACACATTATCCAATTGCCATCGATGAGTTGAAACAGATCCAGGGAGTAGGGAATGGTAAAGCGATTAAATTTGGCGCACCATTTATTGCCTTGATCAAAGACTACGTTGAGGAAAATGAAATCGATAGACCCGTGGATCTTGTCATTAAAAGTACAGCAAATAAATCGGCATTAAAGGTATCTATTATTCAAAATATCGATCGTAAAATAGCATTGGATGATATTGCTTCAGCTAAGGGGATAACTTATGAGGAAATATTGAAGGAAATAGAAACGATTGTAAATGCGGGCACAAAAATCAATATCAATTATTTTATTGACGAGATTATTGATGAGGATCGCCAGGATGAGGTATATGACTATTTTAAGACAGCGGAGACTGATTCAATTAATGATGCGCTTAAAGAACTTGGAGGGGATGATTACAGTTATGAAGATCTCCAATTGATGCGAATCAAATTTTTATCAGAGCTTGGCAATTAATATTTTTATAATTATATGATTAACAAATACATTCCCGAAATAAAGAATGGGACATCGCAGAATTTCTTTTTAATGGCGGGGCCGTGTGCAATTGAGGGAGAAGAAATCGCTTTGCGTATTGCTGAAAAGATTGTTACAATTACAGATAAACTTAATATTCCTTACATTTTCAAGGGATCCTACCGTAAAGCCAATCGGTCCCGCCTAGATTCATTTATGGGAATAGGTGATGAAAAGGCGCTGAAGATTTTAGAAAAAGTAGGGAAAACTTTTGGTGTACCGACGGTGACAGATATCCATGAGAGCCACGAGGCAGAAATGGCAGCTGCATACGTTGACGTTCTTCAAATTCCAGCATTTTTGTGCAGACAGACTGATTTATTGGTTGCGGCGGCAAAAACGAATAAGGTGGTCAATGTAAAAAAAGGTCAGTTTTTGAGTGCGGGATCTATGAAATTTGCAGTAGATAAGATCGTGGAATCAGGAAATGAAAAGGTTTTTTTAACTGATCGTGGCAATACATTCGGCTATCAGGATCTCATTGTAGATTATCGAGGGATTCCCGAAATGCGTGCTTTTAACGTCCCAACAGTGATGGACTGTACACATTCCTTGCAACAACCAAATCAGACTTCTGGCGTAACAGGAGGAAAACCAGCCTTAATTGAAACGATAGCGAAAGCAGCTATCGCCGTGGGAGCTGACGGTCTGTTTATAGAAACACATCCTGATCCGGCAAATGCGAAATCTGATGGCGCCAATATGTTACATTTGGATTTACTTGAAGGCTTGATGGAAAAACTGGTACGAGTTAGACAAGCTATTTTATAGTATAATAAATAAATCACAATAAAAAGGAGCCAATAGGCTCCTTTTTTATAATCAATTATATCAAACTTAAAGCTAAATTATTATATGTTATCAAAAGTTGCGTTGACAGCGTTTTTTCTGTTGTCTTTTTCTGCCATTAAAGCGCAGGAGAATTATAGTTGGTTTTCTCCACTAGAAGATAAACATGTGGAAGGTAGGTTGGAGAATCAGAAGCTTTCAGCCTTCAACAGACTTCCCGATGAATTGGAAAGTCAGGTACGTAAACCAGTATGGGAGCTAGGTAAGAATAGCGCAGGATTCTATATTGACTTTCAAACTTCTTCGCCTGAGATTACAGTTCAATACCAAGTTGCCGGAGGCTTAAATATGCCCCATATGCCAACAACAGGTGTTAGTGGGCTGGATCTTTATGCTTATGATACGGTAAAGAAAGAATGGAAGTGGGCTTATGGCAGTTATGATTTTTCGGATACTATTTCTTATACGTGGAAGAATATTGGGCGCAATGAAAAATTTAATTATCGCTTATATCTTCCGCTCTACAATACTGTTAAGTGGTTAAAGATTGGTGTGCCAAATACGGCTAAATTAACGTATACTCATACCACAGCAGCAAAGCCCATTGTTGTCTATGGAACCTCGATCGGACAGGGGGCCTGTACAAGCCGTCCTGGTTTGGCTTGGACCAGTCAGGTAGGAAGGGCATTTAATAACGAAGTGATCAATTTATGTTTCTCTGGAAATGGTCGACTTGAACAGCCTATTTTAAATATGATGAACCAAGAAGATGCCGCCTGCTATATTCTCGATTGTATTCCCAATCTGGCTATTTCGAAATCGTTAACAGAGACACAATTGGATTCTTTGTTGGTCCATGCGGTGACATTTTTAAGAAAAGAACATCCCGCAACGCCTATCATTTTGACCCAGCATAGTTCGGGAAGTATAGCAGAAGTCTTTAATGAAGATAAAAATGCAGAGTATCAGCAAAGTAGCCGTGTACTGAAAGCTGCGTTTGAAAAATTACAATCGAAAGGGGTTCGCCAGCTTTTCTTATTGTCGAGCCAAGAGCTTAATCTGGATCTGAATTCGACTGTAGACTATGCTCATCCAAATGATCAAGGTATGGAAAGAATCGCAAATGCGTATATTAAATTATTGAAAAAAATTCTAAAGTAGGCTATTGTTAACGGAGACGCTCTGGATATGGGCGTTCGGAATTCACTGAATCAATAATAGGGCATCGTATATGAAACAGATTTATTGGATTAGCATACATCCGTCAGCACAAGAAATAAAAATAGAAAAGGGAAGCTTAAAACTTCCCTTTTCTATTTTTATTTCTTTTTCATTTTCATCGTCATTTTTGCCTTTTCACCACCCCCATAATTAAAGGTTTTGGCATTGCTTTCTTTCTTTTGGTGAAAAGCACCGCCACGGGAAAGATCTTCTTTATCTTCCTCCTTGCTCGACTTTTTCTTTTTGTCGGCGATGGGATTATAGATTGCAAGGTCCTCAGGCAATTCCAAAACATCCATTCTTTTACCGACGGCCTGTTCTATTTTTTTGACCATTGGTAATTCCAGATCTGTTGTGAAAGTCAACACGACTGATTCTTCATTATCGTCATTTTTAACAAGATGATTTAAGAATTCCTCCTTTTCATTCGGTAACTCAAATTGAAAAATGAATGGAATAGCGGAAAGGTCCACATCGTTTGTATTTTCCCGTGCAATAATCAAGACACGAGATTGATTATTTTCCTTGAAATCTTCCATGGTCTCGTAGCCAAAATCATCGTAGAACAATGGATTGAGGATAGCAATTTCTTCTTTATTGCTACTGAACAAACTGCTGGCCAACTTTTGGGCAGTAAGTTTCGAGTTTACAAAGACGATTACTTTTTGAAATACTTCTTTATCCTGCAACAGAAGATTTAATAAATTGATCTTTGTTGTGAAATTGGGAACATGATATAATAATAGATCCAGGGTGTCGACAGTGTCATTTTCAAGTTCATCTATTTCGACTGAGGCACAATTTTCATTCATGAAATTGTCGATCATGTCATAAAGTTTTTGGTGTTCAACAGTACTGAAAACCAAATGTTGTACCTTTCCACAGCTTTCGGCTAATTCCCTTACTGTATTTTGCATTCCTTGTTTGATAATCTCTTCAGCATCATCAATAATTAGTGTCTGAATACGGTTGAGATTCAAGGCCAATTTAAGATAGATCGCTCTTGCACGATTTGGAGTAGCTACAACAATATCTTTTCCATCAACCAGTTCTTCGATTTCTTCTTCCATGCTACCTGAAGCCCGTAATCCAATGATGCGAAGACCTTTATTTTTGCTTAATTGGTAGAATCTCTCAACAATTTCGTCGATACGTTCTTCATTAGGCGCCAAGATCAAAAACTTCGGAGCTTCATCTGTTGTGAATTTCAACTTCATCAAGGTAGATAAGACATAAGTTGTGGTTTTGCCAGCACCTTCCGGAGCGATGGCAATCACATCCTGTCCACCAAGAATTCTGGAAATGCATCTACTTTGAATTTCCTTTGGAGCTAAGTAACCGAGTTCGGTCATCGTAGCAGTCAATCTTTTGCTAAGTTTTAGTTTCTCTAATGACACGTATCCTTTTATTTATGTAAGTTACAAAAGTACAAATTTAGATCTTAGATCAGCTAATGTGCGCCCATTTTTGAAAAGAGATTAATAATAATGACTCCAACGACAATCAAGACCATGCCGATAATGGCTGCTGTATCGGGGATCTGTTTGAATAAGAACATACCAATCAGCGTAATGGCTACAATACCAACCCCAGACCAAATTGCATAGGATATTCCGACGGGGAGGTATTTAAGTGTGATACTTAAAAAATAGAAGGCAATAATATAACCTACAATACAGATAAGGGTAGGTTTTATAAGGGTAAAACCTGCAGACTTCTTTAGAAAAGTGGTTGCAAATATCTCAGCGGCTATGGCAAGAAAAAGATAGATGTACTTCATTGTTACAAAGGTACAATTTTTTGTTTGGTAAGGTTCGGTTAATTAGGTCAATAACAGCGAGAAGTTAAGTTGTTTTCGAGAGAATGAATTGCGTATAAGGGTAAATTTATCTAAGTTTGGCCAATTCACATAGCTAGACGGAAGATTTGATTTTATGGGGCATGTTCGAACTTTTTGGAAATCGATACTAATATTTTTTGTTTTTTTGTGCTTTTGTAGTGCTATTCTTGCCCAAGAACAGCTGCAAGAGTTAAAGAAATCATATTACAGTCTTCCTTTAGGAAGCAAGGAGCGGTTTGTATTGACTGGAAAATATGCGCAGGGCTTATATTTTAATAATGAAAAAGTACTGGCCAGTCAACTGCTTAATGATAATATTCAGCTGGCCAGAAATTATCCTGACAAGCAATATTATGCTTATTTGAATTGTATTGCAGCCATGAATAGCTTTAACGATCATGCATATGAAAAATCACGGTATTATTTAGAACATGCTAAATCTGTGCTACCGATTGTCCGGGATAATGGAATTAAAGGTTATGTGTATTATTGTGATGGATGGGTTATGACAAGGCAGAATAAGGAGGATGAAGCCGTTTCCCAATTTCATAAAGCAATTTCATTTTTAGAGAAAGCTTCACAGACTGACGCAAATATCGCTCGAAAACTAGCCGTTTATAAGGAACTGACAGCAATATATGCAAACCAACGCAATTATGATTTTCAAGAAAAGTATACTTCTCTTTTGTTAGAAACGGCTAAAGAAGGGAAGAATGTCAATAGCCTATTTGACGCCTACATGCAGGCTGGTTATCTATTTGAAGAGGAGTATAGATCGAATAATGCAGATCGTGATTTATTGAGGAAAGCTGAACAACACTATCTTGAGGCTTATAATTTGATCAATAAGAATGAGAAGCATTTGGTTAATCCGACTGATCTAGCGTATGTTTCGGTTAATCTGGCGAATCTGTACCACGAGTTTTATCCTGATAATGGCGGTAAGAAAGCGATATCCTACGCCAGACAGGCTTTAGATATTGCTGCTGAAACGGAGCAATATGCCATTACAATACCTGCTTATGGTATCCTCGCTGACGAGTCTTTCAAAGTGGGGCATCGTGAGGAAGGGAAAAAATATCTGCAGCAGGCACTGTACAATCTTCAAAGAGAGGCCCATTACGATTATCAAGTGGGGCTAAGCCTGTTTAGCAGACTGGCCGAAGTAAGTGTTGAGGAAGGTAAATATGAAGAGGCTTTCAATTATCAAAAAAGCTACATAGATGTATTTGAAAAAGCATTTAATTCGGATAAACTCGATAAGACAAAGCAGCTGGAGCTGAAGTATGAGCGTGAACTGCAAAACCAAAAGTTAATGCGGCTTCGATTGGAAGGGGAGAAAAAGGAACAGCAGATCAAGTTGATGAAAGCCTTGAATGATAGGCAGCATCAACTGGTGGAGAATTTGAAGTTAAATGAACTGAATCGAACCCAGCAACTTAAAGTATTGCAGCTCGAACGGGATAAGAAGGAGCAGGATCTGCAATTAAGCCGACTGGAAAATGAACAACGGTTACAGGAGCTTGATGTTTCCAAAAAACAGATTGCTTTCAAGTCACGGATGAATTCGATCTATATCTGGTTATTTATCAGTTGTTTGATTGTGATCGTATTATTATTTTACGCCTACTGGCAGCGTTCAAAGGCATTGAAGCAACAGGAACATTTGCATGAGCTTGAGATAGAAAAGAATAATCAACAACATGCCATTAAAAACCTGACTGCGATGTTGGCTGGGGAAGAGAAAGAGCGTACCCGTCTTGCTCGCGACCTTCATGATGGATTGGGAGGTTTACTGTCAAGTACCAAATTGGGATTATCAGCCATCAATAAAAGTGCTTTGGAGCAAGAAACCATGAAAGTAGGAATCGATCGAAGCATTGATTTGCTGGACGGGGCTGTCGATGAACTTCGCCGGCTTGCGCATAATCTTATGCCAGATTTAATCGTAAAATATGGTTTGAAAGAAACTTTAAGAGACTATGCAAGCCGAATGAGTCAATCTACATGTCAAGTTGAATGTGAATTTTTACAATTTGAATCAACCCTAAGTACGGAACAGGAGATTTCTTTGTATAGAATTATTCAAGAATTGGTGAATAACGCGTTGAAGCACGCTAATGCGACCAACATTTTAATACAGCTTTCTTCACATAATAAACGTTTACACATTACAATTGAAGATGATGGCAAGGGTTTTGATATGGAAAGTGTCGATTTGCAGCATTCTGCAGGAATGCATAATGTGCGATCAAGACTTTCGTTTCTAAACGGGGAAATGAAGGTTATGTCGGAGAATGGAGCGGGTACAACCATTGAATTGGAATTACCCATGATTTAACTTTTTGGAAAAATGATAAAAATAGCGATTACAGACGATCACCCTTTGCTACTTGAGGGATTGAAAAACATTATAAATGCGCATGAGGATTTTGAAGTAGTGGGTATGTATTCCAGTGCAACTGAACTGTTCCATCGTATTGCCACTGATATGCCATTGGTATTGCTGCTCGATATCAATCTACCGGATGCTAACGGTATCGATTTGGTTAAAGGTCTGAAGGAAAGCAATAAGGATTTAAAAATTATTGCGTTTAGTGTCCACAATGAATTTGCAGTGATCAACAGCATTTTAAATGAGGGTGCCAATGCCTATTTACAGAAAAATGCAAATGGTGATGAAATACTTGCTGCCATTTCCGCTGTTCTTGTTGGAAGAAGATATCTCTGTGAAAAAACTCAGGCTATCTTGAACAAGAAGGTGGAAATGGGGCTTAAGCAAGTACCAAAATTGACACGTCGTGAGAAAGAAGTGCTTACTTTCGTGGCGCAAGGAATGACAACAAACCAAATTGCAGATTCATTGTTTATCAGTTCACATACGGTAGAAAGCCATCGCAAGAATCTAATGGAGAAATTTCAAACCAAAAGTGTTACTGCTGCAGTAAAATCGGCTATTGAATACGGATTAATTCGGGAAACCTAATTAAATTCCCCAATTCCCTGATTTCAGGGATGAAAAGATCTCCAGGCATTTGATACTTTTGCTATTATTGATTTAAAATAGAAGGTATCAAGTGCATTGTTGAAAACTAGTATTTTGCGCTATTTCAAGAGAAGACATTGTTTCGGTCTTCGATTCATTGATCTATTTTAAGATTCATCGGTCTATTTTAAATAGAATCTGTTTCAGAACAAAATTTCAAATCTAGGTTTTTCTTAGAGCGCCTAATACTGCGAAATATAACTTTTTCAGCTTGAGGGACCTTTCAGAGGAGCTTTTAGGAGATAAACAACCAAAAATTACTGATTCAATTGATATGATTAAAAAAATAATACTTTGGACGATAGCTGTCCTCGTACTTTTGGCGATCGTTGCCTGGGGCGGTTACATACTACGACAGCAAGAATCCTACAAATCATTGGTCCATAAAAGAAGTAAGGCTTTGTTGACCGTATCATTAGATGATATTCTTTTGAATCAGTTTTTTAATAAATGGCAGTCAGCGCCGAAAGAGGGGCAAGATTTTGGTCAAAAACTAAGTAAACTCAAAGACAATGGAATTGATATCAAAGCGAATGTATTTCTTTTTGCTTTGGAGCCCCACCCCAAAAACTTTTATGCTTTTTTTCAGCTAAAGGATAAGCAACAATTTTTGACCTTTCTAAAAGATGTGATACAGGTTGGTGCTGTGGAAAGTAATCTAGCCCCTGATGTGAGCTATGCCTATCATCAACCGAGCAAAATCGCATTTATCTGGAAAGGGGATGACCTGCTGCTAAGTCTAGGCTTTGATCTTGACACAAAGAAAGAAGAAATGCTTCAGTTAATTCAATCAAAAGAAGAACGGGTTACCATCGAACAATTTATTAACCGTCCAAGTACATTGACAGGTAAATCACTGCGTTATAGTGATATTTCAACGGATAATTTTATTGAGTTTGAATTGAAAGGAGACCATCTCGATGTGTCTGGTGAGTTTTTCTCAACAGATTGGAGCTTTCCGAAGGAATATCTTGTTAGAGAACTCGTTTCCTCAAAATACATTGGTAAAGCTTGGATCAATATCCCCAATAGTCAACTTAAAAATCAGCTAAAGCAATTAGTTAGCGAACTTCCTATAGCCGCTGATTCTATTATAGCACATTTGGATGGAAATTACGTCGATATTGAAATTTTGAAAAACAAGGTCATTCAAACAGATACCATTATTAATTATGCGGTTGACGAAAATTTCGAAACGATCGAAGAGAAAACACCCTACGAAACGAAAGTTCCAGAAGTAAGATTAGCCATGCGTGGAGATAACGACATGCGCAGGTTCCTCCCCAGTAAATTATTTTATCAATGGTTTCAAAAACAAGATAAGGAGTTTAGTTTGCTGACCACGTCAAAGGACATTGATAAACTTAATGTGGCTTACAATAAGACAGCTGAGCTATCCCATGTTGCAGTTCATTTGGTAGATTGGCCAAGTGAAGCTAAAATATCACCGATTCTATTATTGAAAACCATCGCTTCAGATATTACGCTGAGTCTGAAAGTTGTAGACCACAATCGCTTGGTTCTCCAGGGAACTATAGCGGACTACTCGCATTAAATCACACTAATTACAAACTTTCTTCGCTTCTCAATGGTTTGTTCTTGAGTACAAAGTACAAGAACATGGATAAACGAACTAAAAGTAGAAGTAAGGTGAAAACCTATTGGCGAATTTTAAAAAGTACGGTTTCGGGATTTTTGAATGAGGATTCGATGAAGTATAGTGCTTCATTATCCTATTATACTGTTTTCTCTATTGGTCCAATATTGGTTTTAATGATTGCCTTAGCCGGAATTTTTTATGGTGAGGATGCAATTGAAGGGAAAGTATTCTTGGAACTCCGTGGATTGGTGGGAAGCAGTGCCGCAAGACAGATTCAAGAGGTTATTCAGAATTTGCAACTTTCTGGAAAATCAAACCTGGCATTGCTTGTCAGTGGTATTACATTGATTTTAGGAGCAACGACTGTTTTTGGGGATATACAGAATTCGATCAATAAGATTTGGCATGTAAGGGCGAAGCCGAAAAAAGGCTGGTTAAAATTGATTCAGGATAGATTATTGTCTTCATCTTTGGTGATTGGGTTGGGGTTCTTGTTAGTTGTTACATTGATTGTAAATGGTGTAATATTAGCATTGACAGATCAGCTACAGCATTATTTCCCGGACATAACGGTGATGTTAATGGATGGGATTAACTTTGCATTGTCCTTCGGAATTATATTCTTGTTATTTAGTGTCATATTTAAAGCGCTTCCGGATGTCAATATACATTGGCGAACAGTACGTGCGGGCGCCTTATTTACTTCAATTTTATTTGTATTGGGACGTTATTTAATTGGAGTCTACCTGGAGCATTCTGCAACCCAAGATACGTATGGAGCGGCAGGTTCATTTGTGCTGATCCTTCTCTGGGTCTATTACACAGCAGCCATTTTATATTTTGGTGCAATCTACACAAGGGAGTATGCCACTGTAATGGGAATCCCTATTGAACCCTCGCAATATGCCGTGCACGTTGAAACGCAGGAAATTGAGCGTAATGTAACCGAAATACCTCCAGCTCCTTTAACGCTTGAGGAGCAGACGGTTACCGAAGAGGATGCTAACTTTCCCAAGGAACCATAAACGTTCGATTTGATGAATTTTTACGGCCAAATTCTGTAAATTTGGTCGTAAGATCGATCTATTGTTTATGAATAAATTACAATCATTACGTGAGAAACTCAATTTAACCCAAGAGGAACTAGCACAAAAATCAAGTATTTCAGTAAGAACAATTCAGCGGATTGAAGCGGGGCAGCCACCAAAGGGCTACACCCTTCGTGCACTTGCACAGGCATTGCATGTGGACGAATCGGAGTTTTCTGCATATGATATGCCTGCTGAATCCGAAAATCTCACATGGATCAAGATTATCAATCTTTCTTCCTTACCCTTTTCTATATTGCCTCCATTAAATGTTTTGGTGCCCATTGCAATCATGCTGTTAAAAAAACAGCATTCGTATAAGGTTCGTCAGTTAATCTCAATACAAATCGTATCTACCTTAATCGCGGTGTTACTGATGCTTGTTATTTTTATGCTCAACGATTGGCTAGGTGTTAAAAGCAATGTGAAATTGCTTATTCCGCTATGTTGGATTCTTATGAATATTATCGTTATACTGCGAAATGCGATCGGATTAAATAAAGGTGAGAATGCACGGATTTTGCCCGATATTAGTATTTTATAGCGACTGTTATACAATTGTCGGGTAGCTGTCGGGATATTGTCGGGATGCAAAAGTGTACTCTTCGTCTGGTATTTTTTTTCTTTGATCTTGAAAAAAAATACAAAATTATGAAAACACACTATCAAAAAAGGAAAAGCCATATGGCCTTGGCTACCTTTGTTATTTTTCTTTCTCTTTTTACGATGACGAACGTCTTTCCACAAAATAGGATAACTTTGATCAAAGCTTCATCTGAGAAAGTCCGTATTAAAGACGGCACCTATTGCCATGTCGACTGGAAATTAGATCCTAAAGCAAACCCTGATGTCTATTTCGTGAATATTCCAACGAAAGAAAGCACAGTCGTTTTTAAAACAGATCAGGAGGAATTAACTGTTATGACTAAACCCGGAGCGATGTATGATTTTATAGTACTATTGAATGGGACGGATTCTTGTCACATTCGTATAAATGCTCAACTACCACCTGATCTACCTGTATTGGATCAAAATGATCCGTTTCCTATGCCAATACCTTTTCGTCTTATTGGCTCAAGGATTTTCCTGAATGGAACAATTAACAAGAAAAATGTCGCGATACAGTTTGATTTAGGAGCAGGAACAGGTGTTGTCAATAGAAATAACTCAAAGCAGCTGGATTTATCATTTTCATCGTTTACGACAGTTTCGAATACCGACGGGGTCAATAGCGAGCGGACAAGCCTAGGTAATCAATTGCGTATTGGGTCTATGGTCTGGAAAAATGTGTCAATGACAGAGGTCGGTAATATGAAGTCCTTTGAAGATCTTATTATAGGTAACAGTTTCTTTCGAAATCACATTATTGAAATCGATTATGACAAAATGGAATTGGTAATTCATCGCGATCTCCCCACCAAAGCAAAGGAGTATACAAAGCTTCCGATATTTTACGAACAAAATCGACCAAAGTTTAAAGCTGCTTTTAGACATAATCAACGGCAATTTGATTTTTGGTTCCTTTTTGATACAGGTCGTGATGGCACGATGTTTTTAGGTGAAGATTTTACCAGTATAGGAAACAATTGGGACGATCTAGAGCCACTTACCATGATCGGTAACCGGAAGATTATCCGTTTGAATGCTTCAATAGCTGGTGTTGAATTTAAAGATATTGTGACGAATGCCGCTGATCCGGCCAAGCGTAATGGCAGACCAAGTTTATTTGGAAATCAGATTCTGAACCATTTTAATGTCATTTTGGATAATCAGGAAGGATTTCTTTATCTGAAACCAAATGGTAGGATCAAGGAACCTTATTCAAACTATGAGGGATATTTGAACCAGATGTCTCAGTCAATACAGAAAAATTAAAGTGTGCAGCCAATGTCGTTTGTTCAGGTAGCAAATGACATTGGCCACTTATGGTAAGTATATATCTAACGAATAAAATCGGTCCATTTTTGTGTTGATTTTCCCGAGGCAATCACAGTTTCTAGGAACTTCATGCCACGCAGACCATCAGCTACGGTAGGAAAATCTGTATCTTCTTCTCGCGGCTCTATACCTTGCATAGATGCCAATAGCGTGGCTGCAAAATTTCTATAAATATTGGCAAATGCTTCTATATATCCTTCGGGGTGACCGGCCGGTAGACGGATGTTATGTTTGGCGATTGGTGAAAGGTATTGTTGACCTGCACGAAATAGCTGGGTCGGCGCATCGAGCTGTTTAAAGATGAGTGTATTTGCATCCTGCTGGTTCCATTCCAATCCTCCAAGTTCACCATATACTCTAATTTTTAATGCGTTTTCTTCTCCTGCGGCAACTTGAGATGCCGATAGTACGCCTGTGGCTCCATTTTCAAATCCAAGTAATATATTGCCGTCATCTTCAAGTTTTCTTCCGGTCACAAATGTTTGAAGATCGGCGCACATTTTAGTGATTTTTAAACCTGAAATATATTCTGCTAGGTGGGCAGCATGTGTTCCAATATCGCCCATACACCCACTTTTTCCACTCTTTTCGGGATCTGTCCGCCAAAAGGCCAAAGAAAGATCATTTTCGATCATCTTACTGAGCCAACCCTGCGGATATTCTACCATAATCTTTCTAATCGAACCTAATTGGCCTTCTTTGACAAGATGACGGGCTTGTTTTACCATCGGATAGGCCGAGTAGGTGTATGTAACACAGAGTATCAATCCTGTTTCAGCTACTTTTTGTTGGAGCAATTCGGCCTGTTCTGTTGTCAGCGTCATCGGCTTTTCAAGCACGACATGGAAGCCATGTTCCAGAGCCATCATTGCTGGTTCAAAATGAGCAAAATTCGGCGTGACTATACTGACAAAGTTCATGCGGTCATCCGCTGGGCGCTTACTTTCCTTGAAAATCATTTCCTGATAACTTCCATAGCTCCTTTCCTCTGGAAGACCTAAAAGCGCGGCGGATTCTTTTGCAACAAGGGGATCAGCGCTCAGTGCGCCGCAACATAATTCAATCTGACCATCAATTCCTGCAGCCATACGATGTACAGCCCCAATAAATGCATTTTTTCCACCGCCGACCATGCCCATTTTTAGTTTTGTATTGCGCATAAAGTTGAATTTTTAATGACGATATCTTTTGTAATTACAAACCCAATAGTTTACGGTTAAGGCTATCATTGGTTTCGACGGCAGCAAAATTATCGAATGCCTTGTCAGTAACACGAATAATATAGTCTTTAATATGCAGCGCGCCTTCCCGCGCACCATCTTCAGCATTCTTGAATGCACATTCCCATTCCAGTACAGCCCAGCCTTGATAATCATATTGTGTGAGTTTGGTAAATATAGATTTGAAATCCACTTGGCCATCACCAATTGATCTAAAACGACCGGCTCTTGACTGCCAGCTCTGGAAACCACCATAGACACCCTGACGACCAGAAGGATTGAACTCAGCGTCTTTAACATGAAACATTTTAATTCGCTCATGGTAAATGTCGATGAATTGAAGATAGTCAAGACATTGAAGAACAAAATGGGAGGGATCATAGAGAATGTTTGCCCGCTTGTGGTAATTTACATTTTCGAGAAATAAGTCAAAAGTAGCACCGTCATGGAGATCTTCTCCAGGGTGTAATTCATAACATAGGTCAACATCATACAAGTCACATTCATCGAGAATGGGTAACCATAATTTTGCAAGTTCAGCGAAACCCGTTTCGATCAGGTTAGCTGGTCTTTGTGGCCAAGGGTATATAAATGGCCATAGAAAGGCGCCACTAAAGGTTGCTAGCGCTTTAAGTCCGAGGTTGTGGGAAGCTTGTACGGCATATTTTAATTGCTGGATCGCCCACTGTTGTCTTGCTTGAGGATTACCATGTAAATGCTGTGGTGCGAAAGCATCAAATAGATCATCGAAACTTGGATTCACAGCCACCAATTGCCCTTGGAGATGGGTTGAAAGTTCGGTGATTTCCAATCCAAATGACTGTACTTTAGCTTTTAGATCAAGTGCATAGCTTTTATCGAGCGCTGCTTTTTCTAGATCGATAAAACGGGCATCCAAAGTTGGTAGTTGTATACCCTTATAGCCAAGTGCCGCTGCCCACTGGCAGATTGAGTCCAAAGAGTTAAACGGAGCTTCATCACCGATAAACTGTGCGAGAAAGATGGCAGGACCTTTAATTGTTGTCATATGTATTGTGTTTTGAAAAAGACTCTATTACGTACAAAACAGATCAATATTCCAATGCGATTGAAGAAATGGCTCAGTCTGTCGTTTATACTATTATAATTTGGTTATCCAAGCTACCTGCTTGTTTAATACAATATTACAAAAATTTGCAACCGGTTGCAATAAAATCAAAAAAAAACCTTAAACTTGTTTAGACGATTCATGCTTACACTTTCCAAAATATAAGAATGGAGCGTCTAAACTAGGTATAACTGTCAGGCATCTTTGCAGCGCTTGATTGTGGAGGAGACTTTATTTTAAAGGGAAACTTCCCTTTGAGTAATAACCAAATAAACCAATTATAAATAAATGGCAAATAATGTTTATGATGCAATTGTCATCGGGTCTGGGATCACAGGTGGCTGGGCAGCCAAGGAACTAACGGAACGTGGATTGAAAACCATCATGTTAGAAAGAGGACGCAATATTGAGCATATCAAAGATTACCCATCACCAAACAAAGATCCTTGGGAATTTCCGCATCGGGGTCGGGTACCTTTGGATCGAGCACAGCACTACTTACCTTTTGGAATTAAAAATCAATGGATGAACGAAGGGAACATCGACTTTTGGACTAATGAGACAGAAAGTCCATATAAGGAAATAAAACCCTTTAATTGGTTCAGGGGCTATCACGTTGGCGGGCGCTCGCTTATGTGGGGGCGGCAGAGTTATCGATGGTCGGATGTTGATTTTGAGGCAAATAGCAAAGACGGGCATGGTATTGACTGGCCGGTACGTTATAAAGATATAGCACCTTGGTATAGTCACGTTGAGAAATTTGCGGGTATTTCAGGTAATAGAGACGGTATAGCGGTGCTGCCCGATGGCGAATTTATGCCGCCAATGGATATGAATATTGTGGAAAAAGATCTTGCTGCGCGCTTGAAATCGCGTTATCAGGGAAAAAGACACTTTATAATTGGCCGGGTAGCCAACATAACAGTGCCCCATCACGGCCGTGTTAATTGCCAATACCAGAACAAATGTTGGCTGGGTTGTAATTTCGGCGCTTATTTTAGTACACAGTCTGCAACATTGCCCGCAGCAGTGAAGACTGGAAAACTTACCCTAAGACCATTTTCAATAGTAAAAAGCATTATTTACGATCGGGATACACAGAAAGCTAAAGGAGTAGAAATTGTTGATGCGGAGACGAATCAAACCTACGAGTATTTTGCTAAAATTGTCTTTGTATGTGCTTCGACTTTAAATTCCACCTGGGTGTTAATGAATTCAGCTACTGATGTATGGGAAGGTGGTCTTGGGAGCAGCAGTGGTGAACTGGGACATAATCTGATGGATCACATGTTAAATAGTGGAGCTGGGGGAAGAGTTGAAGGATTTGAGGATAAATATATTTTTGGACGACGCGCCAATGGATTATATGTACCCCGATTTGCCAATATTGCCGGCGATACCAAGAAGAGAGATTACATACGTGGTTTTGGCTATCAGGGCGGAGCTTCAAGGGGACAATGGTCGGGCAAAGTAGATAATAGGAGCGTGGGTGGGGCTTGGAAAGATGCTATCGCCGAGCCCGGAAGCTGGGGAGTGGGGTTTACTTCATTTGGCGAAATACTGCCATATCACGAAAATAAAGTCCTATTGGATTCATCTGTAAAAGATAAGTGGGGGCTTCCTGTATTGGCTATAGATGCAGAGATTAAGGATAATGAGCGAAAAATACGGGTTGATGCAAGCAATGAAATGAAGGAAATGTTGGAATCTATCGGTGTCAAAGACGTAACAACCTACGACAACGGGTTTAGTATGGGACAGGGAATTCATGAAATGGGCACGGCACGGATGGGCAATGATCCGAAAACCTCGGTATTAAACAAATTTAACCAAGTATGGGATGCTAAAAATGTTTTTGTGACAGATGGGGCCTTTATGACTTCGTCTTCCTGTGTGAATCCATCGCTTACCTATATGGCATTTACTGCAAGGGCCGTAGATTTTGCTGTTAATGAATTAAAAAAAGGGAATCTTTAATATTTTATGATGCAATAATTATGAATAGACGAGAAGCAATACAACGTGTAGCCATGCTCATGGGAGGAACAGTTATTGGTGCTTCGTTATTTTTGGAAGGATGCCAGAGGTCTGCTTCGAAAGATATAGAAATGCTCTTTGGTCCAAAATCAATCGATTTTTTTGGAGATCTTGCGGAGGCGATTCTTCCTAAAACTACTACCCCAGGGGCGAAAGAAGCTGGGGTAGGTTCTGAAATTCCTGTTCTCGTGCGAGACTGCTATAAACTTGAAGAACAGCAGGTTTTTTTGACTGGAACAGCCGGAATTGACGAACGTGCCAAGAAAGAATTCGGACGTAAATTTCAGCAACTCGACAAAAAAGACCAAACTGCTTTTGTTGATATTTTGGACAAGGAAGCACAAGATTACGATGAAAAGAAAGCAGCTAATGAACTGCCCCATTTTTTTACGCTGTTTAAACAGCTTACACTGCTTACTTTTTTTAGCTCAAAATTAGGCGCCACGGAAGTGTTCCGTTATGTGAAAATCCCAGGGAAATATAACGGCGATTTCCCTTATGAAAAGGGTGATCATGCTTGGGCAACCTAGCTAATAAATTGTATATTGACCCCTTGTCTTTAATTGGCAGCGGGGTCAATTAAAGAGGTTGTCAAGCCTATGAACTTTAAAAGATTTTTGCTATCGAAAAGTAAAGTTGTAAAATGTGTTCCTGTTTTCATCGTCAGTCTGGTACCGCCCGGAAAAGAGCTTCCAGCATCGAGTTTTTCCTTTTTAACATTGTGTCTGCTGAATTTTGAGAGCGCCTCTTTGACTGTTGTTTTATTGATCGCTAGATCAAAAGGCAACCCTTCGACAACCAGAAACTTGTCTTCAGGGATATCAAAAAACAGTTCATTGACGGATTTATCAGCCCCATAATTGCTATAGAGTTCCAAGCCGGATTTTGTGATCCATTTTGCATACTTTTCTTCGTTGGCATCTTCATAGAAGACTGTTTTTACGTTTAATGTAGCCGCTATTTTATCTATTGTCTGCGGAAATACAAATTCACTGTTTTTATTCAACAATGATTTTAACTCCGCTTTGTTCTGCGCGAAAGTCGTTGCAGCAAAAAGGAAAAGACCTATATTTAATGTAAATGCTTTTATCTTCATCATATCCTTGTTCTATGTTTGGCAGTTGTTTATGTCCGTAAGATTAAAATTAATCAAACGAGTAAAAATATACAATAGTGCTTTATACTTGTTTTTATAGCGGGATCAACTAAAGTTTTCACCATGCGTATCGCCTATAATCGATCTAATTTAATCCTAAAAGCGTATATAAGAGATCTTTTTTATTGCTCGCAATGGGGATTGTTTTTCCATTTGAAAGCTGGACTATATTTCCATTTAACGATTGTATGCTATCTGTATTGACAATGAATGCTCTATGAATTCGAAAGAAACTGGTGTTATGTAAAATTTCTTCCATCGCCTTAAGGGTAGATAGGGTTTGATGTGCACTGGTATACGTGACAATATTCAAATAGTTTCCCTGAGCTTCAATATATAGAATATCACTAAGCAGAATCTTTATAAATTTATTTTCACTTTTTATAAAAATTCGTTCTGTTTTTATTGGGTGGTTATTTAGTTTGTTAAAGGGTGATATTTGTTCCTTTACTCTATTTGTAGCTTTCAAAAAGCGTTCAAATCGAATGGGTTTAATAAGGTAATCTACGGCACCTTTTTCAAATCCGTCAATGGCGAAATGTCGATGGGCAGTTATAAAAATAAAGTAAGGTTTTTGGGCCAGCGTTTCCAACAGATCTAAACCAGTTAAGCGGGGCATCTCAATATCGCTAAACACAATATCGATGGGATTTTCCTGCAAGAAAGCCATTGCCTCCAGTGGCCTACTGAAGGTCTTTTTTAATTCCAAAAAAGGTACTTGTTCGACGAAATCAGTAATAAGTTCAATGCCTAAAGGTTCATCATCGATGATGATGCAACTATATTTTTCAATCATGTTGTAATGCGATATTCAATGCAACGCTAAATTCATTGGAGCTATCTATGATGTGAAGGTCGCTTTGGTTTGGGTAAATCAATTGTAAACGCTTTTGTAAATTTTTAATACCGATACCCGTAAAGCTAGGTGTTTTCACGGTATTGAATACATCTTTGTCATTTTTTATTTTAAAGGCAACCTGATCTTTGCTGATATGAATAGTAAGAATGACAAAGGATTTTTCCTCGTTTTTCAGCCCATATTTAAATGCATTTTCGATAAGGGTGAAGGTCAATAACGGAGCAATCGTTAATGCGTGAGCATGCGCTAGCCCCTCTATATTTAGTTCAATCTGATATGATTTTGGGTAACGCATTTTTTCCAATGAAAAGTAATTCTCTATAAAATCCAGCTCTTTAGCTAAGGAGACGTATTCTGCATCCGAATCGTATAGTGTATACCCCATAATTTCGGATAAATTTAATACGACCTTAGGTGCTGTGTCGTCTTTTTTTAGCGTCAAACGATAGAGGTTGTTGAGCGTGTTGAATAAAAAATGTGGATTGAGTTGTGCTTTTAAAAAAGCCTTTTCTACGCTAATATTTTCCAATAACAATTTTGACTTCTGCTCCAGGATTCGCATTCGGTCTTTATTTATTCTTCTGATGTCTATTAATATTTTGGTAAAGAAAAAAGGAGACAATGAATAGATAACCGACAATGCATTTAATAACACTGCTTTAAAGCTGAATACGGACCACAGGTTGGGAATGAAATCCTTTTCCTTACCCATTAATGGATACAAATTAGAAATATCAAAATCATATTTGTAAGCTAGCACATAAAACAAATTATTGATAAATAACCAAATAAGAATACATATTGGCGCAGTTAAGAAAGGTAATATCCATAAATTTAAGTTCCTCGCGTAAGGTATAACCAAGTAGAAAAATAGATAAAAGACAACAAGAGAAGACAATAAAACACGCGTTGACAAAAATATTGATTGATTTGAGGATATTCCAGTTACGTAATAGTAGTTGCTGAAAAGGAGCAGGGTAAATGTAAACCACATTCCAAAATGAAGTAGGATACGTACATTCGTTGTATAAAAAGTATCGAAATCCTGCTTCCTGAAAAATGTATCTGCTTTAGTGATGTATTGATTAAGTCGAGATTGTTTCATAAATCCTTAGATAGTTCAGTTTTGCGGCTCATTGAGCCGCAAAGATAAAAAATAGCGGTACATTTATAATCTTCCTTTCTCCTCCATACTGCTTGATTCCATTCGTTTTGCTTTAAAGGTAGTGCCGGTTTTGAAGTTATATAGTAAAGAAATGGAGCATACACGCGATTGCTCCCTGTGCATTATCCAGATTTTAGTATTGTTAAAATAACTTGTCGCCCGATAATTATTGGTAAAAAAGATGTCGCTAATATTTGCCTTGGCAACCAATTGATCTTTGATTAATTTTTTCTGAATCCCTAGATCAACGGAGCCGATGGCTTTAGTAACAATATTTCCAAGTAACATTTGGGGGGTGTAAAAAGCATTCAGATTTATACTATATCCTTTGCCAAAGGAAATTTCTTGTTCTGTCTGTAATATAAAAGAAGCTTTCTTTAGATTAAAATAGGGGGAAGTTGAACGTGTATGAGTGAATAAAATCGTGTTCGTACTTGACCAGCAGGGTAGCAATGAAATGGGAGCGCTCAGAGTGGCCGTCCATACTCCTTGAGTCCCCGCGTTGTCTTTAATAATCGTTAACAGTTCTTCTTCTGCCTGGTTGCGTATAATTTGCGAGATCGCATTTTTGGTATGGGAATAGTTCAAAGCAGTATAATATTTTTCTTTCCATAATCCACTAATTTCGAACGAATTTGTGAACTGCGGTTTCAGAAAGGGATTTCCTGTCTGTACGGAATAATTATCTATATAATATTTATAAGGGTTTAAATCAAAATATGAGGGCCGTTTAATTCTTCTATTGTAGGTAAGTGATACATAATTGCTTCCCTGCGAGTTTAAATTCTTCTTTAAAAAAATACTTGGGAACAAATTGAAATAGCCTTGTGCGAGTTTGTCCCTTTGCTCGCTCAAAAGTTGTCCTTGAATATTGGATTTCTCGCCTCTTAATCCCAATTGATAATCTATTTGGGCCCATTTTCCCGTATAATTTGCATAGGTAGCATAAATTCGTTCTTCATAATTGAACTGGAAATCAAGGGCAGGCATTGGCATCCAGGCCTGATGAAAGACCTGGTATCGATTGGTATTCATGATATCCGTCGCGGTCGCTTTTATACCAATTGATAAATTGTTTCCAGATTTAGTTATCCAATTATACTTTGCGTCGCCAGTAAAAATTTTTGCTTTGCTGGGATAATCCAATCTGAACAAAGTATCACTGCGTATGTTACCATTCGCATCGAAATCGACACTATTGCTGATACTATTTCCGTTTCGTTGATTGTTTGTATAATCGATAACAAGGCTGAATTTCGAATGTAAACTGTCTGTTTCCAAAACATAATTTAAACCGAGATTTTGGTAGTTAGATTTTGATTCAGATGGGAAGCTACCTTGCGAGCGGATGTTTTTTGCCGCATCGGGATAGGTAATTGTCGAATGCGCCGTGGATGGTCCAAGGAAACTGCTGTATTGACCGGTGTAGGAAAAGCCTAGAAATTGTTTCCCCGTGAAATCATAGGTCGCACCAAGCCGTATACGGTCGTTTTTGTTGGTCTGAGTGTTTTCCGTTTCTTGCTGATATAATCCCTGATTTGGAAAATCTCGTCGTTGTTTTAGTTCCTCGTATGACTTTGCACGACTATGGGAATAACTTGCCATTAAACCAACTTTACCTATTTGATAATTCAAACCTGCATAAGGAGTGTACGTTACATATTTTCCAAGCCCAATTGCATAGTCATTGCCAATATAACCATTGAGCCCCTGTTTATCTTGCTTTTTTAGCACAATATTGATGATACCACCACTGCCTTCTGCATCGAACTCTGCCGAGGGATGTGCGATAATCTCAATGGATTGGATGTCGTTGGAACGCAAGGTTTGAAGGTAGTTCCTGAGATCATTTCCCGCGAGGTTAATACTTTTGCCATCGACAAGAATACGTGTTCCTACAACTCCATTAATGGAGATTTGACCATTGTTAACGAATAACCCGGGAGCCATTTTAAATAATTCCAAAGCTGATTTTCCAGAAGCATTGGCGGTTTGTGCTACGTTCATAATGATGCGGTCAATTTTTCGCTGTATTGTTGGTTTGCGCTTATTTACTGTTACTTCATCTAACATGAGGTTGGATAGTAGTGATTTTGGGACAATGAACGCTAGCGGGGCTTTAAGGTCATTAATTTCAATTTTATGTTGCGTTTTGAGTACATTTTCCACGCGAATCGAAACGAGGTAAGTCCCTTTTTCGGTAAGCGTTAACTGAAAATTTCCATGTTCATCTGTTATTTTTTCAATGAGAGAATCTTTCCTTACATCTAACGCACGAAAGGCTAATGAAGCATAGGGGATCGACGCGCCATATTGATCCGAGACTTTACCAACAATGGCGGTTTGGGCGAACAGGAAGTTGTTAAGGAGAAAGGTGATAAGACTGAAAGTAATTAATTTGATCATAAATTTTGAATAATTATTCAAAACTAGTTTCGCTGGTGGCTTATTTCAATTTTTTTGGATATAAGGAAACCTTTTAGGGATGGAAGCCGTAAATTTAAGGATAAGCCATATAAAGCGACGAGGTTTATTGTTATAAAAATGAGCGAGATAAAATATCATCGTGCCGAAAACAATTTAGCGTATTGGACAGTTACAATTTAAATTGTACTTTCATAACGTTTTTATTAAAGGAAGATATTTAATTTTTATGATCACAACCAAGTATTTTAACCATCGACAAATATTTAATTTAGCGGGCGCACATTTAATATGGCTGACGCTTTGGTGCTCTCTGGTGGCGGTCATCTATTATTTTTTTAATTGGCAGTGGATGATAATTCCTTGGGTGCCATTGGCTTTGATTGGAACCGCTGAGGCTTTTTATGTCGGGTTTAAGAATAATCAGGCCTATGATAGACTTTGGGAAGCCCGGAAAATCTGGGGTGGGATTGTCAATTCAAGTCGTTCTTTCACGGCAATGTTATATGCCTTTGATACTCAAGATGGTGATCATACCGATTTGGAGGAGCGGAGGAAAAGGATTGCCTATCGCCATATAGCTTGGTTATATACTTTTCGTGAGCAGTTGTTGATCCCGACAGAATGGGAGCATGTCAGTTTGAAAAAACACTTTGGTTCAATGAATGTTAAACGGAACAGACTGATAAAGGCTGGCTTTCCTGATTACAGTAGAACATCGATTTTTTTGCGCAAATACCTTTCTACAGATGAGTTTAAGTTGCAGAGCACCTATAAAAATTTTGCAACGTATTTGATTTCTAAACAAGCAAAGGAAGTTAATGCATTGAAAAATGATCAAATCATTTCGGATTTTAACCAAACGCAACTGCAGAATTGCCTGAATCAATTTTACGACTATCAAGGTCAGGCAGAAAGAATCAAAAAATTTCCTTCACCGAGACAGTTTGCCAGTACAGCATTTGTCTTTAATGTTATTCTCATCATTCTGCTCCCATTGGGCCTAGTTAATGAATTTGCGAAATTGGGCGACTGGGGGATATGGACGAGTATTCCTTTTTGTGTGGTAATTGGATGGATTTATATTGTGATGGAATTGGTCGGCGATTATACTGAAAATCCTTTTGGAGGACTCATGTTTGATGTGCCTATGCTTTCGATTTGTCGAACCATAGAAATTGATGTGTTGCAAATGGTGGGAGATGAGGATCTTCCGGAAGCAATAGCATCAAAAAATGGTGTTTTGGTTTAAATTTTCTTACAGATCAATTGCAATCGTATTTTTCACTTCAGCGATCATAAATGAGCTATGGGTGCTTGCGATATGCTGTAGGCTCGTTAATTTCGTTAACATAAAACTGCGATAATCTGCCATATCCTGGACACAAATCTTTAGGATATAGTCGTAGTCGCCACTCACGTGGAAACACTCTGTTACCTCCTGAAGGTTCATGACCTCTTTTTCAAATTGTAAGATATACTCCTTTTTGTGCTGTGTTAATTTTGCGTGGCATAATACAAGGAAGTCTTTTGCTATTTTCTTTTTGTCAAGTATGGCGACATAGCCTGTGATAATTCCAGTATTTTCGAGTTTACGTACTCTTTCATAGACCGCTGTTACGGACAAGCTCAGTTTGTAGGAGAGTTCTTTGGTCGTTTGTTTGGCATCTTCCTGTAGAAAACGCAATAGCTTACGGTCAATCTCGTCAAATTGCATAGATTTTTTTTTTGGTTTTTACTAGCTCGTTTTAAATCAGCTAGATGTTTTAACTAATTATTGGTTATATAATAGATTTATATTCTAAGATAAGTAAAATTACTTGTAATATAATTTTAAATATCTCAATTTTAAAGATAAAAACATGGAAAATTTTAATGCAGCAAATGAAATTCAAGATTTGCAATACTTTGGTGAGTTTGGAGGTGTGAACCCGTCAATTTCTGATAGCTCTACCTATACTTTTCTTTCGGCTAAAAAAATGTTCGACACATTTGAAGGGAATGCGGAAGGCTGTTATCTCTATTCAAGGCATTCGTCGCCCATGAATTTGTATTTGGCACAAGCCTTAGCAAAAATGGAGGATACCGCTGCGGCCAATGTAACATCTTCGGGGATGGGAGCGATTACAACAGTTCTTTTACAACTATGTAAAAGTGGTGACCATATCATTTCAAGTAGGACAATCTACGGTGGAACTTATGCCTTTCTTAAAAATTTTCTCCCGCCTTTCCAGATTGAGACGAC
The DNA here is from genome assembly GCF_007830445.1 of Sphingobacterium siyangense. Taxonomy (GTDB): domain Bacteria; phylum Bacteroidota; class Bacteroidia; order Sphingobacteriales; family Sphingobacteriaceae; genus Sphingobacterium; species Sphingobacterium siyangense. The sequence continues at coordinate 252,201 of NZ_VLKR01000001.1, read as the reverse complement.
ATTTTTGGATATTAATGATGTCGAAGAACTCGAAAAATCGATAAGACCTAATACAAAAGTGTTGTATTGTGAAAGTGTGAGCAACCCTTTATTGCATGTGGCAGATTTAAGAAAACTTTCGGCCATCTGTAAAAAACACAAGCTAAAACTGATTGTCGACAATACGTTTTCTCCATTATCCATCTCACCAACACTTTTGGGAGCGGACATTGTTATTCATAGTTTAACGAAATTTATCAATGGCAGCAGTGACACAGTCGGTGGGGTTTATTGTGGAAGTCAGGAGTTTATTAATGAAACGAAAAATGTGAACACAGGTGCCTGTATGTTATTGGGGCCAACGATGGACAGCTTACGTTCGGCAAGTATATTGAAGAATTTAAGAACACTTCATATACGGATGAAACAACATAGTTATAATGCAATGTATCTTGCCGAACGGTTTGAGAAAGATGGATTAAAGGTATCTTATCCGGGCTTGCAGTCGCATCGAGATCATGAACTAATGAAAACTATGATGCATGAGACCTATGGTTTTGGTGGCTTAATGACAGTTGACGTGGAAACAACCGAAAAAGCCAATGAACTAATGGAACTGATGCAGGCTGAAAATTTAGGGTATTTAGCTGTCAGCCTAGGATTCTATAAGACCCTATTCTCCTGTTCGGGTAGCTCTACGTCATCAGAAATTCCTGAGGAAGATCGTTTGAAGATGGGTATTTCCGATGGATTGATCAGGTTTTCCATTGGTTTAGATCAAGACATTGAGCGTACCTACCAAAAAATGAGAGCATGCATGCAAAAGACTGGAATTTTGGAATAATAAGCAGTATCTCGGTTGAGTTCATTTATGGGATAATCAGACATCTTGACATGTTTTGGAGGAAACTATGGATAGTTTTCTGATTGATTGGAGTGCAAAAAGTTTCAATTGTCACATAGACATCACTATTTACGATGATAGGGGCTGTAATAGCTCAAAAATCTCTTTTGGCATATCATTAGCAATTTAAAATCAATATTTTAGTTAATATGGCAAAGAGACTTTTACTGATATTATTCTTATTTGTTTTGGGTGATATCTATTTTTTTCAGGCTTTCAGTACGGTTATTCGTGGTTCGATTTGGCAGAACATGTATTGGGGGATTGATATCCTGTTGTTTTTTGGTGTTTTTACATTAATTTTTTTGCGGAGAGCGGGTTATGATGTCCAGGAGACAGCAACAAGTCTGATTACAGCATTTTTAATTGTTTTCATACCAAAATTGCTTGCTGTTCCCCTTTTATTTGTTGAAGATCTGATGCGTATTTTTCGTTCCTTTCCTCCACGTAGTATATTTTTGAGTGAGATTGTATTGTTTTTGGCGGGGGCCATGTTATTGGTTATTTTTTTCGGTTTAACGAAAGGTCGTTATTTTTATAAAGTGAGAGAGGAAGTATTGAGTTTTCCTGATCTACCTACGGCGTTTGACGGTTTTAAAATTACGCAGCTATCGGATATTCATTCTGGTAGTTTATCTGATATCAAAAGGGTACGTAAAGGTATCGAATTGGCAAATGCACAAAACAGTGATCTGGTATTGTTTACGGGCGATTTAGTCAATAATAAAGCTTCCGAAATGGAACCCTGGGTTTCGGACTTCAACCGATTAGAAGCTCCTTCGGGCAAGTTTTCAGTCCTTGGAAATCACGATTATGGGGACTACGTACAATGGGAAAGTGTTGAATCAAAAGCCTTAAATTTGAATAGGCTTAAGGAAATTCATCATGAAATGGGATTTAAATTGCTGCTAAATGAATCGATAGCAATAGAAAAGCAAGGTGAGCGTATTTCGTTAATTGGAGTTGAGAATTGGGGGAAAGGAGGGTTTCATCAATATGGTGATCTTGCTAAAGCAACCCTTGGATTGGACGCTGATACCTTCAAAATTTTGATGTCTCATGATCCTTCACATTGGGATCATGTTACTTTGGACTATGACCAACATGTCCATCTGACGCTGGCAGGACATACGCATGGTATGCAGTTTGGGATAGAACTATTTGGGTTAAAATGGAGTCCAATTCAATATTTTTATAAACAGTGGGCTGGACTCTATCAAAAACAAGGAAAATATCTTTATGTCAACCGCGGTTTTGGTTTTCACGGCCTAAAAGGTCGGATAGGTGTTTGGCCTGAAATTACGGTTATTACATTACGGAAAAGCGTTGTCTGATATTTTGGTATGAGAAACAACGCTCATCTGTTCTATCAATCGATAAGATTCATTTCCTTTAATCGGCTAAAGATAATCTGATCTACGACAGAAGTCCTATGTTTGTCCTTATAGGTTAACCATTCAAATGTCTCGATTTCATTCGCTGGATGCAATACTCCTTCGAAATCAGAAAAGTAGCAGGTCATTCTTACGAGCGTATCTTGATTTCGTCCATCGGCAATTGCTTCAAAGGTGCCCAAAAGGCGCATTGATTCTTCGACGATGTGCACAGAAAGCTCCTCCAGTATTTCTCTTTTTAAACAGGTAATATCGGATTCATTATTCTCTCGTTTACCACCAGGAAAGTAAAATTTTGTTTTAGTCTTAGAACGTGTGCTCAGTATTTTCCTGTCTTTAATGTTAATTAAAGCAACTTTGTCTATTATTTTATGCTGCATATTGCAAAACTAGCCATTGAGAATGAAAAATCAGATAGCATGGTGGAATACTGCTTGAAATTTTATTCAAATTTGAGTATTTAAAGGAAGATGAACCTTTATATTTCTGATGTTAGTATCTTAACAATTTCATTGAAGCCTCTTTGTTTTGCGTGTTGCAAAGGGCTTGTGCCATTACAATCTGGAATATCCAATTTTGCCCCAGCATCTTTTAGAATCTGAATAATTTCCTGATATTTTTTGCTTCCGTCACCGAGTACAATGGCTTCCATCAAAGCAGTCCATCCTAAACGATTGACATGATCCAAAGGGAAATTTTTGGTATTGGCCAATAATCTTACCGTTTCTACATATCCACGTTCGCATGCCGGGATTAAAGCTGTGCCGTTATATCGATTAAATAGATCGAAGCGAGCGCCGTGATCTAAGAAAAGTTTGACGAGTTCAACTTGCCCACTTGCTCCTGCGTATAAAAATGGGCTGTCCATATTGTCGGCCTGAAGGTTGACATCGGCACCATACTCTACCAATAATTTAGCCATTTCAATATTTCCGTTGTTTGTCGCGATAAGTAGAATAGAACGTTTATTCGTATCTTCACTATTCACGTTGGCATTATTTTCTAGCGCTTTTTTCACTCCCTGTAAGTCATTTTTGGTGACCAATTTAATAATCTCTTCCTGGGACGGATTTTCAGTATATGAGTTTTCTGTTAATGCCGATCGGCACGAATTTGTTATGCTCATCATTATCAGGAGTATTAAAGTTGTTTTCATCATTTTATTGTGCTATAATTTTTTCGATAAAGCCGAAGAAGCTTCGATGTTTAATACAAAAATAGTAGCTAAGGCTGTTTTTACAATGTGGTTTTCATTCCATCTGTTGGACAATTTATTACTACAGTGTATTTTAAGTGTCGTTCTCATTGGTCTCATGCTGGCTGAAAGCACATTCGTTGTAGTTTCACCTTATGCATACTGTTGAGCAAAAGTCGGCGCTGTGATAAATTGTTCAAGTATCGAGATGTATTCTGCAAAAGATCTGGGAGAATCATTGCGACCTTTGTTTTGGTGATACTGAATAATAAAAGTGGAAAAATAATACCGTTTCTATTGTCCGGTAATTTTTAGAGAAAAAGAATATTATCAAAATAAATATGAAAGCTAAAACATATATTTTAAAAAACGTACGGCTTGAGACAGGATTCGAGTTTGATGGAAAGGAAGTTATAAGCACAAATACGGCTTTATTCTGTGTAGAAGTTGAAGAGGGTAAGATCAAAGGAATCAAACCAAATACTGCAAATGCTAATGCGATCGATGCAAAAGGACATTTGATGTTGCCGGCTTTTAAGGATATGCATGCCCATTTGGATAAAATGTTGTTTGGTCTGGCATGGGAAGCTGTATCGCCAACACGGCATACCGTAAAAGATATGATCGCGTATGAGCAGAAGATGATCCCAGAATGGTTAAGCACCTCAGTCGAAAGAACGGGCAAAATGCTGAATTTTCTGCAGGCATACGGAACTGATTTTATTCGTTCACATTTCAATGTTGATCCAACATCTGGACTAAAATCGTTAACAAATTTGGAAAAGGCACTTGCATCGAAAAAACACACGGTAGAAGCGGAGCTGGTTGCTTTTCCACAGCATGGCCTCTATTATACGGATACTTTACCCATTTTGAAGGATGTTGCAAAACTGGATGCTGTTAGTTTCATAGGTGGAGTAGATCCGTACTCTTTGGACGGAAGTATCGAAAAAAGTATGGAGCAGATTACACAGTTGGCGCTTGATAACAATAAGGGAATTGACATACACCTCCATGAAATGGGAGAAAGTGGTATGAAGACAATCGAGTTTTTGATCGACCGTACATTGGAAAACCCCCAATTAAAAGGGAAAGCTTTTGTTAGCCATGCTTTTGCACTTAGTCGTCTCACAAATGTCGAAGCTGAAAAAATTGCGGCACGTCTCGCAGAAGCGGGGGTGGGAATCGTGTCCTCTGTGCCCTTTGGCAATATGATTATGCCTATTCCGACACTTCGGAAATATGGGGTGGAGGTTTTGATTGGAAATGACAATATTCAGGATCACTGGAATACGTTTGGCTCGGGAAACATGCTGCAGAAAGCGAATCTTATTGCTGAGCTTTATGGTTATGGAACAGAATTCGGCTTATCTAGAACACTTGCTTTCGCGACACGCTACAAATTGCCTTTGGACAATAATGGAAATCAACAATGGCCGAAAGTGGGTGATGAGGCAAGCATGGTTTTTGTTGAGGCAAGTTGTTCCGCTGAAGCAGTTTCTCGTATTTCACCGGTGACTTCCTTGATACACAAAGGCAATATTGTATTCTAAGGAGACCATCTATCGGATAATTTAGCTGCTCTCTGGAGGCCAACTGTTTTCAGGATTCCAGCGAGAAATATTGAAAATAAGAGAACAATTTTGTTGAAGAGCCGGTTATTCTTAATAACTGGCTTTTTACATACATAGCCTTGCTTAAGTCCTGATGTTACTAAGGGTGTTCACTTATAACTACAGCGAGGATAATATTCGGTTGAATAGATAATAATTTATACGATGGAATTTTCACCATTTAACGGGGTTGTCAAACTTTGCCTAAAAGGCATACAATTGGAAGAAAACGGTAGACACGATGAAGCGCTGTCCTTTTTTGCAGAGGGTTATCGGGAGGCAAGCGATGACCATGAGAAGTTTATTGCAGCCTATTTTGTATCCCGGCAGCAGAAAACGGTGTCGGATCGTCTGAAATGGCTGCACATAGCCTTAGATCACGCATTGGTAATCGGTGATGATCGGACTACCAGTGCATTGCCCAGAATGTATTTGAAGATTTGTGCCTGTTACACAAGTTTAGGAGAAGAAGCAATGGCAAGTGAATATGCTAGGTTGGCCTCTTCTTATAAGAACATTCCCTTTGATAAGGGACCTTTTTATCACGGTACAAAAGCAGATGCACAAATCGGCGACTTATTGGTTCCAGGCTTCAATTCTAACTATCAAGCCGACTTCAAAATGAATCATATTTATTTTACAGGTATGATGAATGGGGCCGGACTTGCAGCGGCCCTGGCAAAAGGTGAGCGCAGCGAGCGGGTATTTATTGTTGAACCTACCGGTGATTATCAGCATGACCCTAATCTGACGGACCAGAAGTTTCCCGGAAATCCTACACGTTCCTATAGATCTGAATTTCCATTAAAAATTATAGGTGAGGTTGCTGAATGGGCAAAACCAGGTGTTCAGGAACTTGAAAAATTTCGTGATAAACTAGATCAGAATGATGGTGAGATTATCAATTAAGAAACCAAGAGCGGTTGCTCCGGCAATCGGAATTATGTCTTACTGATAACAATCTTACTGATGACTTCAAAATCTGAAATTCGATAATCGTCGTCAAAAAATAACCCGTTGATATAACGCTGTATAGGATAGAACAGATCGGCCGGTGTATCACCGAAAAACGTTTTGAAATCGTTCGGAATAGAATACAGATAATTGTATTGCCCTTTACCCAAACTGATACCGCCGATCTTTTTGAGATAACCCGTTATCTTATGTTTATTTTTGTTGGAGAATGCTTCTTTCGTCTCTATAAAATAATCTTCAATGTAAAAATTACGGATATCCTGAAGATTAAGTATGCTGTTCGGAGCAGGTTTGATACGTCTTGAATAGGATACATCAACCAAAATACAACTGGCTTTATACGCTTTCGCGAGATCAATAAAGTAGCCTTCATCGACCATAAGGTGTTTACTGTCTTTATATACACCGAGCAGCATTTCATTGATCTCCCGATCCGAATAATCGGATATATTAGAAGATCTTCCCAACTTTTCAAATGCGAGGTCACTTTCACTCCAATTTTTTCTAATTCTATTAAGCTCGTGTTGTTGAAAAGTTTTTATTTTCTCCATATATAATTTGTCTAACCTTACTTTAGCGAGTTTAAAGATAATTTTAAAACTTTACTTTCATCAATCTTATCGCTTGCTAAGTGCAATTTGAATCAAATCTAATTTAACAGAGTCTTTGTTTAGTGTTGTAGCACAGCGCTAATGCGCTATTTCTGAGGAAGAATAAGTGCCACACTGTTGGATTTTCCGTGCCGGTATGAGGTGACATCACAGCCTTAAGTAGTCTGTGTGTAAAAGCAGCTCGAGTAAATTATGTCGATTCTCGGTGCGATTATTCAATGAAGGAAGAGCCGCCTGTATTAACAGAGGGCTCTTATGAGGTTTTTATTTTACAGCCTTAAGCACGATATCTAAGGTGAATTCATCATCGATGGCGCGATTGCCTAGGTCGGAGAAAAAGCTTGCTGAACGATACTGTATATCAAAGTCCAGCCGATTTACCTTAACCCCTATAGCTTCAGCAGAAAGTCCATCTGCAGTTGTGGTGACTTTTGCTGGAAAGGAGATCGATTTTGTTTTATTCTTAATCGTCAGATTACCGGTTATGATTGGAGTGCCTTTGCTATTATCAACTTTACTGATGACAAATTTGCTGCTAGGGTAGGTAGGCACATTGAAGAAATCTTCATTTTTTAGGTGCCCGGTCAATTTAGGTGCGTCAGTACAAGCCATGGAATTCATATCTATGGTAAAACCACCGCCGGTAATTTTCCCCTTTTCTGTCTGTACCGTTCCTTCTTGTATATTGATTGTTCCCACATGTCCCCCGACAACTTTTTTCGCATTCCATTTGATCGTCGAATTTTGCGTGTTCACTTTGTAGCTTATCTTTTGGGCGAAGGCCATTGATGTTAAGCAAATAATTGCTAGCGTTAGACTGGTTCTTTTCATTGAAGTGATTTATATGAACTCAAATATACATGGTCTTGTGCGGATACTTCTATGTTTAAACTTGTTTTTTTGTTTGCGCAGTGTCAATATTGTGCTTGCCTTTCTTTATTCGTCATCGATACCCGCTAACTTAGTACAACGTAAATAGGGGATCGAAGATATCTTCGTATCCAAATTGTGGTCTATAAAAAAGATAATATGATTAAGTCGAAAGGTTATGCGGCGAAAGACAGTAGTTCTCCACTTGAATACTGGGAGTTTGAAAGGAGAGAGCTTGGTGCAAACGATGTTTTAATAGATATCTTGTACAGCGGGATTTGTCACTCCGATATTCATCAAGTACATGATGAGTGGGGTGGTACACAATACCCAATTGTTCCCGGGCACGAAATTGTTGGTCGGATAAGTGCAGTTGGTCCTGGAGTGACTAAGTTCAAAAAAGGTGACCTGGCAGGTGTCGGTTGTATGGTCGCTTCCTGTGGCGAATGCGATAACTGTAAGTCAGACCAACAACAGTTCTGTTCAGAAAAGAAGACCGTTTGGACGTACAACAGCAAAGATGTGATGCACGATCACAGCTATACTTTTGGTGGTTATAGCAATAATATTGTTGCGGATGCAGATTTTGTGCTGCATGTGCCGGAATCTTTGGATATTAAAAAGGTGGCACCGCTACTCTGTGCAGGAATCACCACCTATTCGCCATTAAAAAGATGGAATGTTAGCAAAGGGCATAAAGTTGGTGTGTTAGGCTTAGGCGGATTGGGACATATGGCTGTTAAAATTGCAGTGGCAATGGGGGCAGAAGTTACAATGATAAGCCATTCACCACGCAAAAAGGACGATGCCGCTCTACTTGGAGCACACAAGTTCTTAAATACCCATGAGGCCGATGAAATAAAAGAATTCTCCTCGTATTTTGATTTTATTATTGATACCGTATCAGCACCACATGATTATAACCTCTATCTTGCATTATTGAAAACAAAAGGAGTTTATATTTGCGTGGGGATTCCGGCTGCACCCATGGAAATTAATGGACGCTCGATCATGGGGGGAAATAAGATCCTAACGGCTTCCAGTATTGGGGGAATACAGGAAACTCAGGATATGCTTGATTTTTGTGCTGAACATAATATTCTACCCGAAACAGAAATGATTGATATCGATTATGTAAATGAGGCGTATCAAAGAGTATTGGATAGTGATGTGAAATATCGTTTTGTAATCGATATGTCGTCTATTGAAAAGTAATGAAAAAACAGGTCGGTTAAAGAGCCGACCTGTTTTTTAAAATCTTATCCTTGTTTGAGTACTTCATATGATATGAATGCTCATCTTCTCCGATAATTTCGAAACCAATACTGAAGTAGAGCTTTTGCGCTTTATTGGTTTTTAATACATGTAATGAAATCGACTTCCCTTCGTAAATTGCTTCATCTATAAGATCTTTTAATATCTTTTTTCCTAGCCCTTTCCCTTGGTATCGGGGATCGATCTGTATTTGAATCAACTCGATATGAGCCCGTCCTTTCTCGGTTTTCAAAAGTCCGATAGGGATATGGTTGTATTCAATGATAGCAGCATGTTCAAATTTGTATTTAATTCTTTGTAGATGTGAATCCCTCGTTGTGGGTAAAGCAGCGGCTATTAAATGTTGGGTCATTGTCTTTAATCGTAGATCTAAAAGAAAAGTCAAATCACTTTCCATTGCTCGTCTATATACTATTGGGATCATAGATGATTGGGTTTTATCAATGTAATCTGTTCAATCTATCGAAGGCTTTATCTGACATGCTCAAAGAAGGTCAGATTGATATGGGCCATGAGTACGAAGATAAGATTTTTAACTATGAGCACAATGATCTGATCGAAAGTCGGCTGCAATTTAGTATAATCATAGTAACTGCGTACTAAATTGCAATAGCGTACTTTACTCTTTTTGACATTTAGATGTGAAGAATGCTGGCGTGGCTCAAGATGAATACCGTAACTTTAGCTTTATAGCTGTACTTGCATAGCGATTTTTTATTTAAAGGAACAATAAACAGATAATTTCAATGAAAAAGGTAGAAATACAACACACAGATTTGCAGATAGCTCCAATTAATTTTGGCGGGAATGTTTTTGGCTGGACATTAGATGAGCAAAAATCGTTTGAAATGCTAGATAAATTTGTAGGAGCAGGATTTAATTTTATCGATACGGCAGATACGTATTCTTGGTGGGTGAATGGAACCGGCGGGCAGTCCGAAGAAATTATTGGGAAATGGTTAAAAAGCCGTGGCAACCGTCAAAATATAGTAATCGCAACAAAAGTTGGATCCGAGACTAAGGAGCACGGGTATGATATCTCAAGAAAACATATTTTGAAATCTGCTGATGAATCGTTGCGACGATTGGGAGTAGATCATATTGATTTATACTATACCCACTTTGACGATAACGTAACCCCTTTGGAAGAGACATTGTCGGCTTATGCTGACTTAATAAAAGCAGGTAAGGTACGTTATATTGCCGCTTCTAATCTATCGCCAACGCGGTTAACGGAAAGCTTTGATGTTGCGGAGAAAAATGGTCTTCCTAAATATGTTGCTTTGCAACCGCATTACAATTTGGTAGAGCGTGCTGGTTTTGAAACAGATTATGCGGGATTGGTCGAGAAGTACGGTTTGAGCGTATTTCCATATTGGTCGCTTGCTGCAGGTTTCTTGACCGGTAAATACCGTACTGAAGCTGACTTTGATAAAACGGCTAGGGGTGGTGGGATCAAAAAATATTTTGATGCTAAAGGTAAAGCTGTCCTAAAAGCGCTCGATGTTATCTCCGAGAAACACGGGACAAAACAGGCTACTGTAGCATTAGCATGGTTGTTGGCTAAACCGCTAATTACCGCTCCCATTGTAAGTGCTACAAGTGAGAGTCAATTGGATACGCTATGTGCGGCGCCGACTCTTAAATTAGATACGGAAGATATTGAATTATTAAATGAGGTCAGCAAATGAAATAGTGATAAAGCGTAAAAACAAAATCCCTACATTTCTTAGGGATTTTGTTTTATTGGGAAGCGGTTCCTAATAGAAGGTAGAAATTGCTTACGCATTTTAACAAGTTTATCGTAAATTGGAGCCTAAATTGATCTTATGAAACAGTTCCTGATATTATTTTCTTTCATGCTTTTTGGCAGAAGTTATGCGCAAATACTTACACCTTATGAACGGGGTAATGGCAATCAATCGACAACTTTTGAGGAAATGCGGGCATATTATCAGGAATTGGCACGGAAATATACAACAATTCACTATGAAACACGGGGAGAAGACGATAACAATAAACCAATAGATGTTGTTGTATTTAATCCGTTTGGAAAGACACTGGAAGTGGCTAGGGAAGAGAAGTGCGTTTTATTGGTCAACAATGGTATTCATCCTGGAGAGCCAGACGGTATTGATGCGACTATGATGCTTATGCGCGATTTGGCAACAGGAAAGATAAAGGCACCTCAAAATGTTATTGTTGTTGCGCTGGCGAGTTATAATGTGAGTGGGATGTTAAATCGTGGGAGCTTTTCTAGAGCTAATCAAAATGGCCCTGAAGAGTATGGTTTTCGTGGAAATGCAAGACACTATGACTTAAATAGGGATTTTATTAAGACAGATACTAAAAACTCGCGGAGCTTTCAGCGGATTTTCCAATGGGTCAAACCAGATGTTTTTATAGATAATCATGTCAGCAATGGAGCCGATTATCAGTACACCTTCACCTATATCTCAACAAACAAAGAACGTTTAGGAAACCTTTTGGGAAATTATTTTAACAGCCACATGCAAAAGAACTTACTCAAGGATCTCCAAAAGAAAGGATTTATGTCTGTTCCCTATGTCAACATCCACAACGATGTGCCCGATGGTGGTTTTCCAACCTTTATGGATTCGCCAAGATACGCAACAGGCTACACCAGTCTATTTAATGTAATCGGAACTGTTGTGGAAACACATATGTTGAAACCTTATCAAGAACGTGTCAAAGCGACTTATGACTATATGCGTTGTAACTTGGATTTTATCGAACAGAATTATAAGGTGATTAAACAAAAAAGAGCTGAAAACCTAAAGCAATATCAAATAGGGGATAAATATGCCATAGCATGGAAGCTTGATTCATCAAAATATGAATCGCTGGAATTTAAGGGCTTCGAGGCAAAATATAAACCAAGTGACGTTTCTTCGAAAGATAGGTTGTGGTATGATAGAAACGCTAAGTTTTCAAAACAAGTTAAGTTATATAATACATATGTTCCGACAAAAGAAGTGACGATTCCATCGTATTATGTCATTCCGCAGTCTGAATGGAAAGTTATTGAATTGTTGACACTCAATCAAATCAAGATGATTCCGCTTAAACAAGATTCTGTTATTGCGGTGGAACAGTATAGGATTAAGGATTTCAAGACAACTTCAAGTCCATATGAAGGACATTATTTACATTTTGACACCAGTCTCCTTAGGGAATCCAACAAGGTAAACTTCAGTGCCGGTGATTTTTTGGTCCCTTTGAACCAGGACGGTGTGAAGTTTCTGCTGGAAACCTTGGAACCTGAAGCAATAGACTCTTATTTTAATTGGAATTTCTTTGATGCGATCTTAGGACAGAAAGAATACTATTCAGCTTATGTTTTTGAAGATACAGCAGCCAAGCTTCTAAAAGAGAATAAAGATTTAAGATCTGCCTTTGAACGCGAAAAGATGAACAACCCTAAACTTGCTGCAAGTAGTAGTGCGCAGCTGGATTGGATATACAAACATTCACCTTATTATGAAGAGTCACATCTTCTTTATCCCATTTATCGCATCAATTGATGATGGTGGCTTCTTAGATACATGTCTGCATCAGTCAAAAAAATGCTATTTTATAAGTACATCCAATGTAATACCAATGAAAAGTATGACGATCAAATAGGAGAAAAAACCTATTATTGAAGCGGCAAATGCTTTAAAATAGTTGATCTTTTTAGCTTTATCAAAAAACTGTCCTATGGCCCAGGAGTAATATATACAAATTACTAAAGTTGCATATAGGATTAAACTTTGGTGCGTGATACCGTCAATTATTGCAAAAAGTGCATAAATTAACATTGTCATCCCCATAATAAAACATAATAAGATGATGATTTCAAAAAGATTATAACCGTATTTTTTAAAAAATAATTTAGTCCAAAGGGCAATAAAGAACCCCATAATAATGTTAGCATAACCATAATGACCTTGTAGCCATCGAAAGATGTTGGTTGTGATGACGAGTTTGCTTTCAATACCATGGCTGTCGATTGATTGCAAATAGCGCTCTTCAGTATGGAAAAAGTGGGCAATAATAGAATACACTAAAGATGTGACAATAACGAAAATAATAGGTTTGACCAGTCGGCTGCGATTTTCAGAAATGTAGTTTTGCACATTCTTACCTGGAGCTGTCACCAATTCTCGAATGGTATAGAGAATACCGCGTTCAAAGTGAAGCACATGTTCTATTTCGTGGGTGATGTAATGAGCGTCTATCCTTTTTAGCGTCGCAGGTTGGCCACAATCGGGACAGAATTTTGATGTAATGCCCGTGCCACAGTTTCTGCATGTGATCATGTTGAAGTGTTTCTTTAAGTAATTAAGGTTTGTTAATCTGTTTCATTCGAAAGTCGCCAAAAGAGTCTTTGCTTACCGATGGTTTTATTGAAGGTATTCGGCAACCTCTACGAGTTTGTATTTGGGGCTCCGTTGCAAAAGTTCACCAAGGAAAGCTGCGTGAGTAGCGCCCGTGATTAGCAAAATTCGATCCTGCCCAGTGACTGGGATCTGATTTAAATTGGAGAATATCCGTAGATTTCTTCGGTAGAATTTACTGGCTTCATCTGCTCCTTCAAAATTACCTTTTGTACTGCTGTAGGTTAAGATATCGGCGTTTACATTGATAAACTTTTGCAAGGTCTCTTTTTGATTAAATACCTTTAATTTTTCTAAAATGGAGAGTTTATCAATATGGGTGAATTCCTGCATAATTTTTCCCATGTAGCTTTTATAGGTTACACTGTCTACCTGATTCTCCAACTCATTTGCAATGTTGTAATTATAAGCAGCAGTTTGTTGTTCATCAATTCCATAAATTTTTTTTACCCCTGCAAGTTTGCCAACTTCATATGCAATTATGGCTATTTCACCACCGAACTTAGCTTTATATCCTTTATCTTTAATAAAAGAGCTGTAATCGCCGTTCAATTCTTCGTTTTTTTCAGGAATGATTTCCACGCAGATGATAGTTGGTTTAAAGTCTGCCAATAGTTTGGCTACTTGGTATGTTTCTTTTCTGTTTTTTTGATCTTTTTCGTCAAATTCCACTTTATGTGCATCAGGCGTATAGCTCATGTGAAATGTCCCAAAATTTAGAACCTCAATTTTCTGCTGTGCATAGCTGTTTCCAAAAAATAAGATCCCGATAGCGATTCCAATATTTCGAATTTGAATAGTGTTAATAAGCATTTGTGTAAGAAGTGGTTTTATGTTTTTTCCGGCTTTTCGTTCAGTTAGCTATATTTCTTAGCTGTTTTGTCCAAAAGTATTACAGTTTGTCCAAATAAAAGCTACACTTGAGTGTAGTTTTAATTAACTTCGACATTTAGAATTTCGTTATGGATTTTAACGCGCTATTTTCACAAAAAAATACTGTTGATCGTCTTTCAGAAAAGGACATCCAGCAGACCCACGGCTATATTGAGCTCGTCAAAGCCTTCTCACGGATTACTTATCAGAGTATTTACCTAATCGATTACCAAGCTAAAAGTTTTGAGTTTGTTTCAGACAACCCGCTGTTTCTAGCTGGTTTAACAGCCAAAGAGGTGATGGAAATGGGCTATGGCTTTTATCAAAAATATGTTCCATCTGATGATTTCCAGATGCTCATTAAGATTAACGAAGCGGGGTTTAGCTTTTATGAAAAAATACCCATTGAGGAACGGAAGCTTTATGTTATATCGTATGATTTTCAGATACAAAATGCACACAACAAGTTTATTTTAATTAATCATAAACTGACACCTGTTTTTTTGACAGAAGAGGGGAAAATATGGAAAGCAATTTGTATCGTGTCTTTATCCACTAATATATCTTCAGGTAACGTGACTATCGAAAAGTTGCACTCCAACTTAGTATGGGAATTGGATCTGTTGACTGGGAAATGGAACTCCCAGAAAAAGATTAATCTTACCGAACGTGAAATAGAGATTTTACGTTTTTATCATCGAGGTCTGACCATTCATGAAACTTCGGAGAAAATTTTCGTTTCCATTGATACGGTGAAATTTCATCGGCGAAAATTATTTGAAAAGCTAGGGGTAAGCAACATGAATGAAGCATTGGTTTTTGCATTGAATAATAGGTTATTATAAGGGTAGCCTGAAGGATTCTGAAATGTTCAGAGCAAGCGCCTCCAATGAGGCGCTGCAGCCTATTTTTTTACCAATAATGGCAAATACTTTTCGTAACCCTGTGCTTTCATCTTGTCTTTTGGAATAAATCGAAGTGAAGCACTGTTTATACAATAGCGCAGACCACCTTTATCTGCCGGTCCATCGTTAAAAACGTGGCCAAGGTGTGCATCACCAGTTTTGCTGCGTACTTCCGTTCTGCGCATCCCGTACGAATTGTCGGAGTGTTCTTGAATCAGGCTATCGCTAATCGGTTTGGAAAAACTGGGCCACCCACATCCCGATTCAAATTTATCTGTAGAAACAAATAAGGGTTCTCCGGTTGTGATATCGACATAAATACCTTCCCTAAATTCATCATTATAGGCATTGTCAAACGCGCGCTCCGTTGCACTGTTTTGTGTAACATCGTATTGCAATGTAGTCAACTCTTTCTTCAAGGTCTCCTTATCTGCTTTTTTATACGTGTTTTTAACGTCCGCTTTCGCTTTTTCGGGGTTGGCATTTCGCGCAAGTTTAAATAAATCAGGGCTTATATGGCAATAACCGCCAGGGTTTTTGTCCAGGTATTTTTGATGATAAGCTTCAGCATTATAATAATTCTGTAAAGGTTCTATTTCCACCACGATTTTGCTGTTGTATTGACTTGCTAAAGCAGCTATCTGTTCTTTGATAACAGCGGCATCATCCGCATTGGTATAATAGATTCCTGTACGGTATTGTGTACCGATATCGTTGCCTTGTTTATTTAATGAAGTTGGATCAATTGTTTTGAAGAAAAGGTCTACGAGAAGCTTTAGATCGACAAGCTCCGGGTCGAAGGTTACCTTTACCGTTTCGGCAAAACCTGAGGTTCCTGTCGAAACTTGTGCGTATGAAGGGTGCTGAAGGTTTCCATTGGCATAGCCAACTTCGGTTGCCGTGACCCCGCGGACTTGTTTAAAGAAATGCTCAGTTCCCCAGAAGCATCCTCCGGCAAAATAGACAACATGATCTTTTTGATTTATAGTATTCATAGTATTTTGTATTGACGGTTTTGAATCTTTCCCTTTTTGTGAAAAGCAAACCTTGCTGATCAGAAATAAGCCTGTCGCTATAGCAAGGAGGACGAATAAGTGTTTCATGGTATGAATTGCTACATGAAAGAAACAACATTGTTTCTTTCATGTAAGCCACAAACACCGTACCTTTCTGGATGTTTGTCTTAGAAGATATAAGCAGTTTTGGTTCTTATAGATTCTTTTTACAATTGAAAGACGAAGTAAATCTATGAAAGGCATGTCCTGACAAAAAGACCTTTTAGGAAAGCTTCGCAAGCTGAATGTCTGACAGGGTCGGCCCTTTGCTGTTTAGATCCTATGATCAGACCAAATGATAGTTTAATCTATATTGTTTAAGCACTACTATTGTGACTAACTTAACTGTTTGGGGAAGACTCGTTCGGCTTAAGGCTACACCCTGAGCCTGCCGATTCGAGCGGGCCCGTGTATAGCTGTCTCACCGTGGCGATAATAGCCTGCTTATTGTAGTAATAAAGTTGGTGAAGCTGTTGCTGTGTACCCTGTACTGCAAAAGTATCGGGCAAGCCAAGTCGCTTCAAGGTCGCTGAGTAGCCATGTTCGGTCATAAATTCCAGTACTGCAGTTCCTACTCCACCAGCTATACATCCATCTTCAACAGTGATGATATAGGAATATGATTGGAATACTTCATGTAATAACGCTTCGTCGAGCGGTTTAAAGAACCGTAGATCATAGTGCCCAACCTGCATGCCTTCCCGGAGCAGTTCGTTGCATGCGTCCTGTGCATATTGACCAACGGGCCCAAGAGAGAGTATGGCAATGTCCTGGCCTGAACAAAGCCTTCTTCCTTTTCCAATTTCAAGTCTTATAAATTTGTCTGATTGCTTCTCTCGACCACCTGGGCCTTTTGGGTAGCGGATTGCAAGCGGTCCGTCAAGAGTGATGTCCTGAGCCGTGAACAACAAATTTTTAAAGTCTGTGAGCGTCATGGGCGAAGCGCCTGCGATGTTGGGTATACAGCGAAGAAAAGCAATGTCGAATGCCCCCTGATGGGTGGGGCCATCGGGGCCGACAACGCCGGCCCTGTCGATACAGAACACGACCGGTAATTTCTGTAAAGCGACGTCGTGGATTAGTTGATCATAGGCGCGTTGTAAGAATGTCGAATAGATCACACAGAAAGGAAGTAGCCCATCAGCAGCAAGGCCTGCGGAGAAAGTAATGGCATGCTGCTCGCAGATACCAACATCAAAAACGCGGTTAGGCATCTGCTGTTTCATTGCCGTCAGCCTGCTGCCGGAAAGCATAGCTGGGCTTATAGCGATAATACGGCTATTATGTTGGGCGAGCTGTATCAGCGTTTCGCCCAGCACTTGCTGAAAAGTTTCCTTGTAGAGTTGCGGTAGTTGGTTTTCTAACCGTATACCTGTCAGTTTGTCGAATTTCCCTGTGGCATGCCATTCCGCCTTGTTTAACATGGCTGGTGTAAAACCTTTTCCTTTTTGTGTTACACAATGCACTATTTTGGGCCCGGGGATATGCTTCAACTGTTCAAATATTTTGATAAGCTTGTGGAGGTTATGACCATCCAGTGGTCCAAAATAACGTATTCCTAAGGCCTCGAAAATATTGCTCGAAGCAAATAGCCCTGTTTTTATCAATTTCTCTATTTTTCTAATCGCAGCAATTGACCATTGTGTCCGATCTTTATGGGATGACAGCAGCTTTTTGATCTGTGATTTGAACTGATTATAGGCTTGCCCCGAGGTCAGGTCGGTCAGATAGTTTTGTAGGGCTCCCGTACCGGCATCAATAGACATATCGTTATCATTTAATATAATCAATAGGTTAGGCTGTTCGAAACCTATATTATTTAAAGCTTCGAATGCTAGACCGGCAGTCATGGCGCCGTCGCCGATAACAGCGATGTGTTGACGGCTGTTATCACCCTTATACCTGGCTGCGCAGGCCATACCCAGAATTGCTGATAGGGATGTGGAAGAATGACCTGTACCAAAGGCGTCAAAGTTATTTTCTTCCATAACAGGAAATCCGCTTATGCCGCCTAGAAGTCTGTTCGAATGGAAGCGAGCCGCTCTCCCTGTGAGTAGTTTATGGATATAAGCCTGATGACCAACGTCCCAGATCAATTTATCCTTAGGGGTGTTAAATACATAATGAACTGCTATAGTAAGTTCTACAGCACCAAGGCTTGAACTAAAATGACCGCCATGTGTAGCAATATGGTCAATGAGGAAGTTTCTTAGTTCCTGACTTAATTCGGGTAATACCTCCTGTGGAAGAGCACGTAATTCGCTAGGGCTATTGATTTGATAATTACCTGTCATTTCTTTTTTAGACAAATTTAGATTGATTAGATTTGCGATACAGGTACAGTATAGGTAAAAGTGATCAATACAGATGAAGAGCTATAAATTTGAAATTTTTACACAAGCAATTGAGAAAAATATAAAATCAGGAGTCTATAAACCGGGGCAAAAGCTGCCTTCAGTACGCGAGTTTAAAGATTACTACGGTTTAAGTATGAGTACTGTTCAGTCAGGTTATGAGTGTCTTATGATTATTGGTTTGGTGGAGAGCGTTCCGAAATCTGGCTACTATGTCAGTGCGAAGAATGAAATGCTGGCAGAACCGGAAGGGCGTCGACGTCCACCGGTAGTAAGGGATGCTGTCTTTGAGCAAGGGCTTGGTCTGACAACAGCGTCACCTGTGGGGCGGGGTTTTTCGGAATTTAATGTTGCTGCCCCAGGGGACCTTCTTGTTCCGCAAAAACTTTTACTTCGGACCATGCAGCAGGTCATTCGGGAACAAGGGGCAGGGTTACTACGCTATTATCCATCTAACGGTTCGGTACAATTGAAGGACAATATTATCAGGCGTGCGGCCTCCTATCAGACCTTACTGCATGCAGATGAACTGCTGATCACAGATGGCGCCCTGCAGGCTTTGTATATCGCCTTGGCTGCTGCATGTGAAGCCGGAGATATTGTTGCTGTGGAAAGTCCGTGCGTATTTTCTGTATTGGAGGTCATTCGGGTGCTCAAGCTGCGCGTTATTGAAATTCCTGTTCTTACTAAAGATGGTTTTGATATAGACTTTTTTAGACAAGCATGTCAAGGAAGTGCTGTAAAAGCAGTCGTCCTAACACCGAATTTTCATAATCCAACAGGTATTTTGCTCTCAGATGAACAGAAAATTGCTTTATTGGCGATTGCTCATAAATATCATGTTGCTGTAATCGAGAACGATATCTATGGAGACCTGAACTTTCAGGGGAGCAGACCATCCACACTAAAACAATTTGATGAAAGCGGATTGGTCATGACGTATTCATCGTATTCAAAAACCCTGGCACCTGGAATTCGGCTGGGTTGGTTAAGCACAGGGCGATTTCTGAAAGATGCTGAACAGATCAAGTTTGCATTGGGCAGTACAGTTTCTCCTCTGAATCAGGAGACCGTAAACCGTTTGATCGGTAGCAGCAGTTACGATCGGCATATTCGTTCACTGAAGATGCAACTGGCAAAAAATGCCTATCTGGCCACCAACCTAATCGCTTCCAGTTTTCCTGAAAAAACCAAAGTGATCACACCTGCAGGTGGGTATAATCTTTGGGTTAAAATGCCTGAAAGTACAGATATGGCGGATTTTTACGCGCAGTGTGAAAAAATTGGTGCAAGATTTACGCCGGGCTATACGTTCTCTTTTGCGAATACTTTTGAACATTATTTTAGGTTGGTCATCGCGGACAAGTTTTCTGCTAAACGAATAGAAGCGATCCAGCATATAGGTCGTTATTTATGTGGGAGCCTGTACTGATGCTAAATGAACAATGTGTATCGAATAATAGCAAGTGATAGCATGTACATTTGTGTATTTAATAGTAGATGCACATATGAATATAGTCACAAAATTTACGGTAGCAACAGAGCAGGGAATTGAAGCGTTGTCAATGCTCACCAAAACTCTAGCCCTAGAAAAATTCGGCAGCTTAGTGGAGCCAGCTGAACTAGACAATTACATTGTTGATAGTTTTAATTCCAAAACACTTGTCAACGAAATAAACAGTATGTCAAATCAATGGCTGGTAGTATATGCTAACGATCAGCCGATGGGTTATGCCAGAATAACCTCGAAAGGGCAGAAGCCGGATGGCTTGGCAGGTAAACGTGTGATTCGAATCGCGGATTTCGGTGTCTGCCAGCATGAGGCTTTGCAGCAAATGGAGGTATCATTAATGGACAAATGTCTTGCCGTCTGCAGTACCTACGACGTGATTTGGATCAATGAACCCTTAAGAAGTTCGTTGATCGGACTTTTTGAACAGAATGGATTTGTAAAACAACCAGGTATTAGCAGACTCGATGGATTGAACTTGGAATCAGTAGTATATCTCAAGGAGACTTTGTAGTTCAAAGAGTCTTTATATTGATGTATAAACACAGCATAGTCTATGTTGAGCAAAAAAGTACACATATTAAGTGTGCTTTTTTTGTTTAATGATAGATATTTTAGTGATATAATGTATTTTTAGGGATTTAAAAGAAGATGTTTGTCAAATTCTAATAATCTCTTTTTAACTAAAAAATATCATTTATAACCGTTTTCACAAGTGTTTAATGAAGAAAATATCTATAACGTTTCTATATCTTTTGCTCAGTGCATTAGCGCTTGGACAAGAATCTAAGGAGACAAAGCCAGACAGTATCGTTCAATATTTTAGTGAAATTAAAACTGCAACTAAAATTGGTTATTCGTTATGGAATAGGGATTTATATGGTGATATTATTTTGGTGGAGCCTTAGACACGACAGCTATTTAGTAATAACTTTGGTGCCGATAGTTCGTTTGTGCAATATAAAAATAGCTATATTGGTAAATTGCCCGACAGTGTAAATATTGCCAATACGTCTTTAACGTGGAATGGCCGAACTTGGGCGATGATTATGTTGCCTTTATCTAAAGATTATTATGCACGGATCAATTTGTTGGCTCATGAATTGTTTCATTCCGCACAATCGGCTTTGGGCTTCGTTCAAAATAACAGCGAAAGTACCCATCTGGATCAAGAGAATGGACGGATATACTTACGTTTTGAATTGGAGGCGCTTAAAAAGGCGGTTTGTTCAGACGCGCAAGATGAACAACGAATGCACTTGAAGGATGCTTTGATTTTTCGGAAGTATCGAAATTCACTTTTTCCAGGCTCTGCCCATATTGAAAATCAATTGGAACTTAATGAAGGGATTGCAGAGTATACCGGAGTAATGATCAGTGGGAGAGATAAAGAAAAAACAAAAAAACATTTCATTGATGTAATAGACAGATTTTTCAAGAACCCCACTTATGTAAGGTCTTTTGCCTACAATACCACGCCCATCTATGGATATATAATGAGTTTAAAGGATCCGCTTTGGAATCAAAAGATTTCAGTAAATACAGATTTAACTGTATTCTTTATGCGCGAATTGAACATTGAACTTCCGAAAGATCTTGCAGCAACAGTAAAAGCCATTACAGCGGAGTATAATGGAAAACAGATATTCACAGAAGAACAATTACGAGCGGAAAAAATAAAGAAGCAAATTGCATTATATCGTTCCTTGTTTGTGGATCAGCCTCATATGACCATTAAATTTGAGAAAATGAATGTGTCTTTTGATCCGAGAAATATCCTCCCAATCACAGATTTGGGAACTGTTTATCCAACCATAAGGATCACCGATAACTGGGGGATTCTAGATGTCAAAAGTGGGGCGCTCATGGCGCCCAATTGGGATAAAATAACCGTTAGTAGGCCTACTAAAATCGAAGGACAGCGAATAGAGGGTGAGGGTTGGGTGATGCAACTCAAAGATCAGTATACTGTTCAAAAGGACGAATCGCTGAATAATTACAAGCTTATCAAAAAGCAGTAGCTGCACTATCTTGATTTTTATTCACTGTGCAGCCTTATTGAATCAATATTAAATGTTGGTAAATGCATGAGTATCATGAAACATCGTAAAAAGGTTTACCTAAAGATATTCAATTTTTAACCATCGAAATGAGAGATAGTCGCTGGACAAGTCTAAATATAATCCAATGCGTTTAATGCTCTAAATTTTCGCGGACTAAGACCAGTATGCTTTTTTATAAACCGTGTTAATGATGCTGATGAACTAAAACCATAATACGAAGTCAACTCTTTAATCGGAATCTCCGTAGAAGCTAGTTTTTTGGCAATCTCACTTGCAACAATTTCCTTGACGATCGTGCTGGGTGAAGTTTCATTACTTGAAAGCGTCAATCGATGTAACGCTATTCTTGATATATTGAGCTTTTTCAAGTAGAATTGGAGATCCCAGTGATTCTGAGGATACTGGTGAATAAGGTTTTTAAATTCTACTAGAATGGGGTGTTCTGCTAGCAATGCTGAATTTTGATCCAATTGATTTAACGTTTCGTTTTGTTCCTTTATGTTGTTTTTCATGTTTTAAGATAATCGCTCGTTATTGCCGCACTATAGTGTCTAGGGCTATAGTTTAGGTTAAGTGTTCCATCAATCTTGTTTGATTGCAAGCAAAATTAGCGTATTAATTTCATAGTGTACTTTTCGAATTTAACGATTCGCTTTTTAAAATTATAATTTTTTATCACCGATTGTGGTAAAACCAACCTGCAGAAGACTATCACTGGAAAAATAGGCGGATGAATAAAAACCTGATTCCAATAACAGAGAAATCGCCTTTTTTATTTTATTTTTTTGACTGCTGTTTTTTTATGATTTTATTTTTCGTTATTCTTTGTATTGTAGGTGTTTATGTTTGTTATCTGTATTAAAAGTTGATTATAGAAACAGGTGTGTTATAACTTTTGGTTATACTGTTTTTTTTGGAGTTTTTCGACTTCACGTAATGATTATTCTGCATCAAGAGAATGATATATAATGTTATTGATGGTAACAGTTGTGATGATCATGTGCTGCCATGTTAGTCCTTTATGATGTGGTGTTCGAGGGAATAACGTTGGGGTTGTGTAATTAGTTTGAATAACATCTAGCTTCTATAGCAGTAGAGAATAGGGGTGTTACTCGTTTCTTGTCATTTTTTTAAAACAGATTTTCTTTATAATTATTTGAAATTTATCAAAGCGAAAAGGTTTTCACTGATTGTGCAAACGTTTGATGTGGAGTGGTTGATTATTTTTCCGTACAATATATTATATCTTGCTTTTAGATTATGAACTAAAATACTTTGCTGAAGGTGAAGTGAATTCTTTGCAGGGATCATCTGGTTTTCAGGTTTCGATGAACCATAAATCGATTAGAAAAATAAAAACTTCGAAACAGCCGCTGAGGCTTTGAAGGGTGATCGGAAAGAAGTGTTGACAATTAATACAAATTATAAACTTTATTTAAAAATTATGAGAAAGACCGTGTTTTCCTTAATCACGATTTTAGTGATCGCTATGACCACTTCCTGCCGGAAGGATGGTAGCTTAATGTACACTTTACTGAACGATTCCAGCGCAGAATCCTTAGCAATAGCGGATTCGGTCCAACGATTTAAAGTAAGTCCTTCGGCTGCAACTGAGGTTGATAGACTTCAGTTTCGCGCAAATCATAATGAGATGCAAATGACCGGATTTTATGTAGCGCCAAACAGTACTATAACGATAAAAGTCAAAGTCAACTCGGGGACGACAGCAGCACGCTTGGCGATCGGGACGCCTTTTAGAGACAATATTCGACCAGTACGGCAGTATTTTAATCTCCAAGCAGGTACGCAAACGTTCACAGTGGATCAATACGGGGGCTTGGTTTATGTGATTTATACAGCTGATAATTACACAACAACTGGAGAAATAGAGCTTTCTTTTGGCAATGGCTTTATCCCGGTACCTTACTTTCAAAAGGGAATTACCACCCATGAGCAATGGGTAGCTACATTGGATTCGTTGAAAAATACCGTGCCGGATGTCGTCTTCTCGTCAGATCACACCATTATGGTAACCAAAATTGCCGATGCGATGCTGTATAAGAACGAAGATCAACAGCTTATTGTGGATAGACTGGATTCAATTATTGGTTTTTCCAATCGGATCAGTGGTTTGAATGGTACGAGTGGAGTACATGCCATACCATATAATAAACACCTGATTACCGTGAGAGATTCGAGTGCAGGTGGTTATATGGCTGCTGGTATTTCTATTTATTTCACAGATGCTTTATCTTATCGTATGTTGCAACCAAAATACCTGTCCAATACAAATGGATGGGGAATATGGCATGAAGTAGGGCATACCTATCAACAAAAAGCTTGGACCTGGGGCAATCTGACAGAAACAACCGTGAATGTCTATTCTCTAGCCAGTGAAAGGGGATTTGGATTGCCGGTAAGCCGGGTGACTGCCAATAATTCCTGGCCTAAATTGACGACTTACTTTCAGAAAAACATCGCGGACCGCAACTTTAATTCAGGGGATAATGATTTGAAAATGATTATGTTTCATCAGCTTTGGTTAGGATTTGGTGATGATTTCTACATCAAACTTAGCAAAACTACCCGCGAGAACAGACCCTCAGTTTCAACAGACGCAGAGAAAATGCGCTATTTTATGCTGTCGGCATGTCAGATTGGACAAAAAGATCTTTCGGATTTTTTTAGAAAATGGGGTTTTAAAGTTGATGAATCTGTCTATACGGCGATCAGTAATCTGAATTTGCCGGCTCCTACACAAGATTTAACCGCTTTAAGAGATTAAACAGTCTTGCATACTGTGACGTTTAATCTTTTAGAACAGATGTTAGGAAGTATGTACCTTATTGATGATAAAAAAATTAATCGTTGTTTTACAATAAAAACATTGAAAAGTATTATCTTTAGTATGGAAGTTAATTCCGATAACCACATATTTATTTAATTAATTGAGAAAATGGGTAAATTTGAAGTAAAAACACGGAAAAATGGAGAATTCCAGTTTAATCTAAAAGCTGGAAACGGACAGGTGATTTTAAGCAGTGAAGGCTATACAACTAAAGCAAACTGCTTAAATGGCGTTGAATCTGTAAAAAAGAACGCTCAGGACGATAACAAATTTGATCGTAAAACTTCTACGAACGGTAAGCACTACTTCAACCTCAAGGCTACCAATGGCCAAATTATTGGAACCAGCGAGATGTATGAAAGCGCAAGTGGTATGGAAAATGGCATTGAATCTGTCAAGAAGAATGCGCCTGACGCGACGGTTGAGGAGACAGCCTAAGTCTATTTTCAAATGCCGGACTACTACATGTAAGTGTAAGCAGTCTATCAATAAGCACGTAGGATTTGATAGTAAAGAGCCGGGTAAAAACCGGCTCTTTTGCGTTTATTTTTCTGCTGTCGGGAGTGGGATGGAAAACCAGAAACTGCTGCCCAAACCCACGGTGCTATCAACTCCTATCTGACCCCCGTGTTTTTTGATTATTTCAGCGGAAATATAGAGCCCCAGTCCAAGCCCCGAGTAGGATTTACCTTCGTGATTAGCTCTATAATATCGATCAAAAATAAATGGCTGTACTGCCGGATTAATACCTTCACCTTGATCTTTGACGGTTATTTTGATACGATCTTGCAGTTGTTCAACCGTAATATTGATTTCTCTCGATTCTGGGGCATATTTAACGGCATTGTTGACAAAATTGACAAGGACTTGTTCCAGACGTTGTTCGTCGGCAAAGATATCTGCATCGAGATCGCCGGTAATATTAACTTGATGGTTGCCTTGGGATATGATATTGTGACAACTGGAGGTAAGTATCTTTGATGCCTTGAAGGTTGTTTTTTCGAGATGAAGCTGCCCTTCACTGATTCGATGCATATTGAGCAGGTCGTCAACAAGTGTAACGATCTTTTTGATATTGACAGCAGACTGATCAATAAGTCTTGAAATGATGTCACTTCCAGTTTTGTCCTTGAATCGTTCCAGCAGTTGAATCGTTCCCTTTAACCCCGTGACGGGCGTCTTTAGTTCATGGCTGGCAATGCCCAGGAAATCATCTTTTTGAGACTCATAATTTTTCCGTTTTGTGATATCGGCCACTACACCAATGAGGTGAGTCGCATTACCTTCTGCATCGTATTTGGGAAGACCCGACGCATTGATCCAATGCAACGATCCATCAGGCCAACGGATGAGATATTCAGCGTGATAAGTGGTCTTGTTCTGGATAGCATCCTGAACTTTTTGATAGACCATTTCGCGGTGCTCCGGGACGATGCTTTGCATGAGGACATCATAGTCAAAGCGATCGTTTTTAGTGAGACCAAAATTGAGTTTACAGGTTTCCGAGCAGTCCATTTTACCTGTTCTTATATCACGATTGTAAGAACCGAGTTCACCAGCTTTTAGTGCAATTTCCAGCTGATAGTTGAGGGCTTCAAGGTGTTCGTTTCTTTTGATACGCTCCGTAACCTCATTGGCGATGACAATAATAGACTCCGTTTCGCCTTCATCATTCTTCAACGGCTCATAGGTGAAATCAAAATAATGATCGCCCAATACTCCCATAGACTCAAGTCTTGCGTAGGCAGTGTCTCCAATATAATTTTGGCCAGTAGTAAAGACATCATCCAATATCCCCAAATAAGGCTGTCCCTGTAATTCGGGAAGCGCCTGTCCAAGTGGTTTGCCAAGAATGATTTCTGTTTTGTGCCAGAGTTTGAGCATCATATCGTTGGCAACTTCAATGACTAATTCACGACCTGTTAAAATCGCAAAGGCTATTGGGGCCTTATCTATAAAGGATCTGAATCGACGTTCACTTTTTTTGAGGTTTTTGTTGAGCAGCACTGTCAAATCATAGGATTTGTTGAGCTGGCTATTGGTACGATAAAGTTCATCATTGGCAAGTTCCATCTCGTCATTAAGCTCGAGCAGCCGTTGTTGCATGGTTGCCATAGTAATATTGACACCCTCAAGCTCATCAATTTTATCTATGGAAGAACTTCGAAGCTCGATTTGATCCATTGCGGTTCGAGCAAGACCTTCTAATATCTGTCGATCAGCCACAGTGAAAGCGCGCGGATGTTTGTCGATGACGCACAGTGAACCGATCATAAAACCATCATGCGTAATAAGTGGTGCACCTGCGTAAAACCGTAGTCCAAAATCACCAATTACATTTGGATTGGTCAGTAGGATATCTTCTTTCAGTGTATCTTCAAAGACCGTTACTTTCTTGTCCAGAATAGCTAGACTACACAAGCTTTGCCCTCGATTCGTTTCCTTTGTGGTGCCCATGCCAATATTTGCTTTGAAATAGACAGATTCTGCATCCACTAGTGAGAGTAATGCAATAGGGGCATTGAAGATTTGTGTGGCTAATTTTGCAATTCCATCAAAGCTGGCTTCAGAAGGGGTTCCAGTTATTTTATAGCGTCTGAGGGCATTCAGTCTGTCATGTTCATTTTCAGGCATTATATCCATTCCAAACGTATTCTCTATCATAGTGACCGTGTAATTCTTTTCATAAAGATATAGTTTTAATTACAAAAGCGGAGATGCAATTTTTTTTCTCTTCATCCGCAATTCAAAGATTTCCTGAAATGATTGTTATTCCGCAGGAATAACATACTCTAAGGCTAATAGTCAGCGTTAAAGAATAGTGTCGGGGTCCGATATTGTTGTTCAAGGTCAAGCAGGATAGACTTATTGCGAATGCCTCCGGCAAAGCCAACGAGCTTGCCCGAGGTGCCAACTATCCTATGGCAAGGGGCAATGATAGCGATAGGATTTTTATTCAACGCGCCACCAACGGCCCGGACGGCTTTGCTGTCGCCAAGTTGCTGCGCCAGTTGACCGTAAGTCCTGGTTGTGCCATAGGGAACACCTAAAAGCATTTTCCAGACCTTGATCTGAAAGGCTGTTCCCTGAAAATCAAGCGGAATATCAAATATCTGTCTTTTTTTTGCAAAGTACTCATTCAGCTGCAGTTCCGCCTGTATTAAAACGGGAGCCTCTTCATTGTAGGTTGCTGTAGGAAGTTTTGTGCGGATATAATCCTTGTCCGCCCAAACTAAACCTGAAAGTCCCTTTTCGGTAGCGATTAAGTGTATAGGGCCAACTGGTGTGTCGATGATTTTATATACATAATTGGCATTTGCTTCCATATTTCCTTTGCGTCAATGTGTATTAGGAGTAAATCTACAAAAATGAACCTATATTGAAGTACACAAAGTTTTTCTACCATAAATAATCTCATCAAAAATTTTCTAAACCTATATTTGGGTTAACAGCATGTAGGCACTTCGATCTTGGTTTGCTGCTTATGGTTGGGGCAGGATGGCAATCCAACTGTAAAAACGGATCCCTTATTGGGTGTACTTTGGATGTTCACAACACCTTTGTTTCGTTCAATAAGATCCTTGCATAAGACTAGGCCCACACCCGATCCGGGCTCGTCTTCAGTGCCAAAGGACTTTTGCTGAATTTCATTAAAAAGTGCGGCAGACTTCGAAGGGTTAATCCCTATTCCTTCATCCTGAATATGAATATGTGTATAGGTTTCATCGATGCTGGTGTAGATGTTGATATTCCCATTCACATAGCTGAATTTGATCGCATTGCTAATCAAGTTGCGTAAAATAATGATGGTATGATCCCGATTGGCAATTATCTGCGTGTTGTTAGGTATATCAATATTGATTTTTAGTTGTTTAGATTGTGTGTTCTCATTAAAAACTTTAATAATTTGTTGTATCATAGGTTTGATCAATTGGGGTGATGCTTTAGTATTCATACCTTGCATACTGCTGCTGCCCCACTGCAGCAAATCATCCAAAGCTTGATTCTGCTGCGTAATCTGCTGATAGATCTGTTGGATATATTCCTGGGATGCCGTACTATCGAGCATCTGATTACGAAACATAAATACCAGTGCTTCCAAGTTGGCAAAAGGACTTTTGATGTCGTGCGCGATAATAGAAAAAATTTTTTCTTTGTCCCGATTCATGGATTCTAAGTTGAGGCGTTGCTGCTCAATTTTTTTCATATTCTTATAGATGATATCAAGAAAAAAGTTGACAGCAACGACCATAAAAGCAAGCGCATTGATAATATTGAAAACAGATCTGGATCGTGGAACTTGCTGGCTCAGGGGAAGTATATCAGGAAGCAAATATAACAGTAAAATCAGGAAAGCTACCGTAATACAAAGGACTATATGGATCTTTCGGTTGTCATACATCAACATCGAGACAATCAATGTACACAATAAAAAATATTCACCGCCATTTTTGTAAAGTAGTGCCCCAGCGAAGAAAAACACAGAATTACTTATCAATAGAGTTGCCTTAGCGATATTGTGTTTCCCATAATATTGAAGCAGAAGGACCGTAAACGAACATATAGAATTGGAGAAATTAATCGCCGATAAAACATAGCGGTGGTCGATAAGATTGAGGATTGAAAAGAAAATTGTCGGAAATAAACATAACAATGCAATCAAATTTATCATGTGCACACGTTTGAAATCGATGTATGACATGCCCGGATGTGCACCAATATGGGAAAATAGTTTCCAATATTTACGAAAATGATTCATAGAGACGTGTCTGATTTTGCTTACAATTTCTAAACACTCAAAATTAGCCATAAATCAGCAGTCCAACAATGATTTTTCTTGAATAGCAGGTTAAGATTGGCAAAATCTGCCATGAAAGGAAGATAAAAGGGCTACATCGCTTTATTAATTTGGGAAAAATAAACGGATTTCGGTTCCTTGGTTTTCCTTACTGAAGATGGCCATCTGCGCTTTGAGTCTTTCAAGGATTTCCTGAACGATAAACAATCCGATGCCTTTTCCCTGGTAATCCGTTGAATTTGAACCACGGAGTCTTTCCATGCGGATATTTTCGAGTTCATGCTGCGGAATACCGATACCATTGTCTTTGATGATATATAACACACCGTTCGTTACTTTTTCACTATAAATATGCACCGCTGCTTTCTTATTGGCCGAAGAGTATTTGACGGCATTGTTGATCAAGTTTGTAAAGATTTGGTAGATTGCATTTTGATCACTGTTTACTGGAAAAAGGTCACCAAAGATAAGTTCAGTATGTGGGCTCCGGTATAGTAATTTGGCTTCCCGGCACCAATTGGGCAATGTAAGATCTAAACGAAGAGCTTGTTTCCGTAGTCTGTTAATTGGAGCAAGACTCAGTTCGACCGTTTTGTCGATAATATCAGCAATGTTTTCAAGTGATTGATCAATGACATCGTACAATTCGAGCCGCCTATTGGACTGCATATCCAAATGTTCTTTTAGCACACCTATGCCCAATTTAGCAAGAGCCAAAGGATTTTTAGCATCATGTGATAGCGTATAGGATATCATGCGCAGGTTGGTTGCGGGATTGATTGTTATATTTTCTTGATCTTCAGGTTTCTCTTCGTGTATCTTATGCGTGACATCTGTAGCTGTGTGGAGGATGGAATAAGTTCGGCCACGCTTATCAAAGAGGGGCCTATATTCAAAATCAAAATAACGTTTGATCTTGAAATCACGGTCAATGATCGTTGCAGGGGTTTCAAATGCCTTGTAGGTGACACCGCTCTCCCAGACATTACGGAGTATATCTGTAAATCCTTCTTGGGTAAAAACCGGAAAAACCTCTCCAAAGGAATGTCCAAATATTTCGTTTTCTGTACGCCACATATTTAGCATTCGCGAGTTGGCGAATGCGATATTGAGGTTCGAATTATCATAAATGGCAGTTGCAATCGGCATCTGATTTAATGCTTCAAAAAAAATCGGAATATCCTTTTGAGGTTTTTGCATATTGGGTATTTAATGATCATCTGCTTACCGCAGTGCGACCGTAAAATTAATCAAAAATCAAGCCAATAGCGATGGTTTTTAATGTTTCTTGGGAAAAATATGGCCAATCGGTGGGCTTGGAAATAGCGCAATAAAAACACACTAAATTATTATTATATTTAATAAACTTCAAAGGAAATGTAAGTTAACAATAGACAGGGATTTGTAATCATACCAATTATGGATAAGTATTTGGAAATTAGGAAATATGATGTTCAGGATAGAAATAAGCTGATCGATATTCTTCATATGAATATACCGAAGTACTTTGCACAGAGCGAGGTTGCTGATTTCACAGAATATCTTGACCAGGAAATGTAGACGTATTTTGTTGCACTGGTTAACGGGCAAATTATTGGTGGCGGTGGAGTAGGTTTTTCTGATGATGAGCGCACAGGATTTTTGAGCTGGAGTTTTTTAAATCCAAAATATCACGGATTTGGTTTTGGAAAAAACCTATTGCATCACCGTATTGACTTTCTGTACACCCATCATCAGGTTGAAAAGATCGAAGTCGGTACCTCTCAATTCACGTTCGGATTTTATAAGAAAAATGGTTTTATACTAAGGGAAATCCATAAAGACTATTGGGCTGAAGGCTTTGATTTATATGATATGGTCCATACAAGAGAATAGACAGTACCGTTAACACTGATTCGATGAAAAGCTGATAAATAAAGTGTAGCTCATTGATTGAATGAGACCAAGTTTTCCTTGATTTGATTCAGGTGGTGTAAGGGATGATAGCTCATCAGAAAAAACATTTCGCGAATACTGAGTTTGCCGAGCAAAGGATGTGGTAAAACCAGGCTATCGAGCTCCTCTTCATTGTACAGTACAAATAGCTGATTGATTTTCCAGTTGCGCAATCAGCCCCTCTTTCTGTGCGGGCAGGATTTCTTCAGGCAAAAATTGACTTGGGGCCTGCCGGCTTGTTTTGAGATAATTGTTACGCACCGTGTCGTAGTCCCAGGTGGCGCGTTGCAGGGATCCGAATTTTTGGGCTATATAATCTTTTGACTGAAGTACCTTTGGAAAGGGTAGAAGCGTTAAGAGAATATGTTTTAGCTGCTGACCAGCCGTCCATTTTTCATGATTACGATATGAAAAATGGGGCTCAGGTAATGCCTGGATATAGGCAATAACCGTATGGTGGTTGTCAGAAAAAGTTTTGATCAGTTCTTGTCTATTCATCCTAATTTTAGTGATAAGTGATTATTTCGATCGTTTTTTCTAGCTTATTGATAAGTCAAAGTCAGTATGATCTACTAAAAATATAAAATTATTTGCTACCCTCAATTATGAATCTCACTTATTCGGTTATGAATCTCACTTATTCGGTGTTGATCAAAGCTAAAAAAGGCCGGTACTATTTGTTATACCGGCCGTTTATTCTATCGATCTAAGTTTTAATATGCACCAAAATCTGCAAGATGAGAATAGAAGAAATCACCCCAAGAACTTGTCGACTCTATTTTAAGGTATTGGGTGCTAACGGATGTAGTAAGGTCGACATTGATCCAGGAGCCCGCGACTTTGCTCAATTGTGTCGTTTTGATCAAGGTCCAACTTACACCATTTGTACTTGAGTAAATATTGACATCTTTCATCGCTCCATTTAAATTATCGCGGTTACGGAAAGCAATACCTTTCACGGTGCGTAATGCACCCATATTGACGGAAAAGAAATGTGGCTGCGGGGTTTGAGTGGACGACCACGGAGTATGCCAGACCGTACTTCTATTCATATCCAATACATTGCTGGCTGGTGATCCAGGCTCATTACTATCGCTAGCTACAATTGACCAACCTGTTGTCGGTAACAGTTTATAGGTCACAACCTTCGATAAATCGGGTATATTGTTAACGAAGTTATAGGCGTATCCTAAGGTGGTACGGCTTCCATTGACATGGAGAAATCCTATTCTCATTTCGTAATTCCCTGTCAGATCATAAAAATCAGCTAATGGGCACTCAAATCGAAAACTATCCTGTCCAATTATTTTTGTCGACCATTGTACGGCATCATAATCGTTATTCACTCCAAATGGCTCCCTATCATGCCAAACAACAATGTCATTGACCGGTTTTGTTGTTGTAAATTTCCCGGAAACGATAATCTTATTGTTCACAAAGCTTGATGATAAGGATGTTATTTCTGCAGATGCGGATGCGTACCAGTCAGTTCTTACCACAGAGCTGAATACTTGGCTATTGTTAAATGTTGCTGCTGTGGTACTGGTCAAAGAAGTTGTAGAGATTCCATAGGTTGAATTGCCCGAACCCATCAATGCCGTACCTAAAGCTGGCGCTAACGTTTTGTTCATTCTGTTGTGGCTGGCATTTAAGCCATGGCCCAGTTCGTGAATCATTCCACCTATCCATACAGTTGCTTTCCATCCAATATCACCGCCTATTCCTAAGTTTTTGGCGTCCAGATTTACATAATCTAATGCGTAGCAGCTGGTACCTGTGCCATAGAATGGAGGGCCTCCCGGATTAGCTGGATCTGTATTGTAGGTTGGAATAATGATTAGATTGTGCTCGCTTTTTTTTCCTGACGGATTTTGATTAAAATAGCTGTCCACTTCGGCTTTCACAGCGCCGCTGCCCCCTGAGTACGGATAAGTAGCTTTGCCATATTTTCCAGCGATGTAATGGATATTAATCAGGCTGTCATTGAGCAGATCCAATCCGAAGGATTTTCTGCCGAACCCTTCGCGATCCATATTATTTGCAAACATATTTTGGGCGTCCAACAGGATCTTGCTAAGACGCTTTCTGAAGTTGGGAATGGAATCCACATCATTTGGAACAAAATAGATGACGTTCAGCTTGTAGGGATTACTGTTCCATTCATTTGTTACCGAGCTAGTTGATGTTTTTGCTTTTAGAGTTTCGACACTTTCTTCGGTATTTACCAAGGTCTTGTTACAGGATGCAGCCCCTAAAGCGAGGGTTGCAAGCATTAGATTTAAAAGTTTTCTCATAATGGTTTATATTGTGTATCAATAAATATAAATAAGGCATCTTTTATTGGTGTGTAAAAAAATAAACTTTTATCACAATTAGTTTAGTCAATCGATTGATTAATCAACTTTGAAAAATGTTTTGTAACATTTTAATTTATTTGAGCATGAAATGGTTGAGAGTTAATAATGGCTGGATAAAATTTAACCGACTTCTTACTTGCTTTTCATCCAGGTCTTATTACATTTGATTGTATGAATATTTAAATCGTATGGAAAAAATTAAAAACCTGATATTATTGTTGGGCGCACCCAATGATGAGCGGGGGAATCTCAGCGTTATGGCATTAGATAGAAATGAATGTGCCTATAATTTCTATTGTCATAATGAAGGGACTACAATTTTGTGTACCGGCGGCATGGGTGAACATTTCAATCGGACAGAAAAGCCGCATGGCGCTTATGCTCAAGCTTATCTTATGGAAAGAGGTGTCGCAGAGAAAGATTTACTTCCATGTGTACTATCCACAAATACTTACGAAGATTTTATGCTATCAAAAGAGATCATAAAAAACATCTCTCCAGATCTCTTCATCGTGATTACCTCAGATTTTCACATGAAGCGAGCGAAATTATTGCAAGAAAAATTCATTGACTACCCAAATGCATTGTTTATTGCTGCAAAGTCGACTGTTAGTCCCGACGAACTTAATTTGTTGTTACGGCATGAACAACAAGCTATTCGAAGAATACTGAAACGTTAAACAGGTGTATTGAATAGCACTATTTTTAGCGGTTGCCCCTTATGCCGCTAACTTTTTTTATACATTAACCCAGTTTCTTTCTGAGCCATTTGCGGACAGGTTCGTCATACCATTTCAAGCTTACATAGGCCATTGTAATACTTCCTACCAAAATCAATAGGGCATAAGGCAAAGCTTTTATAAGCGTCATATCCTTATTGTTGCTGATCCAGGCAACATAAAAATAGACGAAAGGGTAGTGTACGAGGTATAGCGGGTACGAGATGTCACCCAGAAATTTACAAAGCTTGTTTTCTAATCTGCTGCTTGATATGCTGCTTGTCCCCAGGTAAACGATCAGGGGGAATACAATGATAATACATACCGACTCATATATCCCGTTCATCCAGAGCTGTTCTGCTCCACCTATACGAGGCATATACAATACAATGGCGATTAAAATACTACAGTATAAAAAAGCATGTCGGATACGGCTCGGGCTCGTTATTCTGGATAGCAGGAGTCCCGCAAAAAAAGGGTACATGGTGCGGGTGATTCCTATCCGCACTTGTTCAGCATTTAATGTCCAGCCACCGCTAACATCTCCAGTAGGACTTGTGATCGCCAAATGGGCGAGTGCCACAGCTGCAATAAAGACCAAAATGCTTAACGCTGTTTTGGATAGTTTGCGAATACCGATGGCATATAGCATATTGGCAATATATTCAAAAAACAATGACCAACCGACACTATTGAGCGGATGCATTTCCTGCCAGCCTCGAATATCCAAAGAGAGGGGAACTGGAAGAATCGTATAACCAATGAGCATGACCAAAAGCATTTTCCAGAGCGGAACGGTGTGAATAAGTGGCCAGATTGTAGAATCTGTAAAATAAAAGCCTATTGCGCCAAGAGTCATACCTAATATAACCATCGGCTGAAGGCGTTCAATACGGCGTTTAAAGAAGGTACCAATAGACATTTTATGCCAGCGATCATCATAGGCATAGCCGATTACAAATCCAGATAAAAGGAAGAAAAAGTCAACGGCCAAATAGCCATGGTTGACCAAGATATCGAGATGTCCTGTTCCCAATGGCTCCGTGAGATGAAAGGTTACAACGATAATCGCAGCGACGCCTCGTAGTCCGTCTAAAATGGGATAGTGTGGCTTTGTAGAAAGGTTTTTATTGTTCATGGCTTCTGATTGTATTTCGAAGATGTCTATGGACTTGCTAACTGTTTATAAATGTTATTGAATGAATGGCTGAAAATAATGAAATAACAGGTTTAAATTTGATCAAATCGTATCAAAATCCCGATGGTTAGTCTCATTTTTTGTGATGTACCGAATCGTTTATGGGGATTCACAATTTTTATTGCTGGTACACTCAGCTGCCGGCATTTTAATGCTTATAGATTGTACATTCCGAGATCCAATGACCCAAATTTTTCATATCTTGTTGTCCAATTCACAAAGGCTTTCTTCGACTGTCAGTTTACGTGAAATCGAGAAGCTCCCTTTGCGCATTGAAAATTCCGCTGTGCATTTATAAACATAAATTAATAAAAGAAATGATCGTTGTTAAAGTAACCTATAGTGTCCATGATGACTATGTACACATGAATAAAAAAATGATTGAAAGCTTTCTCAAAGATTTCAGGAAGTTAGATGGAACACAATTCCTGTATACTATTTTGCAGGGTGGTGAAAGCAATACTTTCGTACATATTTCCCAATATAAGAATAAAGAGATACAGGATCAATTGCTGAGAATACCGAGCTTTGTCCTTTTTCAGGAACAAAGAGATAAAAACCTTGCTGTTGAGCCCAAAATTGAGTTTATGAACTTTATAGGGAGCTCAAACGATCCGTTTTAGCGAAGGAGGGACCGCGCTTCATGCAAAAGATATGTTTAATCACTATAGGCAATTAAACCACTTTGTTTGTTACTTGCAATGTCAAGTATTTGGATGAAGCTATTTATGTCAGTATCCATTTGGAGTCCCTTGTTTAGTATAATTTGCTCAATTTGTTTAATCAGAGCAGTATCCAGCCTGAAATCCGTATAATAGTCAAATCGTGTGGCGATTATGCCTTTTCGCTGAAGACTGCTGAAAGTTTTTTCGTCAAGTTGTCCAGCGAAAACCAATCCTGCCTTTTCAGGGAAATCTGGTTTTACTTGTTTATCATCAATAATATAAAAATCTAACATCTCAGGATTTAATTTTTGCATGTATCTGGTTATTACGACTCGATAATGGGCCGTTTACTTCAATAGCTTGTATACCAAAGTCGTCAATCCAATCGCGGAGTAAATCATTAACTTTAGATCTAAGTTTGGGTAGATCCGACTTGTGGCAAGGTATCAAATCGGGTTCTTCAATGGGGACAAACACCAAAAGATCAATTTCGGCCAATATAGCAAAGGTCTTTTCAAAAAGGAACTGAATATTTTTCTTTGGATCAAGAATATACAGATAAGCTAAGATGTCGAGTACACATCTATCGAATATTACATTGTCTCCGCTTTGTGAAATTAGCTGGGCGGAGTAGTTAAATTGTTCAACGAAATCTTCGGCAGTGGGTTCTTCAAGGAATTCATGCCCCGATGATTCCAGCTGATAGTAAGGTTCTACTTCCAGTGTATACCCGGGAAGCTTTTCTAGAAGCTCTTCTGCTAAGGTGGTTTTAACTACTTTGTGCGTGCCAAATAGAGCAATTCTCATTTTTTAAATTTATAAGATTAAAAAAATACGATATGATTCCAACTTCCAGCTGTATTAAGCTACGTGTTTTTTTTGATACTAGTTGTAAAATATTATATTTATATGAGATTAATTTATAATTATTTCATTTTAAGTGTGATGCAGTGTGCTGGTATTGTTTGAGTGTGGTTTAGGTAGCAGTTACTTATTCTTTGCTTCAGAAATCTTTATATATTATCTTGTAATCCTTAGAAGGAAAAAACAATACTGTTATTATGAATATTTTAATTGTTTACTGCCATCCTAGTAATCTGTCGTATACATTTGATATATATAATCACTTAAAAAAGATGTTGATTTCCGAGAACTGTTTTATTGAAGTTTCCGATTTGTATGCTAACAATTTTCAGAGTAATCTTACCGTAGAAGAATACCAGCGGGAAGGGGGGAACAATATCAAATTGTCTATTCCCAATGATGTGCTCGAAGAGCATCGAAAAATAGAAAATGCGGATTGTATTATCTTCCTTTATCCTGTTTGGTGGAGCGATTGTCCTGCAATGATGAAAGGCTGGTTTGATAGAGTTTATTGCCTTGGTTATGCTTATGGCCAAGTAGCAGAGCTGCCAAAGATGAAAATAATTAAGCAGGGAATAGTGATCTGTACTGCCGGACATCCTAATAAGTTTTTAGAGGAAATTGGTATTGCTCAGAGCATGGAAAAAGTTATGCTTGAGGACAGACTTGGAACACGCTTTCAGCATAAAGAAATGTTAATTCTAGGCGGAACTTTAGCAATAGATGAAGTGAGAAAGGAGCACTTAGGTCAAATTAGTGAATTGGTAAAAAAAATAGGAGTAAAGTGCGATTAATTCTTTAAAGACATTTCTACATTGTATTAAACCTAGTCAATCCTCCTTTCGAACCCTAATATTCCTAAATTAATCAGAACCTTGAAAATAGTTGAAACTATTCAAAAGCAAATACTGGGTTTCGCGCTTCCTCAAATAGACAAGAAGTGTTAGGCATGTAAGAACGTTTTGGCATGGGTGTCGTTAAAAATTAACTTCAAAACTGCTTGCAGTAATAAACAAATAACAAAACAATAATTGGTATGATAGGAAAACTAAAATATTATCTTACAAACAACGCGAGTATCACTGAGGAACACATAGACCAGATAAGCAGATGCTTCACACTACAGCATGTAACAGAAATACTTGCCTCTTATCTTGATATTACACAAGAAACGTTGAGCAGGCTTAAATCGAAATGATTTTTTGACATACATCAACGCGTCTAAAGTTGGAATGTTTTAAATTTGATTAGTTACATTTTTAAAAATAATCAATATGTATTTAGATCCAGATAACCACGTCGTTAAACTTTGTGCCCAAGGTATGGACATCGAGGGAAAACCGGAAGAAGCAAGCAAATTATTTACTCAAGCTTGGAATGAAGCGATAAATGACTTTGAAAGATTTATAGCAGCCCATTATATAGCAAGACATCAGAAGAGTGTTGCAGACAAATTGAAATGGGATGAGACGGCCTTACATTTGGCTCAAGAAATAAAGAACAACGATGTCAGCGGGGCATTCCCGTCGCTGTACTTGAACATTGCCAAATGCTATGAGGATCTAGGCGATGTTGAAAATGCAGAAAAAAATTATCAATCAGCACTTTCGTTCACGGACAAATTATCTGATGACGGATATGGAAATATGATTAGAGGAGGTATTTTGAACGGAATTAAAAGGTTAAAGTCATTGAGTGAGAATAGATAACATAATCGTCCAGTCTTTGTCATTTATAATTCATATAAACAAAAAAAGCTAATCTTGTGATTAGCTTTTTTCTGTGATCCCGCTGGGATTCGAACCCAGGACCCATACATTAAAAGTGTATTGCTCTACCAGCTGAGCTACGGAATCTTACTTCTTTATTTTTGAACTACCGTTCCTTGTTTGAAGTGATGCAAAAGTAGGGCTTTAATCCTATTCCTGCAAATAATTTTGGCTTAAAATCACGCTCTAATGCTTAATAAGCTGATTTTAAGCCAAAAAAATTAATCATTTTCCAAATCCATGATTTCTTCCGCCAACTGCTCCCAACTCTCCTGGAATTGTGTCAATAATGCCTTTGCTGAGTTGTAAGAACGTGTAGTTTCCTGTAACTTAGTCGCATCCGAATAAACCGCTTCGTCCGCAAGCTTCGATTCTAAGTTTTTGACTAAAATTTCCTGCTCCTCAATTTTTTGTTCAAAAGACGTTAGCTCCTTATTTTTCTTGCTCAACAAACGTGTCTTATCTTCCGTAAGAGGTTGTTTCTCCTTCTTTACTTTGGGTTCTTCCTTGACTTTTTTCTCGGTTTTTACCTCCGCTTTCACAACGCGTTTTGCAGCCCATTCTTCATACTCCTGGTAAGTACCTGGGTACTCCTTGATCTGTTTGTCTTCAATGTACCAGATTTTGTTTGCCACATTGTCCAAGAAATACCGGTCGTGGGATACAACGATAAATGTACCTTCGTATTGCTGCAAAGCCTGGATCAGAATGTTGACAGACTGCATATCCAAGTGGTTGGTAGGTTCATCGAGCGCTAAGAAGTTCGCGTCTGCGGTTAATGCTTTTGCAAGAGCCACACGTGATTTCTCGCCTCCGGAAAGTACTTTGATCTTTTTGAAAGCATCGTCTCCGGTGAATAGGAAACATCCAAGAATGGAGCGCAATTCGGTCTCTGTATGCTTCGGTGCGAAAGTTTGTAACTCGGCAAGGATGGAATTTTCCAGGTGTAAGGCTTCCAGTTGGTGTTGGGCAAAAAATGTTTGCGACACGTTGTGTCCCTGCTCTGCTTTTCCTTCAAACTCGTGATCCGCATTAGCCACGATACGTAAGAGGGTAGATTTACCTTTACCATTGGCACCAATTAATGCAATCTTATCACCCTTTTCTATAATCGCTGAGGTATTTTTTAAGATCTCCAGGTTAGGGTAGGACTTGGAAATATTTTCCAACGTCACAACGTGACGACCTGAAGGTTTTGAAAATTTAAAGCTGAAGTTTACTGTAGGGTTGTCATCGTCAACATCGTCAATTCTCTCCAAGCGATCCAACGCTTTGATCCGCGACTGCGCCATTTTGGCTTTGGAAGCCTTAGCGCGGAAACGCTCAATTAAACGTTCTTCCTGTTTTATCTTGGCTTGCTGGTTTTTAAACTGATTGGCCTGCAATTCATTTCGTAATTCCTTCTCTTCAAGATAAAAACTGTAATTACCTGCATAAAGTGTTAATTTTCCTTTACGTGATTCTACTGTTTTCTTGATGATGCGGTCAAGAAAATATCGATCGTGGGAAACAATCACAATGGCCCCATCAAATGCTTGCAGATAGTTCTCCAGCCATTTAATGGAAGGTAAGTCCATGTGGTTGGTCGGCTCATCCAGTAACAGAATATCCGGAGTTTGCAATAAGATACGGGCAAGCATAACCCGCATACGCCACCCTCCAGAGAAAGTGGCCAATGGTCTTTTTTGTTCTTCTTCCGAAAAACCTAGACCAGCAAGGATTTCATGGGCCTTAAATTCGATGTTATAACCATCTAAGGCCTCAAATTCTACTTGTTTATCGCTTAGTTTATTCAGGATGTCATCCGAATAATCTGTTTCTAGTTTGTGGAGTAAGTCTTCGATTTCGGCATGTAATTGATTTTGGCGCTCAAAAGCTTCCATGGCAACATGCAGAATGCTTTTGTCAGAATGGTACGACAATAAGTCCTGGTTTAAATAACCAATCTTAAGGTCCTTCGCCATGGAAATCGTTCCTGATGTGGGCGTATATTGACCGACAATAAGGCGAAGTAAAGTCGATTTACCTGTACCATTGGCACCGATCAAGCCAACTTTATCTCCTGGTTTGATATGCCAGTTTGCTTCGTCATATAAAGCGCGAGATCCTATTTCAAATGTTAAATTATTTATTGATATCATTTCAACTGCAAAAGTACAAAAGTAATGAATATTTCTTCTTCTTTGAGTAACTTTGCGATTATGTATAAATTAGTCAAACCTATATTCTTTACAATGAATCCGGAGACGGCTCACCATAAAGTGACCGGTGGATTGAATGTTTTCTCAAAAATTTGGGGCGCCAAACAATTATTGAACGCTTTTTTTACCGTGGAAGATCCACGTTTGGAACGCGAAGTCTTTGGATTGAAATTTAAAAATCCTGTGGGCCTTGCGGCTGGCTTTGATAAAAATGCGGAATATATTGCAGATATGACTAATTTGGGATTTGGTTTTATCGAAATTGGAACGGTAACTCCTAAGCCACAACCGGGCAACGATAAACCCAGGATGTTCCGACTTGTTTCCGATGAAGCTTTGATCAATAGAATGGGATTTAATAATCAAGGGGCAGACGTTGCTGCCACAAGATTGAAAAATCTAAAGGATCGAAAAGGATTGTTAATAGGGGGGAATATCGGTAAGAATAAGGTGACGCCTAATGAAGAAGCTGTCAATGACTACATTTATTGCTTCAATGCATTGTTTGACTACGTGGATTATTTTGTTGTCAATGTGAGCTCCCCGAACACACCGGGCTTACGCGATTTGCAGGAAAAGGAACCTTTAAAACATCTATTAAATACTTTACAAAGCCTCAATGTCGCTAAAATAGCTCCGAAGCCAATTCTGCTTAAAATAGCACCTGATTTGACGGATAGTCAATTGGATGATATCGTCGAG
Source organism: Sphingobacterium siyangense (assembly GCF_007830445.1). Classification (GTDB taxonomy): domain Bacteria; phylum Bacteroidota; class Bacteroidia; order Sphingobacteriales; family Sphingobacteriaceae; genus Sphingobacterium; species Sphingobacterium siyangense. The sequence goes on along the minus strand of NZ_VLKR01000001.1, from coordinate 210,169 downwards.
ATCGTATTGGAGACACAAATTGCAGGTGTCATCGCAACGAATACAACAATTTCAAGAGAAGGCTTAAAGAGTCAACAGGAACTTATTAATGAAGCGGGCGGGGTAAGTGGACGTCCTTTGACCAAGCGTTCAACAGAAGTTATTCGCTACTTAAGTGAAAAGTCCAACAAGGCATTTCCTATCATTGGTGTAGGGGGGATTCATTCGGCGAAAGATGCCATAGAGAAGTTAGATGCTGGAGCCAGTCTTATTCAAGTTTATACCGGTTTTATCTACGAAGGTCCAGGCTTGATCGCAAAGATTTGTAAAGGCATATTGCAGACAGGAAGATAAGGATTAGCATGGCAGTTGATTTTGATCTGAAAGATTTCTTGGATAAGAAAGTTGATGAATATAATCAACCTGGTTTTATTCCAAATGATCCCATATCCATTCCGCATCAATTTTCAGCGAAGCAGGACATTGAGATCATGGGATTCTTGGCTTCCATTATGGCTTGGGGGCAAAGAAAGACGATTATCAATAAATGCAACGAGCTGGTGGCTCGAATGGATGGTTCACCATACGATTATATCGTCAATCACCAAGAGCAGGATTTAAAAACCTTACTGGGATTTAAACACCGCACGTTCAATGATACCGATATTCTTTATTTTGTTTCTTTTTTTAAGCATCACTATCAGCATTTCGAATCTTTAGAAGATGCTTTTCTTGTAGGGCAGGAGAACAGGGAGGAGGTTGACTTAGAAATGGCACTGAATGCCTTTAAAACCTATTTCTTTTCGTTGCCTGATTATCCTGTTCGCACACGGAAACACATTAGTAGTCCAGCACAGAAGTCAACCGTCAAGCGGATCAATATGTTTTTACGTTGGATGGTCAGAAAAGATACAAAAGGGGTAGACTTTGGGATTTGGCACCGTCTGTCCCCAAAAGATCTAATCTGTCCGTGCGATGTTCATGTTGAGCGCGTTGCCCGTAAATTTGGTCTAATTACATTGGATAAAGTGAATTGGAAAACAGCCCAGGAATTAACGGCTAATCTACGCCTACTAGATCCGCTGGATCCGGTCAAGTATGATTTTGCGTTGTTTGGCTTAGGCGTAGAAGGGGAAATGTAAAATTAGGGCGTGAAGAAAAAAGCGTCCTTGTCAACTATAGCTGGCAAAGACGCTTTTTTTATACCGGAACCTATCGTAAGATGCTGCAGGGGCAGCTGATTATACAAGCTTGTCGATCTTGATCAGGAGGTCAACCAAACGATTAGAATAACCAAATTCATTGTCATACCAGCCCACAACCTTGACCAGACCACCCACTACCGAGGTTAACTGGGCATCAAATACACATGAATAGGGGTTATTGATGATATCTACCGAAACTATGGGGTCTTCTGTATAAAATAATACATTTTTTAAGTCGTTTTCTGCTGCTGCTTTGAACGCTTTATTAATTTCTTCTACCGTGGTTTCTTTCTCAAGTGTACAGGTAAAGTCCGTCAATGAGCCATTAAGTACAGGTACACGTATGCCTGCGCCCCCTAATTTATGCTGCAAATGTGGAAAGACATTGGTTATCGCCTTAGCAGCACCAGTAGTTGTTGGAATGATCGCCGACGATGCTGCCCGCGCTCTCCTTAAATCTTTATGTGGTGCGTCGTGAAGATTCTGGTCTCCAGTCATGGAGTGAACCGTGGTAATATAGCCATCTTTGATGCCCCAATTTTCATCCAATATTTTAACTAGGGGAGCAACATTGTTTGTTGTACAGGAGGCATTGGATAAAATCGAAGCAGATAAATCAATGACACGATCATTAATGCCCAATACCACTGTTGGAATGTCTTTATCTTGTGCCGGTGCGGAAATAATCACTTTTTTTGCACCAGCTTCCAAGTGCAACGACGCTTTGTCACGACTGGTAAAGTACCCCGTAGATTCTATGACAACATCAATCTGAAGCTCCCTCCAAGGCAATGCCGCGGGATCTTTTTCATTGGTGACCAAGATGGAAAGATCATTGACAATAATATGTTTGTCGTCGTGCGTCACAGTACCAGGAAAAGGACCATGTACAGAATCATATTTAAATAGATGGGCCAACGTCTTGGTGTCTGTCAGATCATTGATAGCGATGACATTCAGTTCATCGAAAGCCCCCCTTAAAAAGATATTACGTAGTGTATTTCTACCGATACGTCCGAATCCATTGATTGCTATGTTTAGCATTTCAGATTATTTATGAAATTGGCTTATTGCTTCGTTAATATTTTTTTCACCTTCCCAATGCGCTTTTAGCTTTCCATCCGCACCATACACATAATTTGCCGGAAATTGTGAAGGTACATGGATTGTTTGTATAAACGTTTGGTCTTTATCAATCAATACCTCTACATTAGATGCTTTGGATAGCTTAGGAGCGAATGTGTCAAAAAAACCTAATACTAATGCCGGGTCATTCATGGAAATATAATAGATATTGACGTCTTTTATACGATCAATATTCTTTTCTAGCTCCGTAGCTTCATGTTGACAATGACTACATCCTGGATCAAATAGGATAAACACGGTATTCTTGTCTTTGGCAACGTTTTCCTGCGTAACACGGATGCCCGAACGAAGCTGATAAAATGTGAAATTAGGGAGAATGGCTGCAGGGTCGGAAGATTGCGTTGGTGCAGCTTGACTATGGTCGTGGCCTGCATGATCGTGACCTGCATGGTCATGGCTTTCAGCGCTGGCTTCCTGGGTCGTATTTGCAGTATGATCTGTTTTCGGTTTGTTGTTGTTACATGAGGAAAGAATTCCGGCAGCCAATGCCACAGTCACTCCTAAGATTATCTTTTTATTCATAGAATACGTTTGCTTTTAAATCAGTTTTAGTGATTTTATCGTTTTAATATTTATGCTTAATAAATTGTCAAATTCTGTGTAGAAAGCATTGAACAATCTATTGTATTAATGATTCAAAACTATGAAAAAAAAGGGATTATCAATCGTTGAATCTCATTTATGACAGTTTACTGGATATTGATGCATTTGTGATCAAATCAACTTAACCTATTGAAGTACCCTTATTCTATAATGTCAGGGCTGTCATGAGTAGACTTTGTGTCTGTCAATGAGGTAGATTGAATGATTTCAGGCGTACTTCGTCCAAATTCAATACTGTAGACTTTCAGGAGTACGCTAACGCAGGATAAAATGAGCGGACCGAAGATCAATCCCAGCATACCAAATAGATTTAATCCTAATAATACACCGAACACGGTTATTAATGGATGTACATCGCCCAACTTTTTCAATATGGTAAACCGAAGGACATTATCAATACTCCCGATGATAATGATCCCGTATAAGGCAAGACCTATTGCATTTCCGGACTGCCCATTCGCAAGTAGAAAAAGCGCTGCCGGTAGATAGACTACCATCGTTCCCAAAATAGGAATTATGGTGGAAACAGCGGTGAGTATCCCTAGAAAGATAGGGCTTTCCAAGCCAAAGAACCAATAGCCAAGACCGGCTACAATACCTTGGCACATGGCCAAAATCGGGATGCCGATTGCATTGGATTTTACCATCATGTCAAACTCTTTCCACAATTCGGCTTTACTGGCCTTGGTGAAAGGGATCGCTTGATAGATGGTTTGTTCCAATTTTTTGCTGCTAACCAACATGAAATACAAAACAAACAAAGCAACCAATATATTGACACCCACTTCTGCAACGGAATTCAGAATATTGGGTATGAATTTAGCTGCTTTTTGAAGCGCTCCCATTAAGGCAGTATCTGAAAGATCAATATTGCTTAAATAAGGACTGTCTTTAAAGTAGGTTTTGATCGAGTCAAACTTGTGCATCAGATCGTCTTTGTTGCTAATGACTTCTGTTACCTGAGGTACCATGTAGTTGATTAACAGATAGAGTGGTCCTACCAAGAATATGATGGTCAATAATATCAATAAAATACTGGCGAAAGATTTATTCCATTTTTTTTCTTCAGTCAGCTTAAAGTTGATTTTTCTAAAAAGAACATATAAGGTAACTGCTCCCAGAAAACCGGGTAGGTAGTAGAATAGGCTTGTAAAGATCAATATACATATCGCCAGAATGATGACGATTAGCATGATTTGATTGATGGAATTATTGTTGATTTGTTTGTACTTCATATAGCTGACAAATATACTGTCTATCGATTGTTATTTATCGTATGACAATATTTTTTTAGAAAAGTTTTATCTTGTTAAATTAAACTTCCTTTTTTATAATTTCAATGATTTTTTGAATTTCTTTTTTTTGTCCCCGGATCAGTTTGGATTGGGTGGCTCCATGAGAATGGCAATGACGCTATTTTGCATCCAGCAACTCCAAACCAATTGTTCACTTTTGGATGGAAAGATAAGCCTTTTTATTCGAATTTAGTTTTGATTCTGCGGCATTAAAACCTCCTTCAAGATCGTTAGGATATCGTATTGTTTGACAAAAAGCATGGATTGTGTTGTCCTTAATGGACTGGAATCTTTAGCTGAAAAGGTCGTATTGACTACTGCTTTGCTCGCTTTATGAAAAAAAGGATGAGACCCTTTTCCTTTTTTGTTGTTTGAAAATAAGCCCATAATCTTTTGTTTTTGTTGGTTATAGCGATCAGGCTTGTTCAGCGGGACCGCTATAACTAATATACAAAATAAAACGGAATTAATTGATAAAAATTTTGCTACCCTGTTCTTCGTCCTTTTCTATCGAAAGGGACACTGGAATACGTTCTTTGAGTTCTTCAACGTGTGAAATAATACCGACGATCCGGTTTTCCTTATGTAAATCCAATAGCGTTTCGAAAACAATATTAACAGAAGTGATATCTTGTGTTCCAAAACCTTCATCGATAAAAAAGAAGTTTTTGGCCGCACGCGAATTTGACTGCACACTTTCGGCCAAAGCCAAAGCCAAACTTAGGGATACCTGAAATGCCTGTCCACCGGATAATGTTTTTACACTGCGACTTTTTCCCTCATTCAAATAATCTATAATTTCAAATTCATTGTTGTCGTTCAGCTGTAGGCTAAGCTGATTTCGGGTCATGCGATGGAACCGAATATTTGCATGATCACACAGCTGCCTTAGGTAAATCGAAGAAACATATTGTACAAAGCCCGCACCTTTAAAGAGATTAAAAAGTTGCTTCAAATTGTCATGGCGTAAATTTAGTTTTACCTGTTGTTGCAGGAGATTTTCCTTTTTTGCATAGGCGATTTTTAGCTGATCGCGCTCCTGCTGAAGTAGGGCAACAGCTTCAGTGCTCGCTTTCAATTGTTGGGCGCTCTCATCCAGGATTTTTTCTTGTGCAAGAAATTCGTTCTCGTCATATACCTGGTCGACGAGTTTCTTTTCCGACTGACTGATCTGTGCCTTCACAGTTTCAAACTGGATTTGAAACTGTTCAAGCTCTTGTCGGATCTGTATGACAGACAAATTCTCGGCAAGAATTTGCCGAATCTCTGCCAAAGTTTCAAAGGATGAAGCCACAAGTAGCTGCTGGATTGTAGCATCGGTTTCTTGACTTTCACGACGGATATCTGCAAGCTGTTCAACAATCGTCTGTACCAAGCTGTATTGTGCTGCAAATTGACTGTTTAACTCATTTAATCGTTCGCTTAAAGTAATGTAGTCGCGCTCAATCTCCAGATTTGATCTTTTCAGTGCAGTATATTCCTTTTCAACTGCTTCGGATTTCCGCATCTCATAATCAGACCAGCGCAGCGCTTTCAGGTTCCCCATATTTTGATCAATCTGGGCCTGTTTGCTTGCTTCATCACGTTCAAACTGATGCAGTGCTTTATTGTATTTCTCCAGCTTTTCCTCAACGGAAGCGAGTGTCGTCTGGTGCTCACCAAGCTGTTGCTCCACTGTTGTTATCTGTGTTTCGATCCGGGCAAGTTCCTGCTTATTTGATGTGTAGCTGGATTCATCCGTAGCGCTATAACCGATCCATGTAAATTGCTGAGCATGCGCAATTTTGCTATTGGTATTCAGCTGAATTTTCGTGTTTAGATCTTGTTGCTGCTCATTTAATGACTGCAAGCGCAGCTGGAGTTTTTCGACTTGGAATTGTTGGTCCTGTTGATGCTTAAGACTTTCATTTGTCTCGGCAATCAATTTTTCATTGGCGGCAACTTCCTGGGAAATATCCTGTCCTTGGTTGATAGCAGGATGTTCCAATGCTCCACATAGTGGGCATGGGGATCCTGCTTTAAGGTTTTCTGCATATTGGGTCAACCTTTGCTGCAGGAGAAGATGTGATTTTTCATTTTGGAGAGACTGAAGTTTTCGCTCGAGGGCACTGGCTACAAGGAGGTGATTTGATCGGAATTTTTCGAGGTCCGGATGAATGGCCTGGAGTTCCTGCTTCAGCACAGCTATACTTGTTTCTAAATCAATGGCCTGCTTGTTTAGATCGTCTTCCTGTTGTTGGATGCCCTGCTGTTTGGCGTACCACTGGCCCAGCTCCATGAGTTCATGGGCAGAAGGCTTTGATTGCTTTAGCCTAGCGATCTGAATTTCTGCCTCTTGGATTTTGGCTTTAAAATGTCGTTGTTGCGCTCTTGTTTCCTCCACAAAATTACGCCCCTTCTGTGCCCGATCCTGTAAACTCTTAATTTCATTTGAAAACGTAATCAATTGGCTTATCAATTCAAGGTCCAGTTCCTGGACACGACGTTGCGGCAGTAGTTCGTATTGTGATTTCAACAGATTGAGATTTGAGGAATGCTCCTGCATCAGCTGCTGAATTTCGGCCTGTCTCTTTTTTTCGGTTTCTACTCTTTTATGTGCAATTAGGCCTTCTTGTGCTAATTTTTCCTTGGATTTAAGAATATGTAGAAAGTTGGTTTGCGCTTCCTCAAAGCGGTTTAACTTTAATCGTAAGGTCTCTTTTTCACCTTTTTGTTCTAGCAATTGCTGAAAGAGCGCCTTCACCGTACGAAGCTCTAAGACATCCTCTTTGAGTTTTTTGAGCCTTAAGAACTTTTCATGATGCGACTTGTACGACGATTCAATCGCGACGAAGGACTCGACTGCCAGTTGGAGATTTGTTTCGGTCGTTTCTATCTGTTCGCTTGTAACCTCGTCAAAACCTATTAATTGACCGTTGAGGTGATCCAGCTCGGACTGATTTTTTTTATAGAGGTTGGAAACTTTATCCTGCAGGTCAAATCGATGCAGTTGAAAAATCTCTTTCATCATATCCGTCCGTTCCTTAGCGCCAAGTTCTATAAACTCTTTGAACTGCCCTTGGGGAATGATGATTGTTCTTTTAAAGTTCTCATAGCTTAATCCAATGATATGCTGTGTGTTGCTGCTTTCCTGTGGAACCCATTCTTCATTTATTTTTTCGTAGAGTACAACCGTGGGGGATTTTACATCATCGAAATTTTTGGAATTGCGTTTAAATTCGCGGGTAATTCTAAATGTACGGTCTTCAAAATTGACAAAATCAAGCTCGATATAAGATCGATTGGACTTGAGATTCATCATGTTATAAGCGCGTTTATCCCGTGCATTCAGGCGTTCCGTTTCTCCAAATAAGGCGTAGGTAATCGCTTCCAATATCGATGATTTACCGGAGCCTACAGCACCGAAGATACCAAAAAGCCCAGCTTGAGAAAGCGCGGTAAAGTCGATCGTCTGACGTTCTTGATAAGAGTATATCCCCTCTAGAGTTAGCTTTAATGGAATCATGGATTAAGAGTTTAGGATTTCGCGAAAAAGATCAAGGATGTCGTCATTGGGCGCCTGATTGCTATTCTTGGATTTGAAATAATCGTTGAATAAGGTCGACATGTCTTGTGTAAGATTGATTTCTTTATTGTCCCGAAGCGCTTGCTCATCTTGTTTAACGAGCGGAATGAGATAGATTATTCCCGAATGGCTCTGATAGATTCGCTTGCGGTCTTCGGCTTTTAAGAAGGTTTCTGATTTCAGCGTGAGCTCCACCAAAGCATCGGGGTTTTCAGACAACCAGGATATGCACTGTTCAATATCGTCGAACGATTTTCGGATCAGCGGTTTGCCCTGAGTTAGTGGAATGCGCTCAACCCTTGCTTGCTCGCCGGCCGATACATTGACCAGTGCGACGTATTTAGCTTGCCCAGCCTCCGAAAAACTATAACATAGGGGTGAAGATGCATAAACCACCGGTTTTTCGGCAGAACCGATATTTTTATACCCGTGGAGATGCCCTAATGCGGTATATTGGACCTGTGGTGGGATGGCCTCTGAATAGATTAAGTCTGCATTGCCAATTTTGACCGGTTTTTCGCCGTCAGGCTCCTCTAAAAGTGGGCTGCCCAATTTATTCATGTAAAGATGTGCCGTCAATATATTTACGCCTTTATCATCGCAATAGGTATTGGCTATTTTTTGCCAATTTGCTGCTAAGACCTCATTTAATTTACTTTCTTTCTCTTCGCCTAGATATTGTTTTAAGCGTATTTCGTTGGCATAGGCTGTATGAAGAATACGAATCGGATAGTCAAATTGCGGTAAGCTCAATTCAATGAAGCCCGTATCTGACTGTAACACGGTGAAACCATCTGTTGTGAAAGGGGTAACCACAGCATGCGGATGCCCAATTAGGATGATGCCCGACGCTCGTGCCAAAGGATCGGGCGCGTCAATCAAATGGGGTGAATCGTGATTGCCCGCGATTGCTAGTACTGGGCGTATGCCATTCTTGGTAAGACGCTTGATTGTTCGGTAGAATAGCTCGATGGCTTCCACACCGGGATTGAAGGCATCGAACAGATCTCCTGCGATGATCACGAGATCCACGTTTTCCCGGTCTGCGATATCAACGATTTCATTCATGACCAGTACTTGTTCATCTATCCGGGAGAAACTGTCCAATCGTTTTCCTAAATGCCAATCGGCGGTATGCAATATTTTCATGTGAGAGCTTGGATATTTTGCGCAATGTTACAAACTAAGATAAATTTGGCATGAAATGCAATTATAATTGGATGGAATCTTCCAAATGATCAGTTTGGGGCAAATATGGGATGTCGTCTTTGCGTTGTGCTAAAGTGTAATGTTGTCGCAATTGAAATGTTAAAACATGTTAAATGCGTGTCATAAAAGTCATTTAATTGTATTTTTAGTGCTCCAAAATTAAGCTAGATAGTCATAGACAAGAAATATGCGAAAAGTTTACCTGTATATCTGTTTTTTCTTTATGCTGTTGATGCGCGTAAACGCGCAGGAAATACATGCTATAAAAGGAGAAACTGCTTATCCTTTTTTATTGAAAGATGCCGCACCAGATTCATTGGAATCTGAAAAACAACCTGTATTTGTGTTTTTACATGGAAGAAGTTTGTCCGGGACAAATTTAGATCGTGTAAAGCGTTATGGTGTATTGTATGCCATCAACAAAGGGCAGGAGGTACCTGGGATAATTGTTGCGCCACAGTCCCGGGGAGGATGGGATCCGGACAAAGTAATCGAAATTGTTGACTATGTTATTGAACATTACAATGCTGACCCCGACCGTATTTACGTTTGCGGCATGAGTATGGGGGGCTATGGCACCATGGATGTGGCTGGTAAATATCCCGAAAGGGTGGCTGCTGCAGTAGTAATATGTGGCGGCGGATCGAGTCAGTATGCTTCTAACCTGACGCAGGTGCCGATATGGCTTCATCATGGTACCGCTGACCGTGCAGTGCCAATTTCGGAGTCCAGAAAAATTATGAATGCGATTAAAAGAGAAGATCCGGATGCAAATGTGAGCTTAAATGTGATAAAAGGGGGGACGCATGGAAGTGTGGAGCGATTGTTCCATGATGATGCAATTTACAATTGGATGTTGAAATTTAAGAAAAAGCATAAATCTTAGGGTCGTATTGGTCCGGTAGCGGTGTATCGAAAGACAATTTATAAAAAAAAAGCCTGATGAAGTATTTCCGTCAGGCTTTTTTTATTTATTAGCCTTCGTGATCAAATGCAGGCGGTCTTTTTTGAAATTGTGCCATCAATATATTGGGTTGATGGATCAAGTGTGTCTTTGTGAGATATTCGGAGTTGTCTGCATAAATAAACAACAACGTTCCATCTTTGATGGTGTTAATGATAGGGCCTGCAAATTCCCTTGGTACTGCGGGGCAGCCGTAGCTTTTACCGAGTCTGCCTAAACTTGCTATTGTACCTGTGCTACAGTAATCGGCGCCATGCATCACAACGTATCTTGCTTTTGCATTGTCATTTATACCTTCTTCAAGACCATTTAATACCAAGGAGTAGCCATTCTCGCCGTTGTACGTATTTTCTGTTGTGAAGAACCCTAAAGAACTTTTAAGTGACTCCTGTTGATTTGAAAAATTGACGGCATAGTTTTCTCCGCTATTTTTTCCATGCGCAACCAGTGTGTTGAAAAGTACTTTTTTGTGCGCAAGGTCGAGTACCACAAGTCTTTTTTCCGTTGATGCCAATGAAAAGTCAATGACGGTCATGATGTCCTTGTTGTGGATCGGAAGTTCTTTTCTGCCTTCCATTGCTTGACGAAACGCTTCGTATTTTAATACTTTGCCTAGATTCATTTCATCATACAACGAGTCAACTTCGGTGTGTTGACGTTCGACATTGATACGATGAGTGCTGGTGGTTTGTTGATCTGTTGTTTTTAATTCTTCTTGTGAGGACAATGCTGTATTGAGTGCCATCAAAAGAAACATAAACGTATTTCCCATTCTTCTCCCTTTTCTGTGTAGATGTTTACAAAATTAATTATTAAAGTTAATACATATTTGATTTACAGAATGTTAAATATTGTTAATCAATAACAACGACCAGTGAAGCGAGGTCTTTTGACCGTTTATAGACAAATTGAGCGTGAGATGACGCATTTCTGACGCACATATGCGACTTGGGGGTTGTGCCTAGGCTCTCACTATATTCGATAATGCTGCCATTGGGATTGTTGACTGGAACTCCATGTATATAGGCTCCGGCGGTAAATCGAGTGGCATAAGGCGCGAATCCGGCGTAAGTTTTGGTGCCGTCTTCATAATAAAACATCTTGGATTTGTGTTCCTGAACAACAAAGAGGCCTGTTGGTGTTTCCTGGGCATGGGGAGGTTTGTGCCGACCACTCGTCACAGGATTCATGCTTCGGATAAGCCATTCGTTTCCGACTTTTTCCAAGGTACAGATATTTTGGTTCTTTACATCGACGACATTGATGATCTTGAACTGCACAGTGTCGCTAATAATACGCAGATATCTTTTGGGAACCGTATATTTTCCTTCGAATGAAATACCTTCAATCGGAATTCGAGCTATGCTGTCGGGGCCTTGTATGCGGACAAGCCAGCCGTCCCGACCGTAACGAACAGCTTTGGCGCTGTTAAGATCGTAGAGTGGTGCCGCTTGATAGCGTTCAACGTTGAAACTGTCGGATACGCGTTTATAAGAGTCCCGTTTATAGTCCTGTATTGTTGGGGCTTCGCCTTTTTCATTTTGATAATTCTGTAGAACCCCATACAGTGATGGTGTCTGTTGAAAATTTTCGATAAAGGCCAGGCGTTCTTTGATCTTTTCCCATTGAAAACCGCGTGTGGTGTCTTTGTAAGGATAGCTGTCTTCCAGGGTGTATTTGTTGTAAAGCAGCTCTTTTTTTAAGGTAATATCCTCAGCGGTAAATATTTTTTTCTGCTCAACCTGCTCTTTAGGTGGAGTAGGTTTTTGCTGCTCAGTTTGCTGATTGGTTTTTGCTGTGTTTTTCTTGTCCTGCTGGCATCCCGGCAATAGAAACAATATGCTTAGTATTAAACAGGTTAATCTTCGATTCATATATGGAAGTATAGATTATCGTTTTATACCTTAAACTTAGATAATTAGTTTATTATTTGCAATTTTATTGCAGTTGAAGGAAATAGATTTGCTGTTAAACCTTACTATTCGTTTTGTGAACTGTAACAGATTTTCAATGATAAGGCGTTTATTGCGGTAAAATTTTATTTTAAAGAGCTGTCTTGAATGCGGGGGAGATATTTCTTCGATGATGGATAAAAAGTTAGTTTTGTGATCTGAAATAAATGATATGGACAAAATTGTTATTTGCTCGGCGGTGATGCTTGCTCCGGAAGGAGATTTGCTAATGGTTCGTAAAAAAGGGTCTAGCTATTTTCAGCTACCTGGAGGGAAGGTAGGGCCAGAAGAAAGCCGTGAGCAGACCTTAATTCGTGAACTGAAAGAGGAGCTTCGGTATGATGTGAGCAGAATGGAAATAAGCTTTATCGGTAGTCACAGTACACAGGCTGTAAATGAAGTAAATACGGTGGTCGTGGGCTATATCTATTTAATTAAACTTGCAGAGCAATATGCATTTGAGCCCTATGAAGAACTGGAAGAAGTGCTGTGGATCAGTAGAGCTGATTGGCAAAGTTATCAATGGGCACACCTGGCATCCGAGTTTGTTCTACCAAAATGGCTTTCGGGTGATTTTGATCGTTAAATCGTGTAGGGTAAACAAATTAAACCTTTGTTTGTTAGAGTTTTATATAAACTATAAATAAACAAAGATTATGGAAAATCAGCTTTTAAAAGGGGCGAAGGACTTTTTTGACGAAGAGGCGGTCGCTCAGATAGGGCAAGTTTTAAATCAGGATAAAGAGGGGGTAAAGCAGGGTTTGAATGTAACAATTCCCGCCTTGTTTTTAGGTTTAAGCCAGCATTCCGATTCCGGTAGTGGGATTTCGGAGATACTTGAAAGGGCTAAGCAGCACTTTGCGAATTTTGATTTCCACGAGCTTCTCGGTAGTGTGACCAAAGCAGATGAGCCCGCAGGGGATCCTGCTGTGAAAGGCGAGAATGCTCAGGGTTTATTGGGATCAATATTTGGTGACGGTCTGGATACTGTTTTGAGTACTGTTGCCGGTTATTTGGGGTATGATGGCAGTTCCATTGGGAAATTAATGAATTTTTCTTTGCCCGCGATATTCTCCAGTCTAACAAATAAGGGCCAAAATTGGGATTTTGATCGTATCGGTCATGTTTTGGAGGAAAATAAAACCGCTTTTGCTGCTGCTGTTCCAGCTGGGTTAGGCTTAGGCGCCTTTGGGAAGCTTTTTGATGGTGCGCATTTTTCTGCACCGGAAGAATCCGCGACTGAACATGCAATTCCTGCTGATGTTGCTAAGGAGGTGGATAGTCATAAGTCAATACCCATTAATCCGGCAAATGAACTGGAAGCACATAAAGAGCCCTTGTCACTGCCAAGAGCGGAAGAGTCCAGGGCAGCAATCGCTGGAACCGGTTCGGGTGGCGGTTGGTGGAAGATTTTAATCGCCCTGGTCGTATTGGCTGCACTTTGGTTTTTATTTGGAAAAGGCTGTAGTGGAAGCAAGCAAGACGGTGCTACCGACACCAGTGTAAATAAGACAACGGTAGAGTCAGATACTATGAAAACGGGTTCCGGTATGGTCGAGCGCGAGCAAACGGAGGTCATCCTACCAAACGGTGTCAAACTTGCTGCTTTTAAAGGCGGGATAGAGGATCACTTGGTCCAATTTTTAAAATCCGATTATAAATCGATGGGTGAAGATTCCCTGAAAAATACCTGGTTTGATTTCGATAACCTGAATTTCAAAACAGGTACAGCCGAGGTACTGCCTGAAAGTCAGGTGCAACTAAGTAATCTTGCAGCGATATTAAAGGCTTTTCCTGCAGCTAATATTAAGATCGGTGGCTATACCGACAAAACGGGCAATGAGGATTTTAATAAAAAGTTATCGCTTGAGCGGGCAACGGCTGTAAAGGATTACCTGAGTAAAGAGCAGCTTTCCAAACAGGTGATAGGTGCAGAGGGGTACGGCTCACAGTTTGCTAAGTATAAGGCCGATGCGCCAGAATCTGATCGTATTATGGATCGGCATGTTTCGATAAGTGTTCGATAATTGCTTTGTGCAGCATAACTAGACCGCTGTGAAAATAAAAAAGAGCAGATTCCACTGGAACCTGCTCTTTCCTTTTATGTGTAATGCAATGTTGTTTAGAAACTGTAGACACAGGCCAACAGAAATTGTCCTGCAGATTTGGTTGGGCTTAGATCGTTTTTGATGAATCGTTCGGTATTTCCTTTGTCAATTCTGATTTCGGGAATAAATTTGAATCCATGGTAATTATATTCTGCTGTCAATGTGGTTGCGAGGATATTGGAACTAGGGATTCCATTTTCTTCCTCTTTATGCGTTTGGAAAAACTCTTCGCGTAATCCTAGGCCGAAATGTTCTGAAAAGTGAATTCTAGGGTAAAGTGCTACTCCAGAGTAACCCCCACCATCTCTCTTTTTATAATTTGTAGCATTTAAACCAAGGAAAAATTTGGAGGTGAAGTCATAATTAGCAACGAGATCGACCAAGGTTCCAGAGCTGTAATTGGTTTTACCGCCAGCAGAGGATCCTGTCAGGAAATTGAGATAAAAGCTGCTTTTATCATTGGGGGTATAGGCTAGTTGGGAGCCGACATGGGAAACTCCGTTCATATCTTGATAGACATTCCAGTCGTTAAATAGTCCGACCATTAAAGCCACTTTATCTGAGAAACTATACGTAGCTTTTAAACCAGCGTCTTGAAATGGGCCGGCGCCGAATAAATAAGAAGTTGAATAATGGAAGTTGTAGGTTGGTGATATCACTTCAAAACCCACAAATGTTCCCATGAATCCTGCAGTAAGATTGAGTTTCTCGGTTAGATCATAGCCTACATATAGATTTTGGATATGAAAACTGTTTTTGTCGTCGCCAGCCTGGCCGTCGCCATTCATAATGGATCGATATTGCCCTCTGGGGCCAAAAGATAATTCTCCGACAAATGATGCTTTTTTAAACTTCTTTTTTACAGCCAAATCCACCATCCCAATAGAGACGGAGTTGTTGTCTTCGGTAAAATAGGTGTTGATGTTAGGTTTGTTTTGAAAATCATATTTCCAATAGGTATCCACTGATCCGGATATTTCTATCCCTTTTTCTTTTGTTTCTTCTTGTGATGTCGCTGTTTTTATTAGAAATAGTGATAAAAAGATGGTTGTTAGAAGTTTTTTCATGTTTTTTTTGGTTTAAGTTTGATTTGTTTGATTTTTTAAGGCTTAATTCTTTTGTTTTATCTGTTTTGTATTGGTTTTTGTTTAAAAATTAATTGGTAATTATGGTTTTTGTGTTTGTTTTTGTGAAATTATGTAAAAAAAATCATAAAAAATAAAATGACATAGTATTTTTTTAACAAAAAGAGTTTATATTTGAAAAAATTATAAGGGAAAGTAGGTTTTTGTTTTGTTCTTGTATTTTTTTAACAATTTTATTAATATATTGAAAACACTAATCAGTTTAAACAAATGAAAAAAATTATTCCACTCATTGTTCTAGTTCTTTTGGGAGTATTGGGACTTGTATTTCCGTCCATCGACTTGTCTGATTTAAACAAGGCAGAATTTGATACGGGAGATACGGCCTGGTTGTTAACTTCTTCTGCATTGGTGTTAATTATGACACCTGGACTTGCCTTTTTTTATGGCGGTATGGTTAGCAAGAAGAATGTAATTTCAACGATGATGCAAAGCTTTATATGTATGTGTTTAATGACAATCCTCTGGGTCATTGTTGGCTTCAGTTTGGCTTTCGGCGATGATATCGGTGGTATTGTCGGTGATCCGCGTACATTTTTTATGATGAAAGGTACATTAGGGAATGTCGCTTGGGGAGCGCTTCCCACTATACCTTTGGTTTTGTTTGCGATGTTTCAATTAAAGTTTGCGATTATCACACCAGCATTGATTACGGGGGCTTTTGCGGAACGTATTCGTTTTAATTCATTTATGCTATTCATTATTCTGTTCAGTATTTTTATTTATATGCCGTTGGCACATGCTACTTGGCACCCTGAAGGTATATTAGCAAAATTTGGTGTTCTTGATTTTGCCGGGGGTACAGTTGTGCACATGTCGGCAGGTTGGGCAGCATTGGCAGCAGCGATTTATTTAAAAGGACGTAAAATGCAAATTCATAATCCGGCGCGCATAAGCTACGTGATATTAGGTACAGCACTCTTGTGGTTTGGCTGGTTTGGATTTAATGCAGGTTCAGCTGGTGGAGCAAATTCTTTGGCAGCTTACGCTTTTGCGACAACGACTACAGCATCAGCAATGGCCGCCATGGCATGGATATTTGTTGATATCATACGTGGAAAGAAACCTTCAGCAATGGGGGCATGTATCGGTGCCGTTGTTGGTTTGGTTGCGATTACACCAGCAGCTGGTTTTGTCAGTATTCCACATGCGATGATCATTGGCTTGGTTGGCGCGTTGGTTAGTAATCTGGTTGTATATCTGAGAAGTAAAACAAGTATCGACGACACCTTGGATGTATTCCCTTGTCATGGGGTAGGTGGCATGGTTGGTATGGTACTTACCGGTGTGTTTGCCCATCATAACATTAATCCTGTTGTTGTGGACAATGGTTTATTTTTTGGCGAAACGAAGTTGTTTTTTGTCCATATGGTCGCACTATTTGCCGTGTCATTTTTTGCCTTCGTTGGTTCACTTGTGCTATTGAAGATCACCGATCTTATTGCTCCATTACGCGTCGAAGAGACAGATGAAGAGCTTGGTTTGGATGTTTCTCAACATGCAGAAGCATTGTAACCTAGTCGCAGCATAACGCATAGTTTATCCCAAACAATCTACTGCTTAGCGGTACATTGTTTGGGATATTTTTTGCATTTTTGTCCTGCCAGGAGAGAAGTGTATGATGCTATGCGCTATTTCGAGTACCTGTGCCTCTAAAAAGATTTTCATGACTACTGAGATTAAAGATACTTTGCGTTCTGATTTTGAAAAAATGATGCGTTATTGCCTACAGAAAAATGGTGATTTCGGTTTTAACGTGTTTGGTGATTATGCAGTATCTGTATTAAATTTTTATGTCGGGAGTTCAATTTTGCCACTCAACGAAAAACGTGCTGGTGCCCTATTTCTTGTAAATCTCTACAATGCAGGTATCAGAAATGCAATCACGCCGGAAGATATTGAGGAAATAGCTGATGTACTCACACAGGACAAGACGTTAAACTACCCGCTATTAGCTCCGATCTTCGACTAATGTTTGGTCCATACAAGATCGCCGGTTTCATAGCCACATTGCAGGGCATAGGTTAAAAATTCATTTCTGATTTTATCTGGAATCTCTGTCTCACGGCCTAAAATCCACATATAGTCTAGATTGTCACCAAAAACGAGTGCGTATTTATAATCCGGCGTTATTTTTACAATATTATATCCACTGTAGAAAGGACCAAAGAACGATACTTTAAGTGCGCCTTCATTGGGGCTGTTGACAAATTTGGCTTTTCCGATAGACTGTTTCCAGCGTTCTTTGTCTTCGGAGTACCCTTGGTTATTGACACGTATTGTGCCATTTTTATTTTTGCTATATTCTGCGGAAACTTGACTTAAGCCTTTTTCCCAATAGAAGTCGAGTCTGGCTATTTCAAACCATTTTCCAAGATATTTATCCAAATCAAATGGATCCACGACATCAGGTCGCGAGACGACAGGTTTAAAGGCGTTATAAGCCACAGCCCCAAGTGCTATGCCAGTTAATAGTAACAGTGATTTTTTCTTATCCATGTTCATCTTCGAATATGTTTATTGTTAAAACAACAATTTTGATACCAATAAGGTTTAGACATACCGAGCTATTTTACTAATTTTGTTGACTAAAAATTTGTATCGGTGTATTCAAGGGAAGAGATAAAACAATTGAAACAGTTATTCTGGACGAAGTTTGGACAATTTATGGCTTTACATGCATCGGCAGATGGGGAGAAGGCAAATTGGATTAACTACAGGACAGGTATTAAGCATTTATACTTCAGAATGGATGCGGATAAGAAGCTGGCAACTATTGCGATACAGTGGTCCCAACCTGATGCTGGGCTCAGGGCATTAATGGCAGAACAATTTCTTCAGTTTAAAGCATTGTTGCAGGATCTTCTTGAAGAAGAGTGGATTTGGGATATGGACGGAATGGACGAATATGGAAAGCCGATTTGTCGGATCTATACAAGCTTAACCGGTTACAGTGTTTTTAAAGAGGATGACTGGGCCGAGCTCATTTCTTTTTTTAAGCCTCGAATAATTGCTTTGGATGAGTTTTGGTCTTCGGCTAAGTATACGTTCGATATTTTCAAATAATTAACATTCAGTATAGTAAGATGAGTTATTACAGGTCTGATTCCGCTTTTCAACTCCAGTTTGTGGGAGCGAACGGCGTTTTTCTAACAGGTAGGAGCTTCGTCATCATTTAAAACAACAATCTAATGAGAAAAATGATCAAGGGTTTGCTGGCAATGGCATTGTGTTTTCAACTTTCTTCGGTATTTGCGTGGGGGACAACAGGGCATCGTGTCGTGGCTGAAATTGCGGAACGCCATTTGACTAAAAAAGCCAAAAAGAATATTGGAAAAATTATTGGACAGCAAAAGCTGGCCTATTGGGCCAACTGGGGGGATTTTATCAAATCAGATCCCAATCCTGAATTTAAAAAACTGGGGAATTCTCATTTTATAAATTTAAACTCAAATTTACCCTGGGCCGATTTTCAATTGGGTTTAGAAAATTCAGCTGATGAGAATCTGTATAAGACAGCGCTCCGTATTGAGAAATCCTTTGCAGATAAGACTATTCCAATGGATCAACAAAAGCAAAACCTGTATTTCTTGATCCATATTCTGGGCGATGCGCATCAACCCATGCATGTTAGCCGTGCCGAGGATCAAGGTGGTAATAAGATTGAAGTAAGCTGGTTTGGAAAAAAATCAAATATTCACCGTGTTTGGGATAGTGATTTGGTAGACAATGAGAAGTATAGTTATACCGAGTTTGCAACTGTTTTAGATGTGAATAACAAAAAAGAGAATGAACAGCTGGCAGCTGGAGAGCTCGCTAACTGGTTGTATGAGTCAAATCAATTGGCTGAAAAGATTTACGCTGACGTAGCTAATAATGCCAATTTATCGTACTCCTATGTTTATCAAAACAAGGATATTATGGAGCAATGTATGCTAAAAGGTGGCTTAAGGCTAGCTAAAGTATTAAACCGAATTTTTGGTTAATATTACGGCTACCATAAATTATTAAAAAGGCGTATCCTGAAACGATACGCCTTTTTTGTCGTAGTATGTCATTGCGATCACATTGATTTTATGCTTTCATTTAAACAATGTCCCTAGATTAGTTGTTTCCTCTATATTAAAATCAATTTCAATGACTATCCCGCAATTATTTAAAAAAATTGTTCCCTTTGCCAAACCTTATCGTCAGTTGATTATTTATACCTTGCTATTAACGGTAGTGGGGTCTTTTGCTGCGCAAATAAACGCTTTTATTTTACGTTATACCGTCGATCGGATTAATGATCTGATGGTCGCCAAAGAACCCTTATCAAAAGGCATGTATCTAGTGGGCATGATCAGTATTATTTTGTTAATTAAAGAAATTGTCTACGCTTTTGTTCAGTTTGGTCAGAAATTTTACGGAGAGAAACTTCGAATTTATACGCACGGGACTTCTCTCAATCCATTGTAAACCGCATTTTAACCTATAAGTTAGCCTTTTATACCTCAAGTGATAATGAAAGTGGAAAATTGGCTACCCGAATAGACGCCGGTATTAGCTCGTTGACACGTTTAGTCCAAAATTTCTTTATTGATATTCTGCCTTTGTTTGCAAATGCAATCATAGCATTAATCTGTATGTTCTATGCTAATGTATATGTAGGGCTGGTGGGAGTGGCTGTTATTCCTTTGTACCTTTATATTAGTCAGACTCAAGCCTCCAAGTTGACAGGCTTTAGGCGGCAGATGCGCAATTACAGGGAGTCGAAAAATAACCGGATCATTAGTTTGATCGATTCAATTTTAGTAATTAAATCATTCGTTCGGGAGCCAGAAGAAGCTAAACGTCATGAAAAGATCCAATTTGAAATGACGGAGAATCAAATGGAAACTCGAAAAACGAGTTTTCTTTATGATAGCATTAAAAATTTTGTCGAACAGATTGCTGTCGTCATTATCATCGTTTTAACAGCTTATCTTGTTCTCTCTGGCCAAATTACTATTGGTGCGATTATGTTTCATATCATGTTATTTAATAACGTTTCGGCGCCGATACGTCAGTTGCACCGTATTTATGATGAGGTAAACGATGCCCTGATCTATTCAGAATCTTTCTTCGAAATTTTGGAATCTGACGAGCATATTGAATCAAAGGGTGATTATAAGCCAGCACATATTCAAGGACATTTGGCGTTACGGAATGTATTTTTTGAATATCCAAATGGAACCGTTGCTTTAAAGGACGTGAATTTTGAGATCAAGCCGAATGAAATCACAGCTTTAGTGGGGCTGAGTGGGGCCGGGAAAAGCACGATTATCAACTTATTGGATAAATTTTATGAACCTAGCAGTGGCCAAATTTTTTTGGATGGGGTAGATCTGGCAAAGTATGATACAGCGTTTCTCCGTCGACATATCGGTATGGTTTTGCAGCGTAATCATATTTTTAAAGGGACTATCTTTGAAAATATCGAGTATGGTAAGATGGGAAGTTCTAGGGAAGAAATTATTGAAGCAGCCAAGAAAGCCTATATTCATGAGCAGATTATGGATCTGCCCAAAGGTTATGATTCAGATGCGCAGTCACTATCAGGGGGCCAACAGCAGCGGATCGCCATAGCCCGTTTATTTTTAAAAAATCCACCGATTATTTTTCTCGACGAGCCTACGGCTAATTTGGACGCCATCGCGACCGAACAGATTAAAAATAGTTTGGATGCCATAAAGAAAGACCGTACAGTAATTATCGTTTCCCATAGTATCTCTCAGATCATCGATTCCAATGCCATTGTGGTTATGGAAAAGGGAATGGTGGTGGAGAAAGGGCAACATGAAGATCTATACGCACATAAAGGAACTTATTATGATATTTTCTCAGCAATGGCCAATAGTTTAAACCTGAGTAAAATAAGCAGAACATTACAAGCAGATGAAAGGTGAGGTATTATTAACTTGTGCGACTATGTAAAATCATACCAATGACCACCATGACAATACCAATACAGGAATATACATTTGGAAGCGCCGCCTGCAGGATAAGAATTTCGCCAACCAACGTAAAAATGACTTCCATAGCCTGTGTTGCCTCTACAGCTGCCAATGCTTTATGGTCCTGATGAACGAAATCGGTAGCTGAGAAAAATAAAAGTGTGGCAATCACTCCCGAACAAATGGCTACTAAAAAGGTTTGGAAAAGTTGACTATCAGTGGGCAGGCCATTATCTAAATAGCCAAATAGGCTCAGGATAATCCAAAATGGCATACTACAGAGTGTCATGCCGAGTGTACGTTGAAAAGCATCCAATCTATTGTTCGATATTTTCATCATTTTACGGTTACCTAAGGGGTAGGCAATAGCGCCGATCAACACCGGGATGGTTCCCAATAGCATTGTGTTTAAGGAGGTTGATTGAGCTTCTGAAATTTGCATCAAAAGAATACCTAAAAAAATAAGGATGGAGAAGAGGAGTGAAGCTTTTGAAATGCTTTTTCGTTGCCCTTTTTTATCAAGTAGCGGACCAATAAACATGCCGGCTATAATGGTGAATTCGAAGGTGCTAGCTACGAGCCAAGATGGGCCATAATTTGCGCCATAGGTAAGTGTTGCATAGAATAGCCCGAATCCGATCGTACTCCAAAGAAGCCATTGCCAACGGTTGGATCTGATTTCTTTGAGTAAATCGATGAGGTTTCCTCTTATGGCAACAATGATAAGTAAGATTGGAAGCATCCAAATAAAACGTAAAGAGGCTGTCCATTGCCAACTTCCACCGGAGACTGCCATAATTCGGTTTAGAACGAAGGTGCTGGCAAAAAATAATGCAGCTAGCGTTCCTAAAAAAAGTGCATTTTTTTTATTCTTTTTTATTGTAAATTGGATTGGCATAAATAAAAGGAGTGCGATGTATACTTAACTTTGTGAAAGTAAGCAAATGTCCGTTCAAATGGAAATGAAACAAAAACTAATTGATTTTTATCGCGATTTTCTCATTTAAAATTCCTTATTTTGCCTAATCAATAAAACAAGTAGTAAGAAAATTAATCAAGATGATTATACAACCAAGAACTAGAGGTTTTATTTGTTTAACCTCGCATCCACAAGGGGCTGCGCAAAACATTAAAAATCAAATTGAATACGTGAAATCCAAAGGTGAGATCGCGAATGGTCCAAAGAAAGTATTGGTAATCGGTGCTTCTACTGGATTTGGTATTGCATCTCGGATTTCTGCAGCATTTGGTTCTGGAGCTGCTACAATCGGTGTATTTTTTGAAAAACCTGCAGCAGAAGGCAAGCCAGGAACTGCTGGATGGTACAATTCGGCAGCTTTTGAGAAAGAAGCCCATGAGGCGGGATTATATGCCAAAAGTATCAATGGCGATGCTTTTTCGGACGAAGTGAAAAAACAAACTATTGAACTTATTAAAAAGGATCTAGGACAGGTTGATCTAGTGGTTTATAGTTTGGCATCACCACGTCGTACGCATCCAAAAACTGGCGTAGCACACGCTTCTGTTTTGAAACCGATACAAGAACCTTTTACCAACAAAACGGTAGATTTTCATACAGGTGTAATTTCAGACATTACCATTCAGCCTGTTGAAAATGAAGAAGATATTGCGAATACTGTAGCTGTTATGGGTGGAGAAGACTGGAAGTTTTGGATCGAAGATCTTAAAGCTGCTGGTGTGTTAGCTGAAGGAGCAAAAACAGTTGCCTATTCTTACATAGGTCCTGAACTTACTTATCCAATTTACCGTAATGGTACGATTGGTCGTGCAAAGGATGATTTAGAAGGAACAGTGCCTGCAATAAACGCGATTTTGAGCGATATTAATGGTGTATCCTATGTATCGGTGAATAAAGCCTTGGTTACACAATCAAGTTCAGCTATTCCAGTTGTTCCTTTATACATTTCTTTATTGTATAAAGTTATGAAGGAAAAAGGTATTCACGAAGGTACAATTGAACAAATGCAACGTTTGTTTGCTGAGCGACTTTATACCGCTGACGGAAAGGTATTGCTTGATGACAAAGGTCGTATCCGTGTTGATGACTTAGAAATGCGTGAAGATGTTCAGGCTGAAGTTGCAGCATTATGGGAGAAAGCAACAACTGAAAATTTAGCCGAAATTTCAGACATTGAAGGTTACCGTAACGAGTTTTTCAATTTGTTCGGTTTCAATTTCGACGGTATCGATTACAACGCTGATACCAATGAAGTTGTTGGTGTACCTAGTATTGAAGGTTAATTTTAACGGATATACCTACAAAAAGAGCGGATAATGTTTAAACATTATCCGCTCTTTTTGTAGGTATATCTTTGATGCTATGTTTATATGTTTGGGAGACTATGGTGTCAGCTCCCGCCGCTTTTGATAGAGTAGGTTTCCAACAACGGCAAAACCAATAGAGACTATAATGGTACTAAATGGGTATATCGCTGTCATACCCATATTATTGGCCACAAAGCCAATTAAAGGGCCTGTGATACCTAGTGAAATGTCTATAAATAGTCCGTAAGCAGCCAGAGCAGAGCCTTGTTGACTTTGATCTACCCGCTTAATGGCTTCGACACCAAGCGCTGGAAATACCAGTGAGAAGCCAAAACCCGTTAATGCTGCGCCCAATAGGGTCCATAATGGATCAATAGCCACTGCGATAACCATGAGACCTAATGTTTCAACGAAAAGACTCACTAAAGCAACTTTAAGCCCGCCATATTGGTCAATAACCTTATTGAAAATAAGCCGTGTTAAAATGAAGAATACGCCAAATATAGTTAAGCAAGCTGCGCCATTTTGCCAATTGAAATGTTCATAGTAAAGCGTCATAAAAGTGGAGATACTGCCAAAGCCTAGACCTCCTAGAGCAAGACAGATTCCAAAGGGCGCTACTAAAAGCAATACGCGTTTAAAACTCACTTTTTCAGCCTTTTTACGTGCGACTTGGTAGGGTGTTTTAGCGCGGCAATAAAAGTAACCAAGGAGGCCAACTGCACTGGTAAGTAGAGCTAAAGCTTCGTAATTGATATGATCCACCATCAAAACACCTAAGGGTGCACCAATTGCCAATGCACCATAGCTGGCTATTCCGTTGAAAGAAATTGCTTTTGCGGCATGTTCATCGCCGAGTTCCATTAATGCCCAATTTATAGGGCTCGCACCCACCAGCCCCTCTCCAATTCCAGTAAACAAACGGGTAATAAGCAGAAGCCCTAAACTGATAAAAGGCTGTGATTTAAATAAAAAAACAAGGAGCAGAAGGAGTCCTGATAATGCAAAAAATAACATGCTGCGCGAAACTGAAATCTTGGGACCCTTGGTGTCTACAATTTTTCCTGCATAACCGCGGAGTAAGAATGTAGCGACATACTGAACACTAATGACCAATCCCGCAATAATTGTATTAAATCCTAAAGTTTGATGAATAAAGATGGGAAGGGTTGCAAGCGATAGGCCGATTGTGAAATAACCAAGGAAAGTTAAAGAGACATAGCCTAAAATCTTTTGATTGACCTCCCGAAGAGAAATTGTCATTATAAAAAATTTTAGGCGAAATTACGTCTTTGTGCTTGTTTTTAGAAATAAAATCAATAAACAACTGTCTCTTTAATATCACAATTTTTTTCGAGCCATTCTTGATCAAATTGTTTTGGTGAAATTCTTTTGCCTTGATAGATATAGTAAACTTTTTCAGATTCACCCTTTACTGGAGGACCGGGGATTTTATTAACAATCTTCTCTTCAGGACAGTCTTGTATTAAAGCCTGTTCTTTGACTTGACGAGTTTTACATGAAGTGAACGCAATTACAAAGATAAAAAGGTACAATAGTTTATTCATGAGTTTAGTTTTAATACAAGTGTTAACGTAAGCGCTGTCTAAAATGCGACATCAATTTATTCAATAGTGTACAACTTTTTGATCGACTCTTTGTTCTATAAAAGATACCTGAAAAGTTAGAAACGCGACAGGAGAAATTGACATAGGAAAAATTAAATTGAATAATTGATCGTAGAAAACATGAGAAGAAAAGCAACAGCCCAATGGAATGGCAATTTGAAAGAAGGAAAAGGTAGTCTGACTACAGACAGTACAGCGTTGGATCATACGCAATATTCATTTTCGACACGTTTTGAAAATGGTATTGGGACAAATCCCGAAGAATTATTGGCAGCAGCGCATGCTGGATGTTTCACCATGCAATTGAGCGCTTATCTTTCTGAGTCTGGTTTTGTTCCCGAGGAATTAACGACAGTGTCGACAATTGTTTTCGAAAATGGTTCAATTGTGCGATCTGAACTGGAGCTGAAAGGAAAGGTCCCAACGATTACAGAAGCTGAGTTTCAAACAATAGCGCATAAAGCAAAGGAAAACTGTCCTGTGAGTAAGGCGTTCAGTTTCGAGAAAACCTTAGATGCAAAGCTACGCTGATAAAGGTACAGTATTGAACAAAAACCCGGTCTTTTTTCGTAAAAAGGAGAAAAAGCTGTTATTTTGAGAATATCATAAATAATTAGCAATATTGAATTTTAATCAATTGAGTTTTGGTTCAGAGAAAGAAAAATAAGTTAAGTTCAGCAGCGCTTGCGGAAAAGAATCTGGAGGCAGGAAAGGTCTTTTTGGAAAAGTATGCACAACAAGATGGAGCTGTTGTATGTGCCTCGGGTTTGCACTATAAGGTATTAACAAAGGGGGCGGGGCAGATTCCCAAAAAGTCCGCGAAAGTTATCTGTCATTATAAAGGCGAGCTTTTAGACGGAACCGTATTCGATAGTTCGTATAAGCGGAAGCGTCCCGAAACGTTTTATATCAATGAACTCATAGTCGGTTGGCAAGAAGCGATTTCAATGATGCCTGTTGGGTCAATCTGGGAAGTGTGTCTTCCACCAAAGCTGGCTTATGGAAAGGAAGAATTGTTACCTCGAAAAGGAGGGGAATGTACGTTGATATTTCAGATTGAGTTGATTGCCATTTTAGCTTAACACAAAAAAGACTTTCATAAAAAAGCCCGCATCTTATTATGCGGGCTTTTTTATGAAAGTTTATTTTTTTATTCTACTTCTTTGATTTTAGCATTGATTTCTGCAGTTTTAGCTTCGTCTTGCATAAAAATATAGTAGTTCTTTAAATTCGTTAAAGCATCTACATTTTTGGGCTGCAAAGAAACTGCTTTCTCCAAGTACGGAAGCACTGGCTTTAATTCTGCTTTAATCTTATTTAATTCTGCATCATATTGTGCCTGCGTCAATTTTCTGTTATTATTAACAACATTTAATTTTTCACGTGTTTTGTTCATCAACGTGATCGCCAAATTTGTATTTGCTTCAAAAAAGTTAGGGTCGATTTCCAAAGCCTTTTTGTATGCTGCAACTGCTGCATCCTCATTTTTTGCTGAAGATTGGGCAATACCTAAGTAATAATTTAAGCTTTTATTGTTTGGATCTTTTGCTAATTGTGCTGTAATGGCATCAATTGTTTCTTTTTCATGACCTGTAATCAAATTCAATTCGATGTTTTGAGTCATTGCTGCATTGTCATCTGGATAAGCTTCAGCTGCTTTTTTTGCATATTCAAGTGCTGAAGTCGTATCTTGCATAGAGAGGTACAATTTAGGTAAATCGACCATAATCGTTTTATGCGAAGAGAAATCTTTTCTTGGAATTAGTTCTTTATAACGTTCCACAGCATTCTTATAATCTTTGTTTGATAGTGCTGCAACGCCACTGTAATAAGTAACTAATGTATCTCCAGGAAGGTATGTCAATGCTTTTGTAAAGGAGCTGTAAGACTCAGCATATTTTTGTGCTTGATAGGCTTCTGCACCCAAATTGAAGTTATATTGTCCCAGAATTTGTTCTGCAACAGTAATATTCGCTTTATTTGCACCATCTGTATCGAGCTGTTTTGCTCTGGCAATTCCGTCCTCAGCTAATTTCGCTAATTCAGATGACTTATCTATTGTTGATAGATTTGCATTTACCAATGCATATACTGTCCATGCTTCAGCATTATCTTTTGTTTTGTCATTGACAACAGCTGCGTCAATAGCTTCTTTCGCCGATTTCAAATTGGAGATACCCAATTGAACTGTACCAGCGTCTTTCAATTCTTGGAATTTCGCTAGGGCTGACTTCGCCTTTTTAACATTACCCGTCTGCGCAAAAGAAACTGAGGTAGATACAGTACCTATTGCTGCTAATAATAATAGAGATTTTAAATTCATATCTATTTAACTGTTAATTGATTCAATAATAAATTCACTCTGTCTAATTGTGATGCGTCATCAATAAGCTTATAATATTTAGCCAAAGCTTTAAGCGCATTGACATCATAAGGCTTAATCTCATTTGCCTTCAACAAATACTCGATGGTCAACTCTTGTATATCTTGGTTGGAAGGTTCCTTTAATAAAGTCTCCAGATTAATTAGTCCTAATGCAAGATTAGATTCATAATTATTCGGATCCAACCGCAATACATTATTATAATACTCTTTCGCTCGTTTTATATCATTGGCGTTTTCATAAGAATAGCCCGCAATATAGTTCAGTTCGACATTTTCAGGTTCTAAACGAATGGCATCAGCAATGACATTTAAGATAGCGTCATAAGAATTATTGGCTGAATACACATCAATTAATCTAAAAAGTATCTGTTTATTTTCAGGAAATATAGCATGTCCTTTTTCAAGAACGTTCAAGACATCCTGTTTAGTACCTCCGAGCGAATAAATCTGTGCCAATTCAAGAAAGTAATTAGGTTTTGGATGTTCACTTTTAATGAGTTCGTCATAATATTTGATCGAATTCATATAATCTTTATTCTTGCCGGAGAGTACGGCCAGATTATATTTGAGATCATTATTTTTGAAGCCAAGTGAATCTATTCGAAGGTAAGCTTTATACGCTTTGTCAAACTTGCCATCTTTTAAAGCCAAAGCTCCCTGATAGGAGATGGCTCCAGCAAGATTTTGACGAATATAGTCCATCTCTGCAGGAAAGTTTCGACGTGCTTTTTTTTGATCCAGAAGCTTAAGTGATTTGATGGATACGTCGATAGGATCCATTTTATATGGCTGCTTCCTTGTTGAATCTGCAACTGCCAAGGAGCTATATACCAATGCTCTTAAAAGGTTATTGTTGACAGAAGCCGAATCTTTCTTCGATTGGAAGGCGGCGTCTGCAAACTTTCGCGCATTTTCAAGATTTTTAAATTCGCCAGTTTTGGTATATAAAGCAAAACTGTTGCTGCCCTCTTTCAGATTGGATTGGGCAACAACAGTTAAACTACTTGCAGATATTAACAATGATATCAGTAAGTTTTTCATTAGACTATTTATTCTTCGTTTGAGTCCGTGTTTTCTTCAGAAGTTGAATCGCCATTTTCCGTTGACTCTTCGGTCAATTCAGACTCTTCTTCAGATTCTTCTTCACGATCGACTTTCGTAATAGAAGCGATCTCGTCGTTATCTTTTAAATTAATGAGTCTTACACCTTGTGTTGCACGTCCCATTACTCTTAATTCTTCCACAGCAATACGGATAACAATACCAGACTTGTTGATGATCATTAAATCTTCGTTGTCTGTAACGCCTTTTATCGCAACGAGTTCGCCTGTTTTATCTGTAACGTTGATTGTTTTCACACCTTTACCACCACGATTCGTTACGCGATAATCCTCGATATCTGTCCGTTTTCCGTATCCTTTTTCAGAAACGACCAACACGGTAGTTTCCGAATCATTCACACTAATCATGCCAATCACTTCATCACTTTCAGCTCCCAAGGTGATACCACGTACACCTGTTGCCGTTCTGCCCATTGGACGCACTGTAGATTCATTGAAACGAATTGCTCGACCAGAACGGAGAGCCATGACAATTTCACTGCTTCCAGTAGTCAAACAAGCTTCAATTAATTGATCGCCTTCATTAATATTGATGGCATTGATACCGTTTGCTCTTGGACGAGAATAGGCTTCCAACGACGTCTTCTTAATCGTACCTTTTTTGGTACACATAATAATGAAGTTGTTTTCCAAATATTCTTGGTCTTTCAAGTTCTTCACCAGGATGAAGGCCTTGATTTTTTCTTCTTTTGGAACATTGATGATATTTTGAAGTGCTCGACCTCTAGAAGTACGGCTTCCTTCAGGAATCTCAAATGCACGCAACCAGAAACAGCGACCTGCCTCTGTAAATAGCAGCATATAATTATGTGCTGAGGCTGTGATGATATGCTCGGTAAAATCTTCTTCGCGTGTGTTTGTGCCAATTGATCCACGACCACCGCGGCCTTGGCGTTTGTATTCGGATAATGGTGTACGTTTTACGTAACTATTGTGGGATATTGTGATAACGATTTCTTCATCATCAATAAAATCTTCCATACGCATATCTTCAGCAGAGTGTACAATCTGAGATCGACGTTCGTCACCGTATTTTTCCTTGATTTCAATTAACTCGTCTTTGATAATTTTCATACGAAGCTCTTCGTCTTCCAATATCGATTTCAAATAGTCAATTGTTTTCATCAATTCAGCATATTCCTCTTTGATTTTATCACGTTCCAGTCCTGTTAGACGACGTAAGGTCATATCGAGGATCGCGCGAGCCTGAAGGTCGGACAGGCCAAATTTCTCCATTAATCCAACGCGTGCATCTTCTGGTGTATCCGAGTTACGGATCAATTTGATGACTTCATCCAAATGATCTAAGGCAATTAAATACCCTTCTAGAATATGAGCACGTTTTTCAGCTTCTGCCAGTTCATAGCGTGTACGTCTAACGATTACATCATGTCTATGCTCCACAAACTCATGAATCATATCTTTCAGATTCAACAGCATTGGTCTTCCTTTAACTAAAGCAATATTGTTTACTGAAAATGAAGTTTGTAGCGCTGTGTATTTAAACAAATTGTTTAAAACAACATTTGCATTTGCATCACGTTTGATGTCGTATACAATACGCATACCCGTACGGTCCGATTCATCACGGATGGCAGAGATACCTTCTAGTTTCTTCTCATTAACCAGTTCGGCTGTACGCTCGATCATATTCGCCTTGTTCACCTGATAGGGAATTTCGGTAACAATAATCTGCTCTCTTCCAGACTTGGTTGCCTCTATTTCAGCTTTTGCACGCATGACAATACGACCGCGTCCTGTATTACAAGCATCTTGAACCCCGGCATAGCCGTAGATCAATGCACCTGTAGGGAAGTCTGGGCCTTTGATGTGCTGCATCAATTCTGGAACCTCAATATCACGATTATCAATAAAAGCAATTGTACCATCGATAACCTCAGATAGGTTATGCGGAGCCATATTTGTAGCCATACCTACAGCAATACCCGAAGCTCCATTTACCAGGAGGTTTGGAATACGCGTAGGAAGGACTGTTGGTTCTTGTAAGGAATCGTCAAAGTTATTTTGGAAATCAACAGTATCTTTGTTGATATCGGATAGCATTTCCTCGGCAATTTTCTTTAATCTTGCCTCAGTGTAACGCATCGCCGCAGGTGGATCGCCATCAATGGAACCGTAGTTACCTTGACCATCTACCAAAGGGTAGCGTAAACTCCAATCTTGAGCCATACGAACCATGGTGTCATAAACGGACGAATCACCATGTGGGTGATACTTACCTAATACGTCACCGACGATACGGGCAGACTTTTTGTAAGGCTTGCCACTGGTAACCCCTAAGTCCAGCATGCCATAAAGAACACGTCTGTGTACTGGTTTCATGCCATCACGGGCATCAGGAAGTGCTCTTGATACAATGACAGACATGGAATAGTCAATGTAGGCAGACTTCATCTGATCCTCGATGTTGATTGGGATAATCCGGTCGTTTGCCGGAACAAGATTGTTGTCGTTTTCTGTTTCTTCAGCCATATGAATTTGGTTTCAATAAAACTAGTAAGCAAGCCCTGTAAACTGGCTTGCTACGCATGCGAAGTTACAAAAATTTAACCTCAAAAGCGAATGATTTAAGCCCTAATATACACAAAAAAGACAATCTTTTATGGATTGTCTTGGTACTTATGGGGTATCGTTTTTATTTGATTTTTTTAAAGCGGAGCCGAATCGAATTGCCTATGACAATTAAGTCTGAAAAGGCCATGCTTAAGGCTGCAAGCATAGGTCCGAGAAAGCCCACAGCGGCAAGCGGTATGGCCACAATATTGTACGCGAAGGCCCAAAATAGATTCTGTTTTATTGTCAATAGGGTATGGTGACCAATCTTTAGCAGCTTTTCAATGGATTTGAGATCATTGTTTAATAAAACCACCTTTGCCGATTGAATAGCAATATGTGTCGAATCACCGAGCGAGATGCCAACATCGGCAGCAGCTAATGCCGGAGCGTCATTGATACCGTCACCAACCATTGCAGTAGGGCCATTCTTTTTGAGCTTGAACAATATTTCTAGTTTTTCTTCTGGCGACTTATCCCAGTATACATCAGCAATACCAAGCTTTTGTGCTGTGCGTTCACATTTACTTTGTCGATCCCCACTCAAAAGAATAGGGCGTATCCCTTTATCTTTGAGGTATTGGATGAGTTCCTTTGCATAAGGCTTAATCTGATCTTCCAATACAATACCAGCAATTACAACGCCATTGATTGTTAAGGCAAGATCATAGCGATTGGAGTAATCCTTTTCACCAAGTTTTGCATTGCAAATGGAATAGTTATTACCATTTGTGTCTGTAGCAAATATCCCTTTCCCTTTTATTTCATTGACTTCCTTAAAGATAATGCGGTAAGATTTTATCTCCTTGAGTTGTTTTCGGATCGACTTGGCAATCGGATGACTCGAATAACTCTCCAATTGTGCTATGATCGATTCGACTTGCGATTGTTCAATACCAAAGGTCTGAATCGCTTTGATATTAAAATCGCCAGTTGTTAAGGTGCCCGTTTTGTCAAATACCATCTGTTTGAGATCGGACATCTCCTCAATGGTGCTTCCGCCTTTGATCAGTATTCCTTTTTTTGCGGCTCTTCCCAGACCAACCATGACAGCTGTAGGTGTTGCTAACCCCATGGCGCATGGGCAAGATACAACAAGTGTAGCTATCGCATTCATGAGGGATTGTTGGAGCGGTAATTGTGCAATAAAGTAAGTAATAAAAAAAGTGAAAAATGATATCGTAACGACTATTGGGACGAAATATGCGGCTACTTTATCACCGAATTTTTGAATAGGTGGCTTTTTACTTTGTGCATCTTTAATTAATTGAATAATTTGATACAGTACACTTTTAGACCCAACTTTGGTCGCCACGATTCTGATATTTCCTTCAGTTAGTAAGGTACCACCAATGACAGCATCATATTTGAGTTTTTCAATAGGTAGACTTTCTCCGGTTAGCATAGATTCGTCCACCCAAGCCTGTCCTTCCAAAATATCGCCATCAGCAGGTATCTGATTTCCGGAATTTACCTTTAAAATATCACCTGATTTAATATCTCGGGCTAATATCTCTACTTCTTGGTCGTCTTCAATTTTAATAGCAGGTATATCCTGATATTTAACCAGCTCTTTGATTGCTGATGTGGTTTTGGTAACGGCTCTTTTTTCGAGGACATTTCCCAGAAATACCAATGTTATAATTGTTGCGCATGTTTCGTAGAACTGGTAATCATGCCCTAAATTATAATATGTTCCAATGAGGCTATAGCTAAAAGCAGCTGTAGATCCAACAAAGATGAGTACATCCATATTGGGCATTTTGTTCCAGATGGAACGGAATGCGCTGATTCCAAAATAGGAAAAACCAATGATATAAACTGGGACACATAGCGCAAATTGGATATAGGGATCATGCAGAATGGGTAAGTCTATAAACATGTGGCTCCACAGGGGTATGGTGAAGATGAGGCAGCAAAGGAACTTAAAATCAATAGATTTCCAAAAGCTAGGCTTCTTATCCTTACCCGAAATAACTTTGTAACCCAAAGACTCGATACCTTTGACCAGCACAGGTATTTGTTTCATGGGGATCTCCGAAAATTTCACTTCATCTGAGGCGAAATCGACGTAGATATCCTTAGCGCCGTTGTTTTCTAGGTATTTGTGGATTGAAATAGCACAATTTGCACAATGCATTCCGCTTACGTTAAGTTCAGTTTGCACGTTCGATTCCTTCATTTAATAGCATGTAATGTCTTTAGGCAAAGATAGCTATTTCCTGATAATGCTTTTTACGTAAAGTAAAATTGTTTAGTTTAGCAAGCCTGTTTGTGGCCGTTTTACATGAACTATCGTGCATAGCGAATGGGAGAACATTAAAATTTGACTAGACAGACAACTTAAGCTTGTGTAAAAAATGACAAAACCAATTTCAATTTCTTTTATTGTACGAATTATACTGCTGATTGCGTTAACGGCATCATTTGTTCAATTTGAAACCTTTTATATGCAGCGGGAGGTCATCCGGAATATGGCTTACGGCTTAAATACTTTTCTAACAGCTAGTGTCCTGATCTCAATCGGTCATTTTATCCTTGTAAAACTATACAACAGTCGAAATGAACAGCAGGTTGTCCGGGGTAATTTTGTGCTCGGAATTACACGTGTAGCTACAGTAGGTAATGTTTTTTTTATTATAGTCAGCCTAATGATAGCGGTTGGTATTAATCCAAAAGATTTTATCACCAGCATGACAATTGTCGCAATGGCGATTGCGGTAATTTTTAGAGAATATATCACGAATATGATATCCGGTTTGATTATTATGTTTTCGGATCAATTTTCCGTTGGAGATCGCATAAAAATAGGTGAATATCAGGGGAAAATTGTTGATATCACATTGGCCAATCTGGTTGTGCGCGATGAAGATGATGATGCTGTGATGATTCCCAATAATTTGGTGTTTACCGCGACTTTGGTCAATAAGACTTCTCAAAAGTCAAATAAAATTGTTGTAAAGTTTGAACTACCGATTGATCGCTCATTTGCAGTGGCGGAATTGGAACAGTATTTAAGTCCATTATTTCAGAAAAACCCAAATTTAGATCATTCCCAGGGCTTTACAATCAAGGTCGCCGATATGACTAAAGACTATATCAAGTATAAAGTTGAGGTAAGTACAATCTCGTCCAGCAACAAAATACATCAGCAGGTCCAGAGCAACATATTAAATGAAATCCTCCAGTTTACAAGAATGCAGGGTTAAATCTTTCTTACTTTGACATTTTTAACAAAGTGGTGGCTTCCTTTTTCTAAAATGAGATCCGCGCGATATCTAGTCGGCAAAATGTTTTTAAGTAGATTGGGTTTATTAATTTCGTTCCAGATATTCACAGCCATGGCATGGCTTTCATCAGCTGTCATATTTGCATATTTATGGAAAAATGAAGCCGGATTTTGAAATGCCGTAGCACGCAGTGATTCAAATCGATTGGTATACCATTCAATAAGATTTTTCTCGCTGGCATGTACATAGATTGAATAATCAAAAAAGTCGGAAACGAATACGCTATGTCCCTTTCGTGGTCGTTGGGAATTGACTTGTAATACATTTATCCCTTCTACAATGAGGATGTCGGGTTGTTCAATCACTTGTTGTTGTTCGTCCGGTAAGACGTCATAGACCAAGTGGCTGTATACTGGTACCGCAATTTTTGGAGCCCCTGATTTCACTGCTGAAAGGAAATGAATCAATCTTTTGGCATCATAGCTTTCAGGAAAGCCTTTTCGGTTTAGAATACCACGTTCGATAAGTTGTTGGTTGGGGTATAAAAAACCGTCTGTGGTCACCAAATCGACCTTCGGCTTGGACGGAAGCAAACTTAGGACACGCTGCAAAACCCGGGCAGTAGTACTTTTTCCGACAGCGACCGACCCAGCTATACCAATGATATAAGGCAGTTTGCTCTCTTCTTTGCCAAAGAACCGGTTTGTACGCTGGTGAAGGCTCTGGAAACGATCAATATGAATCTCAAGTAGATGACTTAAGGGAAAGTAGACTTCTTCTATTTCCTGATTTGTCAAAGGTTCATTCAGTGCATGTAGATTTTCCAGGTCTTCGACACTGAAATTGTGCAATACCTTCCCGTTTAAATTTTTCCAATCTTCCCGTTTGATCGATCTAAAAGGCGAGTCTATTGCTATTTGCGGATCCAATTGCATCGTTTGCTTTATTTTTATTACAAATATCTATATTGCAGGACAAGTAAACCTTTACTATTCGATTCTATCGACTATTAAAGGTCTTTTTTGCGCGGACAAATATAAATAGTGTTATCCGTTATCCCAAGAAACATTATAAATGATTTGAAGTTATTACAATAGGATTTGATAATATTTTATGAACAGGACACTTTTCAGCTATTTTAAACAAACGCTGCTTTTGAACCTCATCTAAATCTCCTTTAAAGCTAATAAAGCATTGTATATAGGTCGTTTGTTGCTGTTCACTTGTTTGCACCTCATAAGATAAACGCACCAGCACCTCCTCCAGGGGCCAGTTTTTGCGGTCAGCATACATTTTGACTGTAATGGCTTTGCAGCTCCCTAAAGAGGATAGTAATAGTGGAGTAGGGTTTATGCCCTGATCTTCACCACCTACATCTTCGGGTTCATCAACCGTTATTTGATGTTTGCCGTATTGTACTGTAGTTGTATAGGGTGTTTTCCCTATTGAAACGATTACTTCATTGTCCATAAGCGATTAAAATTAGGATTCCACGTCTTCTAATAGTCCTTCAATGATGAGGCTTCCTGTTGCAGGGTTTGTTGCCAAAGGGACATTATAAAGATCACATACACGCATGAGCATCTGAATATCTGGTTCATGTGCATGTTTTCCTAGTGGATCGCGAAAGAAAATAATACCATCAACTTTTCTTTCGGCCGCCAAAGCTGCGATTTGTGCATCACCACCCATGGGGCCGCTCAATTTCAATTCCACAGGCAAACCTGTCTGTCTGACATAAGAGCCCGTAGTACCTGTGGCAATGATATTGGCGCGCTCCAATAATTCCTGGTGGTCTTTGACAAATGCGACCATTTCAGGTTTTTTGCCGTCGTGGGCTATTAGTGCAATTGTTTTTTTCATCAGTATATAATTATATGTAAAAGAATCGGCTCAAATCTAAAAACAGAACCTTTCTAGATCCGTTTTGTATACTATTTAAAAAATATATAGGATATAATAATTGCGGCTATCACACCAGCCAATTCAGCTAGCAGAGCGCAGGGTAATGCATGCCGTGTACGCTTTATTCCTACTGCGCCAAAATATACCGCGAGGACATAAAAAGTAGTCTCTGTTGATCCCTGAATAACACAAGCAACCCTGGCAGCGAAGTCCATTGGCCCCTTGGCATTCATCAAATCGACCATAAGTCCTCGTGCACCTGATCCACTGAGCGGCTTCATAAAGGCAACAGGTAAAGCGTCTACAAACGATGTATCTAGACCACATAATGCGATAGCTTTGGAAATTCCAGCGACCATATAGTCCATGGTTCCTGATGCTCTAAATACAGCGATACCGACAAGCATCGCGACGAGATAGGGTATTATTTTTACAGAGACTTCGAAGCCCTCTTTGGCACCCTCTATAAATGAATCGTATACATTCACTTTACGGAAAAGAGCCAAACCTATAAAAGAGGTGAATAAGCTAAATAAAATAAGATTGCCGAATACCTTGCTGAATATTTCAATTTCTGTTTGCTGCAGTCCCGAAAAGTAATAAAGTAGTCCACCGATAAATAGTCCCATTGCTCCCAGGTATCCTAGAATTACACGGTTAAATAAATTGATTTTTTGGTAGATGGAAACGAGAATCAATGCCACCAATGTGGAAAAGAAGGTTGCGATCAGAATTGGCAGAAATACATCTGAAGGATCTGGTGCACCAGCTTCTTTCCGATAAGCCATAATTGAAATAGGCAAGAGGGTTAAGCTAGATGCATTGAGCACAATAAACATGATTTGTGCGTTGGTAGCTGTTTCCTTATTTGGATTGAGCTCCTGGAGTTCTTTCATGGCTTTAAGCCCCAATGGCGTCGCCGCATTATCTAATCCTAGTGCATTAGCCGAGAAATTCATAAGAATAGAACCAAGCGCAGGGTGATTTTTGGGTATCTCTGGGAATAGTTTATGGAAAAAAGGTCCCACGATTTTTGCGAAGATATTGATCATACCACCTTTTTCGCCAATTTTCATAATCCCAAGTGCAAAACTCATCATGCCGATCAGTCCTAAAGAGATTTCTGCTCCTGTTTTTGCACTGTCAAAGATTGAATTTACAATTTGCTGAAAGATTTCCGTATCTCCGAAAAAGATTAGTTTTACAAGGGCTACGGCAAATGTGATTAAGAAAAATGCAACCCAAACGTAGTTTAATGCCATATAGATTTAAAATATGCGTAAAAGTAATCTTTTAGAACTTATCCATCAACTGGCTCCATGGATTTTTCTTCTTATTTTGACTCTTTTCTTTAATGAGATGCGCAACGATATAATCCAATGTATCCTCATGCTCACTGATCATTTTATCGGATAAGGAGATCAACTTCTGAATATTATTGGGCGAGGCTGCATCTAATGATGCATTGATGCTCGACAGATTGGCTGGTTCTATGCGTAGATAATTCTGTTGCTTACCGTTACTTTGAAATAGTTGTCGAATAAAAAACTCGGTACTTTCAGAAGATGCACTTGTCATAATGTCAACTAAAGCTGGACCGATTTGTATAGCAAGTTTCTTTTTAAAATGTTCGTAATTATAAGCTGTTTTTGACATTCCGGTACCTAAGGATACCATAAACATGTCGTTTATCTGCGTGCTGTTAAAAGCCTTTAAAACTTCAAGTAAACCGCATATGGAGGGGTTTTGAGCAAACACACCGCCATCAATCAAAGGGTATCTTGTTTTTGAAAGCGAATAGATCTCTGCAACAGGAAAAAATGTGGGTGCAGCAGATGTAGCCTTGCAGACATCTTTAAGGTAGAAATCCCGAGCTTCCCCGTGCGTAATTGCCTTTTGTTGTCTAAAAAAATGATTCTTCCGCAATTCAATGTTATACGCAGTGATGATACAGGGTTTTATAAGATGGCTCAATCGTGCATTTTGAAAGTACTCATCCAAAACGTCTGATAATGTGTTGGACGAGTAGAGTTCGCTGACAAGACCAAATCCACCTAAAAAGCGTCGCCATTTGGAAGCGTTGAAAATTTCAGTACCATGATTAACAAATAAATTTAATGCATCTCGCGCGGAAAACTTAGGATGGGTGGGATTGCCTTCTTCTGGATACAAAAGAATGCTTGTCAGAATTCCACCGCTGCTTGTGCCCGCAATAAAGTCAAAGTAGGAGGCAATCCGCTCATTGGGATCCATGGTCTGCTTTTGTAACGTCTCTTCCAGAGCGACGAGAACCATTGCAGGAATGATACCCCGGATACCACCACCATCAAGCGCGAGAATATTCTTCATATGCCAAAAACTGATTTAGTTAACGATATGTAAATATAATAAATGTCTTCAATTGACAGGAGTCATATATTGGTGACAATTGTGTCCTACATCCTGTGCTTAAATGCATAGCGTATCTTTTTAGCAGACTTACTTTGTATTGCATTGTGCTATGCGCTAAACAGCTTCTGAATTAATGGGGATTTACCATATAGTTTGTAGGGATATAACAGGGGGTTAACAAGGGTTTACCCCTGCTAACCCCCTGTTAACCCCCTGTTATACCCCTGTTAGTGTAGGAGCTGATGAGAAGATTATAGGAGTTTGGTATTAGCTGATACGCTACATAAAAACAAAAAAAACTGCCTCAAAATTTTATTGAGGCAGCTTTTTTTGCTAGTATAGATACCGATTTAATTGAACCAAGCAAATACTTCGTCTTTCGTTGGCATATTGATATCTAGTTTCAGTTTTTTACGCATACCACCAAGATCATTAAAAACCTTGTTCGGATTCGCTTCTTTTAAAGCTTCAATGGTTGTAAAGCCCATTTTTTGTAAAGCAGGAACCCAGGCCGCAGGAATGCCTTGTTCCTCATAATCTTTTACTTCTGCTACTTTGGCGACTTTTTCAGGTCTCATTTGTGGGAAGAAAAGAACTTCTTGGATTGACGCATTATCGGTCAAGAACATGATTAAACGGTCCATACCGATTCCAAGTCCAGAGGTCGGCGGCATTCCATATTCCAATGAACGTAGGAAATCCTGATCAATAAACATGGCTTCATCATCACCTTTTTCAGAAAGACGTAATTGATCTTCAAATCGTTCACGTTGATCAATTGGATCATTAAGCTCTGAATAAGCATTGGCAATCTCTTTTCCACAAACCATCAGCTCAAAACGCTCGGTTAAATCAGGATTATCTCTGTGCTTCTTCGTTAAAGGAGACATTTCTTTTGGATAATCTGTAATGAATGTTGGCTGGATGTAGTTTCCTTCACATTTTGCACCGAAAATTTCATCGATCAGTTTGCCTTTACCCATGGTTTCGTTTACATCGATGCCCATTCCTTTGGCGGCAATACGGATTTCGTCTTCAGATTTTCCAGTAATATCAAATCCAGTAAATTCCTTAATGGAATCTGTCATCGATATCCGTTTATACGGTGCTCTAAAGTCAATTTTATGTTCTCCGAAGGTAGCTTCAGTCGTACCGTTTACAGCCAAGGCACAATGTTCTAACAGACGTTCTGTAAAGTCCATCATCCAGTTGTAGTCTTTATAGGCTACATAAATTTCCATTGCGGTGAACTCTGGATTGTGGGTACGATCCATTCCTTCATTACGGAAGTTTTTAGAAAATTCGTATACACCATCAAATCCACCAACGATTAGTCTTTTTAAATAAAGCTCGTTGGCGATACGAAGATATAATGGAATATCTAAAGCATTATGGTGTGTAATAAACGGACGTGCTGCAGCACCGCCTGGAATGGATTGTAGGACCGGTGTTTCTACTTCCATATACCCCGCGTCGTTAAAGAACTGACGCATCGCATTGAAAAGCTTCGTACGTTTGATAAATATGTCTTTGTTACTTGGATTTACGATCAAATCCACGTAACGCATTCTATAGCGTTGCTCTGGGTCTGTAAAGGCATCAAAAGTTTTACCTTCTGCAGATTTAACGACAGGTAGGGGACGTAGCGATTTGGATAAAACGGTAAGTTCTTCTACGTGTACTGCAATAGCCTCGGTTTGTGTTGTGAAGACATAGCCTTTGATACCAACGATATCTCCGATATCCAATAGCTTTTTGAAAACGACATTGTATAGGTCTTTATTCTCATCAGGACATACATCGTCACGCTTAATATAAGCTTGAATACGTCCGGTAGAGTCTTGAATTTCAAAGAATGAAGCACTACCCATCACACGACGACTCATGATACGTCCAGCAATGGTAATGTTCTTATAATTCAATTTATCTCTATCGTAATTTTCTAAAATATCAGCAGCATGTGCATTGACGACAAATTCGTTTGCTGGAAATGGATCAATTCCCATATCCAACAACGATTGCATCGCTTGTCTTCTAAGTTGTTCCTGTTCGGATAATACAGTACTCATTCGGTATGAATAATATTTAAAATGTGAAAATCACGCAAAAATAGCCATTTTTTTCAATTCTTTTTATGGATTTTTTTTGAAAACACTGTAGCGAAAGGAAATGGCATTCCGTTATATGGGATAAAAATAGTTAAATAGTGATATTATTACAAGGGGACATTCGACTATTTGATTTTGAGTTTTATAATTTTAATTTCGTTATCTCCTCGAAAAAAACGTTCATAATGAAGGGGAGAATTCGATAGATTGTTTACATGGCATGTGTTATTGATTGCATATGAAAGGCAATTTGTCTAAGTTTGAAACTTAATAATTAAATGGTTTAAGTGGGTATAATTCGGTCATATTTTTATAACAAGAAGCTATCATCTTTACATGATGCCTTAGAACGTTGCTTGCGCGATCGTGAGGACGGCAAGGCCTTCGTTTATAAGAAGTATTATGGTTATCTCATGGCTATTATTATTCGTTATGTAAAACAGGATGTGGACGCTGAAGAGCTCGTGAATGAAAGCTTTGTTCGGATATTTCGAAAATTGGAATCATTTAATAGGGATATTGAAGATGAAAATCTCGAAAAATCGTTTAGAGCCTGGATAGGGCGAATTGCTGCCAATATTTCGATTGATTTTTTACGAAGTAAAAAGCAGTTTTATTCGGTTGAAGATTTGGGAGAAGGGGATATGCATACACCGGCAGTACAATTGGACAGTCGACTGGAGGTCAATGAGATTATGCGTCTGCTCGATCAGCTCCCTGAAATTCAAAAAACTATTTTTAATCTCTATGAAATTGAGGGGTATTCACATGATGAAATTGCCCAGATGCTTAACATACCAGATAGTACATCAAGGACTTATCTGACGCGAGCGAAACAAAAACTTAGAAAATTATACTTGGATTATACAGGCGTAGTTCAAGAAATAAGATAAATATTGTTGTTACGATGAAAGACAATAAGAAAAAGGAATTGATAGAAGAGATCATTGGACAATTAAAAGACCATGAACTACCTTATAAAGAAGGTTCCTGGGAGAAATTTGCCTCAAATTATGGCGTTTCAGCACATCGCTCCTCTAATTGGAAGTATTGGAGTGCTGCTGCGGCTGTGTTATTGTGTTTTGGTGTAGGCTATTGGGGGCTAAAGACGAATGTGGAGACTGATATACCTGCAGTCGTTTTAACACATCTGCCGGAACGCGAAGATGTGTTAGGTGATCATAAGGATTTAAAAGAATCGATACAGCGTTCGTTATCGGATGTTACGGGCGATAGGATTGTGAGTGCAGAGGGATTATCGGCGAAGAAGCCCTATACCTATTCTGTGCCAGCGGACCATTCAACTGAAAATTTGGACAATCACCACATGGTATTGAGTACCGGGCAATTAATGCGGGGCCACGATGTGGCTGTATCAGCCGATTTAAGAAGGCTACAGTCCATGCAATTGAAAAATAATTCATTTTCAGCGCAGGTTGGTTTAACGGAAAGTGAAGTGGAACGAGTAAGCGCGTCAACAAATACCACTGTGACGAATAGTAGTGCCGTTATTGCTTCGGCCAATTCAGGGTTTATGTCGCCTGTTAATCAAACGCAACGCGATGCTGCAAAACTATCACAATTGTATGCTGCACAACAAGGGGGGGCAAGGAATAGTGTTGTACACACGAACGTTAACCAAGATAAGAAATGGGAAATGGGCGCTTTTGTATCACCTGCTTCTACGTCAGAAAGTATAACGCTGGGGGGCGGGGTCGCACTAGCCTATAATATTTCGAGTAAGGTAAGTCTTCGTTCAGGAGCTTCCATTCAACATTATGGAGCTGTTTCGGGTAATTCACCCATTACTCCTGCAATGGGATCAAATACTCTTAATGCAGATGCGCCAAATTATATTTCTCAATCGAATTTGAATAATTCCTTTGCGATGCGGGCAGCAGATGCAAAAGATGCAAAGAGTAATGAACGGGTTTCAGGTAAAATCCTAACAGTTGATATCCCATTGGATGTTAGATACGCGATCAACAAGAATTTCTATACCTCAGTCGGTGTATCCTATGTTGGTGTATTGGATCAGGAACGGGCAACGATCTATGAAACAAATAATACGGAGTACAGACAAAAATCTCAAGACAAAAATGTTGATGATAAAGGTGTGAACGGCTTTATTAATTTTTCAGTTGGTCGGAAACAGAAAGTTGGAAAATTATCCATTTCTGTAGAGCCTTATTATAAAGCTCCAATCGGAAATTTGAAATCATCCGATTTGAACTATAGCAACGGGGGAGTGAAAATAATTACTAGTTTTTAAATAGCATAATGCTATAAAAAAGCCGCAGTAAGTTTGAAGTTTACTGCGGCTTTTTTTATAGTCTGCATATCTGATTAAATTTCATCAACGCGAACCCAACCCATTCCTGCGGCTTTCGCACCTTCAACTCCTGGGGTCCCGTCTTCGTAGACCAGGCATCTTTCCGGAGCAATATTCAATTGAGCAGCTGCCAAAAGAAAGGGTTGTGGTGAAGGTTTTCCCTCAGCTGTATCTCCAGCACAAACCAGTGTTTCCAAATCATCCCATACACCAATGGTGGTTAATGTCATGGATAAGGTTGTTCTGGTTCCTCCTGAAACGGCAGCGATGTGTTTTTTACCTTTCTGATATTTTAGATGTTCAACAACGTAATCTACAGGCTTAGTCTTGAAAACATACTCGTCTCGAAAAATGGTAGACTTCAGTGAAGAAAATTCTTGATAATCGAAATCTACCTCATAGCGTTTGCTGATTTCCTCTGCAACAGCCACAGTGGGCCATCCGGCAGTTTCATCAATCAAATTGACGTCCAACTCGACCCCGTATTGTTTGGCTGCAGCTTTATAGGCTTGTTTATGTGCGTCCATATTATCTGCCAAGGTACCATCGACATCAAATAATAGCGCGTCGTAGGATTCGGCAAGAAGGTTTAGTAATTCAAATTTTCGTTGTGATTCAGGTGACATATACTTTTAATAGTGAGCTGTAAAAATAAAAAAATATAATTGGACGAGCAAAAAAGAAGCCTTTCCCTTGTTACAAGGAAAGGCTTCTTGCTGTTAGCTCCGTGTGGATTCTTCACAGAGGCAGCGTATAATTAGTGTGAACTTAAATTTTTCGCTTTCTCTTCATCGAAATTAGCTTCTAATTCAGCCAATTTTTTCTTACCATATGCCATACGTGTAATCACAACGAATAGCACCGGAACGATAAAGATTGCTAGGAGTGTGGCTGCAGTCATACCACCAAATACCGTCCAACCGATTGTTTGGCGAGAAATCGCTCCAGCTCCATGAGATAGCATCAATGGAATAATCCCCAAGATGAAGGCAAAGGACGTCATGATAATTGGGCGTAAACGCAATTTTACAGCATCTAATGTCGCTTCATAAAGGTTCATCCCGATATCAACCCGTTCCTTAGCAAACTCTACGATTAGAATCGCATTCTTGGCAGCAAGTCCAATGATGGTGACCAGACCAATCTGTGCATAGATGTTATTATCCAATGTAGGGATTAATGTTAGGGTTAATATAGCCCCAAACACACCTAATGGTACAGATAACAAAATGGAGAAAGGTACAGACCAACTTTCGTATAAGGCAGCCAATAGTAAGAACACAAATAGGATACACAACGCAAAAATTTGAATGGTCTTTGACCCGGATTGCATCTCTTGAAGAGATAGACCGGAGAACTGATAGTCAAAGCCTTCTGGTAATGTTTGTGCAGCCACTTCTTGCAAAGCTTTCAATGCATCTCCGGATGAGAAACCAGGAGCCGAACTACCATTGATCTCGATACTTCTAAAGATATTGTAGTGGTTGATGATTGAAGGCATTGTCATTAATTCGTACTTGACCAGTGTACCCATCGGTACAGGGTTTCCGGAAACATTGTTGACATACAATTTGTTGATGTCTTCAATATTCATACGGTAGGGAATATCAGCTTGTGTCACAACACGGTAACTACGACCATACTTTGTAAAGTCATTGACATAGCTACTTCCCAAATAGGATGATATTGTCGAATAAATACTTGAGATAGGCACGCCCATACGTTTTGCCTGTTCACGATTGACCTCCAATTTGTAGTTTGGAGAATTGGTATTAAACATGGTATAGGCCATTCCAATTTCTGGACGTTGGTTGGCAGCCATCAAGAATTTACCTACTGTTGCTTCGAAATCTTTGATATTTACAGT
The DNA here is from genome assembly GCF_007830445.1 of Sphingobacterium siyangense. Lineage (GTDB taxonomy): Bacteria > Bacteroidota > Bacteroidia > Sphingobacteriales > Sphingobacteriaceae > Sphingobacterium > Sphingobacterium siyangense. The sequence continues at coordinate 165,196 of NZ_VLKR01000001.1, read as the reverse complement.
TTGTAAATCCTGTACCTGCATAGAGAAACCACCAGATGTACCCAGACCCGGAATTGCTGGTGGTGTTACCGCCAATACCCGTGCTTTGGTATAACCCATGTATTTACCCATAATCATTCCCGCGATATCGTTTGCAGTACGTGTACGGGTTTCCCAAGGTTTAAGAGAAACGAACACTGTTGCACCATTGGATTTAAACGCACGGTTTAGGATATTGATACCAGAAATTGCGGTAACATACTTGATTTCAGGGAAAGTCTTGTGTAGATCGGCTTCAATCTCTTTAAGGACTTCATTGGTACGTGCAGAAGAAGAACCTTCCGGCAAAGTAATACCTGCGAAAAATGCACCACCATCTTCGGAAGGGATAAATCCTGTCGGTTTGGTTGTAAACATCCAGCCTGTTCCGATAAAAATACACAACAGAATGATCAATACAAGTGGTGCTTTTTTGATTGCTTGTTTTACACCATTGGAGTATCTGATGGTCACCTTTTCAAACCAGACATTAAATTTGTAGAAAAATTTATTTAAACCTTTGGCGCCTTCATGTACTGCTGTTGGTTTTAATAAAATCGAACATAATGCTGGAGTTAACGAAAGGGCAATAAATGCAGACAACATAACGGATACAGCGATCGTGATGGCAAATTGTTGATACAATTTACCGACCATCCCAGGGATAAAACCTACAGGAACGAATACGGCAGCCAAAATTAATGCAATTGCAATAACCGGAGCGGTGATATCGCCCATAGCGCGACGTGTCGCTTCTTTTGCATCCAGCTTATAATGGTCGATATAGTGCTGCACAGCTTCCACCACAACGATGGCATCATCCACCACAATACCGATGGCCAATACAAAGGCGAGCATGGTCAGGTTGTTGACCGAAAAGCCAAACATCAGGAAGAAGATGAATGTACCGATGATGGATACCGGAATTGCCAATACGGGGATTAATGTTGCCCTCCAGCTTTGAAGGAAGAAAAATACCACCACTGTTACCAGGATCAATGCTTCAACTAGGGTATGGATAACCGAAGAAATTGAGGCATTTACTACCGAAACTGTCTCGTAACTGATGGTATAATCTACGTCAGTTGGAAAAGATTTCTTTAATTTTTCCAATGCTGTCACAATACCTTCTGCGGATTCTACGGCATTTCCTCCCGGGGTCTGGTTAATCATCATCGCAGATGAGGTCATACCATTTACGGTAGATGATGTACCATAATTAAATTGACCCAATTCAACACGTGCAACATCCTTTAAAAGTACGATAGATCCATCTTTGTTGGTTTTTACAACGATGTTTTCAAAGTCTTCCGGATTCGAAAGGTCACTATCGGTAATGATTGGATATTCAAATACTGTCGAAGACTCTTGTGGACGTCCACCCACACTACCACCAGGTATGCGGGAGTTTTGTTCCGCAATCGCTGTCGATACATCGGCCGGGGTCATGCTTAGATTAGCCAATTTATTTGCATCTAGCCATACACGCATTGAAAATGGCTGACCAAAAGCCGTTACGTCACCGACACCTTTCACACGTAAGAGCGCGTCTTTAACGTATAAGTTATTGTAATTGGCCAAGAAATTTTCATCTCTCGTTCCTTTTGGTGAAGTTAAGGCAACCAACATCAGGATATCGTTATTGGCTTTACGGGTCGTAATTCCCAGACGTCTCACAGCTTCGGGAAGGGCTGGTTCAGCGATTCCCACGCGGTTTTGTACGTCTAAGGTCGCAATATCGATATCCGTACCTACTTCAAATGTCACCGTAATTGTTGCTTGACCATTTGACGTACTATTGGACGACATATAAATCATGCCAGGTGTACCATTGATCTGACTCTCGATAAGAGTTGTCACGGTTTGTTCAACCGTCTGTGCATCAGCTCCGGTGTAATTGGCCGTAACCGTTACTGTTGGAGGTGCAATAGAAGGATACTGGCTAATTGGCAACGTGGATACTGCAATGATCCCGATAATTGAAATCAATATCGAAATAACGATTGCGGTAACTGGCCTCTTAATAAATACTTCTGAAATCATTCTATATCTTTTAGATTCTCTTTAAAAAATTAATGGTGTTATTTTCCATGAGGTGCTCCTTTCGCAGCCTGTTGGGCAGCGACAGCAGCATCAACTACTTTAACTCCATTTTGGACATTCATGGTACCGTCGACGATAATCTTTTCACCGTCTTTGACACCTTCTTTAATCACAATTTTATCACCAGCTTTAATACCTAATTTTACTTGACGTATTTCAGCTTTGCTGCTATCATTCACAGCATAAAGGTTAAATACCCCGAGCTGTTCAAAGACAGCTTTGTAAGGTACAACAACTTCTTCTGTAGCCGAGGTTGTTGATACATTCATCGTAATATTCATACCAGCCCGCAATTCGTTGGCATTGTTCGGGAAAGTAGCCCGCACTTTGATTGTTCCGGTAGCAGGGTCAACTGCGCGGTCAATGGTTGTGATCGTTCCTTTGCCTTCATAAGTGCTTCCATTTGGCAATAAAAGAGAAAGGTCCGAAGAGGAATGGCTGCTTTGCAATTGGGTAAATTTGGCAATATCCTTTTCGTTTACCTGAAACTCAACAGCAATTGGACTGGTTGAAGACAAGGTATTCAATAGGGTTGTGCCTGGGTTAACTAAAGCTCCCAAACGCACCTGTGATATCCCTACAGTACCACTGAAAGGAGCGCGGATCGTTGACCGTGATAAGTTTGTATTTGCAGTGACCAATGCCGCACGAGCCGACTCTACCTGTGCCTGAGAAGCCGCTACATTTGATACTGCATTGTCAAAAACCTGCTTCGCAATCGCGTCTTTATCGGCCAATGTCTGGTAACGTGCTAAATCTCTTTTTTGTCGGTCCAAATCAGTCTGTGCGACCTGTAAGCTTGCTTTAGCTTGTTGGACAGCTGCGTTGTAGCGTGTTCCATCAATTTCATAAAGAGCTTGTCCTGCGGAAACTACTGCACCGTCAGAAACATATATTTTTGTGATATAGCCGCTTACTTCCGCATATAGATCTGCTTCGTTCAACGGTTTGACTGTTGCTGGATAGCTGATTGTACCTGTAACAGTCTCATGCGATGCGACACCAAAGCTGACAGGGACAACTTTTTCAGCCTGAGCCTGTGCTGCACCTTGCTTTTTTGCATCTTTATTTCCACAAGAGGTCCATACTAATGCCGTCCCAAGGAAGAAAGCGAATAATAATTGTCTTTTATTCATGATTTGTATTAGTTTCCGTTTATTGATTAATTTGTGTGGATTGCCCCAACTGCTTTCTGAACATCCAATTTACTTGACAATAGCGCATAAAGGGAGTTCAAATAATTGAGCTGTGTTGTTTTGAGATCAGTCTCTGCTGTCATTAAATCGAGGTAAGTTTTGATACCTTCGTCATATTGAAGTTTGATTGTCTCGTATACTTCTTTGGAGAGATCCACATTTTCTTTAGCTGTTTTCCAGTCATTTAAATTTGCATTATAGGTTGCCTTTGCCAACGAATATTCTGTGTTAATGCTGTTTTCTAAATTTTTGATATCCCAGTCAATTCTTTCTTCCTGCAATCTGGATTTATTGATTTGTTTTTTACGTTTAAACCCGTCGAAAATTGAAAAAGAAACATTTAGGCCAGCTACTGAACCCGGGAAATTGTCGGAATAAAGCTTACTGAATTTATCATTTCTATAGTTGAATGCGTAATTATAAAAGGCACTTACGCTTGGTAAATATGTCCATTTATAATACTGTGTGCTCAACTGTTGAATCTTTTTCGATGTTTCCAATTGTTGGAATTCAATTCGATTAGAGACACTTATTCCTGCAGTTGTATCAAGTAGAATCTCTGATTCCATACTGCTATTGTCAAATGAAAGCGTCAAATTTTTGCTTTTATCCAAAGCTAGCAATTGTTTAAGGTATTCGTATTTATATTTACGAAGCTCAACCGTTCTTTTCTCGTCAGCATTCGAATTTGCCAACGCAATTTGCGCTCTCTTATAGTCGGTTTTATCAACTAAACCCACATCATATTGTGACTTCGCATCTTTCAATTGTTTTTGAAGGCGAGCAATATTTTCGCGAACAATCTTGATCTGCTCTTCCGAGGTAAGGATGTCATAATAGGCTTTACTGACTTCCACAACAGCTGTTATTTTTTTGTTCTCCGTATTTTGTTTATTACCGAGACGTACCAGCTCAGCGGCTTTTTTTGCCTGCATTAGCTCCGGATTAAGGATCTGTTGGTCTGCTTGAAGCGTTAAGGCACTCGCATTGTTCTGCCCCATTTTGATATTATTTCCGCCAATATTTGCTAATGGAACAATGACATTATAATTGTAACTTCCTTTTAGACCCAATTGAGGGTACCAACCTGAAAGGGAGATGTCAATATCTTTTTCACCGATGGCCTCGTCCAATTGTGCTTGTTTTACAGAGATTTGATTACGTAAGGCGTAATCAATCAGCTGCTGAAGTGTTGCATTTGCCGGCAAGTTTTCAGATTGCTGTTGTGCAAATCCTGTATTACTCAAAAGCGACAGGGCCGCCAAGGAATAAACGATTCTATTAAACTTCATATATGTAATTAATTATTTTTTTCTCTATTAATAGCTCCATCCCAAATAATCCCAATTAAATCTTCTACATTCTGTTCAGAGAATTTGAGATCTTTAAATTTGATACTGTGAACAGTGGATAAGGCTACACCAATATAACTGGCCACCAAAAGATGGACGTCTACCTGTTTCAATATTTTTCGGTCAATGCCTTCTTGTAAAAAATCAACAACTTTATTTTGTCCACCTACAGGTTCTTGTATCTCAGCTTTGTTTTTCTCGTAATAAGGAGACGAAAAAAACTGTTCAAAAAAACTGAAGATATGCCCATTTTCTAAATAGAACTTGACAAAGTTGCGCCAGATATGAATAAAGGAATCTTTATAATCGAAATCATCTTTTATACCATCAAAAATGTAATCATTCAGTAATGTTCTACAATGCTTGAACAGTGCAAAGATTAGGTCATCTTTTGATGGAAAATAATGGTAGATAGTTCCTATTGCTACATCAGAATCTTGTGCGATTTTGCTCATCGGCGTTCCATGGAAGCCGTTTGTTTGTATAAGTTTTAGTGTGCTGGCAAGTACTGCCGCAATTTTTTCATTGGAATTCATCAATCGAACGTTCATTCGGTTGCAAAATTAACGATTAATTTGGATCCAAAATGTCAGAATATTGTTATAAATCAATAAATATAAAACGATTTGAACCAATAATACAATAAGGAAAAAAAGGTGAAATTGTTTTCAACTTTTTATTTTTTTTGATGGGCGGAGGGGAAGTAGTGCCAAGAGTGCCAGGGTTGTAGCTTGATTGTCGCTTGCAGATTGGCCCGAAGATCTTTCTTAGAGGAGGTGGATCGGTTGCATAGAAAAAAAAGCGTTGGCTTATAAAACCAACGCTTTTTTCTATTTACAATTTTTTAAATTTTTCTCCACTTCTTCCAGAGGATATAGATTCTTTCCTTTATTGATCTTGGTATTGATGTATGTTAATACATAAGCGATATCAATTGCAGAAAGATTTGAAGCGGGCATGGTATTATTAAACTTTTTGCCTGCTACTTCAAGTTCTCCGGAAGTCCCGTGCTTGATGATACAAGCAAGCTCCTGACGATGCGTTTGCAGAAAGGTAGTATCGGTTAGGGGAGGATAGAGATTTCCCAATCCTTCACCTTTCTCTCCATGACAATTTTGACAATGTGTTCGGTATACCTTTTGACCATTAACCGCATATTGTGCCGTTTTGATATCAACTTCCTGCTGACAACCAATCAAGATCGATAAAATAACCCCGATCGTTATACCTGTTGTTAAGAGAATGCGCATGTTACTTTTTAGCCCCACTCAAGAGTAAAGGTAAATCGTTTATCAATTTTTTCACCTGCTCATCGTTTGTACCGTCGTAGGCACCCCGAATTCTTTTATCCTTATCTATTAAGACAAGGTAACCTTGATGATCGTAACCACCAGGTGCATTTTTATCTTCAGCGGTATAAACCAGGTATTGATTGGCTAGACCATATATTTCTGCTTTAGTCCCCGAAACAAATTGCCAGTGATTATTGGTTACACCCAATTTATTGGCATAATCTTTCAGAACATAGGGTTGATCGTATTTAAAGTCTATACTATGGGACAGGAAACGAACTTCTTCATTATCCTTGTATTGCTGGTATATCTTTAATAGGTTGCGATTCATCGTCGGACAGATACTTGGACAATGGGTAAAGAAGAAGTTGGCGATATATACTTTACCCTCAAAATCTTTATCTGAAATCATTGTACTATCCTGATTGAGCAGTTTAAAAGGTGGAATAGTATGATAGACTGTATCTACGATTTGTTTTCCATCAACTGTTTTTTCTACAGCTTCTCTTTCGCCATAGATGGGTAGGCTTGTCTGGCTATTGTTTTTACAGGAAAATAAACCGAGTAAAAGGCCAGTTGCGCAGTAAAATTTAGTTATGGATCTCATGTGTTTAATAGTTTTGTTTGTAAAAGCTTGATTCCATCTTTACACGAACAATTTAATGTTAATCTAAAGCGGGGTGGACTGCGTTATTTGAATTTTTGGATTTAAAAATTCTTTAATTTGTCTTGGCTTTCTTTAGAAACATTATCAAATATTTTTTTCATATCACTTACTTTTTGCAGCTCTGTTTCAAAATATTTAACATCTGTTGAATCTGGGTTATATCCTTTCATCCAGTCCATCATATGGTCTGTAGCACTTTCTAAATTAGCTTTCAATGTGCTTAGCTCTTTTCTTGTTAAATTGGTGTCTAAATCAGACTTAGTTGTTTTTAGGTTTTTTAAATTTGCCAAAATAGAATCTATCTTAACAGCATCGCGGTCGAAATGAGCGATTTGAGGCATAATTTCATCATGTATCTTAATAGTTGAATCTTGCAGGGCTTTTACACCTGTTGCACCATTTCCCTGAGTTCCACATGCTGCTATTGCCAAGGATGCGATAGCTACAAACGCGATTTTATTCATGTTTTTTGTTTTTTTGGTAATTGGACAAATATATTAATTTCTTATGGCTCAATATTTCGATTTCTGGAAGGGAATGTAAAATTCAAGTCACGAATATAGGTTTCACAACGTACCGTGGCACAGAGATCGCCAGACTTATCTTTAATTTCCAGGGTAAAATCTTTTACTACTTTGCCTTTTGTACGGATAATATGGGCACATTCTTCAAGGATTTCCTCGGAGAGTTGCACAGAATATTCCACGCTGGTTTTGCCGGGTTTCTTAAAGGTGATCTGTGATGATTTTAACCAGGCCACCGTTTTTTTAAAACCAATCTTTTGAAGATACTGATCAATGAGGATGGGGAATATTGGATCTGCTGCAGAAAAGATCGTTCCGCCAAATAATGTTTTGTTGGTATTGATATTGAATGGTGTCTTATAAATTTTTACTTTGGCGCCTTGGAAGCCGGGGCTAATTTTTTTAACCCAGATTCCCTGAAATAGAAATGGTGGGTAAATACGTAATAGCCATGTTAAGGCAAGTGGACTATATCTCATGATGCAAAAGTAAAACAATGTGTCGGATTATTTTTCGAAATCTTGGTTTTATAGCTTCACTATGGTATTTTTACAGATCAAAAAACCTAAAATGTCAACAATAAAAGAAAAACAATCCAGCAAAAAAGTATGGTTACTGGTTATGATTGCATCACTGGGCTATTTCGTCGATATCTACGATTTGATTATTTTCTCCATAGTTCGTATTCAGTCCTTCACTGATATTGGCGTCCCTGCGGAAGAAATGCGGGTAAAGGGTGAATTTGTGCTCAATATGCAAATGGGCGGTTTGCTGTTGGGTGGAATTCTTTGGGGGATTATAGGGGATAAATTTGGACGTTTAAAAGTGCTTTTTGGATCGATTCTTTTATACTCTGTAGCGAACATTGCAAATGGTTTTGTACATGATGTGCTTATGTATGGTATTATTCGTTTTATAGCGGGCGTTGGATTGGCCGGAGAACTGGGGGCGGGAATTACCTTGGTTTCTGAAAGTATGCATAAATCAAAACGCGGTTATGGGACCATGTTGGTTGCCGGTGTCGGTGTTTTAGGCGCTATATTGGCCTATTTTGTCTCGGAAGAATTTGACTGGCGGACGGCCTACTTTGTCGGTGGTGGAATGGGCTTACTGTTGTTACTGTTGCGCATTGGCTCTTTTGAATCAGGATTATTTAAGGATCAAGATAAATCGGGTGTTGTGAAAGGAGATATCCGTATGCTTTTTACAAATAAAAGCCGGTTAAAACGGTATGTTAACTGTCTCTGTATTGGCCTTCCAATCTGGTTTGTTGTCGGTGTTTTGGTTACACAGGCTCCGGAAATCGGCAAGGCCTTAGGGGCTACAGGTACATTGAGTGCTGGTCAAGGGGTGATGTTTACCTATATCGGTATTTCTATTGGGGATGTACTGGCAGGAATATTCGCACAGATTTTAAAATCCCGCAAAAAAGTGGTGTTTATATGTCAATTAATTATCATTGGAAGTTCACTATGGTATTTATTGAGTGATGGTATTACAGCGACAAAGTTTTTAAGCCTTGCCTTTATAATGGGCTTAGGAGTAGGGTATTGGGCAACCTTTGTGACTATCTCAGCGGAACAATTTGGTACAAATCTCAGAGCAACTGTTGCAACGACGGCCCCCAATTTTGTACGGGGTGCACTCATTCCATCAACAATGCTATATGGACTTCTAGTAAATGCATTTGGAATTGTGCCAGCAGCAATTACAATGGTTGTCGTTCTTTCGGGTATAGCAATTTATTCGTTGACTCAGTTAGAAGAAAGCTTTGATAAAGATTTAGACTATCTGGAAGAGTAGTCAATAAATAGCTATTTTTTTCGTCCCGGACATTTTTTACAGCGTTTGCCTTCTTTATATTTTTTGCAACACTTTTTAAAGCAGGCACAAGAAAAGTCAGAAAAAGGGTTCATAGCCGTATTCCGAAACTGAAACAACCCGGCTTTATTTTCTGACTCATCGATCTCCAACACAGATTCAATAACTTCGTTCATAATACAAAGTTACAATTTGTTTAAAACAATTCTAAATAATAGAATTGTTTTTACATTTTTTTGATAAGATTTTCAATTATTTTAGGGAAGTACTGATGTTCAAGTTGCTGCCCTTTAAATTTAATAATGTCTAAAGTATCGTTGGGATCCACTTTGAATCGTGCTTGGTATATAATTTCCCCCTCGTCAAAATGTTCATTTGCGAAGTGGATCGTAATGCCATGTTCCTCTTCCTTATTGGCCAAAACGGCTTTGTGCACATGGTCACCATACATACCTTTGCCACCATATTTTGGTAGGAGAGCAGGATGTATATTTATAATTTGATTTGGAAATGCTTTCAGAAGGTTATTGGGAACGAGCCAAAGAAAACCCGCCAAAACAATCAGATCAATATTTAAGTTTTTAAGAATATTGACAACGTTGTCGGTTTTGTAAAATTCGTCACGATCAAATATATGTGCAGGTATTTCAAAATTGTCGGCTCGTTGAATAACGTAAGCATCAGGGTTATTGGATAAAATCAAGGCAACCTCAGCTTCATCTGAATACTTGAAATGTTCCATTATTTTTTGAGCATTGGACCCTGAACCTGAAGCAAAAATAGCAATTCGTTTTTTCACGATTAATAAGTATTAATAGATTTGATCGATTTAAAAATTAGCCCAAACTTACGGATTTTTTGTAAAAAAACTAAAATAATAGTTGACTGAAGCGCATTTTTAAGTATTATTGATTAAAATTAATTGAATAGTCACTGTTGGTTTAAATTTCTTTAACATGAGGTTCCTTTGTTCCCTATTTTTTGTAAGTGTATTTTTCTTATTTCAACCTGTTTTTGCACAGGCACCCAAAACACTTCCATCGTTTACTTTTGAGGAGGTCTATCAGGCTAACAAGTTTAATTCGGACAAGCTTCCAAAATCGGGTTATATTGTGTTGGATTTTTACGACCCGGGTTGTGGCCATTGCCAGAAAATGGGCGCTGGTATCGCACAGCACTTGTCCAAATTCAAGAATGTATCCTTCTATTTTATCTCCATGAATGACAAGCCTTATGTCGATGGATTTATTAATATGCATGCGAAGGCATTGAAAAGTGCCGCAAATGTCAAATTCTTGTTTGATGCTGGAACTCAATTTATTGAGAAATTTAAGCCAAGCAATTACCCTTCGCTTTATATCTATGATGCAAAAACCAAAGTATTGGTACAGCATTTGGACGGCGAAGACGATATAAACAAGTTGTTAAAAGCTTTAGGTATTACAGGTTAAATGTTTAAAAATTAGCAATAAAAAAAAGAACGTCCGATAGTACTATCGGACGTTCTTTTTTTTATTGTTCTTGTTTATTGATGAACACAAATTTACCGTCGAATACATCCAGACGAATAATCGAATCGCGATTTACTTTTCCGGATAAAATTTCCTTTGATAATTCATTTAAAATTCGTTTTTGAATAACACGTTTTAATGGCCTAGCCCCATAAATAGGGTCATAACCAAGCTGTGCCAACCAATCCATTGCTTCATCAGAAGCCGTAATGAATATATTTTGTTCGGCCAGCTGTTTCTGAACATGTGCAAATTGTAAACGAACAATATCTCCAATTTCGTCTCGACTTAATGGCGTAAACATAATCACTTCATCGATACGGTTCAAAAACTCGGGACGAATCGACTGTTTTAAAAGATCGAAGACCTCATTCCGTGTTTTGGCGATAATTTCATCCCGATTATCATCGGTCAGATGACTGAAATTCTCCTGTATAATGGTTGACCCCGTATTGGAGGTCATAATGATAATGGTGTTTTTGAAGTTTACCGTACGACCTTTGTTGTCTGTAAGATGGCCATCATCCAATACCTGCAATAGGATATTGAATACATCGGGATGAGCTTTTTCAATTTCATCTAACAAAACAACAGAATAAGGTCTTCTTCGGACTGCTTCAGTCAACTGTCCGCCTTCATCATAGCCGACATATCCCGGAGGCGCTCCGATTAAACGAGACACTGCGTGTCGTTCTTGATATTCCGACATATCAATACGAACCATGGATTGTTCGTCGTCAAATAAGAACTCGGCAAGTGCTTTTGCAAGTTCGGTTTTTCCGACTCCAGTAGTCCCCAAAAATATGAACGATCCTATTGGTCGTTTCGCATCATTTAATCCAGCACGTGATCGACGAATGGCATCGGAAATAGCTTCTATTGCTTCATCCTGACCGGCGACACGTTTATGAAGCTCTTCCTCTAGATTCAGTAATTTTTCGCGTTCTGATTGAATCATTTTACTCACAGGTATTCCCGTCCATTTTGCAACAACATCAGCAATGTCTTCTGAAGTAACTTCTTCTTTGAGCATACGCTTACTTTCTTGTTTTTCGGCGAGTTCAGCCTTTAGTTTGTCCACTTTTTCTTGCGCTTCTTTAATTCGTCCATAACGAAGTTCTGCTACCTTTCCATAGTCTCCGGAACGCTCGGCCTGCTCAGCTTCGAGTTTGTAGTTTTCAATATTCTCAATCTCTTGATTGACATTGTCAACAAGACTCTTTTCTTCTTGCCACGATGCTCTCAACGTATCTCTTTCTGCAGATAGATTAGCGATACTTTCCGACAGTTCTGCGACTTTTTTATCGTCATTTTCACGTTTCAAAGCTTCACGCTCAATTTCCAATTGCATGATACGACGTTCAAGCTCATCGACAGCTTCCGGTACAGAATCCATTTCAAGGCGCAATTTGGATGCTGCCTCATCAATTAAATCAATCGCTTTATCTGGTAGAAAACGATCGGCAATATAGCGCTGTGACAATTCCACTGCAGCAATGATAGACTCATCCAGAATGCGTACCTTATGGTGTGTTTCGTAGCGTTCTTTTAGGCCACGGAGAATGGAAATGGCATCTTGCGTGTCAGGTTCTTCAACCATAACTTTCTGGAACCTGCGCTCCAATGCTTTATCTTTCTCAAAGTATTTTTGGTATTCGTTTAAGGTTGTCGCTCCAATTGCACGTAGTTCACCTCTAGCTAACGCCGGTTTGAGGATATTAGCCGCATCCATTGCGCCTTCACCACCACCAGCACCCACTAATGTATGGATTTCATCGATAAAGAGTATAATGTCTCCATTGGAATCGGTAACTTCTTTTACAACCGCTTTTAGACGTTCTTCAAATTCACCTTTATATTTAGCTCCGGCAACCAAAGCGCCCATATCTAAGGAAAATACAATCTTAGATTTTAAGTTTTCAGGTGCGTCGCCTTTTATAATTCTGTAAGCAATACCTTCCGCAATAGCCGTTTTACCAACCCCAGGTTCACCAACGAGTATTGGGTTGTTTTTGGTACGACGGGAGAGTATCTGCATCACCCGTCTAATTTCCTCATCACGGCCGATAACAGGATCCAATTTGCCGGATTCGGCATATTCATTTAAATTTCGTGCATATTTCCCCAGAGCATTATAGGTGGCCTCCGCATTTTGATCGGTTACCCGACTGTTTCCGCGCAATTCTTTTATGGCGGTCTTTAAGTCTTTTTCTGTAACGCCCTGTGACTTAAGTAATGTTGAGGTCTTATCAGAGGTCGCCAGGATACCCAATAATAAATGCTCTACCGAGACAAATTCATCATTGAATTCTTTGAGATAGCCCTGTGCTTTCTGAAGTGCATTGTTGGCATCGCTACTTAAATAAATATTGCTACCACTAACCTTCGGAAAACCTTCAATTTGTTTGTCAAGTTCAGTTCCGAGGTAGCTGATGTTGACATTTAACTTTTTTAATAAGTGGCTGACAACATTTTCATCCACTGTGAGTAAAGCTTTTAAAATATGCGCTGTCTCAATCGCCTGTTGTTGATGGCCAGCCGCAATTTCGGATGCTTTTTGTATAGCCTCTTGGGCTTTAATTGTATAGTTGTTAAAATTCATTTTTATTCTCTTATTTAAAGTTTCGTTGATACATATTGGTTATAACAATTGAAGTGCCATTCGGTTTTTAAGCCATACTTCGGAAAAAATGGCAATATTTTTTATTGAATCATGACAAATTTTCAGTTATTGAAAATAATGCGCTTGATTTTTAAATAATTGGCTTAACAGGGTATAAAATTCTTGAAATCGACTTGCATTTTTGGTTTAAGCTTTCGATATTTGCAGCATCTTAAAACGGTCAGACGTTGTAAGATTGAAAAGAAGTAACGCCTCTTTAGCTCAGCTGGTAGAGCAACTGACTTGTAATCAGTAGGTCATTGGTTCGATTCCGATAAGAGGCTCTTTGAGCGACACTCATTAAAATTCATGTGTCTTTTGCCTCTTTAGCTCAGCTGGTAGAGCAACTGACTTGTAATCAGTAGGTCATTGGTTCGATTCCGATAAGAGGCTCATAAAAAAGATCCCCAAGATTTCTTGAGGATCTTTTTTTGTTTAGTCCAAACTAAGTTGTGCTGCTGTAGCGATTTTCTTTGGTATATCTGTGTTATCCATTTTCTGACTGAATTGCTCGGAGCCAACTCCGATCGCATATACCGGTGCATAGGCGGCCGAATGGTTGTTAGAGGCCCAGCTTATTGATCCCATCCGATTTAAGATTGAAATACTCAATGCGGCTATTTTGTCGTCGCTTGCGTAAAGGCTTTTTGCGGTTTCATTGTGGTGATCGACAAAGCTTTTTTGATAGGCAGCTTCTAAAGCATTACGATCAGTTTCATGGATTGTAATTTTGGAAAATAAACCAGTTTGAGCAGCAATGAGATTCTTGAGATCGTCCCATGTTGCATTTGGATTATTCTTACGAAGGTTGCCAATTGCGTTCGAAAGTTCTGCATGCGAGGTTTTTTGGTGGGACAAGAATTTTGTTTTCAGCGAAGAACTTCCATTACCGACACCTAATCCTCCTGTTTCATGGTCCGCCGTAACGACTATAAGTGTTTCATTTGGGAATTTTTTATAAAAATCATAGGCGAGTTGTACGGAGGCATTGAAATCCAATACTTCCTGAATCGTTGTAGCCGCATCATTTGCATGGCATGCCCAATCAATTTTTCCACCTTCAATCATTAAAAAGAAACCATTTGTATTGTTTTTATGCAGTGAAGTGATAGCTGCAGATGTGATATCTGCCAATTTTAAATCACTTGGCTTTTGGTCTATGGCATATTTAAGGGCATCTATAGGACTGCCATCTGAATTCATCAATATGATCTTATCTGATTTATTTGGTAGTTGTGCATAAGCATCTTTTCCTTTAAGCACTTTATAGCCGGCTTTTTCTAATATGGGGAAAAGCGATGGCGCCTTTTTATGATCAAATGTTGTTTCGGGTTTGAGAAAATTGGATCCGCCAAAAAAGTCAAAATTGGAAGTGACAATTTCTTTACCGATTTCATAATACATGTCGCGGTCTGCTTGGTGCGCATAAAATGAAGCTGGGGTAGCGTGGTCTATGCTGACGCTTGTAATAATACCGACTTTCTTTCCTTTTTGCTTTGCGGCATAAGCTATACTCTTATAGGGGACAGTTCCTGTACTGTCCATACCGATAACGCCATTTTTGGTTTTTTTTCCAACGGCTAATGCGGTACCTCCAGCGCCTGAGTCCGTTACGCCATTGGAGAGTGAATGTGTGGAGGCAAATCCAACATGAGGAAATTGGGTAAACACAAGTGGGATGGGATTATCTTTATGCTGTACTTCAGCTTGATGAATTTCGGTGAGATTAACCTGGTTGAGGCCCATGCCATCACCAATTAAGTAAAAGATGTATTTTGCTTCTTGGCCAAAAGAGGGGAAAACATGTACAAAAACGAGGAGAAACAGAAATAAAACGTGTTTTTTCATTTGAATGGTTGTTATTTTAAAAAAACACAAATTACAGCCTTAGGATTAGCTTACTGTTAATTCAATATTATGAATTGTTTTTTTACTTGTTTCAACTGGTTTCTGCTGCTAATTTCTGGATATCTTTCACGGTTACAGTATGGATACCTGTTGTGTAGTGATTGATCGCCTGTAACATTGCCATAGCAACTTGTCCCACTGAAAGAGGCTCGTATGTTTTGAATAATCCTATTGTATTAAAGATACGAAGAGCAGCTATGGCTGTTTTTTCACCCAAGCGATCTGTATTTGGTCGGATTAGTCCTCCAGGCTGGAAAATAATAAGCCGATTGAAATCAAGTGCCTTAACATCCTGTTCAAGGCTTCCTTTCATGCGGTTATAAAAAATTTTTGATGCAGGATCCGCAAGGACAGCCGATAATAAGAGAAAGGTAGGAAAACCATTTTTTTTAGCCAATGCCGCAAATTGCAAATTAAGATCATGATCTATTTTCCATTGTGCATCTTTACTGCCTGCGTCTTTTAATGTGGTGCCAAGGCAGGAAATTGCGACATTGCCCTGTATCACTTGCTCAAAATCCGTTAGATTTTCGAAATCTACGATAACCTGTTTCAATTTAATGTGCTCCTCAAACGAGACACGTCTTAAAAGCACTACGATTTCCGTAATTTCCTTAGATTTTAACATCAATTGAACGAGCGCCCTTCCTGTAGCGCCAGAACCGCCTATTAAAACTACCTTCATTATTTCCTTACTTCTTTTCTTTACTAATTATCTTGTATTAATTGCTTTACTGAGCGTTATTTGCCGAGATGATTGAGCATGCAATTAATCTTTATAATTAGGCTTGCCCGGAGTAAAGCGAACAATAGATTGATCCAATCGGAGGGTGTCTGCGACGGTAATCAAGTCTTCTTCGACGATAAAATTTTGATCAATAGCGGTTTTTATTGTCGTAAAATCCTCTTGATCGGCGTCCTGAAAATAGAGGAGGGATTGAATAGTAGATACAGCCACCAGTTCGAGTAATTCGTTTTCACCTTCGTATCCAACGTAGAAAAAATCTGCCATAACAATGATATTTGATGTTATACGAATATACTTTTTTTCTTTTTAAAATTTGTCAATTAGCGCGAGAACTTATTAAATTGTGATAAAGGCTATGTCAAAAAGTTGTTGAAATTTGAGTTTCTTTTAGACAGATGTGGGTAGCCATCGTAAAATACATTATATTTGATATAGTCATTTTAAAGATAATTAACAATAAGTTTTGATAACGATGGATAAAGAGCAGATACAAAATTGGTTGGACAATGGATATGACATACTTCATCATGGAAGACCTGTGAAAGTTGAAGGTGATTTGTGGGATTATATCGATGGATTGGGAAGTTATGAAAATGTGTATGTTTTGCGCGAATTGATCTATTGGACGGAAGAAGAGTTGGCAAATATCGGTAAATAACGTGGAGACCCTGAAAAATCATATTCAGGATCCCGTCGGTTGTTGCCTTGTTCTAGAATATAATATTTCGCTTGAAGGCACAGCCTAATTCAATAAGGGAATCTGTTTTTGCAATTCCTGGAATGCTATCGATTTTTTCATAAAGCAATTGTCGCATATGTTCGTGGTTCTTAGCAATAATTTTTACATATAGCGTGTAATTGCCCGTAATGTAATAGCATTCTGTAACTTCTGGTATTTTCTTAAGTTCTTCAATAATTCGGCTCGAGTCATGATCTTTTTCTAAACTTAGCCCTGTAAAAGCACCCCAATCATAGCCTAGCTTTTTTTCATTTAATACAGGCTTTATACCGGCCAGTATTCCTTGTTCTGTCAATCGGTTGATTCGTTGATGGATCATCGTATTGGATACGCCCATAGCTGTTGCTATTGCAGAGTAGGCCATTCGTCCATCTTCGTCTAAATATTTTAAAATTTGTAAATCAAAATCATCGATATTATTCATTGTAGAAAGTGGTTTAAAAGTTAATTTTAATATTTCTATGCTAATTTAGTGTTAAATTTTATTTTTCAGTCAATAAAAAAGTAAATATTGTATATTTGTTATTATTAGAAAAAATCTGAATTATGAGTACAGTAGCTAAACATGGTAAGGGCGAGATGTTCACTGCCAAAGAAGAAAAATATGGAGCGCACAATTACCATCCTCTTCCAGTCGTATTGGAAAGAGCTGAAGGAGTCATGGTGTGGGATGTTGATGGAAAATCTTATTTTGATTTCTTGTCTGCATATTCTGCTGTCAATCAGGGACACTGCCATCCGCGAATTATAGATGCTTTAAAAGAGCAAGCTGCGAAATTGACACTTACATCGAGAGCGTTTTATAATAATAAATTGGGCGATTTTGAAGAAATGCTTTGTCAGTTATTTGGGTTTGATAAGGCTTTGGTGATGAATTCGGGAGTTGAAGCGGTAGAAACGGCAATGAAGCTTTGTCGTAAATGGGCCTATCAGGTGAAAGGTGTAGCAGCCAATCAAGCGAAAATTGTTTTTGCCAAAGACAATTTCCATGGTAGGACAATCTCCGTTATATCGGCATCCAATGATCGTACTGCAACACATGAATTTGGTCCCTTTTTAGATGGCATAGTACTCGTTCCCTATAATGATGTTGATGCGCTAGAACAGTTATTCAAAGCAGATGAAAATATTGCTGGCTTTATTGTTGAGCCAATTCAGGGCGAAGCGGGTATTGTCGTTCCTGATGAGAATTATCTGATGCGTGTGAGACAGTTATGTACAAAATACAATGTATTGTTTATTGCAGACGAAATCCAAACCGGTATTGCTCGGACGGGAAGTATGTTGGCATCCTATGATATTGATGCTGCGCAGAGTCAAAGCAAACCAGATGTTCTGATTTTAGGGAAAGCGTTATCGGGAGGTGTATTGCCGGTATCGGCAGTGTTGGCAAATGATTCCATTATGTTGTGTATTAAACCGGGCGAACATGGTTCGACTTATGGTGGAAACCCGTTGGCCTGTGCAGTGGCTATGGAAGCGTTAAATGTTGTACGGGATGAAAATTTGACGCAACGGGCGTTTCAGATGGGGGCATTGTTTTTGGATGGATTGCGTCAGATTGCCGCTAAGTGCACGTTAATTACAGAAGTGCGAGGAAAGGGGCTCTTGACTGCCATTGTAATTGATGCGGATGAAGAAAGTGATTTGGCCTGGAATATCTGTCTCAAATTTAAAGAAAATGGACTTTTAGCGAAGCCTACACATGGTAACAAAATTCGATTGGCTCCGCCGCTGGTTATTACAAAAGAGCAAGTCGAGACTTGCTTAGGGATTATTGAGCGATCGTTGACTAATTTGAAATAGTGTATGGAGAAAATGATTGAATTGATCAAAAACAGATCGGATATAGGAGCAGGGACTAGGGGTTCAGATCTGGGCATCGACGCCATCGAGATAGCTGCAATTAATAAAGGAAGTCAATATTTCATTAACTATCCATTTGTTGATGTGCCGACTCGAAATAGCTCCATTTATCAGAATGATAATCATCCTTTTGCAAAACATATTCAGCAGATTTATGAACAATGCAAACAAGTAGCTTCCACCGTTGAAGATAGCTTATCTTCCGGCAATTTTCCATTGGTGTTTTCAGGGGATCATTCTTCAGCAATGGGGACGATCAGTGGTATAAAGTCCGCTTATCCTGATAAACAACTCGGTGTAATCTGGGTAGATGCGCATGCCGATATTCATTCTCCGCACACAACACCCTCAGGCAATATGCATGGAATGCCTTTAGCGGCGATGTTGAATGAGGATAATTTGCCATGCAAAATCAATGAAATAGACGAATCGACACAAGAATTTTGGAATAAACTAAAACGAATAGCTGGCCCAGTAGGTAAAATACTATCCAATCATTTGATTTATTTTGGTGTAAGGGATACGGAAGAACCGGAAGATCTGGTCATTGAACGACTTGGCATTAAGAACTATCGTGTGGAAGATACGAGACAGCGCGGAATAACCGATTGTGTGGCTGAAGCATTGAAAATCCTAGAAGCATGTGATATGATTTATATCTCTTTTGATGTGGATAGCATGGATAGTGAATTGATATCGGATGGCACGGGAACACCAGTACCTAAGGGTTTTTTGCCAAGGGAGATTGTGTTGATTTTAGAAGAGATCATCCGATCTGGAAAGGTGATTTGTTTTGAAATTGTTGAAGTTAATCCGTTATTGGACAATAAAGGTAATAAAATGGCAGAGGTGGCATTTGATATATTAGAACGGATCACTCCGCTCATTGAATTGAAATCGGGTAATTAACCGGTTTTGGGATTGTCTATTTTCAAGCCCTTTTATTGATGTGTATCGTCAATAAAAGGGCTTTTTTAATAGTATATCGTTGAGCTTGGCGGATAAAAATAAGTCAGCCTTCCTTATGTTAAAACTCGTATTGCTTTATGTGATTTAATATTGTGTTAACATGTTTCATGTACATTTGCAATTCGATTATTTACGTTAAATATGAGGATTTCTGATAAAATTATTTTGTTTCTACTTTTTTTTATACAGCTTTTTTTGTGTCACCCGGGTACTGCGCAGGTTGAATCCTTTAAGGATATCAGAGGATTAAGTCAAAACCATCCTGATTCTGCAATTATGCTCGTCAAAAAACGTTATGCAAAAGCTGTTACGGATAAAGACTTATTATTACAAGCCAATTGTTTACAGGCGATTGGATGGTTATGTGTCAATCAGGGACATTATGGACAGGCGCAGGACTACTATTTTCAAGCCGATCGAATCTATACGCAATTAAATTCAAAACAGCATCTTGCTTCGAATTGGAGTGATATCGGGGAGCTCAATATTTTCAACAAACAACATGATGTAGCGAAAGTTTATTTTAACAAGGCGCTACATTCTTTCCGAACAGAGGGGGATAAAAATGGAGAGGCAGGTACATTAGGGAATATAGGTCATTTATTTGAAAAGGAAGCGAACTACGACTCCGCCTTTGTCTACCAGCATCTTGCTTTGTCCATTTATAGCAGTGTGGGTAATAAAAATGGAGAAGCCAAGATCCATGAAAATTTGGGGAGTATTTATGAAGATCTTGCAAGGTATGACAGCGCTTTTCTTCATTTTGAAAAAGCAAGTACCCTCTATACGGAAACAAAAGACAATTATGGAAAAATTGTGGTCATAAATAATATGGGCGATATTTTTAGAAAGACCAATAAATATCCAGAAAGTATTAAACTCACGCAATTGGCCTATCAGATGGCCGAAAATTTGGGTGATGTGTATCAAATGGCTGCTACGACAAAAGAT
Organism: Sphingobacterium siyangense; assembly: GCF_007830445.1. Classification (GTDB taxonomy): domain Bacteria; phylum Bacteroidota; class Bacteroidia; order Sphingobacteriales; family Sphingobacteriaceae; genus Sphingobacterium; species Sphingobacterium siyangense. Next base: position 144,869 of record NZ_VLKR01000001.1, on the reverse strand, counting down.
TTGAGTAGGACCTACACCTTGCGTGAGCAGATGGATAGCGCATATTTTTATGCAGAAAAGAGCCGTAAGTTGGTGCTTGAACTATATAGCGTAGATGGTGCTCGACATACCGCTTTTTTTCAGGCGCTCTACGATATGAATCAAAAAGCTGAGGAGATTGAAAAATTGCAGGTAACAAAAAGAATCAACTTAATCATGCTGTGGGGAACAATCGTGGTTTTAATTTTGTTAATTGTATTATCCTATGTATTGCATAGTCGTCAGAAAATTAAGATCAAAAATCAGATTACTGAATCGCGAAAACAGGAGGCCGAACGTGAGTTGACTGAAGTAGCCCTTAAAAACCAGTTGCTTGAAGATAAGCAGCTCAAACAAGAACTGTCGCTCAAGCAAAAGGAATTGACATCCCATACCTTAAATCTAATCCGTAACAATCAATTTTTGGAAGAACTTCGTGATGAATTAAAAGGAATGGTTAAGGACGAACGCCGGGATCAAAAACGACAAATGCAGAAGTTGGTGTTGCAAATCAATGAAAATATTACGCAGGGCATCCATTGGAAAGAGTTTATGGGAACTTTCGAAAAGGTACATCACAGCTTTTTTGAAAAACTTATTCAACGATTTCCAGATTTGACGGCCGCAGATATGCGATTAATAGCATTGCTTAAAATAAATTTGAATAATATCGATATTGCCGTCTTATTGGGCATTTCACAAGATAGCCTTCGTGTTGCCAGACATCGATTGCGAAAAAAATTAAGATTGGAACAAGGAGAGGATCTGACGGGTTATCTCGTTGGTATTTCATAATTTTTTAACACAGGAGTAATAGAATGTTAATGGCGTGTAATTTGTTTTTAAATTACTGTTTACTAGTGTTTTATATCTTCTTGTTTCCTTGCTGTATAGTGCTCTTTTTACCTTGTTTCCTTGTTGTAACGCTAGATATTTTGTGTGAATAGAATTGGCTGCCATCTTTGCGACAACAATCAAAGATTCATAATAATCTAAGCAAAATGAAAAACTTTTTAACGGTATTACTTGCCTCCAGTATTTCGGTCAGCGCTGCTTATGCGACCAAAATCAAAGGTAAGGTATTAGATGGTCAGACTGGTGAAGCCATTGCTGGTGCAACAGTGTTCTTGGAACAGTGTGGGCTATCGACCAAAACACAATTGGATGGTTCGTTTGAATTCAAAGGATTATCTGCAGGTGTGGATAAGGTTCATATCAAGCATATGGCCTATGCCGAATTAATTAAAGAAATCGAAATTCAAAAAGAAAATACACCTCATTTTATTTTTCAGCTGACATCTACCGAACAGACATTAATGGAAGTAACCATAAAGGGACGTCGGAATGGAGGGGATGATGATCCTAGTGCAAGGCGTTTGGAAAAGAATGCGTCACAAATTATGAATGTTGTTTCGGCGCGTGCAATAGAGATTTCTCCGGATATCACCGTTGCTAATGTTGTACAGCGTGTTTCGGGTGTATCTATAGAAAGAAATTCGAATGGCGAGGGGCAATATGCTATTCTGAGAGGGATGGATAAACGTTACAATACCACTTTAGTGAATGGTGTAAAGGTTCCAAGTCCGGATAATAAATACCGTTATGTCCCTTTGGATTTATTTCCTTCAGATATGTTGGAACGCTTAGAAGTCTACAAGTCGCTAACACCAAATATGGAAGCCGATGCGGTGGGTGGAGTTGTCAATATGGTTATGAAATCGGCGCCGACTAAATTATTGCTTCAAGCAAATTTGGCAACAGGCTACAGCCAACGTTATTTTAATCGTGATTTTGGAAGCTTTTCAACAGGCGGAACCTCGGCTAAATCTCCCTACGAACAGCATGGGAAGAATTACAATGCAACCGCTGCTGATTTTAATAAGGGGGCATTAGATTATACCTATAAAAAGCCCCTTCCAGATCTTGTAGGCAATTTGACAATAGGCAATCGGTATTTGGATGATAAATTGGGCGTTATTTTGGGTGCGAGTTATCAAAATTTACATCGAGGTAGTCGTTCTATTTTCTACAAATCGGCTGTCGTTGGCGTAAATCCCAATGCGGTAATTACTGAGCAGAGTGATCGTCAATATGATGAACAGCAACAACGCTTAGGTTTGCATAACAAGGTCGACTATCGATTTAATCCAAATCATCGGGTTAGCTTTTATCAAATGTATGTGAATTTAAATAACATGCAATTGCGTGATGCGGTAAATACGATATATAATGGTCAGTATGATCCCAGTATTGGTAAAGCCGAACTGACCTATGTGACAAGAAGCCGAAAAACACAGCAACAGATCTACAATGGTACCCTACAGGGGGATCATCATTTTTTAGATAATCGTCTGAATGTCCGTTGGTCAGGTGTGCTTTCTTCAGCGCGCAATCAATTGCCACAAAATACGATGATCAGTCTGGATGGAGTAGAAGAAAATTTTGAACGTAAAAGGACTTCTCTCGTCAATAAATCTCCCGTAACCTATCGTTGGGAGCGGAATACCGATAATGATCATGCAGGCTATTGGGATGTAGCTTATAAAGTTCCAATGGAAAACAGTAAGCTGGAGCTATCGACGGGAGGTTTGTATCGTGATAAACAGCGTAGTAGTTTTTACAATAACTATAACTTATCACCAGCTTCGGCAGAAGAGGCAAAGTATAAATACGGCGTAGATTTTCAGCGCTATACCGATCTCAATTTGACCGTCACCAATCCTACCGGAGCTGTCGCAAATCCATTAACTTATGATGCTGGAGAGAGGACCACAGCATTGTACGGTATGTTCAATTATGAGAATGACAAATGGCAGATGATCGGTGGGATCCGGATGGAGCATACCAATCAGAATTATAAATTATTGTTTCCTGCAGGAGAAAAAAGACCAGAAGGATCCCAAATTTATACAGATTGGCTGCCAAGTTTGACCATGAAATATCATTTGGACGAAAAACAACAGCTTCATGCGGCCTATTATCGTGCGTTAAACCGACCTGGATTTTATGAAATTGTACCCTCAAGTGTGGTTAATGAAGAGTTTTTAGAAAAAGGAAACCCAGATTTAAAACACGCCTTAGCAGATAATTTTGATTTAAGGTATGAATTATTCCCTGAGGCTTCCTCTCAATTTCTTGTGGGTATGTTTTACAAGAAAATCAAAAACCCAATTGAATATACCTTTCAACCGGATGAGGTTCGTAAACAGGATGTATACTACACACCTGGTAATTTTGGTAATGCCAATAACTTTGGTCTTGAGGTTGATTATATCAAGTATATCCAGAAATTTGGTGTTAAGGCAAATTACACCTATACACATTCACGTATAACTACCGCCAAGATGTCGCGTCGAATCAATGAGACCACACAGGACCCTGAAGCGATTATCGTGGATCAAACGAGACCGCTATATGGGCAAGCTGCACATGTGGCCAATCTATCGCTACTTTACAAAGATGCTAATAATGGCTGGGAAGGACAGTTAGCTGGATCTTATACCGGCTCACGAATCAATACAGTGTCACAATTTTTGAACGATGATTTATGGCAAAAAGGATTTGTTCAGTTAGATGCTTCTATTGAGAAGAAATTTAAAGCTGGTTGGGTCATTTTTGCCAAAGCTAACAACATCTTGAACACACCAATGGAATTGTATGTGAAAGGAACAAATCCCGAAAATGAGAAGATCGCTGAAAAGCTTATTGAAGGCGGAAATACTTTGATTAGAAAGGATTTGTATGGACAGAACTATATCCTTGGATTACGTTATTCGTTTAGTAAATAATAGACCCGCGTAAAACAGGGCATGTTTTAATCTGAACATGTGCGACGTGAAATAACAACAGTTTGTTTCGGTGAAGCTTTCACTTTTTTGGAAAGCCAATGTTTTGGATAAGTGAAATCTGCTTCATCATTAAAAATTAAATATATACAGATGAAAAATAAATGTATTTTATCGTTTCTAGCGTTTTTTATCGTGGTGCTAAGTGCCTGTGAAAAAGCAAATATTGATGTTGATACTTCTGATGCTGATGGAAGTGCTATAGGTGAGGTCTCCGGTGTGTGGAGCAAAGGGAGTGTGCAGCATATCAAGGGAGATATTATTATTCCCGAAGGCAAGAGCCTGACGATTGAGGAAGGTGTAACCGTATTGATGGATTCAGTCAATAAGCCTGAAATTGTTGTTTTGGGTAATTTGTATGCACTAGGTACAGCTGAAAATCCTGTAAAGTTTACGGTTGAAGATGGATATAAGACGAAGACGAATGAATTTGGGAAGTTATGGGGAGGAATTTTAGCCGCTCCAAGCTGCCAGGAACTTGTTTTGGACAATACCGTCATTGAATATGGTGGTGCAATTACATCGGATGCGTCGACTTCTGTAAAAATGGGCTTGTATAAAAAAGTGTCTGGTGAAGCTTTGCCAGCTTTGTGGTTCTCAAATCCAGACGGAAAGCTAGTTGTTCAAAATAGTACTGTAAGTCATTTTCACGAAGACTGTACGTATATTGAAGGCGGAAAAATCATTTTCGCTAACAATCGTTTCTTTTCTAATGGGGTGACAGGTGGAGAAGCGATGAATTTCAAATCCGGATGTCTTGCAGATGTTGCTTATAACCTCGTGTATAGTGTAAATACCAATGCATTAAAACTATCCAACTCGGGAGACCGTACACCGCAGGCTTATATTATTGTTTATAATAATACCATGCTCAATACAGGGTGGCGCAGACCTACAGCCAAAGGAGGTTCCATATGGTTAGAAGCCTCTGTCAGAGCAGAAATTTATAATAATCTTTTTGCCAATACACGGTTTGGTGTCAAGCGTGATCCTAAAAAACCAGAAGATAGCCGTTCTGTGTCAGGTAATAATTGGTATTATGGCTACGGTCAATTGACTGTAGATCAGTTTCAGGTCGGTAAAAATGATATTGTAGGCGGTAGTAATGATGTTAGAGGTAAAGTGGCAGGGGAGAATAATCCTAAATTTGTTTCTTATCCTTTAGAAACATCAGTTGACAATTACATATTTGATTTAACCTGGGATTTTCATCTTCAGGGGAATTCACCTGCATTAAAGGCCGGTACTTTGGCTTTTAAACCCCATTTTACGAGTGGCCTGGTGATGTCAAACGGCCTGACATATAATTCTCCTCAGCCTGCAGCTTATGTTGGGGCATTTGGTTCCAAATTCTAATTTACTTCATATAATGACAAATTTAAAAACAATACTAACACTAACTTTTGGAGCGTCAACCCTGCTTCAAATGGCATGCAAAAATGCGCAAACAAATACGGTAAACTCAGTTAAACCCATTATTGTGACCGATGCTGTACGTTATGATTCGGATGATCCTGCAATTTGGATCAATAAGAGCGATCCGAGCAAGAGTCTGATTATAGCAACGGATAAAGATGCCGATGGAGCTTTATTCGTGTACGATTTACAGGGTAAAACGGTCAAAGAAAAAGTGGTTTCCAATTTAAAACGGCCAAACAATGTCGATGTCGCTTACGGTTTGGTATTGGGGGGGAAACCTGTCGATATCGCTGTCACAACAGAGCGTATGACCCATAAATTGCGTATTTTTTCACTACCTGACATGAAGCCGATCGATCAAGGGGGATTAGATATGTTTGTTGGTGAAACTGAGCCTGAATTCAGAGATCTGATGGGGATTGCCCTATATACTTCTCCAAAAGGAGAGATCTATGCTATTGTTGGACGAAAAAATGGACCAAAAGAAGGCTATTTGGGACAATATTTATTGGAGGATAATGGCTCTGGTTCAGTAAAAGCTACACTGGTTCGCAAATTCGGTTCATTTAGTGGAAAGAAAGAGATTGAGGCAATAGCGGTGGACAATGAGCTTGGGTATATTTACTATTCGGATGAACAGGTTGGCGTAAAACAATACTATGCGGATCCAGCAAAGGGAAACCAACAGTTGGCATTGTTTGCTACAGCAGGTTTTAAAGAAGATCATGAAGGTATTTCGATTTATAAAGTGACCGACAGTACTGGATATATCTTGGTGTCGGACCAGGGTGCAAATCGTTTTCAGGTTTTTAGTCGGGAAGGAACCAAAAGCAATCCTTTCGAACATAAATATCTGAAGACTGTGCCGGTTATGGCAACACAAAGTGATGGTTCGGAAACTACCTCTTTTAATTTAAATGAAACCTTCAAACATGGCTTGTTTGTTGTTATGAGTGACGATAAAACATTCCATTATTATCGATGGGAAGATATTGCCGGAGCCGATTTGAAAAAGAAATAGGTGACGAATTAATATTTCAGCAACAGTTGTGATTTGATTCGCAACTGTTGCTTTTTTTGCTATCGGAAATTTTATTGGTGGTAATTAGCGCTGTTATTTATACACTGACCGGAATTTTAAACCAAAAGGTTGACCCTTGGCCGATCTGGCTGTCGACACCAATTTCTCCTTGATGTTTTTGAATAATTTCTTTGCAAATAAACAGTCCTATGCCAAATCCCGAAGCATAACGATCTGCATCGTCATTTACACGATAGAATTTATTGAATATTTGTTTCTGATCCTTATGATTGATGCCTTTTCCTTGGTCTTTGATCTCGACTTCAAAATAACCTGAATGTATGGCCACATGCATAGTAATTGTTGAATTACTGGGCGAATATTTAATGGCATTATCCATGAAGTTGATTAACACTTGTTCGATTTTATCACGATCGGCGATAATCTCCAAATTCGAATCTATTGCTCCTGAATAATGAATGAAGTGCTTTGCAGATTTTAGAGAATAGATATTTTGAATATAATCGAGTAAAGAACAAACGTTAAATGTCTTTTTGCGAAGTACTAACTTACCCTCATTTAGTTGAGTAACATTTAAAAAGCCGTCGATTAAACCGCGCATGCGCGTTGCTTGCTCATTCGATTGGTGGAGATATTGCATGCGCTTTTCGCTGCTCAATGTACCTTCTTTGGCTTGTAGTAATTGGATATAGGCAATGAGTGAGGTCAAAGGTGTTTTGAGTTCATGACTTGCGATACTAATAAAGTCTAGTTTTTTCCTTTCTTCTTCCTTGTCATTGGTGCTGTCTATTATAGCGCCGTAGATCATGAGTCTTGTCGTATCCGATTCCAATTGACTTCCGCCTATTGACCTTAACCATTTTATCTTACCCGTTTTTTTATCTTTTATTTCACATTGACAATCAAAAGGGGATTGTTTGAGCGTTACTTCTTGAAAAACATGATGAATGATGTTTCTATACTGAGGCAGAATTTGGTCGAAAAAGTCGGATTCTTTTATGTTGTCACGCTGATCGAAGCCAAATAATTCACGGCAACGATCATTGAGTTCCATTTTCTTGGTTTCCATGTCAATAGAAAAGATACCGATGCCGGCGGCTTCTACGATCATTCTAAACTGTTGATCTCTTTTGGCGATAAGTTGATTAATAGCTTCAAGTTTTTCATGCTCTTGATGCTGGATGGTAATATCTATAGCGGTGCCTGCAAACCATTCGGGTTGTTGGTCTTGGTCAAAGTATACTCTTCCTTTACAGTGCAACCACCGTAATTGAAGATCTTGTGCTCCAATGGTTCTAAATTGTACGTCATAAACACCTTTGTTTTGGTAAGTCAGTGACTTTTTGACTTCTTGATCGATTCTATTCCTATCTTCTGGATGAATATATTTTAGTACCTCATTATATGGAACATATTCACCTTTCGCAAAACCAAAGAGCTCCCGGGTCCGTTCATCCCAATTGACCATATAATTTTTACAATTTAAATTCCATGTACCCATCTCAGCCGACTGTAAGGCAAAATGGTAATGTTCTTCACTTTCTATGATTTTCTTGAGTGCATCCTTAAGCTTTTCATTGAGATCTTCGGTATGTTTAGGTGATAAGGTATAATTATTCGTGGGGATTTTGTAGGGGGTTCCTGCTACTGTATACTTTTGAGTTAATAAATCTTGTAGCAGTTTTCGTTCAATGGTATTTTTTTCTTGCGTTTGTGGGGTGTCGTCTTCATTTTCAGGTATCAGTCTAATTTGATTAAATATGGCATAAATTTCACCCTTTTCATTGATGAGCGGATGATATTCAAACGTGTGCGTATATCGGAGTGAAGATTGTTGTTCGGTTTTGAGCTTGATCTTTATCTTGTCGATCAGCTGTGTATTTTCATTTCCCCAAACGTTTTTCAAAAGGGGGATATAAGACGTTAATTCTTCTTGTTGAAGACAATTCTCAAGATATTGCCCAATCGCGCTGTGATCACAATTCCATAATTTTAACATGTTAGTGCTTGCATAAGAAATACGGAGATCTGCGCTATCATAAATTGCGCAAGCATCCAATGAAGAAGAGAGAACGGCTAAAATATCTTTATCTGAACAAATCATAACATATCAAAAATTAAGCGTTGATTAAGCGATATCATGTATAGCTTGATTTAATAGCGTACAAATATTGTTCCTTTTCTCAGGGGTTTTCTCTTTATCGATAAATGATAGCTGTTGTCGGTCATTAGCAATACCTACTTTTTGATCTGTTAGTGATCCTAGAGGTTGTTTAATATGGAGTCATGATATCAATAGTACAGTGAATAGAAATTCGTATCTTTATTTTGTTTATGCAGTCTGTTTCTTTTTTATTCCAAATCGGAAAATACAATACACCATCATTGTCGTATATGGTTGGAAGAAAATAGAATTGAAAGTTTATATTTAAATGCTAAAGAAGATGAATATGGTTAAAATACTATTGGTTGAAGATCACATGGTCGTACGTAATGGTATTAAACTACTTTTAGAATCCGATGGAGAATTTGCAGTGATAGGCGAGGCATCTGATGGTACGGAAGCCCTGTCTAAATTGGCGAATGGTCTAGCTCCCGATATTGTCTTAACTGATATAAGTATGGAGCATATGGACGGGATGGAGCTCTTAAAAAGCATCAGTCAAAAATATCCGCTGGTCAAAGTTGTGATATTATCCATGCTTAGTCAAATTCATTATGTGGTTGAAGGGTTTGAGCATGGTCTTTCAGGCTACCTGTTGAAAAATGTAGGTTATAATGAATTACTTTTTGGATTAAAGCATGTCGCTCAGGGCGGGCGGTATATGAGTGAAGAAATTAGCTTAGCCTTACTTGAACAAGTTTCTTCGGGTCAGGTTTATACGGATGCTGGCTCGAATACTATCCTAGATTTGGAAATAAGTGAACGCGAGCTAGACGTATTGGAATTGATCGCGGACGGGTTTACAAATCTAGAAATTGCAGATAAAATCTTTTTGAGTAAGCGTACTGTTGAAGGATATCGGCAGAACTTGATTGATAAAACAAGGGTGAAGAACACTGCGGAATTAGTAAAATATGCTTTTCAACATGGCTTATTAAAAAAATCATGATAAAATTTCTGTTCCTGATGACCATGGCATAGGTGATGATTTTTGGAAGTACTGCGCATCCCCTTACTTTAGTTTTGGTATTCTTTCTTGAAAACGGTTGAAAATAAATAGACCAGCTCCAATAATAATAAATGGTATGCTAAGAAGCTGTCCCATATTGATGAATAGGGAGTCTTCAAAATGCTCCTGATTGATTTTCAAAAACTCATCCAAAAACCGGAACGAAAACAGCAAAACCAATAGTAAGGCAAAATAGTTTCCATTGTTACGTTGAAGCTCTTTTTCTTTCCACAAACGATATAACAATACGAATAATAGGAGACAAAATAATGCTTCATAAAGCTGTGCCGGATGCCGGGGTATCGTGTCGATACGGGTAAACACAAAGGCCCAAGGTAAACTACTTGCTGTTCCAATCATTTCAGAGTTCATTAAGTTGCCCAGGCGAATGCAAGCCCCCGCTATAGGGACGACCAAAGCAACCCGATCTGCAACCCAAAGAAAAGGAAGCTGCTGTTTTTTTGCAAATAAATAGATTGCAGTCAGGATACCTATACCTCCGCCATGGCTTGCCAGCCCACCTTCCCAAATGGCCATTATTTTTAAGGGATGATCCAGGTAATAACTGGGGTCGTAAAATAATACGTGCCCCAATCTAGCACCAATAATAGTACCTAAAACGATATAAATGGTTAGCTGATCTAAGAACTCGGTTGGCCGACCTTCTTTCTTAAATAATGAATCTAGTATCTTATAGCATAATACAATGCCCAATAACCAAAATAGTCCGTACCAGCGAATAGGGTGTTCAATAATTGGAATAACAAAGATATCACTATTTATATTCCAGTTTATGTAAGTTAAGATTAGATTATTTACCATATGACGTTTTAGCGTGATGCTCCATAGTATAGGTATACGGTCGGGATATTTCGTTACACACTTTGATGAAAAAACACGAAATTCTCTTTATTGATGCAAATATTGAGTCATATACTGCGATTATTAACTATGAAGTTTTCGTTGTTTGACCAATTTGTATGTTCGTAGGTAGTAAAACGAAATTACCTATAAGCGAGTTCAATGGTTGCGACCGGTGTTTTTATTGGAGAAGAATATTAGCATAAGTATCAGCCGGGTTAAATACTTATGAAAGTATATCTTGTTTTTTTGATAATATTCCGATATTCGGCAATTGAGAACATGATATGGACAGTACCTTGCATATTTCTTTAATAGCTGCTTATCCTGTGAAAGCTTATCATAGTTAATGAACGAGGTTATGGAAAAATATAGGCACCTTCATGTAAATTTAAACAGATAGTTATATTCTGATGATACGAAATTTGACAAGATTTACTTTTTGTTTTTTATCTCTCGTGCTCATGGCACAGTTACTCTCTTGTCATCAAAGTGGCCAGCAGGCGTCTAAAAATAATACGCATATCGAAGATAACTCACTTGATTTAACCTATCAGGATACGTTATTAAAATTTCTCGCTTTACAAGATTTTAGGGATCAATCTATTATAGCAAAGAAGAAAGCGGAGTTTGCTCAGGATAAGTATTTTAATAATTCTGGTTATAATTGGATTTTTTTGGCCTACAACTATTTGTTGGACGATAACATAGATTCAATAGAAATCGCGCTGAAAAACCTTGATGGGAGAAAACTGTCTCCAGATTTGCTTGTTCTGAAGGATTACTTTAAAATAAGGGCTAATTTTAGTTTTAATGATGTGACTACTATTGGCATCATGGAACAAATTATTGATGCTAAAGAATATGCGTTAGAAAATAAGAGTAGGTTTAGCTTTCTTTTTTTCAATCTATTGGCTAATGCAAATTATCGTCGAGCTGACTATAACCAGGCGCTCAAAGATAACGAGTCATGGTATCATTATCATCCCAATAGATCCGATGCCCGTGTTGCGCAAGCGTATCAGGAGATCAAATTTATGCAGTATATTGAATTGCATGATTTTGAGAAGCTAAAAGTAACACTGGATAGCAGCAAATATTACGCAAATAAAACGGCGGATTCTGCTATCATTATGCGCATGTATAATTTACAGGCGCAGTATTTCTTTAGCATAGGGAATAGTCGAAAAGCGGTAGAGGCATCCCAAAAATATTTTAATTATTTATCTTCAAGCAAGGCACTCAATGCCTATGCGTATGCGAATTTGGCAAAAAATTTTTTGAATAATCATCAAGTTGACTCGGCGATCTATTATTTTAATGCTGGATTGCAGTTTATCAAAACACATAAAGGCAAGCAAAATAAATTATTCTATTATCAGAATCTACAAGTAGCGCACGCATTAAAAGGAGATTATGAACGGGCTTATTTTACCTTGGATTCGGCCTATCAGGACTATAAAAATAGTACAAAGAGTATTGAAAATGAACGTATCAATGAGATCAATACACGGTATGAAACTGAAAAAAAGGATCAGGCTATTAAGCTTTTAAAAACAACAAATGCATTCAACCATAAGATTATGGTCCAACAGCGCTGGATTTTTGTTATTTTATTTGCACTGATCTTTAGCATTGCGTTCTTCATTTATTACCGGAATAAACAAAAGCTATTGAAAAATATTAATCAGCGTATAGTTGCCGAAAATAGACAATTAATTTTAGAGCAGAAGACGCGACAAAACCAGCTTAATCCCCATTTTATTTATAATGCTATAGCTAATTTGCAAGGTTTGATCAGTAGTGAGCAAAAAGCAAAGGCAAATCAGTACCTCATCTTATTGTCCCGTCAAATTCGTGATATACTCGAATTAAATAGGGAAGAGTATATTTCTTTGGATCAAGAAATTAAATCATTAAAGAATTATATACTTTTACAGCAGATGCGCTATCAAGATGTATTTGATTTTGAAATTGAGAGCGGTAACTCGGATGTTGATGATGTCATGATTCCTCCTATGTTGATTCAGCCTTTTGTCGAAAACGCTATTGAACATGCTTTCAAAAATTTGAATTATCGTGGACAATTGCAAATTCTTTTTAATCAGGAAGCAGATCAATTGCATATTGTTATCAGTGACAATGGCTGGGGAATGCAATCTTATCAGAAAAATAATGCACACAAGACCTCTCTTTCACAAGTTATCACGAAAGAGCGCCTTGAGCTTTTGTTTAATGATCCTCATCAAAAAGCAAGGATTGAAATAAAGCCCAATTATAGAGAAGATAAAAGTGGATATCGCGTAGAACTCTATATCCCACTCGTTTTATATTTTAATTAAATACGTGAAATTATGAAAGTTTATATTCTTGAAGATGAGTATAATATCTATTTGTACATTAAGTCTTTATTGGATGCTATTCCTTATGTCCAGATCGTTGGTTATAGTCCATCAATCGCCCAAGCAGAACGTGAGTTACTTGTATCTAATCCAGATCTTATTTTAGCTGATATTCAATTGAAAGATGGATCAAGCTTATCCTTCCTCTCCGAGCTGAAATTGGACATAAATACAATCTTTATAACCGCATTTAACCAATATGCTATAGAAGCCCTTAATATAGGCGCTATTGCCTATTTATTAAAGCCTTTGGTTCCGGAACAATTTATAGAGGCTATTGAAAAATGCTATAAGAAAAATACAGAGTTTAGATTCAATAGCATGCAATTAAGTATGGCCGAAAGCTATCTGAAGTCACCAGTTAGACCAAAGAAAATAGCACTACGTACATTTGAATACACTCAGATTGTGAATATCGATGATATTCTTTATTGCCATGGAGATAAGGGTTATACTACATTTTATATTAAAGACAATAAACCGATGATGGTTTCGAAAGTCCTTAAGCACTTTGAAACTATGCTTCCTGAATCCGAATTTATTCGTTGTCATCAATCTTATTTAATCAATGCAAACTATATAAAAAAATATTTCAAGGATGGCCAGATAGAAATGTCCGATGGTAAAATGATTCCTGTTGCGACAAGAAAAAAAGATGTTATCCAGCAATTCTTGAATGATATATAAGGCTTGAAGTAACAAAGGCTCTACGGTTCTAAGTTCTGTTGTTTGCACTAAAAAATGTAGCATTCTCTTTTATTGCTAAAATAATTAGTATTATATTTGTGTGTAATATTAAATACGAGGGGCTATGATGTTAGAAGATAAACAGGCTTTGATCAGCAAACTTAAAAAGGACTTGCTTGCCTGGCAAGGGGTACCTCAAAGGTCAAATGATGCAAGCACGATGGGTTTGGGGCCATTGGAGAAAGCTTTTCCGAATGGAGTTTTTCCTAAAGGGGTAATACACGAGTTTGTGAGCTTTAACCGCATGGATAGTGCTGCATCCTGTGGGTTTATTGGTGGTCTCCTTGGAAAACTTATGCAAACTGATGGGATTTGTATTTGGATAGGCTCCATTCAAACGGTATTTCCAGCGGCAATCAGATCATTTGGGGTCGATCCAGCATCGATTGTTTTTGTTTCTATGAAACGGGAGAAGGATGTGTTATGGGCGATGGAAGAAGCGTTGAAATGCCATGGCATAACAGCCGTGCTGGCCGAAATACATCAGCTGGATTTTGTTCAGTCGAGGCGCCTTCAACTTGCCGTAGAAAAAAGTCGGGTTACAGGGTTTATACTTCAACATAACCCAAAGATCTTGTTGGCGACGAGTTGTGCGGCACGTTGGAAAGTCACTTCTTTACCTAGTCAATCGGATGATGGATTACCTGGTATTGGCTACCCTTGTTGGGATGTAGAGCTGCTCAAGGTAAGGAATGGTAGTCCAGCTAAAGAGCAAATAACCTGGTCTCCACAAGGATTTAAAACATTTTCTAAAAAGGAGATACAGGTAAAAGACTGGAATTATAACTACCAAAATCTTGGCTAGTCATGAAAAAAAGATTTGCCTCACTTTGGTTTCCTCATCTGAAAACAGATTGGCTCACTGTTTGCAAACCACATTTGCAAAATATTCCCTTTGTATTGTCCATCGCCGCTCAAGGAAGATTAATCGTCAGTGGGAGTAACTTATTAGCGGAGCAAGCGGGGGTGCATTCAGGTATGGCTATAGCGGATGCACGGGCATTTATTCCATCACTTAAAATAATCAATGAGCAAGCTGGATTGGCTGAAAAGTTACTCCATTCGATAGCAGAGTGGTGCATCAGGTACACACCACAAGTGGCATTAGATACGCCCGACGGTATCATCCTGGATATTAGTGGTTGTGCTCATCTTTGGGGCGGGGAGGCGGCCTACTTAACAAGTATTGTCTCGAAATTTAGACAACATGGTTATGATGTACGTATGGGGATTGCTGATACCATTGGGGCCGCATGGGCGGTAGCGCATTTTGGACACGAAGATATCATTATAAATGAACAGGCGCAGTCGGAAACGCTTCTTCCATTAAGTCCTGCTGCATTACGATTGGAAGATGTTCAATTGAAGCGCTTACAATCGCTTGGATTACGGTCAATCGGAAGTTTTTCAAAAATGCCACGTTCAGTGTTGCGTAGAAGGTTTGGCGATAGTTTACTGCTCCGACTGGACCAGGCCATGGGATTGGAAGATGAATTTGTTATTTCTATAAAACCCATCTTACCCTATGAAGAGCGTTTACCTTGTTTGGAGCCTATCTGTACAGCAAATGGTATTGAACTGGCTTTGGAAGATTTATTAAACAAGTTGTGTAAGCGTTTGTCGGGGGAGGGTAAAGGATTACGTGCAGCCGAATTGAATTGTCATCGCGTGGATGGAAAAATAGAGACCATTACTATTGAGACTAATCGTGCTACTGCTCAGGTTAAACATATCCTTCAATTATTTGTCCTAAAGATTCCGCAAATTGAACCGGCATTGGGAATTGAATTATTTACCTTGGGCGTATCCAAAGTTGAGACGGCAGATCCAGTTCAGGAAAATCTTTGGAACAATAGAATTGGTCTCAAAAACCCAACGGTTACCGAACTTTTAGATCGCTTGAAAAGTAGGGACGCCAATTGTGATATTTCACGCTATGTGCCATCTGCGCACTATTGGCCGGAACGATCCATGAAAATAGCGGCTAAAATGGATGAGGTTGCAGCTGTTGACTGGCAAACTGCAAGGCCACGTCCAACACGACTATTGAAGATCCCTGAACGTATTATAGTCACAGCACCCATACCCGACTATCCACCCATACTGTTCCGTTATAAGGGAGATACCTATACTATAAGGAAAGCAGATGGCCCCGAACGTATTGAACGCGAATGGTGGATTGATCCTGGTGAACATCGGGATTATTATGCGGTGGAAGATCTGCAAGGTCGGCGCTTTTGGTTATATCGCGCCGGGCATTATGACGGTCAGGCTGATCAATGGTTTATACATGGTTTTTTTGCATAAGGTTAGTGTATGGTATATTGTGAATTACAGATAACAAGTAATTTTAGTTTTCTCGAAGGTGCTTCTCATCCGGAAGAACTGATCGAGCAAGCGGCGCGATTGGGGTATAATTCTGTTGCAGTAACGGACCGCAATAGCCTTGCTGGAATCGTCCGTGCACATATGGCTGCAAAAAAAAACGGTATACGACTGATTCCTGCTTGTCGTCTAGATTTACAGGATGGGCCAAGCTTATTGGCATACCCCACAGATAAAGAGGCTTACGGACGGCTTTCAACATTGTTAACTGTTGGAAATCTAAGGACGGAAAAAGGAAGATGCGAATTGTACAAAAATGATGTGTTTCAATATGCTGAGGGGATTATATTCATTATTTGTCCACCTGAAAAACTAGTGGTCGGTTTTGAGCTTGAGCAGTCATTTATAGCGTTTGTACAGGAATGTCAACAGCGTCTACAGGGGTGTCTTAATCTAGGAATAAAAAAACTCTATCGTGGTGATGATGCTAAATTATTGTTTAGAATAAATCAGTTGGGCGAACACCTGGCTATCCCGCTTGTTGTACTTGGTGATGTATATTATCATGTACCTGAAAGGCGTGAATTGCAGGATATTTTAACCTGTATTCGTGAAAAATGCACAATACATACGGCTGGATTTAATTTATATCCCAATGCAGAGCGCTATCTAAAATCAATAACTGAAGTTGAACGCTTGTTTAGGTTGTACCCTGAAGCTGTAGAACAGAGTGTAAAAATTGCCAATGCTTGTCGTTTTTCCTTAGATGATTTGAAATATATCTATCCAGATGAATTATCATCTCATGGTCGGACTACACAGGAAGAATTAAGTTATTTAACTTGGGAAGGTGCCAGTAAACGATTTAACGGAGATATCCCGGATGTAATTCGCGAAACGATTCAAATGGAACTTGATTTTATCGAACGCAAAAATTATGCTTCTTATTTTTTGACGGTGTATGATTATGTTCGATTTGCGAAGGAAAAGGGAATTTTATGCCAAGGGCGTGGATCTGCAGCAAATTCAACCGTATGTTACTGCTTAGGTATTACTTCTGTTGACCCGTCAAAATACAGGCTTTTGTTTGCGCGATTTATGTCCGATGCACGCGATGAACCACCAGATATAGACGTCGACTTTGAACATGAGCGCCGTGAGGAAGTCATCCAGTATATTTATGAGAAATATGGCCGCAATCGTGCTGCTATCGTAGCAACTGTCACACAGGTGCGCTCCAAAGGGGCTATACGTGATGTTGGCAAGGCCATGGGGCTTTCCATGGATGCTGTAGGGCGTTTAGCAGGGGTTGTGAGTAGCCATTGGGACGATTATATCAATTTGGAACGTTTGGTTGAACAGGGCTTTAATCCGGAAGACCAACATTTGCGAAAAGTTCTCGAATTGACACATCAATATATTGGCTTTCCACGTCAATTGGGGCAGCATACAGGCGGATTTGTTATTACGCAAGGTAATTTGCATGAGCTTTGTCCTTTAATAAATGCCCGCATGGATAATCGGACAAATCTCGAATGGAATAAAGATGATCTTGAAGCACTCGGCTTTCTAAAGGTTGATGTACTTGCTTTGGGGATGTTGACCTGTATTCGCAAAGCTTTTGATCTCGCTAAAAAGCATTATGGAAAAGAGCTTACCCTGGCTGATATTGGGGCAGAAGACGATCCAAAGGTTTACGATATGATCTGCCATGCAGATACTCTAGGTGTATTCCAGATCGAAAGCCGGGCCCAGATGTCGATGTTGCCGCGATTAAAACCACGAGAGTTTTATGATCTAGTCATTGAAGTAGCTATCGTTCGACCTGGACCGATACAAGGCGATATGGTGCATCCCTATTTGCGCCGTCGAAATAAAGAGGAAGCTGTTGATTATCCCAGCACTGAGATCCAAACCATTCTTAAAAAAACCTTGGGGGTTCCTCTCTTTCAGGAGCAGGCCATGGAAATTGCCATAGTCGCTGCCGGATTTACTCCTGCGGAAGCCGATGAATTGCGGCGTAGCATGGCTACATTCAAAGCAAAAGGACAGGTATCTGCTTTTCACAAAAAAATGGTCGATGGTATGGTAAAGAAAAACTATACGGAAGAATTTGCCAATAGAGTTTTTAAGCAATTGGAAGGTTTTGGCAGTTACGGTTTTCCAGAGAGTCACGCAGCGTCTTTTGCTTTACTGGTGTATGTGTCCTCATGGCTTAAGTATTACTACCCCGATATTTTTGCGGCATCCTTACTCAATAGTCAGCCCATGGGCTTTTATCAACCTGCTCAAATTGTTATTGATGCACAGAAACATGGCGTAAAAGTACGTCCCATTGATATCAATCATTCTTCATGGGACAATACTTTAGAGGGAGAAATTGGAAAACCACATGCTCTTCGATTGGGTTTACGTCAGATCAAAGGATTTTCAAGGGAAGAGGCCGTTGTGTTGACTCAAGGTCGGCAGTCTGCCTATTCATCCATTACTGGTATGATGGATGTTGGACTATCTCTTATTGCGTTGGAGAAATTGGCTGATGCAGATGCCTTTACATCATTAGGTATTGATCGTCGGCAAGCGCTTTGGGAAATTACAGCATTGGGTGATCGGCCGATTGCATTATTTGAAGGTCAAGCATCTGAAAGTACCATGGAGGGGCAAATTGAATTACCATTGCTAACAAAAAGCCAGCATGTTGTGGCTGATTACGCAAGGACCTCGCTATCCATTAAAGCACATCCAGTAAGTTTCTTGCGCGGAAAGCTCGATCTTCTCCATGTAGTGCCCACAGCAAAATTGGGCTTGATACAAAATGATATGCCTGTGAAAGTATGTGGGTTGATTACTGTTAGACAACGACCAGGAACCTCCAAAGGTGTTTTATTTATCACTATTGAAGATGATACTGGTTTTTCAAATATTGTCGTTTGGAGTAATGTATTTGAAAAATATCGTAAAGAAATCCTTCGGGCAAAACTCCTTATGGTTGCGGGTAAAATCCAAGTTGAAGGTGAAGTTATTCATGTAATAGCGCAACGATGCTTTGATATGTCAGGTTTGTTAAAAGATCTGACAACTGATGGCGACAATGCTGCAGGTATTTTTCATAAGGGAAGAAATTTTCATTGATCTCTCATTTATTAATCTCATTTTTGAAGTCGAATGCTTTTACTTCGTTTAGGTAGCAAAGCATTCTAATCTATAGGAAATTAAACGATATGACCAAAAATATTCTCGTCAATACGATCGAAATTGATAAAGCAACTATTCGTGAATTCATTAAACAGGGTGATGTAAATGCGGCTATTGATCTGATTGCCACCCAGGCAAATGTAAAGTATAAAACTGCCCGGGATATTGTGGAGATGTTTAAAGAAGACCATATTGATCTTTTTGATGGTAAAGACCTGTTTTTGGCTGATTATGAATTCGTTGAACATCGTGGCGGTTCTCAGGAAGCAGATCACAAAGGATCTTCTTTTTTGGAAGTGGAAACAAATGAGCGTGGGCGAACTAGTATTTGGAAGGCACTTTTTATCTTTTCAGTCCTTGCTCTGTTGGCTTTCGTTATCTTAAATTACGTTGTGGGTTTTAATCAAATAGGGCATCATATCTCAGAACTTACGCAGCTATTCGATAAAAATGAAGGCTCAGCTGCCGCTGATACTGATACATCCAAACAAAATATTGTATTAAGTGCTGGTGTTACCCGGGCGGGCGGTGTTGAAGACCTCCATCCCGTAGATACAAATCTCTTACCATTGGATGTGAGGCAGGCTGAAATAGCGCGAATATATCGGGCTCAGTTCGATCAATTGAAAGCAGCAAAACATTCACCAACAGATGAAGATGCACAGATCGCTCTAATTCACCTTACAAATGGGCGGTTGACTGATGTTATTATTCAGCAAAAATTAACTGTAAAAATAGGGAAGTGTTATGAAAATTCGACCATGAAAGATAAGGGCACCTGCGTGAGTTGTATGATATTACTTTACAATAGGGAGAAGAAAAACTGGCAAGAAGCTCCCAATGGGGAGAATTTCCTGCGTAATGCCTATGATTTCTATTTGCCCAGCGGTTCAGACTTATGGGAAGCCAGCCCGCTGAGCATCCGTATTCCTTACGACTACGCTTTAGTAGACAAGTATGAAGCAGCAAATTAGCTACATTAATCCTGAGAGAAAGTATGATAGACCCAGCGAAATCATGAACGAATTACCTGCTATTTTACTTTTTTTGAGGGTAAATAAGCTATTGTACATACGACAAATAAGAGTAATATGACCGATAGTACGATCGAGTAGCCATAGGCAGATGAGATGTTCTGCAAAATAAGAAATTTAGTCTCTTTCCGATGGAGGAATATACCGACAATAAAAGCGATTCCCAAGCATATAGATAACTGTTGTACAGTAAGATAGATGGCGGATCCTACGGAGATTAGTTTTTCGTTAAGGTCTTTTAATGCAAGTGTCATTAATGCCGGCAGTACACTACCGCAGCCAATACCATAAAAAAAGAAGAGCGCGTGTATTTGGTTGCTATCTATGATCATCGTATTGAAAACGAAAAGATGAGACAGCAAACCCAAAATCATTATTCCTAATCCATATAGGACAATGATCTTTCCGTGGCGCTGTATTAACTTGCTGACAATAACACTTGCCAATACGTAACCAATACCCTGAAAAACAAACGCAATTCCTGTCATTGTTGCCGTATAATTCTTTTGATTTTGAAGGTAATTGGAGTTAATAATAAAATAAGCATCTTGGACCATATAATAGGCTAAAGCCGCTAGAAGGCCTAAATTGAAAACCCGATTATTAAATAAGGAGAAATTGAGTAGACTAGAACGGCCCGTTTGTTCTAATTTACGTTGTTTTTTTAGAAACAACAGGACGAGAACAATTGCTGCTCCCAATAGCAGTAATGACCAGAATGGCCATTTCAACTCAGGTCCCATGATTAAAGGAAAAATTATTCCCATTAAAAGGATAAACAACGTTATCATAGGGATAAAAGAGATCTTAGATTTTCCAGTAACTTGATCATTGAATGTATAGCGATAGACAGCAAAGCAGGCAAGTACCCCAATGGGAACATTGATCAAAAAAATAAGACGCCAACTTTCATGTATCCAAGTCTGATCCGGAAGAATTCCGCCTAATAATTGACCTATTACTGAGGCAATACCTGCTATGCTTCCATAGATACCCAAAGCCATCGATCGCTTCTCCGGATTTTCAAAAAGTAACGTGATCAATGCGATGCCCTGTGGAACCATAAGTCCAGAGCTAATCCCCTGGATCAATCTTCCGGCCAATAAAATGTAAAGATTATTGGCTAAGCCACATACAAGGGAGGCTACAGTAAAACAAGCCATCCCAATTAAATATAATTTCTTCTTTCCATAATGATTTCCGGCATTCCCAGCATTGATTAGAAGACTTGCATACCCAATAATATAAAGTATTATAATCCATTGCGTATCACTGTCTCGTAGATGTAGTCCATGTTGAATTGTGGGAAGGGAAACATTAATAATAAAGAGATCTATGACAAATAGAAATATACCAGTTGAAAGGAGGAAAATATGAAGTAAATCTTTAATTTGAAAGCGCATATAGAAAGTTTTTAATAATTTTATGGTTAAAAATAGCTTGGATATTTTCTACAATCAAGTAGTTATAAATTATGTACTTGGTATGTTTTTATGAACTAATGGTCAGTATGAGGTGATTATGAATGAAAAAAAAAGTGAAAATTTTGGCGCCTGCTGTGATGTCAATGGAATTTTTAAGATAATAGGTGGAAAATGGAAAGTTTCGCTCATTAAGGCTGTTGCTAAACAATGCCCCAAAAGATTTGGTGAGCTACGACGGGAAATGGAAGATCTGGCACAAACGACATTGACTGTTCAGCTCCGTGAGCTCGAACGCGATGGTATTTTATGTAGACAGATTTACGCTGAATCTCCACCACGCGTGGAATATAAACTCAGCGAATTAGGTAAAACTTTACTACCCGTCATTGAAAGACTTGATGAGTGGTGGTCAGATTACAAGCGCGAAAGGGGATAGGCATTTAGCTTATCCTTTTTCGCTCCTCATTTTTGGTGATGCCCAATAAGACTATTGTACCGATAATACAAAAAGTGCCGATCCAGTCTGTTTCTCTAAATGGTGTATTTAACCACAAGACAGCTAATAGGGCCGCCGATAAGGGTTCGGCAGAAGCTAGAAGACTTGTCTTTTGTCCACCAATAAGCTTAACTGCTGTTAGATAAGCATAAAAAGGGATTAGTGTGCCGAAGACAACAATAAAAGCAGTGTAGCTATAGGTATATATATCCCAGATTCCATCAATTTCCCAAGGAGGTTTGACAAAGCAAAAAACGAGACCTCCCAATAGCATTCCCCAACCGATAACTATTGCCGCATTATACTTGTTTAACAAGTGGATTGGTTGTAGTGTATAAAAAGCAAGCGTAACAGCTGACATCAAACCAAAAAATAATGCGAGAGGAGAAATCGACAGGGAACCAAAATTCCCATGTGTGACTAAAAGAAATGTGCCCAGTATAGCTAAAAGTATGGCCAGGCAGGCAACTTTCGAAGGGAATTTTCTCTTGTTCAACGCCATATAGATTGCGATCAGGACCGGACCTGTATATTGTAGCACAGTTGCGGTAGCAGCGTTGGAATAATTTATGGCGGCAAAATAAGTATATTGGACGGCTAATACACCAAAAATACTGAATAGAAGAAGTGCTAAACTATTTTACGATGACGCCAAATCTGCCAAATCTCATTTTTCTTGTGCATTCCCGCCAAAAGCAATAATACAATGCCTGTCACAAGCATTCTTACCGTAATAAGCCATTCTACGTTAACTGCCCTTTTTTGAAAAAGAAATTGGCCAAAAGTACCCGATACACCCCAAAGAATAGCCGCCCCGATTGCCAAGAGGAATCCTTTCAAAACATGGTTTTTCATTGTTTTATCCGAAATAAATTTGATATTAAGTCTTGCTATAGCAAGACTTCTGCGTCAGTGATCCCTTTGGTTGATAGGTCGGAGATGCTTCGAAGCGTTCTTTGAGAAATTTCTGTTAATGCTTCTGTTGTGAAAAAAGCTTGATGCGCCGTAACCAAAACATTCGGATAACTCATCAATAATTGTATTGTTTCATCTTCAATAATTGTTGTCGATAAGTCTTTAAAAAACAACTTTTCCTCTTGTTCATAAACGTCAATACCTAATAAGCCAATTTTTCGTTCTTTAAGCGCTTTAATAGCATCATTGGTATTGATTAGATTGCCTCTGCTTGTATTAATAATTGTCACCCCATCTTTCATCTTGTCCAATGACTCCTTATTAATGAGATAGTGGTTCTCGGGAGTAAGCGGGCAATGAAGAGAAATAATATCTGATTCTTTGAAGACTTCATCCAACGATCTGTAATTGACACCTTGTGCTGTAAGCTGCTGGTCTGGGTATAAATCATAGGCAATTACATTTGCCCCAAATCCCAATGCGATTTTGATAAAAGCCTTTCCAATTTTTCCAGTACCAATAACGCCAATTTTTTTCTGATGGAGATTAAATCCCAAAAGTCCATTCAATGCAAAATTTTGCTCCCGTACGCGATTATAGGCTTTATGTGTTTTACGATTCAATGTCAATAACATGGCCATGGTGTGTTCAGCGACCGCTTCAGGGGAATAGGCGGGCACCCGACAAACTTTTATCCCAAATTCCCTGGCAGCTTCCAGATCAACGTTATTAAAGCCAGCGCAGCGTAAGGCGATCAGCTCAACACCTTTTTGAGCAAGTACTTCAATAACTTGTCGGTTGAGTTTATCATTGACAAATGCGCAGACTACCTTCTCATCTTCAATAGCATTGACAATGTGTGGACCTAAATGCGTTTCATAAAAATTGAACTGAAAGCCATAGGTGCTGTTTTCTTGCTCAAAGAATAATTTGTCGTATGGTTTTGTCGAAAAGAAAGCGATTTTCATAAAATTGTTTGTTACGTAATACTATAGAATAAATATACGGTATAAATCGCTTATTTGGTACCGCAATGCAGGATGATTTTCTAGTATTATAGTATAATTTGTTTTAAAATAGCTTAAATTAGAACAATCACATGAAAGCTATTTTAGTTGAATCTTAAGCATATTAATTACTTCCGATATGAAATGGTCAAATCAAATTACACAATTAATAGGTATTGATTATCCGATTATCCAAGCTCCCATGTTTGGTGTTACCACACCAGAAATGGTCATTGCAGCATCGCGTGCCGGAGCGCTCGGGTCGCTATCGTTGGGTGATCTACCAGCAGAACGCTGTAGTGAGCTTATTCGTTCAACCGCTGCATATGTAAAGAAGCCTTTTGCAGTCAATATTTTTGTAAATCATGTTCCTGAAGTTTCAGTGAATTTGAGGACAGCGTATAATGAAACAAAGGTTTTTGTGGAACAGTTAGCCCTGCAATATGGTTTAGAAGTAGCTTTACCGGAGCTCGATAGCATCCATATTACAGATTACAGGGAACAAATTGACGCGATCATAAGCCATCAGTGTAAAGTTGTGAGTTTTACTTTTGGAAATCTGGATGCACAAAGTATAAAACGATTGAAAGACAATGATGTGATGATTATTGGTACATGCACTTCAGTGGCAGAAGCAATTGCTCTGGAAGAAGCTGGTATTGATGTGATCTGTGTACAGGGATTAGAAGCTGGGGGACATCGCGGAAGTTTTGAGGAGGCACCTGTTCCTGAGATTGGCGGATTTTCTCTGCTACCACAAGTGAAAGAGCATGTAAACGTGCCGCTTATTTATGCCGGTGGATTATATAATGCAAGCACGATCCATTCTGCAAAGCTATTAGGTGCCAGTGGTTTTCAGATTGGCAGTTTATTGCTCAAATCTAAAGAAAGCGCACTGCTGGACTTTGAGAAAGCGCGTCTTTCTCATGTTAAGGAATCAGATATTGTCTTGACAAGGAGTTTTTCAGGACGCTATGCCAGAGGTATAAAGAATACATTTATTGAAGCTTTGGACAAATCGCACTATATCTTACCATATCCCTATCAAAATAAACTCACCGGGGAATTACGAAAAGTAGCCAAGGCCAATAAAAATGTCGATTTTGTAAATATTTGGGCCGGACAATCGATCCATTCTTACAGTGAACTTTCGACAACAGATATTATGCAAACGTTAATCCGAGAAGTTGAAAATTTGCATACTAGTTTAGTTGTTTAACAATAATATAGAGTCTACCACCTGTCAGTATATTGTCATTTTAATTAAAACTAATAACTAAAATCTTTGTTTAAATTATTTAAACGGAGTTGTAGTGGTTAATCTACAACGAATTTTCTTTTTTTTTCGAAACTTTGCATCACTGTGAAAAACTAAAAATCTACCGCTATGGGGAACGAAAAAAAGAGAATTCTTGTTATCGAAGATAATGAGATTCTATTAAGCACAATGCAATTTGTTCTTGTAAGGGAGGGCTATGACCTATTACTTGCCAGATCTGTTATGACCTTTTGCCAATGGTTACGAAATAATCGATCGCATTCGGAAAAGCAATACGAATAATCAGGTACCTGTTATTATTATTTCCGGTTACCGTGACGATAATAGTATTGTGGAAGGATTCGAAGTCGGAGCCAATGATTATATTAAAAAGCCTATCTCTCCGTCGGAACTTATATCTCGTGTACGATTAAGAATAGGTCATGCTTAGTAAAATTGAACATATAATCCATTTCATTCGATCCTTTTTCGAAGGTGAGGGCTGGCGTATTTTGACGGCAACATCGTATAGACAATTGGGGTTTTACACTCATGGGCGGTTGGAGCTATTACAAAGTTGCTGAAAATAGATTTATGAATCAGTATGACCTAAATCTATCATTAAGGAAATATTTTTAATATGATGTGGAAGTTTATGTTATGTCTATTGTCAATGGTAACGATAGTTCAGGGTAAAGAAAGAATTACATTAGTTGATCAAGGGAAAACGGACTATGTCATTCAAGCGGATGCAAATGATCCTGTTTTACAAAAAGCTGCTGCGGTGATAAACACTTTTACAAAAGAAAGTACAGGTGTAGATTTTGCAATACAAGCTAAAGGCGAAGTCACACATGCCATTATTTTGGAAAAAAGCTCAATAACTAATATGTTTCCCGAAGACAGTTACTCCATACAAGCTGTAGGAAAGAATATTTATATCGAGGGAAGTGGTAAAGGTGTACTATTTGCGGCATATCGTTATGTCAGGGATATTATTGGTGGACGAAAGTGGTATGTAGGTAAAGAAAATACATCTGTTCCAAAATTGACATTCTTAACAGTGGATTCAGATCTGAAGATTTATTCCAAACCAAATTTTGAGTTTAGAGAGGTTTATTTCCCTGTTGAATTGGATCAGGAGTATATGGATTGGTATGGTTTACATAATTTGGAAGAACGCTGGGGAGATTGGGGGCACACTTTCAGTAAAATATTGCCACCATCAGTTTATTTTAAAGAACATCCGGAGTATTACTCCCTGTATGATGGAAAACGCCAACCTATTCAACTTTGTCTATCTAACGAGGACGTTTTTAATCTTACCGTAGCTTATTTTAAACGTAGGATAAGCGAAAATCCCACAGCTACTTATTGGTCTATCGCGGCCAATGATGATATTGGAAGCTGTACTTGCGATCGTTGTCAGGCTATTGATAAGCGGGAGGGTGGAGCGCAAGGCTCACTGATTCACTTTGTGAATAGGGTGGCCGCACAATTTCCCGACAAAAAATTTACAACACTGGCGTATTTAGAATCAGCAAATGCGCCAACGCACTTCAAGGTTGCCGATAATGTTTCTGTTATATTAAGTAATATCGATGCTTTTAGAAAAAATGACATTGGAAGTGAACCATCAGCAGCAACTTTTCGTAGACAATTGGGAGCTTGGAAAGCTAAGGCCAAGCATGTATTTGTATGGGATTATCTGACACAGTTCACTAATTATCTTGCGCCATTTCCGATCCAAGGAACCATGCAGGAAAGTCTACAATATTTGAAAACGCAAGGTGTCGAAGGGGTCTTTTTGCAAGGTGGAGGAGCGACTTATAGTGATATGGCGGAGCTAAATGCCTATATATTGGCTAACCTCGCCTGGGATACGACGCTTTCAGAAGAACAGCTAACCAACGAGTTTATCGAGGGCTATTATGGCAAGGCTGGACCCTTTATTAAAGCATATCTTGCTGAACGAAGAAATCACTTGCCCGGGCCTTCATCAGCTTTATCCATTTACGGAAACCCGATTGATAATAGGCATGACTTTTTAAGTCCAGAGGCGATGGATAAGTATAGTACATTATTAGAAAAAGCGGAAATAGCCAGTGAAGGTAATCCTTTAGTGGAATCCCGTGTCAGGCGTATTGGACTTGGGTTGGATTATACCTATTTGCAACAAGCAAGATTTTATGGACCGCATCAACATGGTATATTTGAACAAGAGGGGGAGCGTTGGGTTGTGAGACAAAAGGTGAGTCGTAAAGTAAC
The DNA here is from genome assembly GCF_007830445.1 of Sphingobacterium siyangense. Lineage (GTDB taxonomy): Bacteria > Bacteroidota > Bacteroidia > Sphingobacteriales > Sphingobacteriaceae > Sphingobacterium > Sphingobacterium siyangense. Next base: position 117,440 of record NZ_VLKR01000001.1, on the reverse strand, counting down.
ACAATTTGTTGAAGATGCAAAAAAATTGGACGTTATAGAGCTTGCCGAAGCTGGCGCATCACCCGATAGTTATGCAAAGGAGTGGTCTGAAATATTCAAAGCCGGCGTTAGAGCAAATAAGGCCTCTGAAGCAAATATTAAGTTGAGATATCCATTTGATCCTTCTTTCCCTGCCAATGGACTAAAAACACTTACAGATAGTGTGCCGGGCTATATGGATTATAGCTATAATTGGTTGCTATGGAACGGGGAGCCGATGGATATTACTTTTGATTTTGAACAGGAAAGGCGAATAGATACCATAACACTTAATTTTCTAAAGGATGCCCGACATTGGATATTTCCACCAAAAGAAATTCGAATTTCGGTATCTAAGAATGGAAAAGATTTCCAAGATGTATTTCTCAGTAAGCTTGAATCCGTTGAGGAGGATTACACCTTGGACAAGATACCTTATCAAGTATTATTAAATGACAGTGTTAAAGTGATCCGAGTTTATGCTGCACCTTTGGCAAAACTACCCGAATGGCGGTATCATCCTAAGCGAAAGCCTCTTATAGCCTGTGATGAAATCTGGTTAAATTAATATAGAAAAGCTTATTAACGTTGGTTTTAAAGCGGTGTGGATATTGTTCTACAATAATTTATTTAGCAGTATAATTTTATACGGAAAATGATTAAATTAGAGTTAACTAAGTTATAAACAGATTCATATGGAAATTAAAACATCTTCAAAATTTATCGCCGAACTAATTGGAACGTTTGGTTTGGTACTTTTTGGTTGCGGTGCGGCCGCTATTGCAGGAGCCAATACCACAGCTGGGCTTTCTGGTCTTGGCCTTTTGGGTATTGCTGTCGCCTTCGGACTTTCAGTGGTGGTATTTGCATACACGATCGGTGGAATTTCAGGCTGTCATATCAATCCTGCGGTGACTGTTGGTGTGTTATTGGCTGGTAGAATGTCTGCCAAGGATGCGGTTGTCTACATTGTTGCTCAGTTTATTGGTGCACTTTTGGGGGCATTTGTCCTTCAGCAGATTTTAAGCGGGCAATTGGCCGGATTTACCGCAGGAGAGTGGGCGTATGGCTCAAACGGTTGGGGTAAAGGATATCAAAACGAGTATGGTACTGCTTCCGCCTTTTTGATTGAAGCAGTGTTAACCTTCATTTTTCTGTTTGTGATACTGGCAACAACTTCGAAGGTAGGAAACAGCACAATGGCTGGGCTTGCAATCGGCTTTACGCTTCTTTAGATCCATTTGGTTGCTATTCCCGTAACAGGTACGTCGGTTAATCCTGCTCGTTCATTTGGGCCAGCGATTCTGGCCGGCTGTCAGGCTTTATCGCAGCTTTGGCTCTTTATTGTAGCTCCATTAGTAGGGGCAGCTGTAGCAGCAGGGGTATGGAAAGCCCTTGAACCTAAAGACTAGTTTTTCAATTTTATAAGATGCGCCCAATACGTAAAATATTACCTATTGGGCGCTTTCGTGTATATAAGATTTATTGGCTAGGGCGGAACAATCCCTAGGAATTCAATATATCATTTATAAAGTTAGTAACCTGTTTCTCTTCCGTAGCCCAGGACGTGATCAAACGAACCGCTGCATAATCTGAATCGATATCCTTCCATATATAAAATTGATAATTTATAAGCAGTGCTTCGATGAGCGATTTAGGTAAAATGGGAAAAATCTGATTGGTGGTTGATTCCGTTAGAAAGGAATATCCTTTGTCTTTGATAGCCTTCGCCATACGCATCGCAAGCGAATTAGCTCTCAATGCCAGCTCTAAATACAAATCATCCTGAAATAGCGTTAGAAATTGAATTGAAAGCACTCTGCCTTTGGCAAGCAAGGCGCCTTTCTGCTTGATCGCATAGTCAAAATCTACGGCTAATTCGGGACGGTTAAACACAACTGCCTCACCCAGCAGAGCTCCGTTTTTTGTTCCGCCAATGTAGAAAACGTCAGTATACTTAGCAATAGCTGCAAAGGTTAAATCGTTGTTTTCCGCGGTCAAAGCATGGCCCAGGCGTGCGCCATCCAAATAAAGTAACAGTTGTTGCTGCTGACAGCACACATATAGCGCTTCCAATTCTGCCGAAGAATATATTGTGCCGATTTCAGTGGAATTAGAAATATAAACTATTCTTGGTTTTACCACATGTGGCGCCAAAGCATGTTCCCTGAGTACCGTAGTAATATCGTTAGGTGTCAATTTCCCATCAGACGTTTCAACGGTAATGACTTTATGTCCAGTTGCTTCTATAGCACCAGTTTCATTTGCAGATATATGCCCTGTTTTTGCACTGATCACTGCTTCATGGATACGTAAAAGAAAAGATATGACAAGAAGATTTGTTTGTGTGCCCCCAGATAAAAAGTGGATAACGGCTTGCTGATTCGCTATCTTTTTCTTCAAAATCGATCTGGCTTCTTTGGAATAGTCATCCTCCCCATAGCCTAATTGCTGTATCAGATTCGTTTCAATAAGCTTATCTAAAATGCGGGGATGTGCCCCTTCTGAATAGTCATTTTTAAAGTTGTACATAAATTTATCTATTTAATGCGGATGCTTTATTAAACTCTTTTCCTAGGGTAGGCTGCTCGAGTCTTGTGTAGGTCAAATGTATACATACAATCTCATTTTTTAACAACCTTAATCTAGAAAAAATTAGGACAAAAGCTATGCGTTTTAAGTACTGGTGTTGTAGGATAAGAATGTTTTCTGAAGCGCCGTAAATGTTTTGTCAAAACTAATGATTAAATTCGGGAGAGAAGGCAGAATAACTGATTTGTCCTTATTAAATTATGAAAAGAGTCGTATTTGTTGCAAGTATTTTGCTGGCATTTGGAATGGGGTATGCTTTTAATAACTTGAGCCATTCATATCGATCCACCGAGTTGAAAAGAGTAACCGGTATAGGTGGAATTTTTTTCAAATGTAAAGATCCTAAAAAAGTAAGAGCTTGGTATGCCGATCATTTGGGACTGGCTACAAATTCTTACGGCGCTGTATTTGAGTGGTATCAGGGAGCTGACAGTACGAAAAAGGGATTTACGCAATGGAGCCCTTTTAAAGAGAGCACTTCCTATTTTGGCCCTTCGGAAAAAGATTTTATGATCAATTATCGGGTAGCCAATATTGAGCTTTTAATAGAAGAATTGAAGAAGGAGGGCGTTACGGTACTTGATACGATCGAATCCTTTGACTCCGGCAAATTTGCTCATATCATGGATATTGAAGGAAACAAAATAGAGCTTTGGCAGCCCAATGATCTTGCTTATGAAAAGATGGGCATCGATTTGGGGGCCAAAACCACGAAGTAGGTCTATTTAGTTCGTAACGTAGGGTCTGTCTTTAACATTTGATAATTAAGATAATCAATGCATGCAGCTCCGACGGTTCCCAGGCAGTAAGCCACAAGATCCGACCATAAAAAGCCCTGTCCAAACACGAGCCGCAAAAGCGGATTGTTTCTTATCCATATAAGTAAAGGATGTTGTACAAGCTGTAAAAATTCGATGGCAAAACAAAATATAAGTGTCGCCGTAAAAGAAAATAATAACGATTTCCTCGTAAATAAAAAACGTGACAACCAATAAATCATAACCGCATACAGTACATCGCCGGTAATGGTAGGAATGGCGGATATTTTCCGTGACAACAAACCCATGAAGATGGTTAAAGCAACGCGAAGTAGATAGTGTATTTTTGGTTTCATCGAAACGAATGCGCTACAATGTTATTGCCTGAAATATGAGATCGTTTCGACGGGATTACCAAAGATCTTTTTGGTTCCTCTTTTTTGTGTAAATCCACCATGTTGCGCGATTATATTTGCAATGGAGAAAATTACATTCATATCGTTTTGAGGGTGAATAGTCGTAAGTAGTTTTCCATTATGGTCGAATAGTTGAAGTTGGTTGACCAAGGAATGATTTATTTCCATGGAATGAATGACCTCGAACGGAATAATTTTGTCCTCCTTTTTCGGTTGTTTAATAGATAAGTTATTTTTATCAACTTGTATTTCTATCTTGGGATTGATGAATTGCAATAGTATGACTAGGGGACCGATTACAACGACAGCAACCAATATACCAAGACCCTTTGCCGAACCAAAGTTGTTTACTGCATCAGCTAGCACATTTATACCGCCAAAAATTAAACAGCATAGGATAAATACAACAATTAGGTAGCCAAATCCAAAGATCAAGCCCTTTTTAACATTATGGGATTTAAATTGAAAGGTATTCATAGTGGTGACTTCTATTTTTACGTGTTTTTATTTTAGTAAAGATATTTATATTTATGCAATCAGAGCTATCTTAGCGACAGAGATTTTGTTATTTCATTAGAGAACGTATTGGAAAATATCATTGAAATTAAAAGAACTAATTTTCAGCGGAAGTCAGCATATTTTCAACTGTTGAATTATACACTGTTTTCAATACTCGGAATTGTAAGTATATTTTGGGATTGGAAAGCCAGCATTGCGCCAATAATCTGCGTCATTACTTTCTATTTAATCGAGCGGAAAATTGATTTTTGGTCAAATGTCCTCTCGTTTATCATCGCTTTTTTAATCCTTTCATTTTCTTTGTCGTGGATATTCAGCTTGTCTTTTGGTATATTTATTTTTCAATGTCTATTGCTTGCAGCCATTAAGCCTGCTATCGTTATATGGAAAGAAATCAAACAGGAACATACCGATGTGATCTTCGCAATGAGTTCGGAGTATTTTGTATGTTTAAGTCCAGATAACAGTGACTACAGAGGATATGCAATGAACCCTATGGGGTATAAAAAGCGCTTTCCAATGTCGGCCGTTATTTCAGTTCAGCGAGATGGAAATATTTTACTTATTGCCTTGCAGCAGCAGATTGTACGTCCTCGTGAATTGCGTTCAGACGAAATCGAAATTATTCTCGAATATTTTAGAATGAATAGACCGGATGTTTTAGCCGCAGTTGAAACAAAAATTATCCGTGAGGAAGAAGACCGAATATATTGGGTCAAGCTTATTGTTATCGGTATTCCATGTATATTGGCTGGACTATCCATCTATTTTTTTGCAGACAACGGAAGGAATACATTGGTCACAATACTTAGTATTGTCGCCGCATTGTTTCTTGGCCTGATTTTATTGAAAATTACAAATTTGATATATCGTTCATAACGATGGAAAAGCCATTTATTTATTTTAAAAAGTCTCCGTACCAATGTCCAGAGGATTTGACGATGCGCTGTTGATTGTTGAAATCAACATAAACTAGTCCAAATCTTGGACGATATCCTTCAGCCCATTCGAAGTTGTCCATGAATGTCCATACAAAATACCCTTTGACATTTATTCCTTCTTGTTTTGCACGGTAAACCTCCTGTAAAGCGTGCTGTAAATAGCTCAATCTTTTGGGGTCATGCACTAAACCATTTTCAATTTTATCAGGAAATGCAGCACCATTTTCGGTAACAATTAAAGTGGGGATATTAGGGTAGGCGCTAAATTTCTTGAGCATATAATAAATGGAGGCTGGGTAAACTTCCCAGTTCATTTCGGTCATTTCAACTTTGCGCTCTTTCGCCGACACTATCTTTGCTTGAAGATAAGGAACGAACATGGCGTATCGTATAATTTCCCGTGTATAATTTTGCACGCCAATAAAGTCCATATCAAATTGCAGATCTCGCTCATCATTCGCGTGCATATACTTTTCAATTCTACCCAGTATTTTAATCTCTTGTGTTGGATAGCCCATTCCTAGTAGCGGTTCTATAAATAGGCGGTTGAGCAATACATCTGCTTTCTTTGCCGCAAGAATGTCTCTGTCTTTCGACGTAAAGGGCTCAACATGGGAGCAAGAAAAAGTCGTTCCTACTTCGCTATTAGGCTGTAAAGACTTAATAATTCGGCCGCCTTGAGCTTGTGCTAATGCAGCATGATGGGACGCAGCCAAAAAATTGCCCAAACCTTTTCTCTCTGGTGCATGTACACCGAAGAAATAACCTGCAGCAGTAAATACTGTAGGTTCGTTGAGAACCATCCAATGCTTGACCCGGTCCCCGTAGGTTTGCACACATTTGGAAACAAATTCTCCAAACCAATCTTTCACATCACGGTTTACCCAGCCACCTTTCTTTTCCAATGCATGTGGAAGATCCCAATGATATAAGGTAGGCCAAGGTGTTATCCCTAACTCAAGGGATAAATCGATCAAACGATCATAAAAATCCAATCCAGATTGATTTACCGCACCAATACCAGCAGGAAATATACGACTCCATGATAAAGAGAATCTGTAATTAGGAATATGCATTCCCTGCATCAAATACAGGTCCTGAACATAGCGATTGTAAAAATCACAGGCCTCATTACCATGTTGATTTTGAAATATACGGTTTCTTTTTTTGACGAATATATCCCAGATAGAAGGGCCTTTTCCATGCAAATCATGTGCTCCTTCAATCTGGTAGGCAGCTGTAGAAACTCCCCAAATAAAATCTTTGCCAAAGGCATCTTTGGTTAATAGCATTTACAAAAATAAAATTATCGGACCTCAATGCCGTTTTTAAAAACAATTAAGTTTTGTGGAATCTTAATGGTGAATAGAATGAACTGAATCTACCCAAAAAGATTCTAAATATAATCCGCTGGAAAAAATAGTTTATCGTTTTCATAATAGATACATTAACTCCGTTGACTACATTAATTATCGCATTATAAAGTAACAGAACTTATATGAACTGGATATAAACTATATGTTAAATATACGAAAAAATAGTTCGACGATCATCGGTAGCTAATTTGTCCGCGTAACGGCTAAAACACTGTCCCTCGAGCGTTATTTTTTCATTCAACTATTGAATCGAGGACGCTGGTTGATTGGAGACAGAATCGGTGTGGCATCTATTTGATTTCAAATTCCGTAAATATCGTTCTTTTAAATTCTAAAACTTCGGGAGCAATTTTAAAACCTTCACCACCATAGCCTTTATTGAATGTTTCTAGAGCCATTCCTGTTCTGTACTGCGTTGATTCGTTGGATGCGCTTCCATCATTAGACAGAAATAGCAGTTTTCCGATTTTAACATCAGCCCTAGATGCAAGTTTTTTTGCCGATTTTAAAGCATCATCATATGCAATAAGATCTGCTTCTCTTAAAATACTGTCTGCTCTGGAGTGGTCAAATGAGATGGAACCGATCCCACTGATTTTTGTTTCTAACAATTTTCCCGTTAATTCTGTGAATTTCGATAAATCATGTAAAACAAAATCGATTGTTTGCTGTGCTTGATAACCTATAAATTTATTGGTATTACCAATGTATTGATAGTCTTTATTTGCAGACACGCTACTCGTTTTGATATCTTCTTTTTGATGTCCATATTTTTGGAGCAACGCTATTACGGTGTCGACTGTTGCTTGTGTTTCTCGTACCGCGTCTACCATTCTGGGTTTTGTGAAAGTTGTATTGATGGTCAGGGTGACCTGGTCGGGCATGATCCTAATCTTTCCTTCGCCACTTACACGAATTCTGTTTTCACTTTCCTTTGATACCGAACCACACGACGATATTAAAATTATGCTGCTCAAGCATATAAGAAATATAGCGATTGTTTGCTTTTTCATATTACATGATGTTCAAAGTGATATTTTAATTAGTAAGTTTCACCCTAAATATAATAAATATATCCCGAGGTAGCGGCAGTGACTAAAACAATATTAGCCAAAATAACGGGGTGTAAATTCAAAAAGCAGGCTATAACCTGCTTTTTGTTCTTGAAATACGACTATTTTTTTAGTTAATACTTTTTGAGTAAATCTTAAGCTGTTTTTGCAAGGACTTTCGTGCCATGTGTATACGTGTTTTCACAGTTCCTTCCGGTATTTGCAAATGCGCTGCAATTTCATAATATTTAAACCCTTCCAAAAACATAGCAAAGGCGTCATAATAGTCTTTCGATAAATTATTGAGCGCATGCTGTATATCAGAAGCAACAAAATTATTTTCTCCGCGATTGGTTGTTATTTCATTGCGATAACCAGTGCTGATGTATTCGCTTCTGTAATTTTCTAACCTTTTGTTACGTGTATATTGATTGATATACGTGTTTTTCATAATGATATAGAGCCAAGACATCAATTTCGGATGTTTCAGGAATTTTTCGATAGATGCTAGTGACCTCACCATGGTCTCTTGAACCAAATCTTCCCGTTCATCCGGATCATTTGTAAATTGCGCTGCCAAATACTTTAACGTAGGCCTTTTTTCCTTAAACAGTTGATCGATTGTTGTATTTTCCATATTATCAAATTTTAAGTGTCTATCTTTTCTACATCCACTGCAATTAAGATGCTAGAAAAAACAATTTGGAAGGATGAATCGAGGCAAGTGTTTTCAAGCGAGTAGATTTATTTTTTATTCTAAATAGTTGTTAAACAGTGTTTTGGGTGTATTGTTCGCTTGGTATATTGGTGCTTTATTTGAACTTTTTTACTTTAACAACAAGTGTTTTCCTATCTAAATTCCCCCATTTATCTTTTTCTTGCACGTATTTATACGCAGTACTTCAAAGGATACATATTTTATATAAATAGGTGTTAATTTTTAAAACTGTTCGTGCCTTGAAGTGGTTATTAGTTACAACATGAAATGGAAAACAATATGGGGGACGTGAACAAAAAACTATATTTTGACCTATCAGATGGACCGAAAGGCCAATCTGAAGGTCTAAAAGATCAGGCGGAGTTAAAGGAAGTATGGGACGGTAGCCAAGAAGATTTTTATAAATCGATTATTAGGAATCAACAGGATGATATCGGAAAAATAGGACGGTATTTTCGCGATGAACTGGCTCAGGAGCTTTACGGAATGCGTATATCGCTTCAGAATTTCACTAATCGTTATGGCGATTTTGAAGAATTACGTTGCCTACGTGATTCATTGACTACCTTAGTTATAGAAATCCGCAATAAAGCGGGATTGCTGTACAATCCCATATTAAATGACCTGGGAATTTTTCACGCTGTTGATGAAGCCGTTGCCAGTTACAAAAAACGATCTGGTTTTATAATTGATACGTTGCTTGACCCTCATTTGCGAGAATTACATCATCAGACGCAAATTCATCTATTTAAATTTCTGACTGCAATGTTTCAATATTTAAATGATGAAATGGCCTCGCAGTCGATCTCAATTTCAGTGCAGGTGATCGAATTTGAAATTCTTGTCAAAGTATCACCTTTTTTTCAACAAGGAGAAGCCTTGTCAGTATCAAAGCCCGAAAACAGACAAATGCGCTTGACGAAGATTGCAGAACTCTACAATGCGCAGATTATGAATGATACACTTGTAGCAGGTATTTTACTAAAATTGACTATTTAAAAAGATAATAATGATAAAAATCCTATTGGTTGAAGACCACATGGTTGTACGTAACGGAATAAAATTACTATTAGAATCTCAAGAAGGATTTGAAGTCGTTGGCGAAGCGTCGAATGGCAAAGAGGCGCTCGACTTCCTAAGTGCAAATTCTGTTCCTGATATCGTCTTAACGGATATCAGTATGGATGAAATGGACGGCATGGAATTGCTTCAGGTCCTAAACAAACAGTATTCATCTATTAAAGTGGTTATACTATCCATGCTGAATCAGATTAATTATGTCATTGAGGCGTTTGAATCTGGTCTGGCTGGCTATTTGGTCAAAAATGTTGGCTATCACGAATTGCTTTTTGGGCTGAATCATATTGCTAACGGAGGTCGGTACATGAGTGAAGAGATCGCCATGATACTTTTAGATCAAGTCCGTTCTGGGCAAAGCTATGCGCAGATCCCAGGAGAATGGCAAACGGATTTTGATATTTCGGAGCGTGAACTTGAAGTATTAAAACTGATTGCGGAAGGCTACACGAATGTTGAAATTGCAGATAAGATTTTTTTAAGTAAGCGTACTGTTGAGGGGCATCGTCAGAACCTCATAGACAAAGCGGGCGTAAAAAACACGGCACATCTGGTTAAGTTTGCTTTTGAAAGAGGTATTTTAAATTAGCGAAAATTTTCCTGGCAAATGATCAGGGAAATTTTGATCCGTAAAGATAGTGTCAGTATGTTGGTGTATATAGCGAAATGTTTTCGGATAGAAAAAGTCTGGATAGTAAAATGGGTTTGTGGGAATAGAAGAGGAATGGATTTCAATAAATTTATCTGGAGATTTTTAATCTGATACAAAATGATATTCAATTGATACGATTTACCTCCAATCTTAGCAAATATTTGTTCAATTTTAGGCTTTCACCTATATGATGTATTATAATCAATGAACAAAATATATTTGCTGCCTATTGCTTTCTTACTGTTTTTTGTCCCAAGGACATTTGCGCAAACTGTAAACAAAGATCAGATTGAAAATGCGCAGATGCCTATAAACGGCATTTTTCAAGCGGATCCGACCATATTCTATCACAAAGGATATTATTACCTTTATGGTACGAATGGTGATCAGCATGAACAGCAGGGCTTTAAAGTATACCAGTCTAAGGATTTAGATTCCTGGGTAAGTCCGGAGGGAGTTAATTCAGGTTTTGCGGCTGTAAAGGGTGATATCTTTGGATCAAAAGGATTTTGGGCTCCGCAAGTATGGTTTGAGAATGGTAAGTTTTATATGGCTTACACAGCCGATGAGCATATTGCAATCGCAGTCGGTGATGCTCCAACGGGTCCTTTTAAGCAAACTGCCAAAGTGCCAATTGCTATTGGGCAAAAGCAAATTGATCCATTTGTATTCCGCGATAAAGATGGGAAAAAATACCTATTTCATGTAAGGTTAAAGGATGGGAATAGAATTTTTGTGGCGGAGCTGAAGTCAGATTATTCCGGAATAAAGGAAGAAACGCTGAAAGAATGTCTCCATCCAGAACTTCCCTGGGAAAATACGGCGAATGCCGACTGGACAGTAAGTGAAGGTCCCACTGTCATTCGAGAGGGAAAATATTATTATATGTTCTATTCGGCGAATGATTTTCGGAATAAGGACTACGCTGTGGGTGTTGCTATCGCTGAAAATATTTATGGACCCTGGAAAAAACTGGAAGGTCAGCCTGCATTAAGCCGTAAAAATAGCGGATTTGCCGGAACTGGACATGGTGACATTTTCAAAAAAGGAAAGCAATGGTATTACGTCTGTCATACACATTTTTCAGATGAAAAGGTTGCGCCTCGGCGGACAGCCATAGTGCCGATTCAATTCGTGGCAAATAGCAACGGTCTCTTGATTCCCCAATTCGAAACTGCAAAGTTTCGCTTTTTAAGCACAGATCAACGATCGAGGCAACCTAGAAAATCCTATCAAACAGATGTAGCCTTTGGTGATCCTTTTATTGTTTTCGATCCACCTTCGGATCAATACTATTTATATGGAACCGGCGGGACTGAAAATGGATTTATAGCCTATAGTTCCAAAGATCTAAAGACATGGAAAAAGGAGGGAAAAGTATACGATGCCAAACAGCCGAATGGTTGGGGGGAAAAGGATTTCTGGGCGCCAGAGGTCTATCGTGTGAATAACAAATATTACATGTATTATAGTGCTCATTGGAAAGAAAATCCGAAAAAACACCTGGAAAACTATCGTATAGGAGTTGCAGTGTCGGATAGTCCATTGGGGCCATTTAAAGATCTGAGCGGGAAACCTATTTTTGATCCTGGATATCCCATCATTGACGCGAATGTTTTTAGAGATACAGACCATAGAAATTATCTGTTCTATTCACGCTGCTGCTACGAACATCCTGTGGAATCAGAAATTGCAACTTGGGCAGAAAAGAAATTTGGCTATAAGAATATTGAAGAAAGCTGGGTTTACGGAGTCGAATTGGATAGCAGTATGACAAAGGTGATAGGGAATCCGGTTCTTTTAATGCGCCCCCCAATTACGATGAACGATGCTCAATCAGAATGGGAAAGTAGATCGGTAACTTCAGGTGAGGTCAATAGACGATGGACGGAAGGTTCTTTTTTAGTCAAAGAAAACGGATTATACCACATGATGTATTCGGCCAATTATTTTGCTGGAGCCAATTACGCTGTTGGCTACGCAACAGCAACTGCTCCTTTGGGAAGCTATCAAAAATCGGTATCTAATCCGATCATTGAAAAGAATACCAATAGAGGTGGAGTGGTTTCGGGTACTGGGCACAATAGTTTATTTCAGGATAAGGAAGGAAAAATCCGCTGTGTATATCATGGCCGCACCCTAAAGACGGGAGATCAGCGTATCGTTTTTATCAGCGATGTTTTTTTTGATGAAAAAGGACAGTTGAATATCTTTACAGATTGACCCATCGGTCAATCTGTCTTTTTAGATATGGCCCGATTTTCGACATTTTCGTCCCAGGTAGCGGAAGACTTCTTTCCAGGGCTTATGTTGCTTCTTGTCTGCGGATTTTTATGTGTGTAGTTGATATTTTCCTCTTCTTCCGGATCGGTTTCATCTATCGCTGGATCAGGATGTTCGGTCGGATCAGTGTCATTTGGATCGGGAATAGTACGTTCCCCGAACAATCCTTTACGATACCAGATGTTACTAAAATAATAGGCAATAATTAAACCTCGTTTTACTACTGCATGTTGCAATATCTCTTCCATTTTCGATTTCTTTTTAAGTGATACGATCCTTTTTATTGGATGGTATGCTCTCCTTAAATGAACAACGTTAGATGGAAAATAGTTTGAAAGATTTCAGGATTTGAAACAAAGATCAATCGAGTAACATTTGCTCAGGAAATGGCTTAACAATAGGGAAGTAGAGGTGGACAACGGTGCCTATACCAACCTCTGATTCAATTTCGATACTTCCTCCCAATCGTTCCATTATCCGTTTCACCAGCGAAAGCCCAATGCCCGTACCAGGTATTGAACCCACATTGTCGGCTCTGGTAAACATTTCGTAAATATGAGGCAGGTGGTCACTTGGTATGCCAATACCGTTATCCTTGATCTGATAATGCGTATAATCGTCTTCGTCGGAACTATCTATTGTCACTAAAGGCCTGTCTGCTTGTGCAGAATATTTTATTGCGTTAACAATTAAATTGGAAAAAATTTGATACGCGGCACTTTTTTCGCCCCAAATTGGTAATAGGGTACCAAAAGTGGGTTGGCAATTATTGACGTTATATAAAATGCTATTTTCTTGAAATATGCGCTGAATTGTATAGGCCATGGGAAGTGGTTCCTTGTCTAAAATGCTGGAACGGTGCTGGCTCAACTGGACCATATTGTTGATAATATCTTCAATGTTTGTAACGCTTCGGCTGAAATTCTGGTACCACTTATTGATTTTTGTAAAATCAATATTGTCGGAGTGCTGCTGTAGAAATTGTATGCCCATTTTTAAGATGGACAAGGGATTTTTTAAATCATGAGAAAGGGTATGTGTAAACATTTCCAACTCATTGTTCAAACTCAGAAGCTCCTCATTTAGCAACTGACGTTCCTTTAATTTTGCAAAAATGGATTCCTTGATAATCTGATTCAGACGAAGGACAAAATTGATTTCAGCATCATTCCAGGGTTTGGCAACGTCATAGCGCATATCTTCCCAGATTTTGAGCTGTTTGCTTTCATGCGGCTCGTTTTTCAGCTCCATCTGCATCACCTGATTACGGTTTTCCTTTCTAAACCAAACGAGGTAATAATCGTTTTCCAAGCCAACCTTTAGATACATGAGCCCCGCAAAACCCAATTTATCGTTAAAGTTATCCTGATGATTCAGCCGAAAATTATAATCTTTGAAGAGGGCTTTATCGGTATGTTTTTGCAGGAATTGAATGATTTCATAAAATTGCGCTTTCTGCGGAGAATGACCATAGTTAAAAACATCGCCCTGGTTAAATATGGCCAATCCATCTGCATTGACCAGCTGGGTAAGAATATCCATATGCTGTATCAAAGCACAATTCACCATTTTATTTTCAGAAAGGCTCCTTTTTAACTCTTCTTCAGCGAGTTTAAGAAGTTCCGTTCTTTCCAACAGATTCTGTTTGACATGACTCTCATATTTGCTGGTGGCTGCCTGGATGGCAAACGTACATAGTTTTCGCTGCTGCAGATCGACCACCCGCTCTTCATCATTCTGTGCGACCACAAGACCCCAAAAGTCATCATCGATACAGATTCTAAAAAACAAGGCGCTTTGTACATTTATCTTTTTTAAAAAAAGCCGATGAAGTTCAGGTAACGGTGATAATAAACTCGAGACCGGATCAATTCCTTCGTCAGTATAGTAGAATTTTTGTCCCTCGATATTAATATTGGGAGCATATCGATATGAATAGCTCCGATAGTACGACAAGACTTCTTCGGGCATGAAATCTTTCGAGAACTCCATTCCTTTGAAATGGGCTTGTCCATCTGCTGTATGTTCCGCAATCACGGAACTATAACCCGTTTCCTGAACCTGCAAAACGAAAACCCGATCGTAATTCAGTAATTTGTTGACGGCCGAACAAACACGGTCCCAATTATTTGGTTGAATAGTATCTAGCAAAAAATTAAGCTCATTTATTTTTTTTGCAGCAATGTATTTTTTGTGTTGTTGTTCCCACTCGATATAGAAGTATTCATCGTGTCTTCGCAATTTTACATAAACACGTTCTTTTCTCATTTTAATGGGCAAAATATGGCGCGACTGCCCGTTTTCAAGTAGATCAGTTACTGCATTCTTGATTTTGGATAACGCTTCACCGAATGTATTGCTAAAGCTATCAAAGAAATGAGTTCCTAATAGGTTCTCTTTGGCGTCGTGATCATTTACGACAGATTCGGTTATCCCAACGACATTAAAATGTCGATCTAAGATGACCAGACTGCCAAAAGATTGAAGCATAATGATGGTTTGATTGTTAGATTGAAATGTATGATTCATAATACCCCAAAACTTCTTATGATATACATAAATATACAAAAAAAATTACGACAACATCGATTGAATCTTTTATAACAGAAGGTTATAAAAGATATAAAATTGCCTCATTGGGTTCTTTTTATTTCGAAATTAAAGCTGCTGCCAATTTCCGTTCGGCAGAAGGAACTAATGCTGAACATTAAACTCTTTGGCCACGGCATGAGCCATTCCTTTAAGAAGTGATTTCCATTGTGGGTAAGATGCCCCAATTTTAGCTGCTAGACCAATGAAATAATTCCTGACATTATCACTGATATTCTCATTGTCGACATTGATGATCTCGTTCCTTCCAGCGTATTGGAACAAAATACTATTCCTCCGTTTTTCGATCAAAAAGGTAGAAGATGAAACTCCTTCAAAAAAATGTGCTGTATTTTTATCCCCAGGATGGCTTGGATCGGGGCAAGGTTTTAATGTTATGGCAAAAACACTATAATCGTCCGTTTTGTCTGAAATGAGGCTGACAATATTTACCCAATCATAACCATCACTACTTGGAAGTCCAGGTCCTGGAATATCGAGTCTGATATAATCATGTAATTCGAGTAAGCGATCAATTGGAGTACCATAACCCGCTGTTAATTGAAACACAGTAGCAGGTATCTGAGCGAGCTCATGCCAATGGTTGACTTTTCTAAGATTGTTTATAGCCGAAGCATAGGCTAAATTGGCCATAGCTTCACTTGGAAACTCGAGGGATTCAAAGCAATCCAGGTGCTTACCTTCTTTCTGTTCCGGTATGATATTCTTCATCTTATTTCACTTCTTATGCTTAAAATATTGAATTTCTTGCTCGTGTTTTTTTGCCTCCTCAAGGGTATCAAAAGTACCCAGATTCCGACGTCTGTTCGTCTCTTTATCTGGATGCCTGGCATATATTCGATATTGCCCCGACTTTAGTTTACGTATCATGACACAGGGTATTTTGTTTAACCAAGGCTTGCTTTAAGTTTTGCAAGCAAATCATCTGCTTTTGTATGCTCTATTTTCATTTTTCGAATGGTAGGACGTTTACCCTTGTCTTTTTGTTTGATTATTTTGAGGAGCTCGTCCATATATTCGTTTTTATAGCTACTGATATCGAAGGATGTGCTGTGTTGCTCGATCAGCTGTGTAGCCATATCCATTTCTGCTTTTTGAATTTTAATTGCAGTAGGTAATTTAAGCTCGTCAAGTGATCTGATTTCCTGTTGATAACGTATTTTATTCAAAACCAATGCATTTTGATAGGGCTTTATAAGGGCTAGATGTTCTACATTTCGCATGACGAATGACCCTAAGCCCGCCATTTTAGTTTTTTCTAATGCTTTGAGCAATAACTGATAGGCTTTTTCTCCACCTTTCTGTGGCTCCAGATAGTAGGGCGTTTCAAAATATATACTGTCTACATCCATCAGTTTAACAAAAGCATGAAGATTGATAAGTTTGGTCTTTTCCGGACTTGCGTCTTCAAAATCCGCATCTTCCAGCACGACATAATGGTCTTTTATGAAATATCCTTTAACAATATTGTCGCATTTTACCTCTTTGCCGGTTTGTTCATTCACCCGCTTGAATTTAATATTGGATAGATCATTTCGATCAAGCATATCCAGATCTAAAGCAGCATTCTCCGTTGCACTATATATTTTAATTGGGATATTGACCAAACCAAAACCAATAGCCCCCGTCCAAATTGCTCGCATAAGTAATCTATTAATTGCTAATAAGATAACCTAGCTAATGCTCAAATGGTTTGAAATTTAATAAAATGCTAACCAAACTATTTCTTTTCAGAAATAGTTATACAAACATTCAATAAGCTTTTATTACAATGGATTTAAAGTCAAATGAACCTTTTTGGTTAATAAAAAACGGTCTTCTAAATAGTTATCCTTCCTTGCAAGATAATCTTAGCTGTGATGTTCTCGTCGTTGGGGGCGGCATTACAGGAGCCCTGATCGCACATCAATGCATAAACGATGGAAGGAAATGTATTCTTATTGACAAGCGTGAAATTGTGAATGGGAGTTCGGCAGCAACAACCTCTATGTTGCAATATGAAATTGATGTGCCTTTGTATAGATTAAAGGAATTAATTGGTGAAGAGGCCGCAATAGCGAGCTACAGAGCCTGTTGTGAAGCAATTGTCAAATTGGGGGAAATCGCAAAGAAGATCCGGTCCAAAGCTGGTTTCCGAACAAAAAAATCACTCTACTACGCGGCAAGGAAAAAAGATATCTCCTGGTTGAAGCAAGAGTTTGAAGCCCGACAAGCGGCAGGTTTTGACGTTAAATGGTTAACGGAACAAGATATCAAGGATCGTTATGCTATACATGGCGCTTATGCTGGAATTCTCTCGGCTTTAGGGGCAAGCATAGACGCCTTTTGCTTTACACATGAACTGCTGGCATACAACGTTAGAAAGGGATTATTGATTTTCGACAAAACAGCCTTAGACTCTGTATTATATAAGTCGGGGCATAATCTTGTAACCACTTCGACAGGAGCTAAAATCAAAGCGAAGAAAATTATTTATTGTACAGGATACGAAACGACAAACCTTATTCCGGAGAAATTTGTCGATCTATTGAGTACATTCGCAATCGTGTCAGAAGTCGATAAAGACAATTATGATCGGTATCGCGATCTGCTCATTTGGAATACTACTGAACCTTATCTGTATATGCGCACCACAGACGATCATAGGTTTCTGATTGGGGGAGAAGATGAAGAATTTAAAGACCCTATTAAGCGAGATAACCTCATTTCAGCGAAATCACTTAAATTGGAAAAGTCATTTAACAAAATTTTTACCGATAGGGTCTTTCACGCAGATTTCGCCTGGGCCGGTACCTTTGGAACAACCAAAGATGGATTGCCTTATATTGGAGAACATGAAAAGTTTAAAAACTCATATTTTGTATGTGGTTTCGGTGGAAATGGTATCACATTTTCTGTTGCCGCCATGGATATGGCAGCATGCTGGATGGATAACCTAAGCCATCCATTGGACGAATGGTTTAGGTTTGGACGTTAAACAATTGCCTTATCTGAAGTAGTCAAGACTTAATCTGACAGTTGCGATAAATTAACAACTGTAAAATAGATTAGAGTTATGACAACACAAGAAAAAATCATCAAGAACAAACTGGGTGTTTTAGAACTTGCCCAGCATTTAGGAAATGTATCAAGAGCCTGTAAAGTAATGGGCTATTCCAGAGACAGCTTTTATAGATTCAAAGAATTGTATGATCAAGGAGGCGAACTTGCACTTCAGGAACTTTCTAGAAGAAAGCCAGTGTTAAAGAACCAAGTAGAAGAACATATTGAAAAAGCTGTTGTGGATTTAGCCATAGACCAACCTGCTTTAGGCCAATTACGGGTATCTAATGAGTTAAAAAAGCAAGGGATATTGATATCACCTGGAGGAGTTCGGAGCATATGGATGCGTCATGATTTGCAAACTTTTAAGCTTCGATTAAAGGCTTTAGAAGCAAAATCGGCACAGGAAGGTATTGTTTTGACGGAAGCCCAGCTTATAGCACTGGAGAAAGCTAAAGAAGAAAAAAAGGCACACGGCGAAATAGAAACGTATCATCCTGGATATTTAGGAGCTCAGGACACTTATTATGTTGGAAATATTAAAGGAGTCGGGCATATATATCAGCAAACTTTCATAGATACCTATTCCAAAGTCGCTTTTACAAAACTGTATGATCGCAAGAATGCATTAGTTGCCGCAGATATATTAAACGACCAGGTGGTACCATTTTTCGAGCAACATGACATAAGATTGTTAAGGATATTAGCAGACCGCGGAACAGAATACTGTGGTGTAAGAGATCAGCATGAGTATCAGCTCTATTTAGCAATCGAAGATATAGATCACACGAAAACCAAAGCAAAAAGCCCCCAAACAAATGGTATTTGTGAACGTTTCCATCGTACTATTCAAGATGAGTTTTATGCAGTTGCATTCAGAAAGAAGGTATATCGTAGCATTCAGGAGCTCCAGAATGATCTAGATCGTTGGATGGCATACTATAATCAGGATCGTACCCACACTGGAAAGTACTGCTTTGGGAAGACACCTATGCAGACCTTCGACGATACAATTCATTTGGCAAAACAAAAGATGCTGGAGACACTAAAAGAAGATCAACTTGTTACTTATCCAATACAGGAGAATAAGCAACAAGTCACATCTTTAGATTTTGAAGAAACATCACTATATTCGAATAGGCAACCTGACAATTTTTAAGAACACCCAACTGTCAGATCAAGTAGTGGCTATTACACCTTATCGGTGTTTTTAAGCAGAAAACGGTATAATTTATCTTCTAATTTCGCAAGCGGTAATTTACTTTTTATACTGGGGAATCTTCCCTCCATAAATAAACGTTGTATGGCAGGATGGATATAATAAGTCTGTGAAACAGTCTTTGTATTGCCGAGCTGCTCAGCAACATGTTTAATGACCTTGTTTAACTGTCTTTTTCGGGCATTAAGTGCCTCCGCCTGTTTTGTTTGGGCGAGCTGGTAAAAAGCTTCTCGACTGGCTCCCCAAATACGAATGCTTTTACAGCTGATCTGACCCGTAGAATTCTCCCGGAGATACTGATTAAAGGCGGCACCGCAGAACGTGCTTTCGCACGTAGCACTATCAATCTGAAATATCCTTTTTCCCTTCATTTTTAAAAGTTCTTCCAGAAGCTTAGCTTGTTGCCTATTGGACCATGACTTTTGCTGAAAAACCCCCTTTTTGCCTTTATAAGCCAAAGATATCGTGTTGTTTTCGATGGTGACGTGCCTTTTTTCCAGTGTACTTAGGCCATATGACTTATTGGTCAGTGTATAGCGCTTATTGCCGATACGAATTAATGTACTGTCCATAATTTTAAAAGCAATTGCACACAATTTGTCCATATCCCAAACCTGATGTTTGAGATGTTTAGTGCTGATCTTTCTTAATTCTTGCAAATATTTACCCATAAAAAGAATATTGCTGAACTTTGCCGCTTGCCGTTGGTCAACGAATTTCGTATGGTAGATATATTGTTTACGCTCTTTTTGATCGAATCCAAAAGCTTGCAGATCACTGGTCTTACTTTTGGCAATCCATACATCCTTCCAGTTGGGTGGAATAACCAGTTTCATAATTCTTTCTAAGATCTTTTTATCAGATACTTCTGTTCCTGATGTATCAAAATATTTAAAAGACTTGCCTATTTTCTTTCTTGTATAACCGGCTTTTACTTTCATATAATAATCTCCAAAGTCAACGTATGCTTAAACCCAAAAATGTTATTTAAATTTCTTATGTGAATGCTTGAGACCATATCAGTTGCCATTTGTTAATCAGCAGTTCGATCATGGTTGATCTGTATAAGATCGTTGATCATTCTATGGTCATTTATAAGTTTGGTTTCCATTGTATCATGCTGATGAGTGAATTTTTAATCTTTTTTGTAAGAACGGAAGAGAGGCATCCCCGGTTTTCGAAAAAAATAAGATGCGTATTATTCACATAAATCAAGGGTTTTATACAGGAAAGGGGAGACGGACTATCAGGTAAATAGAAAGAAAAATATATTAAAAAGGGTTACTTTCTTAACAAAAGCAACCCTTTCTATGGATAAATTTCAATGTTCTATGAGTAAATTCTCATCTATTTTGTTTTATTTACAGAAGGAGATTTTTTACCTTTTTCTGTCTCTACTTTAGTTTGATTTTTGTCTAATGTGTCCGTAACTACCGCTTGTACAATGGTCTTACCATTTCCCTTTCCAATGGGACCGCCACAGATAATCAGCGTAATGACCATATTGTGCTGATTTTTTGTTTTAACTTCTGATTTCATATATTTATTATTTAGCGAATTGTCAGCTATCCGGTTAAGTTACTTTAGGTAGATAACCTCAAAAGCTACGTTTTGTTTTATTTTAATTTGTAAATTTTAAGTTGTTTTTGAAGTTTTTTTCGCGTCATGTGTATCCTGGTTTTGATTGTTCCTTCAGGCATGCCAAAATAGGTGGCGATCTCATGGTATTTGTATCCCTCAAGGAATAATTGAAACACCTGGTAATTTTCTTCCGACAAACTGCACATCGCTTTTTGAATATCATCAGCGATAAACTTGCTGTCACTTTTATTGGATTCTACAGTGTTAGTGCTTTCTAGACCGATGTATGTTTCATGGATGTCGTTTATACGTTTGGCTTTACGATATTGGTTAATGTAAACATTTTTCATAATAACGTAGAGCCACGACATTAATTTGGGATGACGGATAAAATCATCGATCGATTTCAATGCACGAATAAGCGTCTCTTGAATTAAATCCTCTTTTTCATCGGGATCATTGGTGAATTTTCCCGCAAAATGTTTCAAAAGACTTCTTTTTTCCTCGACTAAAATATTCAAATTGGAATTGCTCATAGTATCGTTTGTTAAATTGATTGATGTTTATTTGATACATGGAGGTGCAATTAAAGTGCTACATTTACGTTTTCAGGTTCATCTAAAACTTGTTTAAACAGGCATAGGGGAAAAATACGTACACCTGCGTATTGATTATTTTGTAGCCTAAACGCTACAAGAGTACACAATTGAAAGCGTCCCGATAAAAATAGGCGACCGATTTGGGCCCGGTTAATTGGGTATTTGTTCCATTAAAAAATGTCTTTATTACGGGTATCCTTCTGTATTTAGTGGAGTGTGGGAACTGTCTGTTTTTTTAAGCAGAAGTTTAAATGATTGTTTTTTATCAGTTTTTATTAAACTAATAAGTTCTGAATGTGGTTCTTAAGAAAAAGATTGATCACAAAAACAAAATAAAATATGAAAAAGAGAAAGAAATTCACGGTAGTTTTGGGAACGTTATTATTTTGCAGCACACTATTCTTTGCGTGCCAAAATCCAAACAAAAATCCAGCAGAAGGAAGTGGTCAGGCGGACAATATCGCGCCGAGCGCTGCCGATGAAACAAGATACAATTTAAGCGAGCAACAAAAAATGAGCATGCAGAAGGATACCAGTTTAGCAGACACGCTTAGGAAGGATAGCATCAATGCTATACAATCTAAACCTTAAAGGAGCACTTAGAAAAGGTCACTCGGACCTCTTCGTTATATTCACAAAAAAACTCCCTTAGTTGTGGGAGTTTTTTTTATCCTTTTCTTTTTGATCTGAATCAGCATCATAAATATCTTCTTCTGAATGATCTGGTTTCTCTTTATGTTGATCCTCTTCTGTATTAATCTTTTCTCTAGTTGTGCGGTCGCGTTGTTCTTCTTCACTTGGATCGGGGCCAGCCATACTTTTTGGAGAGTTAAGTTTGCGATTGACCGCATCTCGATCCGAAACCTTGGATGGACTAAATACGGACTTAAGACTGTAGCTGTCCGGTTGGTTTTCCATTGGGGCTATTTCGTGCAAGAATAGGGAGCTTTCTTGGAAATAATCTGAAATAGCATCACCAAATTGAATTGCTGTATTCATCGTCTTTTTAATAGGAACATGAGTCAAATCTGATTGGTTCTCTTTTTTACAAAATGACAAAACGATATATTTTAAGAATAAATTTAAAACTTTTCATTTGTCGATCTTGTTATTAAACTAAAGTAATTTAGATAATAGAGATACTATGAGAAAATTGACACTTCTTTTATTAATAACAGCAGGAATTGGGTATCAGGCCCATGCTCAGAAAATTGAAACTACGCCACAGATGTCCTCGGATGTCGGAATTGAACCTATTCGACAAGGAAATTGGATGGTCGGTGGATCGATCGGTAATCTTGGCTATAGTTTTGAAGGAAAATCATTTAATGTAGCACTTCAACCACGAGCTGGTTATTTCGTGTCCGATGGATTGGCTATTGGTGCACAGGCAAATCTTGGCTTGGCTACTCAAAAAGATGCTGATAATGAATGGACTTATGGTGTAGCGCCATTTGTGCGTTATTACTTTCCAAATGCGGGATCAAGTACAGGTCGGTTTTTTGGACAGGGAGATATTGGTATTTCAGGAAGTTCTAGGGGCAAAGATGTCGCACTGGCTGTAGGAGCCAATGTTGGATATGCACATTTTATCACACGAACTGTTGCTTTGGAAGCTACCTTTGGCTACAATTATAGCAAGGCTAATATTAATACAGGCAGCGGTGCGAGTGGTTTAGGCGTTGGCGTAGGTTTTCAAATCTATTTACCAGGTAAACGCTAACAAAAAATAGTAAAAGCAATCTTTAACAGTATGTTTCCAATTAATCAATTGGAAACATTTTTTTTGGACGCCACCGTATAATTACTTGCTCTTGTGTATGAAAGACCTATTCTTTTCAAAATGACAAAAATTAGAAAACATTTGAAGCAACGTAGCTGTTTTTCTAATAAAAGGAGCTGAAATGATGACAGGGACAAAAAATATTGGTTTGGTACTCAAAGATAAAATGGGTAAATGGTCTTCTTATAATATTCCGTTACTCAAAGAGTGTCACCTGAACAACAAGCTTGTGAAGAGCAATGAGCTGGAAGGTATTTTTGTCATAGGGAGTTTGGCAACGGGTTTATACATATTTTCCTTGTATAAAAACCGTTTTATAGACTTGATGGGCAAGCGAATCGGGATGGAGGAGATCTGTGAACATTTTGACAGCTATAAACAGACATTAATATAAAAGTACATACATTTCATTTTTTAAAAACAAGGAGCATTTATGAGTAATTTAACATGGAAAGGCCGTTGGAACGAGCTGAAAGGTAAAGTGAAACAGCAATATGCAGATTTAACCGATGATGATCTGTTGTATGCCGAGGGAAAGGAAGATGAATTGTTGGGTAAATTGCAACAAAAGACCGGAAAAACCAAAGAAGAGGTAGAAAACTGGCTGGATAAATTGTAATATTTTATCAAGGCCATTTAATTGGCAATTATAAGCGTACAAATGTGCGATCAATTTATTTTGATCGCACATTTTGTTTTTATGTCATTGAAAAATTGGTTTATCTAATTTTATGGCAAGACGATAAACGGCATTCATCAATCCAACGTGACTGTAGGCTTGTGGGAAATTGCCCCATTGGCTGCCATTGTCCTCGGTAACATCCTCACTGAACAGCCCCAGGTGATTGCTGTAGGTCAGCAAACGTTCGAGGATCTCTTTCGCTTCCTCCACACGGCCGACACAGGCTAGCGCTTCCACGTACCAAAATGCACAGACTAAGAAAGTGGATTTGGGTCTGCCGAAATCATCCTGATGTTTATAGCGATAGAAAAGTCCATTTTCACCTTTTAATTCCTTTTCCAGCATTTCGAGATGATGAAGGGCGCGTTCCGATTTTGGGTCAAGGTAATCCATGACAATGAGCTGCAAGGTACTGGCGTCTAAATTCCGGCTATCAATAGCATTCTGATAGACTTTTCGCTCTTCGTCATAACAGGCCTCGATGTAAGCTTCTGCTTTTTTTAAGAGGACATTCGCGCGATCCTCCATATCTTGATAACCATTTTGACGCGCAATCAATAGGGCCGCCTTACATCCGACCCATTGAAAAAGATTGGAATAACAATGGTGGTTGGCAAAATTTCTAAACTCCCAGATACCGGCATCTTTTTCCTCTATAGTAGCCTCAATCTTTTCGAGAATGAAATTTACCCAGCCTAACACATTCTTGTTTTCATGGATTTTAAAACGCTGATCAGTGAAAAGAGGTAACAAGGCAATCATTGCTTGGCCGTATACATCATTTTGGATATGTTCAAAAGCTTGATTGCCAATCCGCACTGGACCGTTATCCTGATAGCCTTTTAGGTAAGGTAAGATCTGTTCTGTCAGTTCGGTGGTACCAAGGATACCATACAAAGGTTGAAGTCTTCCAGGGTTGCGATGCGTGATGCCAGCAATATAATTAGCAAAGCTTTCCATTTCTTCAAACTGACCGATGTGTGTCAATGCTGTTAAGACATAATAACTATCACGTACCCAGCAATAACGGTAGTCCCAGTTTCTTCCCGAACCTGGATATTCGGGCAGACTAGTTGTTGATGCGGCGATAATTGCTCCTGTATCCTCATATTGATGAAGTTTCAGCACCAGAGCCGATCGGATTACTTCTGTTTGATAAATGTTGGGGATACTACACCTTTTAATCCATCGCTGCCAATAACTGAGCGTCTTATGGAGGAAATCCTCACAGGTGCTTACAATGGCCGATTCGAAAGCTGCATCATACGTCAATATAAGGTATTTATTTTCACTGATAATGGTCCAGCTTTCCTCTTGGAAGAAATGTGAAATAGGCAGATCAGTGGTAAGTCGAATCCGTTCTCCGACCTGATCGTTGCTATAAAGAATATGGTTACTGCCACGGGTAGGCTTAAGTGGCAATCGGCCGTAGTCAGCAGTCGGCTGACATCTGATGTTGACGCTAGGGGCACCATGCAGTGGTTCGATCTTTCGTATCAGCATCAACGGTTTAAAATACCGCCCGAATTGTTCAAAACGAGGTGCAAAATCTGTAATACGATAGGCGTAGGATTCCGTGTGGATTTCCGTACAGAGCACATTTGAATTTTTGATGTAATATTGCTTGGTTTCCACAACTGCTTCCTCTGAACTGATCTTGAAAGTTCCACCTTGATTTTTATCGATCATACTGCCGAATACAAAGCTATCTTCGAACGATGGCCAGCACAACCATGATATGTTTGTATCGATGCCAACATGCGCTATGTAGGAACAATTTCCAATGATTCCAGATTGGTAGATATGTCTGTTTTCTGTTGTATTTTCGTTCATTATTTTACGATAAGTTGATTTAAAAATTGAAGAACATCTTCTTGTTCATCTAAATAATATTTTGCTGCAGATTTGTTGCTTCCTACCTTAATACTTATGGTCGATTGTGGTAAATACTTGAATAGATCTTCGTCGGTAATGTCGTCGCCAATAGCCAACATGAAATCTGCTTTTATATGTCCTGCGATTTCCAATGCCGCCTTACCTTTATTAACTTCTGTATTTTTGACCTCAATGACAGCATTTCCGTCCAGTAGTTGTAATCCATAGTCGTTGAGCATTGGGTTTAAGGTCTCCTTTAGCTCAGTTGCTTTAAGTTCGCCTAAGCCCAGTTCTACTTTTCTATAATGCCAAGCTAACGAGTAGGGCTTGACCTCGATGTAAGCCCCCGGAGTTTGATCGGCCAGTTTTTCCATCAGCTTTTTTACTTCAGGCATCCAATGGAGGGCCAATCCTTTCTTATACGACCAGTTGAAATTTGGGAAATTTGACCAAATGCCATGTTCGGCAACTAAATAGTACGATCGACCGTCAAACCAAGACGATAGGCTCTCTTGTGATCGGCCGCTTATGATGACCAATGTATTGAGTGGATCAGAAATGATATTATCCAAAAGGTTATACAACAGGGTCGTCGGAGTTGCTTTTTGGGCATGATTCTGGAATTTGACCAAAGTACCGTCATAGTCCAGAAAAAAGAGTCTATTGCTACTTTTGCTATACCTTTCTGAAATACTATTCAATACCTTATCCGAGATTCGCCTTGCCCATTCGTCACGTTGTATGGCTTTGGTCTCAGCCAAACGATTGGTAAAGAGCTGCACCCAATGTTGCACATTAAACTTCTGTATAATCTGAATATTGGCATCGGTACGTTCCTGAATTTCTTCGGGCGGCATTTTAAGCGCCTGATAAATACTGTCTGCTGTTTCCGTACGGTTATAGGGATTAATAATCAAGGCATCAACAAGTTCCTTAGAGGCGCCTGCAAACTCACTTAAAATCAATACCCCCTTTGACAAAGTCTTACTGGCGATGTATTCTTTACTTACAAGATTCATCCCATCTCGCGTAGATGTAATCATACAGATATCGGATGCAACATATAATCCAACCAGCTCCTCGAATGGAAGTGATTTGTAAAAATATAGTACCGGCGTCCAGCTTAGATTGCCATAAATAGAATTGATTTCACTCACCTTCCGGTTAATCTCATCTTTCAGTTTTTTGTATTGCGATACCTTATCCCTAGAGGGTACGATAAGCATATACAATACAACTTTTGTATGCCATTCGGGGTATTTTTCAAGGAAAGTGAGAAAAGCACGTAATCGCTCTAATATACCTTTGCTATAATCGAGCCTATCGACAGCTATAATAATCTTTTGATCGGGAAAATGGCTTCGGAATTGGCTTGCAATCGACTGGATTTTAGGCTGACTGCTGACTTCGACGAATTTATCAAAATCAATACCCATCGGAAAGGATTCTATAAATATATGACGGTCTTTGTACTTGAGCTGGTTATGTCCAGACGAGACATGCAGTATTTTTTTGCAGGCATTTAGAAAGTTCTGACTATCGGCGAAAGTATGAAATCCGATAAGATCTGCTCCCAGTAAACCTTCAACCAATTCTTTACGTTGCGGAATGTTCATAAAGAGTTCCTCCGAAGGAAAAGGGATATGGTGAAAATAACCGATGTTGAGCTCTTGGTTCTCTGAACGCAGCAGTTGAGGGAGCAGCATAAGCTGATAATCATGGACCCAAATAAAACCGGATGGCTCATCGATAGAAAGCGCAGCCTCGCAGAATTTCTTATTTACCATGACATAGGTAGACCAATATTCGCGGTCAAAATGGATGTAGCTCGGCTGATAATGGCAAATAGGCCAGAGGACCTCATTGGAATAACCTTCGTAGAAATTGCGTATTTCATCTTTGGATAAGAAAACAGGAAGTAAGTTCATCGGTTTGAGAAGCTCGACAATCTTTTCTTTTTCCTCTTCATCTTTGGGAACAATTCCCGGCCAGCCAACCCAAAGTATTTCATCCGTATCAAAGGCGGAATTTAAACCAGTTGCCAGTCCGCCCGCACTCGGCTTGATGATTAATTTTTCTTTTTTTCGCTCTATTTGTATCGGCAGTCTATTTGAAATTATTATTTTCTTCTTTTTCTTCATAAGAATATTAGATCGATTTATTTGCAGTGTGGAAGAGTTATATTGAAATAACGATGGGCTTGTAATCCACTTATCTGAACAACCTCGGGAGAGAATAGTTTGAATAAATTCAAATTAGAAAGACAATAGGGAAGCTGTTGAAGAAAGAACGCGGTAATTTGCAAAAAAAAAGACCTCTATTTCTACAGGTCTTTTTTTTGCTATTTCATTAGATTACGATATACTGATCGCAACAGCTTTTTCGTTATCCAGCTTTTTCATGAATTGATCGAGAATATCACCTAATCTCCCTGAAATTTCTCCTAAAATACTTTCCCAATCTTTAACTGTGCCATCACAATTGTCTGAAACAATTTTAATACTATGAAAGGTGAGATTTTTTTGAAAACAGAAATTCGCTAGGGCATAAGATTCCATATCAAATGCCAAAGGATTAAAATGTTTGATATCCTGATAAAAAGCAGTATTTACATTGATAAAACGATCCGATGTCAAAAGTGCATCTTCGTAGCGAAATTCATCAAGAGATATGGATTCCAATACGCCTTGACCTTTAAAAAACAAGGTGTTTTCCAGGAAAAATCCATCCGTATAAGCATCCCCTTGTGCATAGTATGCCGGATAAAGGACATGGCCTATCGGATGCCTTGTACAACCTACCGTGCCAACATTGAGAAGAACAGGACTAATCCCTAATGCTTTGATGTCTTCGTAAAGCGTAGCTACGGACAGGAGTGCATTTACTTTACCTACACCAATTTCGTATACAAAAGTCGATTCACTTGTCGAATTAAAAGATAGCTCATTTTTATTTGCTACCAAGATAATCGTTTCAATATCTTTATTCAGGATCATTTAATTTTCTTCGATATATGGATACTCAAATTCCAATTCTTCGGCAGTAATTAGATTTAAGAAGTTAACACAAGCCTGTTTTGATGTGGGAAAATCCATGAATGTGTAATTTCCGCAGCTAATCGGGTTTTGGAAAGGTACTTCGTATCCTTCTGTAAGAACAGTCTCTAATACTTCTTTCATCAATTCCGCCACGTTCTGAGGAGTTTTCGCCGTTCCAGCCAATACAACATAAAATCCCGTGCAACAACCCATTGGCCCAACATAAATAACTTCATCACCTAAGATGGTTCTAATTTCTGTTGCAAAACAATGTTCTAAGGTATGCATGACCTCAGGTGATAGCATACGCTCCGGAGAATTCGGTCTGATCATGCGAATGTCGTAAGTTGTATAACTCTCAACATTGCTGTTATTGGTTGTAGAAGCTTTAGCGTAGATCCCTTGTTTTAACTTGGTATGATCTACCGTAAAACTATTTACTTTTGCTTTTTCTTTTGTGTACATCTTGTTCTGTTCAAAGCTATAACGCTTGTGACGTTATAGGGGTTAAAAGTTGAATATCAAAAATTTCTACAAAGATACTAGATTATTGTAGAAAAGGACGACAAAACTACTATTTTAACACTTCATAATGTTCGACTGTTGGAAATGGATCGTAGTAATGGTGTAAAAGTTTCTCCCATTCCTTAAATAATGCCGACTCCCTGAAACCAATGGTATGGTCTTCTAAAGTTTCCCATTCAACCAACAAAATGTACTGGTTATCTTTTTCAATACATTTACGTAAGGAATGCGTGATATAACCTTTACTCGCACTAATATACTGGCAAGCTGTTTTATAATCTCTTTCAAAATCGGACTGTTTTCCTTCAATAATTTGTAATACAGCTACTTCTAAAATCATAATTCGTTTTTTAAATAAAGTTTAGTAAATATATCAAACTTAGAGAATTTGTTTTTTATATGCAATACAATAACAAGCTTATCCGAACAATTTATTTGGCATTCTTTTGATGCAGTCTTAGCTATTATTGTTTATGCTGGCAGTATCAGGTCCAGCTTTGTTGGTTTGCGAAGCGATGATCTGAATAACTAATGGAATACCGGGATTACGATTTTGGGCATTCCAAACTAAGGAGAGCGTTGTTCGTTGTGGTAAAGTGTTCAATTCAAGGAAAGTGACATCAACATGGTATCCGTTCTTTAAAGATGAAGGAACTATTGCAACCCCCAGTCCCTGAGCAACCATATTGAAAATAGTTAAAGCATTCACTGTGCGTAAAGTAACTTTGGGGATAAACTTATGATCACTAAAAATACTCATCACAAGATCATAATAAGAGTGGCTATAGTTTTTGGAAAATAAGATAAATGATTCATTTTTGAATGCATCAAGACTTGGTTGCGGCGACTTCAATAGGGGATGATTGTTGGGTAAAACGAGGCTAAAATGTTCTGTATGTATAGGCAGGCTACATAACCCGGGGGGCGTTTCGGAAAGACGAACAAACCCTAAGTCCAGTTCTTTTTTCTCCAGCAGATCCAGCTGGGTTTCATTCGCTAGTTCGTGAAGTGATAACTCGATATCAGGCTGCTGCTGTTTTAAGGTGACAAGCAATTGCGGTAAGATTGTTTGAACAGCCGACCCGATAAACCCCAGCTTTAAGGTGCTTATTTTACCGTTGGCAAAACTTTGAAGTTGAGTTTCAATCTGATCCAAGTGCCTAAATAGTTCTTTCACCTCCTGAAAGAGATACATCCCCGCTTCAGTCATTTGAACATTTCGTTTATTACGCTCAAAGAGTGTTACGCCATAGGATTCCTCCAGCTGCTTAATTTGCCTGCTCAAGCCTGGCTGCGCAATAAACAATTTTTCGGCAGCCCTTCTAAAATGCAGTTCTTCTGCCAATACTTTAAAATACAGTAAATGTCTTAGCTCTATTTGATAATTCATGGTTATCAATTGATGATAAAAATGGTATTTCTAATTATCAAATATAGCAAGTACATTTGAGTAAAGCAGTTATGATAATGGAAAAATTTTTATATGGCAGTGGGCAGCTAACATGCTCCACCGCTTTAGCGATAGCAAAAGGAACGGTTACCGGGGAAATTTCCCCCGAAGTCAAGGATAAGATCGAGCAAAGCGCCAGTTATGTCAGGAAAATAGTTGAGCGCGGTGAGGTTGTCTATGGGATCAATACTGGTTTTGGTCCATTGTGTACCACACTTATTGATGCAAGTCAAACGCAGCTGTTACAAGAAAATATTCTCAAAAGCCATGCTGTGGGTATGGGAGAACCTATAGCCAACGATTTGGCCAAATTGATGCTTATTCTTAAAGTTCACGCGCTTTCTAAAGGATTTTCAGGAGTTCAGTATACGACGATTGAGCGGATTATTTGGCATATTGAAAATCATGTCATTCCTGTGGTTCCCAAACAGGGTTCTGTCGGCGCATCGGGTGATTTGGCCCCATTGTCACATTTATTTTTACCATTGATTGGTTTAGGAAAAGTTAATGTAGAAGGGGAGATTGTGGAGACAGCTGCCGTTTTGGAAAAACACGGTATGGCACCGGTTCAGCTGGGCGCAAAAGAAGGTCTGGCTTTAATCAATGGAACTCAATTTATGGCGGCACATGGTGTGATGGCTGTTGCCGAGTTAAATCGTGTACTTCAGAACGCTGACATTATTGCTACCTTAATGATTGAAGGCTTAAATGGTTCAATAAAACCATTTTTTACAGAATTACATCAATTACGCCCGCACCCAGGAAACCGCTATGTCGCTGCAAGCATTTTTAACATGCTTCATGGCTCGGCCATTTTGGAAAGCCACAAAGACTGTTCTCGTGTACAAGATCCCTACTCGCTGCGTTGTATCCCTCAGGTCCATGGAGCATCACGCAACGCTTGGTTTCATTTGAAGGATACCATAGAAATCGAAATAAATGCAGTGACCGATAATCCTGTGATCATTAATGATGAACTAACCATTAGTGGCGGTAGCTTTCACGGACAGTCAATTGCTTTGCCTTTGGATTATGCCACACTGGCCGCATCGGAAATTGGCAATATTTCGGACCGAAGGGTCTATTTGTCTTTAGAAGGTCAAACCAACGGCGTCCCAAAATTGTTAATGAAGTCAACCGGTCTCAATTCAGGATTTATGATCTTACAATATAGCACGGCCGCGATTGCAAGTGAGAATAAAGGACTTTGTTTTCCTGCAAGTGCAGATAGTATTCCTACCTCTTTAGGCCAGGAAGATCATGTCAGTATGGGATCTATTGCCGGCCGAAAATTACTGCAGGTCATTGACAATGTCGATAAAATACTAAGTATTGAACTGTTATGTGCGGCACAGGCCAAAGATTACCATAAGCCATTAAAATCGACTGCAGCATTGGAAGCTATCCATGCAAGAATTCGCCAGTCTATTCCGCATATTGAATCCGATCAACCTATGGAAGAGCTGCTGACTGAGGCACAAAGGCTCGTAAAATCAGGCGAACTGATCACATTGCATCGTCAATATGCTACAGGTGAGATTGAAGCGGATTTGAAACAAAGGTTTGAAATGTTTTAAACGAAGAATGATGGAAAAAGAGCTGAAATTAGTTGGACCTTTTAGGCAGGTATTAACGATGTCAAATATGCCCGTTAATGGGGCGCTCCACGATAAACAATTGGCTATTATTAAAGAAGGAGGTATTTTAATAGCAGGTAACAATATATTGGAAGTGGGGGATTTTGAGCAACTACAACTGCAATGGGGAAAGGCGGCGGCACTTGTACTTGTAGAAGGAGATCAGGTTGCTCTGCCAGGCTTTATTGATTGCCATACACATATTGCTTTTGCCGGTAATCGAGCGAATGATTTCGCCCTTCGAAATGCAGGCTCAAGCTACCTGGAGATTGCAGCGGCAGGAGGTGGGATCTGGAGCACCGTTTCCCATACGCGGGATTGTAACGTAGAAGAATTGATTGATCTCACTATCCAGCGCGCAAATTTTCTATTAAGGCAAGGAATCACAACAATTGAAGTTAAAAGTGGTTACGGCCTCAATGTTAAAGAAGAACTTAAGATATTACGGGGCATTCAGAAATCGGATCGTCGTACAGCATCAGACCTTATTCCAACTTGTTTGGCTGCACATATGCTCCCACGGGACTTCGACGGATCCGCAAAAGATTATCTTCATCTGATCACAACAGATCTTTTTCCCCTATTGAAATCAGAAGGGCTGTCGAATCGGATTGACGCATTTATCGAAAAAACAGCTTTTCAGGGGGAAGACATTGTGGCCTATTTACGAAAAGCAAAAGAAATGGGTTTTGATCTGACTATTCATGCCGATCAGTTTACCACTTCGGGAAGTCAGATTGCTGTAGAACTCGGTGCTCAATCTGCGGATCATCTTGAAGCATCAACTGCGGCTGAAATAGAACTTATCGCACACTCAACTACTGTTGCTGTAGCGCTGCCTGCAGCCTCTATTGGCCTTGGATGTGGTTTTACACCTGCTAGAAAGTTGCTGGATGCAGGTGCATGTTTGGCAATAGGAAGTGACTGGAATCCAGGGTCCGCGCCCATGGGACAGTTACTGACGAGTGCGAGTATTTTGGCAACAGCAGAAAAGTTGACGAATGCGGAGTTGCTTTCGGCACTAACCTACCGTGCTGCAAAAGCCTTAAACCTGTCGGATCGCGGCGTGTTGACCAAGGGCATGAAAGCAGATTTTAGTTTATTTAAAACAGATAATTATCAGGATATTACCTACTACCAAGGAAGCTTGCAGCCTACAGCAGTATGGAAAAATGGTCAGGAAGTATTCTCAATATAACAACATGGAAGATACATTTAAGAGTGAGGTTGCGGAAGGTATTCCGACCGTATTACCTCCAAAAGTAGAACGAGATCATACAATAAGTCATGCCCCCAGACGAAAGGATATTCTCACCAAGTCGGAAGAGAAGCTGGCCCTACGGAATGCATTGCGTTATTTTCCAAAACAATGGCATACGGTTTTAGCACCTGAATTTTTAGAGGAGCTTCGTAGTTTTGGGCGAATCTACATGTACCGCTTTAGACCCCAATACGCAATGCACGCTCGACCGATAGATGATTATCCAGCAGTGAGTAAGCAGGCGGCAGCTATTATGTTGATGATTCAGAACAACCTCGATCCAGCTGTAGCACAACATCCTCATGAACTGATTACCTATGGTGGGAATGGAGCTGTTTTCCAAAATTGGGCTCAATATCGCCTCACCATGCAGTATCTTTCGCAGATGACAGATGAGCAAACTTTACATCTTTACAGTGGTCATCCAATGGGGCTTTTCCCTTCCTCACAACATGCACCTCGTGTTGTTGTAACCAATGGCATGATGATTCCAAACTATTCGAAACCGGATGACTGGGAACGTTTTAACGCCTTAGGCGTTACACAATATGGGCAGATGACTGCAGGTTCCTATATGTATATTGGTCCACAGGGTATTGTGCATGGCACCACAATTACTGTCATGAACGCTTTTCGAAAACATTTAACAGTAGACGATACCATTCAAGGCAAGGTGTTTTTGACTTCTGGTTTGGGAGGTATGAGTGGCGCACAGCCCAAAGCAGGTAATATTGCCGGCTGTATCACCGTATGCGCTGAAATAAATCCCGCTGCGGCAAAAAAGCGGCATGAACAGGGTTGGGTAGACCGATTGATAGAAAATATCAATGAACTCGTTGAACAGGTACAGTTGGCGATGGATCAAAAGGAAACAATTTCCTTCGCCTATATCGGTAATATTGTCGAAGTGTGGGAAGCCTTTGATCGCGAAAATATCCACATCACGGTAGGATCTGATCAGACATCATTACATAATCCTTGGTCTGGGGGCTATTATCCAATGGGGCTGACCTTTGCAGCATCCAATGCGCTATTAGCGACCGATCCTGACCGGTTTAAGCGATGTGTACAAGAAAGCTTAGTACGACATGTCGATGCCATCAATAAGCATGTAGCCAAAGGAACCTATTTCTTTGATTACGGCAATGCGTTTCTGTTGGAAAGCAGCCGTGCTGGTGCAGCCGTATGGAATGATAAAAAGGATCAGTTCCGCTACCCATCTTATGTGCAGGATATTCTTGGTCCAATGTGTTTTGACTATGGTTTTGGACCATTTCGCTGGGTTTGCACGTCTGGAAAGACTTCGGATCTCCAAAAATCAGACGAAATAGCCATGACAGTTTTAGAAAAGCTTCGAAAAGAAGCCCCTGTGGAGATTCAGCAGCAGATGCAAGATAATATTCAATGGATCAAAGAAGCTGGTAAAAATAGACTTGTAGTAGGCTCTCAGGCGCGTATTCTTTATGCAGATTCCAATGGACGTATTGCCATAGCAAAGGCTTTTAATGAAGCCGTAAAAAGTGGCTTATTTGAAGCACCTATTGTTTTGGGAAGAGACCATCATGATGTGAGCGGTACCGATTCACCTTATCGGGAAACAAGCAATATCTACGACGGCAGTCAATTTACAGCAGATATGGCTATTCATAACGTCATTGGCGACAGTTTCCGGGGGGCCACTTGGGTATCTATTCACAATGGCGGCGGAGTCGGTTGGGGTGAAGTCATCAACGGAGGCTTCGGTCTACTGCTAGATGGCTCTGAAGAAGCAGCTTTTAAGTTAGAAAAGATGCTGTATTTTGATGTGAATAATGGGATTGCTAGGCGCGCCTGGGCTAGAAATAAGGAAGCTAATCAGGCGCTAGATCGTGCAATGGAGAAAAATACGACATTGCAAGTTACCCGCGCGCAACTTGTAGATGACGATATTATTGAACAATTATTTGATCTGAGCGAATGAACTTATTGTTGAATAATCCGGAAATATACAACAAAGGAGACCAAGCGGTCTGGAAGGGGCGTATCGATGGGCAGGATCGTGAATGGATGCGTTGGCATCAATTAATGGATTGTGTTGATCTTCTCGAGCAGCCCGATTTAAGGCAGTCCATTGCTTTTCTCGGATTCTGTAGCGATGAGGGGGTTGGACGCAATCAAGGTCGTGTAGGAGCCAAAGATGGACCGACAGCACTTCGGAATGTATTAACAAACCTTCCTGTACATTTTTCTGATAAACTAAAACTTAAAGACTGCGGTGATATACTTATAAAAGACAGTGATTTAGAGCTATCTCAACAGGGGCTTGGGGCTGCATTAAATTGTATTCTCGAACAAGAAGGATTTCCAGTCATCTTAGGTGGTGGCCATGAAGTAACTTACGGCCATTATTTGGGTGTTAAAGAATTTCTAAAGAGTCGTAACCAAAGTCTTGGCATTATTAATTTGGATGCCCATTTAGACATCCGTCCATTGCAGGATGGCAAAGGGAATTCTGGAACAGGCTTCTTTCAAATCGAGCAGGATCAGTCTAAAGCTGATTTGCCATTTCATTACTTGGCGATTGGTATTCAGGGAATTAGTAACACCAAGGGATTGCTGGACT
The DNA here is from genome assembly GCF_007830445.1 of Sphingobacterium siyangense. Lineage (GTDB taxonomy): Bacteria > Bacteroidota > Bacteroidia > Sphingobacteriales > Sphingobacteriaceae > Sphingobacterium > Sphingobacterium siyangense. Next base: position 81,134 of record NZ_VLKR01000001.1, on the reverse strand, counting down.
ATGCCAAAGAGAAGGATGTGCAGATTATTGAAAGAGAGAGTTTGGTCATTGAAAAGCTGGATTTAATTAGGGAAAAAATTGTTAGTTTTTCCAAATTAGTGGATTATGTGTATTTGACGGTTGATCTTGATGCTTTCGCTGCAGCCCATGCACCGGGAGTAAGTGCATTGGCATTTAACGGTATAGTTCCTGATCATTTGTTTTTTACGATCTACGATATGCTACTGGATCTGCCTAATCTAAAATCTGTCGATTTTGCCGAATTCAATCCCCATTTTGATATTGATTCCAGAACGGCCAAACTAACGGCTGATCTCATTTTTAAGTTGATAAACAAATTAGCAATTAAACTTGATTAGCAACTGCTCATTAGCTAAACAGGGGGCAAAAAAGATGGTTAGATACATTGCGACAGGAATCTAACCATCTTTTTTCATATTGGCGAGGTCTTAAAAAAGCACATCGGCTAATGCTGGATCCTTATCAAAAACTGATTTTGCAAAAGGACATAAAGGCATAATTTTTAAATTTTCTTTACGTGCATAAGTCACTGCCGCCATCAATAGCTGTTTACCTAGCCCTTTTCCTGCATATTCAGAATTTACTTCCGTGTGGTCTATAATGAATTTTGTAGGGCCAGCCCAGGTATAGGTCATTTGTGCCACTGACTTTTCCTGATCGATAACCTCAAAGCTACCATGTTTATCGTCATTTTTTTGTATTACTTCCATGAGCATGAATTTAATTAAAGAAAAGTACAAAATAGACAAAATCCAGCAATATATAATATGAACAGTGATTTAGAAAAACAGCTATTTCTATCAGCTAGATTGTATAATTGGCTTCCGTGTTTTGTAAAATTGCGGTGACCCTTTTAAGTAGCTAATATTTTTAGTATTTTTGCTTTGCGTTATGAGTGTAAATCAAAGCAAAAGACAAGAATTTGCCATTGTGGACATAGAGACTACAGGTGGCAATGCAAAATCGAGCAGGATCACAGAGGTTGCCATTGTTATTCATGATGGTAATCAGGTTTTGGAACGTTGGGAGACCTTGGTGAATCCAGGGAAAGAGATTCCGAATTCGATTTTTGCGCTTACGGGCATAGACAATGACATGGTGAAGGACGCTCCGTTATTTGATCAGGTAGCCGAGCACATTTATGAAATGCTCAAAGACCGTATTTTTGTTGCGCATAATGTAAATTTTGATTATTCATTCATTCGATTTCAGCTTCAGGAATCGGGTTTCGAGTGGTCGGCGATTAAATTGTGTACAGTACGCTATGCGCGAAAAATAAAGCCGGGATTATTGTCCTATAGTTTGGGACGCCTATGTGATTATCTAGATATCCCGATTGAAAATAGGCACCGTGCGGGTGGCGACGCTGATGCAACAGCCATTCTCTTTGCTTATTTGAAAGTGCTAGATACCGAACAGGTATTTCAGGATATGATTAAACATAAAGCGCTAGATCAACGTTTTCCACCGCATTTAAATCCCTTGGAATATGAACAATTGCCCAACGAGGCTGGAGTCTATTATTTTCACGACAAAGCTGGAAAAGTAATTTATGTTGGCAAGGCCGTCAATATAAAAAAAAGAGTATTATCTCATTTTACAGGGAATAATATTCAAGCGCAAAGGCAACATTTCTTAAAAGAAATTCATCATATAAGTTATGAGTGCTGCGGGACAGAGCTGATGTCATTGTTGTTGGAATGTGCTGAAATCAAAAAATTCTGGCCAAAATATAATAGAGCACTTAAACGGTATGAGCCTAAATTTGGTTTGTTCTCTTATGAAGATCAAAATGGCTATCTCCATCTGGCAATTGGGAAGACAACAAGGGGACAAGAATGTATTCAGTTGTTTCAGCGGGAATATGACGCTATACAGTTGTTGCAAAGCTTTATTCAGCAGGACGCTATTAATCCGCAATTTTGTCAGTTTGGGCACGCCAGTTTGTCTACGAAAGCTTTAAAGAAGACCGAATTGCCCGATCGAGACCTACACAATACTCGGGTGGAACGTTGTATCGAGGATTGGCTCAAACAGCAGCCATCCTTTGTATTGATCGATAAAGGACGTAATTCCGATGAAAAAAGCTGTATTGTCATTGAAAATGGTGTTTTTTATGGAATGGGATATATTGATCAATACGGCCAGTATAGCAGGTTTGAAGATATAAAAGGACAAGTTAAAAGATATCAGAGCAATCACTACATGATGGAATTGGTCAAAATGGCAGCAGAAAGACAACCCGCTAAAATACATTTCTTAACAAAATCAAAGATTTTACCTGATGTTGCGGCAGAACCTGATTTCTCTTATGAAAAATTGGCTCCGAATAGCCTCTTTAATTTCTTTTAACAGTATATGTTCTATTCTTATTTTGGAAATGTCTTGCGTTTAGTCATTTCAATCTCAGTAATCTGTTAAAGAAATGTGAAATAGTAATTTATGCGCGATTTTGGTCCAATAGTTGAAATATTCTTTGTGTAGAATATTAAAAAAAGACTTTTCATAATTTAGGTTAATAATTGGTTAGTTAAAACCTGGGGCTCCCAACCTCAGGTTTTCTTTTTTTTATATTTCCGGACAAGAATTTTAAGCGAAGTATGACTTCTATTATGATTATTCAAAATAAATTAGCGTTTTTTTTTATTTAAATATGTGTTTCAATTTGCTGTTTTTCAGGTGATTGCCTTTTGTCCCCCCTTTGTCCCCCTAAATTTTTTCTCTGTGTAGTTAGTTTGAGCTATTTTAGTGTCAGCATACTGTAATAGCGGAATTAGTAAAACAAAGATGGGGCGTTTTCTAAAAGTAGCTGCGGTATATCTTATCCATATCTTTATATATAAAAAGGGCCTTGGCCCTTTTTTTTATTCTTATTATTCAGATTGCCTATTTTGAGCCAAAGACACCTTGACCTAGATTTTGATATAGATCTTTTTCTTCCGTAGGCAATATGCGATCAACCAATTCAAAGCCACAAATAGCAGCGCAAATAGAGCGGAGGATAATCGTTGGTTTTGCCAGCTATCAAACAGGGAATGGTAGCTTAAGTTCCAGAGATTTTGATGCGTATCTCCGATGAGAACAAAAGAACAAATCGTAGGGATTAAGCCGCTAAGACAATAGATAAATAGTGTATTCTTACCGAAATCGTCAAGGACAGTGTAAATTATCCCTTTGATGTTTTGAAATTCGATAAGATAGATTAATATACCAAGAAAAGAGAGTGCAATTCCAGTGCTGAATACGGAGTAGCTGCTGGTCCAGATCTTCTTATTAATAGGAAAAACAAATGACCATAGATAGCCAATCAGGATAAAGGACAGACCTACGATAAATAGGTTCATCAGCTCCCTTTTTCCTGTCAGTTTTTGAATAATGTACTTTCCGGTAATATACCCGAATATCGTTTGACTGATGGCCGGTAATACGCTCCAGATATCCTCTGGATCAAACGCTGTTCCCTCGCCGTGATAGAGATGGGATGCACCAAAGATTCGGATATCCAGTGCCGTTCCAAACCACCCCTCCAGACTATATGGATCTGTTGGATTACCAGAATAGCAAATTAGCCAATAAACTAATAGGAGCAAGATACTAATAGTGGCCGCACCTTTGTCTCTAAAATAGTATAGTATAATCGCCGTACTGAAATAGCAGAGCGCAATACGCTGCAGCACCCCAAAATACCTATACTTGGCAACGGGAATCCACTCGAGCTGGTGAAGACTATTCCATTCTACAAAAGGGAAAATATTTAAAAACAGACCGAGTAGAAAAAGGATGATTGTTCTTTTGACAATTTTATTCCAGTACAGTCCTGGTGCCAGCTGATCACTATTTTTTAAAGAAAATGCCATGGAGTTTCCGACAGCAAATAAGAAAAATGGAAATATAAGATCTGTAAACGTACATCCATGCCAGATGGAGTGTTCAAGTTGAGGAAATACATGATGATAGTTGCCGGGATTATTGACGAGAATCATAGCCGCGAGTGTAAACCCACGGAAAATATCCAGTGATTTAAAACGAGTCATAACAAAGTATATTAGTAAAAAAGGCTGTTCAAGAAATTAATCCTTTGAACAGCCTATGCTTGGTCTAATTAATAGCCTGGATTTTGAGTCAGGCTCGGATTTGCCTGCAGTTCCAATAATGGTATTGGAAGGAGCAGGCTATTTTGGTTAAAATTATACTTAATCAACGTGGGGTTGCTCTGTTTGCCGTTATCGCATGTAAATTTTATTTCATTTAGTTTATTCATTACATCTACCGTGACACCATAACGATTTAAATCATCCCAACGTTGACCTTCGAAAGCAAGTTCCAATCGCCGCTCGTTGAGAATGATGGCCTTTAGTGCACTGGAGCTGACACCGGATAAATCGGACAGCCCTGCGCGATGACGTATGACGTTAATGGTGTTTATCGCACCAGAAGTATTTCCCAAGGCGTTTTGAGCCTCTGCTTTAAGCAGAATGATGTCCGCAAGCCGCAAAAGGTAAAAATGATCGCCACTTTGGAAGCTGTTGGCATGTTTTTGCTTTACATTAAATGGTATTTCTGTATCGGCATCTCCACAAGGGTTCCAAAACTCATCTGCCCAAGGGACAGAGAAAAACCAGATGTTGGCATTCTTTCGTTCAGTGTCGCCAGCGCTGTCATAAGCTTCGACTAGATCTTTCGAAGGTGTGCCATACCGGCGCCATTCGTTTTCGTTGATTTGGCCATTTTCATCAAGATCCGGGAAAAAGAATGCACCACCCCAACAGCTTAGATTGGGACTGCCGGCGATATAGGGAATCTCTATGATGGATTCACTGTTATAGTTATGTTTACCGTCAAAAAGATCCGCATAGTTTTGAAGGAGCTGATAGCCACCTTTTCCAGTAATCACTGCATCGGCGTATTGCAATACCTTATTGTAATCTCGATCAGGGCGTTGTGCCCATATCTTGGTCAGCAAGGCATTTGCTGCACCTTTTGTCGCTCTAACCTTGTCGATAGAGGCTTGCCCAAATCCATCGGGAAGATTGTTTGCTGCCACTTGTAGATCCGAATCTATAAAATCATAAACCTCCTCTACAGTTGATCGTTTGATGCGTAATACTTCGGCATCGGTACTGTTGGAGTGTTTTTCCATGGGTACACCACCGTAAAGTTTGACCAACTGATAATAATGGAAGGCTCTTAAAAATGAAGCTTCTCCAAGAATTTGTTTGCGTCTTTCATCCGAAAAAGTAGGATCTGTGACTTTATCAACATTGTCGATAACGATATTGCATTTTGAGATTGCTCCATACAGTTCTTCCCAATCCCTGCGTACCATTTCATTGGTATTGGTAATCGTATTGTAGTCAATTTGTGCAAAGTCTATCTCACCACCACCGGCCGCATGCGCATTGTCCGAACGGATATCGGTCTGTAAAATCATCTCCCATTGATAATAATTGGCATTGCTTCCTGGGCGGGTACCATTGCCTATAAAAGAATTATAGGCCCCGTTTAATGCTTTCTCAATATTGTCTCCGGTGAGATAGGCATTTTCACTCGTTACCGTGGAGGTAGGCTGAAGATCTAAAAACTTTTTGCAGGAATTTAGAGCAAGAGAAGCCAATAAGGCGATGGCTAATGAGGTATATCTAGTTGATTTCATTGTTTGTAAGCTAAAAGGTTAAAAAGTTAGGTTTAAACCAACAATAAAGGTGCGTGCCTGTGGCGAAGTACCAAAATCGATGCCCGGTGCCATATTGGAGCTCACGGTTTGCTGGTTAGTTCCCCCGTACATGCTTACCTCAGGATCTAAACCTGAGTATTTTGTGAATGTTAACAGATTCTCGCCTGTCACATAAAAACGGACCTTATTGAGCTTCCATCTTTCAAGCACTTGTTTAGGTAGGGTATAGGCCAAAGTCATCGATTTTACCCTGAGGTAGGAACCTTTCTCTACAAAACGGGAAGAAATCTGTGAATTGTAGTTGTCATCTGTATTGTTTAGATCCGGACGCGGCATAGTACTATTTTTGTTATTGACTGTCCATCTGTTTAACACGGCAGCACTTTGGTTTCTCGGTTCCCACATACCTTCTGTATAAATACGTGTCGCATTAAGGATATCATTTCCCTGTACACCCTGTAAGAAAAAAGAAAAGCTGAAGTTCTTATAGCTGAAATCATTTGTCATGCCATAAGAGAATTTTGGTGTAGCATTACCAATGATAGCCATATCACTCGTTTGAAGACCTGCTTCAGGATCGGCCATCTGATAGATCATATCTCCGGTGTCTGGATTGACACCTTTTGCGACATAGCCCCAGAATGATCCCAATGCAACCCCTTCTTTTGCAATCGTACTATTGCCACGGCCATCAATATTTCCGTCATAGTAGGTTCCGCCATCAATATTCAGTACTTTATTGCGATTGAGCCCAAAGGTCACTGTTGTATTCCATTTGAAATCGTGAACGAAATTTCGGCTACTCAATTCGAATTCGAAACCTCTATTCTGTAGGTCGCCGAGGTTTTTCAACGCAGTTCTATAACCGGAACTATAAGGAACTCTTGAGTTGAGAAGTAAGCCTACAGTCCTTTTTGCATAATAATCTGCACCAAATATCAATCTGGAATTAAAGAAACTGGCATCCAAACCAATATCGGTCTGGTTTGTTGTTTCCCATTTTAGATTGGGGTTGTCTAAGGTAGCAGGTGTATACCCCGGTACAACCTGATCCCCGATATTGTACGATCCCGTGACGTCAACTAAACCAAGATAGGAAAAGGCCGGAATTTGGCTATTTCCAACCTTACCCCAACTAGCGCGGATTTTCAAATCGTTTACTGTGTTTTTCAGGGAACTAAAGAAATCTTCATTGGATAGACGCCAGCCGGCAGAGAAAGAAGGGAAGTAACCCCAACGGTTATTAGGCCCGAATACAGATGACGCGTCAGCTCTCAGATTTGCTGTAAATAAGTATTTGTCGTTATAATCATAACCGATTTTTGCAATGCCAGAAACAGTGGATACAGCAGCATCTATCGCTGTTGGCATCTCCGTAATCATCGAACCTCCATTAACGGTGTGAATTGCTGGATTAGCAAAATTCTGGGTAGCGATATTTGAGATTGTTGTTTGTGTTTTAGTGGTAATATAACCTAGTAAACCTGTGAAGTGGTGCTTGTCACTAAAAGTTCTGTCGTAGTTTAATGTATTTTCGGACATCCAATACTGATTATCCTGCTGCTGGAGCGTCGCCATTCCTTTATATTTTCTACCCTCCGTCGTGCGGAACGGATCCACAAAAGTGCGGTACTGGTTGTTAAATTTCTCATACCCAAACAGCGATTTGAATTTTAATCCAGGTAGGATATTAGCCTCCACAAAGGCATTTCCTGTAAATCTGTTGTTGATATAGCTGTGCTCGTTGCCTGTTGCCAATGCAACGGGGTTGTCGAGATCCGTATAGAATGGATCTACTGTGAAAGCCCCCTTATCACCGTATATGCCGATGACTGGAGAGCCCAGATAAGCATTCATGATGACTCCATTTCGGGAGTTCTCGTTAATGTCAACGTCGTACCAACGGTTATAAGATAAGCTTGTTCCAACTTTAAAGATTTTATTGATCTGATGATCCAAATTAACCTTAAAATTGACCTTGTTTACTGTATTTGTGATGACTGTACCATTATCTTTTTGATAAGATCCAGAGATGTAAAACCCTGTCTTTTCATCTCCACCGCGTACTGAAGCCTGGTATTTTTGGCTGTGGCCGGTGCGGAATAACTGATCTGGCCAGTTCGTATCAGCGGTATATTTCGACCAATCCAAAGCTTCCCCCATCTCAGTCATTAATTCTCTATATTGTGCAGCATTTAGAACGCTAGGCTTTTTTCTGATGGCTGAAAATCCTTGATAGGTTTCGAAATTTACCTGTGTCTTACCGTTTGTTCCTCTTTTGGTCGTAATCAACACAACGCCATTTGCTCCAGAAGATCCATAGACAGCGGCAGAAGCAGCATCTTTTAGTACAGAAATACTTTGAATATCTGATGGATTGAGCTCCGATATATTTTCAGTAGGAACACCATCTACAATGTATAATGGGTTGCTACCTGCAGTAATTGTTGAGGTTCCGCGAACACGAATGGAGAAGCCAGCTTGAGGTTGTCCGGAGGATTTTACAATTTCTACCCCCGCCATTTTACCTTCCATGGCACTCGCCAATTGGGTTACAGGGCGATCTTCAATATCTTTTGTACTCATGGTTGCAATGGCTCCCGTGATGTCTTTTTTCTTCTGTGTTCCAAAACCGACCACAACGATCTGTTCCAGTTGATTGTTGGCAGTTTTCATCTGCACGTTGAGGAAGCTATTGGAGCCTACCGTACTACTGATAGTCTCATAACCTATCGAACTGAAGCTGAGTTGATGTGTAGGGGTCGCTTCAATCGAGAATTCACCTTTACTGTCTGTTTCCGTTTGTCTACCTGTTGTTGTATTGCGGATTGTGACCCCTGTTAATGCCTTGCCATCGACATCGGAAACGCGTCCTTTGACAAGCTGTTGTACATTGATCGTGTTTCTTAAGGGCATATCATCTGTTTTCCTTTTTAGGACAATGGTGTTGTTGACAATTTTATAAGAATACGATAGCTCTTTCAGGTTGTCATCCAGAATTTCAACAATAGAACCATCTTTATGGTTTATTCGGATTTTTTGGTTATCATTAATCTGTGAGTTATCGTACAGAAACACATAAGAACTCTGACGCTCGATCTCTTTAGCAAACTTTGCCAAAGTATATTCCTTGTCTTGTAACTTGATTTTAGTTTGGTTTACATTTGCCATCGCCAAATTTGCATGGGAAACGCATTGGATAGCAAGTAAAGCAGCAAATAGTTTTGCCTTTTTACCAGTCCCTTGGATGGTTTTAAGTTTATACATAATTAATTGGGTAAGTTTGTTTTATATTAAATAATTTAGAGTTCAACTTCAATTTTATTGTTTTGCAATCGACATTTTATATCCAGGAAGTTGAGGGTCTCAACCAGTTGCTGGGCCGTTGAATTACGTTTTATTTTTCCTGTCAGTTCACGCTTTTCATTTGTTCCTTTATAGACAATATCTACATTATACCAGCGTTTTATGGCGGCGAGTGCATCTTTTATTGGTGTCGATTCAAAATAGAAAAAGCCATTTTTCCAGGCCATTGCTTCTTCGATATTGGCTTCTGCTACGATAAGATTCCCACCTGAGGTAAATGCTGCTTGACCAGGTTTGAGCATTTTTGACTTGCCGAATTGCGAGACTTGTACAGAACCCGCTATAAGTGTGGTTTTATTGTTTTCATTTGGATAGGAGCTTACGTTAAAATGGGTTCCAAATACGCGAATGGTTTGTTCATTCGATCGCACATAGAATGGTCGCTTACTATCGTGGCTGACTTCAAAATAGGCTTCACCAGATAATTTTACTTCACGGCTATTCGACGCAAAAGATTCAGGAAATGTCAAAACGGAGCCAGCGTTTAGCCACACCTTACTGCCATCGGCCAAAATTATCGTATACTCTGTTCCAATCGGCGTTTCAATGGTATTGGTACGGATAGCAGCGGTATTCTTACTGGCTGTAAATTGATATTGCACGGTTCCGGAAGCAGTTGTAACAACTTTCACCTGTTCATCCTGATGGAGAACGCTCTGTTGGTGGGCAGAAAGGTCAATTTTAGTTCCATCGGCTAAAGTTAATACGGCTGCTTTAATACCCGGATGAACTTGCTGTTGCGTCTTCACAGCTACCTGCGGGGTATCTCCGGTTGTTCTTTTAACAAGGTAAAGGGGCAATATAAATAACAGTGCCAAAGCAGCAGCTATTCCACTCAATTTCACCCATTGTGGAATTCGCTTGATTTTTGACGCTTGGATTTCCTGCTTGATATGTAAGAATAACAGCTCTTTGAGTTGTTGTTCATCCGTTGCGAGCTCCTCGGGGATAGGGAGAGGTTCGCCATTACTTGTTTCATACCATTGTTGCAGTTCGGCTTCTTCTTCAGGGGTACATGTGCCTTGAAGCCATTTATAAGCCAATTGCTTTATCCGGAATTGATTATGATCAACCATATTTAGGGGTTATTTATATATAGAGTCCCTAAATTGGGCTGATACCCTGACAAGAAGAGAAAAAAAATTACAAAGTAATCAGAAAGCGCTGAATACCAGTGCGTATTTTTTTTAAGGCACGGCTTAATTGGGTTTCGACAGTTTTCACAGAGATGTTCATACTTTCAGCGATCTGTTTATAGGAGAGTCCCTCTTCGCGGGATAATTTGAAAACAAGCTGGCATTTTTCAGGCAATTCCGAAACAAGCTGATCTAGCCGAACACGAAGCTCTTCAAACTGAAGCCAATTTTCCGTCGAGTTATCAAAATCCACCCATTCCGTATCATGCTTAAAAGCTTCCTGCTTGTATTGTTGTGCGAGATATTTAAATACTTTGTATTTAACGGCCACAGCGAGGTAGGAGGCGAGATTGCTTTCAATTTGGAGTTGATGGCGTCTCAGCCAAAGTGAAGTAAAGATATTTTGTACAATTTCCTGCGCATCTTCCAGTGAATTTGTTTTGCGGGCAGCCTGGTAATAAAGCTTTTTCCAATAGCGATCGTACAAAGCTTCGAACGCTAAGCTATCGTCTTGTTGAATCAACACGATCAACTCTTCATCTGAATGGCCTCCAAAATCTCTCATGCAAGACAATAATTTGTTTTTCTATGGTTATACGACGTGAAATGCTAATTGCGCTATAAATGTAGGGACTAAATTATGAATAATGCAACTTTAATAAATAAAAGCTGGCTTTAAGCAGCTAAACGCACATTTTACAAAGGAAAGCAGCTTCGAATAGACAAAAAAAAGGAGTATCTGAATCAACAGATACTCCTTTTTTGAAGTGGTGCTTCTTAGAAGTTTGGTTTCAACAAGTATTTATCGTAGAATCGGAAAATATGATCAGCTGCTTCCTCGGCAGTATCCACAATTCGAAATAGTTTTAAATCCTCTTCACTGATATATTTGTTTGAAATCATTGTATTTTGAACCCAGTCCATTAATCCTTTCCAATATTCAGAGCCGACCAATACGATTGGAAAACGCGCAATTTTACCGGTTTGAATCAGTGTGATTGCTTCAAAAAGTTCGTCCATGGTTCCGAAACCTCCAGGCATAACAATATATCCTTGAGAATACTTCATAAACATGACCTTTCTGACGAAAAAGTACTTAAATTCAAGCAATTTGTCGCGGTCAATATATTTGTTGTGAAATTGCTCGAATGGCAATTCAATGTTTAGACCAACAGACTTCCCTCCAGATTCGTAGGCGCCCTTATTGGCTGCCTCCATAATACCCGGTCCACCACCGGAGATAATACCATAACCGCGTTCCGTCAATAAGCTAGCAATATCTACCGCCATTTGATAATATTTGTGTTCGCGTGGGGTACGTGCTGATCCAAATATTGAAACACAGGGGCCAATTTTTGCCAATTTCTCAAACCCATCCACAAACTCTGACATCACTTTAAAAATCTGCCATGAGTCCTTTACTTTAATTTCCTGCCATGTTTTGTTTTCAAATGCGCGGATAATTTTATCTTCTTTTGTAATGTCCATATATAACGTTATACATTTAATTTCTAAAACCTAATTTTTCAAAAAGGAATACAATATAGCTATTTTTTTAATACTAGCTACTTTTTCTGATTATTCTTACATTTGCATTATGAATTTTTCTTCTAAACTTCTCGAGAACGCAGTTGCCGAATTTGGAAAATTACCTGGCGTGGGACAAAAGACGGCATTAAGACTAGTTTTGCATCTGTTGAAGCAATCCGATGCAGATGTAGCGCGTTTTACGGCCTCTATCGATCGCTTGAAAGAAGATATTCAATATTGCCAAGAATGTTTCAATATTTCTGACCACAGTATATGTGAGATATGCGCCTCATTCAAACGCGATAAAAGTTTGATCTGTGTTGTAGAAGACACGCGAGACGTGATGGCCATCGAAAATACAAATTCCTATCAAGGTGTATATCATGTATTGGGAGGGTTAATTTCGCCAATGGACGGTATTGGCCCCGCTGATCTAAAAATCGAAGGGTTAATTAATCGAATCCAAAGAGGTGAGGTAGAAGAAGTTATTTTGGCCCTTTCAGCAACAATGGAAGGGGATACCACCATTTTTTATTTATACCGTAAATTGCGTGAGTTTGATGTAAAAATTACAACGATTGCCCGCGGTATAGCCTTTGGTGGCGAGCTGGAATATGTCGATGAGCTGACCTTGGGACGCTCCATTGCGACACGGGTGCCTTACGAGCGCAACGTTGGTTAATTGTATTTCAGATAGATTTGTTTCACGCCTTCGTGTACTTTTCTTCCTTTGTCAATTTGTTGTTGTCGCCATAAGCTGTCGGTGACCATACGATTTGCTTTTTTATTTTTTAAGATATTCACATAAGCAATTTTACCGAGTACCGTCTTCTTTAAACCCAATAGTGAACAGGAATAGTCTCCCAATAGATAATGATTGTAGTAGAGATGAATTTCGCGCATAAGCTTTCGTCCCCATTTGTTTGTGGGGTATGCTGCTTTAATGGGCTCTTCCATAAGCGCTTTTGCTAAAGCCAAACTATCCTGATCTCCTGATTGTTGTGTCATGGTCCAATAATACAAAGCTTCAATGGCTTGCTCCTCTGTGTCGGGGAGAAGTTGCATTGGAATACCCAGCAATGTTCCGATAAATTTCCAGACATGGAATAAACCTTCAATCTCGTTTTTCAATACATTGAATTTTATGCGTTTTAGTCCCGTTAGGTAAACAAGAGAAAATCCGAGATTGGTTGCAAGCATATCCCATGTATTTAATGGAATGCCCCATTTTTCTGTTTGCCACTGACCGTGCTTTAGGATGTTTAATCGCGCATACGAATGGATACATCGGGTGAGTAGAATGGCCTCTATGCCAATATTACCCTTTTTCAGAGCATCATCGCCTGTGATATCAACCCAAAAGGTTACCGTTTCGGTGAGCCGTTTTACGGCACCTTTTTTTAGTGCTCCCGTAAAGATTAAGGGTTTATTGATCGCACTGGATTCATAGCCTCCCATGAGGACATAATCCCGTAACACAATAAGTCCTGATAAACCAGAGCGTTGACTGAGCCCAATGCCTTGTTCTATTTTATCCCAATCTAACCAAGAAGGGCTGAGATCTAATGTATTTAAAAAATTCAGCAATACATGTTCGTATGCTGCATCAATAGGCTTGCCTGCAAGTGCATCTTTAAGCAGTTGTTGACCTTGATGGAAACCAATTTTTAGATGTAGCTGCTCGACAAGTTGGTCGCAGCTATTGTCAAATTGATAGAGTAAAGGAGTAAATTGATCGGCAGCAGCGATGGAAAGTTTCGTCGGCAATTTGCGAAGCAATTCGACACCAAGACCCTTTGACCAATAAAAAGAAAATGAACTTGTATTAACTTGATAACGTTCGGGTACTCGCATATCTTCTATTGAATTGTCCAAACGGTATAACTTCCAGTTAGTGTGATACTATCATTTGATTTATTAAACTTAAAGTCTATATAATCCATTTGACACGATGAGAGATCACTACAACAAAATTGACGATCAATTTTAAAATGAAGTCTAAAAGAACCTTCGGTACTATTTGTATAAAAAGTCAATCCACTTATGCTAAAGTCACTTAAATGCGGTGCGCCATCTTTATCTTCCAATTGCTCGATAACGTAATCATTGATTTCTTGCTGATGTTTGTCGATGAATGGTATAAGATCTTGATTGCTGAATGGTATGATTAAATCGTCTTTTTTTAGTTGGATTCTGATGTTAATTTCTGTCATCTTATTATGCTGTACTAATAAAGATCTCTCCAGTTTGGAATATATAAACTGAAAATTGCCTCTGTTTCTTTTTGCGTCTTATGAGCAAATTTACAGAAAGCCTTTAGAATAATTAGATTGATGTGTTCTTTTTCGAAATCAATGAGTCGATTTGAAAAATGAAATCCACCTTCAACGATTCTAAAATCGTTTTTGGATAATTTATGGATGGTTACTGTAGCTACATCATATATATCCAACTGTTCTTCCCAATAAGCAATCTGCTTGATTATTTCATGATAGAGTAATTCCTGACTCCATTTGTGCAGTAATTTCAATGTATTCGTGCTCTTCTTTTGATATACACATATGCTTGTAGCTGTCAGTTCAACGGTTGCTAGCGTTGTGGAAGGATAGATTTTGACCAAATAAGGTTTTCCAAAAAGGTAGTAGGGATTTTCTAGATAGGAATAGGATATACCTTCCGATTTACTTTCTGGCGGGTTTAACTTGATGTACTCTTTAAGGAAAGCAACATCGCAATGTGCCGGAGCATGTACACGATAGGGTGATGAACTACCCGAAATTTGGATATAATCTTTATTCCAGGGAACTATTTCATAAAATATACGACCGATTTCGATTTGCATTTCTCGATTTTAAATTAGATTTGGGGCGTCGGCATTCAATATCGCTTGACACCCTAGCAGCCGCGTTAAAGTAACATTTTTTTATATTAAACAATAGTTATAATCGTAACAATTTTCTTTTATACAGGGAGTCCAAACAATAAGAGTTTCGTTTGAACAAATAATGGACTAGGAGTAACCAACTTCGGACTGTAAGCAGTATGTCTGTACGATGCATCCATAGTAAATACACTTAAAAAAGGTGGACTCAACGTGGACTCACTGTGGAGTCACTGTGCTTACAGGACGAAGTTGGTCATAAGTTAGTCGTAATTTGTAGCATTGTTACCAGCTCTCACTAGTTTTTGTTTTTAATATTTAGATACTATCTTTGGAATACTGTTTATGTATCAACCCAACGACCATTTTCCAATATTAGACCTGCAGAAATTTCAGGAAGGGATTATCGCTGACCGCGATTTGCTTTTTCATGAGCTCATTGGCCCTAGAGAAATTAGTGAACCGCACAAACACGATTTTTTTATCCTTTTATTGTTTCAGGAGTCTGTAGGCACACATACAATAGATTTTGACCGTTTTGTACTAGGCGCAAATCAGTTACATCTGGTTTTTCCGGGACAGGTGCATCAGTGGCAGATGGCCGATCCTACCTATGCACTGCAGCTCATGATCAGTAGGCGTTGGTTCGAAAGCTTATTACCTGCGTTGCGATTTCCTATTTCCTATTACCTTAAGCATTTGGTCATTGATCTTTCAACAGCCAATTTCCAGTCCTTATTAACAGAATTCAAGGCAATTGCAGATGATTTACAGGATGGCGAGATCCTATGGGAATTGATTTACGCACGGGTCAAAGTAATTACGCTTCTGATCAGCAAGATCGTTCAGGATAATTATGATGATTATGAACAATATCAGGCTAATCCAATTATGGCAAAATTTGTGCAGCTTATCGATGAATGGTATAAAAGTGAAAAATCAGTCGCTTTTTATGCCGAGAAGCTAAATATTTCGGCAAATTATCTGAATGTGTTAAGTAATCGGGTTTTACAGAAATCAGCTTCATTTTTGATTCAGGAACGTGTGTTACTGGAAGCAAAGCGATTGCTTAGAATTTCGGATAAAACGATCAAAGCGATTGTTTTTGATTTAGGGTTTTACGACAATGCAAGCTTCAGCAAGTTTTTTAAAAGCCATACGAATATGACGCCAAGTCAGTTTAAAGCACAGCCATAATATCTACATAAGCTGTGATAATTCGTACAAAGATCATTGGCTCAAATCACTTAGCTTTGGTGAAAAATGATATAGGCATGAATGAAATCAATCAGAATCAAGAGACATATTTGTTGAAGAATGTATTGCTAGAAACAGGCTTTCTTTATGAGAAGGACGAAATTGTTGCTACGAAAACGGCATTATTTGATATTCAAATTGAGGCAAATAAAATAAAAGATATTGAGCGAGCGCAATCGGTAGCGAATGGAAAAGCTTTTGATGTGAAAGGTAAATTGGCATTGCCACCATTCCGTGACATGCATATTCATTTGGATAAAACATTATACGGCCTGCCCTGGAAGGCGGTATTTCCAAAAAATAGAACTGTAAAAGATATGATTGCCAAGGAATAGGTGATTATCCCCGAGTTGTTGAAAACCTCTGTCGAACGGGCCGAAAAGTTAATCGCGCTTTTACAGGGCTACGGAACAAATTTTGCACGTACGCATTTTAATGTAGACCCAACATCGGGAACAAAGTCATTGGAGCATTTGTTACAGGCGCTGGAACATTTAAAATATTCATTTGCTGCAGAACTGGTCGCATTCCCCCAGCACGGTCTATTCTATACAGAATCGGCGAAACTAATGGAGGAGGTAGCTAAATGGGGGCAGGTGGATTTTATTGGTGGTTTGGATCCCTTTAGTATTGACGGCAGTATTGAGAAACCGATGGACTTGACCGTTCAACTTGCATTGGATAATAACAAGGGAATCGATATCCACTTGCATGAGGGAGGGGAATCAGGTGTTAAGACCATACATTATTTGATTGATAAAGCATTGGAAAATCCGGTATTGCAGGGACGTACATTTATCAGTCATGCTTTCGCCTTAGGTTACATGCCGAAAAAGGACTTAGCACATACGGCCGAACGATTGGCAGAAGCGAAAGTTGGTATCTGCAGTTCGGTTCCTTTTCGCAATATGTTGATGCCATTTCGGGAATTGAAAAAAGCGGGAGTGGAAGTTTTTGCAGGAAACGACAATGTTCAGGACCATTGGGGTACTTTCGGTAGCGGTAATATGCTTCAAAAAGCCAATCTGGCTGCGGAATTATATGGTTATGAAACTGAATTCGAGTTATCCCGTTGCCTTCGTTATGCGACCAATGGCAAAATTCCGCTTGATGATCAAGGGAATTCCGTATGGCCGAAAGTTGGAGATGATGCTAGCCTCCTTTTTGTCGATGCGAGTTGTTCTGCAGAAGCAGTTTCTCGCATCTCAACTGTCTATGGGCTTATCCATCAGGGAAATGTGGTCAAATGGAACAATAGTTCCCAAGCTTAATTGAAAGTAGCAAATAATCATAAATTGAAAATGCCAATTTATCGTCTAGAAAATTGGCATTTTCAATGCTGGGGGTAACGTTTAGTGTAGGAAAGTCGTCTTGCAATAATCTATTTTATAAGAACCTTGCTCATTGACCAATTGAACTTCATTTTTTGTTCGGATGTCATTACCGTAATCAATAAATACGATAAATTTGCTTTCAGTTACTCTGTCGATTTTGACATCCTTGATATCCAATGCGTCGTCATTACCTCTTCCAAATAACCAGGTTTCCGCTGTATATAAGGGGTAGATTTTTCCCCATTTGGCCTTGTAAGCTGCCTCAGCTTTGGGTAGTTCTTCATCTGTGAGGTTGGAGGGCCCGTAAATTTCATTCGCATCTTTTAAAAAGGCTTGGAATCGCTTGGTACATAATGCGCCCTCTTTATCCAGATAGTAACAATATTTCCCAGATGCGGAACCTGTACATTGAAAAATTCCTTTCAACCAAGCTTCTGCTTGCTGATTCTGACCCACTGCCGTGTCTTGCTCCGCTGTCCTTGTGCTGTCTTTGATTGGTATTTGCTTTGCAGGATGATTTGCAGTAGCGCTTTTATGGTCTTGCGCTGAATTTGTACAGCTTGCTAACATGCAAAACAGCCCTATTGTTGCATATAAACTTTTCATTTTTGATATCGTCTTAATATTGGAATAAAATTAGGATATAAATTGGATAACATGATCACGGATTACCACTATATTCAACAGAATATTCATCAAAAAATCTAATTTTCCATTCTTTTTGAAACAATGCAGAGGGCCTAAGTCTACCATGTCGATTTAAGACGCAATGAATTTGCGTAGTTCAGGACTTCTAAATCTTTTTTTACAGCAATTATTTATTTTTATCATCTGTATATCAGTACTATATAGTTTTTCATAGGTTTTTCTTATTTCTTTTTATTGTTACGCAAATTCCCTGCGTAGTAAACCAACGATATTTGTAATGTCAACAATGACAAACGTTCTTTGATGGAAATTATAGCGAAAAGCTTTAAGATATATACTTTATTATGAAGTATAAAAGAGCCTTTCTTCTTCAGATGGCATCCTGGTCACCTGTTTCAGTATAGCAGGTTAGTATTGTTCTCTATGAGCTTCAATATACTGATAAAACGAGAAGTCGAAAGGAAAGTGCTCGTGTTAGAGGTTCGAATCCTCTCCTGTAAAAAAGGTAGCTCAAGGGTAGAGCAAAGCAGTTAGTTGTGGGTCGTAGGTTCGATTCCTACTCCTGAGCAATCAGGATAGTTCAGTCTGGTTAGAATAACAACACAATCGTGTGGGTTCGAATCCCACTTCCATTTTCGGATGGAATAGCATAAGGGTATTGCATCGAACTGTCCATTCGGACATTCAAAGTTAAGACTTTCTTCAAAAAGGTCGTTTGGTAGAAGCTTGCTATCTTTTATCCTGCTTATACGCTGTTTTCATGCGATTGAGCAATTGATTGATGGCCTGAGATTCCTAAGTGAGGTATCTGCATTTATAATAAAATGTCATGACAATAAGATGGGGTATTTGTTCATCGACTTTTGATTTTAAAAAGGGTATCTGGACTTTCGAATCCCGCTTGAGGTCAAGGGATAAAAAATAGCAGGTTTTATAATAGAAATGAGGAAAATTTAAAAGAATATACAATGAAAAGAGTACAACTAACTACAGACGAAATCGGATTGGTTGTTAAAAACAATGCGGTGATCCGTGTTTTGAAATCCGGTAACTACTGGTTGGGATTTGGTGAAAAACTGGAGAAGTACACGACTACTCATCCATTTCCTTCCGGTCGCAATGTCGATGTACTGTTGCAGTTGACAGGTTTTCGCGAATTGGTCGATATCGTTGAAGTGGGTGATACGGAGATCTGTCTTGTTTTTTTGAATGGTAATTTTGAAAAGACGTTAGCGTCTGGCAGACATCTTTTTTGGAAGGAATTGCGCGAACGCAGATTTCAATTAGAAGACATTACGGAGATTGAGATCCCTACATCTGTTAATCGTCAATTGCTGGAGAAGCAGAGCTTAGGCTATTATGTACGTCAATATAAAATTGAACCAAATGAGAAAGCATTGCTTTTTGTGGACGGTGTGTTTGTAGATATTTTGAAGTCGGGAACGTATTGTTGGTGGAAGAATGCAAAAACCATAGCGATTTCAAAAGCTGATATGAGAGTCTTGACGTTGGAGGTGGCGGGACAGGAGATCTTGTCCAAAGATAAGGCACAGATCAGAATCAATTTCACGCTGCAATATCAGATTGTGGATATTGTCAAAGCGCTATTGGATAATAAAGAATATGAAAAGCAATTGTATTCGTTGATGCAGTTGACCTTACGGTCCTATATTGGCCAGATGACTTTGGACGAGTTGATGGAGCGAAAGACCGAAATACAAGGCTATGTCTTAGAAAATACATTGCCACAAGTCGCGGGCTTGGGTATAACACTGTTGACCTGTGGCATTAAAGATGTTATTTTACCAGGAGATGTGCGGGACATCATGAACCAGGTGTTGATTGCAGAGAAGAGGGCGCAGGCAAATAGCATCATGCGTCGTGAAGAGACTGCTTCAACACGGAGTTTGTTGAATACCGCGAAGCTGATGGAAGAAAACAGTATGTTGTTTAAATTGAAGGAAATGGAATATGTGGAAAAGATTGCTGAAAAGATCAATACGATTTCGGTTTCCGGAAATGGACAGATTGTTGACCAACTCAAGCAATTGTTTGTGAAATAAAAGATTAATAAGTTGAAAGAGGTGCAGGTAGCAACGTAAAGAGATGTTGTTACCTGCTTTGGAGAAGTTGTATGGCTGCTCCATCAAAAAAGAACGTAAAAAAATGGAAAATAAAAGAATAAATGGCAATGATTTAATTGCATTAGGATATAAAGAGAATCATTCCTTGGGCGTGGCATTAAAGATCAATAGTAAAAGACACGGTTTTACGCGGGTAGAAATGCTCGAAAAATTCAAGTCTGTCCTGGAAGATCCGACCGGGTATTCAGAAGATGCTGTTTTCGGAATTTTGGCTCATGCCATACTTGGACAAGAGGCTGTTGATAAGTCGTTAATTGCATTGAACGAGACTCCGGCGGAATATACGATTTATGGCGCGTCTGAAATCGAAACAGGGGCAAAAGTACAGATGAATATCGCTATGAAATTGCCTGTTTCAGTTGCCGGAGCGCTGATGCCGGATGCGCATCAAGGATATGGGTTGCCAATTGGTGGAGTACTGGCGACTAATAATGCGGTGATTCCTTATGGGGTCGGTGTCGATATTGGCTGTCGTATGGCTTTGTCTATCTTTGATTTGCCAGCCTCATTTTTGGAAGAGAATTTAATGACCTTGAAAGACATTATTCTGCGTAATAGTAAGTTTGGTGCTGGCAATGGATATTTGAGACATGAACGTGTAGATCATGCTGTATTGGATAACGAATTGTTCACTGAGAACAGCTTCCTTTCCGCATTGAAGGATAAAGCCTGGACGCAATTGGGATCTTCAGGTGGGGGGAATCATTTTGTGGAGTTCGGTATAGTCGAATTTGAAGAAAGAGATGAGGTTTTGAACATTGATAGCGGAGCCTATTTAGGCTTACTGACCCATTCAGGTTCAAGAGGAATGGGCGCCACCATTGCTGCACATTATACAAAATTAGCCAAATCCTTGTGTAAGTTGCCTTACCAAGCTGAAAATCTAGCCTATTTAGACTTAGATACTCATGAAGGGCAAGAATATTGGCTAGCGATGAATCTCGCCGGAGATTATGCATCAGCTTGCCATGAAGTGATCCATGAAAAGATTACGTTGGCTTTAGGGGCCGAATTGTTGGCGAAGGTCGAAAATCACCACAATTTTGCATGGAAGGAAACGTGGAATGGTCAAGAGGTTATTGTCCATCGAAAAGGTGCTACGCCAGCTGCAAAAGGGGTTATGGGGATTATTCCAGGCTCCATGGCTACACCAGGATTTTTGGTTCGTGGAAAAGGGGAGTCGAATGCGATACAATCGGCATCTCATGGGGCAGGTCGACTAATGAGCCGTACGCAAGCGATTAAAACGCTATCTTCCCATGATCTCCATTCGATGCTTAAAGATAAAGGTATTATGTTGCTTGGGGCAGGGATGGATGAAGCGCCGATGGCCTATAAAGACATCCATACCGTAATGGCTTCACAAAAAGATCTTGTTGATGTCGTGGCAAAGTTTTCGCCTAAGATAGTCCGTATGGCAGATGATGGGAGCAGGGAAGATTAAATCATGAAAAAAGCGCCTCAAACGTATTTGAGGCGCTTTTTTATTGTGATTTGATCATGTTTTGTTGATCAATCAGTGAGATTAAAATGGTTTGGCTGTCGCTACTTCCTTATAGGTGTATACATTATAAGGATATAGTTTTTTTGCCAGCGCTTTCGCAATAAAACTGCTAATAAGTAGCGGTGCCAGAAGCAAGTAGCCCCCCGGAACAAGACTTGCGATAATAAAGATTGCTGTAAAGGGGGCATGTATTGCTGCCGAAAGCATTGCCGCAGCACCAAAAAGAGCAAAATTTATAACCACCAATTGTGTGCCTAGGTAATGATTACAAAGCTGTGCAAACAAAACGCCTAACAATGCACCTGTAACAATACTTGGGGCAAAAACGCCGCCATCACCACCTGCACCTAAGGTCAAAGAGGCTACAAAAGGTTTTAAGAGAACAAGCAGGATCAGCGGAAGAAAGTACAGTAAATTAACAGAATCATGCAGACTGCTTTTTAGAATTTCTCCAAGACCATGATAGCTGTCGCCATACAATGCCGGCAAGAAAAAGATAAATGTCCCAACGGTGATTGCGCCCAAATTGACACGGATAAAATTACTTTTTATGCCTGCAAAATAGGACTTTGCATAAATAACAATTTTAGTGAAATATAACGCTAAGATCCCGCCAATCAGTCCTAAAATGGCTACAAAAGGGATCGCCTGCCATCGCCATGCTTTTACCTCAAATGTAAATAAAGGACTTGCATCAAGGTAATAAACAAATACGGACGCCACAGCCATTGAAGTTAGTCCACTAATGAGTAAAGTCTTATTATATCTCCGTGCAATTACCTCAAAAGCGAAAAGAAAACCACCCAATGCGCTTCCAAACAACAGTGTGACTCCAGCAATTACGCCTGCGCAGATCAACTCGGTTTTGTAGGCCCAAGCCGGATGCAATCTCCTATACGCTTGGTTGCCTACTGTAGCTGTGGCAACAACTGTGGAGACTTCAACACCGGTTGAACCACCAAAAATTACAGTTAGAAAACCATTGATATAATGGGAAGGAATCTTAAAAAAAGGCAAATGGTCTTTTCTTGTTTCCAATGTTGTATAGATTTCTTTGATCCCTTTGTTTTTTCTGTTTTGAAAAGCGTATTTCCGTAAAAAATAAATAGCTGTAATACCGATGCTGGGTAGAATAATAAACAGTTTAGGATTCCAGGAAAATACTCTTTCAAACAATTCTTCCTGTACATAACCTGTGCTGTGCTTGAGACTGTATGCCAGTAAGCAACAAATGATACTAACGAGAGCTGAACTTCCAATTAATTTTAAATAGCTATATCGAACAACTTTTTTTCTGTATGTCGTATTGCCTTGCATAATGTTTTTCTTTAAATCGGCACAAAGGTAAGTGTTATTTAGTTTAAAATAAATGATAAATACCTTAAGACATACTTTTTGTTACGATAGAGGGCTTACTGGATACCGATGAAAATATCCACTTTTGCGTCTTGTGGATTTTGAGCTTTTTCGCCATATATTTCGAAGTCTGCGGCATACGTTCTTGGTAAATCCGAACTCCATATCTTTTGCCAAGTTTCATAAACGATGCCATCTTCTAAACTTCCTTCTGCAGTAAAGTGTTGGTAATGATTTTCAGCGATATGAATACCATCCAAGTCTTCGGGTACTTCTTCAAGATTACTCACTTTACAGCCCAAGAAAGTCGTATAAGGTAGGGTATGATCCTTTTCATATTCGGTATAGATACAGTAAAGTTCGCTGGATATCTTGTTGGGAATACGGCTTAATACATCTTCTTTAAAAAAGCGGGCCCAAAGTTCTGGAATGTCCTTAGCTGCCTGTCCATCTTGGTTGCTCGTACGGATGGCGAGGCCAATTATACTGAATGAAGGGATTGTTTGATTTTTCATGTCTTTTAGTTTTCCCCAAAGTTAGATCGGCAAATGACAGCTGTATGTCACGAACAAACAGCTAATGTTGTTTTTTCCAGATTTTATCTACTTGGGACAGGTATTCTGCCAAAGCAGCTGAACCATACCAAGGGTAAAATGAAGCTTCTAAGAGACCATTCTTTATCGCTGGATCGTTTTCTAAAATATGCTTTGCCGCATCAATAGAAGCCATGTTATTTAAGATAAAAAGCCCCCGGAAGTTATTGTCATTTTTCCCAAACGGGCCAGCAACAATCAGTTGCCCATTTTTTACGAGAAGATTGATATTTTCCATGTGACCTTTGAAACATTCATTAATAAATTGTTTGTCTGTTGTTTTATTCTCGCCAGTTTTCAGGAGGACAAAGATGTAGGATTTCATTCCATAATCATCGGCCCCTAATTTTTTTGCGAGTTCCTGATCGTAATTTGGGTTCGCTACGGTCGGTGTGGGTACGATTTTCGTCGCATAAAAAGATCTGACTTTTCCCGATTTTCCTTCCACTACAATATGAAGTCGGTTTGTAGCGACGCGTGTATATCGAATGTAATTAGGGAAATCATGGGCCTCATTGACAAAAGAATAGGTACTATCCCGATAATTTAGCTCAAAATTGACTTCTTTCCCATTGTTTTGTCCGATGACTAGTGCTGTATATATGATTTTATCCTTTATTTTGGTCAATTTTAGGTATTCACTAACTATCTTTTGGCCATTTTTCAACGCATAGGAAAGGCCTTTTAATTCATGTTCGTTTATACGATCCCATTGTTCGTATTCCTCTTTATTGTCCACCTTCCACGTCCCTTCCAAGAAAGAAGGAAAAGATACTTGTGAAAAAAGGGGTTGAGCAGCTCCCAAGCAAAAGAGTAGGGTGGCGATTAAAATTGTTTTCATATAGGTTTTATATTATGATGCTTAAGTGCTTTTATTTAAAGAAAAAGTATGGCACGAAAGCCCCGTGCCGCATAATAGGAGATCGCGCCATTATGATAGGTGAAAACTTGGTTGTAACGTCTGTCACCAAATAAGGCGCCACCAAGCTTACGAATACCCGCTGGAGTTTGTATCCAGCTGGAAGTTTTTAAATCAAATTCACCTAACATTTGGAGTTGGCGATATTGTTGTTCAGAAAGCAGCTCGGTCCCCATTTTTTTAGCTTCTTCGACAGCGCTTCCAATAGGCTTGTTTTCCTTCCTGTCATCTAAGGCTTTTTGGTCAAAACAGAGACTTCTTCTTCCTTTGGGACTTTCTTCTGTACAATCCACAAAAGCATACTGCTTTTTGTTTGGATCAATAATAACAAGGTCGGGCTCGCCACCGCTCTTTTCCATTTGGAACAAACTCCATAATTTTTGGGGGCTTTCAAGCAATTTATGCACTACTTCGTCCCAGCTGACCTGTGGGTGTCGTTTGGGGAATTTCTGAAACCTTTCTTTTAGCGTTTCAAGTAGCATTGACTGTTCCTCTTGTGTAAGCAAATTTTTCATAATGGTTGTCCTTGTGGTATTAAAATTACGTATTTAATTCAAAAGTAATGTAGCTTGATATTGCAAATGGATTAAATTCCTTATTTCAAAATTGAATTAAATTTATATTTTTACGTTCAATTTTTATATAAATATGGCTTCAGGAATATTTGCAATTCTAGATGATATTGCAGCGTTGATGGATGATGTGGCAGTAGCGAGTAAAATCGCAACAAAAAAAACTGCTGGAATCTTAGGTGACGATTTAGCGGTTAATGCCGAGAAAGCGACTGGCTTTTTAGCTTCACGCGAGCTCCCGGTTTTATGGGCAATTACAAAGGGCTCACTGCTCAATAAGTTGATAATTGTACCAATAGCATTATTACTGAATGTCTTTTTTCCAATTGCCATCAAATATATTTTAATCTTGGGAGGTTTCTATCTTGCTTTTGAGGGTGTTGAGAAGATTATTGAATACCTGTTCCATCGCAAACATCCTACGGAGGAAACAAAAGTGGAGATTGTCGTTGCTGAAAACTCAGTTGCCGCTGAAAAAGCGAAGGTAAAATCGGCTATTACTACAGACTTTATTCTTTCTGTGGAAATCGTCATTATTGCTTTGGGAACGGTTCTGGGAAAAAGCTTGTCCTTACAAATTATTACGGTTTCGGTTGTTGCTTTTCTGGCCACAGTCGGAGTCTATGGTATTGTAGCACTTATCGTTCGTATGGACGATGCAGGTTATAAATTAATTAAAACCTCCCGTGAAAAAGGTCCTGTTGCGAGCCTAGGTCGGTTTTTAGTCCGTGCGCTACCCTTCGTTATCAAATTATTGGCTGTTGTAGGTACATTTGCTTTAATTCTGGTTTCAGGCGGAATATTTGCGCATTATATTGATTTCTTACACCATGCGCTACCAGCCCTGCCAGGAATGATAAAAGAGCTGTTGTTTGGCCTAGGAGGAGGTATTATCGTGGTGATTTTATTTACGATTGGCAAAAAGCTGTTTAAAAGGAAAAAATAAACTCCTATTGATCTTTGATGATCGGCAACCGTATACCAAAAAAGGCAGCAGATATATCTGCTGCCTTTTTTGGTTTCTGGTTCTTAAATTGTATCTGTTGCCTCTGCCGCGGCATCTATTTCTACACGTTCACCTTTTGTATTAATCAAAATTACATCGTCCGAATCCGCTAATGAGACAGAAGCTACACCATCACTGAAAGAGGTGGCCCCGCTGTATATAAACGGTATGGCCACTTTTCCCTGGCCATCTAAATAACCATATTTTCCATCTTTACTAGCAAGGAAAAGATTAGGTTCTTCTGTAACTGAAATCAAATCGTAGTCGGGAGCAACGATTTTATTGGTTTTTATTTCGGTAAGATTATACGTGTCGTTTTCAATACTGATGAAATGCGTTGAATTATTTTCAGAAATATAGCTATAGGTCGCCGGGACAATTATTTTGCCCGCCTGATTCAATATACCATATTTATTTTTCTGCTGAAATACGGCATAACCACCGTTAATGAACGATATCATATCATAATTTGCGGAAATTAAAATTTTGCCAGATTTATCCATGACCCCATATTTTTCGTTTAGTCCAAAAACCAGTTGTCCAAGGTGATCATCGTATCCTAAATAATCGTATTGGAAGGGAATGATTGGTTTACCGGCCAGATTAATGGCACCATATTTTTCATTTTTATATTGAACTATACTAATATCGCCAACAAATGGTGCGATGTATAGATATTGTGCTGGTACAATTGTTTTTTCTTCACCGTCTTGTACCCCTAGGAGATTAGTTGCAGCATCTTCAAATAAATACAGGTTTTCAGCAATCTGGTTGCTTTCTTCCGAATCTTCCTCGTCGTCATAAATGGATGCTACTTGCTCATAATCCTCAGGAACGATAAAATCTTTATCGTCCAGTTGGCTATCGGCGATGTTCTGGGCAATCATATCCATTCCAAGAGGTGTTGTTAACTGCAGCACCGCCCCGGGGATTTTTTTAAACAGATCAAATCCCTCCCAATAGGTGGCTGGCAATTTATCGCTATACCAGATCGATAAGGTGCTGTTTTCGTCGTTATCTTCTGAAATAGGAATTTCGACCTGAGCTAGTTTGCAGGGATAACCGGCAATCATTTTCGTCTGGTTAGGGACGAATTTGATCGCATGTGGGCTGAGCGCATTTTCTTTAACGACGTATTTTGCCAGTCCTGGGTACAATATAATTGATTGCTCTTCATTTTTTTTAATGAGAAAGATTGACTCTTCGCCGTCTCCGGAAGCCGATATGACTTTTATTTTATCATTGTTAACATACGCTTCGTACACAGAAACTGGAGCTGCTTGTGCTTCTTCACTGGGATCGACAGCATACGTAATAGCATAGTTGATCTTGAATGCTTTATTGATCTGTGCAAACGACATTGTGCTGGCCGCTAAGATAGCTGCGAATGATAGGGATATTTTTTTCATCTTCTTAAACTTTGAATGACAAATATCCTGATTCAAAGTGGGGAGTTTTATCCCTGAAATCCGTTATTTAACGATAAATCAAAATGTTTCAAATGAATACATTGATTTGGGGAGTTAGTTGAACGGTCTTCCCCATATTTAATCAATAACCAGCTGATATTTAAGTAGTAGGCCAGGCAGTTGTTCCGGGCCAAATTTACTTTTTTTCATACGATTGACCTCTGGATCTAGCTGGATATTGATCGAAGACCGAAAATCGCAGCCCTCGAGATTGCATTGTACAAAGCGGGCATTTAGCAAATTCGTTTTTTTAAACAGCACCTGTTGAAGATTGGCCCGTTCAAAATCCACATGTTGCAAAGAGCATTGTTCAAACTGGAACTTCTTTATATTTCTTTCAAAAAAAGAGGAGTAATCCAGAACTGAGTTGCTGAAATTGGCATGAAAGGAAAATGAACTACATTCATTAAAGTGTATGCCGAGCATTTTGCAGTCATTAAAAACAACATGATCTAATTGTGTGCCCTTTAGACTGACATTAGAAAGATTACATGATT
Source organism: Sphingobacterium siyangense (assembly GCF_007830445.1). Taxonomy (GTDB): domain Bacteria; phylum Bacteroidota; class Bacteroidia; order Sphingobacteriales; family Sphingobacteriaceae; genus Sphingobacterium; species Sphingobacterium siyangense. The sequence continues at coordinate 53,227 of NZ_VLKR01000001.1, read as the reverse complement.
TAAATTCACAATTTGTGAATAGTAGATCTACGAGTTCTGCGTTCTGGAAATCACATTGCTCAAAGGTGCATTTGTAGAATTCCTGAACTTGCTTCAGTTCAGCTGTAAATGTTTGTTTAGTGATTGTTTGTTCGACAAGTTCTTCCATTCTGTATCGTGTTAGCATTGATTTTAGCGAAAATAAGCAATTCTGCCGAATGATTTTACTTTAAAATATAGTCAAAGGCGCTATTTCCGCTTGCGAACAAAATACCTGATTTCAGGGATAAAAAGGAGGATTTTTTATAGCTATTTTTGGCATAGCCATAAAACATAATTCTTGGGGTGCTGGGGGTAAGACTGATGTATTGTAGAACTCTGGTAGGTTTTTATATAGTTTGTTAAAGGGCACTGATCAGTGCCCTTTACTTTTTTAGATATTTCGATGCGCTAATTTGGACAATGTTAGTTGTTCTTTAAATACTGACGCAGCACATATTGTAGAATACCGTCATTCTTAAAGTACTCTATTTCAATGGCTGAATCGAATCTTGCTTTCACTTGAAATGTGGTTACTGTTCCATTGTCATGTACCGCCTTTACCGAGAGAAGTTTATGGGGTGTTAAATCGTTCTCAAGTCCCGAGATGCTATAGACTTCTGTTCCATCTAGTCCTAATTTCTCTGCGTTTTCGTCATTGATAAAAACAAGAGGTGCGACGCCCATACCGACAAGATTACTTCGGTGAATACGCTCGAAACTTTCAGCAATAACCGCGCGTACGCCAAGGAGGAATGTTCCCTTTGCCGCCCAATCTCTGGAGGAACCCGAACCATACTCTTTTCCTGCCAGTACGATGAGCGCTGTGTTGTTTTTGCGATATTCCATTGCGGTTTCATATACCGTCTTCACCTCATTGGTGGGGAAGTAACGGCTAAATCCACCTTCACGATCGGTAATTTTGTTTTTAATACGCACATTGGCAAATGTTCCGCGCATCATGACTTCGTGATTCCCACGTCTAGATCCATAAGAATTGAAATCTTCTTTACTTACCTGATGTGATCTGAGGTATTGTCCAGCTGCAGTTTCTTCTTTGAATGAACCAGCGGGTGAGATATGATCTGTTGTCACCGAGTCACCGAGATAAAGTAATACTCGTGCATTCTGAATATCCTGTATTGGATTAGGAATTGCTTGTAAATTTTCAAAAAATGGCGATTCTTTTATGTAGGTGGACGTATTGTCCCACTGGTAATTTTGATCAAGATTCACTTCAAGTTCTTGCCAGTCTGTCGACCCGTCGAAGATGACATCATAGACTTCTTGGAAATCCGATTGTTTGACACAGGCATTGACGGTTTCGATAATATCCTCGCGGCTTGGCCAAATATCTTTCAGATATACGGGCTGACCGTTAGGGTCGTAATCCAATGGTTCCTCCAAGAGATTAATATCCACTCTTCCCACCAGTGCATAGGCAACAACAAGCATCGGCGACATTAAGAAGTTCATTTTTACCTGTGGATGCACACGGGCCTCAAAATTTCGGTTACCGGATAATACCGAGGCAACAATCAGTTCACCTTTTTCTACCGCTTCTGCTATCTGTGGTGGAAGAGGACCGGAGTTTCCAATACAGGAGGTACAACCGTAACCTACAGTGTGAAAACGCAGGGCATCAAGATCAGCACTAAGTCCTGATCTTTCAAGGTATTGTGTGACGACTTTTGAGCCAGGTGCTAAAGAGGTCTTGACCCAGGATTTGGTGCGAAGTCCGCGCTCGATGGCGTTACGGGCCAATAATCCTGCACCGATCATGACAGTCGGGTTCGAGGTATTGGTACAGCTTGTTATAGCTGCAATCGCAATACTGCCATCACTGACTATATACTCCTTATGATTGTGTTTGATGCGAACGGCATGAATAGACTCTTGAATAACTTCATGAGGTGAATCATGTTCGACAGGTACCTTACCAAAGGTAAACTCTGTTCCTGAACCGCCGTCAGCAAGCCAGGCAGATTCCGATCGCTGCAAAACAGGGACATATTGTCGATGGTGTTCGCTGTCTAAGAGTTGTGAAAATGTGGTTTTTAAATCCTTCACTAGAATTTTATCCTGAGGCCTTTTGGGGCCAGATACAGTTGGTTCTAGGCTTGATAAATTGAATTCAACCACCGACGAATATTGAATTTCTTCCTTGCCCGTGCGCCAGAGTAAGTTGCTTTTACAATAATCTTCAACAATTTTAATCTGCTCTGCGCTTCGATTGGTGCTATGCATGTATTCAAGGGTTCGGTCATCAATCGGAAAATAGGTAACCGTACAGCCAAATTCTGGGGACATGTTGGATATTGTCGCGCGGTCTGTCACCGAAAGGCTGTCCAATCCTTCGCCAAATACTTCAACAAATTTGCCCACAACACCTTTATCGCGAAGTATTTTTGTTATCGAAAGGACCATGTCTGTCGCGGTGCAAGTCGCGGGTATTTTGCCGATAAGTTTAAGGCCGATAACTTCAGGACAGGTGAAAAAGATGGGTTGTCCAAGCATGGCAGCTTCAGCCTCAATACCACCAACTCCCCAACCCAGTACACCAATACCATTCACCATTGGTGTATGAGAATCCGTCCCTACTAAGGTATCCGGAAAAAGCCAATTGTCGCGTTCAATTACTCCTTTGGCAAGATATTCCAAATTAACCTGATGGCAGATACCCATACCCGGAGGAACAACAGTGAAATTTTTCAATCCTTTCTGTGCCCATTTAAGGAGTTCATAACGCTCGCGGTTGCGTTCATATTCCAACTCGACATTCCTGTCATACGAGTAGTCTGTGCCAAAGTAATCGACTTGAACGGAATGATCAATAACTAGATCCACAGGTATAGCTGGATTTATTTTTTGTCCATCCTTGCCATGACGGATAAATTCGGCACGTAGGGAAGCCATATCGACTACAGCAGGTACTCCGGTAAAGTCCTGCATTAAAATTCTAGCCGGCTTGAAGGGTATATCTTTGTCAACAGGTTGCGGAGTCCAATGAATCAGGGTATTGACATGCTCGTCCGTGATACTGAATCCATCATGGTTACGCAATACATTTTCCAGTAATATCCGGATGCTGAATGGTAGGTGCGTGATATTACCTTCAGGAAGATCTTTAATAGAACTATACTGGTAAATTTTTCCGTTAATTTCAATTTCTCGTATTGATTTCTCTTTGCTCATATTCATTTACTTATTTTCATACTATATAATACACATATCCCCAAATTTGTTTGTAATATCTTTTACACATATCTTTCCGCTTTTGTATTCCAAAACGGAATTTATGCCTATATCGGCGCTAAAAAATGAATTAAAAAACAGAATAAAAAAAAGATTGTTTTTTCTGATTTAGAGACAATCAAATTAGGATGCAAACGTTATGTTAATGTTTATGCTTAGAAACAGTGTTGTATGAGAATAAGAGTAAATTATAGTGTCCTTTTCTTGATTAGTTTGTTGTTTTGCAGCCCATTTCCGGGTAAAGCAAATACGCTTTCTGTTACCAAAGGGGAGGGTAATGGCTGGACCGAAGGGTATGATCTTAGCTTTAGGGACAGTAAAAACAATGTGTTGAGCCTAAATCAATTCAAGGGGAAAGTTGTGGTTATTAATTTATGGGCAACATGGTGTCCACCTTGTCTTGCTGAGATGCCTTCATTGGATCAACTCTATCAGGATTTTAAAAGCAACGATAGGATTATTATTTTGTCTGTCGATATTGATGGAAATCTTAGTGCTTCGAGGAAATTTATGGCGAAAAGAAAATATAGTCTACCTGTGTATCAGTTAAATTCGGCGTTGCCGAATGAATTGAGTACCACAAGCATACCCACAACAATTATTTTGGACAAGGCTGGTAAGCTGGTCATTAAGCATGTAGGTGGAATGAATTTTGGGTCGCAGAAATTCAGAAAATCCCTATTGGATTTAAGTAAGGAATAGATTTTGGTGTTGGAGATTATAACAATATAATGGAAGATAATTTATGTTTCATTTAGCATTTATGGCATTTTCTTGCTAATTTTGCATGCTAATTGTATAAGGAGAAATTATCTATGCCGGTCAAACTTCCTAATAACCTTCCTGCCATTGAGCTGTTGAAAAAGGAGAATATATTTGTCATGAGTGATTTAAGAGCAAATGAGCAGGACATTAGACCGCTTCGCGTTTTAGTACTGAACTTGATGCCGCTTAAAATCACGACAGAGACAGATTTTATTCGTTTGCTGTCAAATAATCCTTTGCAGGTGGAAATGGAATTTTTGCGACTTGAAACGCATGTTTCAAAGAACACTCCCGAAGAGCATTTGGAGATGTTTTATAAGAGCTTGACTGAGGTTAAGGAGAATTTCTACGACGGGATGATTATTACGGGGGCTCCAGTTGAAATGGTTGCATTCGAGGAAGTGACCTACTGGGCAGAAATTCAGACCATCTTCGATTGGGCACGAACCCATGTAACATCAAGTTTGTATATCTGTTGGGCGTCTCAAGCTGCATTGTATCATTTCTATGGTGTAGAGAAGAAGCCACTAGCGGAAAAGCTTTTTGGTGTATTTAAGCATACTACGTTAAACAAAAGACATCCGCTATTCCGTGGATTTGATGATGAGTTCTTTATACCGCACAGCCGCCATACAACCATTGAGAAGGATGATCTACTGGCGAAAGAGGGTTTGGAAATTCTTTCGGAATCGCCGGAAGCAGGTATTGCTATTGTTTCTTCACGAGGTGGACGAGAATTTTATTTGACGGGACATTCAGAATATGCTCCTTTTACATTGGATGAAGAGTATAAAAGAGACTTAGAAAAGGGGCAGGAGATTGCTATGCCAGCAAATTATTATGTCGATGACAATCCCGAAAACCGTCCTCTAGTGCGCTGGACAAGCCATGCGAACCTGCTTTTCAATAACTGGTTGAATTACTTCGTGTATCAAGAAACTCCTTTTGATCTAAAAGATGTGGTTTACTTAGGCGAAATCAAACAAGGATAATTTAATTCATTTCAAACAAAAACGGCTAAAAAAGCATTCTATTCATGTTAAGTGATTAAATATGAAAAAGACTGCTTTACTAGTTGGTTCTGTTCTTTCATTTTTTTTATTGAAAGCACAGGTTACGCTAGAAGAAAATCAAAAACTGAAAGAAGCGAATGGTACTTTATGGTATGCTAATCCGTGGATCTGGATCGCAGGTATTGCCTTGTTCTTACTGATTTTTATCCTTGTACTACGTAAATCAACCCGCAATAAAGCATAGACCCAACTATGCTTCTTAATTTTGGTTGTCATTAGAACCATATTTGTTGCATCAACAATAGAAGAACTTTTCTTAAGTTTGTGTATAGCGATAAACAAACTAAATTTTTATATGAAGAAAAATCTACTTTTTGCAGCCTTGTTAGCCTGTGGCTCATTGACAGGCCATGCGCAAAACAATGCAATCAATGTGAGTTACATGGATAAGAGTGTTCGTCCTCAAGATGACTTTTATAACTTTGTGAACGGGCAATGGATGAAAACAGTCAAAATACCTTCCGATAAAGCACGTTGGGGTTCTTTTGACGAATTACGTGAAAATACTGATATTGCTACTTTGAAGGTTTTGCAAGAATCATTATCTGGACAGTTCCAAAAGGGTACAGACAATCAGAAGATAGGTGATTTGTATAAATCATTTGTGGATATGAAAACGCGCAATAAGCTTGGTTTAGCGCCTGTTAAACCTTATCTTACTAAAATTGCAGCCATTAAGAATTTCGATGATTTATATAAATATCTTGTTGAGGTAGCACCCATTGGTGGAAATCCTTTTTTTAGTGGCTATGTATATGCGCATCTTAAAAATTCCGATGTTAATACGGTATACCTTGGTGGCGGAAGTCTAGGTTTAGGACGTTCATATTATCAAGTAAAAGACAAGAAGAACGAAGAAACCTTAACTGACTATTCAAATTATATTTCTGCACTTTATGCTAAATCTGGCCAAGTTACGAAGGATTTAAAAGGTCAAAAAATTGTTGCCTTTGAAAAGCAGATGGCCGCAAACCTTAAAACTGTTGAGCAATCACGTGATGCTAATGGTCGATATAATCCGATCGCTGTAGCTGATCTAAAAAAAATGGTGAAAAACGTGGATATTGCAAAGTACCTAAAGGATGTCGGTTTTAAGGCCGATACTGTGATTGTGCCGGAAATAAAGTATTATGAAAATTTGGATCGAGTTTTCAATCCTGAAAATTTACCGGTAATCAAAGAGCTATTGACATTTCATATTTTAAATAATGCAGCGTCATATACTACACAGGAGCTTAATGATCTGTATTTTGACTTCTGGGGTCGTAAGTTAAAAGGACAAAAGGAGCAGCGTGCTTTAGATAAGCGTGGTGTGGAATTTGTCAATTCGATCGCAGGGGAGCTATTGGGGAAATTATATGTGAAAGAAAACTTTCCTCCGAAGGCCAAAGCTGAAGCTGAAGAACTTGTAAGCTATCTTGTTAAAGCTTTCGGGCAGCATATCAAGGGATTAACTTGGATGTCGGATGAAACGAAAGTAAAGGCATTAGACAAACTGGCTAAGTTTAAAGTTAAAATTGGTTATCCGGATAAATGGAAAGATTATAGCAAACTTGATGTTGGTACATCGTTGTATGAAAATGTATTGGCTTCGAGTAAATGGGCATTTTACCAAAATTTGGCGAAGCAAGATAAGCCAGTAGATAAGTCAGAATGGGGGATGACTCCACAAACTGTAAACGCTTATTATAGCCCATTGTTTAACGAGATTGTCTTTCCGGCAGCGATTCTTCAGCCACCATTCTATGATTATAAGGCTGATGCTGCAGTTAATTTTGGTGGTATCGGTGCGGTAATTGGTCATGAACTTTCACATGGATTTGACGACCAGGGTGCGAAATACGATGGAAACGGAAACCTGAACAACTGGTGGAGCGACAGTGATAAGGCGAAATTTGAAGCAGCGGCTGATGCTTTGGTACGTCAATTTGAATCCTATGAACCTGTACCAGGCGTTTTTGTGAACGGTCGCTTTACATTAGGGGAGAATATTGGGGATTTGGGAGGTTCATCAGTTGCTTTTGATGCATTGCAACTTTATCTGAAAGATAAGGGAAATCCTGGATTAATAGATGGTTTTACGCAGGACCAGCGCTTTTTCCTTTCCTGGGCTACAATATGGAGAACGAAGACAACAGACGAGTTTGTGGTCAATCAAGTGAAAACTGATCCGCATTCTCCGGCACAGTACCGTGCTTTTGCGCCGATCATTAACCTAGATGCTTTCCATAAAGCTTGGGATACAAAGAACGGTGACAAAATGTTTGTTCCGGTCGATAAACGTATCAAAATTTGGTAGTTTATCAATCATTTTACAAAAAGCGGGTGTATTTAAAATTAAATACACCCGCTTTTTTTTATTTAGTTTATACTATTTCATCCATTTTAGAACCAAATAGAACCCGATTGCTGTTGCAGATAAGGTCAATGCCGTCGCCCACCATAGTGTTGTAAAACCAAAGGAGTCGACTATGCTTGTTCCTAAAAGTGGTGAAAATATATTTGCTGCTGAAAAAGCAAGGGAATTGAAGCCCATGTATGCTCCTTGTGTTTTGGGTGTCGAGCGGTTAACAGAAACCGTTGCCATGAAAGGTAATGTCAGCATCTCACCTAAACCAAAAATAAAGAATGTGAAATATAACCAACCGAGCCCGCCTGTAAAATTTAGCATGGCATAAGAGCTGGCGCATAAAAATGTTCCAAAGACGAGCGTGCTAATTAACGAGAATCTTTTTTCAGCTATATGGACAATAAACATCTCCAGCAATACAATAACGAAACCACTCCAACCGAGTAGAAATCCGATTTGATGGTCGTTCAAATGATGAACCTCACGGTAGAAAAGCGGTAAAGTCGTAATCAACTGAAAGAAACAAAAAGAGAAAATACAACAAAAGATATTGAATAAGACAAATGGTAAGTCTGTATAAGGGTTTCGTCCTTTTTAAGGCAATTCGTTTTCAGGAATAATCTCTTTTTTTGATTTGATATCGCTTCTTTTTTCTCGTTTATGAAAAAAGACAAAGAAAATCACTGCAGCGCAAAGGACGGCAAAAGAATTTCCATAAAAGATCCAATTGAATGAGATGGTGGCCAAAAAGCCAGCAACCGCTGGGCCGATTGAAAATCCCAAATTTATCGCTAGGCGATTCAATGAAAAAGCACGCGTGATATTTTCTGGTTTAGCATAACTCGCCACTGACACCGAGTTTGCAGGTCTAAAGGCATCGAAGATTAAGCTTAACGTAAAAATCATGATGGATAACGACTGCACCTCTTTGAAATGTGGAATCAGTAAGAATAAAGGAGCGGCCAATACGAGACTTCCGAACTGAACCTTGAAGCTGCCAATCCGGTCAGTCAGCCAGCCACCTATGTAAGAACCACAAACGGAGCCGAATCCATAACTCATCAATACCACACCAACTTGTTTAATGTCAAAATGTAGAACCTGGGTCATGTAGAGTCCAAGAAAGGGAATCACCATGCTTCCCATTCTATTGATGAGCATAACTATGGCAAGTAGCCATGCGGCTTGAGACAGTCCCTTAAAGGAGTCGAGGTATATCGATAAAATTCTTTTCATTGAATGATGAATCAGCTTGTATAGATCGTATAAGTTTTTTAATTCATACGTCTTCTTGTAGTATTGGTAAAAAAAATGCCAAATTGATTAGTCAACTTGGCATTTATTAAAATTAGATCATATTATGCCAACATGGACTCTGGAATTGAAGGATTGACCTGATAGGTACTTGCGACCATTTGTTTCTTCTCAGACCCCGGTTCCATAATAAAGTCAATACGTCCCAGATTAATCCCGGCAAAACCGACTTGGTTCACAACGGTTTTTGTTCCTTTTAAATTAGTAACCAGTGTTGGTTCATTTAAGAAGGTGTGGGTATGGCCGCCGATAATTAGGTCGATATCTGAGGTTTTAGCGGCAAGGATGAGATCTGACACTTTATCGTTTTCATATTGATAGCCCAAATGCGATAAACAGATGACCAAATCACATTTGTGTTTTTCCTTCAATATGCGGACCACCTTGTTGGATACTTCAATAGGATCCAAATATTTCATTCCCTTGAAGTTATTGGGGTCAACCAATCCTTCAATATCTACTCCTAGTCCAAACACACCTATTTTTATTCCACCTTTATGGAATATGGTATAATCCTGGGTTTTCCCCTCCAATACAGTCCCTTTGAAGTCGTAATTGGCCGTTAAGAATGGAAATTTAGCGTGATCCAGGTATTTTACAAGACCGTTAAGACCATTGTCAAATTCATGATTTCCGAATGTCCCCGCATCATAACCCAGTTTTGTCATGAGATCAAGTTCAAGTTTTCCTCCAAAAAGATTAAAATAGGGGGTACCTTGAAACATATCGCCCGCATCCAGTAATAGAAGATGTTCTTCTTCTTTACGGATTTTATTGATAAGCGTACTTCTGCGTGCAACACCAGCCAATCCCTGATATTTACCGCCGTCCATTGGAAACGGTTCAATACGGCTATGAACATCGTTGGTATGTAAAATTGTAAGTTTTACCTTTTTGCTCTTCGCGTCGACTTGAAAAGGAAGTGATCCCAAAGCAACTGCAGCAGAAAATCCACCAACTTGCTTGATAAATGATCTTCGGTTAATTGATTTTAATTCTTCCATCTAATTCTGCATTTACTTTTTTGCCTTCTTTCGTTAATTCACTCACATATTCAATCAAACCTTCACGCATACGTTGCGGATAATCTGCCCGCGATACAGGTTGTGTCAACAGGGTAAGGTTGTCACCACCATTGGCAAGATAATCATAGGTCACTAGTTTATATAACTTATCGTCTTCAATAGCTTGACCTTTGATCTTGATGTCCTGAACTTTGTTGCCTGTAATTGTCAAAGTCATTCCAGCAATAGGTTGACCATGTGTTGTTGCAATATAGTCAGCAAGCTGACGAATCTGACTACCCTTTAGTTCGAGTATAGTCAACGTGTTCTCAAAGGGCATAACCTCGAAAATATGTCCTACGGTAATATCTCCTGCTTTAAGGTCATTTCGAATCCCACCCTTTGTTGCGAAAGCTAAATCCGCAGGGTTATGGGCATTATGTTCACTCATCCACAACAAGGCTTCACAAAAAAAGTTGCCCATTAATGTTTCCGCTGTTTTCTCTTTTGTCAATGCCTTGTCCGCATGTCCAATCACACGGTTCATTTCCGCTTCCATTTTGTGCTTGAAGGGCTCGTAGATTGATACGACCGCAGGATCAGCTTGCATATCGCTATTGATATGATATTGTTGGAAATCTTTCTGCGTTGGATGGAGCTGTTTTGTACAACCTGTAACCATCAAAAGCGAAGCGACACCAAGGCTACCAATAAAGGCAATTTGCTTCGATATATTCATTCTTTTTAATTTAACCAAATACTTTGCAAAGTTAGCCAATTATATATGAACAAATCTTATCCAATGTTAGCTAATTTTTAAAAACAACAAAAGCTTAACATTGTTACACATTAAGCTTTGTCCATATAATTAGAAAAATAACAACCTAGTGAACCAATTCCGTGTCAGGAATAGTATTGGCATCCATTTGGCGATCTGCTGTTTTCAAGTTCTCCAGCTTATTACCTTGTTGGATGATCTTTTTCCTTTTGCTGCGCGACGACAGTTTGGTGCGATACGCTTTCCAGTTCATTAACAAGACTGAAAATAGAATAACGGCTAAACCGACAATTTGCAAGGAGGTTACCACGTGCGAAGTGAAAAAATGACTTAAAATAAGTGCAATAATTGGGTTCACATACGCATAGGTACTTACTTCCATTGCTGGACGCACCTGCAATAACCAAATATAAGAGCTAAAAGCAAGAATTGAGCCAAATGTAATTAAATACCCCAAATTGAACCAATCTACAGGCGCCACACTACGCAGTGTAAATGACGCATATTCGCCGGTAAAAAGCGCCGTGATATTAAAGAGTACACCCGCGGTAACCATTTGCCACGCGGTCTTCACCATAACATGTAGATCCTCTTTTTCTTCTTTTTCAGATTTTTTAAAATACTTGGAAATCAATGAACCTACAGTCCAAGCGATAGAACCCAATACTAAAATCGATAAGGCAATCACCTTAAGGGTGCCATCTGTATTGTCATTGGTCGCCATGATCTGTTCAGCAAATAGCATCACAACACCACAGAAACCTAATGCTACACCAGCAACTGTGCTAATGCTGCTAAAGTTTTCTTTCCATTTTGGTTTGTCCAATAATATAAACCAGATTGCAGCAGCAGCAGCAATAATAGCGGCAACACCACCAGATACATATTGCTCAGCCCAGATAACCCCTGCCATATCGACAAAGAGCAATAAAAAACCTACGATTGCGGCCTCCTGAATAGAACGCTTGTTAAATAATTTATATCCTTTTATGGCGCAATATGTCATTAGGATTGCACTGGCTGCAACAAATCGAAACGAACCCAAAATAAATGGGGGGAAACTATGCAATGCTTTTTCTATAAAGAAAAAGGTAGAGCCCCATACCACATAAATAATGAAATAAGCAACAACAACCATTACTGGGCTAGCTGCCTTTTTTTGTCCTTGCAACATAATTAAACCTCCTTTCTATTACTCAGGTATCACAACCTGCTGATCTTCCTTGACTGTCTGAAGTACAATTGTTGTTCGCGTTGAAATAATACCTTCAACTTTACTTAAGGTATTTCGCATGAGATCCACTAAACCTGTAGAATCTGCAGTTCTTACTTTAATAAGGTAACCATCATCACCTGCAATGTCATGTACTTCTTGAACTTCGGGGATTTCGGCAAGTGCCAACCCTACACCCTGTTCGCCAATAATATCATTGGCTTTGATAAAAATAAACGATAAAAGTTTCTGATCGACAGCGGCAGGATTGATCTTGGCACTATATTTTAAAATCACATCTTTTTGCTCAAGCTTCTTTACGCGCTCGAGAATTGCTGATGGTGCCATGCCTAACTCTCTTGCGATATCGGCATTGTTGATCCGTCCATTATCCTGCATTAAGCGCAAGATTTTATAGTCGACTTGGTCTAAATTATATTCTACTTTTGTCATTTCGACTGCAAAGGTAGGTAAAAAAGTATAATATTCAAAATTATTTATACAATTCTGAATATTATTCTGATAAAGCGGAATGATATATGAATTTTATTCGAATTTATTGTAAAGAAATCATAACCATCTGGGTTATGGTGTTGAAAGTAAGTATATTGCTTTTTAGGTTGCCTAGCGATATAATTCAACAATTATACCTTTTTCTTAATTTCAGAATAATATTTCTTGTAGACAGGATGACCCCCAATCCAATCAGACAACCTAAACAGACACAGCCAAAGCGATCCAAGGCAGCGAAGTAGGAGCGGCTTTGCTGTTCATGAAGGTAGACGATAATTAGTGCGACCATAGATGTTCGCGCCACAGCCATGATGTTGAGTAGCTTACATGTGATCAACGACGCGACAATGCCAATAATCATGGCGTACAGTTGTGAAATAGGTACAAAATATAAACTAAGCCCGATTGCCGAACCTATAAAATTGGATTTAGCGCGATCGATAGCTATTTTTTTTGATTCATTCTCTTGCGGCGAAATGACCAGGATAATCGATATGAGTGTCCAAGAAACAGAATACTGGGGAAAGGATACAAAGAGTGGGTAGCCTATAAGGAAGCCAATCAATACCCGAATGGTGTATATAATAAAATCAGAATGAAGCGTATAGCGAAGGAATAGATTACGCATATAAGGAAGATATCAATCGTTAACTAAATGATGTAGCGCCACAAAAATACACGCATTGTTTGAAGGAACGAAATAAAATTGACTTTTGTGGTAAATTACCCTGTTTTGCGTTTTTATGCGTTTTTTGTTTTTGATTTGTGCGTTTCTTGCATTCATCTCTTTTTCCGATGCATAAATTTGACTAAATTTGTTTCATACATTAAATGCAGATTAAGTGAAAGATCAAAATCAATTAGCCTTATTAGCGTCTCAACTCAAGGGGGAGCTCTTTTATACCAATGAAACCAAGGATCAAACAATGTTGCTTGCTTATTCGACCGATGCGTCGGTTTATCAGGAAAAGCCGTTGGCTGTAGCAATACCAGCTGATATTGATGACATTAAAAAATTAATTGATTTTGCGCAGCAGCAGAGGATAACTATAATACCACGTACTGCCGGTACCTCTTTGGCGGGACAGGTTGTAGGCTATGGTATTATTATGGATATTTCTCGTCATTTTAACGGTATTATTGAACTTAATGTCGAAGAGCAGTGGGTTCGGGTGCAGCCAGGTGTGATTCGTGACGACTTAAATAGTTATCTTAAACCATTCGGACTGATGTTTGGGCCTGAAACTTCGACGGCAAGCCGTGCCATGGTTGGTGGAATGATTGGCAATAACTCTTCGGGTTTGCATTCAATTGTCTGGGGAGATACACGGCACAATTTGATTTCGGCCAACGTACTTTTGGACGACTGTTCTGAAGTGACTTTTGAGGCGATTGATGAAGCAGCATATTTTAAGAAATTATTATTAGCTGGTCGTGAGGGGGATATCTATCGTAATATGAATGAATTATTGACAGATCCACAGCATTTAAGTGCCATAGAAGCGGGCTACCCCAAACGATCCATCACAAGAAGAAATACCGGTTATGCATTGGATATTCTTGCTGATCATTCGGCCCCTTTCAATATGTGTAATTTATTAGCAGGATCCGAAGGAACTTTGGCTATCGTTACAGAAGCGAAACTCAAACTGATGTCCTTACCACCTCAGGAACTAGGTTTACTCTGTGTCCACTTTGCTGATATGGTGGAGTGCATGCATGGCAACGTGATTGCCTTGGAACATAAACCAGAAGCATCTGAATTGGTAGACAAATACATCTTGGATTTCACGGTTGGGCATCCAACCTATAAGTATAATCGTTTTTTTATTGAGGGGGATCCACAGGCTTTATTAATTGTTGAGTTTAGGGGGCTTACAGCTGCCGAAACAGAGGCGAAAGCGATGGCATTGAAAGCAGATCTAATTGCTCGTGGCTTAGGATATGCCTATCCTTATATTACCGGTATTGAACAGACGAATTTAGTTTGGGATGTGCGCAAAGCGGGCCTTGGTTTAATCCGTAATTTGCCTGGGGACAGTCAGCCTGTAAATTTGATTGAAGATTGTGCTGTTTCGCCTGAGGATCTACCTGCTTACGTGCGTGATATTCAAAAGCTTTTGATAGAAGAGGGAGTACATGCATCTTATTATGCGCATGCAGGAGCGGGAGAGCTGCATATCGAACCCTTTGTAAATCTGAAAACAGCGGCCGGTAAACGTACTTTTCGTTCAATCCTCGAGAAAACGAGTGATCTTGTGTTAAAATATAACGGTTCGCTGAGTGGTGAGCACGGTGATGGTCGTCTGCGCGGAGAGTTTATTGGTAAAGTGCTTGGCGAAAAAGTTTACAAATTACTTGAGGAAGTCAAATTCATCTTTGACCCACAGGGAGTTTTTAATGCAAATAAGATTGTCAACACACCGCCGATGGATTCTCATTTGCGTTATGACAACGATAGCAACCGAACTGAAATAAAGACCTACTTCGATTTTTCTAAAGATGAGTCTATCCTTCGGTTGGCGGAGAAGTGTTCTGGTTCGGGAGATTGCCGAAAGACTGAAATTACAGGAGGAACAATGTGTCCGTCGTTTATGGCTACACGTGATGAAAAAGATACAACACGGGCACGGGCAAATATGCTGCGTCAGTTTTTGACGAATTCTACAAAGAAAAACCGTTTCGATCATGAAGAGATCAAAGAGGTCATGGATCTCTGTTTAAGTTGCAAAGGCTGTAAAACGGAGTGTCCTTCCAGCGTAGATGTTGCTAAAATGAAAGCAGAATTTCTACAACACTATTATGATGAGCATGGTGCGGGGTTTAGAACAAAATTAATTGCTAATTTCACCCAGTCTCAGAAACTCGGATCGTGGGTTGCACCTCTTTATAATTTTGTGGTCAAAAATGATTTCTTGTCAGGAATGGTCAAAAAAACAGTCGGATTTGCGCCAAAGCGTTCCTTGCCAACCGTCAATGGCACGACCTTAACCCAATGGGTAAAAAAACAAGCAGTGGTAAGTGATGCCAAGCGTCGTGTTTATCTTTTTTCGGATGAGTTTACGGAATATAATGATGCAGAGATCGGTATTACAGCATATAAATTATTGACGGCATTGGGGTATGAAGTAATCATTCCAAAACATGTGCAAAGTGGGCGGACTTATCTTTCCAAAGGGTTTGTGAAAGAAGCAAAGAAGATTGCGAATCAAAATATCCATTTCCTAAAGGGGTTAATTACGGATGATACGCCACTTTTAGGCGTTGAACCATCAGGGATAATTACATTTAGAGACGAGTATTTGAGTTTAGTAGACGATGATTTGCGGGTTGACGCACAAAAAGTAGCCAAAAATGCGTTGATGATTGACGAATTTCTGTTGACTGAAATGAAGGCTGGGCGTATTCATCCGGAACAGTTTACTGGAACAACAAAAAAGATAAAGCTGCATGGTCACTGTTACCAAAAGGCTTTTCACCTCGTGACTGTGACAGAACAGGTTCTATCATTCCCGACGAATTTTAGCGTAGAAACTATTCCTTCGGGCTGTTGTGGTATGGCAGGATCATTTGGTTATGAGGCTGAACATTATGATGTTTCGATGAAAGTGGCCGAGCTGGTTTTGTTACCAACCATACGTAAAACATCATCCGATACGCTAATTGCTGCGGCGGGTACTTCCTGTAGGCATCAGATTAAAGATGGTGTAGGAAGAAAATCTTATCATCCTGTGGAAATTTTATACGATGCTTTATTGAAATAAAATAAAAACATTGATAATAGTTGTTTGTTATCAGTAATAATGGTAATATTATAAGAGCAATATTCATTAATAACTGATAACAAACAATTCAATATGTACAAGATTCAATCTATAGCATTTCTTGCAACCGCTACGGTGCTGATGGCTAGTTGCGGAAATTCCAATCAGAAGAAAACTGATGGAAGTGATACAACAACGGTTAACAAAATTGAAGGTGTAAAAATCGAACAATTTACGAATGGTACACCGGGCGCAGAAAAGAAGAACTTTTTTCTACGTATCACAGATGAGATCTTAACCGATTCAAGTCGGATTTATATCACAAAATCTCTTTACAAACAAGATACTGTTGGAGCGAAGTTTGAGATTATAGATTTTATACCCGCAGGTATAATAGACGGCCAGCCGAGTGATGACGTCGGTTTTACCAAAGGTAAAATTAGAATCTCGTCATCGGGTCAACAGTCTGATAATTTAATTAGAGCGTTAGGTGACTTATTTCAGACGCCTACAACTGATTCTTTTACAAAAGATGTAATTCTTCCGAATGTCTTTTCATCCAATAAGGTGAATGCTGACTTGTCCAAAAAAACAGCATATAGCTTTAAACTATTTTTGGACAATAAAAAAGCTGCTCCAGCGGAGCTCTTCTTTAATGTAGACACGTATAAGCATTCTATTGAATTTTCAGAGAAAGATCCTTCGTTCCGAGCTGGATTTTTATCAGCGTTAACCGGTAAATAGTGAAGCTGTGACATGTGCCACTACTTCGATGAGCCCTAAGTTATATGCTCAGGTGTAGTATATAGATTGATTATAAAATAAAAACGGCTAGAAATTATCTAGCCGTTTTTATTTTATATGAAAAAGAGATAGATTTGTGCTAATATATTTAGTTTACAATGAAACGGTCCGGCATTGCAGATCTCCCATTACACTATGGAAAAGTACCAGCGTGGCTTTACGAACGTATGGCTTCTCTAGGTCGTTCAATAGTTGAAGTTATACTCATGGATTATGGTAAAGATGAAGTTTTAAGAAGACTGGCGGATCCATTCTGGTTTCAGAGTTTTGGTGCCGTTCTCGGGATGGATTGGCATTCTTCGGGGATCACAACGGCTGTTATGGGAGCATTAAAACGCGCTATTAATCCAGATGCGAAGTCGCTGGGGCTTTATATCTGTGGGGGGAAAGGCAAGTTGTCTATGCAGACTCCACAGGAGCTACTTCGGTTGTCAGATCGAATTGGGTTGGATGGCAACGGCTTGATTCGCAGCAGTAAGCTTGTCGCTAAAGTGGATAACACAGCCATTCAAGATGGTTACCAACTGTATTTACATAATTTTATCGTAACAGATCAGGGAAATTGGTCTGTTGTCCAACAAGGTATGCATGAAAAGGACGGTACTGCTCGTCGCTACCATTGGCATTCTGAAAAGGTAAAATCGTTCGTTGAAGAACCTCATGCTGGTATCAGTGGGCCTTCGCAAGGTATAATCCTCAACTTGACAGCTGCAGAAGCGGCAGCCAATAGAGCAGGTATCATGACTATAGTGGGAGAGGATTCAAGTAAAGTAATGCAAGATTTCGCTAAACTTATTATGCCAGCTCATCACGATGTACGTGCTTCGGATGTTGACTTGAAAAGATTGGGAGCGATGTTGTACGTCGCCCGAGAAAGTCAACCAAGCCATTTTGAAGATCTGCTGCTGTTAAAAGGAGTTGGCCCCCGCACGTTACAGTCATTGGCCTTGGTTAGTGAGGTGATCCACGGTGCGCCTTCACGGTTCAACGACCCCGCTCGATTTTCCTTTGCTCATGGAGGAAAAGATGGACATCCTTTTCCGGTTCCATTGACCATTTACGATGAGAGCATTCAGATTTTACAAAAAGGTGTTGAAAAATCTAAACTGGGTTATGGTGAAAAGTTAAAATCAATCAACAAGTTGCACCAGATCGTCCTGGATAGCGAAAAAGATTTTCAGCCACAGTTTGATATTCAGCAAATTATAGCAGAGGAACGAAGGGATTCTTGGAAGTATGGAGGCAGGACAGTCTTTGGAGATGCAGCACCTTTGCGAACAAATGGACGGGGTTTGCAATTATCACTTTTCTAGCGGAAATCTGTAGATTGTAATTGTTTTGTTAAAATGTGTTAAAGATGGTTAAAATTATTTGTACGCTAGTATATTTGCTCCGCAATGAAAGCGGTTATTACCATACTCCTTTTCCTATGCTTCTTATTTATCAGAAGCAGTAATAGCCATGCTGTGCTCATTGAATCCGATCGACCAGCTGTCAGTTTTATGTATCAGCATAATCATGCCGACGTGCAGAAGTATATTGATGCATCGGTTAATCACATCGATCCGCTATTTTATGGTAATATACACAGTGATAATCCCGTTATAGAGGAGTTTGATGCCGAGAATTTTCAATTGACCAAGGATTTGCAGGTAACGTCTCAATTTGTTGCGCTGCTGCTTTTTGCAATTGTCCTTTTTGTTTTTGTTTTTCGATTTGCAAAGAAGATTCCTTTTCGCAATTTCATAGCCTATCTTTTCCCTCAAAGATACGTTCTTCAACAAAACTGGAGAATTTAAAATATACCCTTCGAAATTTCATATGCTTTGGTGGATATCCTAAGGGATGCTCCATTGCGTTGTAATCGATTTGTACAATCTATTAACAAGTCGAAACGGCCATAAACCAAAATAGAGGTTATTTCACCAACCAGCACAACAAACAATCAAACTTATTTTTTTAATTAGACGCTTACAAATGAAAAGAGTATTTATGCTCGCTAGTTTGGCTATTAGCTTATGCCAAATCGGGTGTACTTCCAAAAAGGAAGAAAAGGAAGAAAAAGAGAAATTTACAGCGACCTCTCCGGTACAAATGGATACAACTATCCGTAAGGATTTTGTCTCCCAGATTAGATCTTTCCGAAATATTGAGCTTCGGGCTCAAGAGAAAGGCTATCTTGAGCAGATTTTCGTGGATGAAGGACAATTTGTCCATAAAGGGCAACTCCTTTTTCGGATTATGCCGAAGATGTATGAGGCCGAATACCGCAAATCTTCTGCAGAAGTTAATGTAGCAGAAATTGAAGTTCAAAATACAAAAACATTAGCTGATAAAAATGTTGTATCGCCCAACGAACTCGCTATGGCTAAAGCGAAGCTTGAGCAAGCCAAAGCTGAGGCAGCGATTGCAAAATTACATCTCTCCTTTACAGAAATCAGGGCACCTTTTGACGGAACCATTGATCGGATTCCATTGAAATTGGGAAGTTTGGTGGATGAAGGCGAATTATTGACAAGTCTGTCCGATAATAGTGAGATGTTGGTTTATTTCAATGTTTCCGAACCAGAATATTTAAGTTATCAAACTAACGTTAGTAAACGCGGGGATACCCATGTGGGCCTGCTACTGGCCAATAATGAGCTATTTGCTCAAAATGGTCTTGTAGAGACCATAGAAAGTGAATTTAACAGTGAAACTGGAAATATTGCTTTTAGAGCGAAATTCCCCAATCCAAACCGTCTATTAAAACATGGCGAGAGCGGCAAGGTGGTGATGAACTTTCCGTTGAAACAGGTTTTAATTATTCCACAGAAAGCGACATACGAAATGCAGGACCGTAAATATGTGTATGTAGTCGATAAGGATGGCAAATTAAAAGCTCGTCATATCACAATCGGTAACTCCCTACCAGATCTGTATGTGGTAACGAGTGGACTTCAAAAAGATGATAAATTTTTGTTGGACGGTATTCAGAAAGCGAAAGAAGATGATAAAATCAGCTACAGCTTTGTGCAACCTAAAGACGCCATTTCAAATTTGAAGTTAAAAACAGAATAGACCCCTTACACTTAAATTACTATGTTTAGTCGTTTTATAAATAGACCAGTACTTTCGATCGTTATATCACTGATCATTGTGTTTTTGGGTGTGCTTTCTATGGTACAGCTTCCTGTAACACAATTTCCATCTATATCGCCACCGAAGGTGAATATCACTGCCGAGTATCCTGGAGCAAATGGTGAGTTGATGATTAAATCAGTTATCATACCGCTAGAGCGGGCGATAAATGGGGTTCCGGGCATGAAATACATGGCTTCTGACGCCGGTAACGACGGGGAAGCAAGTATCCAGGTGGTATTTAACCTAGGAACAGATCCGAATCAGGCTTCATTAAATGTGCAGAACCGTGTGGCTTCTGTGGTGAATAAGCTTCCTCCAATTGTGGTACGTGAGGGGGTGAAGATTACACGTGAAGAATCCAACATGCTCATGTACATCAATCTCTATAGCAAAGACAAAGAGCTTGATGGAAACTTTATGTATAACTATGCTGACATGAATATTGTCTCCGAATTACGTCGTGTAGACGGTGTTGGGGTGGCTAATATTCTTGGAACGCGCGAATTGGCGATGCGTATCTGGTTGAAACCAGATCGTATGACAGCCTACAAGATTTCTGCAGAAGAGGTGATGAAAGCCTTATCAGAGCAGAGTTTGGAAGCTTCACCAGGTAAAGCCGGCGAGTCGTCTGGTATGACCTCCCAATCTTTCGAATATGTATTGAAATACCCCGGACGTTTTACGACAACTGAAGGCTATGGCAATATCGTGTTACGTGCGGGTGAAAATGGTGAAATGTTACGCTTAAAAGATGTTGCGGACATCAAATTCGGTTCGGCGATGTATGATATCTATTCTACACTGAATGGAAAACCATCCGCAGCGATTGTCTTAAAACAATCCTATGGAAGTAATGCTTCTCAGGTAATCCAAGACGTTAAAAGCAAAATGAAGGAATTGAAGGCATCTTTTCCTAAAGGGCTGGATTACGAAATTAGCTATGACGTTTCAAAATTTTTGGATGCATCCATGGAAAAGGTAGTCCATACTTTATTGGAAGCATTTGTGCTTGTTGCTATTGTCGTTTTTCTATTCTTAGGAGATTGGCGCTCGACCTTAATTCCAACCATTGCAGTGCCGGTTTCATTGGTGGGATCATTTTTGTTCATGCAATTTTTTGGAATTACCATTAACTTGATCACCCTATTTGCATTGGTGCTTGCCATTGGTGTGGTCGTGGATGATGCGATTGTGGTTATTGAAGCCGTCCATGCCAAAATGGAAGAGCTTCATATTTCGGCCTATAAGGCAACCAAAAAAGCAATGCATGAAATCAGCGGTGCCATTGTTGCGATCACCTTCCTTATGGCGGCGGTTTTTATCCCCGTTGCCTTTATGTCGGGTCCCGTAGGGATATTCTATCGGCAGTTTTCCATTACCATGGCGACATCTATCATCTTATCGGGTGTTGTGGCATTGACACTGACTCCTGCATTATGTGCGATCATGCTGAAGAATAATCATGGCAAGGCAAGAAAGAAATCCATTATCGACAAGTTTCTTGATTCCTTCAATAGATTGTTTGATAAGATGTCCAACAAATATGTTTACTTGTTGAAAGGGATAGTGGATAAACGGGTGTTTACATTTTTAGTATTAATTGGTTTTTGTATTGGAGCCTACTTTTTGAATAATGCTGTTCCTGCAGGTTTTATCCCCAATGAAGACCAGGGGATGATTTATGCCATTATTCAAACGCCGCCAGGATCGACATTGGAACGAACCAATTTAGCGGCCCAGACATTGCAAAAAGAAGCTGAAAACATTGATGGTGTACAATCGGTATCGTCGTTAGCTGGTTATGAAATCCTGACTGAAGGAACTGGAGCAAATACAGGTACTTGTTTGATCAACTTGAAAAGCTGGGAAGAACGTAAAGAATCCTCGCAAGAGATTATTGAGCAACTAGAGGCTGCTGCCAAAAATATCCCCGGGGCGTCTATCGAGTTTTTCCAACCACCAGCCGTACCGGGCTATGGTGCCGCGGGTGGGTTTGAGCTTCGTCTTCTGGACAAAGCAGGTTCTGGTGACTACAAGAAAATGGAAACGGTAAGTAAGGATTTTGTGCGTGAGTTGAACAAGAGACCTGAATTATCGTCTGTATTTACCTTTTACAGCGCGAGTTTTCCGCAGTATATGTTGCATATAGACAATGACCTGGCGCAACAGAAGGGTGTTACCATTGATAATGCGCTGAATACGCTTTCGACTTTGGTTGGTAGTAATTACGAAACGAACTTCATTAAGTATGACCGCCAATATAAAGTTATGGTTCAGGCTTTGCCCCAATACAGGGCTTTGCCGGAGGATATCTTAAAGCTATATGTGAAGAATGAAAAAGACGAAATGGTCCCATTTTCAGCATTTATGCATATGGAAAAGGTTTATGGTCTTTCTGAGATCACTCGGCACAATATGTATATGGCGTCCGAAATCTCAGGCTCTGCCGCACCAGGTTACAGTAGTGGTGAAGCAATTCAGGTGATTAATGAAGTCGCTGCCAAAACGTTACCTCGAGGTTATGGCATTGACTGGGCTGGTATCTCCAAAGATCAGGTAGGTCGTGGAAATCAGGCAATTTATATCTTCTTAATTTGTCTTGGTTTCGTTTATTTGATACTTTCCGCTCAGTATGAGAGCTTTATTATGCCTTTTGCGGTATTGCTTTCTTTACCAATAGGAATCTTCGGTGCCTTTCTATTATTGAAATTATTGGGATTGGAAAACAACATTTATGCACAGGTCGCTTTGGTCATGCTCATAGGTTTACTCGGTAAAAATGCTGTGTTGATTGTTGAGTTTGCTGCTCAGCGGCATTCGCAAGGATTGAGTATTATTGAAGCTGCCTTGGATGGTGCAAAAGTTAGGTTTAGACCTATTTTAATGACATCTTTTGCCTTTATCGCAGGGTTGATTCCCTTAGTTATGGCGTCTGGCCCAGGTGCAATAGGAAACCGTACGATCGGTACGGCAGCAGCGGGAGGTATGTTGTTTGGAACAGTGTTCGGTATTTTAGTGATACCAGGCTTGTACTATATCTTCGGAACTATTGCCTCTAGACGTAAGCTTATTAAACACGAGGATGAAAATCCATTAACTGAAGAACTTGATAATAATGACTAATCGCAGAAAAATACAATGGGTCATTGCATTTTCGCTTTCAGCAGCAGTGACGGGATGTAAGGTTCCGAAAGCGACACAAATACAGGAGAATAAATTTGTTCCGCAGCAATTTACAGACGTAGATAAATCTGACACAACAAATTCAGCATCGGTTAAGTGGCGTGAATTTTTTACTGATCCAAATCTAGCTGTATTAATAGATACAGCCTTAAAAAACAATCAGGAACTGAATGTTACTTTGCAGGAGTTGGCAATTGCAAAAAACGATATTCTTTTACGAAAAGGGGCGTTAAAACCTACCGTTGGTTTACGTGCCGGAGGAGGTGTTGAAAAAGTCGGACGATATACCAGCCAGGGGGCGGGTGATGCCAGTACAGAAATTGCTCCTGGAAAGGAAATGCCGGATCCACTAGGAGATTTGACAATTGGTGCGTATGCAAGCTGGGAAATCGACGTTTGGAAAAAACTTAAGGACTCCGAGCAAGCCGCACTCAACCGTTATCTTGCTACTGTGGAGGGGAAAAATTTTGTCCTGAGTAGCCTTATTGCCGAAGTTGCCCGTTCGTATTATGAATTATTGGCATTGGACAATCAGTTGACCATTATCAAACAGAATATCGAGCTACAGGACAATGCGCTTGCGGTAATCCGATTGCAGAAACAGGCTGCTCGTGTAACAGAACTGGCGGTTCAAAAGTTTGAGGCTGAAGTGTTGAAAACCAAAGGTATGGAATTTGAGACCAGGCAGCAGATCAAAGAAACTGAAAACCGTATTAATTTTCTGTTGGGGCGTTTTCCACAAGAGATCAAACGTGACAAAAGCAATTTTGTCGATTTGATCCCGGCGAAGGTTCAAACAGGCATACCGAGCCAATTACTGAGCAATAGACCTGATATTCGTGAGGCAGAGTATGAGCTCGCTGCCGCGAAGTTGGACGTACAGATCGCACGGAAAGAGTTTTACCCTTCGTTGGAGATTTCGGCTGCTTTGGGTTTGCAGGCCTTCAAGCCTTCCTATCTATTTAAGATGCCTGAATCAGTTTTATATAATCTAATAGGGGAGCTTGCAGCACCATTGATAAATAAGAATGGGCTTAAAGCGGAATTTAATACGGCCAACGCGAAACAAATACAGGCTGTATATAATTACGAGAAGACAATTCTGAATGCTTACTTAGAAGTCTCTACACAACTTTCTAATATTGAAAACCTAGGGCGCAGC
Organism: Sphingobacterium siyangense; assembly: GCF_007830445.1. Lineage (GTDB taxonomy): Bacteria > Bacteroidota > Bacteroidia > Sphingobacteriales > Sphingobacteriaceae > Sphingobacterium > Sphingobacterium siyangense. The sequence goes on along the minus strand of NZ_VLKR01000001.1, from coordinate 28,908 downwards.
TACGATTTCAAAACAAAAGAAGTTGAGGTTCTGAATAATTCCGTGTCTGTGTCAAATGATCTCTTTAAATCAGCGAGGGCAGACTACATGGAGGTTTTGATGACACAACGCGATGTGCTGGATTCGAAACTTGAATTGATAGAAACGAAGAAGCAGCAGCTCAATGCTGTTGTCAATATCTATAAAGATTTGGGAGGAGGCTGGAAATAAGTTGTTTGTTTGAATGGACCCCGCTAGGCGGGGTTCTTTTTTTATAAGCCTATGCAAACTTCTTTCTTGTGGAAATAGAATTAATGCTTATTTTTAATCCTTATTTAATCAATCGTATTTGTTTTATGGAATCACAAGAGTACATTCTAATCAATGAAGATGCTGAAAGGGGAGTGTTTTATAAAAAAACTTATCTTCATGTTGCGCTTTCGATTTTAGCATTTATCGTTTTGGAAACTTTGCTGATCAAATTGATCCCTTATGATTTTATCGTTTGGATGGTTAGCGGAAAATTTATTTGGTTATTCTTATTGGGATGTTTTTGGTTAGGGTCCACACTTTCATCAAGATGGACGCTTTCGCAAAGCCGTCAAACCCAATATCTTGGACTAGCTTTCTATATTGTACTGGAAGCAATTATCTTTCTGCCAATGATTTTTATGGCGGTGTTTATGACAGAAGGAATTAGTGTCATTTATCAAGCAAGTATAATGACTTTGGCATTGTTTACCGGGCTTACTGTCGTAGCATTTGTATCCAATAAAGATTTTTCATTCCTCAGGAATATCCTGGTAATTGGAGGCTTCTTATCCTTGGGGGCAATTGTGGCTGGTGCTATTTTTGGTTTTGAGCTTGGATTATGGTTCTCGGTTGCAATGATTGGCCTCGCTTCCGGAAGCATACTCTATCAAACTCAAAATCTGAAGTATAGTTACAGCAACGAGCAATATGTTGGGGCGGCCCTACAGCTATTTTCATCAATAATGTTGCTGTTCTGGTACATTCTACGAATTTTAATGCGCAGAAGATAAATTTTGTTCCTTTTAAAAATAAGAAAAGGTGGTTAAAGTAAAGTTTATTTTAACCACCTTTTTTTGCTTTGTATAGTCTCTATTTTAGTCTATTTTTCAGATTTTTCAGTCCCTGATCGAAATCTTTGTTCATATTCATAAATAAGTTCATAAAGTTCCATGGATAGGGCGATTTTCCTGAAATCCCCCAAGTCACCGAGGTTTGATTAGGCGAGATCTCTTTTAAGATGAAATAACCCTTGGCTGGTTCACCCATGCCGAAATCGAGGGATGTTTCGATCATTTCGCCATCGACTATTTTTGTAATAGTCTGTGAACCTTTACCAACTTTCTTACCATCCCAGCTGGATTTATAGCCAACTTGACCATCTACACCCTGTTCAGTTTTTTTCATTTCCGGGTCTGAAAGCTGCCATACACCAAAGTTGTCTTGGTTCTTAAGCATTTTTACATAGTTGAACATTTCCTGCTTTGGCTTATTGATCGTGATCTCACTTTGGGCCGAGAAGTCTTTACTGACAAAGATCGCTGTAATTAAGGGGATAGCGATGATGACCGCTAAAACAATGAGGATTTTTTTTATGATTTTCATAATCATGTATTTATATAGGTTTTCCTAATAAAGATAAATGATAATTGGGATTTTAACAGGAAAATAAAAGGAAATTATTTGTAAATGAAAAAGCTTCTCCTAATCGTAGAAGAAGCTTTTTAACGAAGTCTCTAGCACTATTTTAATAGTTCCAAATGGGTACTGATACCAATTCTATTCCATGCATTTATGGTAATAATCGCCATAATAATCTGTGCAATCTCCTTTTCTTCAAATATTTCTTTTGCTTTTTGAAAAGTGCTTTCTGTCAATCCCTTTTGATGTATCAATGTGATCTCTTCTGTCATCTCCAACAATATCTGTTCTTCCTCGGTGAATAGATCCGTTTCTCGCCAGGCATTTAATAAAAATATCCGTTGTGGAGTTTCACCACACTTCAGTGCATCCTTCGTGTGCATATCTAAGCAAAAGGCGCAGCCATTGATCTGTGAAGCACGTATTTTTATGAGTTCCTTCTGAATAGGATTTAAAAAAATATCGTTGAGATATGTTTCCAATCCCATCATCGCCTTATAGGCGGTTGCATCTACTTTTGCAATATTAAATCGTGTGGTCATTGTTTTAAATTTTGATAAGACAAAGTTGCATCAAACATTCAATACAAAAGTTAAACTGGTTTAAGAACGGAGATTTTACCGATGAATACAATCCTGTATGCGATTGACAAACAAATAGATCTGACTAGGCTGATACAATCAGGTAATAGTTGTCGGGGTCACGTAGAATAAATTGATCCTTCAAAGAATTCTCATTGTAATGTATATCTTTCTCTATGACTGCATTTAGCAAAGTAGCGTTTTCGAAAATTTGCTTTAAATTGTCTACTCTAAAGAATAATATGAATCCATTCCCTGCATGTATTTGATTCCGCATAGTAGGGTGATCATGTTCACCCCATTTGTGTAAACAGAGAATAACAGTTCCGTTATCCGTGAGAATTTCAAATGTTTCTCCTCCATGTTGACTCGCACAGCCTAAAAGCTTTTGGTAGAATTGTGAGCTTTTGGGAACGTTATCCACTGCGATGATTGGTTCTGTCCGTATCATGTTATAGTTAACTAGAATTTACTAAGGTTAATAAAAGAGGCTTAGTGATTTCTCTTTCACCAAATCTAATATCATGCGATAAGCGGCTACCGAGTTACCGTGTTGATCCAAGGCTGGACTATAGGCCCCTATACCCATTTTATTCGGTACACTTACCGCGATTCCACCACCCACGCCCGATTTACTTGGAAGTCCCACAGTTCTGGCATATTCGCCGCTAAATTCGTACATACCTGCAATGAGCATTTGCGATTGAACTAGCTGAGATAGACTTGGATTATTGTATTGCTTATTTCCGTCATAACGCACGCAGTGATTGGCAAAAAAGAAACCTATTTTAGCTAGATCCTCTGCGGTTATCTCAATTGAGCACTGTTTAAAATAATTATTTAGTTTATCTTCACCTTCACCATCAATGAGTCCATTGTTGCGCATCAGATAGAACATACCTCTGTTTCGATTTCCAGTCTCCCGTTCCGAATTATATACGGGTTTACTATACTCAATCTTTTCATTATTTGTTATAAAACGAATCATATTGAGTATTTTAAGAAAAGGTTCCTCACCTGTTCCTTTAATAAGCGATGTCGTTAAAATGGCACCAGCGTTCATCATTGGATTGAGCGGTTTACCCGATGTTTCCAAATTCGCAAAATGATTGAAAGGTTTGTCTGTACCAAAGTACCCCATTTTATCAAAAATATTTCGTTCTCCGTTTTCCAATACAGCGACCATTAATGAAACAATTTTTGAAATACTCTGAATTGTAAATCTTTGTTGCACATCTCCGATACTAACGATTGTTCCATCACTATTTACAACCGAAAGAGCGATGGACGATGCGTTGGCTTTACCCAATTCCGGAATATAATCGGCTACTTTACCTTCTTTGAACGACTGTCTATTTTTATCCAATATTTTATCCAATAATGCTTTATCAATAATTGCGGTTTTAGCATCCTGCTGATTTTGAATGCCATTTTGAGCAAAGGCTACAGGAATTGATCCACAACATATCAAGCCTATAACACAGGCTACCAACCTAACATTTTTTCTCATTTTTTAATTATTTGTTCGTTCCAAAGATAGGGAACAGTGTATTAAAAAGAAAAGAGGTCCTAAATAGATAACATTTTAGCACCTCTTCCTAGTAGGTCATCCCTTAGGCTGCATTTGGAGCTGGATCAACATTCCAACCGGAAAGTATACCGCCATAGAAAAAGAAGGTGACGTAAAAATTCTTTTTGCTCACTTTATCAGTAACCAGGTATTTTTGAGTCACATCATATGCATCTATTTTTTTATATTTTGATAATGCTATCGGGCTCGCAGCAGGGTTTTCTGAACGGACCAAATCTTGTATCTTTTGGTTGATTAATTTCATAATTCCTTCTTTTTTGAAGGGATTATTTTCGATTTTCACGTGCGCCAAGCGTGTTAAAGTTCCATTATTTTGAGCTTTTCTCGCTTTCGCAGCAGCTGTATAGGCTCTGAATTTTTCCTTGATTTGAGGATCTTTTAGGCTATGGATGGTAAAAATAGAAATTCCCTGCGCACCATTATTTAGCGCTTCATCCATATCGGTAAATATTTCCTCATTATTTTTAGCCATCAACCCACAGTATAAGGTCGTATTTGCACCTTTGTCGCGCACATTTTCTAAGGTACAATCGCTAATAAAGCTTGGATCTTCTGTATAAAAATTGCTGTACACCATCGGAAAAACAACATCTAAATTCCACTTACCCCAATCTTGACGTACCATACGTGAAGCCATTTTGGGGGTCGGGAAAGGGGATGCCGCCATTGTTTTGCCATGAGAATGAACAATTTCTGCAATCATATTGGCGATATCTGTTATCTGATCGCAACGAAATTGGCGCCATTTGAGATCTTTCGATGGATCTTTTTGTGCACGAGGGTCATAGCCATATTGTTTTTTAAATTTTTCTATAGCAATGGGATGGTATCCGTAATCCCAAGCGGGATACTCGCGATCTTGGACAATATTGTATTTAGGCCAAAGGGTTGTGGGGAGGACAACATCCACATAACGGTTGTAGTCAATAGAGATACCCTCCAATCCCTCAACTTCACAATAGGATTCAATTTTCTTTTTGATGTATTCTTTTACTCCTGGTACTACAGGCGATAAAAACTTATAATAACCAACGTATGCAGTGGTATCTGCGAGACTTTTTCCGTTGCGATTGACGCTGAACCAATCTGGATGTTCTTTGAGTATTTTATCTCTATCATGTTCCAGGTTCATCGTCCAAAGCCAGGCGATAACTTGAATGCCATATTTTTTTGCAATGGGAATCGCTACACGATACTCATCTGGACTAGCAGCATTTAACATCACGCCATCGATCCCCAGATAGTTCATCTCACGGCAAATAGAATCAAAGTTTGTTTTGGCGTTGTAATCTAGCCAGGTCCAAAACATAGCGGGTTTTTCTTTGTCTGTGGCGTGAACGCCTGATACTGAAAAGCTTTGGATCAAAAGGAGCGCAAGGCCAATAAAGCATGTTCTGATTAGTTTTTCTTTCATAATATATTTATCGATTCTAAAATGTATTACATATTTAAATGATGAAGTTTTTTCATGAAGAACAAAATTCATAAAAAGATCAATCTATAGGTTTTAAATTTAGATTGTATTGAAATTCGCTTGTGAAATTACATAAAAACGTGGAATTTATACCTGATCTTTTTTTAATCTGTTTGATTTTCTTACAGTTATTAAATTTTATTAGAATAACAAAACATTTTTTTAAGCTATGTGTTGTACCTACAACATTAGATTTAGAACGACAAGATTATTAACAATGAGAAGTAAGCTGGGCTACTGGCTAAGAAAAAAATTGTTTAAGTATGAAGAAACGCTACATTCCAATTTCTATTGCATGTTTATTGAGCTATACCTTGGTCAAAGGGCAAGAACCAGGTACTGTACAAGAGCATAAAGTTGATTCTGTGCAACAAAAAAAAGATGACACGACTTATCCCAAGCTTCAGGTGAAAGGTTTGTTTCAGGCCCGTTACCTTGTTAGTGCTACAAAAGATGTCGATGTCAACGGGCTACATCACAGTGATGGCTCAGGTACGGATAACAATTTTATGGTGAAATATATGCGGGTACAGATGCGCGCTCAAATTAGTAAGCGTACTGAAGTTGCCGTATTAGCTAACCTTGCCGATTTCAAAAGTGATCCCAAAACAAAAGTGCTCGAAAATGCCTACTTGAAATATACATTTAGTCCCAAATTGGCAATCACAGTGGGCCAATTTCGTCCTTGGTTTGGCATCGAGGAAACTTATCCTATTGACATCATCAAATCTTTGGACTGGTCGAACCAGTATCTTGAATTCGGTAAATTAGGTTGGGCAAGTTTTCAAATCGGGGTTGCTGCGACAGGCGAGACTACGCTAGGCGATATGCCCTTTAGTTATTCCCTATCTGTGGTGAATGGGAACGGGAAGAATCAAGTTGTTGATAACGATAATGGTAAGCAATATGCCACTCGTCTGGTTTTTGGACTTTCAAAGAAGTACGGTGTCAATTTAGGACTTAATGGTGGCGTTGGCGATGTGATGAAGAAACAGGTACATGCATTGGGGGTAGATCTAACTGGTAATGTCAGTTTTGGCAAACGATGGAATCTTGATATGCAACTGGAAGCAAAGCAGGCGATCAATCATAACCTGTATTATTCTTTGGAAGAAAGTGCGCGAACATCCAAGTTGAGTGACTATTTGGTCCGCGGCATCTACTTTCTACCAAACTTAAGGTATGAAGTAAATTATTTCAATTTAAGCGCTTTCGAGCTATCTTGTCGATATGAATACATTGATCCTAATTATAAACTCAATGCAAATGCGCGTCAAACATATACGCCGATGTTTGGTTTGGAATTTTTAAAAAATTATGGTGCAAGGATACAGTTGGGACTTCAATTGGACCGATATAAAAAGCAGACAGAGAATACCAGCGAATTCAACAAAAATTTATTTATTGTCCAAGTACAAAGTCGATTCTAATCTATTAAACTACGTTTATCATGAAAGAAATCAGTATTAAAAATGTTGCCATTACTTTTCTAGTAGCACTCATTTTATGGTTTATCCCAATACCGAAAGGCGTCAGTCCGGAAGCCTGGCATTTATTTGCAATTTTCGCTGCAACCATTCTTGGGATTATTTTAAAAGCAGCTCCAATGGGTACCATGTGTATGATGGCCATCGCGTTTACGGCCCTGACACAAGTATTAGCCCCTGGAGATGCGGGTAAGTCGATTACTAAAGCTTTGACGGGTTTCGGAGATAAGGTAATTTGGTTGATTGGTATCTCCTTTTTCATTGCCCGGGGTTTTATTAAAACTGGACTGGGAAATCGAATTGCCTTTCTTTTTATTCGAGTTTTTGGAAAGAGTTCATTAGGACTTGCTTATGGATTGGGCTTGGCGGATGTTTGTTTGGCTCCGGCGATTCCTAGTAATACAGCCCGAGGGGGAGGGATTATTTACCCCATTATGAAATCGATGGCAATTAGTTTTGATTCTGTTCCAGATAAGCCAGAGACACATCGAAAATTGGGATCCTATTTAACTTTAAATAGTTATTATATGAATCTAATTGCTTCTTCGATGTTTTTGACGGGAACGGCCAGTAATCCAATGTGTCAAAAATTTGCTGCGAACCTAGGAATTGATATTACCTGGATGTCCTGGGCGATTGCTGGATTTATACCCGGTATTGTCGCATTTTTTGTAGTACCGCTTGTTCTTTATAAGTTATATCCACCTGAATTGAAAAAAACAGGTGATGCACCTAAGATGGCGGCGCAGAAATTAAAAGAGATGGGACCAATTTCCAGGAATGAATGGTTAATGCTTTTGGCGTTCTTTATCTTATTGGCATTATGGATTTTTGGTGGTTCTTTTTCAATTGATGCTACAACCACAGCCTTCATCGGTTTGACACTACTTTTACTGACCTCTGTCTTGACCTGGGAGGATGTTAAAGCCGAAAAAGGAGCATGGGATACGATTGTTTGGTTTGCTGTTTTGGTTATGATGGCCAGTTCCTTAAATGAGCTTGGCTTTATCGGCTGGTTTAGCGACCTGATCAAAGTACAGATTGGTGATTTAAGTTGGCAAATAGCCTTTCCGGTAATCATTCTTGTTTATTTCTTTAGTCACTACATTTTTGCGAGTGCTACCGCCCATGTTGCGGCTATGTATGCGGCCTTGTTGGGGGTTGGTGTTTCTTTGGGTATTCCGCCAATGTTGCTTGCAATGATGCTTGGATTCCTGGGCTCTATCTATGGTGTTTTGACACATTATGGCCACGGCCCTGCACCGGTATTTTTTGGAAGCGGATATGTCGATTTAAAATCATGGTGGCTGCGTGGACTGGAAATTGGTATCGTGTTATTGGTGATTTATATGGGCGTTGGTGGATTGTGGATGAAGGTTATAGGCTATTATTAAAATTAAGATCTTATTATGTTATCTACATTGTCAAAGAAGATGCTTATGTGTCTGACGGGTTTATTTTTAGCGTTCTTTTTACTGATTCACTTTTTAGGGAACTTACAGCTATTCTTACCGCAGGAACAAGCACATCTACAATTTAATGCCTACTCCCATTTTTTGGCAGGCAATATCTTGATCAAAATTATTTCTTACGTACTCTATGCCAGCATTATTTTGCATGCGTTGGACGGATTGATCATCACCGTAAAGAATAAAAAGACCGGTGCCCACTATGTTTCAGATCATCGGGGAAGAGCAAGTAAGTGGTATTCGCGCAATATGGGGATTTTAGGGACCCTGATCCTCATTTTTTTAGTTATCCATTTCCAGAATTTTTGGTACGTGTACAAATTTGGCGCTCCTCCACTTGATGAACGCGGTAACAAGGATCTATATGTACTTGTAATCGAGGTTTTTCAGCAATGGTGGTATGTCCTTATTTACGTTTTATCGATGGTTGCCTTATGTTATCATCTTATTCATGGGATCCATAGTGCGATTCGAACTTTAGGCTTATTCCATCCCAAATTTGTTAAATGGTTTAAGATTATTGGTATCAGCTATTCGGTCATCATCAGCATTGGTTTCGCTTTGATGCCTATTTATATATTTTTTACAGTTAAATAAGGGGGAGAAGTTATGACATTAAATTCAAAAATACCGGATGGACCATTGGATCAAAAATGGACTCGTTATAAAAAGACTGCCAAGCTTGTTAATCCTGCAAATCGTAAAAAACTGGATGTTATCGTTATCGGAACCGGACTGGCAGGTAGCTCCATAGCGGCTTCTCTTGGGGAGATGGGGTATCAGGTAAAATCCTTCTGCTTTCAGGACAGTCCGAGAAGGGCACATTCTGTGGCTGCTCAAGGTGGTGTAAATGCTGCAAAAAATTATAAAAATGACGGGGACAGTGTTTATCGTATGTTTGTTGATACGCTAAAGGGCGGTGATTTTCGTGCCCGTGAGGCCAACGTCTATCGTATGGCCGAATGTTCGCTCAATTTAATCGACCAGGCAGTTGCACAGGGTGTTCCCTTCGGTCGTGAATATGGAGGTTATCTGAACAATCGATCTTTCGGAGGTGTACATGTAAGTCGTACATTCTATGCGAGAGGTCAAACTGGACAGCAGCTTCTTTTGGGAGCGTATCAGGCACTTATGCGTCAGGTCGGCAAAGGTGCCGTACAGCTTTTCTCCAGACATGAAATGCTCGACATCGTTGTAATAGATGGAAAGGCCCGTGGCGTTATTGTTCGAAATCTTGATACAGGGGAGCTTGAACGACACGCTGCACATACCGTTATATTGGCAACTGGAGGGTACGGTAAAATTTATTATCTATCGACACTAGCAATGGGCTGTAATGGCTCTGCCATTTGGCGGGCACACAAGAAGGGGGCATTAATGGCCTCCCCGAGCTGGATTCAGATTCATCCGACTTCGTTGCCGCAGTCTGGCGATTATCAGTCTAAATTAACACTAATGTCAGAGTCGTTACGTAATGATGGAAGGATTTGGGTTCCTTTGAAAGAAGATGAGAAGCGGGAACCGAACGCTATTCCTGAGGAAGAGAGAGATTACTATTTAGAGCGTCGTTATCCCGCATTTGGTAATCTTGCTCCAAGGGACATTTCATCTCGAGCGGCCAAAGAACGGATTGATGCTGGCTTTGGGATTGGTCCACTTAAAAATGCTGTTTACCTTGATTTTGCGAAAGCTATTAGAGAACAGGGGAAACAGAAAATACAAGAGAAATATGGTAATCTGTTCGATATGTATGAAAAGATTACGGGATATGATGCTTATAAAGAACCGATGATGATTTCACCTTCCGCCCATTTTTCAATGGGGGGATTATGGATAGATTATGAGCTGATGACAAGCCTGCCGGGTTTATTTGCGTTAGGTGAAGCTAATTTTGCAGACCACGGTGCAAATAGATTGGGTGCCAATTCCTTGCTCCAAGCCTCTGTGGATGGTTATTTTATTGCACCCTATACGATTGCAAATTATTTGGCAAACGATATTCACACGGGCAAAATTTCTACAGACCATATTGAGTTTGAACGTGCAGAGGTAGGTGTTCGGGCGCAAATTGATCGATTTTTAAAGATTAAAGGCAGTAAAACCGTGGATTATTTTCATAAAACACTGGGTAAAATACTCTATGACTATTGTGGGCTCGCGCGTAATGAGAAAGGCCTCCGTTATGCTATTGTGGAGATTAATAGGCTGAAGCAAGAGTTTTATAAAGATGTTATTGTTAGTGGTGAAGCCAATACCTTAAATACGGAATTGGAAAAAGCTGGACGTGTAGCCGATTACTTTGAAATTGGAGAATTGATGTGTTATGATGCGTTGACGCGGAACGAATCCTGTGGGGCACATTTCCGGGAGGAATATCAGACTGCAGATGGGGAGGCATTACGGAATGACGCTGAATACCAGTTTATTTCCGCTTGGGCCTGGAAGGGAGAGGGGCAAGAACCTGAGCTAATTCGGGAACCATTAATTTTTGAAGAGATACAACCAACTGTAAGGAGCTATAAATAAATAGAACGATTATGGATTTACACCTTAAAATATGGCGGCAAAAAGATAGCGACGCTGCAGGAAAATTAGTTACTTACACCTTAACAGATCTCAATCCACATATGTCGTTTTTGGAGATGCTGGATACCCTAAATGAACAGCTTATTACGCATGGAGACGAACCTGTAGAGTTTGACCATGATTGTCGCGAAGGGATCTGTGGGCAATGCGGTATGATGATCAATGGCATCGCACATGGACCTCTTAAGCATACAACCACCTGTCAGCTACATTTACGTTCATTCAAAGATAATGATACGATTCTTATCGAACCTTTTCGATCAGCAGCATTTCAGGTTAAAAAGGATTTGAAAGTGGACCGTTCGGCATTTGACCGAATTATTTCTTCTGGGGGATTTGTATCCATCAATACTGGTCAAGCCCCAGACGCGACAGTGATTCCTATTTCACATGAGTTAGCTGAGTCAGCATTTGACTCAGCGGCCTGTATTGGCTGTGGTGCTTGTGTTGCAACGTGTAAAAATGGTAGTGCTGCATTATTTACCTCCGCAAAGATTACCCATATGGCTTTGCTTCCACAGGGAAAAGAAGAGCGCAGTGAACGTGTTTTAAATATGGTGAAGCAAATGGATTTGGAGTCATTTGGTCACTGCACGAATACAGAAGCCTGCGAGGTGGAGTGCCCACAAGGTATATCAGTTTTGAATATAGCACGCATGAATTTTGAATATAACAAAGCACTATTTTTTAAAAAGAAATAGAGACCAACTGTCGAAAAAAGTGGCACGATTGTTTCTTATATCGGATTTATAATAAAAACTGAAGCCATAAAAAGAGGTGTACGGGATTGTTGAAGGTTACTAACCTTATCCCTGAAAGTAGGGATTTGTAAGATTTTATGGTTAATAAATAGGTTTTTGTAGTAATTTTGAAAAAAGAAATTCATTAAAGTTATAGCGATTGATATGAAGTGTAGTAGGTTGTTTGTGGTACTTTTCATTTGTAGTACAATGTTTAGTGTAACCGCATGTAGGGATTTTTCAAACAAGGTCTTGGGAAAAGGCGAGCTGAAGGACACACTTACGGAAAAATTGGTTGTCAAGGAAAAAATACCACATTTGTTAAATAGGTGGGATTCACTTCAGAAAAATCAGATTCAATTTACAGTAGATAGCTTGCATCCTGTTCCGATCAAACAACAAAAACGAGAACTTAAGGATTCCCTGCGGAAAGCATTTGATACGTATCCAAAACATATCTACCTGACTTTTGATGACGGACCATTGATTGGTAGTGCCTTTATTGATTCTATTGCGAAAGAAAAAAACATTAAAGTGAGTGTATTCTTGATTGGTAAGCACGCTAATATGAGCAAAGGGAGGAAACGTGATCTTGCCCGTTATGAATCCAATCCGCTTATAGCCTGTTATAATCATAGCTATACACATGCAAACAATCAGTATTCTCGATTTTATAATAACCCCCAAAATGCTTTTGCTGATTTTGAAAAGAATGAAAAAGATCTCAATCTAAAACATAAGATCGTTCGACTTCCAGGCAGGAATATTTGGATATATGATGATGTTCGTAAGATCGACCTTAAGAATGGATCCAGTACCGCCGATTTGTTGCATAAGAACGGATATACAATTTATGGTTGGGATGTCGAGTGGCGGCTTAATAGCATCACTGGTGCACCTATACAAAGCCAGGAGTCTACTTTGTCACACATTCGGAATTATATGAACAATAAAAGCTCAATGGTGCCTAATAATGTTGTTTTCTTGATGCATGATGATATGTTTCAAACGCAAAAGGGACAGCAGGAGTTGTCTTCTTTAATAGATGCATTGAAAAAAGATGGTTATCAGTTTGAATTTATGCAAGACTATCCGATTAAATATTAAATGGGATTGTTAATTGGCATCAAATCATAATGAAGAGTTTGGTTTATTAAATAACACCAAACTCTTCTGGATAATGGACAGTGCCCTGTATACCTTTTAAGGAATTGTCTGTTAGTTCTTTTATCATACAATTTTCATCAGGAACATCAAATGGAAATTGTATACCATAGACTGATGCAGGTACATATCCAAATTTAGGATAATAGTCTGCATGTCCGAGCACAACTACCGATCCAAAACCCAATTCTTTTGCAATCTGATGGGCAGCAAGAATTAATTTACCGCCAATTCCTTGTCCTTGAAACTGAGGTAGCACAGCGACAGGAGCCAAGGCGAGAGAATCGAATGCTTTTTGATTCTCTTTATCAATAATCTGCACCTTTGTCAGGAGGATGTAGCCTACTATTTCTCCTTCAACTTCTGCTACGATTGACATTTGTGGTATAAATTCCGCTCTCTTTCTTAGTTTTTCTACTAAAATGTGCTCTTGATGATCGCTATACTGTTCGTTTTCAAAAGCGATTCGGATCAGTTCGAATACAATAGTTGGGTCACTTGACTTTTCTTGCCTAATTTTTATGTTCATAGTTTTGTTTGTAGATACAACTATTTCTTTGTTATTAATAGATCCGTATTGAGCTCCATTGTTTGTATATACATAGTTGTTTTAAAAAAATCAATTACAGATCTAATTATAATGGATAAAGATGCATATTATTATTTAAAAAATTGATAATATACTTTCGGTATACTAGAGTTTACTTTTCTTGTAAAAATTTCTCTTAAAGACGAGCTGTTAGGTGTTTTTTGTCCCAAATATCATCCTCATAAGGCCGGATTATACATGATACAAAAATAAGGTTAGCCAGTTTGTTTCTTCAAATAGTTTACTTTCAATTGATTAAAGTTTAAATGTTAAATAGTGTAAAATTAACACTTGCTTTGTATATTTATTTTCGTATTTTCATGTCAGATAAACAATTATAAACCACTCCTGATAAGACACCTAAACCGACATGTCTTTAAGGGGTAAAAAAATAACTAATTAAATACAAAATTTAAACAATTAAACAGTTTTTATGATTAACTGCCATTATTTCTCAAATCAATGGAAGAGAGCGTTTTGGACTGGATCATTGTGCTCTTTAGTGGCCCTGAGTCCTCAAATCGTTGATGCTGCAACCCTCGCAAGCTATGGAATTCTCTTTCAACAGGAGCTAAGTGTTTCTGGAACGGTACATGATGAAACAGGAATGCCGATTCCTGGAGTAACAGTATCTGTAAATGGAACAAGTCTAGTAACAAAAACCGACAATCAAGGTATGTACAAATTGGATAAGGTCCCTATGAATGCGATCATTAATTTTCGTATGGTGGGTAAGCAGTCTATGGATGAATCTGTAAAAGGACGGCATGCGATAGATGTCACGCTTTTGAATTCGGAATCCAATCTCGAAGAAGTCGTTGTTGTTGGTTACGGGAAACAACGCAAGGAAACAGTTACAGGGGCTGTAGCTACTGTTAAGGGAAGTGACCTTGCTCAATCTCCGGCATTGAACGTTTCGAATGCATTAACTGGACGAGTACCGGGTGTAACTGCAACTAACGGAAGTGCTGAACCAGGATACGATGGTTCGAATATCAAAATACGTGGTACAAATACATTAGGTAATAGCAGTCCTTTGGTCGTTATTGATGGGGTTCCCGCGCGCGAAGGCGGGATAGATCGTATTAATCCCCGTGATATAGAAAATATTTCGGTATTGAAAGATGCATCCGCTGCTATTTATGGTGCCCGGGCAGCAAATGGGGTTATCCTTGTGACGACAAGAAGAGGAAAGACAGGGAAGCCACAGTTTTCTTATACTTTTAATCAAGGTTATTCCCAACCGACTGTAATACCTAAGTTAACAGATGCCTCGCAATTTGCGGAGATCCGAAATGAGTTGGAGATTTATAACCTACCTGTTGAAGAATGGTCCGCCGCTTATACGGCAATAAACAACAAAGGAAGCTATAATAAAAAGGATGGTGGGGTATTGGATGCTCCATTTAAACCAGAAGATATCCAAAAGTTTAAGGATGGATCAGATCCCTGGGGACATCCGAATACAGACTGGTATAAGGCAACTTTAAAAGACTGGTCCCCCCAACAACGGCATAATTTGCAGATCAACGGTGGTACTGAAGATGTTAAATACTTGATGTCTCTGGGTTATCAAAACCAAGATGCCTACTATAAGAACTCGGCGACAGGCTATAAACAGTATGACCTAAGAATTAATCTTGACGCCAACATCAGTCAATATGTTAAAACTCAATTTGGCGTTTTGGGTAGGCAGGAGAATAGGAGCTTCCCGACAAAGAGTGCGGGTACAATCTTTAGGATGTTGATGCGTGGAAATCCGACACAACCAGCAATTTGGCCTAATGGGAAGCCTGGTCCAGATATTGAAAATGGTGAAAACCCAGTAGTTATTACGACTAATGCAACTGGTTATGATAGAGACAAACGTTACTACTTCCAAACAAATGGGCAAGTGGATATTACCAATCCTTGGATAGATGGCCTTAAATTAACATTGAATGCGTCAGTTGACAAGTATGTGAAAAATCAAAAAACATGGGTTATGCCATGGACCTTGTATTCGTGGCAGGGGGCTTATGAAGCGGATGGTACAACGCCTTCGCTGGAGGCTGGCAAACGAGGTCCCGCTGATCCGAATTTAAATCAAAGTAATGAAGATCAGTTGAATATTCTACTTGGTGGAATTTTGAGTTTTGAACGGAAATTTGGCGATCATCAATTGAATGTTATTGCTGGTGTTAACAGAGAAACTATCAACAATGATAAATTTAGTGCTTATCGGCGCTATTTTCTTTCAAATATGATAGATTATCTATTTGCTGGTGGCGACGCCGAAAAAAATAATGATGGGACCGCATGGGACAGAGCGCGTTTAAACTATTTTGGACGCTTCGGTTATAATTACAAAAGTAAATACATTGCGGAGTTCCTTTGGCGCCGGGATGGTTCTTACATGTTTCCTGCAGATTCTCGTTATGGTTTCTTCCCTGGAGCGATGGCAGGATGGGTCGTATCGGAAGAAAATTTCTGGAAGGAGAACATTCCTGTTGTTAACTATTTTAAAATACGTGCCTCCTATGGTCAGATGGGTAATGATAATATTTATTATAAAGATCAGTTACAAGAGTATCAATATTTCTCGACCTATTCATTTGGGAACTATGTAATTAACGATCAATTGATGAAAACGCTATTTGAAACTCGTGTTCCAAATGAGTTGATTACTTGGGAAGTTGCCAACAATTATAACCTTGGTTTTGACTTTCAATTTTTCCAAGGAAAGTTAAATTTTGAGTTTGATATTTTTAAAAATAGACGTAATTCAATTCTATGGCAGCGAAATGCCTCAGTTCCTCAAAGCACAGGTATGACACTACCGGCTGAGAATATTGGTAAGGTGGATAATAAAGGTTGGGAGTTTAATCTGGGTTATAAAGGGAAAGTAGGAGAGCTTGGATATACCCTTGGTGTGAATGGAGGCTATGCTAAAAATAAAATTATCTTTTGGGACGAGGCCCCAGGTGCCCCAGCATGGCAGCAAAGCACTGGTAAACCAATCAAGACGGATATTTATTATGTCTATGATGGCGTATTCCGTGATATGGAGGATATTGCCAACAATAAACTGGACTATAGTGCAATTACAAAAACCCTGCGTCCAGGCGATATGAAGTATCAAGATTTTAATGGTGACGGAAAAATTACGCCAGATGATAAAGTCAGACGAGACAAAAACAGTGACCCAACTTTCCAGGGCGGATTCAATTTTAGCTTGAGCTATAAAGATTTCGACCTTTCGGTCTTATTTCAGGGGGCTACAGGTGGAGAGATCCGTGTCGGAACAGATGAATCGGGATCAATTGGTAATTTCCTTGAAGAATTTTATGAAAAACGTTGGAGTATTAGCAATCCAAGTAGTGTCTATCCTAGGTTGACGGACAGAAGCAATCAATATTACTCGTACAATAACACTTATTGGATGCGAAGTACAGACTATTTGCGATTGAAAAATGTCGAGGTCGGTTATAATCTTCCTTCTAGTATTTGTAGTAAAATTGGTATAGGCTCCTTACGAGTATACGCCAATGGCATGAATTTAATCACTTGGAGCAAGATCAAAATGTATGATCCAGAAGCTGTTAATGCTTTAGGACAATATTATCCACAAGCGAGATTAATCAACGCAGGGGTACTATTATCGTTTTAGATCATCTTAGGTAAAAATTTAATGAAGTAAAAAAATGAAAAAAATTGTAAACATATCTGTTTTATTACTCGTGCTGTCATCTGCACTGCAATCTTGTAATGACGACTTTGTCAATACAAAGCCGCTTAATGAGATCCCTGATGAGACAACATGGTCAGACGCGGCGTTATCCGAAGCCTTTGTTACCGAAATCTACAATGGTTTTGGTGTCGGCGGATTTTATGAGCAAGAAATGGCATCCATGACAGACGAGGCTTTATTTACACATCCAAATCGTGGAATAAATACCGTCACTGAATCGCGGTCTAATCCGGCAGATCAGGGTTATATCATGGATACCTATGAATATGGCCGTATGTATTCACGTATTAGAGCCGCAAACATTGCAATAAAGAACCTGGTTGAGCCAAAATTTGATAAAGGGAAAGCGAATAAATTACTCGGAGAAGCCTATTTTTTTAGAGCGTACTATCATCAACAATTGTTGCGTTTTTACGGTGGGGTTCCTTTTGTAAAAAATGTAAGCCGTCTGACGGATAACGATTTTATGGTTTCAAGAAATACCTATGAAGAATGTGTCAATGCGATCGTGAGTGACCTTGATAGTGCTTCACTTTTATTGAAAACTGCGACTTTTATCAAAGGTCGTGTAAGTGAGACAGCTGCATTAGCTTTAAAATCTAGAGTACTATTATATGCTGCTAGTGACCTTCATGATGCAAGTAAAGCAAAAGCAAAGTCTACTTTGTTAGCTGGATATACAAATCCTGAATATTTAATGTACACCAGCGGTAACCAAGCCGAGCGTTGGACGAAGGCAAAAAATGCTGCTAAAGAGGTGCTAAATCATAGTGAATTTGCGTACAAACTTGATTTAAGTGCTGCAGAATCATCAGATAATGGTACGGCAAATTACATGGCTTTATCCCTGGGTGGTGGAAGTAAATCGGCTGATGCGTCAGCTATAAAAGATCTGATTTTAGGAAGGTTTTTTATTGATGAAAAAGATGAGCGGGGTGGTTGGGTAGGACGTGACAATGGGCCAAATGGTTATCACAACTGGGCAGGAAATACACCGATTCAACTTCTTATTGATGATTACGAAACGCAATCTGGTCAACGATTTGATTGGTCCAATGCCACTATGGCGGCTAACCCATATCAGAATCGGGACCCACGATTAAAAGCAACTGTACTCTATGATGGTGCTGATTGGAAACCAAGGACAGCTGATGTTAAAACAAGAGATCCTTATAATCAGATCCAGACTGGTCAATATGAAATTATAAATGGACAGGGACAAAAGACGATTCAATTTGGCTTAGATACAAGAAAGAGTCCGATTGAAGACTGGAATGGATCTCGAACAGGTTATTATATTCGTAAATTTACTGATCCAGATCCAGCGATGGAAGACCAAAATACAAGACAACGTATTCCTTGGCCATTGTTCCGCTATACGGAAGCCGTATTGAACTATGTAGAAGCTTGCATCGAGTTGGGCGAAGATGTGGAGGCTAAGACTTGGTTAAATAAAATTCGTTTCAGAGCAGGTATGCCCGCAATTACCGAAACTGGATCGGCATTAAAAAGCCGTTATAGAAATGAACGTCGGATTGAGCTAGCTTACGAAGAACATCGCTTTTTTGATGCTAGACGTTGGATGATTGCCGCTGAGACATTAGGCCGAAAGGCGAATATTATCAATATTACGGGAACACTAAAAGATGGTAAAAAAATAACCATTTATAAATATGATCCGAGCAATTACACGTATAAATACGTGGTATCCAATATAGATCCAGGAATTGAAAATAGAAGTTGGGACGACAAAATGTATTTTACCTCTATACACAGAGATGAGATAAATAGAAATACTAAACTAATTCAAAATCCAGGTTATTAATACTGAAAAGCCCTTCTTTAATAGTAAGAAGGGCTTTTTAAAGAATTAATTTTTCTTTTGAGTAATATTAGGCAATAAGCCTGTAACTATTCCAATTAGTGGAAGATAAGCACAGATGTTGAATACATATTCAATTGAAGTACGATCTGCGAGCCAGCCCAACACAGCTGATCCAATACCCCCCATGCCAAAGGCAAAACCAAAAAATAAGCCTGCAATCATACCAACCTTTCCGGGGATAAGCTCCGTCGCATAAACCAAGATAGCTGAAAATGCCGAGGAGATGATCAAACCAATTATAATAGCAAGGATAATGGTTAGTCCAAGTCCTACATGAGGTAATAGCAAGGTGAAAGGCGCCGCTCCAAGAATAGACACCCAAATAATTAGTTTACGACCATATCGGTCTCCCAAGGGACCACCCAATATGGTCCCGGCGGCAACAGAAGCAAGAAATATAAATAAATAAATCTGAGATTCCTGAACAGAAACATGGAATTTATTGATCAAATAGAAGGTGAAGTAGCTGGTCATTGAAGCCATGTAAAAATATTTGGAGAAAATGAGTACCAATAAAATCACAAGTGCAAATATTACTTTTGATTTCGGCAGGTCAGCTTTTAGAGCACTAACAGAAGTTGTTTGTGTCTTAGGCTTGAGGTGTATTTGATACCAATTACCAACGTAAGTAAGAATCATAACGGCTATAATGGCCAATACGCCAAACACGCCGATGTATTGTTGGCCCAAAGGGATAACAATAAGCGCTACAAGAAGGGGACCTATTGCACCACCAGCATTACCGCCGACTTGAAAGATAGACTGTGCGAGCCCTTTTTTGCCGCCGGAAGCTAAATGAGCAACTCGAGATGCTTCTGGATGAAAAATAGACGATCCCATCCCAATAAGGCTTACAGAAAGGAGAATGTAAATAAAGTTTGACGCAAATGAAATGCATATCAAACCGGCTAAAGAGAAAAACATCCCAATGGCAAGTGACCGAGGTGTAGGGTTTTTATCTGTATACAAACCAACGAAGGGCTGCAAAATAGAGGCGGTAAGCTGAAAAACTAACGTTATAATACCAATTTGGGTAAAACTAAGGGCATAATTTGACTTTAACATGGGATACACTGCTGGGATGACAGATTGAATCAGGTCATTGAGCAAGTGTGAAAGACTAATCGCAAATAAAATCGGATAGACAGTTTCGGAACTTTTCCAAGATCCACTCGGGTTTAGTGATTGTGTTTTCATAAAGGAAATATTCATCAGGTCATCTGATGTTTTAGTTGATAAAAATAGAATATATTGAGATTGATAGTTTGCATATGCTACAGGAAAATTACAGTTGCTGGATAATTCGGTTCGCAATATCAACAGCTTTTTTCACTTCTTTATCTTTAATTGCCAACATCAGTTCCTCGTGTTGCTGTTGTGAAGTTAAGAAGGGGACTGTATCCTTATAAATAGTCATGAAGAACTTATTGACATGCTCAGACAAGGTTGTATATAAAGCGGTCAAAATACTATTTCCACATGATTCAGCAATTGCACTGTGAAAGGCAATATCAGCATTAACGCATGCGGTCAAATTTCCCATTTCGGCATATTTAGCTCTATTTTTAAGTGCCTGCGCCATATCTTTGAGACCTTTCGAAGTACGATTTAAGGCTGCTTTTTCAATAATTCGCAACTCTAATACGTGTCTAACTTCAAAAATATCGTTAAAATTGGCTTTTTCAATTTTTGAATCAAGGGCATGATGACCCGTACTACTTTTGACAAAAGTACCAAGCCCCTGTTGCACATTTAGATAGCCTGATTGACTTAAATATTTGACAGCTTCACGAATGCTGGATCTGCCCACAGCAAATTGCTTCATCAATTCTGGTTCCGTAGGAAGTTTAGATTCTACAGGAAATTCACCCAATTTGATTTTTTCTTCTATTGCCGCGGCAACTTCCTCCGCCAAGGATCTTCGTACGATAGCTTCAGTCTTCATATAGTCATATCATCTGATGATTGCAAAGGTAGTAGAATTTTTTAAATTCTTATTTATTTTCAAAAATTTGATCAAACTAACCGAATATTGTTACGACTACAACAGATATTTATTACAGGGTTTGCTGAATTAAATTTATTAGCAGTTTTGGATTAATTAACAGAGAGGCTGGTCCTCCAATGTATTTATCTAAAACTTAAAAACATGAAAAAATTAATGATGAGCGTCGTAGCCTTGGCTTTAATGTCATCTGCTACTTTTGCAAAAACAGGTCCAAAAGCGGTCGACAACAGCGTTGTTGAAAAATCAATGATTTACGAATCACAAACTGGAAAAACTAATTTGAATATTGTGAGCGAAGCCAAAGAGATCAAGCTCGGAAAGTCTCGTACGCTATGTAGATTGACGATGAGTATCTATAATACAAGTGGTCAGTTGATCGAAACTCAGGTTCTAACATACACCAGCTATGGAGCCAATGATATGTATTATAGTAGCTGTGGTGCATGGTTTAGCGCTACCATTCAGAATTACCAAAACTACTATGGTAATCCTAATCATTAAGTATCAATTAATCAAATGATGTAGCGGGGCTAGTATCCCCGCTCATATTTTCCGCAATACAACCAAAAGGAAACTTCTATTTACGATCCTACTACGACAATGAAGATGGCTGCTACATGCGAACATGGGATGAGGTAGACAGGTGACGATATTAGAAAATCGAGGTATCCCTTAGCTAATTAAATTGATCGTATTAAAACACTATGATATCAAACTGTATTATAGCGACTTATGTTTTTGGCAATAAAATTGGTATTAGATTAAAATGAAGAATTACAAAGCTAAAGATTGATAGGATAGAAGCTTTGTATTACCATTTAAATGATCATAAATAAAATGAAAGCTTTACCAATTACTGGAATTTTTGCGATACTAGTGTCAACCGCATTTGCTCAAACGACCCATCAAAAAATAAATGAGATTTCTCATGTAGAATCCAGTCTAATACCTCCTGTTCGTTTTGAGGGTGAACCGACATGGAATATTATATCGCGTATGGAATTCTATCAGGTTCCAGGGGTAAGCATCGCTGTGATAAAAAACTCTGAAGTATTATGGAGCAAAACTTATGGCTTTGCCGATCTCGATTCGAAAACGCCTGTCAGGTCAAACACCTTATTTCAGGTGGCCTCCATGAGCAAGCCTGTAAGTGCATATGCCGCACTGAAGGAAGTTGAGCTTGGCAAGTTGGAATCCAATGTCGATGTGAATTTGTACCTAAAATCTTGGAAAATACCTGAAAATGACTGGACCAAAGGGGAAAATGTTACACTAAAAAATATCGTTAGCCATACTGCGGGACTTACTGTAAGTGGATTCCCGGGTTATCGGATAACAGACCCAATTCCTACAGCTGTTGAAGTACTGAGTGGTGTAAAGCCAGCTAATACACCTATGGTTTATGTTGATAAACTTCCTGGCTCAAATTTTCGATATTCAGGCGGTGGGTATACGGTACTTCAACAGATGCTCGTTGACATTGAAGGAAAAGATTATGGCAGTATTATGGAAGAAAAGGTACTCTCACCTTTGGGTATGAAAAATAGCACTTTTGCCCAGCCTCTTCCTGAATCGAAAAGACAATTTGCGGCGACGGCTTATACGATGGATGGCAAAAAGGTCGAAGGAAGATATCATGTCTACCCGGAACAGGCGGCTGCGGGCCTATGGTCAACAGCAGAAGATTACGCTAGATTCGTAATCGATATTCAACGGACCTTAAATGGCAAAAGTAGTCTTGTTATCTCTAAGAAGATGGCAGAAGAATTCACAAGTCCCTATATTGAACCTATTATAGGATTAGGTGTATTCCTAGAAGATTATAACGGCTCATCTTATTTTTGCCATGGTGGATGGAACGAAGGCTTTAGCTCCTATTTTATTGGAAATAAAACAAGCGGTGATGGAGTAGTTATTCTTACGAACACAAACAAACCTGAATTTATCAACGAACTTGTCCGAGCGGTCGCATTAACTTATCAATGGCCAAATTATCTAGCTCCAATAAATAAAATTTTGCCACTAAGTCCTCAAGAACTACATGACAATAGTGGACGTTATAGATCTGGAAGATATGGTGTTATAAGGGTCTATAATCAAAATGGCAAGCTAATGTCAGCCCAAAATCTAGACAAGCCTGTAGAATTGGTTAAAGTGTCGGCAAATACATTTGCTATGCGAGATCGAAACGTAAACGTCATATTTTCAAGGGATACCGAAAGCGGTCAATATGAGCTTGTACAGATTTTGCGCGATAAAAAGATTTATTCCAGAAATCCGAAAGTCAATGCAAATGACCGGACTCCGCTGGAGCTTATTTTAGAAGGGAATTTCGAGGATGGATTAAAAGCTTATCAAAAAGCAAAAGAACAGGATAGTTCCAATGATTTGCTTTCAGAAGGTTTCCTGAATGGCGTAGGTTATGAACTGCTCAATCAGCATAAAATAAGTCAAGCTGTTGATATATTTAAAGTGAATACGATGCTATATCCTAAAAGTGAAAATGTTTATGATAGTTTAGCGGAAGCCTACCTGAAATCAGGACAAATAGATAACGCTAAAGAGAATTATCGAAAAGTTTTTGAAATTAATCCTAAAAATGAAAAAGTCAGTAAGATTTTAGAAACGTTATGACATAAATATATTGAGTTTTTTTTTGCTAATTTGCGACCATGTCAAATCAAGCTAATAATTATCGATTGTTTTCCAAGGAAATTCTCTCACTTTGGAAAAGCCAGGATGTATCATATATTAAAGTTGAAGAATTATACATTGTTGAAGGAATCACTTTTTTTGAACTTATACCAGATTCCGAACTGTTGGATGAAGGTGGGGTAGAAACACTTTATGCTATAGATTCTGAAGATGTGGAGGATATGTTGGTGTTTAGCAAAAATATTCGTTTTGTTGTCCACGACATTTATTTGGATGAAGATTAAGTAAATTAGCTATTAATGATCGACAATTCAAACGGTATTGTCGGTCATTAATGTACAGCATTAGGCTGATCTAGGGATAAACTAACTTCTCATATTCAATCTTTCTTCCTGAAGATCTAGTAAACGAAGGTGTTTTCGAATGATCTCTTCGTCCAATAAAAGTTCCTCACGGTTTTTATTGATAAGCCAAATGCGCTGGGTTTCGAGGATATCGATATAGATTTTACGATATTCGGCGTAATTAATGATGATCTCGGAGCTCCGCAGTTGATTTTCATACTTCTGTAGTTGATCCTTCAAGGTAGGAAAACTTTCAACTTTGTCCGCGTAATCATTACGAATCTTGTCAACGGCGACTTGGGCCAATCTGTTCTGGATTTCATAATCGATCTCCTTTTCACTTCTAATAAAGTCTCTATCTACTAATTTGATTTTTCTTAATATAAAAGGGAGCGTCAAGCCTTGAACGAGTAGGGTTAACAGAATCACAACAAATGTGATGAAAAGAATAAGGTTTCGTTGAGGGAAAGGAGATCCATCAGCTAAAGTTAATGGGATGGATAGTGCTGCTGCCAAAGAAACGACACCACGCATTCCCGTCCAGCCGATAATCATTGGCGTTTGCCAACCTGGTGATTGAGCATCTGCAACCGTTATAAAGTTTCTCATAATCAAGGTGGTAATTACCGCAGCATACCCTGCAAAAATTCGTACAAGAATAAGGACTATTGTAACGGCTACGCCATAGCCAATAGCAGTAGAAATATTGGTATCACCCAATCCAGAAACAATTTCTGGTAAATCTAATCCGATAAGCATAAAGACGATGCCATTCAATAGAAAGCAGAAGCTTTCCCATACGGTTACTGTCCGGATCCGGGATGCACTGCTCAAAAAATCGTGACTACGATAAGAGAGAAATAAGCCGCCACTGACAACCGCAAGAACCCCAGAAGCGTGGAGCTGTTCCGCTACCAAATACATCGAGAACGGTGCAATAAAAGTTAGCAATATATCTGTATTGGAATCGGTTGGTAAAAGTTTGTGCATTTTCAGAAAAACATAGGCAATTGTCAGTCCGATTCCCACGCCACCAATACACATCCAAATAAAGCTTCCGGCGGCTTGGTACCATACATATTGGCCAGTAGCTGCAGCAATCATTGCAAAGCGAAAAATTATTAAAGAGGAAGCATCATTCAACAAACTTTCACCTTCCAGTATGGACGCCAGTCTTTTGGGTACCTTCACAAATTTTAAAATTGCACCGGCACTAACCGCATCAGGCGGGGAAACTATTCCACCCAATAGAAAACCGAGCGCTAAGGAGAATCCTGGAATAAAATAGTTGGCAAAAACGGCAACGGATAATGCTGTAAAAAAGACGACAACAAAGGCAAAGCTGAAGATAATCCGACGCCATCGCCAGAGTTCTTTCCAGGAAGTTGACCAAGCGGCCTCATAGAGGAGTGGCGGTAAAAAAATAATGAATATCAATTCGGGTTCTATCTTTATAAGAGGAACTCCCGGGATAAAACTTATTACAAGTCCCGCTAATACGAGTAAAACAGGGTATGCAACCTGAATTTTCTTCGCCAGCATGATCAACATAGTGATTAGTAGTACTAAAAAAAGGTAAAACTCAAAATTCTCCAACATATGTAAATTTTAGGTACATAAATATAGATCAAATTCTAGAAATATTTAAACTAGCTAGGCGGTATTCATGGTTGCCTGCGAATTGCTACAAGTAAATCATCTACCGACTGGATAATTGAAGACAACATGTTTTAACTTAGATTCCTATGGTAAATGTTCCTAAATTAGGCAAAATTTGTCTTTGACTTCACCCCAAGATTTAAAATATTGGATGGTGTCACTATAAACAAAGCTTCGTCTTTTAGGAGTTTTTACTTAAAATCTTGTTTAAACAGCTGCATAGGGCTATATTTTAGAAGTAACAACGCGAAGTTGTTAGAATACAACGATAAGTGGCATAATTACAACTGGAGGTATTTCTCTTTTCGCCGTAATTACA
The DNA here is from genome assembly GCF_007830445.1 of Sphingobacterium siyangense. Taxonomy (GTDB): domain Bacteria; phylum Bacteroidota; class Bacteroidia; order Sphingobacteriales; family Sphingobacteriaceae; genus Sphingobacterium; species Sphingobacterium siyangense. Next base: position 2,977 of record NZ_VLKR01000001.1, on the reverse strand, counting down.
GATTACCCTGAATATCTTTGTGACGTTGAAAACCATAATAGACAATAATTATGAATAACAAAAAATTAGGCAATAAAATTGCCAAGGTGCGCAAAGAGGGAAATATGTCGCAAGCGCAGCTCGCTGAACTTTTGTTCGTTAGCCCCCAAGCGGTTGGAAAATGGGAGCGGGGAGAGTCTCTGCCAGACTTTATAACACTAAACAGGCTTACGGAAATATTCGCAGTAGATCTAAACTACTTCGCCGAAAATTCAAATGAATTGTTGTATTATAAAGTTATAAATGAAAACACGGGGTATGTCAAAATCAATAATTCATTGGGGAATAACAACTTGATCGGTGAATTTGATAAAGCTCTTGACAGTTTGATTTCTAATAAAAACCTTATTTTGGATTTGACTGAAACTCCTAGCGGCGGAAATTCAACTGTTGCAAGGGCTATTATGGGGCGGTTTGTCAATAAAGTTCTGCCTTATCAGATTCACGAATTTGATGAGAAGGATTATGACACAAAACGACATTGGGTAGAGTATGTAAGTCCACGTAAGAAAACCTACAAGGGTAATGTGTATATCCTCGTGGGACACTGGACAGGAAGTATGGGAGAAGGGATAGCTATTGGTTTTGACGCGCTAGATAGAGCTACAGTTATTGGCACACCTATGGCGGGACTATTAGGCGCAATTTCAAATTTCCGTCTCACAGAAACAAAAATTGGATTCCAATTTCCGACTGAAAGATTGTATCATATCAACGGAATACCAAGAGAGGAATTTATTCCCAAGATTTTATGTAAAAATATCGAAGAAACATTAGAAAAAGCTAAGGAGGTGGCTTTTTAGATTAAGTAGGGGATTCCGACTCAGTTTGTCCTAAAACTTGTGGAGCAATGTTTTGATCAATGTGAACAAATAAAAAGTTTATGCTTAATAAAGTTAACGATACTTTTATCCTTCTTTTGTTTATGCTTCTTTCCAACTACTGCAAAGCACAAACGGAAAATAAGAGCTTAAATATACCTGTATTTGTTAAAGGATCTACCTTTTTTAACGCGGATAAAAAAAACTGCATAGCGCTTCCATTTGGCTATTCAAATATTTCAAAACAACTGCCTGTCGACTCCATATTGTCTGCTATACAAGATCATCGTGGCTTAGAAAATCTTTATGCGCTCAAATTTGAGCAATTACTCAAAAACAATCTCGTGGTGCTACCAGAAGCATATGACGTCTCTTTTCCATTTGAGCAAGCTATCGGCAAAGAATATAATCAGATTGGAATTGCCTCTAATTTTATCCGTTATAGGGGGTATTCGCTGCATTTTTTAGCTGTATATAATGCAGTCCGTTATAACGAGCCATTCGTGGAAAAAATATATCTAATTTCAGTAAAGAATGGGAATCCAGTTGATGTAAAAAGAATATATCTTTATCATGAGGGAGAAATGGGATTCACGAACTATACATTATTTTATATAGATAAAAATTTTATAATCTCATTGCGGGATTATGAGTTTAATGAGAATCCCTTTAGACAAAAACCTGTTTATCAATTTCAGCTTTTACGTAACGGAGTATTTGTCAGATATTATGCTCAGAATGGTTTATATAAAACTGATGAAGAACAGGGCTCAATAAAAAATCACCACAAAGACGGAAATTGGATAGAATTTAAAGCAAATCGGTATGTGGATTTACAAGAATATCCATCATTTACAGATTCGTATACGTACTTGGAAGCAAGGTATAAAGGAGGTCTTCCTGATGGCAAATGGAAGTGTTATAAATTATTACAAGAATATAATGAAGAAACGGGGGAACCAATAATCAACACAAGAAAAAGAGGCCCGTTGGTTTATACTGAACTATACAAAAATGGGGTATTGGAAAAACGAGAGTATGTTCTTGATAAATAGGCCGTCTGTTATAAGTGATAAAACATGTAACTTGTATTTGAAAAGGCAAAAAGGTTCTTAAGTTCCTTTCTACAAGAACTTAAAATATGAAAATAATACTATAGTTGCTATTCGTTTTGTAATTTGCAAACAGTGGATATAGCCAACAAAAGGCAAAATAATAGACGTAGATTCTTAATTATGGAAATAATCATCAGACAAGCAAAAGAAAGCGAAATCAATGTATTAATTGAGTTTGAACAGGGAATCGTTGAAGCGGAACGACCTTTTGATAATACATTAAAGTTAGGCGAAATTCATTATTATGATCTCCTAGAACTGATCAAGTCCAGGGAGGCTGAAGTTCTTGTTGCAATTGTTGACGATCAAGTTGTCGGATCAGGATATGCGAGATTATTGGATGCAAAACCTTATCAAAAATATGAAAAGTATGCTTACCTCGGATTTATGTTTGTTAAACCCGAATATCGAGGTCAGGGTATCAACAAAATGATTTTACATCGATTGATCAACTGGGCAAAAGAAAGAAATATTTCAGAAGTAAGACTTCAGGTTTATGAAGAAAATACGAGTGCAAAAAAAGCCTATGCAAAGGCAGGATTTAGACCAAATCTTCTGGAAATGCGTATGGAAATCGATGACTGATACTAATGAAAATTCATTGGGATAATTTCTATAACAAATTAAAAAAAAGACAGCTTTTAAAAATTTAAAAGAAGGGTAGTGTAAACTGAACTGTGTCACATCACTCCTTTTAGGGTTCGTTCTCAGAGGCTTTCAGCCTCGAGTGCGAACCCTAAAAGGAGTTGCCGAAGGCTTTAATTCTATCCCCAAATTTAATATGTAATTGTTGCATTGTCAATCCCCAATTCCGGACAGGCATGGTCCATTTTTTTGATATTTCTTTAACCGTGAGATAAACCAACTTTAACAGCGCCTGATCAGAAGTAAATGCTCCCTTGGTTTTGGTCACTTTTCGGATCTGACGGTGCATAGCCTCAATAGCATTTGTGGTATAGATAGCTCTGCGGATATCGGGCGAATACTCGAAATAAGTAGAAA